>CAXXQW010000018.1:0-191750 GCA_963677615.2 Oceanispirochaeta sp. | reverse complement strand
CTGTCAGAACGGGATTGGCTTCTTCAAATGCGGAGTTCACAACCATAACAGTAATGGGAAATACATCTTTTCCAGGGTAGCTCTCTTCCCAGAGTTCCTGAAGATCTGCCGCTATCTGAAGGTTGGAATTTTTCATGACAGCCATGGTCGCCAGGGGTTCGGGAAGTACAGCTATGTCAGCTATGCCACCTATCAGGGCCTTGGCCAGATCGCTGGGGTTGAAGCTGTAATCCAGGTTCAGATCAACCTTATTTGTGTCACCCAGAAGCTGCATAATCAGATCGGGGGTTGTATTTTTTCCGGGAACATAAAGGGTTTTTTCCCTTAAATCTTCCACAGTCAGTTTTCCATAGGATTTGGGAGCGATCAGATAGAGGTTTCCCAGGCCTGTTACAGCAGCCAGTTTGTAGGGCACCCCTTTGTTATAAAGAATCGCCGCCATATTCGCCGGCAGAGCGGCAAAGTCCCACTCTTCCTTGATCAGCTGCCCCAGAAGAACCTTGGGAGCTCCCACCGCAATGGTTTCCACGGTAATGCCTTTATCCTGAAGGGGCGGATTTTCCATGAGCTGAATCAGCCCGACTCCGGAAGGTCCATTGAGAACGGCGATTTTAACGGGACGGCCGGGATTTTCCGGCTGGGCAGGTTCTTTAGCTCCGCCTGCTGCAGCCATGAAAGCTGCCATGGTAAGCATAACTGCCATCAGAATTGATTTTTTCATTCACAGACTCCTTCCCGTCAGAACACCCCGCTTGTTGTAAAACCGTGGTGATGCATCCTTGGGGGTAGATATTTTTTTATCAATTTATGCCGATTTCGCTTCAAAGTCAAGATTTGAGTTAACTTGTATGCACTATTATACTGGCATATTGTGAGAGGTAAATAAAAATGAGTATACCCTATAATTTTTATAATATATTTATTGATCCCATGCTGAAATCAGTCAGAACTGCCATGGCCGAAATGATCCCTCCCGGAATGGATATAATTGATTTAGCCTGTGGAACAGGAGATTTCATCCTGTACCTCAGTGGAAAATGCCATCATTGTACCGGAATTGATCTGAATGAAACGATGATATTTCAAATAAACAGAAAACTGAAAAAAGGTGTACATGACCATCTTTCATTTCATACTGCCGATGGGAGAAACCTGGGTTTCATAAAAGATAAACAATTTGATTATGCCAGTATATCCATGGGCCTTCACGAAATGGCCCCCTCCATGCGGCATCCAATACTGAAAGAGATGCAGAGGGTGGCAAAAAACCTTGTGATTGCAGACTATGCAGTCCCTTTACCCCGGAACAAGGAAGGTATGATAATCAGAATCATCGAAAAGCTGGCCGGTAAAGATCATTATGCCGGTTTCTGCTCTTTCCGTACAAACCAGGGGTTGGATGCCCTGCTGAAAGAAGAAAAACTCTCTGTTGTCAAAAATACTACCGTACTGAACGGTACTATTCGCATCGTCCTCTGTTCCTGCGAATAGTTCTAGTCAAAACATCCAGGCTTTTCTATAATAGGGACGATTTAAACCTCAGGGAGGACGACGATGGAATGGAGAGCCAGCCATATACTGGTAAAAGACAGAAACCTTGCCAATGAGCTTTTAAAACGCTGCAAAACCGGGGGCAACTTCGCCGCCCTGGCCAAGGAGTTTTCCACCTGCCCCAGCAAATCCAAGGGAGGCGACCTGGGATGGTTCGGACCGGGAAAAATGGTCCCCCGCCTTTGAAGACGCCTGTAAACGGATGTCACCGGGAAGTTACAGCAACGTGGTTCAGACCCAGTTCGGGTATCATATTATCAGGCTGACGGGACGACGGTAGAGTCTCCCGGATAAACGGGGAATTCTCTTATGGAAGGCGCCGTTTTCCCCTGTCAAGAGAGTTGATCAACCCACCTGCCAGAACCAGGAACAGACCGATCCCGTAAGCGGGAAAAAAGGGTTCCTGAAATATAAATACCAGGTAGAAGGCGGATAACACGGGAGTCAGATAGGTAAATGGCGCCGCAAATCCCGGTGATGTGTCTCTTAAAGCCACAATCCACAGGACGTAGGAGAATCCGTTCACCACAACACCATTCAGCGCTACCGGGATGATTTCCTCTGCCCCGGGAGTTTCCCAGCCTGAAAAGAGCAGCATGGAAACAAAAGATGCCGCAGCAGCCATAAGAAAGTAGACCGTATTGGCCGCAAAGGGGTTCACTTTGACTCTTCCTCCCAGCACGGAGAAGAGTGCGAAACAGAAGGCTCCCAGCGCCACGAGAATGATAAGCCCGGCATTGTCAAATTGAATGTCCCTGAGGTTCCCTTTGGTGAGAACGAAAAGAACCCCTGTAAATCCCAGGATCAGGGAGAGAACTTTTTTCAGAGTCAGTTTCTCTTTATGAATAAAAAGAGAAAGAATGACGATAAGGATCGGCCAGGAGTACTGGATCACCAGGATTTCCATGCCATTGCCCACGGCATATCCCAGATAGAGAAACAGATAGTAAATATAGGTTCCCAGTAATCCCAGAACAGCCAGATAGAGCCATTCGGCTGCTTTCAGATGGATAAGTTCTTCCAGGCATCCTTTTATCATAGACCAGGCGCCCAGTGCGAGAAATGAGATCAGGCTCGACCAGAACAGGAACTGATGGTTGTCCATACGGGTCTGTCCCAGTTTGGATACCACCGGAATGAGAGCCCAGGCTCCCACACAGAGAAAAATGAAAAGGGTTCCTTTAAGTCGACCATGACTATTCATCAATATAACTCACTGTCTTATAAATATAAAAGAGGGAGCTGAAGCCCCCTCCGGATTGTATTATTTCAAACCTTCTACAATTTGAGAAGTATTATACCTGAGAAAATCCAGATAGGTCTGGGCATCACCTCCCTCTTCCGTCAGGGCTCCGGTCAGAAGAGTCTGAATTTTCACCGGTCTGCCCAACTCATTTCCCAGAGCTTCTGTAAGCTTGCGGATATCAGAACCCGCTGTGGCTCCGATAAAAAGAGTCTGGATATTTTCGGCTTTTAAAAGTTCTACCAGCTCAGACAGGTGTTTTGCCGAGGTTTCAGAATTGGTACTCAGATTCGGCAAAATGGTACCGGCCACTTTAAAGCCGTACAAGTCCGCATAATAACCGAAAGCATCATGGTCTGTTATCAGGACTCTCTTTTCTTCGGGAACAGTACCGACCAGTTCCTGTATCTCTTTATGAACAGTAAGCAGTTTCTCAATATATGCTTCTGCATTACGGTGATAAAGATCCTCATTGTCCCTGTCATTTTCAGAAAGCACTTCTGCAATATATTCAGTCCATTCCACAACATTGAGGGGAGACATCCAGGTATGGGGATCTTCTCCGCCATGATGGTGGTGATGATCTTCTTCCTCATGATGATGTTCATCTTCATTGTCATAATGTTCATCCGCCTCATGATCATGTTCATCCTCATCATCGTGGTGCTCATCAGCCTCGTGATCATGTTCATCCCCCTCCAGAGGTTCGGAAACTTCCACTACCAGGCCTGTGCTGACATTTTCCAGAGTTCTGATCAATCCCTCTTCCAGGCCGAATCCGTTCAGAAAAAGGATGTCCGCCTTTTCAACCGCAGCCATATCACGGGGTGTCGGTTCATACCCGTGAGGGTCCTGACCCGGTTTTATCAGTCCTTTGACATTAAAAACATCTCCGGCCACCTGCCTGACAACATCAGCCACAATACTTGTGGAGGCAACCACTTTCAATGAACCTTTCTCTTCAACTTCAGCCTTTCCTGATGCGGAAAGGAAAAAAAATCCTGAAATAAATACCAGTGTCAGTAATAAAACTTTAATTTTCACTTACATCTCCCCGGGACAGGCACTGCACGCACAGTCCCTTCATTAATAATTGGTGTTCTCTAACCCTGAATCCCGTTTTTTTCTCCAGTTCGTGAACCGAAGGATCCACAGGGCAGGGTCCAGCGGAAAAAAAATTGTGACATTCCTCACAGTGAAAAAATGTATCATGATGGTCTTTTTTCAGAAAAAAGTACCGTTCAATCCCTCTTTCGCGGCATTCAAATACCAAAGACTCTACAAGATCATTTTTCCCCAGATACTCCATTCCTCTGTATACGGTTGCCAGATCCATAAGATTCATCAGTTTTGCATGGATCTGCGCCGCATTCAAAGGTACAGGAGACTCCTCTACCACTTTCAATAACAGTTTCCTTTTTTCTGTCATACCCCTAATATAATGATGAATTCACCATATTGCAAATCATTTGCAAAAAATATTTAATAGTTTTTTTGTAATAATTAATCCGGGCGCTATAATTGTAAATACGGGCTCTCCATTCCCGTTTCTGAACAATCATCCGGAAATGAAATGGACCGCCGGGGAGAATGGCATGCATAAGAAAACGGGATTTAATAAAAAACATATGGGACTGCTCATATTTCTCTTTCCCTTCACGCTGCCTCTTTGGGGTGAAGATATAATTTCCTATCTGGAAGGGGATGTGACTCTGTTCAGAAATAATGAAGAGCTTTTTGCCTATTTCGGAACGGAACTGCTGGAAGGAGATAGTCTGCAGACCGGGGCAGACAGTCTGGTTATCATTGATCTGAACGGAACAAGAACACTCAAAATGAAGGAAGACTCCTTCCTGATTCTCACATCGACAGGTAAAAGTACCGAACTGAATCTGACCCGCGGCAGCCTGTTCAGCAAAGTGAACAAACTAACAGGAGGCTCCTCCTTTTCTGTCAGAACAGAGAGTGTTGTTGCCGGAGTACGGGGAACCCAATTCTTTATAGCCTTTGGCAGCAAAATAGAGGAAAAATCCGATATATGGCTCTGTGTCAACGAAGGAACCGTGGAAGTGGCTATCCCCGAAACGGATGAGTCTGTTCTGGTAAATCAGGGGGAAGGAATAAATATTCCGGGCGGCAGCAGACTGACCGATCCGAAATATTACCCCTGGACCGAAGATCTGAACTGGAACACAGATCCCTCTGCCGGGCCGGTGGAAGACAGAACCAGTCTGGAAGAACAGTACAGCTATCTTCTTGATCAGGATTATTTCTAATGAAGCAACAGTCATAACTTTTTCTATTGTGGTTTTTCCCAGACTCCTGCATTTTATGGCGGGTTTTATCTGGGCACCATATTTTCTGAGACCTTCTGTTTTCGTTCTTTGGGGCTTTCATTTCCCAAACCTTTGGTTTATCTTTTTTTTATGAAGCTTATCACCAGGTTTAAAGAGAAAGCATGGACCCTCAAAAATGAAATTCCCGCTCTCTATCTGGCATGGAAACATCCTGTCACACCCTGGTATTCAAAGCTTCTGCTGGCCCTGGCTGTGGGTTATGCATTAAGCCCTATTGATCTGATTCCGGATTTTATTCCTTTTTTCGGTTATCTTGATGATCTTGTTGTGCTCCCGGTTCTGACAGCTATGGCTATTAAATTCCTGCCGGATGAAATACTGGAAGAGTGCCGGATTATGGCTGAAAACAGTTCTGATATACAAAAGAAAAACAGAATAGCAGCACTGGTGATCATCCTGATATGGATCATGATCCTGTCTGCACTGATTCATTATATCTATCAGAGGAGTATCAGACCGGATTGAAAGAACCTCAGAGCAACATAGTTATAATGGGAAATCAGAGCTCCGACCTGGATAGTCAGGTCTGCACCGTCTGCACAGCAGAACTGCTTTCCCGTCTCTATCCTGAAAAAAATATTATTCCCCTTCTCAATAAAACTCCGCATCAGAGTTATCTGACCCCTGAAGTTGCCGCACTCTTCAGATACTCCGGATATGATACCTCCCGGATTGTCCTCAGAAACTCCCCTGAAGGAAAGGGATTTCTGAGATCCGGGAAAACTGTTTTTTTTCTTGTGGATCACAATGAACCTGAAAAAGGCATAGATCCCGATAAAATTGCGGGAATCATTGATCACCACAGGGATTCAGGTACCAAAACGAATCTTCCCATACGGATTATCCAAGAGTCCGGTTCATGCGCCAGCCTGATAAGCCGTTTCGGGAGAGGCAAAAATATTGTCCCGGGACGAGTAGAGTCTCTGCTTCTGGCAGGAGCCATTCTGGTGGACACAGGGAATTTCAATCCCCATTGGGGAAAAACCCGGGAGGTGGATATCAGGGAATTTCAGTTCCTTCAGGAAAACCTTTCAGATAAGGATAGAAGATTTCTTCCGACTCTACTGGATATAAGGAACAATCTGTCCCACTTGAATATGCAGGACCATCTGCGAAGAGACTATAAAGACATTCCCTTAAAAAAAAGAAGAGCCGGGATCTGTTCGGTTCCCTTGGATCAGGAGAGTTTTTTTTCCGATACCTTCTATTCTGATTCACACTTAAAGAATTTTCTGCAGGAGAAATCTCTGGAACTGCTTGTAATTATGCATACCAAGAAGGACCCTTTCAGCCGCCAGCTCTCTGTATACGTGACAGATAAGTGCAAAAATCAAGGTTGCCCCCGGGAGTTCCTGGCAGAAAAGATTCTCCAGCTTCCCGAACTGTCTTGCAAAATAAGCCACCCCATAAAAAACACTCCCTCGGGATGGATACTTTTTTCCCGGATGGCAACCGGATGCTCCCGAAAAATCGCATTACCCATATTTCAGAGTTTTATTGACAACATAGAATTGAAAAAATAAAGTGACATGACTATTATGGTTCAAGTGAATAAAAACAAACAGGATGCATACAAAACTCTCGTCAGCAGTTCAGATCCTGCTGAATATATAGATCTCTCTTTGACTCTGCCCCTCACTGCCTACGAAAAAAGTCTGGCTGCCAGAGAGTGGATGAAAAAAACAGGTTTTACATTAAAAGATATCCAGTATGCCCGAAACCGGCATCCCTACTGGAAAAAAAGGAAGTGCGCCGGAGCGGGCATACGATCCAGACGGAGAAATGCCCAATTCAGCAAGAATACAAAAACCCGTCTGACCGAAAAAGAGATCATTGAGTTTGTTAATCTGAATAAGAAAGATAAAAACGGGAACTATCTGAAAAAAGATTTTGAACTGGCCCGTCATTTCAAGCTCTCCATCTACGGAGTCCAGCATCTGAGAAGGAAACTGAATAAAATTCATCGGATTTTTGACTTGATGAAAGTAAAACCCGAAAAAAAAATAATCTTTGAATATATGGGTTATTCCGAAAAGAGACTGCATGCGCTCTATCTGAAAGAAAAGGGCATTCAGACCCAGGATCCGGAATTGAAGCCAACCAAAACAGTAAAGGAAATTCCCACATGGGACCAACTCTGGAAAGAATAGAAGAAGCATCACGGGTTCTGCAAGGCATAACCCTTCCGACTCATCTCATCAAAAGTCCCATTTTCAGCAAGGAAACAGGCAATGATGTTTTTCTGAAACCTGAAAATCTGCAGCTGACAGGGGCTTTTAAAATCCGGGGCGCCTACTTTAAAATTTCCTGCCTGTCCGAGCAGGAAAAAAATCAGGGACTTATTGCCTCATCTGCGGGTAATCATGCTCAGGGAGTGGCACTGGCAGCACAGATGCTCGGTGTAAAAGCAACCATCGTGATGCCTAAAAATACTCCCCTGATAAAAGTGGAGGCAACCAGAGGCTACGGTGCCCGTGTCATTCTGGAAGGTGACTACTACGATGATGCCTACCAGTACGCAAGAGATCTGGAGAAAAAAGAAAATCTGGTCTTTATCCATCCCTTCGATGATGAAGATGTGATGGCCGGACAGGGAACCATCGGTCTGGAAATTCTCAGGGAACTCCCCGATGCAGATACAATTGTTGTTCCCATCGGAGGAGGCGGTCTTATGGCGGGGATTGCCGCAGCCGTAAAGAGTCTGAAACCGGAAGTCCGGGTTGTAGGCGTGGAACCTGACGGGGCCAGAGCCATGACCGATTCTATTTTCCGGAACAGGATTCAGACCCTTGAAACAGTCGATACCATAGCAGACGGCGTCGCTGTCAAAACACCGGGTACAAAAACCTTCGGAATAATCAAGGAATTGGTAGATGAAATTATCACTGTTAGCGATGCGGAACTGATGGAAGCCTTCCTGTTGCTGCTGGAAAGGCATAAACTGATTGCTGAAAATTCAGGAGTGCTCTCTCTGGCAGCTCTCTATAAGCTCAGAGAGCGGGAAAAGAAAGTAGTTCCTGTTATAAGCGGCGGAAATATCGATGTTGTTACCGTTTCTTCCATGATTGATACGGGTCTTGTAAAAAGGGGAAGGATCTTCTGTTTTTCTGCGGATATGCCTGATGAGCCCGGCCAGCTTCTGAAAATCTCCCAGATTCTGGCCGATGAGAATGCCAACATAATCAAACTGGATCATAACCAGTTCAAAACCCTGGACAGACTGAAACAGGTCCAGCTGGAAGTCACTGTGGAAACCAACGGTCACGAACATGTCAGAAGCATTATCAAAGCTCTGGAAAAAGGCGGCTATTCCATTGAAAGAGTCTACTGACCCCTATTCTTTTTTATCTTCCTGAAACAGTGACATAACCTCTTCGGGCGACTTGGTACTGCGCAAACGGGTGCAGAGATCGGTTCGGGAAATACCCGCAATCTCGGAAAGAGCCTGTATATGCTGGCTCGTCTGCTCCGGACGGGAAATGATCATAAAAAAAAGATGCGAATTCTGCCCGTCCAGAGCTTCAAAGTCCACGCCTTTTTCGGAGATTCCCAGGACGATGCAAATATTGTCCACCTGATCGGTTTTTGCATGGGGTACGGCTATACCTTTATCCAGCCCGGTACTGCCCAGGCTCTCCCTTTCCAGCAATCCCTGAAGCAGAGTGTCAGAATGGGAGATTTTTCCGGATTCCCTGAGTAGATCCACCAGTTCTTTCAGAACCCCCTCTTTGTCATTTGCCTTCAGGGGGACTTTGATGAGATCCTTATCAAGCATATCCAATAAAGCCATGATTACCTCTTACAATTAACCTATTATCGCCGGGGAAAGGTACATGAAATCCACACTCTCCTCCCCTATTTTTACTTCATAAAGGAACGGTTCTTTCTGGTCTCCCAGAAAAAAATTATCCCGGGGGATCTCCTTTTCCAGAACAAGATCATCCACTGGCATGACTGCTTTTTTCCCCAGGTGCTGAAGAATCAGTACATAGGGTGTGGAAAAACTGGCCCTGCGGCTGCTGATCATGCCGCGGATATTGAAAAGAGGCAGCAGATCCGTACCTGCCTTATAATACAGAAGGTTATGCTCTTTCTGCCTTACCGCTTTGGGATCGATTGGAAAAATCCCTGCCACATTCCTTTTAGGGAGAGCCATAAGCCGATCTTCCACCTGGAAAATCATCATAGGGATCAGATCTCTCTCTCCCGGAAGAGAAATGGTAAAGGTCGTACCTGCTCCTTCTTCCGTTTCCAGCTCCAGTGTTCCTCCCAGAGCATTTTCAATATCATGTGCCACCAGATCCAGCCCTATGCCCCTGCCGGACATACGGTCTACCTGATCATTGGTGGAAAATCCCGGTTTGGTAAGAATCTGCAGAAGGTTCCCGCTCTGACTGAAATCAATTCCCATCTGAAGGGCTTTCTGCCGAACAGCGTTGATATCAACGCCTTTGCCGTCATCTTTAAAAATAATTTTGATCCGCGGACCTTCCTGAAAAGCCTCCAGGGAAACTGTTCCTACAGGATTCTTGCCTTCATCCATTCTTTCCGAAGGGATTTCTATCCCGTGGCTTAAGGAATTCCGTATAAGCTGTATCAAAACACGGGAAACCAGCTCAAGGCTCCGGATACTCAGACCGAACTGGCCGCCCCGGAAATCGGTTGTCACCTTTTTTTCCATCCGTTCCGCCGAGTCTTTGACAAATCGCTTAAGATTGGTAAAAAGAGAAGACAGCGGGATAAGGGATACAGTATTCAAATCCTGTTCCATCTCTCTGATAAGACCTAACAGCGGTTCTTTCTGATGAAGCCCCGGAGGAAGAGGTAGCACGATCTCTTTCATTTCGATGAGCGTTTCCTTCAACCTGGACACGGTATCGGTTTCCAGTTCCACTTTACTCATAACAGGAGCCAGAGTTTCCTGAACCATAATCTCGGACTGGCCTGCAGAATTCTTCCCCATGCTCCCGAAATGGGAGTAATCCATCTGAACCAGACTGGTTTGCAGAATACCATCCACATTAACCGCATCAAAAACAGGAGCATCCCCGTTCTGGCTGGTCAGAATAAACGTCAGGGAGGAGTAATCCTGATCCTGATTATCCGGTTCGGGATGGGTGTAGATCACATTGGTTTTCAATTCCAGATTATTGAGAACAAGAAAAGCCCTAACATAGGGCAGCCGTTCATCGGGATCCATCTGAACTGTCAGGCAGAAAAGGCGGTCTCCTCGTCTTTCTGCTTCCCAGAGCAGCTGTTTCTGAAAAGGCGACAGCTCGATCCTCTCATCTCCCCCTGCTTTTCCGGAAAGTGAGATTTCTATGGGATCATCACTCTGATCAAGGAAGAACTCCCTTTCGTCTCCTTCCGAATCGGCCAGAAGATTTTCAAGTTTCGGAATACTGCTGTTCAGCTTATCAGCAAGAGAGAAGAAACTGTCATTACCCCTGTTTTTTTTCATATCCTCAAACAGAGACTCCATGGAATGGATATGGTTTTCCACATGGATAAGCTGAAAAAATGCGGCTCCCGACTTGAGAGAATGAAGATGCCTGAAAAGATCATCCAGAACAGATTCTTCCGGAAGCTGATAACGGCACTGGGATAACTGCTCCTTCATTTGACTGATGAGGGGGACAGCATCGCTTAAAAACTCCTTTAAATGAGTCATCTGTCCCCACCCTCAGTCTGAAGAGAAATAATAAGATCCACTTCGGCTATGGATGCCTGAAGCTTCTGGGAAATAATTTCCGAAGAAAATCCCTGACCGTACAATTCCATGACCCGGTCTTTCAGACTCAGAGATTTTTCTTCTTTCCGATGCTCTTTTTCCTCATCCTCAAGGGTTAACTGCAGCCCGCTCTTTTCCTGGACGGGCTCTTGAGGGGTCAATAAAGTATTTTTTTTCAAATGCGAATAAACCTGCATGGAAAGATCAGATTTTTCCTTCTCCTTCTGAAAAAGGAGAAGTTTTCTGTCAGCTTCCTCCAGAAGAGACTCAAGGGTTCTGATCCGGTCTTCCAGAAGGGCCACATTCCTTTCGGCTGTCTGGTTCATTTCCAGTACCAGTTCATCTATTTCATCCCGCACCCTGCTGATCCACTCTTCACTGGAGACAGCTTTATCGATTTTTCGTTTTAAAAAGTAGAAACCACCCGACACGGCCAGAATCGCCGCTGCCAGAATCACTCCTGTCATAGTTCTCCCATGGTTTAACCGGAAATATCGATATGATTGCCCATCTCGGGATCCTGAAAAACCTGCTGCTTCTTTTTCTCTTCCTCTTTTTTTTCGCCCTGGGGCTGCCGTTTATTCTCTTCCTTTTTTTCCTTGTCCGGCTCTTTCTCTTTTACCTTTCCCGACTCACGGTCCTCTTTGGTGGCGTTGACAGAGCTATCCTGCTGCAGTTCCTGTTCTACCAGTTTTCTGGCTTCTTCATTCTGCTGCAGAGCAGCAGCCTGCTGGTTTTGAGACTGTTCTTTGCTCACCTCATTCAACCTGACAAACATGGTCTGCAGATCCAGAGGCTTTATGGACATATATACCTCCCGGGCCAAAGATAGACTTTATCAATCCCGCCGCTTAAGCTCTTCCTCCTCGATGTCCTCATACTTGTCTGTAGTTATAAAACCATCCTTGAGGATAAAGGTAACCGGATAATCGTAGGGATTGGTTACCTCGTATTCATCATCCTTTATATATATTTTAACACCACTGTTTACATTTTTGGATGCAGAAATTTTTCCCTGCAGCTGGAGAACCGAAATGTACTCTTTTTTCTGCCCCAGAGATTCCTTGATCTTCTCGATTTCGTCAATCAGATCGTTGTGCCGGATCCTGAGTTCCTGAAAGAGCTTCTCTTTTTCTGCACTCAGCTTTCTCTTGGCACGCTTCTGTTTCATTAGCCCCTGCAGGTTCCGGTCAATATCATTCTGTTCCTTATCCAGATCTTCCAGCTGTTTTTCCAGTTCATCAAGCTCTTCCTTCGCTTTGGGGTCATACCCGACCCGGAGAATGGTTTCAGCGCCTCCTGAAGAACCGAGGGTTGCCGCATTAATCTCTTCTGCCGCTTTCAGTTCTCCGCCCACAATACGGGCCCGCTTTCCCTTACAGAGGATTTTTGATGAAGCATCCACATGGGCATTGACAATTCCGTCACTGACAATAACATTCTCACCGGCGTCCACGTTGGCATTGTTGATAAAGCTCGACCAGACCGATTTTCCTGCCGAAAGATGGCCGAACTCCCCTTCACCGCCATTGATTCCGCGTTTAACAACAATATCTCCTCCGGCTGTCAGATTGGACTTTCCCACAAAGCCGTTCACCTCAATATTACCCTGGGCGGAAACGGTATACCCGTCCTCTACATTTCCTTTGATGATAACTGTTCCCAGACCATTGACGTTTCCGGTAGAGGAATTAACATCTCCAGGAATAACAAGAACCGTTTCTACGGTGATTTTTCCTTTCAGTAAAAGGACCTGTCCGCTGGATGCGGCGATAACGGTTTTCCCGTTATCCGTAATGGAAACATTTTTTCCCAGTCCGATCTGTATATCCGAACCATCTTTGGCGGGAATGTACTTGCCATAAACGGTTCTGCCGTCTTTTCCCGGTTCAGGAGGAATTTTTCTGGCCAGCGGCTGTCCTTTCACGACATTCTGAATGAGATTCAATTCCTTGAAATCCACTGTGCCGTCGCTCTTCTGCTTCAATTTCACCTGGGATTGATCCACATCAAACAGATAGGAGATGGATGCATTTTTTCCGTTTACCGCAGGATCGCCTTTGGCAATCAGATAGGGCTGGTTGTACACCGGATGGTCCTCAAATTTTTTCAGAGCATCCTCAAGGATTCCGTAAACCACATTATTGTTTCTCAAAAACGAAGTGATATCAGAAGATGTGAGATCCGCACCACCCGGTCCCGGTTCCGCCACATTGATAAAGGCTTCCATTTCATCAGGCGATACCTCTACAGTCGGCCGGGCGTCGTTTACAGGGTTATAAATAAAGTCACCGACTTTTACATACACCATGTCGGCATTTTCCACGGTTGCCTGAATTTTCTCCTCATCAAGATCGGTAATCTGCCTTCTTGCCAGTTCAAACATAACCTGGTCGATAGAAACGGGAGTTCCGTTTTCACCGGGAGGAGAAACTTTCAAATACGCTCCGTCATTGGCAAGGCGGACAGAAAAGTCCCCATCCTGGATGATTTTTTCTTCAAAAACCTCCTGATCTTCCAGCTCTTCAAAGATCTCCTCGCCGTCCACTCTGGAAACAACGCGTTTTTCCATTTCATAAACCATAAGAGTAAAATCCTTACGCCCCACACCGGCAAATCCTCTTTTACCCTTTTCTATGGTTTCGTATTCAAGACGGCGGACAGGAACGCCCAGTTCAATTGCTGCCTGGCTCAAGGCTTCCTCAATGGTTTTACCAGTCACCTCAACAGATTTACGCTCTCTGTCCTTAAGAGACATTTCACGCATAATCTCCTGAAACTGATCCTGGTCTATCATGTTACATGATCCCTTTTTTCATATTGGTAAGCTTGGATCTCAAACGCATAATGGCTTTGGTATGGAGTTGAGAGATTCTGGACTCGGTAACGTCAAGGACTTTTCCGATCTCTTTCAGCGTAAGGTCCTCATAATAATAGAGCACCAGAACTTTCTGTTCCTTATCGGGAAGTTCATGAATGGCTTCGGCAATAACCCTTTTAATCTCATCCTTCTCGGCAATGGTCTCCGGCTGAAGGCTTGTAGGGGATTCTATGCTGTCCTGTATGGAAACTTTGTCGTTCTCATCTCCTGCGTACCAGACATCATTCAAAGAGAGGATCGATGTACCACGGACCTTTAAAATCATCTGATTATACTGTTCGGGAGACATATTCATGGCTTTTGCCACTTCTTCATCTGTTACAGCCCGGCCGAGATTGGATTCCAGATGCTGAATGGTTTCTTCTATCTCCCTGGTTTTCTGCCTGACTGAACGGGGAACCCAGTCAATGGACCGCAGCTCATCAAATATGGCGCCCCGAATTCTGGTTACCGCATAGGTTTTGAATTTTACATGCTTTTCAGGATCAAATTTTTCAATGGCATCAAAAAGGCCGAAAACACCGAATCCCACAAGATCATCGAAATCCACACTCTGAGGCATCCCCACAGAGATTTTCCCGGCAACATATTTTACAAGGGGGGCATACTGTCTGATCAGAGAATCACGAATTTTCTGGTCGTGAGTTTTTCTGTACTCTTTCCATAATTCTTCTTCTGTTACTTTTTCCATTACTTCTTCAGACATTTACGACCACTTCCTATTTCTGCTGATCTCTGCTTAACACAGTTTTTACGGCTTTGGCAATTTCTGCAGGGTCATTAACCCCGTCCATTGCAGATGCTCCGGAGGAATTCAGCGAAACTTCCGGTTCCGGAGAAACATCATCCACCTGGGAGTCTTCGCGGTCGGAACGACTGTTGCCAACGCCAAGATCCAGATTATCCAGGCTGGGCAGAACATCTACAGATTCCGCCCCTCCCTGGATTGAAATACTTTCCATATCAGACTCTTCCGGTTTACTATTATGCACTTTTACGTCAGATTCTGCAATTTGATTATCATTATTATCCAGCCGATCCATTTGTCCGGCCATCTCGGAATCTCTACTAAATCCATTTCCGGCGGCATCACTATGCTCATCCATAACAATATTGACACGACTTCCGGCCTGACCGGAAGGAGAGGTATCCCGGGAGTTTCGAGATGCTTCTGATGACTGTCCTGCCTGATCCGACAGAAGCTCCGGCAGGAATTTCCTTATGACCCATGATGAGGTCATAATAAAAAGAAAGGCAATGACAGCAGATACTAAAGCACGCACCAGAACCACGCCGGCAGAAACACCGCTGATTAATCCTGTAAGAACCGAAAGGATAGCCGCGCCGCCTGTTAATGATGCTGGAATGACAATGTTATGACCGGCTTTCAATGAAACAAATTCCCCCCGCTTATAAAATTAGAAGAAAAAATTCTTCCCGTCAACCTATTCTACGCGGCGCATCAGCCGTTTGATAAAATGGGAAACCCCTTTCCCTTCTTTAAATTCCACATTTTCCAGCCGGCTGACAATATGCTGAATACACATGGAAGCCTGACCTTTCGGATCAGCCACCATAAAGGGAAGCTGCTTTCTCACCGCTGTGGGAACCGATGCATCGTCATAGACAAAACCCAGATAATCCACTTTCAGATTCAAAAACTGAGCGGCAATGCTGATGACCTTATGGGCCACCTTTTTTGCTTCAGTAACACTGGCAACACGATTGACAATCAGTTTCATGCTCAGATCCAGGTTATCAATCTCTGTAGAAATGATTTTGATAATCCCGTAGGCATCGGTAATAGAGGTTGGTTCGGGAGTTGTCACAATCAGGACTTCATCAGCGGCTTCCACAAAAGCAAGAACATTCTGACTGACGCCGGCACTGGTATCTATAATAATAATATCCGCAGCAGAGAGCTCGGAAAGCTCGCCGATAAAATTGTTTCTCTCATCATCCGACAGGTTCGCAACCCTGGAAAACCCCGAAGCACCAGCAACAATCTGAATACCGTAGTTGGTATCCAGGATGACTTCCTTCATGGTTTTCTGTTTCCGAATGACATGGTACAGGTTGAACTTGGGTATGACTCCCAGAACAACATTCACATTGGCAAGACCGAGGTCGGCATCCAGAACAATGACTTTCTTACCCATTTTGGCGTATCCGAGAGCCAGATTGATAGATACATTGGTTTTGCCCACTCCGCCTTTTCCGCTGGCCACAGTGATTATCCGGGTTTTCTTCTGGTCTTCCGCATCTTTCGCACCGGCAGCGCCGGTAGCTTTGTTTTTCATCATTTCACGCAAAAGTTCCGCTTGATCCTGCATCCTCTCAGCTCCACACCTTTGTATATTTCTTTTCGAGTTTTTCTATAATCTGATCTTTGTCGCAGTTGAACCCCACCAGATATTCCAGCAGCTTCACCCTGACATTTCTCGTAATATCCTGAGGGACGCCCTGTCCATCGGTCAGAAAGGAGAGGGGCTTCTTTTTCTCTGAGAGAATGCTGATCAGATTACCCACTCTGGTTGTTTCATCCAGTTTTGTTATGATTACGGATTTATAATGAAAAGGTTCAAACTGATCAAGGATCTCCCTGATATCCTTGTCTTTCGTGGTTGCAGAGAGAGCAAGATGAA
The DNA here is from genome assembly GCA_963677615.2 of Oceanispirochaeta sp. Taxonomy (GTDB): domain Bacteria; phylum Spirochaetota; class Spirochaetia; order DSM-2461; family DSM-2461; genus Oceanispirochaeta. Next base: position 175,342 of record CAXXQW010000018.1, on the reverse strand, counting down.
TTTCGCTTCCTGCTCCGCAGGCATCCACAATGGTCCGCATTTCCGCCAATTTCATAAAATCCCGGGGGCTTTTTCCGATGGTATCCACCAGAATCAGATCCTGATCACGATTTATATCAATCTTCTCTTTCAGATCCTGAAAGGATTCTGCTGTAAAAACAGGTATCCCCATGATGTCTCCGTAAGTTTCAATCTGGGTACGGGCACCGATTCTGTAATTATCAATGGTGATCATACACACCGAAAGGGAATGACTTGCTGTAATCCCGTTTATTGCAGCCAGTTTGGCAATGGTAGTGGTTTTCCCGACCCCTGTGGGTCCCACAAGAACAAAAACTCTGGGAGAAGGCATGGGAGTTTCATGATGGAGAAGAATCGATTCTCCTATCCACTCCACCACCGCATCCTCCAGCAGGGAGAACTGCTCCAGATCCTCTAATGAGAATTCCCTTTTCAGGCGGCTGATCATATCTTCGGTGTATTCATCAGAAAAATCATTATCCTGCAGGATGGCTTTAATCTGCTCAAGAGAAGGGTGCAGATCCTGAACCTCAGAACCGGACCGCCCCTGGCTCACCTGCTCCTTAAGCTCCTTCACTTCCTTGAGAACCTGATCGATGGTAGTTCCTTTCTGAGTCATCGAAAGGATCTCCTTTTTATTCTGTTCATCCTGACTCTTTCTGTTGGCCGCGGGGGTATCTGTAATATATCCGGTGTATTCCACACCATCTTTGGTGAACAGCCCGAGGAAACCGCCTATCCGGACATTTTTATAAAACATGATCTTGGCTCTGTCGCCGTATTTCATGCGTATCCTTGTCACAACTTCCTTGTGACTGGTTCCGGTTTCCGTAAAATGTTGTTCCATCGCCTTACCTTTTTTATACCTGCATATGTTCTACAGTTATCACACCGAGAGATTCTATATTGATATCATTTGCCACTTCGGGAACAGAGATAACCGCCAGATCCGGCATAGATCTGACAGTGGAGGATTTAACCAGAGGTCTGGCCGCTTCGCTTGTGAGCAGGACAGGGTAATACCCCATCTCCTGAATACTCCGTACGTTATTGGCAACACTATTGATCCAGGACCGCTGAAAGTCCGGATCCAGGGCTGCGATATCCCCGGTTCCCGTCTCCATCCGGGAATCGATAATACTCTGTTCCACTGCTGGATCAATGGTGAGAACCTTAAGTTCCTTATCTTCAGTAGCATACTGCAAACATATCTGTCTTCCAAGAGCCTGCCGTACTTTTTCTGTGAGGAATCCCGTCTCTTTGGTTACCCCGCCATAGTCGCTCATGGCTTCCAGAATCATCACAAGATTCCGAATGGAAACCTGCTCTTTCAACAGATTCTGAAGGACTTTCTGTATCTCACCGGTACCGAAAAGTTTTCTGACCTCCTCCACTACTGCGGAATAGTCTTCCTTCAGAGCATCCAGCATCGCCTGGACTTCCTGGCGTCCCAGGATTTCAGGAGCGTGGCGTTTTATGATTTCCGTCAGATGGGTAGCGATAATGGAGGGAGGATCCACAACGGTATAGCCTTCCCTTTCCGCCAGATCCCTCTGATCCTGGGTGATCCATACCGAGGGAAGTCCGAAAGCAGGATCTGTCGCCGCCTCACCATCCAGAGGCTCTCTTTCTCCCCCGGGATTGATCGCCATATAGTGATCGATCCTGATCAGGCCGCGGCCAACTTCTACACCCTTGATTTTCAGACAGTACTCGGACGGCTCCAGCCGCATGTTGTCTATAATCCTGATTCTGGGGACCACTAGGCCAAGATCCAGAGCGGCCTCTTTTCGGATTCTTGTTATTCTCTCCAGCAGTTCCGCTCCCTGATCTTTGTCGACCAGAGGAATGAGTCCATAACCCAGCTCCAGGGACAGGGGATCAAAAGGAACAACAGGAGACATTTCTGCCGGTGCTTCTGTCTCTTTTTCTGCGCCTGCCTGTTCGGCCGCAATAGCCTCCTCTGTTTTCCTTCTGCTGAGTCTGTAAGCAGTAAAGCCGGAAAGGACCCCCAGAGGCAAAAGAAGATACCAGGGAAATCCGGGCAGGATCCCCAGAAGGATAAGGAAGGCTGCGGCGATACCGTAAATTCTGGCCTGGGAAGTAAACTGGGTGGTAACCTCGTCTCCGAAGGTACCATCAGAAATGGAACGGGTAACAACCAGACCAGTCGCAACAGAGATCAGAAGAGCGGGAACCTGAGACACAAGGCCGTCTCCGATGGTCAGGGAAGTATAGGTGGAGAGAGCGGATGTAAATGCTTCTCCATGAATGGATATCCCCACGATCAGACCACCTATGATATTGATCAGGGTAATGACGATACCTACTTTGACATTTCCGGACACAAATTTGGACGCACCGTCCATGGCCCCGTAAAAATCCACTGATTTCTGCAGATGGTCCTTACGTTTACGGGATTCCTCTTCCGTGATGGCTCCTGAATTGAGCTCTGCTTCTATGGCCATCTGTTTGCCCGGCATGGCATCCAGAGCAAATCTGGCAGCCACTTCGGAAACCCTTGTGGCACCCTTGGTAATAACCATAAACTGAACAGCCACAATGATAATGAAAATAATGAGTCCGACCACGATACCTTCCCGGCCGGAAGATCCCACCACAAAAGTGGCAAAAGCCCGGACAATCTTCCCATCAAAAAGCTCCCCTTTGGTTAGAATCAGCCTGGTTGAGGAGACATTCAGGGCCAGAGAGAAAACCGTTGAAATAAGCAGCATGGTAGGAAAAACCGAGAAGTCCAGAGGATCCTTGTTGTACATGACAATCAGAATGATCATAAGACTCAGCATCAGATTCAAAACCATCAGCCCGTCCAAAAGAAATGTCGGAAGGGGAATGATAAGCATGATAACCACCGACAAAACACCTACGGCTACCAGCATATCGCTGTTTTTACTACTCAGCAGACTTTTCAATTGATCCTGCAAAGCCATTATTCACATCCTTTCATCATGCCGGGTATTTCCCGTTCATTTCGTAAATTTTCACAAGAATACCCGATACAACAGCATAGTACTCTTCAGGAATCTCTTCTCCGATCTCCACATTCGCATGGAGAGCTCTTGCCAGAGGCTTGTTTTCCAGCACGGGAACATCATTTTCTCTGGCAACCCGTTTGATTCTCTGGGCCACTTCATCCATACCCTTGGCGGTGACCCGGGGAGCCGTCATGGTCTCCTGCTTGTATTCCAGAGCTACAGCATAGTGGGTAGGGTTGGTAACAACCACATCCGCAGTTGGAACATTCTGCATCATCTGATTGGTAAGGAGTTCTCGCATTTTCTGCCTGAGACGGCTTTTTATCAAGGGATCTCCCTCTGACTGCTTCATCTCTTCCTTCACTTCATGTCTGGTCATTTTCAGGGATTCCCGGTGCTGATGCCGCTGAAAAAGGTAGTCCGGCAGAGAGAGTATCAAAAGAATAACCGCCGCCTCTATCATAAGAGTAAAAGCAAGGTCTCCGATCATCTTTGCCGCATCACCCACGGTGGAATACACCAGGTTGGTGATTTCCGGTACTTTCCGGCTGATATTCCAGTAGGAAAGAAAACCGATGATTCCTATTTTCAGCAGGGATTTCAGGGTATTGAAAGCCCCCTCCATGGAAAAAACAGCCCTTTGAAGCCATTTGATAATGTTGGGGGATATTTTCTCAAAGTTCGGCTGGATTGCCTTGGCGGAAAAAAGGAACCCCACCTGAAAAAGGTTGCCCAGAAGAGCCGACAGGAAGGCTACTCCCATAATAGGCAGGGTCAATCTGGCAAAATAACTGACAAATGCGCGGGATATGGTACCGGCACTTGTGACATCGGCTTCCATGCTCTGCTGAATAAAAAACAGGATCATATCCCTCATGGTCCTGACCAGATAGGGACTCAGAACGGCAATCAGGATCAGGGGAAAGAGCAGTACAAGAGAGGCGGTGAGATCAGCTGATTTGGCAACTTTCCCCTCTTCCCGGGCTTTCCGGATCTTCTGTTCTGTGGGATCTTCCGTACGGCCTTCGTCTTCTGCTGCGAACCACTGGATATGCAGTAGGAAATTCTGTTCATTCCGTAAAGACGGAAAATCTCCGAGAAAAGAGTATTCCTTTATAAAATCCGATTCTGCCATGCGGGCGCTCATATTCCAGCTCCTTCAAAATGGTAGAGCCTGAGAAGCTCCTCCACCTGTGAAAAACCGTTTTCCACAATAATAACCATTTTTTCAATGAGAAAAGGAGCAGAAAGCATAATAATCAGAAAACCCACAGAGATCTGAATGGGAAAACCCACCATCATTAGATTCATCTGAGGAGCGGCTTTTGCCAGAAGCCCCATGGTGACGGAGATCATCAGCAGCGTCCCCATCATGGGAATAGCGATCAATATGGCCTGCTCGAAAAGCTGGGAAAGGGATGAAATCAGACTCTCCGACAGAAACCGGGGATTGGTTAGGAGATAATCCCCTTTCATGGCCATAAAAGACCGGTAGATTCCGGTGAGAAACAGTTTTTGAATGCTGCCGGAAACTATAAAAACAAAAATTCCGATCAGGTTGAAAAGCTGGCCGATCAGGGGAATTTCCACCTGAGCCAGCGGATCAAATGCGGCAGAAGCTCCGAATCCCATCTGTACGGAAAACATCTGCCCGGCCAGTTGGAAAATGGCAAAGATAATCTGCAGAAACAGTCCCAGAAGTATACCGGTCATAGCTTCGGCAATCAGAAGAATAACAAAAGTCATGCCGTCTTCGGGTATCACATAGCCAAGTGTGGAAACCATGGGAAATACAGCCACGGCTGTAAAAAGAGCCAGGCCGCCTCTGGCCATAGCAGGGATACCTGTGGAATACAGTACCGGCGCAACCATAAAAAAGGCGATGATACGGGCGAAGATGAGAAAATAGAGCTGTAAATTGCTGATCATTTCATTGAATAGCATCCTGCGCCTTGATCTCCCTTACTTCGCCATGGAGGGGATAAGCTCAAACAGAGTTACCGTGTAATTCATTAAAAGATTCACCATCCAGGCTCCTACCAGCCCCAGTGTTATAAAGATAGCCAGGATTTTGGGTACAAACGTAAGAGACTGATCCTGAATGGATGTGGTTGCCTGAAAGATGGAAATAACAAGACCGATCGTCATGGCCACAAGAAGAACCGGAGAAGCCAGTACAAGAGTTTGCAGGATTGAGTTTCTTAACAGGGTAATAACAAAACCGATAGACATGGAACCTCCTTAGACTATAAAAAACTCATAACAAGCTGCCTGGTCAAAAGGCTCCAGCCGTCAACAAGCACAAACAGGACCAGTTTGAAAGGCATGGAGATCATAACCGGAGGCAGCATAATCATACCCATGGACATGAGAACAGATGCCACGACCATATCGATAATAATAAAGGGTATATACAAAAGAATACCGATTTTGAAAGCAATGGTCAGCTCATTGAGAACAAAGGCGGGGATGACAATATAGGTGGGAACATCCGCAAAAGTCTGTGGTCTGGGAAGTCCCCTCATGGTCATGAATAACTCAATATTGTCCGGATTGTCCTTAAGCTGCTGATACATAAAATAGCGGATAGGCCCTTCCGCCTTCTCATACATCTCTTCCAGACCGATCTCGCCATCTGCAAAGGGTCTGAAAGATTCGGCATAGATCTGATCAAAAACAGGCCACATGATAAAAAGGGTAAGGAAAAGGGCTATTCCCATAAGAAGGCTGGCGGGAGGAACCTGCTGTAATGAAAGAGCCCTTTTTATAAAATCCATCACAATGGAAAGCCTCAGAAAAGAGGTCATGAGAATCAGAAAGGACGGTGTCAGAGAGAGCAGAGTCAAAAGCAGAAGCAGCTGAATGGAAAGTGCCACTTCCTGATTACTCTGGGGCTGCCTGACCATGAGATCCACAAAAGGGATATCCAGGATACCGTCAGTTTCACCGATCTCCTGTGCATCCGTATTTCCGGTTTGCTGAGCCGAGAGAGGAAGGGACGCTGATAAAATCAGAAAAAGGAGAAGTATCTTTTTCACTCTTCCCTCCTCAGATTTTTAAGACGGTCCCTCTGGGCTCTGAGAAAATCGGGAGACTTATCCTTAAGATCCGTTCCTGCCGGGGCGGAAAAACTTTTTCTGAATATATTTCTGAAGGAACTGCCCGAAGAACCTGTCTCTACCGAGGCATCGAGGCGTATCTTGTCAATGGTTTCCTGATCGGTGATCTCGGAGATAAGTGAGACATTATTGGTACCTGAACCGATAAGAAAAACCTGATTCCCCACTTCAACAAGATGAAGAGAGGAATCTTTTTTCAAATGCCGTGTTGCCAGAAGTCCGATCTGCTCTTCCCGGTTTTCGGCAAGAGGAGAGAACCGTCTGAGAAAATAGACCAGCAGGTAGATAACCCCGATTACCAGGGCAAGAACAACCAGAACCCGCAGCAGATCTCCTGCCCCCACCGAAGAAGGTGCCCGGGTTGTCCCAGCGGCCTGGTCCTCCAGCTGGTCATCATCCTGTGTACCTGCTTCCGAAGCTTCCGGAAACAGGATCAGAGAGGTTTCATCCACGGTTTCATAGGCTCCAGCCTGTTCAGACACTTCCTGAGCATAAGAAAAACCTGTCAGGCATACAAAAAAGAGAAGCAATAATTGATTTTTCAGTGTCCCCCTCCCAAAAGTTCCACTATTTTAACAGTCGGTAAGCGTTAATGTTCTCCTACTCTATCCAGGTTGGAAACAATGTCGGTAACACGCACACCGAAGTTTTCGTCTATAACCACAACCTCGCCTTTGGCGATAAGATTGTTATTAACAAGTATATCTACCGGCTCACCGGCCAGTTTATCCAGCTCGATAATGGTTCCTTCACCGATACCGAGGATATCCTTGATTTGCCATTTTGTCCGGCCGAGCTCTACAGTAAGCTCCATGGATACATCCATAAGCAGACCGATATTCCTCTGTTCCGAAGGAGAAATATTGGCTCCGAATTCGGGAAACTGAACTCCCTGAACATTCGGGGCCTGCTGGGGAGTCATGTAGGGATTCATCTGGGGCATTCCCATGCCTCCCATGGGCTGCTGAGGCATTCCCATGCCTCCCATCTGCTGCTGGGGCATTCCCATGCCTCCCATGGGCTGCTGGGGCATTCCCATGCCTCCCATCTGCTGCTGGGGCATCCCCATGCCTCCCATGGGCTGCTGAGGCATTCCCATATCGGGCATACCCGAAGGATCCGGAGAGGAAGCAGGACTCAGTTTGGACGCCAGATCTGTTGCTACCGATATTTCCATGACTTCCATCATTTCCAGGTCTCCCTGACCATCAATAGAAACAGGGTATTTAAAAAGAACCAGAGAGTCACCGCCTACAGAGACCAGACCTTTGGCTATTTTTTGACTTTCGGGGCTGATGGTCATGATGTTGGCGCCGATGGTATCGCCAATAGTGGTAACCTCGGAACCTGTCAACTGAGAGACAGCTTCTCCGACAGCACTGATAGCCGTACCATCCAGTTCCACATCAGCCTGACCGATCATGGGGCTGGCTATTTTAACGGCATTTTCGGGAGAAAACAGAAAGACATGTCCCCCCGCAAGACCCTGATTGAAATCCATTTTAACTTCTACGATCTCATCGCTCATTACACCCAGAAGTTCATCTCTGGACAGTGAGGAGATAGCCGGTGCACCAATGGAAACACCCGTAGCCATAATTCCTGTCATGGTGGAACTCAGAGTTCCCGCCACTTTGGAAAAAAGACCGTTCAGAGCCTGAATCTGATCACTGGTCAGACCGCCTCCGCCGAAACCGCCGGAGAAATCACTGCCCGAATCGGAACCTCCGAGAGAGTCGTTACCCATCAACAAAGCATCTATTTCATCCTGAGAGAGGGAACCATCACTCATTCTTCATCTCCTTCAACGGCCAGTTCTTCAAAGTCCGTTTGATCAATATCTTCAATTTTCCGGGTTACCTGAACAGCTATTTTTTTACCGACCGCTCCGGGTCGGCATTCAAATTTGGCCCGGTTTCCAATTTTCAAAACCATGGGATCATTTATACTCGTATTGGAAAGTCTGATGACATCTCCTGTTTTAATCGAAAGAACATCACGCATGGGCATCTGTATACCCCCTACTTCAGCCATCATGGGTACGAGAATGGTCGACAGACGATCCCGCAGTATATTCAGGTTTTCCGTGGTGGTGCCCCTTCTGATAGAAGAATAGTAGTACTGGGCAGAAAGTTTGGAAATAATGGGCTCAATCGTTAAATAGGGGATGCAGAAGTTCATCATTCCCTCTACGTCTTCCACCTTGGTTTCCAGAGTCACAAGTACAACCATTTCGGTGGGGGGTACAATCTGGGCAAACTGGGGATTGGTTTCAATCTGACCGAGCCGGGGCCTCAGATCAATAACCTGACTCCAGGCCTCTCTCATATTTCCCAGGATACGCACAATAATGGACTCCATGACAGTCCGTTCAATTTCCGAAAGTTCCCGGTTGATCTTGGAACCTTCCCCGGTACCGCCGAAAAGCCGGTCTATGATGGAAAACGTAACCGCAGGATCGATCTCAAGAACAGCAGACCCTTTGAGCGGATCCATATTGATAACAGCAAGGGCCGTAGGAGAGGGAATGGATCGGATAAACTCTTCGTAAGTAAGCTGATCCACCGATGCCACATGAACATTCACAAGACTTCTGAGCTGTGCAGAAAGAGAAGTGGTGGTTAAACGGGCAAAGGTTTCGTGCATAAACGAAACCGTTCTGATCTGTTCCTTGGAGAATTTATCAGGTCTTCTGAAGTCCCAGATCCGGATGTTCTTCCGTTCCGCGACCTGCTGTGCCTCTTCGGGTTCTGCATCTCCTGCGGAAATTGCCGTGAGCAGCTGATCTATTTCATCCTGCGAAAGGACTTCCGTCATCTTTTTATACCATCCAAAAGTTTAGAATTCATAAACCTGAAGTTCCGGAAAAATTATATCATAGACTTTTCCCTGACTTAAAACCCTGTTAATCAGATCTTTCAGTTCGGTTTTTACAATATGCTCTCTCTCAGGAGCCAGTTCAGCCGCTGTTTTCTGGCTGAAATAGTTCCTGATAATATCTGTCAGCTGAGCAGTTCTGGCAACAAGTTCTGTCTGAACCTGGGGTTCTCCCTCTTTATACCCAATTTCCACTTTGACAATAATGGAGTGGGGAGACTGGTCCCGGGTTACCCCCCGGATCTGAGGGATCATGGTAAAATAGATGTACGGTTCCGGAATGGTTTCGTACTCTTTGGAAACCTCTGCAAAACTTCTGTTGATACTTCCCTTGTCCAGGACACGGAAAGTGATGACGCTTATGGTAATCGTAAGCAGTATGGCAATGATTCCTGAAGCGACGTATACCAGCACTCTGGCAATTTTATCGGAGAGGAATTTTTTCTTCTTCCCTTCCCCGAGATCTTCAGGAGTGGCTCCTTCCAGTGCATTCCCTAATTCAATATCATTATCATCATCAGCCATAATTTCACCTACGTCCTGTTTAACGGATAAATTTTATCAGAAAACCGTCAAATATGCAAACACTTCCCATTTATGGATACCATCCTATTCGTGACCTTCCGCCAGAACAATAATATCCACCCGTCTGTTATACGCCCGCCCTTCGGGCGTATCGTTATCCACCAGGGGAATGGTATCGGCCATTCCCGCTATCTGAAACTGTTCTTCCCTGACTCCCAGGTCCACCAGATAGTGAAGGACATTGGCAGACCGTGCGGCAGAGAGCTCCCAGTTGGAGGGCCAGGGGCCATCCGGATCGGTGGGAGAGGCATCGGTATGCCCTTCAATTCTGAATTTTCTGTCAGCCAGTTCTTCTGATGATAAAAGTCCCGAGACTTTCTGAAGAATCTGTCTGGTATTCTCAATGTCCACTTCAGCACTGGCGGGTTTGAAAAAAGCATCAGAGGCCAGGGTTATAACCAGGCCCCTCTCATCTTCTGTCACCCGGACCTGTTTGCTTTTTATCTCAGGCTTGAACATGGAAACAGCCGACTGCCTGGCTTTATCCAGTCCGCGGGCCCGTTTGGTGGAGGGCATGGCCATAATATTGTTCCCCAGTTCTGCCAGTTCACCCACATCCAGGGTATTTCCTCCCTGAAGGGGGCCTAAACCATTAAAGGAAACCATAATCAGCTCCATTCTGGCGCCTTCTATGGTTTCCGGATTCATAAGGATTACAAAGAAACAGAGGAGCAGTGTAACCATGTCCCCGTAGGTGGTCATCCACTCGGCTGCCCCTTCTTCGCATTTCGGGCACTTTCCCTGATCTTCATCAGCCATACTTATTCTCCGCCGCCTTTCTGCGGCCGTTCAGCCGGAGGCAGGTAGGTATAAAGCTTATCCTCCAGAATCCTGGGATTGTCACCCGACTGGATAGAGAGGATTCCCTGTATCATGATCTCCTTTACCAGGAGCTCTTCCTTGTTGCGGTCTTCCAGCTTGATCTGAATAGGCATCAGAACAAGGTTGGCTATGATGGATCCGTACAGGGTGGTAACAAGAGCAACTGCCATGTTGGGTCCGATAGAGGCGGTATCTTCCAGGTTTGCCATCATACCGATCAACCCCAGCAGAGTTCCGATCATTCCGAAGGCCGGTGCGATTTTTCCCCAGTTTCCGAAAAAATCGATCCCGTCCTGATGTCGGGAGTCGATCATGGAAACATTTCCGTAGAGAATTTTTTTGATAACATCCGGATCGGTACCATCTACAACCAGTCTCAATCCGCCCCGGAGAAACTCATCTTCCACATCGTTGAGGGCATCATCCAGGGACAAAAGCCCCTCTTTTCTGGCATTATCCGCAAAGGTAACCAGCTGCGTAATAATGGCTTCCTTGTTATAGACCTGCACATTCATGGCTATATTGAGGAATTTGGTGAATCCCAAAGCCCTCTGCATGGGACTGGCCGCTATCATGGCAGCGAATGATCCGAACACAACGATAATGAGTGAGGCAATATCGATATACAGCCCAATAGCGTTTCCTGCGGCTATGATTGAACCGATGATAAGGAGGAAACCTCCGAATAATCCCCCTATTGTTGCTATATCCATTAAAAATCACTCCTCATTCTCAGCTTTCGGGAATTGGTTTCCATAACTCCCTTTATTTATCCCTTTAACCATATACCGGTATGAGATAATACAATTCCCTGTCGCTATGACATAAAAGGGACCCAACGCTTCGCGTTTCCCCTTTTAGTCATTCTGTTACCGCTTTCGGGACCAGCAAGCTGATCCCTGTCGCTATGACATAAAAGGGACCCAACGCTTCGCGTTTCCCCTTTTAGTCATTCTGTTACCGCTTTCGGGACCAGCAAGCTGATCCCTGTCGCTATGACATAAAAGGGACCCAACGCTTCGCGTTTCCCCTTTTAGTCATTCCTCATTCTTGAAACCGCCGATTTCGCTGCGGTAGGCTACGATCCTGTCGTACACCTCTTTATAGCTTTCCTGCACCACCAGCCGTTTACCCGAAAGCATAACGAGAGTGGTGCTGGCATCAGCTTCAATATATTCTATCTGATGGGGATTGATATAGATAACCTTTCCCAGCTTCCCCATCATTGTCACCTTGATCATCCGGTTACACTAACCTTATCTTTTCAGCTGGAGGAGTTCCTGCAGCATGGTGTCCGAGGTGGTAATAGACTTGCTGTTGGCCTGAAACCCCCTCTGGGTCACGATCATATCGGTAAACTGTTCCGCCAGATCCACGTTACTCATTTCCAGGGCCCCCGAGACGAATTTCCCTTTTCCTGCTATACCGGATGGTCCGATATTCGCTTCACCCGAGTTTATGGTCTCAACAAAAGTGGATTCTCCGCCTTTTTCCAGGCCTCCGGGATTGGTGAATGTAGCCAGTGCTACCTGACCGAGAGACCGGTTGGTACCATTGGAATATACACCGGTAATCACACCCCGGGAATCAATCTGAAAAGTCTCCAGATATCCCATGGAATACCCATTCTGTCTGAAAGCCTTGGTAGATGAGGTTTCGGCAAACTGTGTGACCGTATTGGTGTAGCTGCCCACTTCTCCCAGATTCAGATTGAATGTCTGTCTGATGGGGGCGCCATCCGCGCCGGGTGTGGAATCTAGCACATCAAAGGAAACAGGAACCAGAAGCTCCCCGGCCTCTACCGTATCTCCCTGAGCATCAAAGGCACTCTGAAGAGCTCCCAGATTGTCAAAAGTCATGGAAAAAGTATTGGTAGCGTTATTTTCTGCGCCCACTTCTATCAGCGTGTTGGTAGGAGTTTCCCCGTCCTGGTCAACAGCCACAGTAACATCCCACTGGTTATTCACACCGGGAGTTTTTGTAAAACTGATGGTCATTTTATGAACATTGCCGAAACTGTCATAAATATCCTTGTCGATCTGCCAGGTTCCTTCTCTCACATCACCGGGACCAGCTCCGGGCAGGATTTCGGGAGTCCTTTTATCCAGGTTACAGGCCAGCTCGACTTCTGTTGTCGCAGCAGCAGGATCCTTGCTTCCCACAGGGATAAAAAGATCGGTCGTATCGCTGGCAGTATTGATATAGGTATTTCCATCAATGGTTTCAGCGGCCCAGCCCTGCACACGCATTCCGTTGGCAGGATTCACCAGCATCCCCTCTTCATCCAGACCGAATGCACCGGCCCGGCTGTAAAACTCTTTATCACCCTGGCTGAGGATAAAAAAACCGTTTCCCTGAATGGCAAGATCTGTCAGATTCCCCGTTGTCTGCAGAGAGCCCTGGGTGTGAATGGTATCAATGGTAGCCACTGTCATACCAAGACCGACCTGCTGGGGATTGACACCTCCCAGCTCCTCGGTAGGTCTGGCGGCGCCTTTCATTTTCTGGGAGATCATATCCTGAAAAACAACCCGCCCTTTTTTGAAACCGATAGTGTTCACATTGGAAACATTATTTCCAATAACATCCATTCTGGTTTGATGATTCTGAAGACCGGATACTCCGGAATAAAGTGAGCGCATCATAACTCGGTATCTCCTTTGCTGTTATATACTGTCTGTAATGTTGAATAATCGTAGTAATTTCCCCCCACAAGAAGCTGGGGATACTCTCCGCCTGTTACCGCTTCTACCGATCCCTGAACGATCTGCCCGTTAACCAGAAGTTCCACATCCTGCCCCAGAACTCCCATGGCGGAAGAACTGTTGAGCCTCTGGGCAACCGCGGTAAACTGCTGGCTCATGTTGGTCATCTGCTCAAGAGAGGAAAACTGAGCCATCTGGGCGATAAATTCCTTATCTTCCATCGGCTTGGTAGGATCCTGGTGGGAAAGCTGGGTAATCAGAATTTTCATAAAATCATCCTTGCCCATCTCTGTCTGCTGAACCCGGTTTCCGTTCAGAGCTTTATTGAACGAATCGACCTGCATGGATAGTTTCGCTTTGTCCGTTGTATTCATCTGTGTACTAAAATCCATCAGGACCTCCTAAATCACTAAATCGATCTGAGAGAGAGACGTTCCCTCTTCATAAAAAACAGGGATCGCATCTTCCAGATCCGCCGCTTCCCTTTGAAAGAATACGGGCTGGTCTTCTGAAAATCCCCGGTGCTGACCGGTTTCTCCGCCGCCCACCGAGACATCCAGAGAGGCAGAATCAAAACCGCTCTCTTCCAGTGCCCTGGTCAGTTCAGCCAGATTATTTTGAAAAACCTGCTTTACACTATTATTTTCGACAATTATTTTTCCAACTATATTGTTTTCCTCAAGATTCAGGTGGATTCTTACTTTTCCCAGAGCCTCTGGCTTCAGAATCAGTTTGATTTCACCCTGATTATTGTCTTTGAGGACAAACCGGATATTTTTGGCCAGATCTCTTGTCCCGCCTTCCTGGAGCTGTTTATTCAGCAGCAGTGAACCCTTCTGTTCTTCTGCAGAGTGAAGGACAAAACGGGAATTGCCGGAATCGTTGAGGTCATTGGCCACAAGTGTACCGGTCAATTCATCCGGCTCCTGCATTTCCAGCTGAACCTTGCCGTCGTGATTGTTCTCTGAAACGTTAAAAACCGCTTTGGGATCTTCAGTCCGGACAGTTCTTCTGTCTTCCACAGAGATGATACCGGATTCTTTCCGGTTCTGATCAGTGGAACTGTGGGGATTCCTGTGCCCTTTCCGGCCTTTCAGCTCATCCGCCGGAAGGGAATTACCCTGAAGACCCGCTGAGGAAACATCTGCCTGGTCCTGGCCTGTCTGCATGATATGACTTACTGAAGTAACAGAGGCTTCTGCATGAACATGAGCCTTTTCCACGGTCACCTCAGATTCATTCAGGACTTCTTCCGGCACGGAGGAACCAGCGGAATCCGGTGAGATTTTCTTTTCTCCTGGATTTTGCGGGGACACTTCAGGCTTAAGGGAAGAAACAGGGGTTTGGGCTGTCCCTTTTTTCAGGCTGGACTTTTTTCCCGACCCGACAGGAAGCTTAATACTTCCGGTGCTTCCCTCACTGTCTGAGAGAATTCCATGGGCTGTCAGTTTTTCAGATTTTTTATTCAGGAAAACTGAAGATTTGTCTTTCAGAACAGCTTTTTTCAGCTCCCCTGTTTTTTCATGATCAGACCTTATGACGGGTTGTTCATTGTCCGGATGGTCCTGTTGGGAGGGGACATCTTTTTTTTCTGCAGAAGCTTTGACAGATTTCTCTTTTTCAAGGGCTTTTGCAAATCCGGATTTTTCGGTAATCCCGGTTCTGGAATAATCATCCGTTCTGCCAGGGGTTCGCACTTTCTGATTCCCCGGCTCGGGTAACTGAATATCCGGTTTGGGGGATGTAAACTGAACCATGGCACCTCCAGATAAAAATTAATCCTCCGGTTTCAATGTCATCTTGCTTTGTATCTCGGCAGCACGATCTGCGGGCATTAATGACAACCAGAAGGCAACCAGGGACGATCTGCCAGATTCCTGAGAAAGTCTCTCGGAAGTCCTCAGCAGATCCACTAGCTCGGTATCTTCCATTTCCAGCATAATGGAAACGGCACTTTCAGGAGGCATTCCCTCAAGATACTTGGCATTTTGTTCCAGGTTTGCTCTTTTATTGTCGTACAATTTTAAAGCTTCATTTAGGGATTTCTCTTTTTCATCAAGAGTTTTCTGCCTTTCTTCCAGCTGAGAGGCCAATTCCTGAAGCTCCGCCTCGGCAAGAAGAATATCCTCTTCCCTGGCCTGAAGATCCGCTTCTCTTAAATCCAGAGCTTCAATCTGTTTTTCCAGTCTCTCTTTATCCAGAAGATACAGGTCATCTGGCTGCTGAACCGGCTCGGGAACATCCAGACGGAGTGCTTTCAAAAGAGGGGTCAGAGAATCTCGGGCATTGATTAGCCCCAGAAAATCCACCCATAACAGACCGCCTATAATCAGCACAGCAATCAAGATTATCAGAAAAAATATTTTTGCGATCCCGCCGCCGTTCACTCCAGCCACTTTCCTACCTCATATCCTTTATTCAGATGCCTTGCGCATCCTGCCCATATTCTGACTCAGATCATCCAGAAAGAGATTCTCTTTATGCTGAGCCCTTTTCCGGTGTTCCTGTTTTCTTTTCTCTTTCAGTTTTTCAAGCCCTTCTCTGGCAGCCCGGGCTTTTCTGTATTCCTCTCTCAAACGCTCCAGGAGAGGTTCCCTTTGGTCCATCTCTTTCTGATAACGCCGGATCTGCTGATCCAGACGTGAGGAAAAAAGGCCGGTCTGCAGTATATCTTCCGGTGTTTTTCCAGGAGCAAGCTTCCTTTTTTTCTCCAGACACTCCAGCCGGTTCTGGTTAATCCTGTTCCATTCACTCACAAGGCGTCCCAGTCGGACTTCCGCCTCCTGCTCCTGTTCCAGACGAAGTTCAAGAATCTGTTCAAGTGAGAATTGAAATGCCTTCACTGCCCATATCCTTATCTGTCAGAGGATTATCCCAGACTTCCTGCTCTGTCAAAGAGTCTCCCGCTATAGCACCTGCATCCACCAGGGTCTTTCTGATATCCGCTTTCTCTTCAATTTCCTGTTTCAGAAAATCCCTGATGCTGTCAATTTTTTTAATCGCCTCATCCACTTCCGGATTGGACCCCCTGGCATAGGCGCCGACCGAAATCAGATCTTCCTTTTCGGTATACAGGGCCAGAAGCTTGCGTATATAGCCGGCATTTCTTCTCAGCCTTTCAGGCATGATTTTCGTTTCCAGACGGGATACGGAGCTTAAAACATCCACAGCAGGATAATGATACTGCTCCGCCAGTTTACGGGAGAGAACAATATGACCATCCAGAATACCCCTGACCGCATCAGTCACAGGTTCATCCATATCATCTCCTTCCACAAGGACCGTATAGATACCTGTTATGGAACCGGTTTCGGATGTTCCGCTCCGTTCCAGAAGTTTCGGCAAAAGAGTGAAAACCGAAGGAGTGAATCCCCGGGTAGCCGGCGGTTCTCCGATGGCAAGCCCTATCTCTCTCTGGGACATGGCAAAACGGGTAACTGAGTCAAAAAGGAGCATTACATTCTTTCCCTGATCCCGGAAATATTCCGCAATGGTCGTGGCAGTATAGGCTCCCCGTACCCGGCTCAGAGCCGATGTATCCCCTGTGGACACAACCAGAACCGACCTTTTCAGACCTTCCGGTCCCAGATCATTTTCAATAAACTCTCTGACTTCCCGACCCCTTTCTCCAATCAGGGCGATTACATTGACATCGGCGGAAGTATTTCTGGCAATCATACCCAGGAGAGTGGATTTTCCCACACCTGAACCGGCAAAGATTCCGATTCTCTGCCCTTCTCCGATGGGAGTCATACTATCAAGTGCCCGGACACCGGTCACAATCTGTTTCTCGATTCTCTTTCTATGCAAAGGGGACGGGGGAGTATGAAAAACCGAACGTGTTTCGGTACTTTTCACTCCGCCCAGTTCGTCAACCGGATGGCCGAGACCGTCCAGAACCCGGCCCAAAAGGTCATCTGATACTCCTATACTGAGCTGTTCACCTGTTGCTACCACGGGACAGCCGGCTTCGATTCCCTGCATTTCACCGTAGGGCATCAACTGAACCCGCTGCTCTTTCAAGGCGACAACTTCCGCCAGGATCTCTTTCTGCTCTCTGGGAAGATAGATCCGGCAGACCTCTCCTATAACAGCCTGGGGACCGCTTGATTCAATCAGATTCCCCTGAACCCGGAGAACCGTACCCTGATATTTGACAGGGTCGAGATTTTCCACAGCATTCAGGTATCGTTTCAGCATGGCATCCTCCGGAGCTTACTGCTCACCTTTTACCTTTATGGGAACAAGTTCCATGATTTTCTCTTCGATCTCTTTCAGCTGGGATGTGATCCTGGCATCGATTTGTCCAAAGTCTGTTTCTATGATACATCCGCCCTGATCGACCGAAGTGTCTTCCAGTACGGTAATGGATTTGACATTTTCCACCATTTTCATAAAATCCCTGGTATGGTCCGTAGCCAGATCCAGATCTGCCAGGTTGACCCTGATAGCCACATCACCGCGACTTTTCAGTTTTCTCAGAGCCTGAACAATATTATTAACCACAACGTTTTTCTGATTCTCAGAGATGACTTTAATAACTTTTCGGGAAATCAGAAGCACCAGATCTATCATCTGGGTTTCGGCTTCATCAATCATCTCCTCCCTTTTTTCAATGGCCCGGTCTATGATTTTATGAAGACGTTCCACCAGCCGCTCCGCTTCCTTGCGGCCCTCCAGGTAACCTTCTTCCCGCCCTATGGCATCACCGGCTTTTCTGGCTTCCTCTTCTATCTGGGCTACCTGATCTCTGGCATCCTGGAGCATTTTTTCTGCTTCCTGCCTGGCTTCTTCCAGAACCCTGTTGGCTTCTGTCTCAATTTCTATCTTTTCCCTTGAAGCCTGATCGGTTTTCCGACGGACCTCTTCAAAGGCAGTTTCCTCTGCTTCTTTTATAATCCTTTCCGCTTCAGACTGAGCCTGTTCCACCATCCGGGCTTTCTCTTCTTCCCACTGAATCCTGAAAGCTTCGGCCTCCCGGCGCAGATCATCCGCAGTAGGGCCTGTATATTCCTCGATATCCGTCAACTCTTCCAGAGACTCTTCCGCTTTAAACACAGGCGGTGCAATCTCCACTTTCTGAGCTGTCAGGTTTATGATTTCCATGGGTCTGAAAAGGTTTTTCGCCATACCCTACTCCTTAATCTTAAAAACAAGAGCCCGGCCCTTCCAACCGGCTCAGTCAAAACAGTCTGTAAAAAAGAATGAACCTGATTGAGCGGTACTAGACCAGAACATCTTCCTCGCCGCTTCTGGCAATAACAACTTCACCCTGTTCTTCAAGCTTTCTGATAACCGAAACTATCTTCTGCTGAGCCTCTTCCACATCCTTTCTTCTGGTAGGCCCCATAAAGTCCATATCCTCTTTCAGAAGGGCTGCGGCCCGCTTTGACATATTCCGGAAGATTTTATCCTGAACCTCAGGATCTACAGCCTTCAGGGCTTTGGCCAGCTCGGCCGTATCCACTTCACGCATAACCCTCTGAACAGCCCTGTCATCCAGCATAATAATGTCTTCAAAGACGAACATTCTTTTCTTGATCTCTTCTGCCAGTTCGGGATCATCCTCTTCCAGGGATTCGATGATGGTTTTTTCTGTGGTCCTGTCTACCAGGTTGAGAATATCGACAATACTGGGTACTCCGCCGGCGGATGTATAGTCTTCCGAAGAGAGAGAAGAGAGCTTCTTCTCCAGAACCCTTTCCACCTCTCTAAGAATTTCGGGAGAGGTTCTGTCCATGGTCGCTATTCTCTTGGCAACATCAGACTGTTTCTCCTGAGGGAGCTGACTGAGGATCTGTGAAGCCTTCAGGGGTTCCAGATACGCCAGAATCAGGGCGATGGTCTGGGGATGCTCCTGCTGAATAAAGTTAAGCAGGTGAGCCGGATCGGTTCTTCTGACAAAATCAAAAGGTCTGGTTTTCAGAGAGCTGGTCAATCTGTTGATGATATCCACAGCTTTCTGGCTTCCCAAAGACTTTTCCAGAAGCTCCCGGGCATAATCGATACCGCCGGAGGAGATGAAGTCCTGAGCCATCATCAGTTCCTGGAATTCCTGCAGCACCATATCCCGGGATTCGGGATCAATATTTTCCAGACGGGCTATTTCAAAGGTAAGTATTTCTATTTCATCCTCTCTGAGGTGCTTGAAAACCTCGGATGAAATTTCCGCACCCAGGGTAACCAGAAAGATCGCAGCCTTCTGCTTTCCCGACAGATCCTCCTTATGTCCCTGCTTGCCCTGGTTGTTCGCTTTAGCCATCTACTATCTCCTGCCTATTACTCTTCCGCCAGCCATGTGCGGATCAGGTTGGCCACATCTTCAGGATGCTCTCTTGCCATATTCTTGGCATTTTCCTGCATCTCCATCCTGGCTCTTTCCTGGACTGACATTTCCACATCGATTCCTTCTTCCTCTGCCTGACGGAGAGTCTGCTCACGCATGGCCTGATGCTGTCTTGCCAACTCTTCTTCCCTGAGCCTTCTTCTGCGTTCGAGCTCTTTGGCAATAGCCCGGTAGATAAAGAATGCCGCGATAAGAATGATCAGAGCGATGATGGAGTAAAGCATGGTCTGCTGGACCTGCTGCTGCCGGCGGTATTCAGCATCTTCGGCTTTAAACTCTTCGCTTCTGTCGAAGGGGATATGCTGAACCGTAACAGAATCGCCTCGCGCGGTGGAATAACCCACAGCATGCTGAACCAAAGTCAGTGCTTTGGCCAGATCCTCATCCGAAACAGGGGTATACAGCCGTTTAATACTGCCCTTCTCGACGATCGGTTTTCCCTTATCATCATAATCCCAGTTCCATATTCCGTCCACTGCTACGGCGACAGAGATTCTGGCTATTTGGAAAGGACTTTTCTCTTCCTGGATGTTTCTGGTATTTACCACCTCATTCCGTGTGGTACTGGAGCTCTCGTAGCGGCCTACCAGATTATTCAAATCCTTATAGGCGGGAGCGGTCTGCCCTTCCTGCCCGGGAGGTCCTTCGGGATTGAAACCGGTGCCTTCAAAATTTTCTGCTGAATCCGACTGGGAGAGAGTGATGGAATTGACGGTTTCCAGCTCGCTGTAAGGGGTTTCAGGGTTATCTTCTCTCACTGTAATGGGAAAGTGCTCTTCTGTGGCAATGGTTTTATTGATAAACTCCAGATCAATATCAATATTGACGATATTCACCCTTTTGGGAGAAAAAACATTCTGCAAAGATGCCAGGATGGTATTGGTATACTGAACTTCCAGAGATTTTTTCTGCTTCAGCATGCGGCTGGTCAACTCAAGCCTGTCCAGACTTTCAAGCCCTTCGAAATCATTGAGAATATTGCCGTTATGATCCAGAACGGTAATATTCTCCTCCTGGAGCCCTTCCACGGCGAACTGGATCAGTTTGACGATTCCTTCCACTTTATTGCGGCTGGTGGCAATATCACTACCCGGTTTGGGAGTCAGTACGGCAGAGACGGTTACGGGATTCTGTTCGCTGGCAAAAAGGGTTCTTTCGGGCATGACAAGGGAAACCTTGGCGTTGTCCACATCTGCCAGAGCCTCAATATGCTGCTCCAGAGATGAAGTGATGGCTCTTCTGAGGTTTACATCCCGCTCAAAGTCTGTCAGGGTCCATCTTTCCACGTCAAATATGGCCCAGGGATCAGTATCTGTAGGAATCAGATCTTCCCGAATCAGGAGAGAACGCATATTCCGTGCGGTTTTTTCATCTGGCACATAGATACGTCCGTCAGGATTCTGCCTGTAGGAGACGCCCTCCTCATCCAGTTTCAGCATGATCCTGTCATTGGTTTCCTGATCGGAAATCGGAACACCCAGCAAAGGGACCATGCTGGGTGAAGACGATACATTAAACAATAATACGATACCCACTACGGCACCCACCAGGATACCTGAGAATATCAGTTTCTGAACAAGACTCCACTTGCTCCAGACCGTCGAGACCTGTCCAAGCAGTTTTTTAATCCATTCCAGCATTTCCCCCTCCCACGGTGAAAACTGAGGACTTCCTGTTAGTCGGCAGGAAGCCCTGCATCACTTTCTTACCTCATATTGATAATGTCTTTGTAGGCCTGTACGGCACCATCTACGACACTTTTGGTTATCTGCAATGACATATTGGCTTTTGCCATGGCAATACTGACATCGTGAACTTCCACAGAATCAGGTTCGGTGATCATCTTTACAAACATTTCGTTGCTGTTCAGCTGATCCTCATTGGCCGCATTCAAACCTTTTCTCACCAGATCAGCGAAGGTGGACGCTTCGGGTATCTCATCCGGGGCATTCTGTCCCACCACTTTCATATGGCGCGCATCGGTCCGGCTCATGACAATGGAGCTGCCCATGGCCTGTGATTCATTTAAAAGATTCAGTATTGTATTCATCCATTACCTCCCGATTTCCAATGCTTTCTGAAACATGCTTTTGCTGCCGTCCATTATAGCCACATTAGCCTCATAAGCCCTGGTTGCGGATATCATATCCACCATTTCATTCACAACATTCACATTGGGATATTCCACATATCCTTTTTTAGGGCCTGTTTTTATGGCATCAGGATGGGTGGGATCGTAAACAAGTCTCAGATCCGAATCCATATCCTTCTCGATTTCCGATACCCTGACACCCTTTCCGATGCCGTTATCCAGAGATTCAGGAAGG
The DNA here is from genome assembly GCA_963677615.2 of Oceanispirochaeta sp. Lineage (GTDB taxonomy): Bacteria > Spirochaetota > Spirochaetia > DSM-2461 > DSM-2461 > Oceanispirochaeta. The sequence goes on along the minus strand of CAXXQW010000018.1, from coordinate 153,544 downwards.
AACGGAGAACGCCAGTAGGGCTGATCCACCACGGGCCGGAAGACAACCCGGCTCCTGCGGAAAGCTCCTCCGTCGGCTGTTCTGGTAGTATTGGCATTGGCGATATTGTCGGAAATAACATCAAGCCTCATTCTTTCGGCGGATAAACCGCTGGCAGCTGTATTGATAGAACTGAACAATCCCATTACCTACTCCTTCCTTACCTTACCACCAGATTTATCTGGGAGAACTGCCAGGCCACTGTCTGACTCATCAGTTCATACATCATCTGGTTTTCCGTCGCAGACATGACTTCCTGCTCGATATCCACATTATTCCCGTTATTTTTCGAGGTAGTCAGATAATCCAGAACTCTTCTGGGTCTGACAGTCCTGTAATCGGTAGTCTCATTGAAACTCATGTGCCGGGGGTCTGTTACACGGGCCGGGAGTGTCTGCCTTTTTTCGGAAGCCAGAGCTTTCTTGAGTTCCGCTTCGAAGTTCACATCACTCCTTTTAAAATTGGGAGTCTCTGCATTGGCTATGTTATTGGAGATAACTTCTCTCCGCAGCATAGAAACATTCATGGACCTCTGAAGGAGATCTACGGTTTTACCAAAGCTGTTATCTGTAAACATACACGTCCTACCTCAATTGTTTAGTCGATTCCCTATCATCATCGGCAGATATCCAGGCCCTGCTTAGCAGTTTCTACAGGATATACCGGCTCAAATCCCTGTCCTGAATGATATCTCCCAGCCTTTCATTTACATACTCCGGTGTGATGGGAACGGTCTGCCCCTTCATTTCCGGAGCGTTGAATGACACATCTTCCAGAAGATGCTCCATTATGGTGTGGAGTCTTCTGGCACCGATGTTCTCGGTTTTGTTATTCACCTCTTCGGCGATCTCAGCCAGCCGTCTCGTTGCCTCCGGTGTAAACTCGAGAGTCACTTCCTCGGTATTGAGCAGCTGAGTATACTGTTTGATCAGTGCATTCCTCGGCTGTGTCAGGATCATTTCAAAAGCATCCGCATTAAGATCCTCCAGCTCTACCCTGATGGGAAAGCGTCCCTGAAGTTCGGGGATCAGATCCGACGGCTTGGAGAGGTTAAAGGCTCCCGCTGCGATAAAAAGGATATGAGAAGTGTCGATCATTCCGTACTTGGTATTAACAGTACTCCCCTCCACGATAGGAAGGATATCCCGCTGCACCCCTTCCCGGGAAACGTCCTGGCCGCCGGATTTGCTGGCCTTGTTGGCGATTTTGTCAATTTCATCGATAAAAATGATACCCATGTTCTGAACTCTGTCGCGGGCAATATCGATTGCGCTTTCATTGTCTATCAGCTTATCGGTCTGCTCTCCCAGCAGGATCTCCCGAGCCTGGGCGACAGTGACTTTACGGGTCTTTTTACTGCCTCCCCCGAAGATATTCCCCAGAGCCCCCAGCTTCATATCCATAGCTTCAAAATTGTTGCCGGAAAAAATCTCGATACTCGGCATTCCCCCGCCAGACACCTTCACATCCACCTGACGGTCTTCCAGTTCACCGTCCCGGAGCTTTCTCCGGAGGACTTCTCTGGTATGAGAACCCGGTGCCTCGGGGCTGACATCAGGAAGAACAGGCTGAGCTGTCTGGCCGGGCATCTGAGGTTTTACATTCTTTGAACCCGGAAGAAGAAGATCCAGTAGAGCCTCCTCTGCTGCTTTTTCTGCCTCTTCCTGAACCCCCTCTTTCAGTTCATTCTTTACCATGGAAACAGCGGCAGACATCAGATCCCGCACCATGGATTCCACATCCCGTCCCACATATCCGACTTCGGTAAACTTGGTGGCTTCCACTTTGATGAATGGTGCCCCGTAAAGCTTTGAAAGCCGCCTGGCAATTTCGGTTTTCCCGACACCGGTAGGCCCGATCATGATTATGTTCTTGGGTGCTATCTCATCCCGCATCTCCTCGGGAAGCATGGACCGCCTCAAGCGGTTTCGAAGAGCTATGGCTACTGCTTTTTTGGCTTTATCCTGCCCGATGATATATTTATCCAGCTCCGCAACGATTTCGCGGGGTGTCTGCTGTTCCAGTCCTACGCTCATGCAATCTCCTCTACAATGATGTTATGATTCGTATAAACACAGATGTCAGCGGCAATTTTCAAGGATCTTTCGGCAATCTCGGCGGCGGTAAGATCGGATCCGTCCAGATAGGCTTTGGCAGCCGCATAGGCATAATTCCCGCCGGAACCGATCGCGATGGCGCCCCCTTCCGGCTCGATAACATCGCCGTTTCCGGAAAGAAGGAGAATTTTACTCTTGTCCATAACCAGAAGCATGGCTTCCAGGCGCCTTAAAGCTCTGTCTGTTCTCCAGTCCTTGGCCAGTTCCACTGCGGCTCTGGTTATATCTCCGTTGAATTCCCGCAGCTTTCCTTCAAAACGTTCTTCCAGAGTAAAGGCATCTGCCGTGGAACCGGCAAACCCTACAATAATCTGATCATTGTACAGACGGCGGACTTTCCGGGCATTTCCTTTCATGACAACCGACTCTCCCATAGTGACCTGACCGTCTCCGGCCATGGCCATCTGGCCTTTATGATTGACCGCCAGGATGGTGGTTCCCTTTATTTTGATACTCATAAGGTACTCCTGTAATTTCTTTTACGGCCTCTTCCATGGGGATGGGCCTGTCTGTAAACCTGCCTGATCCTTTCAATACCGGTATGGGTATAAACCTGAGTGGTAGAAAGGCTGGCATGGCCCAGCATCTCCTGAACAATTCTGATATCAGCCCCCTCATTCATCAGCTCAGTGGCAAAAGCGTGCCGGAATGCATGGGCGCCGACTTTTCTGTTCAAACCTGTTTTCTGCAGGTATTTCTGAATTATATAGTACACACCCCGGGTTGTTAACCGCTCCCCTTTATAGTCCAGAATCAGAGCTGATACATGCGGACGGTCTGAATCCTGCAATTTCTGCAGCCTTGACGGAAGATAGTCTTCCAAAGCCGCCCTGGCGTTTTTTCCGATAAATACAAACCGTTCCCGTCCGCCTTTACCCCGGATAAGGATCTTTCTCTGTTTTACATCATCCACATCCAGATGGCAAAGTTCGCTGACCCGACAGCCTGTGGAATAGAGAAGTTCAAAGAGCATCCTGTCGCGATGGCTTTCAAAACTGCCTGTTCCGGCTGCTGCGATAAGAATCTCGATTTCCCGGTTGGTCAGATAAACCGGAAGGGTGGAGGGCTTTTTCTGGGATCTCACTCCAGTAAAAGGATTCCCTTTTGCATGGCCTTTCTTTTCCAGGTAACCATAATACCCTTTCAGAGAAGAGAGGGTCCGGTTTATGGTTGCCGGTGAGAGCTGCCTCATGGTGAGGGATCCGATATAAAGCCTTGCGGCATCCCTGTCGGGAATTTCAACGGGAATGTCTTCCTGCCTTAGAAACTGATACCAGTTTCTTATATCTCTTCCGTAGGCATCAACAGTTCTTTCTGAAAGAGTCCTGATATTACGGCATGACTGGAGGTATTCACTTGTCCACTTTTCGGCTTTATCCATAGGTATATATCCTCTCATCACAAAAAGGTCTGGTTTCATCCAGACTCTTTCTGGCCAGTTTCCATACCAGAGCTTCAGGCTCTTTCAGAGAATTTTCCTTATCCCAGAACCCCTTTCTGTTTTGCTCCCAGGGATGACCCGTATCAGGGAAGATATCCGAAAGAGCATTGGCAACCTGGGCTCCCTGCTCGGCCAATGCCCTGGTTCCTTCAGAACGGACACCTGCCATACCGTTTTTATGAACCAGAACCTCCCGGCCCTGTTCCAGAGCATAATCAGCTGTATAAAGAGCTCCTGAACGCCTGGGCGCCTGTATCACAATCACATGAGTACTCAATCCGCTGATAATCCTGTTCCTTTTGGGAAAATTGTACCGGACGGGCCCGGTACCGGGAAAAAACTCGCTAAGAATCCCGCCCCCTTTGGCAATGATATCCTCTGCCATCCGGTGATGCTGAGGGGGATAGAGAATATCACAGCCTGTTCCCAGAACGGCCCATGTATGCCCTTTTATGGCAAGAGCGCCTTTATGAGCAGCTCCGTCCACTCCGGCTGCCAGCCCGGAGATAACAGGGATTTCCATTCTGGCCGCATCAAGCCCCAGGATAAATGCGCTTTGTTCGGCACTCAATGAGGGTTTCCGGGTACCCACAATACCCAAAGACCGGTTTTTTTCAGGCGGAAGAGTCCCTTTCCAGAAAAGAGCCAGGGGAGGGTCATAAATTTCTTTGAGTAATGAGGGATACATGGGATCTGTATAACTGACAAAATCAATCCCACCCTTCTCCAGGTTTCGGGCATCCTCCGAAGCCAGAGCAAGCATTTTCAGGGGTTGAAAGGATCGGCAATTGAGCTTTCTTCCCAGGATCCATTCAGCTTCAAACCTGGTTAAACCTGAAAAGGCATTCACATTCTGAAACAGTTCCAGGAGCTTCAGTTTTTCTTCCAGCTTGAGACAGGTGAGCCTATGCAAAGCGAAAAGGACCAGGGGGTTCATTGCCATTTCTCCTCTTTGATCCTCTGGATGTAAAGACGCGCCTGTTCCTTCTGTTCTTCCGTACCCGGAAGAGTCAGCACTTTATTATAGTGATCCAAAGCTTTTTCCAGAGAATTCATATCTTCCAGGAGCTGACCATACAAAAGATGGGCCTTACCGTCACTCCTTTCTACAGATAAATACTCCTCAAGATAGGGCTGTGCTTCAAAAGGTCTGCCCAATTCATAAATATAGAGAATGGACAGGCTGTAATAGGGAGGCATAAACCTGGGCTCCACCTGAATGGCCCGCAGATAATCCTGTTCCACCAGATTCATCTCTTTCTGCCGTAATTCGGGATCCTGTCTGGTGAGAGCCAGACGGGAGAGAGAAACACCACGGTAATAATACAGACGGCCGCTTTCGGGAGAAAACTCCAGGGATTTGCTGAAACTCTCCCTGGCAGGTCCGTACATTTTATAGTCCAGAAATTTCAGCCCCAGGGTTTTGTAGTACCGGCCCGTATTCCTTCCTGCGGTAATCGCATCGTTCAGCTCTTTTTCCCAGCGATTCAGATCCTTTCTGATCTCACGGATCTCTTCGGGCTCCTCCCCTTCGGCTACCGTACCGCCTTCCAGTTCGTACACCCTTTCTGCCAGCTCGTTATTTCTGCCTGGCTGGCAGGAAGCCAGAACCAGCGTCAGCATCAGAAGAGCGGGAGCTATTTGAAGAAAATTTCCTGAAACAACCGAATCCTTTTTCATACCTAACCTCTGGGGTGAAAATCCCCATGCGCCTTAATAAGATCATCCCTGTCCAGATGTGTATAAATCTGTGTGGTGCTGATATCCGAATGACCCAGCATCTCCTGAACACTTCTCAGATCTGCTCCGCCCTGAAGAAGATGGGTAGCAAATGAGTGCCGCAGTGTGTGGATTTTTCCCGACACTCCCGCCTTGTCAGCAATGGTTCTGAAGTTTTTCCACATTCCTTTTCTGGAAAGCCCTTTCCCGCGGTTATTCAGAAACACCTTATTGGTCTGAACACCCGGTTTCAGCATCCTGGGCCTCACATCCCGCAGGTAGAGCTTGAGCCAGTACTCAGCTTCTCCCCCCAGAGGAACCCATCGTTCCTTGCCGCCTTTCCCAAAGACCTGTATCATTCCCTCTTCCAGAAAAATCTGCGTCATCTCCATATCCACCGCTTCGGACACTCTCAATCCGCAGGAATAAATCAGTTCGAAAAGGGTCCTGTCTCTTTTTCCCAGGATTGTGTCCTGGGGAATGGCATCCAGAAAGGCTTCGATTTCCTCCAGGTTCATCACTTCAGGAAGAGACTGTGTTATCCTGGGCATATCCATGCCGTTTAGGGGATTATCCTCCCGAATTCCTGAAAGCTGGAGGAATTCCATCATGGATCGCAGACTGCTGAAAATTCTGGAGAGAGTCCTGGGACTCAGGTCCCTCTCTCTCTGTCTTTCATGAATCAGATACTCCTCCAGAACCTCAGCATCCGCATCTCCCCAGCTGATATTCCGGCTTTCCAGAAAGTTCTCCAGCCGTAAAACTTCCCGCAGATAAGCTTCCACCGTATTGGGAGACATACGGAGCTCAACCCTGAGGTAAGTGTCATACTGGCGGGAAACTTTCAAGCCTGTCATCAATTATCCTTCATTCCCGGAGGGAACTTTTCTGTTTCTCAGATACGTGGGAACATACAGATCCGTTTCTGCCGCTCCAGACCCCAGAAGACTCTGAAAGGTATTTCCCGCACCGGATATCTCCGGCTTTGACGGGCTTTTTTCATCATAAAAACTTTTCCACTTATCATAAGAGAGGATCTCGTCATTCTCAGCAGGAATAGCTTTGACGGTATTTTCGATTTCGCTCTCCTCTATAGACACTTTTCTCCTGGACCGGAACCCCGTAGCGATAACCGAGACCTGAATTTCATCTTCCATGGATTCATCAATGGTTGTTCCCGAAATTACCGTCGCATCGGGATCAATATTTTCCGTAATGATATCCATGATTTCCTTATACTCGGAGAGGGCAAGGCTGTGACCCCCTGCGACATTGACAAGAAGCCCCATGGCTCCTTCAATATTGGCATCTTCCAGAAGGGGGTTATTGATAGCGCTTGTGGCGGCATCGATGGCCCGGTTATCTCCCCGGCCGGTACCGATTCCCATAAGAGCTTCTCCCTGGCCGTTCATCACGGCCTTAACATCGGCAAAGTCAATATTGATATCTCCATGCTGTGTGATAAGATCAGAAATACCCTGAACACCTTGACGCAGAACATCATCGGCTTTCAGAAACGCTTCCCTGATGGGGGTGTTTTTTTCCACAATCTTCATAAGGTTTTCATTGGGGATGGTAATAAGGGTATCCACTTCGGCGTAAAGTTTTTCAATACCCGATTCGGCAAGTCCCATTTTCCGTTTCTGTTCAAAACTGAAAGGCTTTGTCACCACTGCGACTGTCAATGCGCCGACTTCTTTTGCGATCCTGGCAATCACAGGAGCACTGCCTGTTCCTGTTCCGCCGCCCATACCGGCGGTAATGAAAACCATGTCCGCCCCTTTGAGGATGTTCTTAATGGTTTCCTTATCCTCTTCCGCTGCCTGTTCACCCACGTTAGGGTTACCTCCGGCTCCCAATCCTCCGGTCAGTTTCGTCCCCAGAGGGAGCTTGATCTTTGCTTCTGATTTCTCTAAAGCCTGCAGATCCGTATTAGCCGCTATAAACTCCACCCCCTGAACACCGCAGGAGATCATTCGATTGACCGCGTTGCTTCCGCCGCCACCTGCACCGATGACTTTGATAACCGTTTTGTTACCCAAAGTTTCTTCCAGAATTTCCAGTTCCATAAAATCCCCTCCCAAGGATACCCGTTTCTCTATTCAAACGCCTTCTGCCGGTACCGCACTTTTTTATAGTTGGTGCCGGTAAAAGGCCTGTTAACTAAATAAAATTCTCCAGCCAGTTCTTCAGACTTTTCCAGACCGAACCTACCGGGTTGGAAACAGGATTTTCCGTTTCCGCTGAAAAATGATTCTTCTTTCTGTCGGCAGCCAGAACCAGTCCGACCGCAGAGGCATACACAGGGGTTCTGCAGGGTCCCGGCATGTCTTTTACCCCCGAAGGGATCCCTATCCTGACGGGCCGCCCGAAAATATCAGAGGCCAGCTCCGGAGTTCCCTGAATAAGAGATCCTCCTCCGGTCAGCACTATCCCGCCGCCCAGCCGGTTCAGATACCCTTTCTGATGAAGCTGCTTACGTACCAGAAGGAATATTTCCGCCATTCTGGACTGAATGATCCTGCAAACTTCAATCTCGGGAAAATTCCGGGGAGGACGCCCCCCTAGTCCGGGCAGCAGGATCTCGCCTTCCGGATCAACCAGAGGCTCCCAGCAGCAGCCGTTGCCCAGTTTTATCTTCTCTGCCAGCTCCAGGGGCTGCTCCATAACTATGGAAAGATCATTTGTGACCTGTTCCCCGCCTACCGGAAGCGATCCGGAGTAGTGAGGAGCCCCCTCATAATGCAGAATAATATCCGTTGTGCCTGCGCCAATATCCAGAAGCAGAACTCCCAATTCCTTTTCCTCTTCTGTCAATACAGCCTCGCTGGCACAAAGCGATTCCAGAGAGATTTCATTCACCTTGTATCCGCTCCGGTTAATGCATTTGATAATATTCTGGGTAGCAGCAATACTGGCAGTGACGATATGAACATCCGCCTCAAGACGCACACCAATCATATCCAGGGGATCGCGGACACCGACTTTATCATCCACAAGGTAATTCTGGGGAATCACATGGAGGATCTCCCTGTCCATGGGAATGGCAATCGCTCTGGCCGCTTCCAGAACCCTCTTGATATCCGTTGCAGTCACTTCCCGTGTTTTTCCGCTTACCGCAACAACACCCCGGGAATTGAGACCTTCCACATTACCGCCGGTAACAGCTGTATAAACATCATAAACTGTCCGGCCGGCCTCCTGCTCCGCTGCTTCCACAGCCTGGGTGATAGCTTTCTGAGCCGCTTCAATATTCACAACGACACCTTTCCTCAACCCTTCAGATGCAACCTGGGCATAACCGGAAATGGAAAGCTCCCCATATTCATTGTATTCCGCTATAACAGCACAGACCGTATCAGTACCGATATCAAGGCCGACAATCATATCATTTTCCGGCACTTACACGTCCTCCCTCATCTTAAGAATTACCTGACCGGATCGTAAATCCGCATATTCAACCTGACCGTCCATGCCTTTCTTCTCAAGCACATCCAGTACCAGAAAAACCTTCTTCAATAAAGCTTCACTCAATTTCCCGGAAACAAGAACGGGGGTGGGAAACGCCTTCATATAGAGTGTCAGATCGTAGAGATACTCTCCCTTCCTGTTAATGGCCACTTCAGAGATCCCTCCGTAAAGAACCGGGCTTTCTGTCCTGAGATTTTTCAAATCCTGCAGTAGTGGCAATATCTCGGCTGGCAGGGACGCTCCCTCTTCCAGCGCTCCTGTTTCGATACCTGAAAGAACCGGCAGATCCAGCCCTTCCTCGGCATGACCCACGTGAAAAAGCACGCCCTGATCATCAAAAATGACAGGAACCGCCTGATTATTCCTCTCCAAAAGAGACATTCCCAGAGGATTTCTGCCGTAAAGGACAATTTTCAGGGTATTGGGAAACTGTTTTTCCACAAAAGCCTTCCTGATCAGCGGAGACGCCTCATAGGTATTCTGCACTTCCTTTTCATCCAGCGTAAGATAATTGACCTCCCCGGTGATCCCCCCCATCCTGAGAAGAGTCTGATCAGGTAGCTGAAGAGTACTTTCCAGCAGAACCTGACCGATCTTCATCCTGGGCATAACCAGAGCATTCAGAATCAGCTGAACTGTGAGCACCACAGCCAAAGTCATGATTATGATATAGAGAGTGTTCCTGAATTTTCTATAGGGAGAGGAAGCGTTATTCATAGCAGGCTTTCTCCTCATTACGGTTCATGTACCGCGAGAAATTCAGCAAAAGTCCGAAAATCCCCAATGTGACGAAGGTAGATGTTCCACCGGCAGAAAACAGAGGCAGGGGAATTCCTGTGGCGGGCAAAGCGCCGGAAACAACCGCCATATTAATGAGCGCCTGAAAATAAACAGCACTGGTCAAACCGAAAGAGGCAAGACGGATATAGGTGCTGCTGCCTTTGACTGCTATGGAGTACCCTTTCAGAGCAAAGATCAGATAGAGGATCAGAATAAAAAAGACTCCTGCAAAACCGGTTTCTTCTCCGACTACGGCAAAAACAAAATCCGAATGAGCAGCTGGAAGCCCTCCAAGCTTGATTTCCCCCCGTCCGATACCGAGCCCCAGAAGGCTTCCGTTCTCCAGAGCCATCCTGGCTTTCAGAAGCTGATATCCGGCTCCGGAGGGATCTGCCAGCGGATGGAGCCAGGATTTGATTCTCTCAATCCTGTAGGGCTTGGCCAGCACCATGGGAACCGCACAAATCAGTACGGCCAAAATACCCGAAAAGAGGTAGCTTCCCTTTAAGCCGGCAATAAACAGAATAATCAGCGATAAGGCAAATATATAGATTGCTGACGAAAAATCGTTTTGAAAATAGACAATGGATGTCATAAGAACAGCCATGATCAGAACGGGCAGAACCGAGTTAAGCAGGTCCCCCATGGCATCTTTCTTTTTGTCCAGAATATGGGCCATATAGAGAACCAGAGCCACACGGACAAGTTCACTGGGCTGAAATGACTGACCACCGATTTCTATCCAGCGAGTGGCTCCTCCTGCATGACTCCCGATTCCCGGAACATAGGTGAGCAGATTAAGAATCAGTGTGACAAATACAAAAGGGATCGTCCACTTTCTGATGAAATCCAGAGGGAGCCTGGAAAGGATCAGGCCGAAAAGCCCGCCCAGAAGAATCCAGAGAAGCTGACGGCTGAAAAAGAAAAAGGGATCATTCGCAGCAATACGTCCGAAATGGTAGGAAGCTGAAAACAGAGCGCTCACACCGGTACCGGTAAGGAGTACCATTATGCCTTTCAGGCCTGAGTCACTCATATTCATTATGATCCTGTCCGCTTCGAACCGTCTCATTCCCCTATTCCCTTATCCCTGTATTACTGAATCTTGAGAGTAGAAAGCCCCAGGATGGCAAACATACCGCCGAGAATCCAGAATCTCGTTACGACCTTACTCTCTGCCCATCCTGACAGCTCAAAATGGTGATGAATCGGAGCCATTTTAAAAACCCGTTTTCCCGTTCTCCTGAAGGAATAAACCTGAATCATAACCGAAGCTGTTTCAATGACAAAAACTCCGCCTATAATCAGAAGAAGAATCTCTTTTTTCAGAATAAGCGCCAGAAGGGCAAGAAAGCCGCCCATAGAGAGACTTCCCGTATCGCCCATCATAACCTCGGAGGGATGGCAGTTAAACCACAGGAAGCCGACACAGGCCCCCAAAAGCGCCAATCCGCTGATTGTCAGTTCTCCCGAGCCTGCCAGATAGGGAATCTGGAGATATTCGGCAAACCCCACATGACCGGACAGATAGGAGATGGCAGAAAAAGCGATCAGCGCAAAAATCATAAGCCCCGTTGCCAGACCGTCCAGACCATCTGTCAGATTGACAGCGTTGGAAAAGCCGACCATATAGAAGACACCGAACGGTATGTAAAGGATCCCCAGATCCAGTACCGGATTTTTCAGGAAGGGAAGATACAGAAGGGTGGTATGTTCATTTCTGGTCAGGTACAAAACCACCATAATAGTTGTGGAAATAATAAGCTGTCCCCACAATTTCAAACCGGAACGAAGCCCTTCAGAACTTTTGCGGCTGATTTTCAGGTAATCATCCATAAATCCAAGACCGCCGAATCCAATCAGGGAAAGAACCATCAGCCAGGTGTAGAACTGGGTGATATCCTGCCAGAGGATAATGGAGAGCACAACAGAAAGGACAATCAGAACGCCCCCCATAGTCGGCGTCCCGGCCTTTGACAGATGCGTCTGAGGGCCGTCATCCCTTACTTCCTGTCCCAGCTTCAGCCTGGTCAGCATTTTAATAACCTGAGGACCGAACATAAAGGACAGGAGCAGCGCGGTGACTGCCGCATAAGCCGCCCTGAAGCTTATGTACTTGAAAATGTTAAAAAAAGAAAAATACTTGACCAGCGGATAAAATATCGCTTCTAACATGTCCCCTCCCGAACACGGAAATCTCATTTTTGTTCCGCCCTGCAGCAGGACGGGCCATTGTATAGTAAAAAAGCCTCTAGGAAGCTTTATCCGGAGAACCAAAACCGGTCAGACTGTCGGTAAGTCTTTCCAGCTCCATTCCCCGGGAACCTTTCAAAAGGACCAGATCCCCCTGACGGACATAAGCCATCAAAGCGGATTTAAGCTCTTGAAAGTCTGTTGTGTGAAACACCGATTTTCTGTCGGAACCAAAAGCATCATAGGCGGCTTTCATTTCCGGGCCATAAAGAAAGATTCTGTCTACTTCAGACCTTTTAAGAAAATCAGCCAGAGATTCATGAGCCCCCTGGCTCTCCTCTCCCAGTTCCAGCATATCTCCAAGCACCAGAATTCTTCTTCCCTCAGTCGGTGTAGAGAAGATCATCCTTGCGGAAGCCTGCAGAGAATCAGGATTGGCATTATAACAATCCTGTACAACCGTTACAGCGCCCGGGAGCACCTGAGTCCTCCCGAAGGAAGCGGTCATACCGGAAAGCCCTTCCTGAATACACAGAAAGGGAACGCCAAGATATCTGGCCACCCGAATGGCAGCCAGGGCATTCAGAAGATTATGCCTGCCGGGAAGGGGAAGCGATACTGTGCCGTCGGTAAACACAAGATCAAATCCCTCAAGCCCTTTATCCAGCACCCGAACAAGGTCCTCTTCCGACTTTTCACCAAAATAATTAAGACTACCCTGAAGATGCTCCGTCAGGATAGGAGCAAAACCTTCGTTTTCATAGATAAAAGCCGCATTTTCCGAATCGAAAATTGAAAAAATCTTTCTTTTCTCTTCAGCAATTTTCCTCTGGCTGCCGAGATGACCGATATGCGCTCTGCCTATATTGGTAATAACAGCAAGATCCGGCCTGGCCACCTTTACAAGAATATCCATCTCTCCTATGTGATTGATCCCCATTTCCAGAACAGCATATTCATACCCCCCGCGCATCCGCAACACCGTAAGAGGAAGACCTATTTCGGAGTTCAGGTTTCCCGGATTTTTATAGGTAGGCCTATGTTTTTCCAGTATGGCAGCAATCATCTCTTTTGTGGTTGTCTTCCCATTGCTTCCGGTAATACCGATAACAGTCAGGGATGTAAATTTCTTCCTGTGCTCTTCTGCCAGAAGCTGAAGCTGCTTCAGGGTATCATCCACCGGGAAAAGAGCGCTTCATAGGAGTTCACCCACTCAGAAAGACTCTCGACATGACGGTCCGCCCACTCTCTCATAACAAGAACTGCCGAACTACCGGCTTTCAAGGCGGATTCGATATGCAGATGCCCGTCGGTCCGCTCCCCTTTCAGAGGAACAAAAAGGGTTTTGGGAGCCGCTTTCCTTGAATCAATACATACGTCCGAAGGCTCTACAAACAGCTCGGGATTGCCAAATACATAACCATCGCTGAGAGACAGAAGCCTGGATAATTGAAACGGATTCATCATTGGCCGGCCCTCAAAACATGAACAACATCTTCCGGTTCAATTTTTTCAAGATCCAGCTCCTGCTCAGCCAAATCACCAATCCGGGAAGGAGAACTGTAAACCGCCAGAGCCGCCAGGGCTCTTTTATTCTTTTCCAGAATTTCAATCTGCTGCTCCTGAAGCCTGACCATCTCCTGCTGAACCTGCTGGTATCTGTAACTCTGCCAGATATTCAAACAGAGCATTCCCGGAAAAAGGAGAAGAGCCGCAAAAGAGGCTATCCGCTTAACCATAAAGCTCCCCCTTCCCGATTCTCACGGAAGGCTCTGCAACTTTTTCTGCCACACGGAGCTTGGCACTGCGGGATGGAGAGTTCTCTTCAACCTCTTCCTTTGCGGGAACTACCGGTTTTTTTGTCAGGATATCAAGAACCCGGTTATCCCCCCCGCAGACACATCTTGGCACATCAGCAGAACATATACACTCCCTGTTCAAATCCCTGAAGAAGCGCTTTACAATCCTGTCTTCCAGAGAGTGGAAGGTAATAACACCTATCCGTCCCCCGGGATTCAAAGCCTCCACAACTCCTTCAAGCGTTTTCTGCAGCCTGTCCAATTCACCGTTAACCTCAATCCGCAAAGCCTGAAAAGTCCTGGTAGCGGGATGAATACGACCATGCCGATAGGAGGCAGGCACGGAATGAAAAACAATATCCGCCAGCTGCGAGGCAGATTCCACCGCAGAAACCTTCCTTTCGCGGACAATCGCTGCAGCAATTCTGCGGGAATATCTTTCTTCTCCGTATCTGTATATAACAGATGCAAGATCTTCTTCACCATACTCGTTAACAATAACTCTGGCTGAGAGGGGGTTCACGGGATCCAGCCTCATATCCAGAGGTTCGTCTCTCTGAAATGTAAAACCCCGGCCGCTTTTTTCATAATGGAAAATAGAAATCCCCAGATCCATCAAAACCCTGTCAGGCTTCCTCTCCCCCTGGTAAGGATTAAAATAGTCATCAAACCAGGTATTCACAAAAGACACCCGTTCGGCAAAAGAGGAAAGTCTCTGTCTGGCAACAGCCTGAATTCCCGAATCGGCATCAAGGCCTGTCACATAGAGAGTTGGAAAACGTTTTAAAAACTCTTCGGAATGCCCCCCTTCGCCCATGGTACAGTCAATAAATAACTGGCCGTCCTCTACTGGAGCAAGAAAAGAACAAACTTCATTTTTCATGATAGAATAATGAACGTATTCCATACCTAAAACCCTATATCTCCCATGTCGGCCAGACTATTCCAGCCCTCTTTTACAGAAGCGGCGCAGGCCTCTTCGTACTCTTCATACTTTCTCTCATCCCAAATTTCCACATGGTCATCCATACCGATAAGATAACAATCCCTGTGAAGACCTACAGATTTCATAAGAGAAGGAAGAAGTTTTACTCTTCCGCTCTTATCAACGGGAATCTCTTCTGCAGGAGCAATCAATCTGCGATAAATCTGTTGATACTGCTCTTTAAACAGGGAATTCTTTGCGGTAAGAGCTTCAACCAGCTTCTCCCACCGTTCCACAGGAAACAGCCAAAGGCAGCTTTCTACACTCTTGGTCAGAACCAGACTCTCCACAGGCAGCTGACTGCGCAGCTTTGCCGGCAGCATTAATCGACCTTTTTCATCGAGAGTTCCATTAAACTGTCCCCTTACTCCCTTAATTTCCACTACTTCCTACAATTTACCACTATTTACCACATGTTTCCATCTTAAGTATAGAAATTTGGATTGTCAACAAGGATTCAGAAAGTGATTACTCTAATTATTAAATAGACAGAAAAAAGGCATACATATGTTTAGTTTCAGAAGCAAAAAAAAGCCCCGGATCAATATCCGGAGCTTATTCAAAAGGAATTCCCTATTTATTTTCTTTCATTCAGGCTCTACTCTTTTTTGAAAATACGATAATCCAGAAAGGGGAAGATATTATCTCTTTTCTCCAGCTTCGTAAGCCATTCTGTTTTTATGGTATTCCTGGAGAGGGAGTCGTAAATATAATTGAAATTATGAATATGGGTTTTTATGCGCTTCCTGGCATAGGGTACCATGGTTCCGGCTTTCATAATAAAGGGCCAGTCCGAAGCCTGAGACAGCAGGACTTCCCTTGCCGCCTGATTCAGTGTCCTCTCCTTCAACCCTTTCTCATCGGGAAACCTCTCTACAAGTTCTTCCATCCTTTCAATCAGCTTATGGGTATGCCTGTAAATCCAGTCATTGCTGCCGTCAAGCCAGACCTGTCCGTAACCTTTATCTCCCCAGCTGGCAAAAGCGGGTTTTGTCACCTGATTATCAGGAAATGCTTTTAGATAATCCATGGGAGTCACCAGAGCCAGTTCTGACGAAGAGGCTGCCACTTCCCTAATAACAGCTTCGAGGAAATCCGGTCCCTCAAACCACCAGTGTCCAAAAAGCTCCGCATCGTAGGGGGCAGAGATCATGGGAGGTCTGTTCATATACCGGGAAAGGGTTTCACACTGAGAGACCCTGTTTTCTACAAAAGATCTGGCATGCTCCAGGGCTTTCTCTTTTGCAGCTTCCGGATCATAGTACTGTTTTTTATCTGTATTGCCTGTAATGGCATGATATTTAAAACCTGTATTAACCCTGTTAACACCATCATTGATATAGGGCCCGATATAGTCCAGAGGAAGATCAAATCCGAGATCCCTGTAAAAATCTCTGTATACAGGATCTCCCGGGTAACCATCCATGGCAGACCAGACAGCCCGTGAAGACGCCCTGTCCCGGGCAAATGTGGCCACCCCGTTGGGACACTGAACGGGTGCATATACACCATGAACAGGCCTGTCCTCTGAATACAGGAGGCCATGGGCAGAGGAGATAAAATACTGAATCCCATAGGGTTTCAGATACTCTTCGGCACCCGGAAAGTAACCGCACTCGGGCAGCCAGATACCAGCAGGCATCTTGGAAAAAATCCTGTCATGAGATTCAACACCGGTCAAAATCTGAGACTGGAGCATGGAAGGATAAGACTGGTAATGAGGAAGGAACGCATGGGTAGCGCATGTTGTAATCAGTTCCAGATACCCCGTATCCTGATAATACTTGATTTTTTTGAGTATATTCCTTCCGTGAACCTCTTCAAACTCCTGAAGATTGGAAGAGAAGATCTCCTTATACATTTTGGAAAGTTTCAGAACTTTCGGATCCTTTCTGTTTCTCTCCAGCTCCTTGTCAGCCAGCTCAATCAGCATCTCCAGATGATTCACGTATCTCTGCATAAGCAGTTCATCCTGAAGCATATGGGTGAGAGTCGGAGAAAGGGAGAGAGTCAGACGGAAGGGAATACCATCGTTCTCCAGCCTTTCAAACATCCTGAGAAGAGGCAGATAGGTTTCCGATATAGCCTCAAAAAGCCAAGCCTCTTCAAGAAATTTTTCATATTCCGGATGTCTGACAAAGGGGAGATGCATATGCAGAATAAAAGAAATAAGACCCTTTTTATTCTTTATTGTTTCAATCATTAAACTGTTCCTCATCGAGAAGATCATGAATGGGAATGATCCTCTGGGGGATATCCTGGTATCCGGAAACACCATGGGCATCACCGAATTCGGCGGAAAAACCGGAGAGCCGGATTAACTCGCTGCTGTTGGAGACATCATTATCATGGGGAGCTGTAACATACTCCCGGGTTGTTTCGATAATATTCGACCTTATGATGAGATAATCCTTATCATCCACAACTGCCCGGATTTCTGCACAATAAAAGGTGTCTTCACTCGGCAGATTTACATAACGCCTGAAATCCACGGATTTTATGGGAATATCAAAGAAGTCCAGAACACTGTCATCCTGGTACTCTCTGGTATCCAGCTCCACAATCCTGAGGATCAGTCCGGAAAACCCGGGAGTCCCCTCAATTTCTGCTAATTTCTTATCTTCCAGGTCCCAGTAACAGAATATCCAGGACGGATCCCGCAGCAGCACAGTAATCTTGGTCTCATTGTACCTGAGAGGCAATTCAAGATCGTCCTCTGTATCAAGGTCAATCTCTTCGTCCTGAGAGATAGAGAATTTCCTGGATTCCATTTGAATGGCAAGGTTGTTCAGCTCTTCCCTTTCAATCCGGTCTTCCTCATAAGCATCAATCAGAATATTGATAAGAGTATCCTTATCAACGCCGGGCGTGACAAGAACATTCGATCTGTCTGATAACTCGATCAATTGTTCATATGTGAATGAATGAAGGCGTTCTTTTGTCATTTATAACCTATTCCAATTTTGATCTGTTAATCGTAGGAAAAATGCTAAAACTATGTCAAGGGTCATGAGTTACAGATTTCGGCTCCTTTTTGCTACACAAACTGTTTACAAGAATAGCGGTTTTCCGTCAATATACATGGTATGAAAACCATCATAATCCATGGGCATTTCTATCAGCCTCCCAGAGAAAACCCCTGGACAGGAATGATAGAAGATCAGCCCAGCGCAGCTCCCTACAGCAACTGGAACCTGCGCATTCAGGAAGAGTGCTACGAATCCAACGGATGGTCGCCTGTCCTGAACTCCCGGGGCAAGACCTGCTGCATCTTCAATAATTACGAATACCTGTCCTTTAACTTCGGCCCCACCCTTCTTTCATGGATTAGAGAAAAAGCCCCCCTGACATACGAAAAGATACTTTTAGGCAACAGCAAAAGCCGCCTGCGCAACAACGGCCACGGAAACGCCATGGCCCAGGTATACAATCACATCATTATGCCCCTGGCAACGGAAAAAGACAGACTGACCCAGATTGACTGGGGAATAAAGGATTTCCAGTTTCATTATGGCCATGCCCCTGAAGGGATGTGGCTGGCAGAAACAGCCATTCATCCTGAAACTGCAGAAGAACTTGTCCGTTCCGGAATCAAATATACCGTATTATCTCCCTGGCAGGCAAAAAGCATATTTCTGGATGAAAAAACAGAAAAACCTGTAGAAAACAGTCCCGAACTGTGGCAGAAACCCTGGAAACTCTCCTGCCCCAGCGGGGATCTGACAATTTTCTTTTATCATCCCGGCCTCTCCAGCGATATCTCTTTTCAGCACCTTTTACGGGATGCCAACAATTTCTACAGCAGAGTGAAGCACGAACTTGACGGAGACTGGACCCAGTTGCCCGTAGCGACAGACGGAGAGATCTACGGACATCACGAAAAACTGGGGAACATGGGTCTGTCTGCCTTTATTTCCAAAGTGGAAAATGATGACTCTGTCAAAATGGGCAATTTCGGAGCCTTGATGGAAGAAAACACTCCTGAAAACTATGTGATTCTCCGGGACGGAGAGGATAGCAAAGGTACTTCCTGGAGCTGTTTTCACGGAGTCTCCCGATGGTACAAGGACTGCGGCTGTCATACGGGAAGCCAACCCGGATGGAACCAAAAGTGGCGTACCCCTCTAAGGAACGGATTCAATCGTCTATCGGGAGAAATTGACAGGATCTACCAGAACGGCATGCAGAGACTGACCAGAAAAAGCCCCTGGGAGATTCGCAACAAATACATACAGGTACTTCTGGAACCGGAAAAGGCGGAAGCCTTCTATGAGGAATACGGCTCTGGTAAAAAATCTCAATCCGATAAGAATTTATTTTTCAGGCTTCTGGAGGGTCAGAAGTACAAACTGTTTATGTTTACTTCATGCGGATGGTTTTTTTCCGATATATCCGGTCTGGAACCGGTTCAGAACATGATGTATGCCGCCAGAGTCATCGATCTTTACTCTCCGTTTTTTACCTCTTCCCCCGAAAACCTGCTGCTGGAGCACCTGTCCGAAGCGGACAGCAATGAACCAGCCAAGGGAAACGGCGCTGTTCTCTATACCAGCCGGAAATTTGAATTGATAAAAGAGCGGTACAAGCTCGCTGCCTGGATGATACTGAACCGTTACTATGATCTTACCGAAATAAACGGAAGAACCGGTTTTTATTCAACAGAAAAATTCCTGATAGAGAAAATTGATGCTCATATCTATACAGGAGAGATCACTCTCAAAAACTGCTATACCCAAACAGAGGAAAATTTCTATTTTGAAATAGAAGCAGAAAGGAAACTTTTCTCCAGACTGACTCTTATCCAAGGAGAGAAATCCCAGATCCTCACGCCGGAAGATCTGCCTCTCACACTGAAGAAAAACCTTATGAAAGCCCTCTCAGTGGCAAGAAGTACCACATCAAAAGCCATAAGTGACAAATTCAGTGAAACCGTATCCCAGCTGAATGAAATGATGCAGCTCGGCATGCCCGAAAGCTCATCCCTGAAAGACTCGCTCAATGCCCTTCTTTTCTATACCCTCAGAGAGATCACCTATATGATGGAGATGGATATCGAAGGAGCCTGGGAAAACTACGGCAATATTATCAAAACAGCTGTGGACAGAGGCATCTCTCTCCCGGGAGATCTGACTTTCTGGCTGCAGGAAATACTTGATAAAAAGATAATGGAGTGGCGGGAGAAAAGTCTTCACAGCCGGAAAGAGTGGACGTTGGCCTACAAAGGTCTCAAACTGCTTCTCGAAACATCAAGAATGATGCCTCAAAAACCTATAACTTTCACACAGACAGGAATGATCTGCGATGTTTTATTCTACACAGAAGAAGGTCAGAAGATCCTGGATGCTAAAGGTGAAGAACTGATAGGCCATCTCTTTCCGGACCTGAATCTGGCATCGGATTTTCATGCGCCCTGCAGTTCCTGCAGCTAAGGCTTCTGAAAAAGAAAAATCATAACATCTCCCCATTGCAATGGTTTGACAGCTCTATCAGCCAGAGTTTTAAGCCAATTGGGGGCTGTTCCCTTTCCCAATCCGCCCCAGGTTTTCTTCCTGATAATGCGGAATCCCGACTTTTCTGCCAGAAGAGGCAGGGTTTTCAGAGAAAAGAGAAAGAGATGATCATCGATCACTGACCGCCACCGCTCTTTAAACAGAAGAGCCTGCATTCCCATAGAATTGGGTGTGGCACAGATATGGTATCCTCCCGGCTTCAGGATCCTGTAGATCTCATCCATAAAAGCAGCGGGCCGGTTAATGTGCTCAATCACATGGGAATTATGAACCACATCAAAAGAGCTATCTTTATAAGAGGCCTCTTCCAGAGTTCCAATGCTGATGGGAACCTTTAGTTCCCTGATACCGAATTCCGCTGCAGGACGGCAAACTTCCACCCCCCTGGCATCCCAACCCGATCCCATCAGATGCGCTGCAAGCCTGCCTGTAGCACATCCCACATCCAGAAAAGACCGGTTACCGGGGTTCTGGGTATCCAGAGAGTCAAAACCGATATCCTTCAATCCCAGCATCATTAACTCGAGAAATGCCAGATCATTGCTTTTTTCATATTGGAAGTACTCTTCATCATACCGGTCAATGATATGGTTCATATCAGGCTGGGGGTTCTGCATCAGGAGGGTGCATCCGGGACATTTTACCCACCTTGCCCCTTCCAACTCCCAGTGAAGCTGGAATTTACTGTGTCCGCAGATCGGACAGGAAATGGAACTGGTTTTTTCCTGGGGAGCCGGTTTTTTTGAAAATGTTTTCATTACTGCCTCAAAACATTAAAATTCAGAATAACAGTTTTTTCATTTCCAAAAAAATCTTCCATTACCAACTCAAAAGAAGCAGAGCCGGAATTGAGAGTAATCTGGCCCAGATACAGATCACCCAGGCTGTTAAAAAGATTCTCCAGCGGGACACCGTCCTGAAGAGAGAGACGCTGCTCCGACTGAACCAGGGTATCCATCCTTCTCTGAGCCAGAAGAGTTCCCAGATTATACAGGGAAAGGGAAAATGGCAGTACTTCTGGAACACTTGACTTTCCCAGTCTGTCCAGAACACGGGCATAAACCTGATACACTCCTGCGGGAATACTCATTTCATTCATAACCGGAAACTCGAGACCGTCGGAATCCATGAGCGTCAGCCTGTAAAGCTCCGGCGGAATCCCGTCATTGAGGCCGGGCAGAAGAAGCAGCGGGTTGACAAGCCGTCCCAACCTGGCATCTCTTATAAAAAAACCATAACGGCCTATATCTGTATCTTGTGAAATAATTTCGTAAGAGTAGAGTTCAGACGACAGGTGATCAATATCCTGAGAGGGAAGCCCCTGATACAGAGACTGAAAACCATTGTCGTGTTCAATAATCAGCAGGGATGAGTCACGGATGGCAAGAGGAGAAAAAGGATCAGGTGAATACCGGTAAAGGACTTTTCCCTGATCAAATGGCTTTACCTCACGGGGAGAATTAAACTCAAGCCCGTAAAATATTCCTCCGCTGTAGGGCTGGGCAAAAGTTTTATCCAGAGCCTGGGGGTCTGAAGGCCATTGAAATGAGAAGATCTTCAAAACAGCCAGGATAAAGAAAGTACTGACCAGGAAAATCCGTTTTATCACTTTAATAATCCTCCCTGGCAAAAAGGATGAACCGGTTATCCAGTATCATCGAGAGCTGCTGAGCCGAGGAATGAAAGTGAGAGAGAACCCCCGATGCTTCTTCTGAAAACAGCAGCTCCCCCGAAAAAGAGCGGCATTGCATCAAAGACAGAGAATTCCGAATTTTTTCAGAAGAGAAAACCATCTGTCCGCTGTCATCCAGCAACATCTTCTGAAGAGGATAATTCATATCCAGCTCTCTGTACTGTCCCTCATCATTAAAACAGACAAGCTTTCCCGGCTGCTCAAGCCAGACCGAATGATCCGTCCTGTTCATGACCATCCTTACCGGTCTGTCGTAATGGCTCTCCAAAGGAAATCCGGCAATCTTTGAATAATCCATTCCCATGGTTTTTCTGAAAAAAAACAGATTCTGCTCCTCCATTCCTGTTACAACAGATAAAAACTCTCCATCATCCGATAGCTCCAGACCGTACACAACAGAATCTCCGGAGTCTGTATGGGTATCAAGCAGTTTTGAAGATCCATCTTTTTTAAACAAGGCAACAGTACCATCCAGAAAGCCCAAAGCCGTCAATAAATCACTGGCTGCAATAGCAGTTACCGGAGAGACCCCTTCCCAGGACCAGATAAGCTCACCGTTGCTGTCAACTTCACTGATATTCAGACCGCTTCCACTCATAACAAAAAAGTGATCTTCATAAATAAAAGGCAAACCGGGAATGAAAACAATGGTACTCTTTAGATTCACCCGATTGACAAGCATAGACGATGTTCCGTCAATAGGAGAAAAAATATGACTGAGAGAATATGTCTGTCTGAAACCGGCAGACTTCTGAATTACGGATTCGCCCTGGGGCATAAGGATTCCCGAATAAAAACCGTTATGAATGGTTTCTGGATGATCCAGCTTCGGAAATGTTTTTCCATCGGCTTCTGCAAGATCCTGAATCAGTACCGGTGTCCATATCTGCTCTTTCCCGCCTTCCAGAGGGAAGAAAAAATAATAGAAAAGAAAAAAGATCGATAGGAATGTGAAAAAGAAAGATTTTTTCATGAACTCTCACAACAATTTGGCAGCATTTCGGTTATACTTACAACATAATAGGAGCAAACAGCCTGTTATGCAAGCGAGATGAATAAATGAATAAAAGCGAACTGATGAGTATTGCCAGAGAAGCAGCAGAGAAATCCTATTCACCCTATTCACATTTTCGTGTAGGCGCCGCATTATTATGTAAAAACGGAGAAGTGATTACAGGAACAAATGTGGAAAACCGATCCTTTGGTCTGACAATCTGTGCGGAAAGAGGAGCGGTAGTTTCTGCCATAGAAAAAGGTTTGGATCAATTTGAAGCTCTTGCCATATCCTGCCCGGATGCGGATTACCCTGTGTCTCCCTGCGGTGCATGCCGACAGGTCATCAGTGAGTTCGTATCAAAGGATTTTCCCATCCATTTTCAGGGTGGTGAAGGAGAAATGGTTTCGAAAACAATGGAGGAACTGTTACCCTCGGACGCTCTTTACGAACTGAAGAACAATTAACGTTCCAGCCTTTTTATACGGTCTGCCCGTTCGCTGTTCTTGGCATCAGAATCCATTTTGGCTTTCCAGATATCAATCTTCTTTTTCAGCTCTTCGATTTCCCGTTTCTGGTTTGTAAGAGTATAAAACCTTTTCAGAGCAGCAAGATAATTGATAGCCGCTTTAAAGTCATCCATCCTGTTGGTAGAAAGCTCGTATTTCATCCGGTAATTATCTGCAGCCCCCTGCAGAAGCCGGCAAGTCATTCTGAAATGCTGAATCCTCTCCCTAAAACCTTCTGACCGCGGATCCATACCGGGTACAAATTTTTTCAGATCTATCACATTTTTCGACAGCGTTGAAAGTCTGGCTTCGAGTTCAATAATTGACCATTTCCATTTTGAATTTTCTCCAAAACCATCTTTTACCGACTGAATGGAAAAACCCAGAAGGCGTATGAGATTAAATCTTTCCGAATCCGGATAATCTGCGACTTTTTCCAGTTTTTCAGAATAATCGCCGTATGGGGCATCAATATAATCAGAAAAAACTTCTTCAAGGTAGATGATCACTTTGTAACAGGTTTTCCTTGCATCATTGAGAAAATTCTCATTCTTGATTCCCAGCAGCGCCACTGAAAGGTTATTAATAAGTATAAAATTGGAAATGACAGTCAGGTTCTCTTTTGCCAGAGCGATCTTCTGATACTCCACCCCGATATCGCCTTTGGCGATTACAGCTTTCAATTTGACTTCATTTTTCAAAGAGTCTTCAATCTGTTTCTTATAGACTTTGATCCGTTCAAAGTACTTCGTTCTTGCTTCTTCGCTGACCTTTGCCATTCTACGGTTACCTTATACCTGAAGCACTTTCCAGCAGGGCCTTCGCATGTTTCAGCGAAGCATCTCCCTGGCTATCACCGGAAAGCATCCGGGCAATTTCCAAAACCTTCTGCGAACCATCCAGGTTATACAATGATGTATTTGTACGGTCCATTGCATCAAATTTTTCTACTTTGATATGATTATCGGCATAAACAGCGATTGACGCAAGATGAGTTATGCATAATATCTGATTGAACTGCGACAGCTTTTTCATATGGATACCAATGGATTTTGCCACTTCACCGCCGATTCCGGCATCTATTTCATCAAAAACCAGTACCGGAATAGTGCCGCTATCGGCCAGAGCCGTTTTAATTGCCAGCATAACACGGGAGATTTCACCTCCCGATGCCACTTGCCGGAGAGGTTTTACAGGTTCTCCCCGATTGGCAGAAAAAAGGAATTCAACCCTGTCGATTCCGGTTACACCGCAAAGGTTCTGTCCGCTTTCACTTTTCCGTCCGGTAATCCGGATAGAAAAGTCAGCTGATGTCATCCCCAGTTCCCGGAGCATCTCCCGGACATCTTTTTCCAGCAATTCAGCCTGTTTTTTCCTTTCTGCAGACAATTGCTGAGCCTTTTCGACAAGCTCCTCTTCCAGCCAGGCTTTTCTTTTTTCCAGATCTCCCAGATTGGATTCACCTCCGGCCAACTCTTCCAGCCTTGTCCGGCTGGTTTGGCAATACTCCTGGAGAGACTCATATGTGGGAGCATATTTTCTATAGATTTTTTTTATTTCTGCCAGCCGGTCTTCAAGAGCTTCTTTCTCACTGGGATCAAAAACCATACTCTCCTGAATGGACTGGACAGTCTGCACAATATCTTCCAGTTCGTAAAAAGCATTGGAAAATCTTTCCTCTACACCAAGAAAGTCAGGATTCAACCCTTTCAGATCTTCCAGTATTTCAAGGGATTGCCGTAAAGTCCTCAAGGCACCGCCATGATTTTCCGGCATGATATTCATAAAGGAATCCATAAGGGAGTAAAGCTGCTGGGACTGATTCATGAATTTGAGGCGTGAGCGGATCTCGTCCTCTTCCCCCTCCCTGATATCAGTCTTTCCGATCTCTTCCAGACTATAGGTCAACAGCTCGATTTCTTCATCCTTATCTTTCAGAACCTCTTTGAGAGAAGCTATTTCCTCGGAAAGCTCTTTTACCGAATAAAAGAGCTTGGTAATCTTGCCAACTGCTTCCTCCAGAGATCCATAGCTGTCCAGGTATCTGCGATGGTAATCTACATGAAAGAGGGTCTGATGATCATGCTGACCATGGACATCCACCAACAGCTTTCCAAGTTCAACCAGTTCATTCAGGGGAAAAGGCCGGGCCTGAATGGAGATTTTTCCCCGTCCGGTACTTTTCAGGGTCCTCCTGATAATCAGCCGGTCCTCACGGGAATCCAGGTCATGCTCTTCCAGCCAGGACCTTACTTCATCAGTCTTTATTTCAAAAACACCAGTAACATCCGCTTCCTCTTCTCCCGTACGAATAGCGGAAGAGTCGCCTTTTGCACCCAGGATCAATCCCAAAGCCCCAATAAGAACAGATTTTCCGGCACCTGTTTCCCCAGTCAAAATATTCAGACCCTTTGAAAAATTCACCACACACTGGTCAATCAGGGCAAAATTTCTGATATGAAGCTCTTCAATCATGAGGTCCGCCTTTCCATCCCAGCTTCATCCTGACAACTTCATAAAAATTCCGTCTTTTAAAAGAGATCAGATTCGCTGTACAGAGATTTCTTCTTATCACCACCTGATCTTCCGGCAAGAGAGCAATCACATCCTGTCCATCTATGGTCAAAAGAACTTCAGTCCTCTGCTTTTCTGTAATAATTACGGTTATTTCCTCTTGTGCCGGAACAACCAGGGGCCTGTTGGAGAGAGTAAAAGGGTTTATAGGATTCACAACCACTCCTGCCAGTTCAGGATGAAGGATTGGCCCTCCTGCTGCCATGGAATAGGCTGTAGAGCCTGTTGGAGTGGCCAGGATAATACCATCAGCTCTGTATTCGATAACTTCCTGGTTGGAAATATTGACTTTCAGATTTACAATTTTCGCAAGACCTGTTGAGGTTATAACAGCATCATTTAGGCAGCATCTCTGATCTATCACCTGCCCTTTTCTAAAGACATTGATATTCAGCATTATACGCTGACTGAGCACCATACCGCCCGAAAGGTATGTCTCCAGGGCTTCTTTCCACTCTTCAGAACCAACTTCCGCAAGAAATCCGAAAGTCCCGAGGTTTACTGCCAGCAAAGGAACATTCATGCCGGCGGTCAATCTGGCGCTGTACAGAACTGTTCCATCCCCCCCCAGTACAATTACAAGATCCAAACCTGACTGGGGAGTATAGGGTGCGGGTTTTCCCGTAAAAAAATGTTTTTCCAGAGAAACATTATTTTCTACAAGATAGCCTTCCATATCCAGAGCCAGTGCCCTGGCTCCTTCTTTTGACAAATTGGCGATAATCAGAACTTTATTTATTTCACGCTTCATACTCTGCCCTTTCTAATCAGGGTAAAGTGGCCAGAACCCGGCTGATCAATTCACTGTTTTGTTTTCCGAGAGAAGGATAAAGAGGAAAAAGAACACAATTGAGAACCAGAGTCTCCGCTTCGGGACAATGAAACTCCATACCCTCTCCTTCTTCCAGACAGCATCCCTTGAAAGCCAGTGTGGTTTCAATATTTTTTTTCAGCCCGTAAGTCTGTATTTCCTTTACTTTACCGTTTACCAACACAGGCATGCATCCGTAATAAGCTGTACTTTCATCCTGAGGTGTCAGATAACCATGCCTGCTCTTCATCAGCGATGTAAGGAATAACTCATGTAATTCCTGTCTTAATTCAAAACTTTTTTCGAATTCCTTAATTTGTACCAGTGCAAGAGCAGCATTCATATCAGGTAACAGAATGGAACGGTCAAAATTCTGGATTCGGCTTTCCAGATCTGACAAATAGGATTTGTCCCGTATCAGAAGAGCTGTTCCCCCGCCACAGGTCACTAAATCTTCCGCTTCCATCCGCATAATAACAAAATCTCCAACCGACCCGGCACTAAATCCTCCGCAGGAACTGCCGAAATTCTGAGTGATGTCTTCGATTACGGTAATACCCGAAGCATCCCATTCAGAAAAATCCCATTGATAACCAAAATGACCGAACAGGAGAATTCCCTTTGTTAAATCCGAAACTTTGTCCAAAATATCATCCAGCTCCGGAACTGCTGTATGGGATTCCACATCAACAAAAACCGGTACAAGTCCAAACTTTTTGATAGCCCGTAAATAGGCAGCAGGAGTTAAAGGAGAAAGGATAAACTCATCCCCCTCCTGAAAACCGGCCGTTCCAAAAGCAATTTCAATAGTTCTTTCATATTCTCTGAAAAAATGACAGGCAAAGCATCCGGTTCTTTCTACCAAGACTTGCGAAGCCTCTTCAGAAACAGCTCCCGGTCCAATCTGGTCAGAAACAAGACATGTGAGAACAGAATCCATTTCTTTCCGTTTTATGGAAGGTTTATAGACTGGAATAGACATCTCTATCAGTTTTTATTGATTAATCCGATCTGCTGCAATTCATCCGGATCAAAAAGCCGTCTGATATCAAGGATAATCAGATAACCGGATTCCTGATGAATAACTCCCTGAATGTACTCGGTACCAATACCTTTTATCATTTGGGGAGGAGGCTGGATCTGTTCTTTATTGATTGTTACGACACGCAGAACTTTATCGATGATAACGCCAAGCTGCATACCATCCAGATTTATAATAATAAAACCACTAAGAAGAGCTTCATCTTCGGTAAGCTCAGCTTTACGCAAATGAAATCTTTTATGTAAATTGATTACAGGTATAATATCGCCCCGTAAGTTGAATATCCCTTCAACATAAGAGGGAGCATTTGGAATATCCCTGACTTCCTGGATGCTATAGATTTCTTTCACATCCATAATATCAATACCGTAATTCTCTTCTCCGAGCTGAAAAGTTACAAGTTGTAAAGTTGTTTCTGACATGCTGATTACTCCCTTTTATATTATGTTCGAAATCTATCTTTAAATCAATTATGAATTTTCAATTATACTTATAGACTGTATTACACATTCCAAGAAGGGTTCTTTTCATTTTTCATATTTTTTTATTAGAAGTTTTTTTATTTCACTGTAAAGATATAGAGAATTTTTCCTGATATTCTTTTTAAAATCCCCAAGCGCAAAGGAGTCAGCATTATCAGTAACCACCCGGAGGCACAACCACCCGATTTTCATATCTTCTGCTATTTTTATAATGGAATAGGATTCCATGGAACAGAAATCCGCCTGGAACTGTTTTTTAATGTTTATCCGTAAAGTATCATCTGCCAAAGGGGATGCCACCTGGACCATTGTATGCGAGTTTGTCATGACTGACAAAGCTTTATGAAATTCTGCTTCCATACAGATACATCCCGAATCTTCAGAGTTGATAATTTTATCAGAAAAAACCAGATAACCACTGAAAAAATCATCATGCAAACTGCCGCAACTTCCGGAATCAATGATCAAGTCGGGTTTATGAATTTTTATAAATTTTTTAACTAATGGAATTTTTTCTGTTCCCATACCAGTTTGCAGGATCCGGATTTTCTTCTTGCCTAATTTTGCTTCAGCCGCTCTGAATTCAAAATTTTCATCAAGAGTAACCTCTTTGGCAGAAAAAACTTCTCTGGCTGCATGATATTCAGTTTTTACGGGTGTTATCAGAATTATCTGCAATAGAAAAAGCTCCTAATCAGTAATAGTACGTCATAAACACTGCAAAAAAAACCCTCAGTCCGAAAACTGAGGGTTAAAATAAACTGGCAACGACCTACTCTCCCACCGTAGCAGTACCATCGGCGCAAGTGAGCTTGACTTCCGTGTTCGGGATGGGAACGGGTATAACCTCACCGCAATGATTACCAGATTGTGTGCGCTAGCACACTATATATATAATTAGAGATCGTTCCTCGGGGCTTCGCCCCTGTGGTACGACTCAGAGAAGGGACAAATAATAATATGGTCAAGCCGCACGGAAGATTAGTACTGGTCGGCTGAATATGTTTCCACACTTAGACCGCCAGCCTATCAAACTTGTATTCTTCAAGATTCCTTCAGGGCACTTAAAGTGCCAGGGATGTCTCATCTTGAGGAGGGCTTCCCACTTAGATGCTTTCAGCGGTTATCCCTTCCGAACTTAGCTACTCAGCACTTACCGTTGGCACGATAACTGATACACCAGAGGTTCGTCCGTTTCGGTCCTCTCGTACTAAAAACAGATCCTCTCAAACATCCAACGCCTGTGGCAGATAGGGACCGAACTGTCTCGCGACGTTCTGAACCCAGCTCGCGTACCGCTTTAAATGGCGAACAGCCATACCCTTGGGACCTGCTCCAGCCCCAGGATGCGATGAGCCGACATCGAGGTGCCAAACTTTGCCGTCGATATGAACTCTTGGGCAAAATCAGCCTGTTATCCCCGGAGTACCTTTTGTCCGTTAAGTGACGACCCTTCCACTCGGAATCGCCAGATCACTATGACCTACTTTCGTACCTGCTCGACTTGTAAGTCTCGCAGTCAAGCTACCTTATGCCATTGCGCTTACAGCACGATTTCCAACCGTACCAAGGTAACCTTCGCGCGCCTCCGTTACTCTTTAGGAGGCGACCGCCCCAGTCAAACTGCCCACCTGACATTGTCCATTACCCGGATAACGGGCAACGTTAGAAATATAACTGATAAAGGGTGGTATTTCACCAACGACTCAGTACAGCCTGACGACCATACATCACAGTCTCCCACCTATCCTACACATCATCAGCCATAGTTCAATATCAGGATACAGTAAAGGTTCACGGGGTCTTTCCGTCTAACCACAGGTAATCGGCATCTTCACCGATACTTCAATTTCACCGAGTCTCACGTTGAGACAGTAGGAAAGTCGTTACACCATTCGTGCGGGTCGGAACTTACCCGACAAGGAATTTCGCTACCTTAGGACCGTTATAGTTACGGCCGCCGTTTACCGGGGCTTCAATTCACTGCTTCGCAAAAGCTGACAGCTCCTCTTAACCTTCCGGCACCGGGCAGGTGTCAGACACTATACTTCCCTTTGCAGGTTCGCAGTGTCCTGTGTTTTTGGTAAACAGTCGCTCTCCTCTGGACTCTGCAACTTCGCCATCACGCGTTAAGCCATACTTCTCCCTAAGTTACGTATGCATTTTGCCGAGTTCCTTAACGTGAGTTCTCTCGTACGCCTTAGAATTCTCATCCCATCTACCTGTGTCGGTTTGCGGTACGGTACCCAATAACCTAGCCTTAGAGATTATTTCTCGACTCGATGAATCACTACTCTTCGCATCCCCCGTAGGATCGCTACCCTTAACATCTCTCCTCTCCGTGCGGATTTGCCTACACAGATCAACGGATAAATGCTTGGACCAGGACAACCAACGCCTGGCAGCAGATCTCCTTAAGTGTCATCCCATCGAAATTATTGGATGTACGGGAATATTAACCCGTTTCCCATCGGATACGCATTTCTGCCTCTCCTTAGGGGCCGACTAACCCTGGGAAGATTACCTTTACCCAGGAAACCTTAGATTTTCGGCGGGGAGGGATCTCACCTCCCTTTTCGTTACTCATGCCTGCATTCTCTCTTCTGATATCTCCAGCATCCCTTACAGAACACCTTCGTCGACATACAGAATGCTCCTCTACCATACAATAAATTGTATCCGTAGCTTCGGTACTATGCTTAGCCCCGTTACATTATCGGCGCACAACTACTCGACCAGTGAGCTATTACGCACTCTTTAAAGGAGTGGCTGCTTCTAAGCCAACCTCCTGGCTGTCTGTGCAATCGTACTTCCTTTTCCACTTAGCATAGTTTAGGGACCTTAGCTGACGGTCTGGGCTCTTTCCCTTTCGACCACGAATCTTATCACCCGTAGTCTCACTGCCATATTTGGAATACCGGCATTCGGAGTTTGACTAAGTTTGGTACCCTGTGACAGGCCCTAGCCTAATCAGTGCTCTACCTCCGGTATTAAACATATGACGCTGACCCTAAAGCCATTTCGAGGAGAACCAGCTATCTCCGGGTTTGATTAGCCTTTCACTCCTACTCACGGTTCATCACTGCCTTTTTTAACAGACTAGTGTTCGGTCCTCCACTCAGTGTTACCCAAGCTTCAACCTGACCATAAGTAGATCACCCGGCTTCGGGTCTAATGCAGCAAACTCAAAACGCCCTGTTCAGACTCGGTTTCCCTCCGGCTCCGGTACTTCTATACCTTAACCTCGCTTACTACATTAACTCGCAGGCTCATTCTACAAAAGGCACGCCATCACCCCATAAAGAGGCTTTGACCGCTTGTAGGTCCACGGTTTCAGGTTCTATTTCACTCCCCTCCCGGGGTGCTTTTCACCTTTCCCTCACGGTACTATTCGCTATCGGTAGCTATCTCGTATTTAGCCTTGGAGGGTGGGCCCCCCAGATTCAGACAGGGTTACTCGTGTCCCGCCTTACTCAGGTACATGCCAGCTTGCATCGGATTTCGCATACAGGACTTTCACCTTCTTCGGTCGGCCTTCCCAGTACCGTTCCGCTATCTTCCGCAAATGCATTATGCATGCCCTACAACCCCATATCCACCGAAATGAATATGGTTTGGGCTAATCCCCGTTCGCTCGCCGCTACTAAGGGAATCTCAATTGATTTCTTTTCCTTCAGGTACTTAGATGGTTCAGTTCCCTGAGTCTCGCTTTATACACCTATGGATTCAGTGCATAATGACCGTCAGTAAAACGGCCGGGTTACCCCATTCGGGAACCCCGGGATCGCAGGATGTTTGCTCCTAGCCCAGGATTTTCGCAGCTTACCACGCCCTTCATCGCCGGATAGCTCCAAGGCATCCACCATGGACCCTTAGTCGCTTGACCATATTATTATTTATCCCTTCGCTATTACCTATGTTAAAGAGCTGCAAGAATCAAGTCTCCTGCAATTCCCGCCGCTTTTCAAGGAAACCGGCGTAAAAAAAGTTTGATCAGTCAAGAACAAACTCATTTTTTTGGGCCTGACAAGATTTGAACTTGTGACCTCACGCTTATCAGGCGTGCGCTCTAACCAACTGAGCTACAGGCCCTAACTGTTCGGCCTTAAACTCATATCGATTAAAGCCTTTAAGGAATTACATTCATAGGGAAATTAGAAGTATTTAACGAAAGCCAAATCTTTTACGTACCTCAGGCACTTGTGCCGAGGAACGTAAAACTGATAGAGCACCGATAAAATCAGTGACTGACTGCTTAAGGCGTACAAACCTCAAGACTTTAGTACCTTTCACACTGAAAGGAGGTGATCCAGCCGCACCTTCCGGTACGGCTACCTTGTTACGACTTCACCCCCCTTACCGAGCATACCTTCGGCACCGGCCTCCTAAAAGGTTAGCCTGGCGACTTCGGGTACCCCCAACTCGGGTGGTGTGACGGGCGGTGTGTACAAGGCCCGGGAACGTATTCACCGCGCCATGCTGATGCGCGATTACTAGCGATTCCACCTTCATGGAGTCGAGTTTCAGACTCCAATCCGAACTGAGACCGGCTTTATGCGTTTCGCTCCACCTCGCGGCTTTGCATCACTCTGTACCGGCCATTGTAGCACGTGTGTGGCCCAGGACATAAGGGCCATGCTGATTTGACGTCATCCCCACCTTCCTCCGGTTTATCACCGGCAGTCTTGCATGAGTCCCCAACTTAATGATGGTAACATACAACAGGGGTTGCGCTCGTTGCGGGACTTAACCCAACACCTCACGGCACGAGCTGACGACAACCATGCAGCACCTGTATACAAGTCTCCGAAGAGAAACAACTATCTCTAGCTGCGTCCTGTATATGTCAAGCCCTGGTAAGGTTTCTCGCGTATCATCGAATTAAACCACATGCTCCACCGCTTGTGCGGGCCCCCGTCAATTCCTTTGAGTTTCACCGTTGCCGGCATACTCCCCAGGCGGTACACTTAACGCGTTAGCTACGGCACCTAGTTTCAAAAAACCAGACACCAAGTGTACATCGTTTACGGCGTAGACTACCAGGGTATCTAATCCTGTTCGCTACCTACGCTTTCGCACCTCAGCGTCAATCCAGAGCCAGTGTGTCGCCTTCGCCTCTGGTGTTCTTCCTAATATCAACAGATTTCACCCCTACACTAGGAATTCCACACACCCCTCTCGGATTCAAGTCAAACAGTTTCCAACGCAACAATGCAGTTAAGCTGCACGCTTTCACATCAGACTTATTCAACCGCCTACATGCCCTTTACGCCCAATAATTCCGAACAACGCTCGCTCCTTACGTGTTACCGCGGCTGCTGGCACGTAATTGGCCGGAGCTTATTCATACGCTAACGTCATCACAGAGTCATTTCCTACTCCGCTTATTCCTCACGTATAAAAGTGCTTTACAATCTCTCGACATTCTTCGCACACGCGGCGTCGCTCCGTCAGACTTGCGTCCATTGCGGAAGATTCTTAGCTGCTGCCTCCCGTAGGAGTCTGGGCCGTGTCTCAGTCCCAATGTGGCCGGTCACCCTCTCAGGCCGGCTAATGATCGTCGCCTTGGTAGGCCATTACCCTACCAACTAGCTAATCATACGCAGGCTCATCCCCAAGCGAAGCAAACGCTCCTTTCCTACTGAAACACGATCCAGCAGGGTATTCGGTATTACCCCATGTTTCCATGGGCTATCCCCAACTCGAGGGTAGATCACCTACGCGTTACTCACCCGTTCGCCACTCTCACCAAGGTGCAAGCACCTCGGATCCCGTTCGACTTGCATGCTTAAAACGCGCCGCCAGCGTTCGTTCTGAGCCAGGATCAAACTCTCCATGATATAATTTATCGCCCGAAGGCGATAAGGTCTTATCAAAGCTTCAAAACAGATACTCATCGGATGTGATCATCCTGATCTGTTTCAAAGTGAGTCAGAGTCCCTTTATCTCTAAAAGAAAACTAACGTCGGACAAATACTCCCTGCTTGATAAGCAGAAAGCTTTGAACATTTCTACCAGTATATTGCGTCCCTCGATCCCAAGAATCTGCGGTTCGCAATCGACTTGACTTTCGTCAAATACTTCAATTTCCCTTCTCTAATTCCTTTGTAAAAGAACATTTAGTTCTGCGCGTCCG
Source organism: Oceanispirochaeta sp. (assembly GCA_963677615.2). Classification (GTDB taxonomy): domain Bacteria; phylum Spirochaetota; class Spirochaetia; order DSM-2461; family DSM-2461; genus Oceanispirochaeta. Next base: position 119,249 of record CAXXQW010000018.1, on the reverse strand, counting down.
TTGCTGTATCGCCCCGAGCGCTCCGTGAATATAACGTTTATCGCCTTTTTTTGTCAACAGGAATTTCAAAAAAAGAGCAGATTCCTTCAGTTCTTTTCTATAATCCTTTATTCTTGAATAAATTGCTTCATAGTGTCTGTTTTAAGAAAAAGCAGAAGATAATCCATAAAAGAGATGACAGAGCTGGCGGCTGCCAGAATGAATAATGCCTTTCCTGTCTGAATCAAGACAGACATATAGCTTTCCACTCCCAGGGACTGGAGAGTCAGTATAAACATGGCAAATATTCCGGAGAAAAAATAAAAGACAGCTTTTGCCTTTCCTCCATTTTTAGCGGCAAGTGCCGTTCCCTCTTTGGCCATAACCATCCTGATAAACATAATGCAGAACTCTCTCCAGACAATCACAATCATAGCCCACAACGGCATAAGACCGGCTGCAGTAAAACAGATAAAGTAGGTAACTCTGCTTAGGACATCAGAAAAAGGGTCAAGGATTTTTCCGATATCGGAAACAAGATTTCTGGAACGGGCTATATGGCCATCCAGAACATCTGAAATCTCTATAGCAATCTGAATAACCCATAAAAGGATAATCCAGATGAGAGACAGATTCCCTCTGAGGATGGTCAAGGAAAAAATCACAAAAAAAAGGGGCGTCAGAAAAATTCTGCCGACGGTCAGCTTGTTTGGTAAATTCATAGGCAAATCTTAAGTATCTAATGAAAGACTGTCAACGCAGAGAAACAATCAGTGTACAGTTTTACCTGAAATAATAATCAATTCATTTTCAAGGTTCACAAAATAGCTGTAGGAATCAAAAAATCCGGACTTATGAAAAATCAGGGCAGGATAGGAAATAACCAGATATGCCCTTCCCCTGACATCACTGTTCAAATCAGAAAGGAGCATATACGTTGAGGAACTTTCCTGACCTAATAATACTGGAACAGGTTTGTTTTCGCTGGTAAATCCACGTGTTGTCCATCGGCTTTTCAAAAAGAAGAACGCACCTGGAACTTCCTGTTTTTCAAGAATTACAGCGATATGTTTCCCCTGAAGGGTACCGCTGAAAAACTGATCCGGAGAATCCCACTCAAAATACACACTGTTTTCCGGTGAAGGATAAAAAGATAGTCTCCCCAGAAAAACTTCTTTGCTTTCCAGAGCATCTGCCAGTGGTATCCCCAGATACATAGAGAACGCCATGGCCAACAACGGAATCATAGCTATCAGAAAAGGAGATGCTCCTGTAAGAAAGCCGGGAATAACTGCAGAAAGGATAAAAACTGCAAGATCCTTTGTCCCTGTAAATGCAGGGACATCAAAAACAATCCAGAAAAGAGAAAGGCAGGCTAAAGCGCAAGATGCAAAAACAGCTGCCAGAGCCCCTTTCTTTCGTGTAAGGATCCAAAGAGCTCCCCTGAAAAGGAAGGCGGAAAAAAAGAGAATTGTCAGATAGAGCCAGAAACGGGGATCATATAACATAGAGAGTTTCTGCTTTCTCCTTCAGGTAATTTATAAAATACCGGTAATCCAATGCCTTTCCGGAGACTGATGTAATCAAGCTTCCGGGAGAATGGGTTGCTCCTTTAGAGTGAATATGCTCAACCAACCAGGATAGGATGGTTTTGAAATTCCCTGTTTCTATATGATTTTCCCAATCAGGAAGCGCCCTCTTCAGGGTGTCCCAGATCTGGGCGGCATAGAGGTTTCCCAGTGTATAGGTAGGAAAATATCCCCAATCCCCCAGGGACCAGTGAATATCCTGAAGAACACCCATACTGGGTTTATGAGGTATAACACCAAAAAGCTCTTTGAATTTGCTGTTCCAGAGATCCGGAAGCTCCTTAACATCGGCATCACCATTTATAATCTTTCTTTCCAGATCAAATCTCAGCATAACATGAAGATTATAGGTAAATTCATCGGCATCAATTCGGATAAAGCCTTTTTTCACATAGTTTGATTTGCGATAGAGAGATTCTGGTGTCTCTGAGGAAAATTCTCCGGGGAAAACAGACAAAACAGCTTTGGTCATGTACTCCCAAAAAGGCCTGGAACGGCCAATAATATTTTCCCAGAATCTGGATTGGGATTCATGGATTCCCAGAGAGCAGGCCTGTCCATTGACAGTTCTCTTCCACTGAGACGGCAAATTCTGTTCATATAAACCATGACCTGCTTCGTGTATGGTGCTGAAAAGGCCGTTAAAAAAGTCATTTGAATCAAGATGTGTTGTAATCCTGACGTCACAGGCTCCCAAAGTGGTTGTAAAAGGATGAACAGAGAAATCCAGGCGTCCTTTGCGGGTATCATATCCCATCTGATTGAGCAGATTTAAATGAAGAAGCTTTTGTTTTTCCCTTGCCAGAATGCCAAAATCCGGTTCTTTAGAATCCTGACGTTCAATGACTTCATCAATCAGAGGAACCAGATCTTTTTCCAGAGGGATAAACAAGCCTTCCAGCTCACTGGCTGTAACTCCCGGCTCATACAGATCAAGGAGAGCATTGTAGGGTTCCTCTTCAAATCCCAGATATTCTGCCCTCTCTCGGGCCATATGGACAACCTTTTGAAGATGGGGAAGAAAAATTGAAAAATCTTCCTTTTTTCTGGCATCAAGCCAGGCTTCCCTTGATAATGAGGTTATCCTGACAAATTCTGAAAGAAAGTCCGGCGGAAGTGCTTTATTCAGCAAAAACCTCCTGGCAAGATTCTTCTTCCAGGCGATCTGTTCTCCCTCCCCTTCGATCTTTTCTATCAATGTTTCCCATTCAGGATCCATCAGCTGTTCTGAAAGTTTCTGCTGCACCCAGGCCATCTGGTCTGAACGGTCCTCCAGAGCCTGTTCAGGCATCCCTGTTTCCTGATCCCATCCGAGCAGGGCAAGAATCTCTTCAAGCCTGTAAATGTCATTTTCTTTTTTACGTATTATCTGAAGATCATCCATCGAAAGCTCTCTCCCTGATTGCAGCATTCACTTTTCCTTATGATTATCGAACTTTTTGTGTTCTTAAGGGAGTATTTTCACTGGTTATAAGAGAAAAAGGGTCCCGGAGGACCCTTTATCATATTAGATGCAAGAATCAAGGCATTTCCTTTTTCTCAATTTTTTCTTTGATCATGCCTATGGCATCGTTCAGGGCAACACCATTTTTCTGCTCCCCTGTCCGTATCCTTATGCTGACAGCCTTCTCATCCATCTCCTTTTCTCCCACAACAAGCATGTAGGGGATTTTTTCATTCTGAGCATTTCGGATTTTGGCATTCATCCTGTCGTCGGAGTAATCACCTTCCACCAGAATGTCCGCCATTCGCAGGGCTTTTTCCACCTCTTTGGCATAATCGTCAAACTTGTTGCTCACCGGAATCACTTTAACCTGCACAGGCGACAACCACACAGGGAAAGCCCCACCGTAGTTTTCGATTAAAACCCCGAAGAACCGTTCAATAGAGCCTAGCAAAGCTCTGTGAATTACATAAGGTTTCTTTTCCACTCCATCTTTATCAACAAAAGTCATGTTAAAGCGATCAGGGAGATTAAAGTCAAACTGCACAGTAGAGAGCTGCCACTCCCGGCCCATGGTATCTTTGACTTTCAGGTCGATTTTGGGGCCGTAGAATGCTCCGCCTCCCTCATCGACTTTGTATTCCAGCCCTTCTGCCTCGATCGCTTTTCTCAGAGATTCGGTTGCCGCATCCCAGCGGTCTTTTTCACCCACGCTCTTTTCGGGCATGGTGGAAAGATAGGCCGAGATATTTTCAAATCCGAAAGACCGGAGCATAAAGAGGCTGAATCTTAATACCTCAAGGATTTCTTCCTGCATCTGATCGGGAGTACAGATCAGATGGGCATCGTCCTGGGTAAAACCGCGTACACGAAGAAGCCCATGGAGGGTTCCGGATCTTTCGTAGCGGTAAACAGTTCCCAGTTCAGCCCAGCGGAAAGGAAGGTCTCTGTAGGAGTGTTTTCCGTTATTGTAAATCATGATATGGAAGGGACAGTTCATGGGCTTGGTATAGTAGTCTGCATTGTCCATCACCATGTTGGGATACATTCCCTCTTTGTAGAAATCCAGGTGACCGGAAGTTTCCCAGAGCCAGGACTTTCCCACATGGGGGGTAAAAACCATATCGTATCCGTTTTTGTAATGCTGTTTGCGCCAGAAATCCTCAATAGTGACTCTGATCCTGGCGCCTTTGGGATGCCAGTATACCAGGCCGGGTCCGGCTTCTTCATGAAGGGAAAAAAGATCCAGCTCTTTCCCTACTCTTCTGTGATCCCTTTTTTCCATCTCTTCCAGATGTTCCAGATGGGCTTTGAGTGCTTTTCCGTCTCCCCAGGCAGTAGCATAGATCCTCTGGAGCATGGGACGTTTTTCATCACCGCGCCAGTAGGCGCCTGCAATGGAAAGGAGTTTGAAACCCTGAGCATTAAGCCTGCTGGTATCCTCTACATGAGGTCCCCGGCAGAGATCGGTAAAATGGTTACCCATTTTGAAGATGGAGATTTCTTCACTGTCGGGAAGCTCTTTGATAAGTTCCACCTTGTACGGCTGATCCTTGAACATTTCGAGTGCCTGGTCTTTGGTGAGAACTTCTTTTTCAAAAGGAACACTGTCTTTAATGATCTCGCGCATTCCCTCTTCTATTTTTTCCAGATCTTCATTGGTCAGTTTCCGGGGAAGATCAAAATCATAATAGAATCCGTTTTCGATGGCCGGGCCGATAGCAAATTTGGCCTCAGGCATCATTTTCAAAACGGCGCCGGCCATTACATGGGCCATGGAATGGCGCATTCTTTCCAGCTTTTCCAGTTTTTTCTGCTCTTTACTGGTCATATATCTGTACCTCCAGTCTGGGACGGGCAAATAAAAAACCCTTTCATTCGCCGTCCTGCTACTAAAAAAATCTTTCAGCATAAGGACGAAGAACAAAAGGGTTCTCCGCGGTACCACCTTACTTCACCGCCGCCAGTGTGTTGCGCGGGCAGTGCGCTCAGCTCTCCTTTCACGCGGGATCTCGTCTCCATCTACTCGGGAAAGGACAGTTTTTGTCTTTTCCCTTTGGGGGAGCAGCTCGGGAGGGGTTTTCACGGATCTTACGCCGGCAGCCTTCCAGCCAGTGGGCCGCTTCTCTTTTGACGCAGGGGGCAGTTACTCGTCTCCGTTATCGCTTTGTCCTAAATATGATAAAAGGAATTATAAATGTCAATGTTTAAAACTCAAAATCCCGGATTTCCTGAAGCTGATTCCTCAGATCCCGGATTTCTTTCTCCCAGAAACTGTCACTCCCCCAGTCGGGAAAATTGTGACGGAATTTGTAATCGTCTTTCTGCCGGCCGCACCAGGCCAGATAATACACCATCCTCATAGCCCTTAAAGGCTCTACCAGCTGCAGAGTATCGGGGCTTATCATACGAAACTCCTGATACCCCTCAAGCAGCATAAAAAACTCCCTCCGGCTTTCAGCGGCTGATCCGGGAAGAAGAAGCCAGAAATCCTGAGCTGCCGGCCCGGTTGCCATATCATCAAAATCCATAATCATCAAACCTTCTTCCATTCTGTCCAAGATGTTACCGGAATGGAAGTCGCCATGAATGCGTATAAGGGGTTCATTTGTAAAAAGAGGAGATATTTCGCTTCTGATCCGGGTAGTGACGTCTTCAAAATCTTTTCGAAACGAGGGCGTGATCCAGTTGTTTTCCAGGATATCAGAACAATCCTGGAGAAAAGATCCATCCGGAGAAAGGACCGGACGATGAGAGGCTTTTGACCGGGCACCAGCGGTGTGCATTCTACCCAACAGCTGCCCCAGACGATACCACTGCTCTTCATCTTCCTTAAACTCCCACAGGCGTCCTCCCATTTTGGGAAAAAGAGCAAAAAAGAATCCTTCGGGACTCACGCCCAGGGTTTCATCATCATTCAGGAATTCCGGAACCGCCACGGGGATATCCATGTCGTAACAGTCTTCCATAAATTCATGCTCTTCCAGCAAAGCCTGATAGGACCATCTTCCGGGCCGGTAAAATTTGACCACAAAGCGGTGACCTTCATCGCTCTCCAGTTCATAAACCCGGTTGATGTAGCTGGGCAGAGGGTTGGTCAGCCCGGTAAAAGTCATATCTGTATGGGACTCTACAGCCTGAATGATCTTATCAGGTGTCAAATCCAGAAAGTCCGGTCCGGTTATTTTTTCCATGAATCAAGGATACCCGGGAATCAGGGAAAAATGAAGTCTTCCGGCAAATATCCCGACAATGGAGATATGAGAGATATGATACATTGCGCCATAATCGGCCTGGGAAGAATAGCCTCAACCCTGGAAGATGACACACTCCGTGAAAAACCTGCAACCCATGCAGGAGCCCTGTCCCGGAACCCGGAAACTCTTCTGACAGGAGGTTACGACCGGGACCCGGAGGCCCGGGAAGCCTTTGCCCGCAGATGGAATCTTGACCTCAGCAAGGATCTTTTTGATAATCCCCGGGATTTGATCCGCAGCAAAAAGCCGGATATTCTTCATATAGCGACACATGAGGACTCCCATCTGGAGTATCTTGAACTGGCAGTTAAGGAATCGGTACCTCTTGTCATTCTGGAAAAGCCTGTAAGCAACAATTTGAAAAAGGCTGAAAAAATGGGCAGAAAACTGGGGTCTACCCGGGTACTGGTGAATCATGAAAGGCGGTATTCCCTGGATTATGTTGCAGTTAAAAATCACATTCAAAAGAAAACATACGGCGACCTCCTGTCTGTAACCGGCCGGCTCTATATGGGTATGAAAAGACCTGTAAAAGAGATCCTTCTCCATGATGGTACCCATCTTATGGACATCTTTCCCTTTTTAACGGGAGAGCCGATGAAGATCCTTAAGATACAGCGACCGGGGAGGACTGAAAAAACCATTTATGCCTCTGCCGTTTGCGGTGAAATACCTGTCCTGTGTGAATTCGGCAACAGCCGTGATCACCTGGTTTTTGAGCTGGAACTCTCTTTCAGCCGTGGCAGAATCCGAGTGGGCAACGGTGTCTATGAAGAGTATGAAAGCCGGGAATCAACCTATTATGAAAAGATGCGGTCTCTTTATCCTGCAGAACGTGAAGTCATGGAAAAGACCGGGTATTTTACGAATATGCTGAAAGATGCTGTGAGGGTTATAAAAACTCCCGGGACACTGCCCCTATCATCCTATCAGGATGGGCTGGCCTCCCTGAGGATGATCGAGCAGATCCGGAAGAAAATTTGAATTATCGGAAAATCAGATACTTCTGGATTCCAGCAGGCCGAAGAGCTTTCTGAAGGCTTCGGAAGAATCGGTCCTGGGCAGTTTTTCCAGAAGTTCCAGAGCGTCGTGTTTAAACTGACGGGCAGTCGCATCCGCTCTGGCGGTATATTCTTTTTTCAGAATACGCCTTTTAACTGAGGGAACCATCACCTTCAGATATGGATGTTTGACATAGTAATCCACCAGAGGATCTCTCTCTTCCAACGCTTCGATGAGCGGAAGAGTTGGTATTCCGTCCTTCAGATCTTTACCTGTATGTTTTCCCAGTGTACCTTTCTTTCCTGTATAGTCCAGGATATCATCTTCCACCTGAAAGGCCATTCCGAAAAGAATCCCCAGATCATAGAGATTCTCCCTGACTGATTTGTCTGTTGCCGAAGCCTGAGCTCCCGCCAGACAGGCCAGTCCGAAAAGTTCCGCTGTTTTTCCTCTGATGCGTTTCATATAGGCTTCCCGGCCGATATTCATGGAACCCTGAGGAAAATCCTGATCGATTTCACCCAGGCAGATTGTTTTTACGCCTTTGAGAAAAACAGGGATCAGCTCTTTATTGTATTCCGGGGCGGCCAGTTCCATGGCGACTGACAAAAGATAATCACCGGTAAGAACCGCTTTTTTCACCCCCATGGTGGTATGCAGGGTGGGAACCCCTCTTCTTGTTACCGCCTTATCAATGACATCATCATGAATAAGCGATGCCAGATGAAGCAGCTCTATGGATGCGGCAACGGCAGGAAGATGGTCATTGTCGCTGGTTCCCCAGGCAGCAGAAAGAAGAGTGAAAGCTGGTCTGAGCATTTTTCCGCTGCTGAGAACAAGTCCGGAAAGATCATCTCTGATCCCTTCCGGGCTATCTTCGACTATCCCCCTGAGGATTTCGGAAACTTTTTCCAAAGGGGGAATCATGGCCGGGAAGTCATTCCATAAGGGATGTACTGACAATTACCGGCTCCGTTTTTTATTCTTTTTTACAGGTTCTCCGAAATAGAGATAGGTTTTTTGAGCAAAACGTGTTCCGTTCCACCATTTTTTAAGCCAGGGCTGTACCCAGTAATCCAGTCCGGTATTTCTTCCGGCTCCGCCGAGTAATACGATGGCGGCAAAGATAAACCAGAGCTGACTCCAGCTGAACAGACCGGAAAGGATAAAAACCAGACACATGATAATGGAGACACCCGCTGCAGGAAAGGTCAGAAGACCGCCCATAAGAGCCAGACCGAGAGCCACTTCTACAGAAACAACCATTACCTGGAATACATTAAAGGGGATGTGGGCGGCCATGCCGTCCATAAAAGTCTGACGGAACCAGGTTACCAGCCCGTTATCCCAGGAGAGGATACTTTTGGAAGTATCCCAAATGGGGCCCCAGGTGTGCTGAACCGTATCGGCAACAGCTTCTGCCGCATCCGAAGCGGCGCTGACGGTCTCTACAACAGTCTCCACAACCTCTTCCGCCTCTTCTGATGATGCGGAAACGGCATCGGCTGCCTGAGAAAGACCTGCCTGAACAACTCCCTGGGAAAACATCCAGGCGGAACTGGATCCTTTTTCGAAGTTGAACCAGCCCTCTCCGACTTTATTCAGACCTTCTACAATCCACATCAGCCCCAGCCAGAGGCGAAGAGGAAGTGCCCACAGAGCATTGACTTTCCCAGCTACAAGGCCGCCGAGGAAAGACCTTTTGTTTTCAATGCTGAAAATTTCATGTTTGATATATTTCCACCAGGCATTCACTCCCGCAACGGTATGCAGATAATAGATATTTACCAGGTGTTTCAGCGCCATGGCCGGCATTCCCGAAAGGGAGATTCCTCCGGTATGGGAAACCGCATACCGGCCGCCGATGGATACCATAAAACCATGAAAATTGGATTTGAACTCTTTCTCCTCCCCTTTTCCGGTAATGGCATGGATGATATTGTGTGCTGCCACGGCAGCAGTCTGCTCGGCAGCTTCTACAATCTGGGGAACAGGCTTATCGTTTTCCAGCAGCCAGACAGAGTCGCCAGCAATAAAAATATTTTCGTGATCGGGAGTCCGCATTTTCGTATCGACCCGCAGACGGTCTACATGCCCGACTGTCAGTCCGTTTTCCTTACCGAAGGAACTTCCCTTAACACCGCAGGTCCAGATCAGTGTCCCACAGGGAATCACAGTACCGTCTTTCAGCGTAAAAGACTCGGCCTCAGCTTTGACTATCAGAGAATTCAGAAGGATTTTAACCCCCTTCTTCTTCATATATTTCTTGGCTTTTTCCCTGGGTTTCTCAGGGATCATATTCAGAATATCATGAAGCCCTTCCACGTTGATCAGCTGAATTTCTGAAGGATCAATACCATACTCTGCACAGAGAAGAGGCAGATTCTCTATAAGCTCACCGATCATTTCGACACCGGTGAATCCGCCGCCCGCAACAGCAAAGGTCAGATAGATCTTTTTCTTCTCGGGATCCTTTTCTCTGGAAGCTTTCTGCATCATATGGATAATGTGTTCTTTGATCCTTATGGCATTTTCATAGCTCCAGAGAGGAAAGGTGTGTTCCTTAACACCGGGAATATTGAAATCTGTGGATTCAGCACCGGTTCCCATCAGAAGATAGTCGTACTGGTACTCTTGTGTTTCTGAGTAAAGAACCTGCTTTTCGGGATCAAGTTTGACAATCTCATCCTGAACAACATTGATATTCTTGCCGCCGAAGATTCTGTCAAATGAGATTTTAACACATCCCCGGTGCACTCTTTCACCCGCAATTTCGTGGAGTTCGGTCATCAGTGTGTGATACCGGTTTTTGTCGATCAGAGTGACTTCTACATTTTTATCTTTCTTGAAAGCCTTGTGAAAGATTTTACCGGCGTGTACACCGGCATACCCGCCGCCTAGAATTACTATTCTGGTCATGAGTTTCCCCTTCATGGAATAAATATTTTTATATCGCTCTTACTTTATCGATTATATTTTATTTCGCCTTGGATCTTCTATCAAGATCTAAATGAGTTTAGTTCATAAAAATCATACTTTTTTAGTAGCATTCACCAGCAGTGCAGAGTTTCCTTGCTATACCCCAAGACCGGGATCCCTGTTTTCAGCTGGTATTAAAAGGAGAAAATCTGTGACCAAAAAAACCAAAAAGCCCAATAAAGACAGAATAATTGCCAATATTCTGCAGAGAGTCTAATCTTTAATCGTTATTTTTTTATCCATTATTTATTTCAAACAAGGAGTCCAGAATGTCAAAAATTACAAAACTGGCCAGTATTATCAGCCTGATAATAGTCTTTTTTACAGGCTGCGGAGGAAAAGATCTTTATACTCCCGGAACCTACACAGGGGAAGGCAAGGGTCATGGAGGAACCATAGTTGTTTCTGTTTCGGTAGACGAGAAAGTCATCAAATCCATAGAGATTGTTGAAAATCCTGAATCCGAGTTCAGCCTGAAACCCATGGAAACTCTCATTCAGAAAGCCATCAAAGCCAACAGCGGAGATATTGATGCGGTTAGCGGCGCCTCGGAAACTTCGGCAGGTATGATTGCAGCCATTCAGGCAGCCTTGGCAAAAGCTTCCACCGGGAAGGCTGCTGCCAGTTCCTCTCCCGGAGACCCGGAAAAAGCCCTTTTGGAAGATGAAACCACAGATATTGTTATTATCGGGGCCGGTGGTGCCGGTCTTTCTGCAGCAAAGGCGGCTTCTGATGCGGGTGCCAAAGTGATTGTTCTGGAAAAAATGGTATTTGTCGGCGGTAATACCAATTACGCTACAGGAGGACTCAATGCAGCGGAGACTCCCCAGCAGGAATCCAAAGGGATAGAGGACTCGGTGGAACAGTTTTTCAACGACACCATGAAGGGCGGAAAAGACCTGAATAACCCGGAACTGGTGCAAGTACTGACATCCAGATCATCAGAGACAGTTCAGTGGCTTGTTTCCCTCGGAGCGGACCTCAGCGATGTGGGAAGAATGGGAGGATCATCCAACAACAGAACCCACCGCCCTACCGGCGGAGCCGGCGTGGGAGCCCATGTGGTAAGCGTCCTCGACAAAGTAGCCTCCCAGGTGGCTGATATCAGAACCCAGAGTAAAGTGGTTGCCATAACTGGAGACGAAAAAGGCGTTAACGGCGTGGACGTGGAAACACCGGAAGGGACCTACCACATAAGCGCCAAAGCAGTGATTGTGGCAACCGGAGGTTTTGGTACGAGCCAGGAAAAAGTGGTCCGGTTCAAACCGGAACTGAAAGGTTTCGGCACCACCAATCATCCGGGAGCAACCGGAGATGCTCTGGACCTTGTCGCTCCCTTTAACGTGAATCTGGTCGATATTGAGCAGATTCAGACTCACCCCACGGTTGTCCCTGTAAAAAATACCATGATTACCGAAGCGGTCAGAGGAAACGGAGCGATTCTGGTAAACAGGAATGCTGTCCGTTTTGTTTCGGAGCTCCAGACCAGAGATGTGGTATCAGAAGCAGAGCTGGAACAGGAAGGGCAGACAGCATTTCTTCTTTTTGACCAGGGTGTAAGAGATTCCCTGAAAGCCATTGAAAAATATGCAGCTGCGGGACTGCTCACAGAAGCCCCGACCCTGGCGGAGCTGGCAGAAGCCATGGGACTGGACAGCGCGGTACTGGAAGAAACGGTCTCCACCTATAACAGCTATGCAGATCAGGGCAGTGATCCGGATTTTGACAGACCCGATATGCCCAGAAAACTGGAAACTGCTCCTTATTATATGGTAGAGGTAGGTCCTGCTGTTCACCACTGTATGGGTGGACTGGAAATCGACACAGAAACAAGAGTGATTGATGCGAACGGCAACTGGGTAACCGGTCTGTTTGCCGCCGGAGAAGTGACCGGAGGCGTTCACGGAGCCAACAGGCTCGGCGGTAATGCCATGGCTGATATCACCACTTTCGGCCGTATTGCCGGAACACAGGCTGCGGCCTTCATAAAATAAACTCCCTAATCAGCGGAATCCCCCGGGGGATCCGCTGATTTTTTGGGAACTATGCCTTATACTGACCCATCATGAAACTGAACCGGAAAATTTCCCTGACAGCAGGCATATTCACCACAACCAGTCTGCTGCTGCTGGGCACTCTTATCGTACAGCAGTGGTTCAGTACGCTCATACATCAGCTGGAACTTACTGCAAAAGACACAGCCTACACCATTTCAGAAATGGAAACCGTACGGGAGAATCTGTCACGCCCCAACGGAAGCATTCCCATCCAGAGACGGATGGAGGAGATCAGACTTTCCACAAGAATCCAGTATATCTATGTGCTGGACAAAAACGGGATATTCTATGCCCATACGGTGCCTTCCCGTATCAAGACTGCTGGAACAGACCCTTTCTATTTTGATCTGCTCCATTCGGATAATCCCGAACCACTGGTCCGCAGAGTGGGAAAATCCGGTCTGACTTCTGTAGAAGCGGCGGCTCCGGTGTATTATCAGGGAGAAATGGCCGGCCTGGTTGTTACCGGAGTACTGAATGGACGAGTCTATCAGGAGATCAGCCTGAATATTCTGACATTTGTACTTATTATGATCATGGCAGTATTTATCAGCCTCTACTCGGCCCAGTACCTTTCAACCAGTATAAAAAAATCCATGCAGGACCTGGAACCGGAAGAAATTTCCCGTCTTCTCGGACAGAGGGCAATGACCCTGGACAATCTTAAAGAAGCGATTGTCACAGTAGATCAGACAGGAAAAGTGATCTATTTCAACAGAGCTGCAGAAAAACTGGCAGGAATGGCGAACAGAGATCTGGATATGCCGGTGGAGGGATATTTTTTCGGTCAGGACTTTTTAAAGTGTCTGAGGGAAAAAGAAACCATGGAAAAAGAACTCAAAACCCCTGAAGGAATGACTCTTCAGTGCCGGTTTGAACCCATTCAAGACCCGGCTTTACAAGGGGTGCTGGGAGCTACATCCGTTATGGAGGATATGACTGCGGTCAGGATGAAAGCAGAGGAACTGACAGGAATCAAACAGTTGAATGAAGGGCTGAGAGCCCAGAATCATGAGTTTCTGAACAAACTGCATACCATTTCCGGACTGATTCAGCTGGAAGAGTACGATGAAGCGGTCCAGTACATTACCGGAATAAGCAGAAACAGACAGGAAATGATTGCCGCCCTCAGCGACTCGATAAAAGATCCCGCAGTAGCCGGACTCCTGCTGGGAAAATACAACAGGGCCCAGGAACAGAAAACGGCATTTTACCTGAATGAGAACTCCTTCCTTTCCGGAGATACCGGTATTTCCGATGCAGTAAATCTCATACTGGGCAACTTGCTGGAAAATGCTCTGGAAGAGCTTCAGGAGAAAAAAGACGGGAGAATCGAGATTCTCCTTTTAGAGAGCACATCGGATTTACAGATATCTGTCACAGATAACGGTTCCGGCCTGGATACTCCCGGAGAAGCTCTGAAAAAAGGTATAACCACCAAAGGAGCCGGAAGAGGACTGGGACTCCATCTGGTGTCTCAGAAAGTCCGGGAAATGAATGGTTCGATTGAGATACATTCAGAACCGGGAAAAACCGTTTTTTCCCTAACCCTGGAGTTGCCGGAAAAGGAGAGAGTATGAGGATTCTTATTGTGGAAGATGACCCTATGGTCGGTCAGATTAATAGCCGGTTTGCTTCCAAGATTCCTTTTGTTACCGGAGTCACCCTGGCTGCCAGTACAGAAGAAGCAAAAGCGGTTCTTCACAGAGAGTCCTTTGATCTGCTCCTTCTGGATGTCTATTTTCCCACGGGAAAAGGCCCGGAACTCCTCCAGTGGATAAGAAACCGGGATCTTCCGGTTCAGGTTATTTTCATTACAGCCGACAACAGCCGGCAGACCGTGGAGAGAGCTTTTCACCTGGGAGCTCTGGACTACCTGGTGAAACCTTTTACCTTTACCCGCTTTAAAAGGGCTGTTGAGCAGGCCCGGCATCAGATTCAGAAACTCAGCAGATCCGACAAGTTTGATCAGACCATGCTCGACCGGGTCTTTCACGGAGAAGATAGAATTCCGGATGAGGAGAAAGAGCCTTTTGTCCTGGATAAGGGGATGAGCTATAAAACCTATGAGCTGGTAAAAAACCACATTGACCGGATAAACGATTCCTTTACGGCAGATGAACTGGGAGAGGCCCTGGGAATTGCCAGGGTCACTATCAGAAGGTACCTGGATTTTATGGAAAGGCAGGGATTTCTTGAAGTCAGGCTCCAGTATGGAAAAATAGGAAGACCCCAGCATTATTATTACCGCAAGGGGAAGCTATGAAAGTTCTGACCGGTTTATTCCTTGCTGTCCTTTCTCTCTTTGGTTTGCTCCTTTCGTCCATGTATGTTGCCGAAAGGACGGATGTTGTGATTATCGGAGCCGGAGCGGCAGGTATGCGGGCGGCTCTGGAAGGGATCAATCATACGAAAAATCTCATCCTCCTGGAGAAAATGCCCTATCCGGGAGGAAACAGCAACCGGGCTACCGCCGGGCTGAACGCCCTGCCCTCTGCAAATGATAAAGAGAGTTATTATCAGGACACCATCAGCGCAGGACGAAATCACGGGATTCCTTCTCTGGTCAGGATACTGGTTGAAAACAGCAGGGAAGAACTGGAGTGGCTTCAGAGTATGGGAGCAGACCTATCCGATCAGGGACTTTTGGCAGGGCACAGCAGAAGCCGGACCTTCCGGCCGTCAGGTGGATCCCCTGTCGGAAGGGAGATAAGCTCAACACTGTATAGAAACCTGCAGGAACAGTCTATTGATCTGAGGCTGGAAAACAGAGCCTTATCGCTGGAGCAATCAGGGAAAGATCTGATGGTGAGAGTGGAAAATAAAACCGGCAGGGAATACCGTATCCGGACAAAGGCCGTTGTTATAGCTACGGGAGGCTTCGGTGGCAACCTTCCTCTGGTAACAAGGGTCAACCCGGAACTTAAGGGATTTAACACGACAAACACCCCCGGAGCAACCGGGGACTTTCTCACATTAACCGAATCACTCAACCCCTCTCTGCTGGACTTAAGAGAGATTCAGACCCATCCCACGGTAGAACCGGATTTCAGCATTCTCATAACAGAAGCCCTCAGAGGCAACGGCGGGATTCTCTTAAACAGCCAGGGCCGGAGATTTACCGATGAAATGGACTTCAGAGAAGCTCTCAGTCAAAATATTCTCAGTCAGAAAGGGAGCACCGCCTGGCTTGTCTTTGATAATGCCGTGAGAGAAAGTCTCAGATCTGCTGAGTATTATTTTGAACAGGATCTGGTTAAAACAGCAGACTCCTGGCGGAGTCTGGCAGAACAGACCAACCTCCCGCCGGCACAGCTGGAAGCAGAAATTCACCTCTGGAATGATTCGGCAGCCTCAGGAAGAGATACAAGGTTCGGAAGACGGAATATTCCCCTCCCCCTGGATCACCCTCCCTATTATGCTATAAAAGTCACACCGGGTATTCACTACTGCATGGGCGGGCTCCGGATCGACGGGAGAGCCAGGGTTCTTGATCAGCAGGGGATGCCGATTCCCGGCCTTTTTGCTGCAGGAGAAGCAACAGGAGGCATACACGGCAAGGACCGGCTGGGTGGAAACTCGCTGACCGATGCGATGGTTTTCGGAAAAATCGCAGGATCCGAAAGTACCCGTTACGCCTCCTCCCGCTGATCAATACTCCTTCAGCAGGTCCGAGAGTTGGTAAAACCCTTCGGACTCGGCATAATCCACCGCGGTATTTCCGCGGATATCCTTTCTGTTTCTGTCAGCCCCCGCTTTCAGGAGCATAATCAGGGCCTCTTGATACCCTCTGGATGCCGCATGCATCAAAGGAGTTTCTCCTTCCGAATCCCCGCGGTCAGGGTCTCCTCCGTATTCCAGAAGAAACCGGACAATATCACTCCCCGGAACATCCCATCCGGAAGTCAGAAGAAAGAGCGCAGTCTCCCCCTTCAGGGTTACATCAGAGGGATCTGCTCCGGTCTGATAGAGGTATTCCAGAGCTTCCAGAGGAGCATGATTTCTGACAGCCCAGTGAAAGGGGGTCCACCCTTCCCTGTCAGGGGCTGAAGGATCGGCGCCATAATCCAGAAGGATTTTTGTATTCATGGCATAGTCCGACCACCCCGCGGTATGGAGCGGGGTCCAGCCGAAACGGGTGGCATATTCCGGGTCAGCGCCCTTGTCCAGAAGAGCCTTTACCATACCGGGGGTATTGTAAGCGGCAGCTTTCATAAGAGGAGTCCAACCGTCCCGGTCAGGAGCATCCACCCCGGCTCCCGCATCAACAAGAAGTTCTACCATACGGGGGTCACGGCCCCATTCGGCTGTTTCATGCAGAGACAGATCCAGATCAGAAACCGGGACAGCATCGGGAGGGTAAACCCTCCTTTTTAAAAGGGTTTTCAGAGAATAACCGTCAGAGGCTTCAAGATCCTCTGTATAATCATCCAGATAGGACTCCACAGTCCGTCCCAGCCCGTCTTTCACCCTACCATCCGGAAGAGCTTCCAGAAAAAGTGCAGCCACCCGGGGAGTGTTTTTCCAGTGGAGAGCCGCCATAAGAGGGATCCAGCCATCCTTGTCTCTCTGATGAAGTGAAGCTCCTCCCTCTTTTACAAGGAATTCCAGCATTCCCGGGTCCTGACTGTAAGCTGCGCTCCATAAAAGGACGCTGGAACCGTAATTGTCTATTTCGTTAATATCCGCCCCGGCCTGAAGGAGCTCTTCCACTGTCTGCTCACTTCCTCCGAAAAGGACTGTATAAAACAGAGGCTGCCAGCCGTCATCGTCCCTGGCATTTTCATCAGCACCATATTTCAATAGCAGAGCTGAAGCTTCCGCACCATTATCCAGAGCCCCCGCACGC
The DNA here is from genome assembly GCA_963677615.2 of Oceanispirochaeta sp. GTDB lineage: Bacteria > Spirochaetota > Spirochaetia > DSM-2461 > DSM-2461 > Oceanispirochaeta. Next base: position 102,093 of record CAXXQW010000018.1, on the reverse strand, counting down.
ATCAGGGGCGTAACATCATAGGGTTCGCGGATTTCCGTATCGGCACCCTTCTTCAACAGTAAATCCGCGGCTTTCAGGGAGCTGTAAAGGCTTTGAGTCAAAAGGGGATTGCCATCCGGGTCGACCAGATCAGGAGAATACCCCAGATCCAGCAGCATCGAAAGGAGTGCCAGGGCGTTATCTTCAGAATGGGAGAGAGCGAAAAAAGGCATGTTTCTGTTAAAGTCTTCCAGGCCCTGTTCAAAAGGAAACCGGTTCCCCCGGTACTCCAGAAGGAGCCGGAAAATTTCAGGATACCCGCCCACCACAGCCAGATGATAGGGAGACAACTGCACCGGATTGAGACTGAAAGGATCGGCCCCCCGGAGAAGATACTCCTTCACTTTGCTGTACCGGGGAGATTCTCCGGTAAAAAGTTCCATCTCCTGAAAAAGATCATTCTGCAATTGCTCACGGTAGATCTGCAATTCATGGACAACCTGTCCAAGCCCTAATGATTCGGCTTCTTCCAAAGGCGTCTGACCTTCCCTGTTCTGAAGAATCAGAGGGAATTTTCCATCATAAAGGTATCTTACCAGATGGGAACGGAGACTGTTGTCTCTGATGCGGAAGACCAGGGAGTAGAGATTGTCTCCCTGGAGATTTTTATAATAGGGATCTCCAAAAAGATCGATCAGCCCTTCCAGGACCATCTGATTGTTCTGACGGGTGATAGCAAGCTCAAAAGCGGTTTTTCCCTTTTTGTCACAGAGAAGAAACGGGGTTCCTCCCTCTGCCAGCACATCCGGAACAGAATAATCTTCCGTATAGGCAGCTCCCACATGGAGGGCTGTCTGTCCGTTTACATCCACCCGGGCGGGGTCTGCTCCCAGCTCGAGAATCCTCTGAACCACCTGGGAATTGTTAAATCTGGCAGCTGCCATAAGAGACGTTCTTCCCAAAGGAAATTCCCGGTTTACATCAGCTCCATAGCGGACAAGCAGATCCAGAACCCTGGGCTCAGGGTTCCAGGCGGCCGCTTCGTAAAAAAACCGGTCAATCCGGGTTTCCCAGAGGGGGTCTTCACTCCAGGAATCGGCAAAGCGCTCTATCTCGCCGGCGGATCCTCTTCTCATCAGCCAGAATGAATCCTGTTCTGAGGGAAACACCTCCTGTGCGGTGAGGGTTACCGGAAGCCATAGCAAAAGCGCATAGAAAAAGCCTTTCATGAATAATATTATCCACAAAAGGCTTTTCAATTGGAAATCTTTTTTTCTAAAAAAGATTTTATTAACCGTTTATTCCGGAATTTTCCTATTCTACGCCGAGAACATCCTTCATGGCAGAGATAAAAGCGTCCTTGGGAAGAGCGCCCTGAGCCATCTGGGGTTTTCCGTCTTTAGGAACAAAAAGGATAGAGGGAATACTCTGGATTCCAAAGGCTCCTGCCAGTTCCTGTTCCGCTTCTGTGTCAATTTTATAGACATCCATTTTTCCCTTGTACTCCTCACCCAGTTCCTCAAGAATGGGTGCAACCATTTTGCAGGGTCCGCACCAGTCTGCATAAAAGTCTATGATACAGGGAAGTTCCCCTTTGAATTTCCACTCTTTTTCGTTTTCATAATCAAAAACTTTATCCAGAAAGTCCTGTTTTGTAAGATGTGCAGCCATTGTGGCCTCCTTGTAAATCACTTATCCTGTAATTTCGCTTGGATAAAATTACATATATATTTTCATATATTCATAAAATAACAATAATTTCATCCATGGTCAAACCTGAATTACTAAAAATTGTAAAACCCGTTCACAGAAAATGCAAAAAATGCGTAAAAAAAGAACGAATGCTGCTGATTCAAATGCCTGTCAGAGTTGATTTTCACTGATGATTTCGTCAGGATGGATCCTATGAAGGAGAAACCTGTTCATATTGCCGCAGGAGTAGTGATCCGCAGCGGAAAAGTGCTGATCACCCGCCGCTCCCCTCAAATGACAGCTCCCGGTTTATGGGAATTTCCCGGTGGAAAAGTAGAAGCGGGAGAGGAAGCCTCCCGGGCCCTGGTCAGGGAAATCCGGGAAGAGCTGGGACTCAGCGTCACCGTATCCGGAAAACTGGGAGAATCGAAAGTTTTATATAAAAACTGTTTATTATGGATGGAGTGTTTTCATATTTCTCTGGAAAGGGAACAATCCCCTGTGCTTTATGAACACGACAAAATGGTCTGGGCGGATCCGGATGACTTTAAAAATTATCTGTGGGCTCCTGCGGATATTCCCCTTGTCAATGACAGCAGATTTCTTGAAAGACTTAATACTATCGCCGAAACCAATGAAGAAGGATGTATATCAATGAAAAACGAACTGCCCCGTTGGGATCTGTCCATGTATCAGGGATTTGATTCAGAATCCTATCAGAAAGATTTTAACCGCCTTGTTGCGACTACAGAAAGGCTGAAAGCTCTGGCTGCAGATCCATCCCACTGGAAAACTCCTGTTCAGGCCCTGGAAAAAGCTCTTCCCCTGATCAACGAAAGCTCGGATATTTATGAAACCCTGGAATCCTATACCTACTGCCGCTACTCAACCAATACAAAAGATCAGAAGGTTCTGAACCAACTGAACCGGCTGGAAGAAAAATCTCTAATTTTGAAGCAGGCAATGGTGGAATTCAATAACCGCCTGGCAGAAACGGGAACTGGAGAAAAAGAATGGTCCGGTTCAGAAACATTGAAAGATTTTGTCTTTTTTCTGAACGAAAGCCGGGAAGAGCAGAAATTCCAGATGAGTCCTAAAGAGGAGGATCTTGCAGCGGATCTTTCCCGTTCGGGAGGATCAGCCTGGAGCAGACTTCAGGAGACCCTCTCATCCTCTCTGAAAAGTGAATGGAAAAGCGGAGAATGGAAGACCGTAACACAGCTGCGTCTTATGGCGAGCGATCCGGACAGGAGTATCCGCCAAAAAGCCTGGCAAAAGGAACTGGAATGCTGGGAGTCGGCGGAAATATCCTTTGCCGCCGCCTTGAACGGTGTCAAAGGGTTCAGCCATACCCTGAACAGCCGCAGGGGGTATGATTCCACCCTTGCCAGATCCATCAGACAGGCCCGGATGGCGCCGGAAACCCTCGATGCTATGGTCAGCAGCATGGAGGAGAGTCTTCCGGATTTCAGAAGGTATATGAAAGCAAAAGCCTGTGCCATGAATCTGGAGAAACTTTCCTGGTATGACATTATCGCTCCCCTGAATCAGGATGGCCATGAATGGACCTGGCAGGAAACAAGGGAGTTTATAGAGGAGAATTTCGCCTCTCTCAGCCCGGAGTATGCGGAATATGCCAAAAAGGCGTTCCGGGAAAACTGGATAGATGCTCCCCCGGCAGAAGGCAAAGTCGGCGGAGCCTACTGCATCAGCTTTCCCCTGCAGGAGGAGAGCCGTATCATGACCAATTTCGACGGCGCCTTTACCGATGTATCCACCATAGCCCACGAACTGGGCCACGGCTGGCACCATGAGGTGCTGAAAAAAGCCCCGGCCCTTCACCGGGGGTATCCTATGACACTGGCGGAAACCGCATCGATTTTCTCGGAGATTCTGGTATTCCAGGCCTACTATGCCAAAGCAGGAGAAAAGGAAAAGACCGGGCTGCTGGAGAGTTCCCTCAGTGACTCCAATCAGGTGATTACGGATATCCTGTCCCGGTTTCTTTTTGAAAAGGAGCTTATGGAAAAGCGGGGACAGGGAGAACTTTCGGCGGCAGAGCTGAAGGAGATGATGGGGAACGCCCAGGAGGCGGCCTACGGCGATGCTCTTCATCCCGAAGAGAGACATCCCTGGATGTGGGCCGTCAAGGGACATTACTATATTCAGGATCTGGGATTTTACAACTTTCCCTATGCTTTCGGACTCCTCTTCGGCTGGGGGCTGTACAGCCTGTATGAAGAGATGGGAAAGGATTTTGAACCCCTCTACAGAAAGGTCCTGATGATGACAGGCAGAGCCACAGCAGAGGAGTGTGCAGCCGCCGCAGGTATCGATATCAGAAAAAAAGACTTCTGGCAGCGGAGCCTGGGAATGATCCGCCGGCAGATCGATAACTTCTGCGGAGCTGCAGAAAAGATGCGGGAGGAGTGAAATGCTGATTTTTGCCCACAGAGGCGCTTCGGCCTACGCGCCGGAAAATACCCTTCCCGCATTCAGAAAAGCCCTTGATATGGGAGCCAGGGCCATTGAACTGGATGTACAGCTTAGCAGCGACGGTGTACCGGTTGTGATCCATGATTTTTTTCTGAACAAAACCACCGACGGGTCGGGTATGGTGAGGGATCTCAACTGGAAAACCCTAAGAACACTGGATGCGGGAAGATGTTTTTCCCGGGATTTTCAGGGCACCCGGATTCCCTCACTGGAGGAAGTTCTGGACGTGGTACCGGAAGACGTTATTCTGAATATTGAGCTGAAAACCATCAGTCTTTTCAGGGAAAGAACCGCAGCCGCTGTTCTGGATCTTCTGGATCAGGAAAGCGGAAAAAGACAGGTTGTGATATCCTCGTTCAATCACAGCTCTCTCCGGGATGTCCGGGACAGAGATCAAAAGATCAGAATAGGCCTGTTGACAGCCAGCCATATGCTGAACTTTTCCGAATATGTAAAATCCACCGGACTGGCCCCCTGGAGCCTCCACCCTGAAGTCTCCTATCTGACCCCCGATTATGTGGAAACCGCCCACAGGGAGGGCTGGAAGGTATACTGCTGGACTGTCAATTCTCCCCAGGTGGCAGGAATGGTAAACGCAGCGGGAGCAGACGGGTTTTTCTCGGATGATCCGGGGTTGAAATTTCAGTAGTTATACTCTAGAGAGATCCCCGCCGAAGAGGCGAAGTAACTGATCCCGGCCCCGCCGGAGTCTCTGGTAAGGGTGTAACCTCCGGAACTTTCCCTGTAGATATACGCATCCCCGACAATTTCAAAAACTTCATCCCAGTCGAAGGAGAAGGAGAAGGAGAGACCCTTTTCAGACCTGTACCTGAGAACTGCTGCCAAACCGAAATAGGTCCCGAAATCAAAGTAATCGTAAAAATGCAGCCCCCTGAGAATATGATGGTCGTAATCATCTGCACTGACCCTGGGACTGTACAGAAGGGAGAGGCTCCCCTGAAATTTCCCTTTTTCTGCAGAGAACCGTCCTCCCAGATAGGGAATGCGGTAGAAGACTTCATAGTCAATGCCGTTTGATCCTTTCAGATAGGAATAATCGGATGACTCATAGGTATACTCAATTTCCTTCAGGATATCTGTCCATGACCAATGGATCATTTTAAATCCTGCCAGAGTGTCCAGGGACCAGTTTCTTTTCCGGAAAAGACGCAGGGTTGTATTGTAGTCAAGCTGATAGGAGCCGGTCAGATAGATATCGCTGACAGACCAGTTTGTCCAGGTGGAACGGTCTGCCTGGGGATAGGCATAATAGAGCCAGTCGAAATCGTTCATTCTTCCGGTCCGGTCCGACAGACAGGTTGTTCCCGCAATATTGAAAAAAAGAAAGTCTCCCCAGTTGATAGAACCTTTCATTCCTGCATTGACTGTATTATTCAGCTCCCAAACCAGCTTGCTGATATAAACAGTCTCATAAGCGTCTCCCCCCATTACAAGCTCATGGCTTCTTCCGGTGACAAGGGAAAAAACCGGAGCCAGAGAGAAACCGACACTCCTGCCGGGAGGCAGGGCTGCTCCGGGATCGGCCTGCAGCGCGGAAAGGGGTATAAGAGCCGAGACTGTAAAAAAGAAAAGAAACAGGCATTTCCGCATCTGTCTAACATAGACCTTAACCGGAGGAATATCCAGTCCCGCAGGGTTTTGGCTTTCCCGTATATCCAATGTCTCACCTTCCTGATAAAATTGTCTGATATGAATGATATACTGCTGAAACTGGAAAATGAAACCATTATGACCGACAGCGGGAAAGCTTCGGTAAAAAAAATAAACTGGGAGTGGCGCAAGGGAGAGCACTGGGTGATTCTGGGAAGCAACGGATCGGGAAAAACCCGGTTTCTGGAGCTCCTGGCCGAAAAAGCAGGCAAAGATTCCCGGACCGTATCCTTCGAGAACCTGGAGCGGATTCTGGAAGAACAGATCCGTCTGGATGACTCGGAGTTTCTGGGGAAAGTTGATACGGGAACACCTCTTTACCGCTTTCTTGGTATGACCGAACCTGATCCTTCACTTTTAAGCTTTAAGACCACAGAAAAATACACATCCCTTCTGAACCAGGGAATCCGGACCCTCTCCACAGGAGAGATGCGCAAATCCCTCATTTTTAAAGCGGTTCTGGAAAACCCTTCCCTGCTGATGCTTGATGAACCCTTCGACGGGCTGGATGTAAACTCTGTGAGGGAGATGAGAGAACTGATAACCCATCTCATAGAACAGGGGCACCCGGTTCTTCTGATCCTGAACAGAAAAAGTGAAATTCTTCCGGTGAACAGCCATATCGGCATTTTTGATAATCACCATCTTGTTTTTACAGGCACAAAAGAGGCCTGGGAAGAGTATGAAAAAAATCACCGGGAGACAGCAGAACCGGGACTGAGCATTCCTCCTCCCCCGGCGGATGCTCCGGTTTGGCGCGGTGCCCCGTCCCTGGTAAAGATGAAAAATGTGACGGTTCAGTATGGGGAAAAAGTAGTTCTGGACAATCTTTCCTGGGAAGTAAGGAAGGGGGAACACTGGAAAATTACCGGCCCCAACGGAGCGGGAAAAACCACCCTGCTGAACCTGATCTGCGGAGAGAACCAGCAAGCCTATTGCAATGATATAACCCTCTTCGGGCGCCGGAGGGGAACAGGAGAAACCGTCTGGGAAATCAAAGAGAAGGTGGGGATAATCTCCCCGGCTCTTCAGCTCAGCTACAGGGTCTCGGCATCCGCCCGTATGTGCATTGTATCCGGCCTGTTCGATTCGATCGGTGTCTATGACAAGGTATCTCCTCTGCAGAGGGCTCTGGCAGACAGATGGCTGGGGTACCTGGGGCTGGAAGAGAAAGCGGAACGTCCGTTGAGGCGCCTCTCCTATGGAGAGCAGAGGCTTCTTTTAATTGCCAGAGGATTAATAAAACATCCCCCTCTTCTGATACTGGATGAACCCTGTCAGGGCCTGGATGATCACAACAGACTTAAAGTTCTGAATCTGCTGGGCGAGTTTGCCTGTCAGTCAGAGTCCACCCTCCTGTATGTGACCCATCATGAAGAGGACCGGATACAGGGAATTGAGCGGCACCTGCAGTTTGTCCCGACCGAAAAAGGTTTTACTCTGCAAGAAGAGTCTGTTCCACCTGATCGATAACCGAGTCGGGAGTTGACGCTCCCGCGCTGATGCCGATAATACGGTAATCGCCGATTTCCTCAGGAATATCCTCCACTCCCTCAATATGCCAGGCGGGAATTCCTGTTTCACGAGCGGTGAAATAGAGTCTCTGGGTATTGGCGCTGTTCTTCCCGCCGATAATAAGGCAGGCATCAACCCTGTTGCACAGTTCTATAAGAGCATCCTGTCTGTCCTTGGTGGCGCTGCAGATACTGTTCACGATTTTCAGAGATTCTGTCCTGCTTTTCAGGATATCACAGATAGTATCAAACTCATCCTGTTTTATTGTTGTCTGTCCGATAACCAGGGATTTTCCTTTCAGGTTCATCCGGCGGGCATCTTCGGGAGTGCTGATCAGGCAGGGCGAATCCGCATATCCGGCAAGCCCTTTGATTTCTCCATGATCCGCATCTCCTACAATGATGATATTGTATCCCAGAGAATTGTATTTTTTAACCGTTTTCTGAGAAGAAATGACTTTAGGGCATGTGCCGTTTTCAATTGCCAGATGCTTCTCTTTCAGCTGCCTCAGCAGAGCCGGAGGAACGCCATGAGCCCTGATCACAGCAGTGGCCCCTTCGGGAATATCTTCCGGTTTTTCCGCTATAACCACCCCGCGTGATACAAAACCCTCAAGAACCTGGGGATTATGGATAATCGGCCCCAGCGTATAAACCCGGGATTTTGAGTGGAGCACGGCCTGATCCAGGGTTCCCACAGCCCGGCGGACCCCCAGACAAAAGCCCATTTCCCTGGCTTTTATCACGGTTTCTATATTTTTCATCAAGCCTATTATGAGCGAAATGACCGGGAATTTCTACCAAGGAGACACGCCTTTCTTCAGGAACTCCCGGATAAAGGGTTTAACCCAGGAATTTTTTAATCACCTTGCTAACAAGGCCATTGGTCTTCCTGCTGATACTGCGCCCCACTTCCCTCTGCACCTGTTTTTTTACGGAACCCAGGATTTTTTCGGGTGACAGATCCCCCATAAGACCCTTGGCCATACCGCCATGGTCTGCCGCCTGAGCCTGTCCTTCCGATCCAGCCGGGGTATCATCCCTGCTCCAGCTTACCAGACTTTTCCAGCTGCCATCTCCGGAGAAATAAGCCGAGAACAGTTTTTCGATTGTCTCTCTGCCTATACCGGATTCCGAAGAGAAATGACCGGAAGAATCCTGATATTCAGCCAGAAAAGAGCCCTCCGAATAGGCACACTGAATATAATCCTCTCCATCACTCAAAATCAGATAGTCATTGCTTTCATCCAGTTTATTCAGATTTTCCAGAAGTTCCTCTCTGGTAATACTGTTTTTCTGTAATCCCGATGCCGTTTCAATTTTCATTTTTCCCTCCATTTCCTTATTATTAATTGTAAGGGTATATTAAGAGTAAGGTAAAATGGAAAAGTGAAATTCCGGATATTTTTCTTAATACTATATCATGCACTGTATTCCATCCCCCTTTTCTGCGGAGGCCTGTCCGAAGAAATTTACACATCCTTCAAAGCCGGCCCCGGATATGAGGTAGAAGGGAACGTGAGCTTTCTCGTTTCCTACAGACTATACCGTGCTCCCCGGGGAATCCGCCGCTTCCCCGACGGAGGACAATCCCGTACAGAGTTTTCAGGCACCTATGTTATTATTCTGGACAAGGGTTTACCCAAAGGGTTTCTGGAGCTGAAAGGAGTTGCGGCAGACCATAACAGAATCGCAGACAACAGCAAAAAGATCCTCGCCCCCCGGGGAGTCCTGCGGGAAGATTTCGATATGAATGTAACCAATCGGATTATCCGGCAGACAGGCCCTGGTGCTATCGGCCTTCCCTCCCCTCTGAACTTCTGCGGGAAACCGGAAAGGGAGTATCTTATGGATGTTGTCCATCTGAAAGGAGACTATCAGTACCGCAAGGAAATTATCCGGAATTTTGTTTCCGGTTCCCCAGAAGCCCGGGCAATACTGGAGAAGATGGATGACTATGAAGCTGCCATGGAAGGGTATAAAAAAATGGAATACCGGATCTATTCGGAAGATACCAGGAAAGATCTGGAAAATCTGATCATCTCAGGAGAAAAATCATGAAAAAAATCTTGTTATCATTAATGCTGCTTTTACCTGGAATCCTCCTATACGGTCAAACTGACAGTTGGCAGAAGCTGGAAATCCTGGAGGACAGTTCTGTCTGGGCCAGTTCTTCCCTTTCGGAAACTATTAATGGAAAGAGAATTACCTACGGCCCGGAAAATCTTTTTGACAGCGACAGAGGAACCCCCTGGGTGGAAGGAGCTTCAGGCAGCGGAAAGAATGAGTATATCCTGATACTTTGTCAAAAAATTGTGAAATCCATGGAACTGGTAAATGGTTATGCCCTGAACCAGAGGCTTTTTTCCCGGAATAACCGGCTGAAAAACCTGAAGGTATCCTTTGTTGCCGGCCTGACCGCTCCCGGTCTTGTCACAGAGCTGGATTATTACCTCTACTTTATCAGGGAAGAAGCCATTTTCGCACCTTTCTCCCTGGATGATGTGATGACTCCCCAGAAAATTGATCTGGGAAAGTGGGAGGCCCGTCAGGATCAGTTCTATCAGAAAGTGATTCGGGATTTCTCCCGGGATTATCCGGATTTTTATGCCATGATTCTGCAGGATCTTGGAATACCTCCGGAAGAGGGAGACAGTCTCATGTACCGGAAGCTTGTCATGGATTTCTATGGTTTTTTCGGGATCAGAATCACACTTGATGATGTCTACCCGGGAACCCACTATGACGATACCTGCATCAGTGAGATTTCCTTTGAGCTGGAAGACTTCTGATTAAGACGGGTGGATTCAGGGGATATAAACGTATATAAGATCATCTCCTCCGATGGTCAGATTATAACTTTTCAGATCTATCTCTTTATTTGGCGCATAAAGGAGCACTGTTCTTCTGGCTGTATAGATATCCCGTCTCTCCAGAAGGGATAACAGATTGTCAAAAGATTGATTATCCACGGAAATCCGGGAAATTCTGTATGGCTGAAAATTCCGGTCCCAGGGAAGTACCGACAGTTCACCGTCCAGATCAAAGGCATAATCCGGAAAACCTCCTCTTTCATTGGCTCTGGTAAACACCATCTCCTGATCTGGCCTCAGTTCGGCAAGACCGTAGGGATAGGCCATGGTATTCAGATGCGGCTCTGCCGACAGGTACCCGCTGAAGATGTCTTCTGCTTCAGCGATTTCCGCTACCAGAGACTCTGCAGTCTGATTTCCCAGATAGGTGTGGGTGACCGTATGATGCCCGAGAATGTAGTTTTCCCTGAGAAGTGTGAACTTCTCAGCCACAACGGGCATCCCTCTGTAGGGAGCGCCATTATGCGGGATCCCTCCGGTTTGGCGGAAAGGAACTGCATCAAAGGAAACATAAAATGTAAAATTGTAATGCCCGTCAATTCTGGGAAAATACCGGGAAAAAATGGAAGCCAGACAATTGGGATCAAGAGGATCGTCTCCGGCAGGGAGGTTTAATGCCAGCTTAGCCAGAGCTTCCCCGGTAAAGAGCACCTGCCCCGAGGCGGCATCATCAGCACCTATAACAAAGGGTTTCAACCCGGAAGGAACCGAAGAAAAATCTCCTGAAGCGAAATCTGCATCGGAAAGAGGAAAAAAACCGTCACGGGCCATAACAGCCAAAAGATGATGGGTTCTGTTTACACTCAGTTCATACCTGTCATCCTCACCAAGACGGTGAAAACAGAGCACCGGCACTCTGCCCCGGTCTCTTTTTTCATAGAAAATGGTTTTATCCCGCTGACGCGCAATTCCCGTACCCCGGTAGCCCAGTTGTTCAACCAGAAATGTTTCGGGATTGGTTTCTTTCAGGGATCTTACAAATACCAGCCTGACAGGCTCATTGTCCCGTGTCATCATAACACGGTAAATATTACCTCCTGTCAGAGCATGAAGGCCCTGAAGGGAGAGAAGAATCATAAGATAGAAAAAATAAGATTTCCTCAAGGGAGTCCCGTTTACTAGAGGGATTTCAGGGCATCTCCTGCCAGCTTACCCGTTTCCGATGATGGATTGACACTTTTCGAAGCATTGAATGCCTTTCGGGCTGAATCCCTGTTACCCAGCCCCCAAAATCCCTGTCCAAGCAGATACTGCATTTTCTGCACTTCCTCATCGCTGGCCCGGGCACCGGAAAGGGTATGTTCCAACAGATCCACGGCTTCCTGATACGCCAGTGATCTCAGATACAGATCGCTTTTCCGGATGGCATAGGCTGCCTGAAACTCTTCATCCAGATACTCCCCGCTCACTTTCTGAAGGCTGCGGGCATAATCCCTTTTCTGACCAAGGGCTTCGTAACAGACCGCTGCAAAGAGAAGACAGTTTTCATCTTCAAAAAAATCCCATCCCTCACTGAAATTGACAAGAGCATCTTCATAATTCTCCTCTGACAGAAGCTCAAGCCCCGCATTCAGGTAGGTAAAAGCATCTTCCATACTGGTGCTCATATCAAATGTGGTTTGCTCGGCACCTCGGACACCCATGGTAGCTTCCTGCTGCCACTTTTCATACTCTGTATTGAGAGTCAGTTTCTTTTTCAGATCAATACTGCTGTTGGAAAAACCGGAGACACCCCCGATCAGTTCGGACATGCTGTAATTCCCGTCATTAATCAGAGTCACCATGGCATCATCCACCAGAATTTCCGCATACCCGTCATAAGAGAGGCGCAGTACAGCATTGGCAGGAATATCATCTCCGATATACAGTTCTGTCCAGGATGAACCGGATTTCATTTCCAGAACACCTTCCAGATAATCCAGGCTGTTCTCGGCACTGAGCGAGAATGTCAAAGAGACTATAAGTATTAGGCTTGAAATCAAGATTTTCTTCATAACAGCCCTCCTTTTTCCATTGTTGGTTATTAATAATATACCTCGTATAGGTTTAATTTAACAGCAAATGGGGGTAAAAACATCAAAAAGACATAAGGTGACCTCAAATTTCCATCTGGTGAATCCCCCGGATTCCCTGTATAATGGCATTTCCAAAATACAAGACAAGGAATAAAACAATGGCAGACGACAAGAAAGTCATCTACTCCATGGTGGGAGTAAGCAAAAAGCACAATCAGAAAGTCATCCTGAACAACATATACCTATCCTATTTTTACGGAGCGAAGATCGGCGTACTCGGTTTGAATGGATCCGGAAAGAGTACCCTTCTCAGGATTCTGGCCGGGGTCGATACGGATATCACAGGAGAAACAGTACTTTCCGAAGGGTATACCATAGGGTATCTGGAGCAGGAACCTCTTGTGGACGAAACCAAGACCGTCAGGGAGATTGTAGAGGAGGGAGTTCAGGAAACTGTAGACCTTCTGAAAGAGTACGATGAGATCAATGCGAAGTTCGGCGAAGAGATGAGCGATGATGAAATGGACAAACTCCTGGAAAAACAGGGCAAAGTTCAGGAGAGGCTGGAAGCCCTTGACGGCTGGGATCTGGATTCCCGGCTGGAACTGGCCATGGATGCCCTCCGCTGTCCCCCCGAAGATACTCCTGTGAATGTTCTCTCAGGTGGTGAGAAACGACGGGTGGCACTGTGCCGGCTGCTTTTGAAAAAGCCGGATATTCTGTTACTGGATGAGCCGACCAACCACCTGGATGCCGAATCGGTCGCCTGGCTGGAACATCATCTGCAGAGATACGAAGGTACCATTATAGCTGTAACCCATGACCGGTATTTTCTGGATAACGTAGCCGGATGGATTCTGGAACTGGACAGGGGGGAGGGAATTCCCTGGAAAGGCAATTACTCATCCTGGCTGGATCAGAAACAGAAGCGCCTGGCCCAGGAGGAGAAGCAGGAGTCTGACAGACAGAAAACCCTGAAAAGGGAGATGGAATGGATCAATATGTCACCCAAGGGAAGACACGCCAAGTCCAAAGCCCGTATCAGTTCTTATGAAAGCCTCCTGAATCAGGATACCAGAGAACACGCCAGGGACCTTCAGATTTATATACCCGCCGGGCCCAGACTGGGTGATGTTGTGATCGAAGCAGAGAATATCAGCAAGGGGTACGGCGAGAGACTTCTGTATGAAAACCTTTCCTTTAAACTTCCTCCCGGAGGAATTGTGGGAATTATCGGTGCCAATGGTGCGGGAAAAACAACCCTTTTCAAAATGATAACAGGCCAGGAAAAACCGGATTCCGGAACCATCCGTCTGGGAGAAACGGTAAAACTGGCCTATGTGGATCAGACCCGTGAGAAGCTGGATCCGGAAAAGACAGTATGGGAACAGATATCCGATGGCCTGGATATTGTAAAACTGGGAAAAAAAGAGATGAATTCCCGGGCTTTTGTAGCTCAGTTCAACTTTCTGGGTGCTGACCAGCAGAAAAAGGTAGGTGTTCTTTCGGGAGGAGAGAGAAACAGGATCAATCTGGCCATGATGCTTAAGGAAGAGGCGAATGTGCTCCTTCTGGATGAGCCGACCAACGACCTGGACGTCAATACCATAAGGGCTCTGGAAGAGGGATTGCTGAATTTTGCCGGCTGCGCTGTGGTTGTCAGTCATGACCGCTGGTTCCTCGACAGGGTGGCGACCCATATACTGGCGTTTGAAGGAGACAGCTCGGCCTTCTGGTTTGAAGGAAATTTCACAGAATACGAAGAGAATAAAAAGAAACGCCTGGGAATCGATGCAGATCAGCCTCACAGGATAAAATACAGAAGCCTGACCAGAGACTAAGGAAGGGAAGAAATACTCCTCTGGGCATATAAAAAAAGGCCTTTGGAAAAGTTTAAAACACAAACTTTTCCAAAGGCCCTTCTATTTATATTCAAAAAATTATTGTTGCTTTCCTGCCTGACGTGACCTGTTCAGTTTTTCCATGGTCTTGAAGTAATCGGCGTTCTTTTTCACTTCCCTGATATCATCAATGAAAAATTTGTTATCCACAACTTTGAACTTTTTGTTCTCCATCAGCTTCCTGAGAGCCACCGCACCGACTTCCTTGGAAAGCCCCACGATATTGATCAGTTCCTTGGGTCCGTAGGGATAGGAGTAGGACCGTTTCTGATTCAGATCGATCCTGTTTTTATCAAGTTCCAGAAGGAGGCTGTCCCACATACGGCCCACAGGATCGCCCAGCATGGTATTTTCCAGCTGTTTGTATATGGACCAGATTCTCTCTGCCAGCAGAATGGTTAAACGGGAAATGATTTTAGGCTGTTCCACAACCATGCTTTTAAAGTTGGTCCGGTTAACAGCCATGAGAACAGATTCCTCATGGGCAATTGCCGAAGCACTTCTGGGCTTATTTTCCAAAAGGGCCATCTCACCGAAGATATCACCCGGTTTCAGCAGAGCCAGCATCACTTCGTTGTTATCCACAATTTTCGTGATCCGGATGCTTCCTTTCTGGATAATATACAGTTCGGGGCCGTACTCGCCTTCACTGAAAACCATAGTATCTTTGGGGTACTGCCGGATAAATTCCTGGGATTTTTCCACATCCAGATAGGCCACCGTAGCGTAGGGCTTGATCTTCTCCATCTTCACCCGGGCTTCTTTGACATGATCACCCTCGGGACAGTGCTTGAGATACTGATAATAGGAATAATAAGCCTGATTATACTGATTCTGCTTGATATAGTATTCAGCAACCTGAAAAAGGTGGGGCGGTTCAATCTCGGCGGCATTTTTGAAAGTCATTCTCGTCAATGCCTGATCCAGCATTCTCACTTTACGGGAGAACACATTGATAATTTTCATAGCCACTGGGGTATTTCGTTCAATCAGCAGAGGGTACTGTTCCCTGCTGACAGAAATAAGGGTGACATCCGTAAGGGCTCTTGCCGTTTCCAGATGATTGTGGGATGCCATGGTGGAAACAACGCCGAAGAAATCTCCCGGCTTGAAAATTTCACCACCCGACTCCTCTTCAATTTCAAACTCTTTTCCGCAGTGCACATTTCCACTGCGGATGATGTAAAACTGATCGGCACGTTTACCTTCAACTGTGATGTAAGAGCCTTTTTTGAAACTGACAAGGCCAAGCTGCAGTGGATTATTCATCCTTACTCCCATTTATATAATACACATTCCGGGTGAAGAATTCCCGCTCTCCACCCGAAAAAAGTTATCCGGATTTAATTATATATCGGGAAATCCTCACATAAAGATTGAACCTTTTTCTGGATTTCGTCAATTTTATTTTTCTCTCCGCCGCTTTTTAAAACCTCAGTCACATACTGGGCAATCAGCTTCATTTCCTTCTCTTTCATCCCTCTGGAGGTAACTGCGGGGGTTCCTATCCGGACTCCTGATGTGATAAAAGGACTTTTTTTATCAAAAGGAATGGCGTTTTTATTTACTGTAATGCTGGCCTGATCCAGCCAGGCTTCCCCGTCTTTTCCGGTAACTCCCAGGCCGGTCAAATCAACCAGCATCAGATGATTATCGGTACCGCCCGAAACAATTCTCACGCCTCCCGCTTCCAGTTCTGCAGCCAGAACAGCTGCATTTTTTACAACCTGTGCCTGATAGGTTTTAAAGTCCGGCTGCAGAGCTTCCTTGAACGCCACAGCTTTCGCAGCAATGATGTGCATCAGAGGTCCACCCTGACATCCGGGAAAGATCGCTCCGTTCACAAGCTCCGACCAGTTTTTCACCCTGCCGCTTTTAGGCGCAACCACCCCCATGTTGTTTTCTCCATCTTTTCCCATAAGAATCATACCACCTCTGGGCCCTCTGAGGGTTTTGTGGGTAGTGGTAGTGGTAAAATGGGATTCATGAAGGGGAGAAGGATGTTCACCTGCAGCGACAAGTCCGGCGATATGAGCCATATCAGTCATAAGATAGGCACCGACTTCATCAGCAATTTCCCGGAATTTTTTAAAATCCAGGGTTCTGGGATAGGCGGAAGCACCGGCAATGATCATTTTCGGTTTTGTTTCCTTAGCCTGTTTGAGAAGGGCATCATAGTCGATCATCTCGGTTTCGGGATCCACACCATAGCTGACAATATTGTAAAGCTGACCGGAAAAGTTAACAGGAGAACCATGGGTTAAATGACCTCCATGAGCCAGACTCATACCCAGTACGGTATCTCCGGGTTTACAGACAGTCAGATACACTCCCATGTTAGCCTGGCTTCCAGAATGGGGCTGTACGTTGGCATACTCACAGTTAAAAAGTTTTTTTGCTCTTTCAATGGCGAGGTCTTCTGCCTCATCAACAAATTCGCAGCCTCCGTAGTACCTTTTGGAAGGGTATCCTTCGGCATATTTATTGGTCAGCACCGAACCGGCCGCTTCCAGAACATTGGCAGAAACAATATTTTCCGAAGCAATCAGCTCCAGATTTCCTTTCTGTCTCTTCAACTCCCTCTGCATGGCCTCAAACAGCTCGGGATCATAACTTTCTAAACCGCTCATTTACAACTCCTTATATGGACAAGAGTAATTATTCTCTCAATTTGCATAATCAAACCATTCCCCCTCTCATTCGGGGAAAGTGACAGGACTCCATTGTACAGAACAGCTCTCAAGATGTCCAATCCACTCTTCAAATATATTCTGCTGACTGTAGAACTGAAAGTCAATCCTCCGCGAAATCTCTGAAAAGGGGATTCCCCTGAGATTTCCCCTGGAAAAGGCAACATACCTGTTATCCAGATACCCCCAGCCTCCGGGAGGGTTCTCCTGTTCGGATAGATACTCATCGAGCATACCATCGGGAGCCGAAGGATCGACAGGATACCAGCCGAAACCGGGAACATAGAACTCCGACCAGAAATGGGGAACCCCGGTTGCCTTCTCAAGATCTGCCCATACGCCGGATACGATCCTGGCAGGGACATCAGCCGCCCGGCACAGAGCGGTAAAGAACGCGGCATAACCCAATGCATCAGCCTTGCGTTCGGTCATCCACTGGGTGTAATCATACCCCTTATCTTCCCTGTCCGGATCCAGTTTCCACTGAAGATACTCAAAAATAAGAGACGCTTTGTTGTAGGGATTCCTTTCCCGTTTGACAACGGCGGCGGCAGTTCTGTTGAAATAGTCTGCAGGAACATCCGGAGAATCTGCTAACCAGAGACGGAGAGCGTCAAAATTCTCATAATTGTGAGAGATTTCCTCCGGATCAACCTCAACACGGATATTGTTGAGCCCCACCTTATATGTCAGCTCCACTGAGTACTCGTGACCGCTGGCCAGTTCGGGAATATGAAAAACCTGGAGAGAACCGTCGCTTCTGACCGGATCCATAGAGAGCTCTGCGTTTAAAACCTTCTGCCCCGGACGGGAAGACGGCCGGGGTATCCATAAAACAAGGCCATTGCCAGGCAAAGCTCCGACCCGGTCAATATGAACAGACTGGGTAAGAGTTCTCTCTACAGGATTCTCTTCAAAAATCGAGCCTTTCCTTTCCACTTCTATGGTTACAGGATTGCTGTATCCCGCTGCGGTTCTCACATAGACAGGACCGCTGACAGCATTCTCGGGAAGAAAAAACGCGACCTGATTGTCGGTCCAATTATAATAAGATTCCTCAGGAACAGGAAGAAAATCCTCCTCATCCGGGGTATCCAGAACATCTTCGGGCATCCCGCCTGTGAGATTAACCAGGACGGTGCTGTTTTTCTGGCGTGAACCCAGCTTGTCTCCGGTTAAAATAACAAGATCCCCGGGATTGAAACTGCTTCTGTTGAGAGTGGAAAGGTAGGGTTTGCCCGGAAGGAACGCTCCTATGGATCTGTCCGGAAGCCGTTCAGAGAGGATATAAAGTGCGCCTTTGCTTTTTCCCCCCGTGGTTTCAACAAAAACCAGTCCCGACCCGGAAAGGGGTGGAATTCTGACCTTTACAGTTTCATTCGACCAGTATTCAATAGCGGATGCAGGAAGAAACACCTCATCCAGCCAGATTTTCGACTTATTTCTGACGGCCCCGAAATTCCGGCCGCTTATGATCATCAGATCCCCCGATCTGATCTCTTCCGGAGAGATGGAAAAAATCTCCGGCCTTCTTTTGGACACGGAAAGGCTCAGAATAAACAGAATTACCAGACAGGCATAAAGGGATAAGGGAATAACATGATAGAGGAAAAATTTATTTTTCATTGAAACAGCTGGCCTTCCGGAAAGGGAATCAGTTTACAGAATTCTCCATTGTATTTGATCCGCTCTCAGGAGCGGTCCCTGCTGAGGCCTCATCTCCGTTAAGAAGATAGGGGCTGATAAGAACCGACATTTCTATGTGCAGTTTCTCAGGGTTATTTAGATTATCCATTTTTCCCAGGGGAAAGAAAAGTACCTGTTCACCATATTCCAGGGGAATGCTCTTCATACTGGTATAATAACGGATTCCCTCCTGGCCGGAATTCTGTCCGTTCTGAACCAGCCAGATTTCACTCTGTGCCACCAGAATCAGTCCCCCTTCTGTTTTCCTGTAAGGGGTGAAATGAACCGAAAGGCGTGCTCTGTCGTTTTTCAGGTGAATCGTGACAGGCCGCCCCGGTATTGTTAACTTGACGACCTCCGACTCCCACATGACCTTCTGCTGATCCTGAGACAATCGAGCCTGAATGTGTATGGAAAGGGCTTCCTTGAGAAGCTCTTCCAGAGATTTTTCACTGATTTCCTGGGCACCCGCCAGGGCTGCGGAAAACAGGGTGAGAAGCAGGCCGAAGCAAAAGGCTTTTCTGATCAACGGGAACCGCTCCCGCCCAGACTGGCCGTTTTCATCAACTGGGAATCTCCATAGAAATCCAGATTCATATCAACAGGAAGTTCCATACTGGTTTCCTGGGTAAAAAGCTGACTGTCCGAAGGCTCCAGAACCGAAAGGAGCTGATTGATATCTTCTCCGGGAACAGTAAGGTCTCCGGGAGGAATAGACCATCCTTCGGAAACCGCGATGGCCGGTGTCATATAACTGGGAGCGGGAGCTGTATCAGGAGCTGACAGGAAGCCGAAGAAGAAGGCGAGCACCGCTGCCGCCGCTGCCGCCACGGGGATTCCGGACCAGCCGGAAAAGGACCATGCCGGTGTGGATTCCTCTACGGTATGCCTCTGTCTTATCATGCGTTCCAGATCAGAAAAGCCCGACGTTATTACCGGATCCGGCAGAGAATGGAGCAACCCGCTCTGCCTGGCATAATCCTCGACAATGGCTTTGCATGAGCTGCAGTTTTCAAGATGCTCCTCAATCTGTTCTTTCCAGGGACTGGAAACCTCGCCGTCATAATAGGCAGACAACAACCTGTTGTCAGGGCACATAGACATCCCCCTTACTGAGAATTTCACTTAATTTCTGTCTGGCTCTGAAGACACGGATTTTTACATTGCCTTCCGAGATATTCAGAATCTCTCCGATTTGTTTATAGTTCAGACCACCGTACTCTTTCAAGGTCAGAACCACCCGCATTTTGTACGGCAGCTCCATCAATGCTTCCTGGACCATCCTTTTGGACTCGTCCTCCATCAATCCCTTTTCGCCCTGATTGGTTATTTCGGGTTTGGGTTCGTGATAATACTTCTGATAAGCGTTCCTCTCACGTCCCTTGCGCTTCTCATGATTCAGCGCCAGGTTCTTGATAACCCTGATCAGCCAGAATTTGGACTGATCTCCCGGAGGAATCTTATCCATCCTCTCAAAATACCGGATAAATGCTTCCTGACAAAGGTCTTCGCTCACAGCATTGGAACCGGTAATTCTATAGGCTACACGCATCAAAAGGGGGTATAGCTCATTATATGTCTGCTCAAAATCTTTCGACACGCATCTTACCCTTTACCATATAAACAGGAGTAAAACCGGGATGTTACAGGAAAAATCAGATTTTTTTCCATTTCGTCCCGTCTGGAGAATCTATGATCTGAATTCCCCGGTCCAGAAGATCATCCCGGATTTTATCGGCCAGGGCAAAATCCCTGTTTTTCCGCGCATCCTGTCTCTGCTGAATGAGATCCTCGATCTCCTTGTCCAGAGGCTCCGGAGAGAGCTCCTCTTCCAGCTGGGCTTCGGATAGTTTCAGCCCCATAATCTTGTCCATTTCCAGAAGGAGTCCCAGCTTCTCATCATCTTTCAATCCGCTGTTTTTCAGGGTGCTCCACATGTCGGCAAGGCATCTTGGCGTATTCAGATCCTGAGAAATATGATCGATAAAATCTCCCAGGATTTTCGCACCCTGTTCAGAAAATTGCTCCTTTTTCAGAGGGGCCGCATTTTTTTTCAGCAGGGCGGTTTTTTTGATAAGACCTTCCCTGGCACTGCGGGCAGCATCCAGAGACTCCCAGGAGAAAACCAGCTGAGATCTGTAGTGGCCGCCCAGAAGGAAATAGCGGTAATCCATGGCGTCATACCCTTTGTCCACCAGATCCTGAAGGGTCAGAAAGCCTCCCTTGGATTTGGACATTTTCCCGCTTTTCATGATAATAAACTCATTATGAAGCCAGTAATTGACCCATTTGCATCCGTTTGCCGCCTCTGACTGGGCGATCTCGTTGGTGTGATGAACCGGAATATGGTCAATCCCTCCGCAGTGTATGTCGAAGTGGGGTCCCAGGTATTTGGAACTCATGGCACTGCATTCCAGATGCCAGCCGGGATAACCGACTCCCCAGGGAGAGTCCCAGGTCATGGCCTGGTTTTCAAATTTGCTATTGGTAAACCACAGGACAAAATCCTGGGCGTTCTTTTTGTTTTCGTCAATGGCTGTACGAGCCCCATGCTGGAGTTCCTGCTTGTCCAGGCCGGCCATTTTTCCATATTCCGGGAATCTGGACGTATCGAAATAGACATTCCCTCCGGAAAGGTAGGTATAACCCTTCTCTTCCAGAGTTTTCACCAGATGGATCATCTCATCAATATGCTCGGTTGCTTTGCAGACCTGATGGGGAATCTGAATATTGAGCCGTTCGGTATCCCGGAAAAAGGCCTTGGTAAAGAATTCTGCAATATCCCACACAGACATCCCCTTCTCCCGGGATGCCTTGATCATTTTATCCTCGCCTTCATCTCCGTCATCGGTCAGATGCCCCACATCCGTGACATTCATGACATGGGTAACCTTGTATCCCGCATACTCCAGGGTTCTTCTGAGAACATCTTCAAATGTGTAAGGCCTCATATTACCGATATGCGCGTAGTTGTATACGGTGGGGCCGCAACAGTACATTCCCACTTTGCCGTTTTCTATGGGTTTGAATTCCTGCAGTTCCCGTCCATCGGAATTAAAAAAATTAACCTTCACAATTTCTCCTTCGCCCAGGTTGCCACACCGGAATGCGGCAATTATCATAAGTATGTGTACAAAGTAGAAAATATCAGCAAAAAAATCAATATAAAGGGACTTTTGAAGGAAAATGAGCCCCTGAATATTCATACGACCTTTCAAACCGGAGGGCCTGCAGATATCTTTGCGGAACCTGATAGTCCGGAAGAACTCAGAAACCTGCTGCTCACTCTGAAGGATCTGAAAATTCCCCGGTTCATTCTGGGAGGGGGGGCCAACATTCTGGTATCAGACAAGGGAATCAGGGGAGCGGTCATCAGCATGAAAAGGCTGAACAGAATAGGCCTGGACAGGAACACTCTGGTACTGGGAGCCGGTCTGGAAGTATCTCTCGGGGCGCTGAAAGCCGCCCGCTGGGGTCTGGGGGGGCTGGAGTTTATCTACGGCATGCCCGGTTCGGTGGGAGGAGCCCTCTGGATGAACGCCCGCTGCTATGGAGGGGAGATATCCCGGATCTTTCAGTGGGCGGATATCCTGAATGAGAATCTGGAACCCGAAAGGATCCATTTCCGGGAGGAGGACTGGGATTATAAAAGATCTCCCTTTCAGGACAGGGAATGCGTGATCCTTTCCGGAGCGTTCCGCATGAGAAAAGAGGCCTCAACCGAACTCATAAAGGAGATGGAAGCCATCAGGGAGGACCGAAAGCAGAAAGGCCACTACAGGGCTCCCTGCGGAGGTTCCACTTTTAAAAACAACCGGGCCTTCGGCGCCCCTTCAGGTGTTCTGATCGAACAGGCCGGGTTGAAAGGTACAAGGATCGGCGGAGCGGCAGTGTCCGATTGGCATGGAAATATCCTGATCAATGAAAACGGTGCTACATCTGAAGATATTTCCCGTCTGATTGAGCTGGTTCAGAACCGGGTCCGGGAAAAAACCGGCTTTTACCTGGAACCTGAAGTTCTGAAAGTGGGTGAATGGTAATTTCGCTATAGATATGTCACAATAGAACCGGGTATTGAATATAAACTGATTATACATCTTGAGGAGGAAATATGGAAAACCTGATTGAAAACCTGAAGGAATACATGGACCCTCTTCACGATGAACTATTGAAAACCCTGCTGCAGAGCCTTAGTGCGGCGGAACTCTCTGAAGTGTGGGACAAGTTCACTCCCGAAGAGAAACTGAAACTGTTTCTGGTGATCCAGCCGGAAAACCGGGGAGTCCTTCTCCATGAGCTCCCCCTGTATGAGCAGGAACACCTGATTCGGGAGCTCTCCGAACAGGCATCCAGGGATCTTCTGGACCGGATGGAACCGGATGATCTGGTAGACCTTATACAGGATCTCAGCCCGGCGCTGCGCGCATCCATCTGGGAAAATATGAGCGAAAAAGCCAGAGAGGAGATGACCTTTCTTCTGCGGTTTGACGAAGACGATGCGGCGGGTCTTATGACCACACGCTATGCGGCGATCCTGTCGGATATCTCGGTGGTGCATGCCCTGAATTTTATCCGCTCCAATATGGATAAACTGGAAACGGTCTATTATGTCTATGTGGTGGATCAGCTCAAGCGTCTGATCGGAGTTGTCTCTCTGAAAGATATTCTCAGAGCCAGGGATTCGGACCGGATAGAGGACATTATGGAAAAAGATGTCATCTACGTTCACGATAATACGGACCAGGAGGAATCAGCCAGGGTTCTGGAAAATCACGATCTTCTGGCTCTGCCTGTAGTAGACCGGTTCAACCGTCTTTTGGGTATTATTACCTTTGATGATGTGATCGATGTTATCAGGGAGGAACAGACCGAAGACATCTACAAGATGGGTGCCATGGTGGGTGATACCATGAGCTATATGGAAACATCCATCTGGGGACTTGTGAAAAAGAGACTCCCCTGGCTTATTGTTCTTCTGGCAGCAGGAACCATCACCACCAATGTGCTTCACTCCTACGAATCCCTCTATCTTGCAGCGGCGTTTCTGACTCTTTTTATCCCCGTTATTACCCAGACAGGAGGAAACTCGGGAACCCAGTCATCGACCCTTATGATCCGCGGTCTTGCCACGGGAGAACTGCATTTCAGAGACATAGGCAAAGTCATCATCAAGGAAATGCTGGTGGGGCTTTTGATCGGAACCGCCACGGGAATTGTCATTCTCGGAAGAGCCTACTTTACTCCGCCGGGCATAGACATCCTTTCGGCCATGGCCATATCTATCTCCCTCTGCTGTGTTGTCATTTTTGCCACCGTTCTGGGAGCTCTGGTTCCCATGCTGATTCACCGTCTTGGATTTGACCCTACCGTAGCGGCGGGTCCTCTGATGTCCACGGTAATTGATGTGTGCGGTCTTACCATATTTTTTGAAGTCTCACGGCGCGTTCTCAACCTATGAACAGAATAGCTGACGGGTTTCTCAGACAAAGCGTTACTTTTGCTGCAGCCTCCCCTCCTCCCTGGAAACTGGAAAGCCGGGATTCCCTCTTTTTTGCAGGATCCTGTTTTGCCACCCACCTCTACGATTTCTGGAACAGCCGCTTTCTGGTCGGAGAAAAAGCTGTTTTCGGTAATATTTATAACCCTGAAAGCCTGAAGGAAACCATCCGATGCCTGACATCAGCAGAGGGGATCCGGAATGAGGATCTGTTTTTCCATCAGGGCCTGTGGCGGCACAGCCTTTTTGATACCTTCCGGACCTCTGAAAACAGGGAGAGTCTTCTGAAGGATCTGAACAGGGATCTGGATTCCCAGAGACAATATCTGAAAAGCTGCTCCTGTGCGGTGCTCACACTGGGGACAGCCTGGGTTTACAGAGAGACAAGAAGCGGAAAAACCGTGAATAACTGCCACAAAAGGCCCGGAGGAGACTTCAGACGGGAACTCCTCACTCCCGGTGAAATTAGAGAAGCTCTGTTCTCGGTCTGCAAAAACCTTTCCGCCTGCACTCCGGGAATCCGGATCATCCTGACCCTCAGCCCCGTACGGCATCTGAGAGATTCAGCTGAAGAGAACTCTGTAAGCAAGGCTTTGCTCAGAGGGGGGCTCCATGAAGTATGCAGTGCAAACCAGGAGTGTTACTACTTTCCCGCATTTGAAATTATGATGGATGAATTGAGAGATTACCGATGGTACAAAGACGATCTGACCCACCCCTCCCAGACTGCGGTAAACTATATAATGGCTCGGTTCTGTGAAACCACAGGCTCTGAGGGGCTTTCTGCCTATCTGGCCGATGCGGAAAAACTCGGCAGACTTCTGAATCACAGAGTTCAGAATCCCGGCTCCCCCGAAGGGATCGGGTTTCGGGAGAAAGTCAGGTCATCCCGGGAAGAGTTCATAAAAAAATACCCTTTCAGCAGGGTTACAGCTGCGGATATCCTGTGATTTCCTGAATTTCCCTGTAAAGCTTCTGCATGCGGGGATAAATTTTCCGGTAAACCGAGAACAATCTGTCATAGAGCCCGGTGTTCTTCACATCGGGATGAAAAGTAGTCTCATAGGATGTCATCTGACGAACAGCCTCATCCACGTCTGTATGAAGCCCCAGTCCAACGGAAACAAGGATGGCCGCACCCAGGGCGGATGTTTCATAGGTATGGGGTCTTAACAGGGGCCGTCCCAGAATATCTGATGTTATCTGGCAGATCAGATCACTTTTGCTGGCGCCTCCGGAAACCGCAACTTCCGGACTATAAAATTTTCCCCGTTTTTCCAGGGTTTCCAAACCGTCCCGGAGTTCATATCCCAGCCCCTCTATGGTAGCTCTATAAATAGAGCTTCTCGTATGGGTATCTCCGAATCCCACCAGAGCCCCTTTTGCCAGAGGATCTTTCAAACCGGGGCCCCAGTAGGGCTGCATCATAAGCCCCCGGCAGCCGGGGGGATCTTCATGCAGAAGATGCTCCAGCAGTTCCTCGGGCAGGACACCTCTTTTCCTGGCCTCCTCCAGTTCATGGTGGCCCATCTGATCCCGGAACCAGCTGATCATCCAGTATCCCCGGTAGATCTCGATCTCCGGCGTCCAGGCGCCGGGATAGGCAGAACAGTAGGAGGGGAGAAACGGCAGGGGTTCAAAGTATTTCCGGGAAATCACACCGACGGTTGCCATGGTTCCAAAACTGAGGGACGCCCGGGACGGATCAAGACAGCCGGCGCCCAGAGTTTCGCAGCTTTTATCACTCCCGCAGGCAAAAACAGGCAGTCCTGCAGCCAGGCCGGTTTCACCGGAGGCATCCGGAGTCAGCTTTCCTATGAGCTCTCCCGGCTCCAGAAGATCACAGAGTTTATCCTGTTCCACGGGAAAAAGTTTCCTGTTCAGAGAGAACCTGCTTCCCCATCGGCGTCGGCGGTAGTCCATGGGGATATGTCCCACCATGGATGCCACAGAGTCGGCAGCTTTTCCGGTCAATCTGAAATTCAGATACCCCGAAACCTGCAGATATTTCCATGTACGGTCCCACAGGGTCTTCTGGTTTTCCTGAAGCCAGTTTCCTTTGCCGTCCCTCATGGTTTTCAGAACCACTTTGTCTTTCCGGATAATCCTGTAAGCCAGGTTCATGGGAAACAGCGGTCTGTAGGATCCTCCGGCTTTTCTGGTATCCAGCCAGGTGATTGCGGGTCTCAGGACCTTCCCGTCGGCGCCCAGATTGATCATTGTATTTCTCTGGGCTGTTACCCCTATACCTGCGATGTTCCTGAAAATGCGGGGAGACCTCTCTCTTATGGTCAGGCACCCCCGGACCAGGGCATTCCAGAAAATATCCGGATCCTGCTCGGCCCATCCCGGACGGGGGGATGTATAGGGTTTGTATTCAACTTTGACCATTTCCTGAATCTCCCCCCGGCTGTTGAAGACCAGGGTTCTCAAACTCTGGGTGCCGCAGTCTACCGCCAGAAGAAGATCTTTCATTATGCCTTCCTGTTCTGAGGAAGAGCCAGTTCTTTCATCAATGCCCACTCGAGAAAACGGGTATGGATCTCCCAGGAGGATTTCCCGTATCCTCCGGCGGCAACCCAGGCCTGCGGAATTCCCCGGTCTTTCAGGAAGCCGTACACCTCCCGGTCTCTCTGGAACATCTGATCCTTCGTCAGATTGATGGGATCGGTGGAGGGAAGCTCATCTTTTTCATAAGGATCCACCCCGCCGACCACAAATGCGAGATCGGGTGTTCCCTTACCGGCCATCCACTCAAGAGCTTCCATAAGGCCGGGGGATGTACAGATTCTCCTCCCCGGAAGCGATTCCGATATCGATATCCCCCGGAAACCATGAGGGATTGAATGTTCCGTCGGGGCGGTATTCCGGCTCATCCAGGGGCCATCCTGCCGCCATATGGATACTCATAGCGGTAATATCCTGAACATTTGCCAGGATTTCAGCGGTGCCATCCCCCCGGTGGGCATCCAGATCAATGACCCAGGCCTTTTTGAAAAGCCCCTCCGAGTGAGCCTTCAGTAAAGCCGTACAGATATCGTTGAGAACGCAGAAGCCATGACCGAAAGAGGGATGCGCATGATGCATGCCCCCTCCCAGGTAATAACAGAATCCCCTCTCAAGGGCATGGGTGATCAAAAGATAACTCCCCGAGATGATCCTCATAACATCTTTTAAAATTTCCGTAAGAGGAGCCGTCGCATCTGCAGGGGTATACCTGTTGAAATTCCCTGCGGCATCTTTGAGCTCATAGGCCTGAATCAGCTTCGACTCCAGCTCCGGACCGAAAAGGGATTTGATATAGGCCGGATCATGGGCTCTCTCAAGATCAGCCCTGGTTATAACCTCGGGAATATCCTGCAGATACCACTGGTCTTTGAGACTTCCCAGAACAGGATGATTTAAAAGAGCTTCAATTGTATTGGTTTTACGGGAGTCCAGTGCGGGAATCCCGATACCGTAACGCGGGAAAGAGATAACTGCTTCCCTGTTATAGAGTACCATCGCTCATCTCCTCGGGCAGGCTCCATTTTTCAGGAGTTTTCACATACTCCCGAAAGGCATCCATGACCTTTCTGGTTTCTTTCTCCCGGTGCCCGGGAGTAGGCGGTATCATTCATATACCGTACAGGAAGAATTTCCCGGGAGGAGGAAGTAATAAACATCTCCTCCGCATTTTTCAGATCCTCCAGGGTAAGATCGCTGCATTTCATCCGGGATTTATCAATCAGGCTCAACACAACCTGTCTGGTAATTCCTTTAAGTATATCCTTGCAGGGGGTGTGCCAGGCTCCGTCTTTCCAGATAAAATAATTGGAGGTGGTTCCCTTCCAGTACTCTGCCGGTCTTATCCATATAAAGAGCTTCTTCGGCACTCTCTTCCCGGGCCTTCCCCATGGCTTCCATGGCAGCTATGTAATTGAGACTTTTTGCCTCCGGATGATTGCGGACATGAGGATAGGTAATAACCTTCACACCCTTTTCATAATACTCGGGAGGAACCGTCCTGAGAGGATCTGCCAGGATGAAAAGGTTCACTCCCTCTTTTTCTTTCAGTTTGTCCAGGCTTGTTCCGCCGGTACAGACAATTTTCAGTCCCGCTTCCTTCTGATCCCAGTAATCAAGGACCTCAAGCATGGCCTGCTCTATCTCAATAATACTGTAAGGCAGTTTTATTCCGATCTGACTGGCCGAATATTCCAGCCTTTTCAGATGATCTTCCAGATGGAAGGGTTTTTTATCGTAAGTTCTTATAAAATCGAAAACGCCCAGTCCTCTAAGGATCCCCAGGTCTCTCACCGACAGGACCATCTCCTCTTCCTTGAGGATTCTGCCGTTCATCCAGCCCATCTTCAATGGGTTACCTCCTGTAGCAATACAATGATTTTTTAAAAAAGGATCAGTTCCCTGAATCCGCCGGACCAGTACTCTTCACCGTAATCCACGGTAAGCTGGGTTCCTGATTTGATGAATCCCCGGGCTATAAAAAAAATAACCCACCTGTTGCGGAGCAATGTGTGTTCCACAACCAGATTCGGTTCAAAACTATGATTTACAAAACGCAGTTCGTTGCCCTTTTTCAGGGCATTGATCTCAAGCAGAAGATCTTCATACCACGAATCGGGATAATCCCAGGTGTAATCCGTTTCATAGCCGGATCCGGGAGTTATTTCAGCTGTAATATCCTCTCCCGGCTGGATCACACCGGAATACTCACCGATCAGGGCTCCCCCCTCAAGATCTGATTCTGCAAACAGACCGTATCCCACCTGACTGCTTATAAAGCGGATGGAGACATCTGCCATATAGGCATTTTCCAGGAGTGGTCCGTAATCTTTTTGAAGAAGCTGAAACTCCTCTTCGTTTTCCAGATAGTAGGGAGAGGATTTCAAATCCCTCTGGAAGGAGGGATCCTCAGATAATTCCGCTTTAGGGAGATATGAGACGCCACGGGCTTCTATAAACGCCCTTCTTTCTTCTGGTGTATGCCATTTTTCCATGGTTCCATTATATTCCGATTCCCCAAGGGGACAAGAGATCCGGCTATTTCTGATCTTTTTTATTTCTCAGCCAGCGGATGGAAAAGAACACAAGCCCCCCGAGGAATATGATTCTCAGGAAAAAGTCCAGCCTTACCACCAGCCATTCACCACGGCACAAGGTCCAGTCAGGGAGCTCTCCCGTCTTGAGAAGGGCCCTTATGTGGGCTTCACTGCTAACATAATCCTTGTGTATATCATTCATGGCGGAAAAGCTCAGAATGGAAAGGACCAGGGACAGAACTACCCATCCTGCCAGAAATAACCAGAAGAGCTGTTTTCGGGTTATTTTTTTCTTTGCCATTTTTCTCTCCTTTTCGCTTTTCATAGTATGCGAAAACAATGGGGGGATCAACAAATTTTACAGATTCCCACGGGTACCGCCGCCATAAGGGCTGTCTCTGTAAATACAGGTCCATCTGATTATTTAAAGCTCAAACTGATCCATATGGGATTTCAGGTTCTTCATATCCTCTTCGCTTTTGCGGCTTTGAGAATCCAGCATAATCACAGACTCCTGGATCTCTTTTACTCCCATGGCAATTTCGTTTACTCCCTGCTTGGTGAGTTCTGTCATATCACGGCTCTTCTTAACACCCTCTGCAATATTTTTTGCACTCTTGTGGATGAAAGAGGTCTGGTCGGAAACTCCCGCTACATTCTGTGTCAGCTCTCCTGTAGCCGCAAGAACCTGGGTTGCTCCGGCAGACATTTCTGACATGGAAGAGGCTATCTCGGAAAAGGCATTGACCATGACATCCACCTCTCCCTGAATCTGACCGAAGGAATTCCGGGTTTCCCCGGAAGAATCGGTAGCATTCCTTATGGCCTGACTGATCCTTTCCAGAAGCTCGGTAATCGCCCTGGAATTCTGTCCTGATGACTCTGCCAGCTTTCGTATTTCATCTGCCACTACAGCAAATCCCTTCCCCGCCTCTCCGGCGTGGGCCGCTTCTATCGCAGCGTTCATGGCAAGGAGGTTGGTCTGCGAAGCAATATTATCAATAACACCGGTTATTTCGAGTATGCTGTCGGTCTGTTTTGCCACATCCAGAATCTGCTGGTTTGCCAAATCAACCTGAGCGGCGCCTTCCGGGTATATTTTACCAGAAGTTCGGTTCCCCGGGCTCTCTGGTTTGTAATTTCCGAAACACTGTTTATGGATGACATCATCTGTTCAACAGATGCAGAAGACTGCACGACCGAAGCGGACTGGTTTTCCACCAGACGATCCAAAACGGCAACCGCTTCGGTAATATCGAGGGCGGACTGGTAGTTCCCATCCACTTCGCGGGAAAGGTTTTCCACCTGATTCTTTATGGAGTCCAGTGTAGCGGTAATTTCTGTTACAGCAGATGATGTTTCGGTTGTGGCGCTGCTGATGTTCTGACTTAACTCGAGACTGTCAGCAAAGGATTCATCAATCTTGATCAAAAGTGCGCGGAGAGCACTGACGGCCTGGTTCAGTCCCCGGCTTATCATACCCATCTCGTCATTTTTCCGGTATTCCGATTCCCTGGCAAGATTGCCTTGCGCAAGGCTCTCCACATTCCCCAGGATGATCTTCAAAGGAATGGAGACCTGACGGAAGATGCGGTAAGCCGCAAACAATGAGATGGCCAGAACACTCAGGATAATAATCAGACTCAGTTTGAAATAGCTGCTCACAGATTGCTCCAGGTCAGCCCGTTCTTCCTTTAGTAAATCAGAGCTTTCCTTCCTTTCTTCATCCAGCAGTGGCAGGAGTTCCATAACCTTCTGGTTGATAAACTCCTCCTGATCGGCAATTTCCCTGTTGACTTCAATGATTCTGAGAATACCCGATTCATAGGCATCCAGAGCCTGTTGCATCTCCTGCCGGACAGAATCAGCATAATTACCGGAACTGATATATTCCCGGATCGTTTGAATGGATGCGCTGTTCCTCTGGACATATTTGTCAGTTTCCCTCAAAAGATAGTCTTTTTCATGCCGCCGCATCATCAGGTATTCAATCATCAGGGAATAGTCCCGGTCAGCAGTGAGGATGGCCTCAAGATCGTGGGCGGCGGTTCTGAACTGCCCCCGTAAACCCGATTCTTCATCAGTACCTTTTTCTTCCAGCAGCGCAAAAAGGAGTTCCACTCCCCTTTTGTAGGATCCTGTGAGTGATTCGATCTGCTCAAGATCCCTGATATGCCCCTCTCTCTCTTCCTGAGTAGCCTTCTCTTTTTCGAGAATTCCATTCTGTATTGCCATAAGACGGGCATTCAGCCACTCTATTTTTTCCAGGCTCTCAAAAAAAATCCTTTTGTCGATTTCAGTGAAATGGAGGAGATAATTTTTTTCAGAACTGGTGGATTCATAAATTTTGTACTGCAGATTTAAAAGAGCTTCATTTTTTGCAGTATAGTTGTCCAGAAAAAAACCATACTGGTTTTTCGACAGGAGAAGTCCATTCATCAGGAGAGCAGATATAAAAAGGAAAAATCCCAGAATCAGGATAATAAACAGAAGAATTCTTCTTCTTAAACCGGCAGATTTCTTTGCCATTAAGTACCTCTGAAAAACATTGGGGTCTAGGTAAAAACTTTAGAAGAATCAGCAGTAAAATGCAAAAAAATCTGGATAAATCAGAGGATTATCGAATTTGTTTGACCTGAAAAAGGATTTTTCACTATCTTTTGTTTAAGAAACCGGGAGACCTATCTCTCCTGAGAGGAGAACAGCATGAAATGCCCCGAATGCCAGGGAGACCTGACCGGCAATGGAAATAAATACGTCTGCAAAGAGTGTGATACGATCTGGAATATTGATTTTACCTGCGAAAAATGCGGAGAAAAACCGTCCCTGTTATCCAGCTGCGGTTCGGCCAGCTTTTTCTGCGATACCTGCAAGGTTATGAAATCCAGGGAATCCATGAATAAAAAGTTTACAAAAATCTGAACCTGCCATCCCCTGGAGGCTTCCTGCTTACATCCTGATTGCCTTCAACCCGGAAGAACTGTATAATCCCAGAGCTATGGCGAAGCCCAAAGGAAAAACCAAAACAAATGCCGTAAGGCTCCTGGAAAGCCGGAAGATTCCCTACAGCCTTGTGGAATACGAAGTGGACGAGTCTGATTTGAGCGCTGTCCATGCGGCATCCAACGCGGGCCTGGATCCGGAGCAGGTATTTAAAACTCTTGTTCTGAAAAGCTGTTCCGGTGAGGTGTTTGTCTGTGTCATTCCCGGAGCCTGCGAATTGGATCTGAAAAAAGCCGCCCGGGCCGGAGGATTCAAAAAGGCGGATCTGATCCCCCTCAAAGAGATACTCCCTCTGACCGGTTATATAAGGGGTGGATGCTCACCACTGGGAATGACAAAGCACTATCCGACCTTCATCGATGATTCCTGCCAGCTCTTTGAAAAAATATATGTCAGTGCCGGTATGCGGGGCCTTCAGATTGAAATTTCCCCGCAGGATCTCAAGGTTATGGCCCAGGCTGTTATTGCTGATCTGGTCTGAATTCTCATCAGTATGGCTCCCGGGAGCCGCCCTCCATGCTTTCTTTTTCTTTTTATCTTATTTTGAGAATGTTCAAGCCTTGAAATAAAATAATTCTTTTCATAGAATCAAACGATATTTTTTTATCGAGTAAAAGGCAAAAACCATGGAACAGGAAAACTGTCTGGAGCTGCTTTTTGATGCTTTGCAGGATCTGGTATTTGAAACAACAATAGATAAGATTTCTGTCAATTCCATTGTCCAGTCAGCAGGCGTCAGCCGTTCCACTTTCTACAGATACTGTTATGACAAGTATGAACTTCTCAACAAATACTATAACTGTGTTCTCGGCAGAACACTGTACCGGTACAAAAAAGATCTCAACTGGAAAGAAGCTCTTGATCTCATATACTCGGAAATCAAATACAATCTGCCC
This sequence comes from Oceanispirochaeta sp., assembly GCA_963677615.2. Classification (GTDB taxonomy): domain Bacteria; phylum Spirochaetota; class Spirochaetia; order DSM-2461; family DSM-2461; genus Oceanispirochaeta. The sequence continues at coordinate 69,138 of CAXXQW010000018.1, read as the reverse complement.
TTCTATCAGAACGCTCTGAAATCCAGAGAACTAAACTGTTTGAAAAACCATATTCTGAATATCAGTAATGACTTCCATTTTTCCATCCTTGAAAATAACGGCGTCGATATGAAAGACTGGAAAAATATCAGGACCATTCAGTCCTCCATATACGGCAATCTGGAGATCATGACATTGTGGATTATGGAAGGGATGCAGGAACCCATTGCTGATATGATAGAGATTATGAACGAGCACATTCCCCCGAAATTCACCCCATTCTTTTTATAATGACAAAAATAAAAACCATACCAATTTCCGCTCAGGCCATGAGACATTTCAGGGGAAATGTTTCTTGTGAATCGTTAATTATTTATTGATAATAATTTCAACATTCACAAAAACGGAGAAAGAGAATGATATCCAGAAGAGAATTCCTGAAAGGAGCTGCCGCCGGTGCTGTCGGTGCAGCAGCTCTGGGTGTACTGGGAGGATGTACCAGAAAATCCTCAGAAGTCAAATTCGATAAAGAAACAGAAGTGCTGATTATCGGAGCCGGCGGCGCCGGGTTATCCGCAGCGGCTCAGGCTGCCGCCGACGGAGCAAAAGTTCTGGTACTGGAAAAAGCAGGCCTGGCCGGAGGGACAACCAATTATTCCGGAGGAGTAATGCAGGCTGCAGGCACGTCTGTTCAAAAGCAGTTCACCTCCTATAAAAATGATACCCCGGAAAACCACTATAAACTGTGGACAGCATCAGGTGAGGGGTATATCGATGAAGAGCTGGTGAAGGATATGGCTTACGGAGCACCGGATCATATTGAATGGCTTACCGGGCTGGGAATCAAATGGACCCACGTGTATGGTCACTGTCACGTTCCCTATATTGACGATGCCCTGTATGCCGACAGGATCCATGTCTATGAAGGTGGAGGCGGAGAAGGCGGAGGAACTGTTCTGGTTCAGGCTCTTTTGAAGTATGCCGAATCCAACGGAGCAGTTGTAGAGTACAACAGCGAAGCCACAGAACTGGTTCTCAATGAAAATGAAGAAGTTGTGGGAGCTATTGTTATTCAGAAAGGCAAAGAAACTGCTATCAAAGCGTCAAAGGGCGTCATCCTTGCGGCAGGTTCTATTGATAAAAACAAAGAGATGGCCAAACAGCTGAGTCCTCAGCAGTACTGGGATCTCTCCTCCCAGATCTGTCTGTGTGCCGAAACTGATACGGGAGACGGTATCAAGATGGCATCAGCGGCGGGGGCTGCTATCGGTGGTTTTGGAGGAACCATTGATTTCTGCGGTAAGACAGGGGCAGCCACAGATAACCGCTTTCCCATGTTCCCCTATTTTATTGTAAATAGGAAAGGACTGAGGTTTGTCTGCGAAGATGCCACCTACGCCTATCATTTCAGAGCGATTTTTCAGCAGGAAACTCAGCTTCAGGGACCGACTTATATGATTTTCGGAGCCTCCAGTCTGAAAAGCCCTGTAACCAGATGGACCGAAGAATCTCTGGCCAAGGATATTGCAGAGGGAACTGTGATTGCCGGTGATACCATCGAACAGCTGGCAGATAAGATCGGAGTCCACCCCGGAAACCTCTCCAGAACTCTCGGGATCTGGAATGAAAATGCCCGGAACGGGGAAGATCCCGAATATGGAAGAAATACGGGGATAGAACCCATAAGCGGCCCATTTTATGCCTATAAAAATGTTTCATTCAATCTGGGAGCAATAGGCGGTGTCATGATCAATACAGAATCTCAGGCACTGAAACCCAATGGAGAAGTTATGCCTCGACTCTATGCCAGCGGTCTCAATGCGGGCGGCTGGATCGGGCCCTACTATCCCGGTTCCGGTACCGCCATTATGGGTCTAGTTCACTGGGGCAGAAAAGCCGGAGCTCATGCGGCAAAAATGAAAGCCCTTTAACAGGGTGGTTACAGGCAGGCAGTTATGAAAATCGGATTTGCAGAACTGCTGGTCATACTGGTAGTGGCGTTCTTTGTCCTGGGACCGGAACGCCTGCCGGTATATGCCAGAAAAGCCGGCAGCCTGTTGAATAGACTGAAAGGGTATTCCAGCAGACTGACTGAAGAAATCAACAGAAATATTGTAGAACCCGTTGAAGATGTGACAAGACCGCTTCAACAGGCAGCCGATCCTTTATCCGGTATGAAAAAAACACTGGATGAAGTAAAAAAGCCCCTGAAAAAACCGGGGCAGATGACAGGAGGAAAATAATGTTGGGAAGAATCGGAACCATGGAGTTACTTGTAGTACTGGGTGTGGCAATGGTAATTTTCGGGCCGACCCAGTTGCCGAAACTGGGAAGAGCGATGGGAGACACCATAAAAAGTTTCAAAAAGGGTATAGAAGATGAGACTCTGGAATCGGAAACAAGCGCTGAGAACAAATGAGAACCAGAACTGCTGTTTCCCAGAAAGCTGATACAGAAATGTCTGTTTTGGGACATCTGAAAGAACTCCGGAACAGACTGATTATTATTACCGTTATTCTTTTGTGCTTTACCGGCGGAGGATTCTATTTTGCAGACGAGATTGTAAAGCATCTTATCGGAGAAGCCAAAGCCCTGGGGTATGAGCTGATCTATATAGCTCCGGCTGAATTACTCACAGAGTATCTGAGGCTCTCCCTGATCGCGGGACTGATCCTCACGTCACCTGTCATTCTTCAGCAGCTCTGGCTTTTTCTCAAACCGGGGCTGGAGAAGAAAGAAAGGAAAGCGGTTCAGTATTGTCTGCTCTTCGGACTGTTATGCTTCACAATAGGCGCAGTTTTTGCGTATTTTGTTACCCTGCCTTTTATGCTGCGCTTTTTCATCAGCCTGGACAGATTTCAATCCATCGCTGCGACAATATCCATCCGGAACTATCTGAGCTTTCTTCTTTCCATGCTTATTACCTTCGGACTGGTTTTTGAGATGCCTGTTTTAAGCTACCTTTTAACAGAGTTCAAAATACTGAATCCTCTTATGCTGAAAAAAAGCAGAAGAGTGGTAATTGTTATCTGTTTCATTTTTGGAGCCATTATTACCCCTACGGATATTCTTTCACAGATACTGGTATCGATTCCCATGCTTTTCCTCTTTGAAATCAGTGTTGTGATTTGCAGGATAACATTCAGAAAAAATAAACATGCCAGAATCCCTGAGAAGGATATGGCCTGAAAAAAATGTGTAAGGATAAAAAATGAAAAAAAAATCAATAGTCGGTCTAATAGTACTGACACTAACACTTTTCCTGACCGGATGCGGTACCCCCTATGCTGACGGGGTTTATACGGGGACCAGCATGGCAGGAATGCATGGTGAGTTTGCCGTTGAAATAACAGTGGAAAAAGGCAAAATCAGTAAAATTGAAGCACCGGTCAACAATGAAACCGAAGGTATCGGAAAAAAGGTTGTGGATCAGCTGTTTGCCCAGGTTCTGGAAAAACAGAGCGCTGAGATTGATGCGGTTTCCGGAGCCAGCAAAACATCTGCAGCAGTTTTGGAAGCTGTGACCAAGGCTTTGGAAAAAGCCGGTAAATAACCCGTACTGTGTGCCCGATTCCTGGAAATCCGGAATCAGGCACACTGCAGAAAAATCCGGCAGACAAGCCCTGTTCGACAGGCAGCCTGCCAGAATCAGTTCCTTCCCGAATAGTCATATCAAGATTTTTATAAAGAATCCGGAGAAATGATTTCGAACCTGATTAAAAGATACTTAAATTTTCCTTTATGTCTTTAATTATCAGAATATTACATTTTGGGAAAAATACGTTCTCTGGATCTCTCCTTTTTTCCGCCCCAGATGCTCTTATACACCTCTTTCCCCGATTGGCACCTTATTTGCTAAGAAATCAGTAATAATATTTTATACGGAGGCAGGAATGCTGAAACAGACATGGGAAAAAGTTTTCGAATACGCCAGTTCTCCCCTTCATGGAACACTCTCGCGCAAACAGAGAGCCGGAGTGAAAATCCAGGTAAACGAGGGAGATATTTTTGAAAATGCCGTTTTCTTTCTGGGTGAAGAATTCGTAAGGATTACGGAAACCAAGGGAAGCGAAACTGTAAATGTCTATTATGACTGGGAAAAGCTGGGTTCCATAAAAACCATCAGTAAAAAAGATTGACCTCTCCGGAACAGACCGGATCCCCTGGAGATGGTCTGTTCCTTTAAGAGGAGGTATACCCCCCGCGACCGGAAGGAATGTTATTGAGAGCAAGACATGTCCTGACTGAATCATCTGATATAAAAACCGAAAGATCCGAAAAGTACCGGTCTGTTTCTCTCTCGGCAAAGTCATTGATTTTTTCGGTAATGATGTTATCCAGACAGGTCAGAACCGGATGATCCATGGTATTCTGAATCTTCCGGATAAACGGAATTTCCAGCTGCAGCTGCACAGCTTCCAGGGTCGCCAGGATTTCTTTCTCATAGTCCTGGATATTGATATGATCTTCCAGATCTCTGAAGTAGATATCCCCTGTTTCATACCTGGCCTGCTCATGGAAAATCATGTATTTCTGCAGTGACTGCAGCATGACAATCATTCTGTATTCGTTGCTCTGTTTATGAAGATATTCATTACACCAAACATAATTGAGATTGGATGAAAGGAATCCGTAGAAATAGTGAACCTGCCAATCCATGCCTTTCCCGGAACCTTCCCGTATCAAAGCATCCAGAGCGGAAGTCAAAGAACCGTGAAGGTCTGATACCAGCAGGCTTTCATCTCTAATGACCAGATTCTTCCCGGGCCTTTTTCTTTTCACTTCCGAGGTCCATGACCGGAACAGGTCAAAAGCCATATATTCCAGGTTTTCTCCCAGGGGAGAAAAATCATAAGGATTCATCTATTAATAATGTTAATTCTCAATATTCACAGTTTCAAAAGTAATATTTTCATGAAACTGTTCATGAAACTGTATGAACTCCTGAGTGTAATCCTGCTCCACATGCCATTCATGGGCCTCTTTACTGGTAAAGCATTCAATAAAAACAAGCTTGTTCGGATCGTCAGTACAGGTAAAAAAATCGTAAGATATACAGCCTTTCTCCATGCGGGTAAGTCTTTGGGCTTCCGGAGCCTTTTCCAGAATTTTATCCAGAGTTCCGGGTTTCAGATTGATTGTGATGAGAAATTTATACACAGCAAATACTCCTTTGCTTAACATTATCATACAATCTGATAATTATACAAGTTTCATGACAGCAGTTCCTCTATGGGAAACACGTTCCATGGGGGATCGGGTTTCCGGGGCTATATCTGAATTCAGTCTCCAGCAGATATTTTTTATTTGATTTGTAAGGACATTAGGATCATAATGTCCTAAAAGATTATATTTAAGAATATCCGGAGTGAATATATGAATCGGAAAATCATCAGAAAACTGCGAAGATCCGCCATCCTTCTGAATACTTCCAACCCGTTCCTTTCTCCTTTGCTTCTCGCCTCTTTCAGTGTTTTAAATGGTTTTATGACCATGAAAGAACTTGTCAGACTGTTAAGTCACCCCTTAAGCGCTCTTGTCATTATTCTGACAACAGCAGGAGGAGTTTTTCTGGCGACGGTTCCCATCGGGAAACTGCAGAAGAAGTTTTCCGATTCAGAACCCACCTGGTCTGAGTGGAAAAGATTCAACCATACCATGCTCAGAAATTTTATTTTTACCCTTCCTATAACCATCACGGGAGGGATTCTGAATCTGACCGTCATTACCCCCATTGAATTTCCCAGAGCAGGGCTTTTTGTCTCTCTCCTGATAACAGCTTTTTACCTGATGATATCTGTCCCTTTAACCGCTGTGGTAAACCTTCATATGGATCACCTGACCAAGGAAAAAAACAGAGATGAAGAATTGATATTCAATATCCGGTTCAAACTTTCCCTGGTTATATTCAGCTCGTTTATCGGTACAATTCTTATGTTTATTCTGACAGCGGTACTTTCTTCCACCTCACAGTTTCTTCTGCATAGAGAACTTCCTTTAAGTATACCTGTTCTCTTTATGATCATTGGAACAACAGCCGTATTTTTCATGCTCTTAATGGTGTATCTGATCATGAAAAATATTGTTGATCCCCTTCAGAACATGGTCACCAGTTTTAAAACGGGAGCTTCCGGGGACATGACAGTTCAGATTCCTGTTCTTTCCACAGATGAGATCGGTCTGGTCAGCCAGATTTCCAACACTCTGTTCAGCAATTTGAACAGGGGTTTCAGTTCCATTCTCAAAACCACCAGAGAACTGGAAGAGAGTAAAAAAGTGCTGGGAGAAGGGGTGAATGAAATGGCTTCAGCGGTCACACAGATCCGTCAGAATCTGGAGCAGACCAATCTTCAGATGGAAGACCACAGCTCCAGTGTGATAGAAACCACCACGGCGGTCGAACAGCTTGCCAGGAATATAGATTCCCTGGATGAAAGCATACAGCAGCAGAAAAGAATTCTGAATCTTTCTTCCGACTCCCTGAAGGAATTACTGACATTAAACGATCAGCTGACCGACCTATCCAGACAGGGCGTATCAAAAACAGAAATTCTTGTATCTGCGTCCAAGGAAGGGAACACAAAAATTCATGCCATGCAGGAAATGGTCAATAAAATCACCGATGATTCCAGACATCTGGCGGAAGCCAATACTCTCATAGCACAGGTAGCCAGTAAAACCAACCTTCTGGCCATGAATGCAGCGATTGAAGCGGCACATGCCGGTGACGCGGGTAAGGGGTTTGCTGTTGTGGCAGATGAAATCCGGAAACTGGCGGAAACCGCGTCCAATCAGTCAAAGAGCATCGGAGTAAACCTGAAACAGGTGCTTGATAACATTGAAAATGTAGGCAAGGAGTCAAAATCCGTTCAGTCCACATTTCAGGAAATCGACAGCCATGTGGAAGATGTGCAGATCGCTGTTGATAAAATGGGAGAGTTTACCACCACCGTTTCTTCCTTCTCCACAGAACTGGATAGAGCCATATCGGAACTGGAACAGGTTTCGGAGAGCGTGATCCAGGGGTCCAAGGAGATGCAGATTGGCAATTCGGAAATCCTGAAAGCCATCACCAATATGAGGGACATCAACCAGAGAGTTCAGGAAGCGGTCAGGGAGATCTCTGTGGGAGCTGATGAAATTGCCGAACAATCCGCTTTTATGCTTGATCAGAACAGAAGTACCGATGAGTCTCTTGAAAATGTAGTGACCATTGTAAACCAGTATAAGATCTCATGAAATTTTCGGGGGCGTCCCTGCAAGGAGAATATCCACAGGAAGGCCCCAGACAGTTTTTCTTACCACGCTGGACAGGATAAATCCGCCCTCCTCAATATGACTTTTGAGATCCATGGGGCGGCAGTCGATCAGTTCAGGCCACAACCGGTGGGCTTTCCCGTATAGCCGCTCTATCCTTCCGGGCCGGATGGTTTGTGCCATACCGACAATACAGAAAAGACCTTCTGCTGCCAGGACTCTGGTGCATTCAGATAACAGCCGGGGTATATCATTTACAGGAAAAAGTTCCAGAGTAAAGCTCATAAAAAGGGCGTCAAAAGTTTCTGATTTCCAGGGAAGAGAGAGAGCATTGCCGCAATGGAGTTCCGCCAGGTCTTCTCCAAACCGGGAGAAGACCTTTCTGGCTGTCTGTTTTTTCATCCCCTCTGCTATATCAATCCCGAAAACCCGTCCAGGCCGAAGTCCCGTTTTTTCAAGAAGGGCCAGGATGCCTGTTCCTGTACCGTATCCTATTTCGAGGACTTTCCCATCGGGGGGTATACTCATGAGAGCGATTGCTTCCCTGATCAGTTTTTTTTCTTTTTTTCCGCTGATGAAGTCATAAACAGGGCTGAGCCGGTTATAGTTTTTTCTGACCATCCTGAGGGTCTGAAGAGTTTTGTTGATATGTTTGCCTTTCGATGACATACGGAAGATCACTCCATAGAATCAATCTCATTTGCATCCTATATTATAATACGAAAAAGAAAAGAATGGGGATCCGGAAACAGGATCCCCTTTGGAAAATTCCGGGTATTGAGAAAAACTACTCTTTGAAACTGAATACCACGGGCATGTTTTCCATACCTCTTTTATCAATAGCAACCATGGTTCCGTTCCCTTTTCTGCTGCAGGAGGCTTTCGTAGCCGGATCCAGCGGTTTCAAATCCTGCGGGATATGGGGAATATAGACCTGGGATCCTGCATTTTCTATGGTGATGAAAACCTGATGATCTTTCCTGGTGAAAGAGAGGATTTCTCCACCATCCAGTTTTTCCACCCGTCGGTTATAACAGGATGTACCGTACACAGCCTCACCGTTCACTTTCAACCAGGCTCCCAGGCCCAGCAGGGAATTTTTCTGTTCCTCCTGAATGGTGCCATCCGCCCTGGGTCCTATGTTGATCATAAGATTGCCGTTGTTGGCTACCGTCTGGATAAGCAGGGACGTCAACTTTTCGGCCGAGAGGATGTCTTTTTCTGTCTCATTGGTATTGTATCCGAAAGAAAGTCCCATTCCCCGGACCATTTCCCACTTCTTTTCATAATCCACAGAGCCCCATTGATACTCTTTGGTTCTGAAGTCCCACCAGATATCGTTCCAGCGGTCATTGACTACCCCCTCTTCTACGGTATTGTAGTAGTGAGCATATAAAAAGGGGAGATCACCATTCCCTTTTACGGGCCAACCAATATCATTCCAGAGAATGGAAGGATTGTAGCGGTCTATCAGTTCGGTTGCCTGTTTATAGGCGAAATCGGCATATTCATTGGTGGGACAGGCCGTATGGTAGAGATCCGGTTCTGTCCAGATAGGATCTCCTGCATAGGTCCAGTCCACCAGACCTGAGTAATAGGTCCCGAACCTGATGCCTTCCAGCTCCACCGCTTCTTTCAATTCTCCCACAATATCTCTCATGGGACCTCTTTTTGAGGTGTTGTAATCGGTGTACTTACTGGGCCAGAGACAAAACCCGTCATGATGCTTTGTTGTGATGACCGTATATCTGGCACCGGAATCCCTGAAAAGTCTGGCCCACTCCGAGGGATGCCAGTTTTCGGCTTTCCACATATGCGTAAAATTCTCATAAGGAAAATTCTCTCCATATGTTTTCTTATGATACTCATAGGTTGGCCCCTCTCCCACATTGACAGAATTGTAATACCACTCTGCATAGGGGTTGTTGGAAAACCAGCTTTCGTCTGTCGGTACCGAACCCAGCTCATTGGTTACCGGCGCCCAGGCGGGAACAGAATAGGCTCCCCAGTGAATAAAAATTCCCAGTTTGGCATGATCATACCAATCGGGAACCTGATGGGTTTTAATAGACTCCATATCGGGCAGATAACGTTTTTTCATTGTTTGTACTCCTTATATAAAGAATCAGCCTTTTACAGCTCCGGCTGTCATACCGTCGATAATGTATTTCTGTGCCAGCACATAAAGAATAACAACCGGCAGAGAAACAATGACCATATCTGCACAGACCAGATTCCAGCTCCGGTTGTACTGACCGAAAAAATTGTACACCGAGAGAGGCAGAGTCCATTTGCTGGATGAATTGAGCAGATAGATGGGATACTGGAAGTCATTCCAGGCCCACATGAAGACAAGAATGCTGATAGTAACCGTCATAGGCTGGATCAGGGGGAAAATGATGCGGGTGAACAGGTTGATCCCCGTGCACCCGTCTATGATTGCCGCTTCATCGAGCTCCCGCGGAACAGTTTTGATAAACCCGGAAAACAGCATGGTGGAAAAGGGCATGTAAATAGCTGCATAAATCAGGATAAGTGAGAGCCTTGAGCCGTATAGCCCTATGATCTTGAGAAGACGGATCGTGGGCAGCGCAGCAAAGGGCGCAATAATTCCGAAAGTCAGAAACCTGTATATCCGCCTGTCCAGGATGGTATTTCTTCTGGCAATAACATAGGAGAGCATCGATGAGAGCAGGATCGTCAGAATAACCGACAAGACCGTGATATACATGGAGTTCAGAAATGAAGTGAAGATTTTTCCTTCCAGAAAAACCTGCTTATAGTTTTCAAACAGCCAGGTTTCGGGTATCCGGACATTAAGAAAATTCGCTTCTCCGTAGGACTTAAAGGAAGTCATGATAATCATCAGAAGCGGGTAGATCACCATAATACTGAAAAACCAGAGAAGCACTTCCAGAGCAAAGTTGTGTTTTTTATTTTCCATCAGATCTCCTCCTCCAGACGTCTTGTGACTCTCTGGTAAATCACGGCAACAATTACAAGAAAGATCGTAAAGATAAGGTTTATCGCCGTGGAATGGGCAAACCTGCCGTTTGCCATTTCGTTGATGATCAGGGTGCCGAAAGTTTCCGTGTCATGTCCCGGCCCTCCTGTAGTCAGGATATAAACCAGATCGAACATTTTAAGGCCGTATATCAGGCTGAACAGGATATTCACATTGACCACAGGCAGTGTCAGGGGCAGAGTTATGTTCCAGAAATCCTGCCAGGCACTGGCTCCGTCAATCCTGGCTGCCTCCAGATAGTGGGTCGGGATGGACTGAAGGCCTGCCAGAGTTATGACAATGGCATACCCCAGAGACCGCCAGATCTCTGCCAGGTTTATGGTAAAAACCGCAGGCCACCGCCTTCCGAGCCATTCGAATTTCAGACTGCTCAGATGAAGAAAATCCAGCAGCTGATTCACTGTGCCCCTTTGGGAATTAAAAAGAGCGGCAAAGATCAGCCCTACCACAAGGGGGCTGAAGATGGCTGGTGTAAAATATATGGTTCTCAAAGCATCACGGCTTTTAAGATTTCTGTTCAGAATAAGGGCGAATAGATAGCCGAACACGGTCACAATCAGGGTTTTCACCAATGCAAAAATGACTGTATTGGAAAAAGCCAGGGAAAGGGCATCGTCGCTGAGAACATCATAAAAATTTTCCAGCCCCACAAAACTGACCCGGGGAACATACATATTCCAGTCGGTAAAGGCATAGACGTAGCCGATGGTTGAAGGAATAACAAAAAATAGAGCGAAAACAGAGAGGGGAAGTATCAGCATAAACGATGGATACCGGATTTGTCTGTTCAATCTGTGACCTCCTGAGGACAAAGGTCTCCCGGTCCGCTCAAAGTGAGCGGAAAGGGACCGTACATTTTCAAATTTGTTTCTTGATTATTTACAAAAGCGGGTATCAGAATCCGGGAATCTGCTGGGCTTTTGCCAGTTTGATCCTGTCTTCGTCCAGAGCATCAATACACTCTTCCAGTGTTTTATTGCCCAGAACATAATCCTGAATATTTTTAGGTCCGTCCACCTGTGTAAAGCCGATAACCTGAGCCCAGGTGATGGAGGGCCTGCCCACCTTGGCAATCAGATCCTGAGCAGCTGTAAACTGGGGAGTGGCCATGTTGGTGGTCTGCCCTTTGAAGACCGGTGCGGTTCTGACTCCGTCAAAGGCGATATTGTAGTTTTCAGGCTGGGCAAAGAAGTGGACCATCTCAATGGCCTGATCCACTTTTTCGCTCTTTTTATTGGCAATCAGCAGACTCACATTGGGACCTTCGAAGGTTCCTTCCCGGGGAGTTCCTACAAATGCAGGCATCAATCCGAATTTATCTGCCACTTCCGGGTATTTCTGAGCCAGGTCTGTATAGAGCCAGGTATCCCAGCCGAGCATCATGGCATACTCTTCACTTCCCAGAGCATCCAGGGAGTAGTCCCAGGAGTTGGTTGTAAAGCTTTTTCCCAGATACCCTTTATCTGCGACGGTTTTGTACCATTTCACCATCTCTTCAAATCCTTCCACATCTTTGTAGAGGATCTGATTGGAATTCAGTTTATTCAGTACATCCTTGTCTTCAAACATGGTGTCCATGGGAAACTGGTAGAGCAGAGGCCAGCTGTCCTTGAAAGCCAGAAAAATCGGTGTAATACCTGCCTGCTTTATGGTTTCACACAGAGCCATGAACTCATCCTGGGTTGAAGGAATTTCCAGTCCCAGCCTGTCAAAGATTTCAGTGTTATAAAGGGTTCCGGAAATAGAGGCTTCCCAATGGGGTAGACCTATGACTTTGCCATTATAAACGGTTTGGGCTTTCACATAGTCCATAATATCGCTAACCCAGGCAGCATCGGAAAAATCCACAAAGTTTTCATCCGGATTATAGGCGGTCAGGCTGTGTCCTCCAAAATGCATCAGGATGTCTGCGGTATCGCCGGTTATAAATTTGGTAAGCATAACCTGTTCAAAATTGTCACTGGGGATCCCCTGCAGATCCAGCTTGTTTCCGGTTTTCTCTTCGTAGTTCATAAACGCGGTTTTCATGTAGGGCCTGGCGATATCTTCGCTGTTTCCCATAACCGTCAGGGTTACGGACTTTGCCTTGTTCTGAGCAGAGGCATCCTCTTTTTTGCTGCAGCCTGTCAGCATCAACACAGACACTCCGATGAGGGTACTGACAAGAACAAACCTTTTCAACATAACTAAAATCTCCTTTTATGCTTTTGATCTGTTTTTATGGTATAACCGGTTTTTCCTGCCGGAAATGGACAATAGGAAGTTTGAAGATGGATAAAAGTGAGATCTTCCGTTCCGGTTTACAAATCATGAGGGGGGTGGTATTTTTATAAACCACCCGGAACAATGCAGACTGATAAAAACTTTCCAGAAAAAGAATAATCAGTAATAAGGTTATATCATGAGAAAAATGCTTCAATACCAGAAAAAGATATTCAACTATTTTCTTTTTTTTGAAGCTCTCTTTCTTATAGCCTCAGGTCTGCTCTTCTTTCAATACAATATATCAACCATCAAAGAAAATATACGGGGATCCAATACAAGGTTTCTGGAGACCGGAAAAAAAAACTTTGAGCAGAGACTGGATGAAATGGATAAAAAGGCCAGATCCGTTCACGCTTCATCCACCATTATGACAGTTCTTTCAAAAATCGAATATTCCGACGAGAACTATTTTGACAGGTACCCCAGAGACAATGATGCGGTAAAAAATGTGCTTTACTCCCTGTTCTCAACAGAGAATATCAACGGTCAGCTGGGTATATTGTCCCGGTTTGGTGATTTTACTTTTATCAATAATTTTACCTACACCACGATTCCCTCGCCACGGGAGATGCTGGAAGACTCTTATATCAGAAAAGTACTGTCCGGAGAGGAAAATTCCCTGTTCATTCCTCCTCATCAGGCAAACTTCAGGGAGGATGACTACCCTGTGATTACCCTTGTCCGGGGACTGAGAAACAGTTTCCACACCTTCGGGGTACTCCGGTATTCCCGGAGCCTGGACTATTTTTTTGAACCATTTGAATACGAGGAAGCCAACAATAGGATTTCCATAATGATCCTGGACGGTAAGGGAGAATTCCAGGCTTCCAATTCACCCGTTGCCGGAAAAGGCTTCATTCCCTCAGATATTGGAAACCGGATCATGGAACAATCATCGGGAATCGTTGAAATCGAAAACAGTAATGGCTCTTTTTTTGCCAGTTTCAGCAGGATTGAAAGTACCGGCTGGTATCTGGTTGCCTTTGAAGATATGAGTCTGTACAAAGGAAAAATACGGGGATTCCTCTTGCTTTTTCTCTCGGTCTACCTGAGTATATTCCTCCTTCTGACACTGGTTATCAGAATCATTACGAATCAGCTGGCTATGCCCATAACCAGGCTTAAAGAGACAATAGAGCATCTTTCCCAGGATGAGGAGATCTCTATACAGCCTCCTGTCAATAATAATGAGATAGCCATGGTCAGCGCAGCTATCGAAGACCTTCTGGTAGAAATCCAGGAAAAGAACAGAAGGCTGGAAGAAGCCAGAAAAAGGGAAATCCGGACTCATCTGGAAATTATCGAAGCTCAGATGAATCCCCATTTTCTTTACAACATCCTGAATGTGATCGGTGCCTACGGACAGTTGTCAGGTGCTGAAAATGTTTATGAAATGTGCCGGGAACTGGTGCATATTTTGAGATATTCTCTGGAATTGAACCAGGAATCGGTCCCTTTGAAAGAGGAACTGAAAAATATCTCAGGATACCTGTATCTTATGAAAATGCGGTATGGGGACTTTCTAAACTATACTGTGGAGACCGATCCCTCGTTTGATCATTTTCAGGTTCCCAAACTGATCCTCCAGCCTTTTGTGGAGAACTGTTTCAAGCATGCATTCCAGAAAGCAGATCCCCCCTGGAATATTAAAATCACCTCAGGGTCTGATGAGAAAGGATGGTTCATCAATATGGAGAATAACGGCAGTGTATTTCCCCGGGAGATTCTGGAAGACACATTGGAGCAGATAAACAAATTGAAGAAGGAGTTTCGGAACCGTATCAAATCGGAAAGGCCCACAGAACATCTGGGTATAGTCAATACTGTCCTGAGAATGAATCTCTTTTTTGAAGGGAACGAAATTTTCCGGATCAATACTAAAGAAGAGACAACCACAGTCAGCATTGGAGGCCCCTTTTTATGGAACCCCTGAAAATAGCGGTCATCGAGGATGAACCTCTCATTTTAAAAACAGTTTGTCAGTTTATTGAGGATTCAGGAAATCCCCGGTACCGGATTTGCGGTACAGCCTATAACGGCCGCGAAGGGTTGAAGCTGATTGAAGAGAAAAAACCGGAGATCATTATCAGCGATATCATGATGCCGGTGATGGGCGGCATAGAGATGCTCGAACATCTGAAGAACGAGAATTATTCCGCCAGGTTCATTCTCCTTTCGGGACACAGCGAATTCCGTTTTGCCCGCAAGGCTCTGACACTGGGAGTTTCGGAGTATCTGTTGAAGCCCGTGGATAAAAATGAATTGAATCAACTTCTGGAATCTCTATCGGCAGCTATTCAGAATGAAAAAAACCAGGATCTCATATTCACGTTACGTGACGGAATCAGCAGTATAAATCTGGAAAAAAAGGAGGATCCTCTCCGGAAAAAATTCACATATCTGATATTGGCATACGGCTCTCATCCTCTGAAACAGAAAGGGACCGATGAAAACGACTCTCTGGCCAGGGGTGTTTCCTTCCGGAATATCGATGTCCGGGAAATCAGTAACCGATATAACCTTAAAATTCAGGGATTTCCCGGAACTCATAGGGAGGAATGGATTTTTACCGTCATATCGGGTCATCAGAATTTTGATATAAAGAAAATTACATCAGAAATTTACAGGACGATGATAACAAAACAGCCGGAAATTAATCTGGTAGCATCTGAACGGATAGGATCCTACAGGGATCTCCGGAGCGCCTACCGCACAGCAAGAAATCATTTCCTATTTGCATACAGACTTGATAGAAACGGGATTTATTATCTCCGGGAAAATTATTCGCCGGAAAAGGAGTATAAGGTCGGCAAACTTATCGATGATACCGCCAGGGATTTCTGCATTTTCAATTCGGGAGATCAGATTGTCAGAAGGATTGCTGAACTGATCAGTTACTGGGAAAAGAATATGATTCCCGTTCAGAGCATAAAAAAAGATCTGGAATACATGCTCACTTACATAAACAGAAACCAGAATATCGATATGGAGGATAAAGTACTTCCCGATTTATCCCACCTGTTTTCCGGAACCGGGAACTATCCCGAACTGCATGCAAAAGTTACGGATTTTTTTCTGAAGTATCTCACGCCAAAAGAAAATTCCAACAGGGATTTTCAGGCAAAAGAGCTTGTCGGCCAGATCAAATCCTTTATAGAGGAACATTACAGATCACAGATTTCAACCGATCAGTTAGAGGAGCTTTTCGGATACAACAAAAAGCACCTGTCCAGAGTGTTCAAGGAGGAGACAGGCCTGTCTCCGGGTCAGTATCATACGAAAATGCGAATAGACAAAGCAAAAAAGTTATTGGAGGAGAACCCTGAAATACTGATTCATGATCTGGCCTTGATGATGGGGTATGATGACGCCTATTACTTCAGCAGGGTATTCAAGAACGTTACAGGGAAAAGCCCCTCTGGTTATTTAAAGGAACAACAGTAAGCAGCAGCATGCCTGACAGAAGAGATTCCCTCCTGAAATTCAGGAGGGATAAATCTATTTACAGCAGCTCTTAATGACGATAGGGCTCAACGGCTCTGATAACTGATTCAAACTCTTTAAGATCATAGCAGTCAACATGAATATAAAGCCCTTCGGGACCCACAGCATCGATCAGGGGAACGATTTGTGATGGTTTGACCTCCACGGCCTGAACACATTTTCCGGCTTTGCGTATCTTTTTATAAAGATCATACCAGTAGGGGTCTCCTCCTGCCGGCACATTGGGGCCTGGAGTGAATTCGACAGCGTCCAGCGACTCGATTTCAAGTAGAGGATCCACGGTTTTCAAAGCCATGGGACCATCCACATGATAAATACTGAAATCCTGAAAATCACACTGCCGCCGTGTATAGGGAATCACAAACTCTTCAAACATACCGGGACTTATCATAGCCGCGGTATCGCACTGGGCAAGACAGACTCGACCGGGAGCCCATACCATAAAATATCCCATGACGGAACTCCCGTCCTCCTCTTTGATAATATGGTAGAGTTCCGTATAGATCTCTTCGAAAACATTCTGTATCTCTTCCAGTTTGGAATGAACCCACTCCGGGTTCAATACCATATCCATCATAAGGTTTTCAGTTCCCCGTATTTCCGCCAGGACATCCAGATTGGGGCAGATCGCAGGTAGTCCGGTAAAATATTTTCCTCCTGCCATATGTTTTACAGCCCTGGCAGAATCGGAAATGATATTCCACCACTCTGCATTCCTGTCAAAAACAAGAGTGCGGTCCTGTTCCGGTCCGAAGGAAGGATCATGGTTGTACCAGATATTATTTTCACCCAACTGTGGCACCGCTCCCAGCATAGGCGCGAGAGAAACTGTTCCAATATCAGGGAAAGCGATAGGAAGCATATCCAAAGGAGCTGCCAGTCGAGCCTGTCTGTAGTGTTCATTCATCGCAATCCACGAAGGATCCCTGTATTTCTGATCCAGAGAAGTGAAGGGCCCGGGATCTTCAGCCTGATGAACCATCCTGTCCAAGGGGATTCCGCTGCCCCAGTTGGACACCACCATAGACTCCCTTTTCCACCACTTTATATAATTCTGTTTCGAATCTTCCCAGTTTTCTTTCCATGTACAGTACATCAGACAAGTTCCTCCAACCCGTTTTCACTCAATATTTCAGAAAGTCTTACAGCGCGCCCCTGTTCCATGGATCTTTCTATGGCAAGAAGGCATGAGACTGTCACGATCCCCTCCCGCACATCCGGCGCTGGATTCTTACTGTCACAGAGGCATCGGGCGAAATATTCAATGTAGTTCTGATATTCTCCCGCATGATGATGTCTTCCTCCGAAGCGGAAATAGTAGGAATCCTTATTGAAATGCATAATCACCGGATCCCCCCCCTGGATCTGCTCGGAATAGCGAAGCTCGTGATAGTCCGCCTGGGAAGAACCATTTGTCCCTCTGAGAATACAGCTCATACCGCTGTCCCTCTGCTCCGGAGGGAGCACGCAGGAATAGGTTCCCGAAACCCGGGCAATCCTTCCTGAAGCTGTTTTGAAAAGGACATGCATAATATCCGGATTCCCATGACCAAGATCCCTGGCATTCTGACTGACATCGCCGTATGCCATGACTTCCTCTATATCCGGTAAATACCAGCGGATCAGATCCACCGGATGACTCAAGCCGCCAAACAGCCATTTGAAGGTATTTGATTTTGCCCAGCTTTTCTCCAGAAACCAGCGGTGATCTGCATTGTAGCAGGCTTCTACAGTACAGATGTCTCCCAGCTTTCCCTGTTCAAAAGCTTCCCGCTGTCTGATCATGGATTCAAAGAACCTGGTAGACTGTCCGACAAAGACCTTTTTGTCCGATTTAAGGGAAGCGTCAAGGATTCTTTTCCCCTCTTTGAGATCCGTAGTCAGCGGTTTTGTACAGATCACATGTTTTCCCGCTTCAAGGGCCATGATGATATGAGCGGCATGCAGATGATCAGGAGTGTAGATTCCTATCGCATCGATCCCGGGATCTTCCAGCATGTCCCTGTAGGAAACCGTATAGTCCTTTATATCGAACTTCTCCATCATTTCCTGGCATAAGGCTTCATTCACATCGCAAATGAGTCTGACATCCCACATATCGCTGTTAACGGCTCCAGAAATGATACTTCTTCCTTCGCCCAGCCCCAGAACACCTAATTGCAGTTTTTTCATACCTGTAAATCTCCCATGCAATCAAAGATCGATATAGGTACCCAGAAACGTATTTCTGTATCCAGTGTACCCTTCGTCGAAAATGATAGTCCTGGCTTCTCCGGTCATTTCATCGGTACAGGACACAGCTTCCGGATAAAAAGGAATCGCTTCATTGAATTTTACATACAGAGGAATCCTGCCCAGTGGGTATGACTGCTCCGTCAGCCACCGGCTTCCATCGAGTACTTCACCTGTCCAGAAATCGGTCCATTGACCGGAAGGGAGATAGACGTTTCTCACAGATTCCCGATTCATGACGGGAGCTACCAGGAGATGGGAACCCAGAAAGTACTGGTCCCGGATCTCACGGCAAGCGGGATCTTCCGGATAATGGAACAGCATCGCCCTTAACAGGGGAAATCCGCTGTTCAGTCCCTCTAACGATTGCTGGAGAAGATAGGGGATCAGGGCATACCTCAGGCGCAGCCATTGTTTGACCAGACCGGAAACCCCCGGATAGTCCCAGGGTTCCCTGGCACAGGTCCCGTGATAGCGCAAGTGGGAAGAGAGGACACCGAACTGGGTCCAGCGGATGTAGAGCTCCTCATCGGGCATGCTGTTCATAAAGTCGGGTACTCCGTGAAATCCCGGAACATCATGACTCCAGTAGGAGAACCCGGAAAGTCCCAGCTGGAGTCCTCCGGTAAGGGAAGCAGCCATCCCGTCAAAAGTTGCCGCAGCATCCCCTCCCCAATGGAGCGGATACCTCTGGCTTCCCGCCCAGGCCGAACGGGCCCAGATGATCCCTTCGCCGTAATACTCTTCCGTCGCTTCGAATGCGGCTTTCTGATAGAGCAGGGCATATAAGTTATGGAGCAGTCTGGCAGGCAGACCGTGATAATCCGCATCGGGAGAGATATCCTCGCCGAAATCTGTCTTGATCACAGATGCTCCGAAATCAAAAAGCTTTTTCAGCATTCCCTTGTACCAGTCCACCGCGTCAGGGTTGGTGAAATCAATCTGTCCGTCCATATCCTGTCCGGAAAAGTCCGAAGCTGTTTCGGCTCCTCCGGAAACAGGCGCCAGGTATTTCTTCTCCTTGGCTTCTTCCAGAAGTCTGTTGCCTTTACCGATATTGGGAGTCTGCCACAGAGACACTCTGTATCCCATTTCTCTCATACGTTTCATAAAGTCCGCGGGATCGGGAAAACGCTCATCGCTGAAAGTCCATTCGCAGACCCAGTCTTTGGCAAACCAGCCTGTATCGATGTGAATCATATCGCAGGGATATTCCTCATCACGCATCCGTGTAAAAATATCGGTGATTTCCTGATCGGAAAAATACGTCATCCGGCTCATCCAGGTACCAAAGGACCATTTGGGAAGGAGACCGGGAAATCCGCTGATTTTCCTGTAGCCATGAAGAATCCTCTCCGGCGATTCTCCTCCGATGATAAAGAGATCCAGAGTATCGTCCTCCACCAGTCCCTGAGCGGCACGGGTGGAAATATCCGCCAGAGAGAGCCTGATATGGGCAGAACTATGGATAAAAAGGCCATACCCGGCACTCGAAAGATAAAAGGGAATATTCTTATAGGCTCTGCGGTTATTCACTCCCAGTGCATCGGTATTTTCCAGATTGACCGTCTGTCCCCGAAGATTAAACGAGTGAAACCTCTCACCGGTTCCATAGAAGGCTTCATTCTGAGATGCATAGAATGAAAAGAGCCATTCCCTGGTAGGTGATTCCCCTGAATTCCGCTTGATATATCCCAGCGGGATGGATTCCAGCTTGCCGGGAATGAACTGATCCCAGGAAGAGAAAGGAATTTCCTTTTTGCCATCCGGATAGAATCTTCCTGTCAACCGGGGAAAGGGCGCCGGGATCTGATCACTCCAGAACCGGATGTCATGCGGCTTCAGATTGAATTCCGCTTTTTTACCGCCCTTTCCATCCGTTATGATATAGGATCCCTTTTCCCTGCTCAGGACAAGTTTTTCCCGGTTCAGAGTTTCGGAAAGTTTTATCATGGGACTGTCTTCCATTTGTTTTTCACAGTTGGTAAAACGCAGGATTCCCTGATCCAGACACTCCAGAGTAAAGCGCAGGCTTTCTGTGACAGGAGTTTCAGGGAAATGAAAACCCCCTTTCCTTTCCATTCTGACAAAGCAGATATCCAGAGCGATCTTTCCATCCCCGGATTCCTCTGCGGCGTCAACCTGGCCGGCTATCCAGACTTCGGACCCGGGAAACTGATCCAGATCGAGCATATCGAAATTAAAATCATTGTTCTGTTTCATGATTCAACACCTTTAAAGGGGAAAAGCCTATTCCCCTCCCTCCACTTTGAAGACCACGGAACATTTTTCCTTTTTATGATCAGACAGAGTGATTTCCACTCCTCCGTTTATTTTCCGGAATGCTGCATTTGTATTGTTATCCAGAGGAGTCAGATCGCCGTTCACACCTTCGACGGAAACGACGGAAGTCCCCTCCTGAAGGGAGTCCAGAATGACATAAAGATCCTTTCCTTTTCTGGTAAAATGGATATCCGCCTGTTCACCGCTGACAGAAAGCCTTCTACTGCATTCTGTTCCGTAAATGGCCTCGCCGTTTACACTGATCCATCTGCCCAGTCCGCGCAGTTTCTCCGCCTGAATATCCGGAATGGTACCGTCCCCTTTGGGACCTACATTGATAAGAAGATTTCCGTTGTTGGCAACCGTCCCCACCAGCAAGCTGACCAGTTTTTCCACAGAAAGGGTATGCTCATCACCTTCGACAGCATTGTAACCGAAAGAGAGCCCCAGTCCCCGGCACATTTCCCACTTTTCCTCACGGGAAACACTGCCGTACTGGTATTCTTTGGTGCTGTAATCTTTCCATAAGCCGTTAAACCTGTCGTTGACAACACCGTCTTCACAGAGATTGTAATAATGGGAGAGCAGATAAGGGAGCTGCTGTTCTCCCGCAAAAGGCCATCCGATGTCATTCCAGAAAACCGAAGGACGGTAGCGATCGATCAGCTCCCGTGACTGTTTATAGGCATAGTCGGCATATTCATAGGTAGGAGAACAGTTCAGCTTGACCTGATCTTCCGTATAGATCGGGTCATCCGCAAACCGCCAGTCAATAATCCCCGAATAGTAAAGCCCCATCTTCATGCCTTTCTGACGAACCGCTTCTGTAAGATCTCCGACCAGATCTCTCCGGGGGCCTTTATTCACAGCGTGATAATCCGTGTACCGGCTGGGAAAGAGGCAGAATCCGTCATGATGTTTGGTAACCATCACCACATATCGGGCTCCCGCCTCACTGAAAAGATCAGCCCAGGCTAAAGGATCGAATTGTTCGGCTTTCCAGATGTCTGCGAAATCCTCATACTTGAAATCCTTTCCATAGTTCTTCATGTGGTAATCAAAAGTAGCCCCACTCCCCATCTTCAAAGAGTTATAGTACCATTCCGCATAGGGATTTTCACAAAACCATTCCTCATCGGTAACCACTCCCAGTTCGACTGTCGGGGTGGCAAAGGCGGGTACAGAATATAGTCCCCAGTGAATAAAGATTCCCAATTTACAGTCCTGATACCACTGGGGTATTTCATGTGTTTTTACAGAGTCCCATGTGGGCTTGTATGTATAATTCATAGTAACAGATCTCCCTTTTTCAATAACTTTTTCTATGTCGTATAACGGATAATGGGCTGATTGTCATTATTCAATCTCAACCTTTGACAGATCCAGAAGTGATGCCTTCGAGAATATATTTCTGCCCCAGAAGGTAGACAAAGATGACAGGCAGAATGGTAAGCAGAATATCTGCAAAAACCAGATTCAGCTGAAGCGAGTTTTTTCCAAAGAAATTGTAGACTCCCAGGTTCATCGGCCAAAGAGAGCTTTTACTGGTAAGATACAGCGGTGTGATAAAATCACTCCAGACACCCATAAACTGAAGGATGAACGCCGTAACAAGGATAGGCTGCAGGAGCGGTAGTATGATAATAAAAAACAGCTGAAGCGGACCGGCACCGTCTATGATCGCTGCCTCGTCTATATCAATGGGAATAGTGGAAATATAGTTTCTGATTACCAGAATACAGAAAGGCAGCATGGAACTCAGAAACGTGATGATAAGCCCCGCCCTTCCGCTTGTCAGATTCAGTGCCTGCAGCAGTTTTGTCAGGGTCACATAGTTTACAGGCAGAAAAAGTCCGCATATGAAAAAATAGTAGAGAAAATCCAGTTTCCGGGATTTTTTTCTGATAATGACAAAGCTCGCCATACCGGAAATAATCAGAGCAATGAACGTGGAAACCGTAGAGTAGATCATACTGTTGAAGAATCCCAGAGCCAGCTTTCCCCTCTTCACAACTTCCGTATAGTTTTCAAAATGCCACTGTGAAGGAAGGCTGAGGTTGACCCGTGCCGCTTCGCTTTTTGTTTTAAAAGAGTTCACAGCTACCAGAACAAATGGAATAATAATCAAGAGACAGAGCAGTATAAGCAGTACCTGCTTCAGCAGGTTCGGCCAGAATCCGGCGGGTTTTGAAATCATAATTGCACCTCTTTACGGCTCATATTTCTTACGATCAGGATTCCCACAACAGTGGATATAATGAAAAGGATCGTGTTCATCGCAACGGCCATGCCGTACTGGCCGGACGAGTACAGCTGATAGGCAAAGGTGGTGACCACTTCGGTTTCGTGTCCGGGGCCCCCGTTTGTCAGTACGTATATAATGTCGAAGACCTTTAACCCGTAGGTTATTCCGAAAACCAGATTTATCATGATCGTTCCCCGAAGCATGGGCATGGTAATGTAGCGGAACTTTCTGAAGAAATTGGCACCGTCGATTTCTGCGGCTTCATAAAATGACCGGGGAATGGAATTCAGACCCGCCAGAAAAATGGTCATGACATAACCGATTCCGCGCCAGGCATCCACCAGATATATGGATTTCCATACAACACTCAGATCTGAAAGCCATTTCTGCTTGAAAAATCCCAGGTGCAGAAACTCCAGTCCCGCATTGAGGATACCGTCCTGATAGTTCAGGACCGATTTAAAAATCAGCCCGATGACAAGGAACGGAAGTATCGCAGGCATATACAGGATGGTCCTGTAGATATTCTGGCCCTTGATTTTATTCTGAAGAAGGATCGCCAGAAACAATGCGGGCACAAGCTTGATGAAATTGGAAACTATGGTAAATTTCAGGGTATTGAATATACCGGCAGCATAATTCTTATTAGAGGTAAATATCTCCCTGTAGTTGGAAAAGCCGACAAAACTGACATCTCCCCGGTTACGGACATTCCAGTCCGTAAAAGAATAGAACACCCCCAGAATGCTGGGAAGTACAAAAAAGACTGTGTATAAAAACAATGGTAATAAAACAAACCAGAATGGATAGATATTACGTTTATTCATGGTAAAACCTTGGATACGGGGAGTTGTCCCATCAGGGGTCACGGGACAACTCCTTTGATTTTTTAATTATTCGTCCAGAAGGGATCGCCTGCTATTTCTGCGGCTTTGGCCCTGTTGACATCCATATTTTTCAGCACTTCATCAACTTCGATGTTCCCGATGAAATAGGACATCATATCCGTACCGAAATCCATCCAGAAATCGTTGGTATACTTTGTTCCCGACTGTAGTACGGGTGTCACCATCTGATCCGGAGTGATGGTTTTTACAAATGCCAGTTCCTCGGGAATCCAATGCTGATTAATATCAACGTTCCTTACGTGCAGATTTGTGAAGTTGGGCGAATTGTCCAGAATCTCCTGGAGGCTCTCTTCGGATGTCACAAAATCAAAAAACAGCTTTACCAGGTCTTCGTGCTCAGTCCCCCTGTATCCGAACATGGTGGGGCCTGAGGGAGTTATGGGATAGTACCGGTTATCTGCCAGCGGGATAAGAAAGAGACCATATTCATCCGTGGATCCGGTTTCGTCTTTGATCTGCTGTATGGTGCTGGAATTGGCCATTGCCATACCGATAGTCCTGTCTGCAAACATATTGAACATATTGGTGCTGCTGGCACCGATCCAGTCCTCACCGAAGTATCCCAGATCGGACAGTTCCTTCATCTCCTCAAGGACTCTGATCATTGTTTCATTACCGGCAAATTTTTCGGTATTATCGTTCAGGCCTTTATAAAGACCGGGATGATTGGCTTCATAGACTCCGCCGATCTGAAAAAAAGCCAGCTGGTGCTGCCATCCGTCAGCTCCGGGAACAAACCAGGGAGTAATACCGTTTTTCACCAGTACCTGACCTGCGGCTTTTAACTGAGCAAATGTGGTGGGAACAGCGATTCCCAGCTCTTCAAAAAGGGTTTTGTTATAGAGCATGACAAATTCCGGAGAGTTATGCCATAACTGCAATCCGTAAAGGCTGTCATCCACCTTGCAGGACAGCAGACGGGCTTCGGGAATGATATTCTCCCAGTCGGCTCCGGAAAAATCGATGCAGTAATCTTCGTAGTTCACTATCACAGATTCGATAGCGAAGGGATTTGACTGAATCCAGAACACATCGGCGCACTCACCGGTAAGAAGCCTTACCTGAAGCAGATCAACATACTGTTCCGCCGGAACTGTCTGCAGATCGACGGTTACGTCATAGGTTTCTTCAAACCGGGAGATGGTAGCATCATATCGGCTGTCCATCCATCCGGCAGAAACCAGAATACTCAATTCCTCTCCCGCGTAGGGGTTTCCTGAACGGCTGTCCTGCTTTCCCTCGGCAAAGACAGTAGGTCCGGATAGTCCCAGAATGGCTAAAACAAATACAATAACTTGTTTAATTGATTTCATTTGGTATCCTCCATTTTTATATAAATAATTATATAGCAGCAACTTCTGCCGTCTATGCACAGAAAAGTACAATATTTGCACTTTTCCATTCCAAGGATGGAACCTCGATTCCTAAAATTGACATTTTTCGGAACCCGCATATACAATGGATAATAAAAATCAGTGGCGGCCGTATGAATCAGAGAGTCAAAAAAAGAAAATTCAGGATTTCCGTCAGATTTTTCCTGATGTTTTTTGCCTTTTCGTCCATTGCCATAGGCTGCTTTTCATTTTTCATATCCCTCTACTTTTCACGGATACTGGTTGAAAAGGAGTTCGCCTCGTTCCAAACGCTTACATCCTCATTTCTGGCTCAGAGTGAGAATGAGATTCATGTAATGGACAATGTCTCCATCAACATCCTGTACAGCTCCCTGGTGAAGAATAATTTTGCCAGATACCTGAATGAGCCTGAGGATAAATTTCAGAATTTTTCCCATATGCTTGAAATATTTGTCGCACTGAACGGTGCAGACTTCTCCCTCCCCATGATTGCCTTGTACAGCAGAGAAGGTGATAAAATCATCATGGCCAATTATTCCATTATGGAAAAAGTTGATATGACAACTCAGGATTGGGTTTCCGAAGCGGACAGAATAAAATACCAGAAAGTGATAAGCCGTCCCTATGAATCCAATATGCTGCAGCAGAGCAGGACGGTCTCATCATATTACATTTCTCTATACCGGGCATTAAGGAATGAGAACGGTGAAGATATCGGCTATATTGAAACGGGCCAGTACGCCAAAAAAATCTTTAACAGCATTATAAATCACCAGAAACAGGTGGACCGGGATCTGAAAGTCTATGTCTATAATGAAAAGGGAGATCTGATTTTCCCCTACGGTGAGGGAACGATAAATCAGGAGCAGAAAGACTATTACAGGATTGCCGGAACAGAGGGTCCTGCCCGGGAATATGTCAACCCGGAGACCGGAACAAAAGAACTCTTCTATTCAGAGAAATCCTTCTATACCGGTTGGACATATATCTGTGTTCAGGATATACAGAAAATCCTGATTCCGGTCCGGGACATATCCAGGATACTCCTCTATGCCACGATCATTACGCTTCTGGCGGTAACCTTGATTTCCATCTATATGTCTTCCAGTATCACCAGACCCATTCGCGATCTCCTTGAAAAGATCCATACAACGAATATTGAAACATTGTCGGGAGAAAAAAAATTCCTTCAGTCGGCATATGACGAATTTGATGATCTTAATGATGCGTTTCATACCATGAGTGATAATCTGAAACAATCCATGGACGAACTGATTCATTCAAGACACAGGGAAATGGAATCCAGATTCCTGGCTCTTCAGTCTCAGATTAACCCCCATTTCTACTACAATTCCCTGTCAAGCATTGTCGCTCTGACTGAAGAACACAGAGAAGAAGAAGTGATAAAGTTCTGTGACAACCTCAGCCGTTTCATGAGATATACAGCACAGAACCAGCCCGGAACAGTGACACTTTCGACCGAGCTGGAATACGCACAGAAATACCTATACTGTATGAAAGTCCGATACCAGTCTAGCCTCAGTTATAAAATCCATATCAGTGAGGAATTGAAAAACATTCCCATTCCCAAACTGATCATACAGCCGATTCTGGAAAATGCCCTGAAATATGGTACCAACTGTGCTCCCCCCTGGGAGATTTCCATAACAACCGAATCGGATCAGGAGGGATGGTATGTAAAAATCAGTGATACCGGAACAGGTTTTTCTTCTGAATCCCTTGAAAAAATAAGAGTAAAGATCAAAAACTGGAATAAAGAGACTGCTACGGATGATACAGTGGAAAACGGAATGGGACTGATCAATGTCTATTCCCGCTGGAGAATATTCAACGGAGAGAAGTATTTCTTCAATATTGAAAGTACCGAAACGGGAAGTACCGTAATACTGGGCCAGCTCAGAAAAGGAGTCTCCCTTGACTAGAAAATATACAATTATTGTCGCTGAGGATGAAGAACTCCTTCTGAACAATCTGATAAATAAAATTTATGCACTGGATTTGGGTATTTTTGTGGCTGGAAAAGCCCAGACGGGAGAACAGGCTCTGGAACTGATCAGAAAGCATTCACCTGATATCCTGATTACAGACATACGCATGCCCGTAATGGATGGCATGGAGCTCCTGGCACGCGTTTCTGAAACATATCCCGGTTTGAAAACAGTCATTTTAAGCGGGTATTCGGACTTTGATTACGCAAAAAAAGCCATAAGATACAATGTAAGCGATTACCTTTTAAAACCTGTGAATAATGATGAATTGAAACAGACTCTGGTAAAAATTATTACCAGACTGGAAATGGAGACAACCAGCCTGACTTCCACATTATCCATTCCAGAGATATCATCAAAAGAACAGACCGTGGAAGCGATCAGAGAGTATATACAGGCCAATTATGACAAAAACCTGAACCTGGAAGAGGTCATCTCCCGATTGAACTACAGTTCCAACTATATTACCAAGATTTTTTCCAATATCTATGGGATGAGTCCGGTAAAATACCTGATTTCCCTGAGAATTCATAAAGCCCAGCATTTGCTGGTCCATAATCCGGAACTGACAATCCAGAATATAGGAGAGCTCATAGGATATCCCGAAGTGAGCTATTTCAGCAGAATATTCAAAAAATATACCGGAACCAGTCCCGGCCATTACAGAGAGTCGGAAAGAAAACAGATAACCACATCCAGCGAACTGCTGTTCCCCAAAGAGGAGAAAGAATCCTAGACCGTAAAGGATCAGTTCTTCATTATCCCGTGTCCTTACAGACTGCTGGACGATGCTTCCAGATATTTCCGGGATCATCACTTCCTGTTCAGTACTGTACTCCCCTTCCAGTCCGCAGGCGGAGGATTGACAATATAATCCTGACAGCGCTGGTAAAAAAGCCGGGAACAGTGATCTCCGGGCAGGAGCTTCTGGCAGAAATCAAAGTACCCCAGAGCTTTGGAAAACTCCCTGTTATAGTAGGCTTCCACACCCTCCTCATGGCTCTCCCAGGCTTCCTCCATCTCGTGGGACAGATTCCGGGCTGCCGAATACACCCTCACGCTCTGGGTTTTGCCTTTCACGATAACCTTGTCGACCATCCGGCAGGGAATCTGGTCATGAACCTTCTGATACATGGACTCGGAAATCAGAATCGGTTCCTTATACAGTTTCGTCAGTCCCTCCAGACGGGATGCCAGGTTCACCATGTCACCTATAACGGTGTAATCCATCTTTTTCTCGGAACCGATGTTTCCGATAGTCACCACGCCGTAATTAATACCGATCCCGATTTCAAAAGGTTTCCTGCCGTGTCCGGTCTGCCAGGTATTGAATTCCTTCAGATTTTCCAGCATGTCCAGACCGGCATTCAATGCGTTCACCGCATCATTGGGCGTATGAACAGGTGCACCGAAAAAAGCCATGATGGCGTCACCGATATATTTGTCCACGATCCCGGAACGGGATGTGATCGAATCGACCATAATCTCAAAATACTTGTTCAGAGAGTCCACGATCTCATCGGGGGCCATAGACTCGGAAATGGTGGTAAAGCTCCTGATATCCGAAAAAAGAACAGCCAGAACCCGGTTGTCCCCGACCAGCATGCTTTCAGGATCCGAGTAGAATTTATCGATCACATCCTTGGGAACATACTTCTGAAAAATATTCCGGATTTTTGATTCCTTATGTTTGGCTACCACCGCCTGGAGGGCGTACTTTTTCATCTGATTGTAGGCCTTGTCCAGTTCCCCGGTCATGATATTGAAGTAGTGTCCCAGTTTTCCGGTTTCGTCCTGATACTGCAGATCCACTTTGATGGAAAGGTCATTGGTGGTGATGATGGTTTTGATGGCGTCCACCACTGTTTCCAGAGGTCTGGTGAGGAGAGAGGAAAAGAGAAAAAGGAGTAGCACCGCCATGATCAGGGAGATGATGAATATCACCAGGGTCCGGTAGATGATGGTGCTGATAATTCCGTAAAACGCCTCTTTCTGCATGCTCAGAAAGACATACCAGTCGAAGGGCTCGAAATAGGTAATACTGGCAATAAGATCGCCCGACTCCAGAGGGATGGTCTGCCACCCTTCCTTATCCCTGTTCAGAAAAGTGGAGAGAATTGCCAGATCCCCTTCGGAAAACCCCTCCCCTCCTGACTGAATCGCCAGCTTACCTTCTCCGGAGACTGCAAAAATGCGCTCGGAACTGTTAGATATCAGAGTTTGGGAGTAGTCTTCTGCCCCTGCCTGGGATACAGCCAAAAACTCGGGATTATCATTGAGCTGATTTTTAATCAGCAGGTTCCACTGACTGTCCAGGTAGTTATTAAAGACATCGGATTTGAAGGTCAGGAACTCGGTGGCCACCCGGGTTATCCCGTTTCTGGTGGACAAGGTGGAAATGAGAAGACTGAAAAACAGTGGTGCGATAATCAGAGGAATCGTTATAATAATGATTTTGGAGCGGATTTTCATTGTTTTTCAGCCTGTATCTTCTTATAATTGTTAAAAATAACCCATCGCAGGGGATGATGTAAAAATAATAAGTCATGGCCAGTTTATTAGCAAGAGCGCAGCAGATAAGAAAACTCATCAAAACCGAAGAAGATCTGGATTCGATCCCTCCCGAAGAGAGAGAAAAAATCCTTCTGGAGATTGAATCGTCCGTTGCCTCCAACAGGCTTCAGATTAAAGAGAATACCTTCAGCTTCACATCCCTTAAAAACGATCTGAAGCTCCCTCTTCTGATCAATCTCGGAGCGGTACTGCTTTTGGGGGGACTGGGATATTATCTTTACAATTATTTCGGCCAGGCTGAAAACTACATCATCAACGACAGGGAAACTGTGATCACTCTGGAAAACAAGCTGATCGAAACCCTGAAAAAAGAGTCGGCAGAGCAGATAAACGCCAAAGACAGCGAGATCAGAGAGATACAGACCCGCCTGGAAGATATGCGGATCCAGCAGGAAAACCTGGTCAGGGAGGCAGAAAACAGAATCCGTCAAAGGGAAGACGAACTGCGCATTCTTTATGAGGAAGAGCTGGAAAAAGAGAGGCAGCGCCTGATAAGCCTGGGTTATTCGGATGCCGAAATACAAAGGCTGATGGAAGATTATATTACCAGAAAAGAAATGGAATTCCAGTCTGAACTAACCGCTGCAAAACAGCAGATAGAAGAGGAGAGGATCGCCAGGGAAGAGACTCTCAATTCGGTGATCAGTGAATACGAAAATACCCTTCTGGAAGCCCGCAGTGAAAAGGAAGCCCTGGAAGAGTCGTTCAATCAGAGGTATGCCGAAATGGAAAGGCAGCTGGAGTCGGAAAAGGATCAGGCCCTGACCCGGCTTGAGGAGATAAGCAGAAAACAGGAGCAGGAGGATTTCGTTTTAAACAATATCTTCAGTTTCTATTCCCGGATTCACCAGGCTCTGAACGATCAGGATCTGATTCTGGCCGAGGAGGAACTGGCAAAGCTGGAAAGCTATCTGGCCCAGGATGACATACTGGCTATGGAGGCTGTTCAGTTTCGACGGGAGCTGGACCTGTTTATGATCAGCTCGGTGAAAAAGCTGATCCAGTCGGAAAAACAGAAATCCGATGCGGACTCCATCCTGGAATCTGCCGAAATACTGTCTGAAATCGGACGGGCCGTAGAGGAAGGGAACAGATTCTACGAAGAGGGAGATTTGGAAATGGCTCGGCAGTCCTATCTGACAGCCATTACCAGCATTCCAGCCCTGGATTCGGGATATGCCAATCTGAAAACCATCGAACAGCAGGAACTGGAGCAGGAAAGGATCAACTTTCTGAATACTCTGGAAGCCGGAAACCAAAGTTTCAATTCTGCCCGGTACGAAACAGCCGTTGACCAGTACAGACAGGCTCTGGAATACCTGGAGTCTGATTCAGATGTGGTTTCCCAGATTATCAATAGGCTTGTCGATGCCGGAGTGGCCATGGAAACCTCCAAAGGGAAAACCCTGGTCTCCCAGGCGGAGCTCTCCGCTCTGAACGCCGCCAAGCTGGAACAGGAATCCCGAAAATCCGTGATAGAAGGGCTAACCACTCTGGAAGGTTCCATAACCGAACCGGTGGAAGTGGAAACGATTCCCCAGGTGAATACAAACTCCCAGGCGGAGACCCTGGCCAGCCAGTTAAACACCAAGCTGCTGATTATGGAGGTTCTGGCCTCGGATTCCATCAAAGAGGAATACCCGGATCTTCATGAAAAGATGGGCGATTACCTGGAAGCCTATGGTAAAGAGAAAGAGAAAGCCGGAAGGGAAGCCGCCCTCAAAGAAATCGTTCAACTGACAGATCAGCTTTCCAGGTCTCTCCCGGGAGGAATCTCCACCCCCGAGGAGAAGGAACAGAAAGAGCTGTTCCTCCAGTTTCTCAGGAATCTGAAGAATATCCTTGAGATGTGAAATATTCTTTATGGTCCAGCAGTAATAACAAGAGTGTAATCATAACCAGATTTATTATTAATTACTGTGTATGGGTTTATATAATAAACCTGGTCTGCGGCAACTGTCCAGGAGCAGGATTCAGTGGAAGTTGCTGTAGTTGCACTGTTAACACCATTCAAAGTACCATCTGATTCATACATATAAAGATCAAGAGCATCATTCAAACCTGAAGCCGTCCAATCTAAAGTAGCCTGCAGTGTTCCCACATCAGATCCTGTAGTAACTTTAAATAAATCATCTTCTGAAATGTTATTTGTGGTTCCCGTAATTGTTACTGAATCACCGCTATTTAAAAGAAGGGCATAATCTTCAGCATCATTTAAATAGGTGATACCGGTAGTGCCAGATTCTGTATTCCCGGTTTCCTGCCAGACATATAGGACAGGAGAAACGTATCCATTGTTCCCCGGTATTTCGTCATCACCAGCTGAAATCTGAAGAAGCAGGTAATAATACCCGTAAGTTGCCGGAATAGAACCGGTCACAGTCTGAGCTGCAGAGGTTGCACCGGCAGCAAGAGCAGGGATTGTGCCAGAATCGATATTAGTATCCAATCCGTCAAGAACCGCATCGGTTGAAATATAGGCATTCCAGGTAATGGTCTGCATTCCGGAAGCAGTGTTCATTTCTTTTATCGTAAATGTGTGAGCTCCTATCATACTCAAATCCGTCTCATTTACTAATTCGGCTCCTAGGGTTTCTATGGGAAAGCTGGTTGAAAAGATCTCATAATCCGGAGGATCATTCACAGTGAATAACCCGCTGTACCCTTCATTATTTGTATCAATCTCACCTGAATCTGTGGTAGAGACTGTGATGACCAAATAGTAACTTCCAGGAGTAGCTGGCCAATCAATACTACTTAGACTAATATCTGAAGAAGTCGCCCCTGTTCCCAAGGCAGAAAGAGTTCCTGAACCTAAAGAAATATCAGAACCATCCCAAACAGTATCACCAGACGCATAGGCCTGCCATGAAATATCATTTGTACCAGCTGTTCCTGCATTGGTTATGGTAAAGGATTCCGATAGAGGGCTGCCGGTAGTCACAGTTTTATAGTCTGAACTGACAGAACTGACAATATAATCCACATTTCCAGTTGAACTTATGGTAAAAGAACCGCTGGGAGTGTAATTGTTTGTAGAATCTGTTTCGTCTGCCGCAGATACTTTAACAATCAGATAATACGTACCCGATGCTCCCGGCCAGGTTCCGGAAATGCTACCGCCGGTTGTTGTTCCCAGGTTAAACTCATCAATATCAATCTGCCCATTGCTAATTTCGGTATCAGTGCCGTCCAGGATTGTATCGGAAGAGTAATAAGCATACCATAAAATATTGGCACTTCCGTCATCGGCTCCAGTATTCTGGATTTCAAAGGATTCAGTGATTGCAAGATTATCGGTATCTGTTGGTGTACCAGTATTGGTCACAGTTGTCACAACATAATCGATATCCGGCGGATCTACTGTCACTGTGTTATAATCGTAATTATTAATTAGTAAAGAAGTTTCATCCGAAGCGGACACATCAACAAACAGATAGTAATCGGTGGAGGAGCTCACAGAGGGCCAGCTGCCGCTGTCTATGACAATATCGGCAGAGATGGTATTACCGCCGGCAAGAGCTCCGATATTCCCTGTATCAACCGGTATGTCATCGGTATTTCCAAAGGTAGTATCTGATAAGAGATAGGCCGTCCAATAGATCTTCTGTGCACCATCGTTTGAACCGGTATTGATTACACTGAAGGTCTCATTGATATGACTCCCGCCCAGGACATTTCCGGAACTGCTTATGGCATTAATACTGTAATCAATATCTGGTTCATTTACCGTATAGGCTGCTGTAGAGGGTGTCAGGTCGTTAAGAGTATTGTTATCTTCACCAGTAATAAGATTAAACAATAGATAATAGGTATTAGCTGTCTTGGGCCAGGCACCAGAAAAATTTATTGGTCCAGAGATTGTATCTGCTCCAAGAGCGCTTATAGATCCTGAGTCAATTACACTATCAGTTCCTATATCAAGGTTCGTATCTGTTGAAATATAGACTGTCCAGTTAACCGGCTGAGAACCATCCTCACTCCCTTGGTTATGAATGGTAAAAGTATCGGCAATAGAACTTTCTGTCAGGATTGTCGTACCACCAGCAGGAGGAGAGTTCACATAATAGTCGACATCGGCTACTGGAGGATCAGAAATTACAATCCCACCGGATACTGCTGTATTATTTATAGTATTACTTATATCATCCGTGGAATTTGTTTTAACAATTAAATAATAGGTTCCTGCAGTTGTAGGCCAAATATCGGTAAAATTTACCACTGAAGAATTACCTGCAGTTAAAGCAGCAGCTGTACCTGTATCAATGAGTTCATCATTTCCATCGTAAGTAGAATCTCCTAATGATGCATAAATAGACCATTCCACTGTTTTTGTACTGTCCGCACTGCCCACATTGGTAAGGGTAAAGGTTCCGGTTACCGGATCTCCCCCCTGGTGAGAACCGCTGGTATCTGTTACCGCCGTGACTTCATAATCCACATTGGTGGTCAGATCGGAAATGGTAATAACCGCATCTTTTGTGGCCCCCACATTGTCGGTCACCCGGACTGTATCGCTTCCTGCGGCAGCAGGAGCAGTATACAAACCGGTGGTGGCATTAACCGTTCCCGACCCGGAAAAAATGGAAAATGTGTAGGGGCTGGTTCCGCCTGTTGCAACAAAGGTAATGGTTCCGTTTGCATTAAGAGTGAGTGTCGAGGGATAGATGGCCAGAGCGGAACTATCCGATATGGAGACAACCGCATCGGACGTAGCTCCGACACTGTCGGTAACCCGGATGGTATCGGTACCTGCCAGGGCAGGAGCTGTATATGCACCTGTTGTGGCATTGATGGTTCCCGATCCGGTAACCAGGGAATAGGTATATGGGCTGGTTCCGCCGGTAGAGGAAAAAGTGACGCTTCCGTTCACATTCAGGGATATTGCAGAAGGAGAAATCGCCAGAGCGGAGCTGAGTGAACCGGCAATAATAGTAACCGTTGAAGAATCTATCAACCCCGCAGAGTCCAATACGGTTATGACAGAAGATCCGGCATCTGCCGGTGCCGTAAAGACCCCTGTTTCCTCATTAATGGAACCGCCGCCGGATTCAATAGTAAAAAGGTAGGGAGGCACTCCCCCTTCCGCCTGAAATTCCAGGGTACTGCTTATAACGATCTGGGAAGAATCGGGAGTCAGATCCAGGGGCAGGCCTTCCGGACCGTCCAGGACATCCAGAAGGTTAAGGGGCTGCTGGCAGCTCAAAACAGAGAATAAGAGCAGTGTAAAAAGAGAAGGAATTTTTTTGTTCAGGTTCTTAAAGTTCATCGTACTATCCCCATGACAATCACACTCTCATACGTAGTCCAATCGCAGGAGTAAAGCCGGATATGACAATAGACTGTTCAAAATAGATCATGTATCCCATAGAGAGATACATCCCGAACCCCGGGAGGAAGTTCAAGTACATTCCCAGACCGGCACAGCCGTAGGGAACTGTGATAATCTCTCCTTCCGAACTGCCTGAACCGATCATCAGCAGGGTGATTCCGCCGCTCAGGGAATAAAAAACTTCCATCATGCGGCTCATAACCCCTGTGTACTGAATCTCCGGACCAACCGACAGGAACTGAAGATCCGCATCAAAAAGGATTCCTTCCGCCTTTACTGAATTATAAGAGCCGAAGACCCCGAAACTCCAGTATCCGGAAGAATTCTCCAGGTTGAAGGAGCTGTGAAACTCGGGTGCCATCCCCATAGTGAAATAACGGCTTGCCTCTCCACTGGTCATAAAGGGGGCGAAACCGGCGGAAAAACTGAAGGGTTTCACAGGCTGAGTATTACGGAGTATCTCCTTCTCCTCTTCTTTCTCAACATCCCGGACCTCTACCTCCTCTTTAAGAAATAAACTTTCAGGATGGTCCTGCATGTCCTTGCGGATCTGAAGAACCATGGTTTCCGCGGAATTTCTCAGCTCTTCATCCAGACTGAAATTGATCTTTTTTTCTTCTGATTTATTGTAAATCTGTTCCATTCTCTGTGTCCGGTAAACCGTCAGAACATAGGTAAGGATATCATCGGTTACATTGACTGCGGCATCTATGATATAGGAGGACTCTTTCCTGATCGCCAGATTATAGAGCTTATCCAGCTCATCCCACTCTTGGCGGAAAGAAACAAAACCGTCAATTTTCAGTTCCAGTTCCAGGGAATTATATAAAAGTTCCAGAAAAGACTTGTTCAGATTATCCACTTCTGTTTTTTCTGCAATCATCACCGTGATTTGACCGGACAGATCATCTTCCCCAGTCAGTATAAAGGGTGAAAAAAACATGAGAACTAAAAAAAATGGAAAAAAAGCCCTGGATTCCACGGATGTTTTGACAGCCTTTTTACATACAGAATATTTAATAAATATAATGTAATTATTCAGATCTATCTATATTTTCTTATATTATTCATCATTTCTCCATACAATCACCATAGCTGTTATTTTTTTGTAATTTAATCAATTATTTACTTTTAAACATAAAATCCACGGGGTTCCTGCCCAAAAATAGCGAAGAGCCTCTACTTGTATATTAAATGTATATTTATTATTAAAACAATAATAAGTTCGTTCCTCTTTTATATTATGATCTGGTCAGCCTTCTAAGGCTTTCAAAAAAGTACCGGTCTGATTTTTCCTGCAGATTTTCCGGATTCTCCACAATAATGGATATGTCTATTCTGTGTGCCTTTGCGATTTCAAACACCGCTTTGTTTAAATAAATAAACCGTTAATCGATTAAAGTAAAAACATTTCCAGCTGCCGGTAGGATTCGGGAACACCGTTTCCCGAATCCTACCGGCTGGTATAAAGGCTTTATTGTCAGAACCGGACAGTCAAACCCGCATTGGCCCCTGCCCACATGGCCACTCTCACGGTTTCGTAAGTCTCATCAAAAAAGGTATAGGGAACGGGAAGAGTTCCCACCTGCTCAGGCAAAGACTCTTCTGTAACATATACATTAAAAGAAGGCCCGAAAAAGAGGGAAAAATGCTCCCCCATTCCCAGATGATAGTTCATATCCAGTTTTGCCAGAAGATTCACACTTTCCGATTCCCAGTCAAAATCATGTACGATGGAATGACAGACCCCCTCCAGAGCCAGACGGTTATTCCCGCCCATGGAAACCATGCCGCCCCATCCCATACCATAACTGAGAAGGTAATCCTGGTCCTCATAATTTCCTCCATTGTAAAGGGCTTCATAGTCCATAACAGACCCTGAGATCCTGAATATGGTATAAAACCTTTCCACACCCATTTTATAACTCATATTGGCATAAAGGGTATCTCCCGCTGAAGTTTCCAGAGCAAAGTACCCCCCTTTCACAATACTGAGAATTCCAATAGGCAGCGATTCAGAGCCTTCGGCCGCCACGTTGACAACACCCAGCTGAACCCCTTTTGATTTGGCCGCATAGTTGAGAGTCCCTATCTGAAGCCCCCTCATCTCCCCGGTAGTCACATTGATATTGGAAATCATTATCCCACGGGAATCGCCGAATACACTGTTCAGAGTACCGGACCAGATCAATCCTGTAGAGTCTCCCATATTGGTATTGGAAACGCCCGCAAACTGCATCCCCTTTGTCTCGTCCATATTGATGTTGGATACCCCTGCAATCTGGATACCCCTCACATCATGGAGGTTAAAGTTTCCCACGCCGCCCAGTTCAAAGGCATCGACACCCCCGTTCATACCGTACACCAGATTGAGGGAAAAGGCATTGGAGTACTTCATGGAATCCACCCCGGCACTCCCCATGGGGTAAAAAAAGGTAATCTGCCCGGCACGACTCTGCTCTGCACTTTCGGCTCCCAATGCTGCTGTTGTCAGAATTATGGCCATACTGCAAAGCAGGAATCTTTTGGTTTTCTTCATCTGTTACGCTCCTTAAAAGCTTTACCTATGTAACAGGAAAGACCTGAAAATATGTCTTTTTCAAAAAACTTTTTTCAAGAGGACATAACGGAATGGTTCTGGGTCTGTCAGAATCAGTAATACAGGGAAATACCGAGAAAGACCTTTACGTAATTGGCCGAAAAAAGGGATTCATCCAGAATCCTGCCATCCGGGAGCATAAAAGGATTGAGCCCGTAAGCTTTGTATGATCTGTCTTCATAGCCGTAAAAAGCTTCGCCTGAATCCGACTTGGTATAAGGATCCTGATTTAAAAAAGTATAATTGTAGAGGAAGCTGACACCCCCGTTCAGTGCCATCCGGGGCAGGAAGAAAAACTCTCCTTTGATGCCGCCGGTAACTCCGGCACCCATCATCGTCCGGGAGAGTTCCAGATGGTAGGAGAGACTGAGATTTTCCAACTCCTCCTCATAGAGAGATCTGGATGTCCCGTCATCCTGCAGAATCCGGGAACCGTATGCTTCGGCTTTTCCCTGTTCCGAGATATTCAGGGCTTCAGCAAAAGTGCTGTCATCACCCACAATGGTATGAACCATCCCGCTGAAGGAAAACCCCACTTTCCAGTTTCTTTCAATCCGGTAGGAAATATCCAGCTCACCGGAGAAGGCTCCACCGTCCTCATCTTCCCCCACCGTAACATAAGGTTCCCCGGAAAAAATCAGATTCCTCTGGGGAGTAAAACTTGCGGAGAAACCGACACCGTTGGCGACAATGCTTTCCAGTTCGGCTTCCTCGCTTCTGAGTATCAGCGGATTTTTTTAAGGTTCAACCTTAATAAGAGGATTATGATAGCCAATCTGATTTTATTGGTGTACCATTGGTGTATTCATATTTTCTACAAATAAAGGAGATCCCTATGAGCGATAATCACAAAAAAGAACTGGACCGTCTGGGGCAGGAAGAAAAAGAGCTGACTCTCAAGAGTTTTTCCCGGGCTGATGCCCTGAAACTCGGCCTGAATATACTGGAATATTCCAAAAGATTCAGCGATCCCATTGCCGTTGAGATCACTGTGAACGGTCTGGTGGTATTCCGCCATTTCACAGACGGATCCATGAAAGACAGCGAATACTGGTTGCAGAGAAAAAGAAACAGTGTGGAACTTATGGGAATGTCATCCCTGAGATTCCGTTCCTGGCTGGGCGACTTCGGACAAACCCTGAAAGAGCGTCAGGTAAATGTGGATGACTATGCCACCTATGGGGGAGGATATCCCATACTTCTGGAAGGAACGGGAATGATAGGCTCCATCTGTGTATCCGGTCTGCCCAATGATCTGGAAGACCATGCCTGTATTGTGGAATCTCTTCGGGCGACATTCAAATAAGATCAATTCCAACCAACCGGCATGGTCTTACCCTGCCGGCCGGTCAATTCCTTTCGGGAAG
Organism: Oceanispirochaeta sp.; assembly: GCA_963677615.2. GTDB lineage: Bacteria > Spirochaetota > Spirochaetia > DSM-2461 > DSM-2461 > Oceanispirochaeta. Next base: position 30,204 of record CAXXQW010000018.1, on the reverse strand, counting down.
AAAAACGGAACCTGTTTATACGGGCTGTATAATTCCCGATACCAGTGCTACAAAATAATAACAGATTACAATCGGAGCCACAGCCCTTTCCAGGACTTTTAGAATGCTCTCACTCCTCAGAGAAAAACGGTATTTCCATGATCTATAGGTTTTGTAGGCTCTTCTATATAGGGGTATATTCATCCTGCCTCCTCTTTATAAGATCTTTTATGGTGATGCTAAAATGCTCTTGTGCCATTTCATGACACACATAAAGTTTTTTTTTCAAAAAAGTTTACAATTTACTTACACCCGAATCAGAAGTCATACGTCATAAAGGATGCGATGAATCAGGAAGAACGGTATAGAAAACAATCGGAAAATCGTCTCGCCCGGGCTTATGAATCCGAAAAACCCCGCCTCCAGGCCAGAGTCAGGGCTGCAGGGAAAACCTGGGAAGAGACGGAAGATCTGATTCATGATGTCTACATGGAAACCTGGGGAAGGCTAAACAGACTGGGAAGTATTCTCAATCTGCCGGCCTGGCTTAACTCTCTTGTGACACGCCGGCTGATAGACAGCTGGCGTCACGAAAAAGTGAAGCAGTCTGCAGGAGAAACCGACACAGCAGAAGAGACCCTCCAGGAGGTCATTTCCGGAGTCGGGCTGGACCCTATAGACACCTACGTGAGGAGCTGTCTGGTAGATGCTCTGAACTCAGCCTTGAAATCCCTGCCTTCATCACAGAGGAAAGTCCTGGAAGCCCAGGTATTCGGCGGAAAAACCTTTAGGGAACTGTCTGATGAAACGGGAGAAAACATGGAAACCCTGAAAGCCCGCAAGCGGTATGCAGTGAAAAATCTCACCAAAGCTTTGAAACAGTGGATAAACGATTAGGAAACAGTAGTGCGGCAGTCACTACGGGAGGTATGGCTATGATGGATGAAATACGGAATGAAGTACGAAAGGAGATCCAAAAGGAATTTCAGAAAGACTGGGAAAAGGAAAAGAGGAAAAATCCCCGTTGCGACCCCGATTCCTGGTGGGAAGAGAGACGGCTGGGAATAAAAATCTTTTTTGGTTTTCTTATGGGCCTGGGAATCATTGGTCTGATTTTTCTCTTCGGTTGGGTGGTGATGCTCCTGTGGAACTGGTTGATGCCCGAGATCTTCGGTTTGAAGGAGATTACCTACTGGCAGGGTTGGGGTCTGCTGATTCTCAGTTCCATCCTTTTCAAGGGATTTCCCTCGGACAATCATGACAGCGGAAAACGGGGTGACCGGAGGAGACGCAAGGAACTCCGCCGCCTGATGGATGAAAAGGTGATCACACCTGATAATCCCCCGGGTCAAGAAAAACCGGAAGAGTCGTTTGAAGGAGAAACTGAAATGAATCCGAAAAAACCGGTTTAGACCATACCATCTTATATTGAAAGATTTATAATTCATAAATTTTCTCCTGTTCTGAATCAGCAGATCTATTTTCCTTGTAAAAAGAGATAAAGATAAATAAAATTACAGGAGACGTTAGTGGGAAGAAACGCTGTGAACGAGGAACAGAAAGCTATAATACAATATATAAAAGATCACTTTGTGGACTGGATGGCTGAGAAACATATCCTGCCCTACCCTCAAAAAGAAGATTCCCTGAATACTCAACTTCTGGAACGGATGGTCAGAGTGGAAGAAACTCTGAAAAGGCAGAATGAGAAATTTGACCATCAGAATGAGAAGTTTGACCACCAGAATGAAAAATTTGATTTGCTGCTGGGAAAGATGGACCAGCATATGATGGAAATTGACCGGAGATTTGCAGAAGTTGACCGCAGGTTTGAAGATATGAATCAACGGTTTATTGAGATAGACCGCCGTTTTGACAGACAGTCTCTCTATCATCTGGCTACATTCTCAGCCATTGTGGGCAGTGCTGTAGCTATCATACTCAAAGGGTAATTATTCCCGTTAGTCCAGGGGTATTTCGATAAGATTTCTTTTGGGATCGCTGATCATGGCAGAAAACATTTTCATTTCTGCCGATCCTTTAACTTACTTTAATCAATAAAACGCTTCTGCAAGTCTCCAAAGGCTTCTATGCGTCTGTCACGCAGAAAGGGCCACCAGCGGCGGACCTGTTCACACCGGTTTAGATCGACAGAAATCACGGCATTTTCCTCTTTATCATCCGGCCCCTGATACAGGAACTCTCCCTGTGGGCCGGTGATAAAAGAGTTGCCCCAGAACCGGATTCCTCCTGTCACTCCGCTGGGGTCTTCCTCATACCCTACCCTGTTTACAGAAACAACAGGCAGGCCATTGGCAACGGAATGCCCCCTCTGAACGGTAATCCAGCTCTCTTTCTGCCGGGATCTCTCTTCACTGCTGTCTGAACTTTCCCATCCGATGGCTGTGGGATAGATCAGCATTTCAGCCCCCTGCAAAGCCATCAGCCTGGCAGCTTCGGGATACCACTGATCCCAGCAGACCAGCACACCCAGTTTTCCCAGAGAAGTCTGAACAGGGGTGAACCCCAGATCTCCGGGAGTAAAATAGAATTTTTCATAGTAGGCCGGATCATCGGGAATATGCATCTTTCGGTACTTTCCGGCAATCGATCCGTCTTTTTCCAGAACCACAGCTGTATTGTGGTAGAGTCCGGGAGCTCTTTTTTCAAAAAGGGATGTTACCAGCACTATGGACAGCTCTTTTGCCAGATCCCCGTAAAATTCCGTGGAAGCCCCGGGAACCGGTTCTGCAAGATCAAAGTTATCTGGAGTTTCTACCTGACAGAAATACAGAGAGTTGTGGAGTTCCTGTAGAACCACCAGCTCAGCTCCGTTTCCTGCTACCTGCCGTATATTGGCTTCCAGTTTCTTTCTGTTTTCTTCCAGGCGGCCTGTATTGCTTTGCTGAACAATTCCGACTCTGATTTCTTTCTGTTTCACTCTACAACTCCTTCAGGGTACTGCATGGTTACGCAGTGCAGGGATCCATGCTGCTTAACAAGCACAGTACAGTCGATCCCTATGATTTCTCTCTCTGGAAAAACCCCTTTCAGGATATCCAGAGCAATAGTATCTATTGGGCTATTGTAAACAGGTACAAGGACCGCTCCGTTTATAATCAGAAAATTCGCATAGGTAGCGGGCAGGCGTTCACCATCAAAATACAGAGGCTTCGCCATGGGCAGAGGAACCAGACGGTAGGGAGTCCCTTTAAAGGTACGGAACTCCTCCAGTTGAGCCTTCATCCTGCGTAAGGCTTCATAGTGTTCATCCTCAGGGTCATCACAGGTTACATAGCAGATAGTATCTTCCGGACAGAAACGGGCCAAGGTATCGATATGACTGTCTGTATCATCTCCACTAAGGTATCCCTCATCAAGCCAGAGAATACGGTGAACTCCGAAAAAACCTTTCAGCTGCTCCTGAATCTCATTTTTTGAGAACCCTCCGTTCCGGTTGGGAGATAGGAGGCATTCACTGGTAGTCAGAAGCGTCCCTTTGCCGTCGCTTTCAATGCTCCCCCCTTCCAGGATAAAATTGAGGCAGTTTCTATAACGGACATGATGGGAAAAAACCTTCTGTGCAAAAAGACGGGAGGTTACAAGATTGTCCCTGTCCGAGGAGAATTTCAGACCCCAGCCGTTGAAAGCAAAATCACAAATCACCGGAGTGTTACCCTCAAAAATGGTAAGCCCCCCGAAATCCCGGCTCCATGTATCGTTGGTGGGGATCTGTGCATATACAATTTGCCCTTTGTCGAAGGATACACATTGTTCTCTGGGTATGGATATATCAGGTGCGGCTATTACCAGCTTCTGACGCAGGGATACAGCTTTGGCTATCTGAGTAAAACACAACTCTGCTTCTTTCAGATAGGGAGCCCAATCACTCTCTTTATGAGGCCATGCCAGCTGTACTGCACTCTGGGGATACCATTCAGCTGGGAATACTCTGTTTTTCTCCATCAAGTCCTTCTGCAACAAAAATTATGATTGAGTTTTCCTCTATTTGCAGGATTTTGTCGAGACATCTTCCTGTTTTTTTTTGGTTCTTGCCAAAACCTCTGCTCCGGGCTTATAGTGAAATAAGACCTTTTTGCGACCTGAGGAGGCGTTCATGTCAATATTTGCATTCATAGATGTTCCTGTTCAGGGAACCATCGGGTAATTCTCATTTCCCCTGCTTTCCCTACAGAAAAATCCTAACACATTTCTATTTGAACAGGACATCATGATTTCCTTTTTTATTGTAAAACGGAGAAAATATCATGAACAGTCAATCTGATAAATCTGCGAGAAACGAATTGAATAAATGGGGGTGGAATTCCTCTCTGGAAGAGGAGTTCAACCGTATCTCACGGGAGGAACTTCTGCCGGGCAGGGTCGCAACCGAAACAAGGGGAATCTATACGCTGGTATCAAAAACAGGAGAACTTCTTGCCGAAACCAGCGGGGCGTTCCAGTACAGAGCCGTAACAAGAAGCGACTATCCCGTAACAGGAGACTGGGTCCTTTACAGGCCGTCTATGCCCGGTCGGGGATTGATTGAAATCCTATTGACCCGCCGGAGCCGTTTTTCCCGGAAAACCGCGGGAGAGAGAACAGAAGAGCAGATTATCGCGGCCAACATCGATCGGCTCTTTCTGGTTTTCGGCATCAACGGAGGAAGGAATTTTACCACAGGCGCCCTGGAACGCTACCTTACCCTGGCATGGGAGAGCGGAGCCGCTCCGACAGTTGTCCTGAACAAAGCGGACCTCTGTACTCCCGAAGAGAAGGAGGCTGCTGTTCTGACTGCTGAAAATTCCGCGCCGGGAGTAGATATCAGGCTGGTCAGTGCAACAACCGGGGAGGGTCTTAAAGACCTTTTCTCACGAGCCGGGGCTGGAAGCACGATCGCTCTGACAGGCCCTTCCGGCGTAGGAAAATCTTCGCTGATCAACGCATGGGCGGGACAGGAACTTCAGAAAACCACAGCACAGAGAGAAAATGATCTGAGGGGACGCCATACCACGTCCCTGAACAGAATGTTCCTTTTACCGGGGGGAGAGATCCTGATCGATACGCCCGGTCTCAGGGAGATTCAGCTCTGGGCTGAGGAGGATTCTCTCTCGGAAACCTTCCCGGAAATTGCGCAGCTATCCTGGAAATGCCGTTTCAGAGACTGCTCTCACACGGGGGAACCTGACTGTGCAGTTCAGGCGGCCCTGAATACAGGAGAAATGGAATACAGGCGGTATGAAAACTATCTGGAACTGGAAAAAGAGCTGAAATACCTGAAAACCAGGCAGGATGCCAATGCGGCACGCCTTGAAAGCGCTAAATGGAAAGGCATTGCCAGGCTCCGGAAAGAACTGAAAAAAAACGGAAAAAAATCCTGATTTTTCTGCTCTGCCAACCCTGAGTCCCTCTTCTTCTCCTGCGTCCTGTTGGAATTTGCTCCATAAAGGTCCACAAAGGGATCAGGGGAGGAGGCTACAGAAAGGCGATGCTCTGCTCCATCAGATCGAAAGTCAGCTGATAGTTGAATTTTTCAAAAAGCTCTTCAAAAGCCTTGAAGATTCCCATAAAATCACCTCCTGAAGCAATTAAAAGAATTCCTTCCCAGACAAGAATCTCACTCAGGAATGCTGCCCCTTTTTTCCTGGATTTTCTGAGTAATGCGGTAAGCTTTTCTTCCAGCGCCCGGGCCGGCATCTTTTTAGACAGCAGTTTCCAGGCTTTCCATAAAAAGGGGATTTCCATCTTCCGGATATCCCTTGCGGTACCTACATACCCCACACGGTCATTCTCCAGAGGCAGAGTGAGAAAAAAGAAAACCAGTTCCAGCTGATCAAAGATTTCATCTGCGGGACAGGCCGCCCGGTAGATCCACTCAGCCGGTACCGGCGGGATGGCATAGTCCTTCTCGGTAAAACGGCCTATCCAGGTCATGGACATTTTCAAGGGGACCTGACTATCCTCAAAATAATGAATATTGTCCCTGCTGTTTTTCTGCATCCTGATAACATCTGCCATAAATCAACCTCCTCGATTGATGGTAATAAGCTCAATCTAAAGCAGAGATGTGACAGAATATGGCACATGAAATTCATTTTATACTTGAGAATATGCCCATAAAATTCGGTTTAGTACCTTTTCTTAAAAGTAAAATAGGGGTAAATTCAAACAAACATGAAGGAGCCTACGGGATGAAAGACACACTGACAATAGACATATTAATGGAAAATACGGTGGGACAGAAACATGCCCGTACCTGCCGCTCCGAGTGGGGGCTTAGCCTTCTGATCCACTGGAAAAACCACCACATCCTTCTGGACGGCGGCCCCTCGGGACTGTTTATGGAAAACGCCCGTCATATGCAGGCCGACTTGAGCTCTGTTACCGAAGTAAGCCTTTCCCATTTTCACTGGGATCATGCGGACGGCCTGGAATTCTTCGATCCCCCGGCGGATACAAAACTGTATGCCCATCCCGGACTGCTCTCAAAGATTCCCGCTGAACTGAAAGGGCTGCTGGAAGATAAGTACACTCTGAAACTTTCTGATCATCCCGTCGATATGGGAGAGGGCATCTTTTTTCTGGGAGAGATTCCCCGGCAGACACCCTTTGAAAAAGGCTGCCATAAAGATGATCCCATGAAGGATGACTCTGCGCTGGCTCTAAAAACGGACAAAGGCTGCATAGTCATAACCGGCTGTTCCCATTCGGGAATTGCCAATATCTGCCTGCAGGCCCAGGCAGTCACCGGACAGCCCCTGAGAGGAGTCATCGGGGGCATGCACCTTTTTGATGATAACAGAGAGACTGTAGAACAGACTGTGGCATGGTTTGAAGAGAAAGAGATGGAGTTTTTCTACCCTATGCACTGTATTGACTTCCCCACCCTGAAATATATGAGCGACAGACTGCCGGTAAAGGTTTTTCATACCGGGGATACGATTACTGTTCAGGGATGAAAATTTCTTAAATATGTAAGACTGTAATCCCCCCATTCATAGTGGGCATCTTAAATGGGAGGAAATTCCATTGAACCTGCTTGTACGGCCCATAAGTAAAATCTTCAGGATTTGATGGGATATCAACTGCCAATCTCTGTCCCGATGATTTAACCGGAAAAAAAGGCGACAGCCCCGAGAACAAGAAATCCCTCAGCCAGGAAAATAAGAGAGAATTTACCGTTCCAGGTAAAGGCTGCTTTCGCTGGTGGACAACCGACAAACCTTGCAAGGGTAATGATATTGCCGGCAAAGGGGGAAACCGAGTAGGAAACAGCCCCGCCCAGCAGCAATGAGAGGGCAATAATCGTAGCCTGGTCCGCCATCGCTGATGAGAGAAGAGTTCCCATAAATACAAGTCCTATGACAGGATGAATCCCTGTAAGAGAGAGAAGCACGATAAAGGGGGTCACCACAAGAAAACTGTAGGGCCCCAGTATTCCAGTAACAGACTGAATCCCGCCTCTTATGATATCCATGAAAGGAGAAGCCTGAATGACTGCTGTGAATATCCCCATGGACAGAAAGAGGACAGTAAGATCAGGGACGACCATCAGGGATTTTCTCCAGTATTCGCTTGTATGGGTCGAAATTCTGCCGCCTTTCCTATGAAAAAGCATCCAGACCGCTGCGGTAGTTAATCCGACGATAACAACACTGGCACTTCCGCTGATAAGATGAAGCAGATCCATTGCCATAATCCCGACCAGAAGAATGAATGGTATGGCTATCAGGATCAGAATCTTTTTGCTGTCTCCGGAAACATGAACCGATTCTTCCGTATCCGGGGCGGAAATATTCCTGCCTTTCAGGGCAGTGGCTCTCTCCAGAAGTATGGAAGTCACCATTCCTAGAACAGTCAGACATATGGCAACCGGAAAAACCTTTAACCATTCCGCGCCGGTGCTCTCCAGTGCCAGTACCATACTGACCGCGCCGGGAGCCCATAAAGTCACCAGGGTAAAGCTTCTTCCGATAGCGGTTACGATGAATCGTTCCGGATTCCCCACCATCTCTTTAATAGGCTTCATGAAAAAAGCGCTGAGCATGGGAACTGTTCCGAAGAGCATGAAGCTTCCGACTAAATGCGTAATGAAACTGATAAAGAAATATATTCCGGTTTCGGAGGAAAACCGCCCTTTCAGGTAGCGCTCCAACGCTCTATCGTAGCCTCCGGCTCTGATCGGAACGATAAAGATCTGAAGCACCGTCATAATGGAAACGAGAGAGAGCATCGAGTTTATTCCGGAGATAACAAGCAAAGGAGTCATTCTACCCTGTATCATCAAAATCAGGGAAAGCATCAGAAAGACAAGAGCCGGAGTCCTGTAGGAACCCTTGATCAGGGGCATAGCTGAAAGGATAACAACGGCTCCGAAGAATCCGGAAAAAACGGAAAGATCAGTGGGAAGAACTGCATTGAGCATGTAGAAAACAGAAACCGCTATCAGCGCGATACGGCAGAGAAAACTCAAGGCATTGGTATAAGTCTGTCTTTTTAATATAACAGAGGTATTTGTATCCTGCATGATTGGCTCTCCAGATTTTACACAAGATCATACCTGAAAGAGACGCACAGGGCTACAGGGTTTTTATCTATCAATGGTACCGGGAAATAACAGAGCGAGTGGATTTGAAATTACAGCAGGTGATCGATTTATTCAGAGAGACATTACAGACTCAAACATCTACAACTTCTCAATCTCATCCAAAGTTAACCCTGTAATCTCAACAATCTGTTCCAGGGAGCATTTTTTATCTTTCATGGATCTGGCGATTTCCAGGTTCCGATTATCACGTCCTTCTTACCGGCCTTCTACCCGGCCTTCTTCAAGCCCAACTTTCCGGCCTATTTCAAGGCCTTCTTCCCTACCATCACTGATGGCCTGCGCTTTATCCCGTTCATATTTCATCAGGGCTTCATAACGTTCCAAGTGTTCATCATTGGCAGTAAACTTATTAAAAGTCTCATGAGCCTGCTGAAAAATAGGATCTTCTTTTATTAAAATTCTCATATATTTTTCCTCCCAGACACCTTCCTCATTGAAATATAAGGCCCATTTACCGAGTCTGTCTAATGTCAAGGATTCATCTACATCCACATTTAACCTGGGCAGTTCAATATAATGGATGTAAGCGTCAAATAAACCGCATCCGGATCATCAAGATCACTGATCATATGACAATAACTACCATTCAAGGGAGTACTGCCCTTTTTTTCAAGCCGGAACCTGCAACTTCACTCCGGTGGTTTTCTGCAATTTAGCACTGGTGCTCACAATTTCACTATGCAAAAGTGGGGAATTCTATCTTGCAGAACCGGGGAATTTCAGCTTGCCATAAACAGACTGTCAGCGGGCACTTTAAAAGTGGCCAGGGATGGGCAGTTCAAAACCGGCCACTATCCAGTGGCCAAAGCTTAATAATCTTTTTTAATCTTTTTCAACTCCGGTTTGAGCATTTTGATTACTTTTTAGCCTGTAACTGTGACCGGAAATCTTAATTAAATGAATATTTTCCAGAAACCGGTCCAGAATTGCAGAAGTGGCTGCATTATCACCCAGGATTTTCCCCCAGTCATCAACAGGCCGGTTTGTTGCTATGATTATTGAACCATTCAGATAACAGCGATGAAATATTTCAAGTAGATCTTCCGCTGCAGTTTTATGTAAACGCTTCATTCCAAACACATCCAGAATAAGGACTTTTTTATACTGGTTTAAGTATGTTTTGACTATAAAATTTATAAACACCAACTGTCAGGTGAATACCGTCACTGTACAGTCTGTATTCTCTTTCGGTAATCAACAAATTCTCTTAATGAAAGAATTTCATTTCTCCATTCTATTGGGAAGCATTTTTTATTTTGTTTTGGTACAACCAATTTTACTTTACTTGCTGACATTTCTTTCAGTTGTTGTGTTGAAGTCCCTTCCTGTAAAGTGAACAAATGCTTCACTTTAATACGATTTGCTTCTGATAAAATTTGCCGCCAACGATCTTTACAACAGGTCTTAGCTCCGAGCATATTCAATTTATCTTCTGAGAAATTAGGATCATGATATTTTTCTCCAGATGGAAAAAGAAAATCAGGCTTCTTCCGATTCTCAGTTATGCTTTGGGAGTCAAATAAAACCCCTTCACTTTCAAATATACTCGATAAATTATGCTCAAGAGATTTTCCAGTTCGAGATTTTCGTCTGTTTGTTATACTATTCGCTTGCCATATAAATTCGTCTATTGTTTTAAAGCCATTATCAATAATGGGCAGAACAAAAGCACTTTCCAGATGCCTGAATAATGAAAATTCATATTCTCGTCTATCCAGAAGAAGTTTGTCAATATTATTTCTTGAGTTTTCCCATGGAAGATATTCTTCAACTAATGAAAAAATATCATATCCTGAGGGAAAATCCGAATACCACGATGATGGAATTCGCTCAATCAACCTTTGAATATTACCTGTTTGAGAATAGTTTATGTTGTCCCGATCTCTGAATTCGCCCGGGAATACTTCTGTCCCAATCCAATCTTCGATAATATCTTCTTCAGATTGAGATGAAGCAACCCAACCAAGTCCATATAGATTATTTGATTCATGAAAAAGTGTAAAAAGAAATAAACCGCCAGTATTTTCATGCTGTTGAACTGGTGCGGATGCTCCTCCCCAACTTGTTAATCGATATTCATTTCTTGTCCCGTTTTCTGTAAATTTATTATTATAATATATTGCTCTTACTGATTGTGATTTATAATCATCATTTGGAAAATAAACTGTTCTAATAATTGAATAAGGATTTTTTATTTTTGTTGTGCATATTTCGCTAAAATTCTTTTCAAAGAATGCTTTTGGATAATAAACACCAGCCTGATGACCACCAGTAATTCCTGTATCATTTCCTGAAAGCCTTTTTGCAATCCAATACCATCCGTTTTCAGAAATAGAGTCTAATAATTCTTCTAATGATATTCTTTCAAACTTTCTTTCAAATTCTACAGACATCCGGTAATCTCCAATCGTTCTTCAGAGCTTTCAATCCAATCACATAATTTCGTGATTAATTCCTCAAAATCAGGTTTTCCTTTTCCTTTAAGGGAACACTCCCATATTATTGTTATACGCCACCCTGATTCAATCAATTTATTAATATTTTGGAGATCATTTTTCTTGTTTGTACTAATTTTCTTTTTCCAAAAATTCGGATTTGATTTGGGCCATTTAAATAAGTGACAATTATGTTTATGCCAAAAGCAACCATGAATGAAGATAACAGCTTTGTATTTCTTTAATACAATATCCGGTTTTCCGGGTAATTTCTTTTCATGTATACGATATCGAAAACCACGATTGAATATAGCTTTACGAATTACTAATTCTGGTTTTGTATTTTTGCCTTTTATTCCAGCCATCATGCGGCTTCGGGTTTCTTTATCTACAATATCACTCATACATACAAAGCTTCTTGCTCCAAGATTACATTAGAATTTATTTCATTTAATAATGGAACCATATTACGAGCGACTTCTCTAATTACAGGAACAACAACACTATTTCCAAATTGCTTATACGCCTGTGTGTCACTAACGGGTATCTTGAAATCATCTTTGAAACCCATTAGTCTTGCACATTCTCTTGGCGTAAGCCTACGCGGTCTACGATTCATACCTTGGGAAACCAGAATCTCGGAACCATCTTTGTAGTATCTGGCAGATAATGTTCTAGCAACACTATTTTCATTAACAATACCAAATCCAAAACCATTTCCTGCTTTTTTATGTTTCTCTGCATATGCTTGCAGATAATCCCAAAGTTTCGGAGTTAATGTATATTTCTCGTTTACTAAACCTTTTTTACCAATTGTATATGGTTCTTCTGTTTTTTCAGAACCATCTTGTGGATGTAATATCTCTCCTATTCTTCTTAACCCTTTTTCAGGTAGATTCAGCATGTTAAAATCAAATCTGGAATGATCTCTGAATCCTACAATAAGAATTCTTTCTCGATGTTGAGGTACAAAATGTTGACCATCGATTACTTTATATTGAATATTATAGCCGAGATCTTTTTCTAAAGTATCTTTAATCACTTTAAAAGTATTTCCTTTATCGTGTGATAAAAGATTTTTAACATTTTCCAGCAAAAAAGCCTGTGGACGTTTTTCTGCAATTATTCGAGCAACATCAAAAAATAGTGTACCTTGAGTCTTATCTTGAAAGCCATGTTTCCGTCCAAGGCTATTCTTTTTAGATACTCCTGCGATGCTGAAAGGCTGACAAGGAAATCCAGCCAAGAGAATATCAAAGTCAGGAATATCTTTCTCATCAATAAGAGTAATATCACCAACAAATAAATGGTCTGTTGTTTGTGGAAAATTTTCAAAATATGTCTTTTGAGCATATTTATTCCATTCACTTGTAAATACACAGTGTCCACCAAGTTCCTCGAAACCTTGGCGAATTCCGCCTATACTGCAAATAAATCAATGAACTTAAATTTTCCTTCCTTCGCAGGAATCTGATCAACAAGCGGTAATAATCTTTGTCTTATAGCATCAGCTAAATACTCTGGTGGTGCAGGAGAACGGACTTCCCATCTTCTTACAGTTCTGACATCGACGTTAAGAATTTCAGATATTTGTTTCTGAGTATAAAATCACGAGCGCGAAGTAATAAATCATATGAATTATTCGAAATCATTGGGGAACTCCAAAAGAACGGGAATAAATACGGCTATTATGTCCTCTTTTTGTCCCTTTGTCAATTAGTTATGAATTCTCCTCCTTAAAACATACTTTATAACCTAGACATCAAGTCTATAGACAGAGTCAGCGCTATAGCCTCCTCCTCGACAGGCTGATTGACAGCAGGAAATAGGATGAATCACTATAAAAGTAACATTTATCCTGCCGGTTATACTCCAACGGAGCTCCCAGGCGGTCCCGCATATAGGCAAAATGAACCGCCCCGAGAATCCGGAGACAGTCTTATTTGAGTCCGGCTGTAATTGCCAGACTTTCTTCTTGTTCATAATACACCATTTCAAATTCTTTGGGAGATAAATATCCCAGTGGTTCCATAATCCGACGATTATTAAACCAATTGACCCAATCGAGTGTCGCAAATTCTACCTGTTCTATAGAGCGCCAGGGACCATCTTCATGAATGACTTCTGCTTTATAGAGACCATTTATTGTTTCAGCCATGGCATTGTCATAGGAATCGCCTTTACTCCCAACTGACGGATCAATCCCAGCTTCTATTAGTCGTTCAGTATAGGAAATAGCCAAATACTGAGACCCACGATCACTGTGATGGATCAATCTTTCTGTAACTTGCCTTGCCCATAATTCCTGATTGAGAGCATCCAGAGTAAAGTCCGATTTCATTGACATAGATGCCCGCCAACCCACAATCATTCTTGAAAAGACATCAATTATGAATGCCACAGAGACAAAGCCACGCCAAGTCTATACATAGGTGAAATCCGCAACCCACAGCTTATTTGAACCGGAAGCTGTGAAATTTCGATACACAAGGTCATCAGGACGGTTATCTTTAACAGGAATCGTAGTTCTGACTTTTTTACCGCGAATAACACCGTTAAGTCCCATAGACCGCATTAAACGCTCTACTGTGCATCTGGTGACGGGAAGTCCTTTCTTCATAGCCTGCCAAACTTTCTTGGCTCCGTAGACACACCGATTTTCAAACCATACCCGGCTTATTTCATTTTTCAGAATGTGATCCTGTTTCAATCTTGGTGGTTCGCGATCAGGATCTGACTGACGAGATTTCGTTTCATAGTAGGTTGAAGGAGCTATCTGAATATTCTTGCAGAGAGACTCGACTCCATAATCTGTCCTGTTTTCATCAATGAAACGGATCAATATTTTTTCAGCGGTCGAACTCCGCCTGGGCGAAATATGCTGATGCCTTCCGTAAGATTTCGTTGGCTTCTCTCAGCTCCCGATTTTCCCGTTCAAGCTCTTTTATCCGAGCCCGCTCATCAGTTGTTAATCCTTCCGTTAAACCCTGATCTATTTCAGCCTGTTTAATCCATTTTCTCAAAGACTCTGGAGTACAACCGGTTTTGGATGCAATTTAAATAATCGCCGCCCACCGAGATTCGTAATCTTTTTCATGGTCAAAGACCATTCTTACTGCCCGTTCTTTTACTTCTTTAGCATACCTGATTCGTTTTCCTATAACACAATCCTCTCATATAATTGTGTCTCCGGAAAACCCGGAGTGGTTCATTTTCGCGCGCAGCTTCCGGGGTTCTAGTCCTTCGCGAATTTTCCTTATAAACAAAAAAAAGACAGCCCATAAGGACTGCCTTAAATTATAGTGGCGAAGGGACTTGAACCCCTGACCGACCGGATATGAGCCGATTGCTCTACCAACTGAGCTACGCCACCATGCGATTGCTTGCGTAATATACCCCGAACCCCAAAAAAGTGTCAACCAGATAATCAAAAAAAATATTCATAACAACATTTCCCCCCTCCTCCCTGTTTGCATAAGCAAAAATCCATCAGAACCAGCAAGCAATAACTAAACAGCTGGATTCCAACAAAAGAAACTAACACTAAAAGAATAAAACATCCCCCTCCTCCGGAGGGGGCAAGGGGGAGGCCATAAAACCTGAAGGATACCTAAACAATCAAACCATACACAGGAACAAACAGAAAGAAAAAAGGCCCTATATAAAATTCATCTCCTGAGCCTTCTTCACAATTTCATTATTCCAGTGATTCTTCCTGAAAAAGCTGTGTTTCATCTGCTGATTGTCAAAACGTCCCGCTCTGGTCTGAAGCAGCTTGAAAGCGTGGGACAGCAGGATCATATAGTTCTCTTCTTTCATGTCATCATCGCCCTGCATCAGATCCTGGGCATAGTAGAAAAAGTAGTATCCGAAGGGCTGCTGATTGTAGGCTGTATCCATCCGGCACAAAGGCTTCAGTCCTTCCAGAGCTTCCTGCTTTCTTCCGATTTTACCCAGTAGGAAATAATAGAATCCCCTAACCTGATCAAGAAGTACATCCTCATAAAGGCTGTTATCCGACAGGTGCCCCTCGATCAGGCGGAAACCGTCCTCCCAGCAGTTCATCTCATGGATAAACTCACGACTGGTATCATACTTCCCCAGTCCTTCCTCCAGAATTTTCACTCCTTTAAGAGGGTCTCCCGCCATGTAGGAAGCTTCGGCCTTGAAATAGGCTGTTTCCAGAGATTCCGGCTGTTTGTCCAGCATGTCCAGGGCAATCTTCTCGCTGTGGCCAAAACAGAGAGACCGTCCCATCCAGGCGGAAATAACCCTGACCTGCTGACGCATCCCATAGGCTTTTCCCAGCTGGAGGGCATTTTTTAGAACCTTGAAGGTTTCGCTGTACCTTCCCAGTTCAAAAAAGATCCGCCCTTTGAGAAAAAGCAGAAAAATCTGGGTTTCCCGGTTCCGTTCCTCTATCACCAGCGGCAGCTGGGCATCCAGCAGACGGAGAGCCATGGAGAGGTTTCCAAAAAGATAGGATGCCAGGACCATGAACCGGCCGCTGTAAAGGCCTGATATTTTGTCTTCCAGCTGCTCCCCTATCCTGGTGGCAATCTCAAAATAGTCCACCGCGGCCTGAATTTTTCTCTGGGAAAGGAGGATAAGAGCCAGACCGATATTCGCCCGGGTCTCTCCCGAATGGTCGCTGTTCTTCTGAAAGGCAAAAAGGCTGTTCTTCACAATCCCCAGTGCGGTCTCGGAGTCACCATTGACACCGTGATAATGAGCCTGCTGCAGAAGGAATTCCTCAGAATAATCTCCCTGAGCCGGCATAAGAGACAGATACCCCGAGTTGAGTTTACCAGCCAGATCCCTGCGGTTCCGTCTTAAAAGGGCACAACGGAGTCTACCCGCATACTGTATGTTATGAAACCCTTCCTGCTGGGAGTTTGTGAGTTCCCGGCCAGGAAAAAGTGGAGAGTCCAGAAGGCTCTCGGCCAGATCCATCGCCCTTAAATCAAGAAGGTGATTGGTAATGCGGTTCAAAACTGCCAAACCGAAGTCTGCATCGCCATGGGTATTGAGATAGTGAAGAAGCCCGCTGAAATTCACCAGGGTCCCCTCCTCCTGCTGTTTCAGCAGAAAGGATGAAAATGTCCTGTTCAAATCATTCAGATCAAGGTTCGGCAGGGATTCCAGAAACGGCAGGATATCCACAGGGCCGCAAACACCCCAGGCATCCGGCCTGAACCGCAGAAAGCCCAGAGTTTCCAGCCGTTTGATCCTCTCCTCCACTTCGGGAAAAGGATTACCCCTCTGTTCAAAAAAAGTCAGAACAAGATCCCGGGTAATAAAAAACCTCCCGTACAGGGCTAAGGCAAGGATTTCCAGGGAAACCACATCCTGATTTTCCAGAAAAGTCCATTCAGGAGGATGTTCAGACAGGACGGCCCGTTTTTCACTGACATTCCAGTAATGAAAAAACAGAGAGAACAGAGAGTGGTTCAGCCCAGAGAATCTTTTTATAATATCATCCATGCCGCTGTTGACATCCGGAAAAGCCTGCCCCACCTTCTTGACTGCTTCAGCTCCGGAAGGCTGCTTCATAAGGAGAGAGCACACAGGCATGTCAGTATAAGGTTCGGGAAGAGAATCTTCACAGGAAAGAAAAATAAACTTCTGAGCAGGCTGATCCTCTACCAGATCCTGGAGAATGTCCTTCAGAAACTGACGGGATTCGGGAGAAAACTTTTCAGGTTCCCTTATTATGAGCACAGGCGGTGTCGGATAGGTATCCAGTTTGCGCAAACAGGCTGACCAGTAAAGACGCATGGCTGTTCTAAACTCACAAAAGAACTGATCGCAGCACTGAAGGTACCAGTCATTACGGCAGATTTTCTGAAGAAAGGGGCCGTCTTTAGACCATCTGTTTCTCTGATCCGGCGACAGATACTGACCGGCATGGTGTAAAAACTTGCGATTGATAAAATTAATAATGGGAAAAAAAGGATCCCAGCACCCCTGGGCAGGTTCCATAAGGAGAAACTGTTCAACCAGCGCCCTGTCGTCTTCAAAGACCTCCTTGAGGATCATGAGAGACTCATCGACATTACTGGTTCTGATAAAAAGGCCTCCAGGCTGATCTTCCCGGAAAAGCCATTGATTAATCTCTTTTTTTACAGGCGTGATCTGATCCGGACGGTTCAGAAAATTCCGGAACATGTCCTCCAGAAAGAGCATTTTCTCCTTTTTCACTTCCACAGGGATCAGGGGAGATGTTTCGCTCTTTTCGGGCACATCAACAAATGTGCTGTACCGACTCATGGCCGACTCTTCCATCCAGACCCTGTTTTCCTCTTCCGCCAGCAAAGAGAGGTTGTGAAAATGTACGTCCAGATCTTCATTATCGTGATCGGCAGAGAGGATAATGGTAAACCCGTAAAGGTGCTCCTCATTCTCATTCAGATAGTTTTTCAGCCTGATCGCCGCATCCAGAACATTCAGTGCAGTCTCTTTGTAAAGCGCTGCAAACTGGAAAATCTGTTCTTCCATATTCATGGAGGAGCCGCCCGCTTCGTTGAGAAGGGAGCGGCATCGGCTGAGAATATCAGAGATTTTTTCTTTATACAGTCCGGACAGCTGCTTATGGTTATCCAGTTTAAAGTAGATATAAAACATATATAATCTTAACCTGCTGGCAATTAATAGGTTTGTACATTATATAGTAAACTATGGGATATATAAAATATAAAGACAAAAAATATAAAACTGTAACAATAAAACTATCTCGGAATTCCGATTTCAATGCTCTTCTGAAAGAGTTTAATATGCTGTACTTTACCGATATCGGGGCGGAAATGGAGCATATCCGCTATGCCGTCCTGGAATTGGTTAACAATTCTATCCGGGCCCACAAGGAACGAAATGTCAATGACAGGATTATTCTGAATTTTATGATGCAACCTGAAGCTCTGCAGATAAAAATTACCGATGCGGGAGGCGGGTTCGATACTGCGGGTCTCCCCTACGATATCCATGATGATGTCAGTCAGATAGATCTGAACAATGAAGCCTTTCAGGCTTACAGGGAAAAACACGGTTACAACCGCTTTGGTATGGGTCTTCTGGTTACAAAAAGGACTTTTCATGATTTTTCCATTACCTTCTATGATGCCAGGGGAGAACAGGAGTCATGGAAAGCCGGAGAAACCATCGGAACCATAATTACAATGAGGAGCCTTTTTAATGAACAATAACAGAACCAGCAGCCGTTTCAGCAGTTATGCCAAAGTTCTTATGGACGGGATTCCCGGATATATGAGAGACATCAGTCATGAAGGTTTCAAGTATGTGACCATAATGCCCGTCAATGCTTCTTTACAGGAAAAAAAGCCTGTACAGGTGCTGCCTGAAAACTCAGAGTTGAACCCTTTTACTCTTTCAGGAGAGATCAGGTGGGTCAGAACCGACGCCGAAGGTTTTCAGGTCTGCGGCATAAAAATCCTGGCCTTTGATACTCCCGAAGGTGAGAAAAGCTATAAAAAACTGGAAGAGCAGTTCTCGTCCTGAATAAAACTTTCTTGACGATTAACTTTCAGAAATGTACAATTATCTAGCCTGGAATACCAGATTTTTTCGGGATGCTGAATGATCAAAAAAGTATGAGACATTAATCCATGATTCAAGGAGCTGCTGATTGGAACTGAAGGTACGCAAAAGCGGGAATATATATATCGTCGATATTGAAGGTGAAATGGATCTTTACAACGCCTTCAAACTGAAAGAGCTGATCGGTAAAATGCTTGAAAAAAACATATCCCTGTACATTATTAATATGGAAAAAGTGGAATATATCGATTCCAGCGGTATTGGGGCTCTTATCTATGTCAGTTCGGCACTGAAAAAGAAAAATGCCAGCCTGATAATTACAAATGTTCACGGTTCGGTAAAAAAAGTTATAGAACTGACAAAACTCACCGGTTATTTTCCTCTGGAAGAAACTCTCAAAGACGGAATTTTGAAACTCCAGAAAGGAAACGGTGCCTGACATGAACCAGAAAACTATTCAGATTGATGACAATCACAGACTCATGGACCGGGAAGGACTTTTCTACAAGGAATTTCCCAGCGACTTCCGCCAGATCAGATATTTCACTCTTCTGATTGTTCAGAAGGCTCCCCCGGAAATCAGAGAAATAAATCTTCTGGAACAGCAGGTAAGCGAGTTAATCAAAAACGCGGTAAAACACGGCAACCGGAGCGATAAAAACAAGCTTGTGAAAGTCTGGTACAGCTTCTCGGAAGAAGAAGCCAGGTTGATCATAGAAGACGAGGGTGAAGGATTTCAGAAAATCCGGGAATGGAACGAATTCAATTCCCAGCGAAATAAATGCCTCACCAACCAGGACTACGAAAAACTGGCGGATTATGTTTCCTACAGAACCGAAAAAAGTGATGACAACGATGGCGGGAATGCCATGTTCGCCGCTCTG
Source organism: Oceanispirochaeta sp. (assembly GCA_963677615.2). Classification (GTDB taxonomy): domain Bacteria; phylum Spirochaetota; class Spirochaetia; order DSM-2461; family DSM-2461; genus Oceanispirochaeta. The sequence goes on along the minus strand of CAXXQW010000018.1, from coordinate 10,744 downwards.
GAATACTGGGATGAAGGCGTTGTTTTTACACAAAAGGCCAATTGCGTCGCTGTGGGAAAATCATTCCGCCGGAAAGATGCGGGTATTCCCCTATCGTAAAACCGGATCCCCCGGCCATCGGCCGAAGGGGATTTCCCAGTCCTCTATAAACCATTTATTGCCGTCACTCACCACATAGACCGTTCCTGTGACCGATCCGGTTTCGGAAAAAATCCGGACCCGTATGCTTGCTCTGTTTCCTGATATGTCAGGTGAACCGGTGGAAAGGGAGCGGATTTCAGGACCAAGAGCCTTATGGGTTTCCAGATCATCTGCAAAAAGCCTGTTTATCTGCTGAGTCAGAAATCTCTTGTCTACAATACCTGATTGATAGGAGAAAAAGAAATTCCTTAAAAGAACAGCGATCTGCCTCTCTTTCTGGTCTGTTGAAAAAGAATCCAGAAAAGGACCGGTAAAATCCCCATCGGGAAGAATTCTGCTCTGGGGAAGCTGCTTCTGCAGAAAAAGAGGCCCCGAAAACTCCGGCAAAAGACTCTCATCCTTCTGATCTGGTTCTTCTTCTCTTTCAGAATCCGGGGGTTGTTCCCCGTCTCCTGGACGGTTCAGCTGGATGGTCCGGGGAACCTCTTTATCGGAATCCAAGGGCTGGGAGGATCCCGGGGGGCTGCCGGAGCCATCCTTTTTTTGGCACCCCGGGAGAAAAAGCAAAGCTGAAAAGAGGAGAAGTATAAGACCTGAAAGGAACCGGTTTTTTTTCATTCAGAATTCGTTTTAACAGAAATACCCCATACCGTCAAAGCCTTTTTTCAGTATAATGGTCCTATGAAGCAGTCCATCATCAGCCACATCAACGAAGATTACAGCGTTCCCGTCAGGGATCCCCTTTGGAAACATATCTATCTGACTCCCGGAATGCGGGAACTGATGAACGATCCGGAATTCCAGAAACTGGGCAGGATCCGCCAGCTGGGACCGGCGGCACTGGTCTACCCCGGAGCCACCCACACCAGACTGAACCACAGTCTGGGAGTTTTTTTCCTGGCCAGAAGGATACTGAAAACCATTCTGTATTCTCATAACTGCCCCTCCATGTCCCTGGAGGGAGCCAAAGCCTTTCTCTGCGCCTCCATGCTTCACGATCTGGGACACTTTCCCCATGCCCACTCTTTCAAGGAACTCCCTCTGGCAGATCACGAGATTCTCTCCGCCCGCCTCATCAGAGAGTCCGGTATCGGTCACATCATAAAGGAAAAAGTGGGAAGCGATCCTGAACTGACGGCGGCCATTATCGACAGCACAATTCCCGATCAGGGAAATGAAGAGCTGATTTTTTTCCGGAATATCCTGTCAGGAGTACTGGACCCGGATAAGCTGGACTATCTGAACAGGGATGCCTATTTCTGCGGGGTTCCCTATGGTATACAGGATATCGATTTTGTGATTTCCCAGATCCGCCCGACCCCCTCGGGGATCGGACTGACTCCCAAAGGGGTGACAGCAGTGGAGAATATCCTGTTTTCCAAATACCTGATGTACAAAACAGTCTACTGGCATACCGATGTGAGAATATCCACCGGAATGGTCAAAAAAGCTGTATACCTGAGTTTAAAAGAGGGACTGATCCAGGCGGAAGAGCTTTACGGCATGGATGACGATCACTTTTTCAAAAGGATGCTCCAGCTTCCTGAAGAGCTCAGTTCCCTTATCAGGGAGGCGGAAATTCCCAAAAATTACAGAATCGTCAGCCAGATTCCCTTTGATGAACAGAACAAACTGCACCGGGACCTGATGGACCTGGAATACCGTTTCCGGTATGAGGATATACTTGCCGAAAAAGTGAGGTCCCAGCAGGGAGGAGTCCTTCCTGAAAACCATCTGATTATCGATATCCCTTCCAGGATCTCCTTCGAAGTGGACCTGCCCATCCTCTCGGGAGACGATCAGATATCCTTCATCCATTCGGGATCTGTCTTCAGCGAACCCGTTGTAAAAGGCTTTACCGATGCCCTCAGATACATCCGCGTGATCATCCCCGAAGAGACCGCACGAAAGATACCGTACGTACCGCTCGTGTGAAAACCCGCTTCCAAACCACACTCTCCCTTTAATCCCCTCTCCTCTGATTGCATAGTCGAGCAGGAGGCAAGCTTCCTATCAGCCCAAATGGCGAAGGAAAATATGTTTATTATAAATAACCTGTCACCCATTGATAATTCTTTATATTCCTTACACCCCTCTCCCTTTGGGAGGGGCCGGGGGAGAGGGTTGGGAAATAAGCCGGTAGCTGAGCGGACCTGCATTGAGCGGAGTCGAAATGGCCGAAGCTACCCTTTCAGAAGGTCATCAAAATCTTCCAGCTTCAATGTCAGATTGCTTCCGGTTTCTCTTGAGTTGTTCCGGGCTTTCATAGGCAGATACTCCTCGTTATAAAGCCTGGAGAGCCGGAAAATGCCATCCTCCTCCAAATCTTTGGGAATAAGCACCTCCAGGTTGTAGCTGGAATCGCTGAACCCCTTGATCATGATATTCAGGGGGTCTGTTACGGTTATGGCAAAATGGGGGCTGTAAAAGAGCAGCAGCACAGTAAGCATCACCAGGATAGCCATGAAAATCATCAGATTGCTTTTGGATTCCCCCACATAGATGGGCTTCATACTGTAGAACATCTCCATTCCGCCTTTACTCACATACCCGTAATCTGAAGGACCGTACCAGGTTCTGTAAAAACTGTTGGTCTCCCGGGAATAGATCGTCCCCTCTTCATTGCGGACAATCAGAATGGATTTCTGGTTTTCGAATAGGGATGAACCATACCAGGTCAACAGATCATTCTCTTTCAGATCCACTGCCGTATCCAGAATGGCTTCATGACTCTCCACATAACGGGTTTCCGCATCGGCCGTGTCAAACTGGGCCAGGAGAAAAGATCCTGCCGTAAGAGCCAGAACCAGAGACGCGATGACTGTAGTAATAATCCTGGTGAGGTGACGCTGAGCCATGGGTGAGTTGACAAATTTGATTTTCTTGAAAATCTTGAGCAGCCTGAGGAGTCTGAGAATCCTGGCGATTCTTACGGTTTTTACAACTTTCAGAATATTCAGCATACCCGCAGCGCCTATGTAGGCGCTTCCTTCCAGAACGGAGATGACAGCCGGGCCTGAACTGAGAAGGAGCAGAGGCAGAGACGCAATCAGATCAATCCAGCCTCTCTCCCGGATAAAGTACCTGGTTCCCCGTCCTTTTTTCAGAGCGGAAAAGTACCTGACCAGGAATTCGCAGGTAAAGAAAAGGTCAAAACCGAATCCCGTAAAGATCAGGGTTTTTCTGACATTCCAGGATAATGAGAGCAGGACAGCCAGATCCTCCAGAAAGGTCTGAACCAGAACCAGAAATATAATAAAAAGGATGAAGTTCTCAATTGCATTGCTTGTTTTTTCTTTCATGTTCCTACCATCCATTCTCTGCGGATATGTTATACAGCTCGGTCAGCATATCAAAGTCGTAACCATAGAACTTATGGTTTCTGCGGGCGATGTTGAACCAGCTCTGATCGGAGGAAGCTGCTCCCCGGTCGATTTTCATTCCCTCTTTCATAGCTGCGCACCGGCTGGCGAATATCGCTGTGAGCCGGGCCGTAGCTTCCAGTTTGTTATGATCCTGAAAGGATACACAGCTGTTGATGCTGCTGCGGATCACCTCATCGGGCATATCCGGAATCAGCTTTGCCAGCTGTCTGGTAATCTGTTCGGCATAGTTGGGGGTCAGAGCGTGTACCTGATTCTGCCCCGGTCCTCCCGGTTGAAACAGGAATGCCAGAGGTTTTATCAGAAGAGAGGTTTTAATGTAGTTATAAACCTCATTCTGAGACATCCTGAGCCGCTGTACTTTCGAAAGTTCAAAGTGAATATACTTCTGTCTCTCATAGGCAAACATAATGTACTTTTTCAGGATTCCCGAGCGGATGGCGTTAAGAGGCCCCGTCAGTTCCTGCCTGCCCTGGGGGGTGGCCAGAAGCTTGTCCATAATGGCCATGAGCTGCCTTTTCATACTCTCCGGCGGCGCCGGAAGTTTCAGAAAAGAGACAAAGGAGTAACTGATCCTGTCGTTAATCTCCGAAAGGATCTGAGGCCTGATCTCCTGATTGGTCATTTCGAAAAGAGTCTGGGTCATGAGTTTATAAATATCCTGCCAGGATGCTCCGGGAAAGAACTGGTCTGATGTCAACGTGGGTTTCAGTTTCTGGCCGTTAATGGCGAAAAACTGCATCAGCTGATCTTCCCGCTGAAGTGCGGAAAATCCATTCATTGTAGGATTCTGCATGAGCCTGCTCAAAAAAGCCTGCGCTTTGGCTTTGCTGTTATCCATATACTTCCTACCGATAAAGGGTTTGCTTAATCTTTATTTACACGTTAATAATAATACAAAGTGAAAAATATTACATTCATTTTTCTCATAATGGGGTTTTTACTCCTTTTCTCGCCGCTGAAACACACTCTGGCGGCACAGGATACCGATGACCAGGGTGAAGCTCCCGCTCATATTCTGGATATGAAGATCGGCGATGTGGGTACCGATGTGTACTGGCAAGGCTACTGGCGCTACCGTCTGACCTACGGTACAGGGTATGAAAACGGGAGTGACGGTTTTATTTTCCCCGCTCCCTACCCGGGCTTGCAGCAGGGCCTGGAATTCAGACAGGAGCCTGATTTTTTCCTGTCCGTTTTTCTTCTGGATCACTACTTTCTGGAAACCTCCATCACCGAAGGTTATGATAAAAATACCTACGTCATGGGTTACCAGGGGGGAGAAAACGATCCGGTTAAAGAGGTCCGGATCGGGAATGCGGGCATTGGAATCGGAGAATACCAGGGGATTGATGTGTCCTCCCCCGAATACAATACTCCCGGTATCAGTGGCCGCGTGGAATCCCGATACTCGGAACACGAATTTATGATCCGCTACGACCCCACGGAAGAGCTAAGCAAAACCTTTTTAGGCAGTTATGAGGTTTCCGAAGAGGAGCTGTCCCTCACAGAGTACCTGGAAGGACAGTATTTTATCCTTCCCCATACCGGTATAACAGGTCTTCGAGTCTACCGGGAAGAGGAAGACGGGAATTTTACCGGTTCCGACGGACGGCGATATAGCCGGATAACATCGGGGTTTGTCATTGATCTGGAAGAGGGTATCCTGGAAATGGAAGAGCCCGGAGAAGGAAGGATTGCCGTTTTTTACCGTTCTGAAGGAAACAATGTAGGAGAAACCCCCTCGGACGGTTTTATCATACCTGCAGATCTGAACTACAGACCTGATCCCGATCAGCCTCTCCTCTCCTTCGGCTGGGATGAGCAGGACCCCTACGATCAGGGAGGCGGGACCTACGGGGAGACATCCCGGGTAACCATTGAGGGCTATGATTCCCTTCTGATCTACTCTCCGGGAACCTGGTCTCCTTTCCAAAGCTGCAACCGCTACAGTTTCAACAGTTCCCTTCCCTCTGAATCCTGGCGTACGGATATTTCTCTGGTAGACAGGGGATCCTATGAGGAAGTCAGTGATGATCTCCTCTTTTTAACAAACGATTATGTACTGGAACTTCAATGGGAAGAATACGATCAGAGAGATCCACATAACCGGGTTCCTCTGGCGGGTGAAAATCCGGAAATCTACGGACCGGGACGGACAACAGATTCATCCAAAATATCCCGGATGATACTCATTTCAGTCAAAGAGGATTCAGGATCCTACTATCTGGGAACCGGTATAGTCCGGGGGTCTGTGGTTGTCAAAGTCAACGGAGTGGCAGACCAGACAGCCCAAATGGATTATGACACGGGAGAGCTGACCTTCTCCCGTTATATATTTCCCGATGACAGGATTGAAATTACCTACAGGACAGAGAGTTCCGGTTTCGGTGGCGGAGACCTCTTTATGGCCCAGGGAAACCGGCTGTTCCTAACGCCGGACCTCACTCTGGAACTGGCCGAATCACTCCGCTGGACCATACCCCGGTCACAGGTAACGGAAGAACCTGGTGAAAGCCCCGGAAGAATAGACCTGGCAGCCAACCTGTTCTATGAAAAAGAAAATTTATCCCTACAGGCCGGAGCAGGTCTCACCCTGCAAACCCCCGATACCGCCGGAAACCTGAGAATCCACAGCATGGAAGACCAGGGCTACAGTTTCTCCCTGTCAGACTCCCAGGTTCAGCCTTCAGAACAGACCCTAACTCCATCAGGAAGTTACGATCCATCCAACCGGGTGGATCTGATCTACCGGGAATTTATGATAACCAGCAATACAGGCCAGACTTACCTGAACAGCTACAGTTGGGATGCCCCGGTGGACAGCAGCGAAGAGGGCCCCTCGGTAGCCGGATCCTATGAGGAGGATCCCTTCTCCTCCCGGGTGATGGTTATGACCTACAATCTGGAAGGACCGGAGTGGTCGGCCGGCGACTATCTCCCCGTAAGCAGCGAAGTGATTGATTTATCCGGATACTCCCAGCTGAGCTTTTACCTTTACCGGCAGAACATGGAATCCGATGATCTGCAGGTAGAGCTGCTTCTGGGAGAAAACGGAGAATCCGATGACTTCGATGAGAATGGAAGTATTGATTCAGGAGACAGCCGGTTCCTGATCAGCAGAAACCTGTCCCTCCCTTCTCAGGAGGAGAGATGGGAGAAGGTGACCCTCTCCCTGACACCCCGGGAGAGGCAGAAACTGACCAGAGTCAGATCCTTCCGTTTTGTCCTTTCCAACAGCAATACGTCCTCGGGAATATCCCGGGGTGAGCTTCTGGCCGGCGGATTTACCACAGAAGGTTCTCCCCTGATTCTGAAAGTCTTCAACGCCAATGGTACGGAGGATGCCGATACCCGGCTTGACGGGGTGGAAACCACCGAAGAAACCACCAGTCTGGAGAGCGGCTTTCCCGAGATCCGTTCGATCTTCCACCCCGAAGACGAAGAAGAGAAAGTCCTGAAAGTGTCCTGGGGTACAGAAAGTGAAAACGGAACAGCCCTGGACAACGGCGACTACTGGACCGGATCCTCCTGGATGGAGGGGAAAAATCCGGAAGATTACGGAGAGCTGGCACTGTATCTCAAACACGGCCAGACAGGGGGGGAAGGATTTATCAATGTAACCGACCCGCAAGGAATGGGGATCCATGTTGTATATGAACCTGGTGGCACCGACTGGGAAAAACTGACCGTGAACCTTCAGGAGGGGACAGCGGATTTTTCCGGAAGCTCATCTGTCATATCCCTGGGCATAGACACAGAGGCATCCGAACTCACCAGGTTTGAAACGGGCATGACCGGGCTGACTTCGGGAACCCTTTATGTGGATGAGGTGCATTTTTCGAATCCCCTGTATTCCAGGGGTACCAATCTGGAATACACACTGGACTACTCCCGTCCCGGAGAGATCCTGACAACAGGAAGAGGTTTTCCCCTTCTGGAAAATTTCACCTTATACAACAGAGTCAATTATACATCCGAGGACCGGGACTCCCTCTTTTCGGGACAGGTAAACCAGGTGGAAACCCAACTCAGTACAGGAGCGGATATTGTCAAAACCAGACTCCAGGGAGATCTGGATCTGAAACACAATGCCGACACCACCCGGTACTCTCTGGGTCATATGGTCCGTCTCCCCTCAGAGAGCTCACAGCTGTGGATATCCGATTCGTACAGCCGCTCTTTTTATCCCGGCAGCGATGTGATGTCCCGGGAGAACGTACTCCATCTGAGCCCTGTAAAACTTCTGATAATGGAAGCTTCAGCAGGCAGCGAAGGGAGGGACGATCAGCTGGTTCAGAAGTGGGCGGGAACCATCGGCCTCTCCCCATACGAAGGAGGATCCGCAGGCCTGGATCTGACCCTCTACCAGACTTCCGGATGGGAGAGCAATTCTCAGAACTACCTCAGCGACTGGGCGGCGGATTTTCAGTATTTTATCCCGCAGGATGAGGATCTGGAGAGCAGGGAGGGGGCATCCGGTATCACCCTGAGCCACAAGGGTGAGGTTTTCAGCTCCAACTGGAGCGGCAACCTGGCCTATCTGGCTTCTCAATCCTATATCTGGGAACAGAGCAATACCTGGAATACAGACCTCTCTTTTCCTCTGGAATTTTCTGGAAACCGCGGAGGGTGGACCTTTGAACCCGGTTACCGCAGAAGCCTGGAGAATTTTATCTACCCGGATAAATATGAAAACTTCCGGGATGACTGGAATACTCTGACCAGAGGATTGGATCCCCAGTTTCCCCTCTGGCATTTTATCCCTGTCTATGAAATATTCTCCCCCCGGGGACTGGATGACTTCGAGAAGACTCTGACTTTGACCGATGACAGCACCTACACCCCGGAAATATACTTTTCTCTCAGCAGGATGCCCGGATCCCGTCTGAGTGATCTGTTTACACCCTCTTCGGTGGATATTTCCATGGACCGGACTTACCGGAAGGATCAGGACACCCTATATAGGGAGGATCACTGGGATTTTCAATACGTCCAGTCCGCTCTGAACCTTTTCGGCAGCTACGGCAGTCTGGGTTATTTCAGTTTTTATGAGACAGATGAGTGGACCAGCTCCCTCCAGTACATCCTCTCGGGCAGAGAGGGCGTAATCCCGGATCCGGAGGAACTGATCTATCAGAACTACATCAACCTGGTTACAGGAGAAAACTGGGAGATCAGCCTGGATAACCGTTATGCACTCCAGTTTCAGGAGGATACCTGGCAGGATGATATGCAGTTGGCTTTCCGCTGGCGTGAGAGCGAAAACGCCTGGATAGACCTCCCCCTTCTGGACCGTCTCATAGTAAAAACCAACTACCGTGAACACGAAGAAAGGCTGGAATTTTCGGGAGATTTTGACCGGGAGGATTCTGAAAATACCGAATACGATACGGTGCTGACCCATCAGACCAGCCTGATAGTGGAAGATCTGGGCACTCTGAAAGGATGGATGAGTCTGGGCCTGGGAGGGTATGACGAGGTTTTCCGCAATGCCTTTGAATTGGGGGTGGAGTTGGAGATCACTTTCTGATAGTTTAAAACCATGAGTAAATCTGTCAGAGTTCTGAATGATATGGTTGCCCGCAAAATCGCAGCGGGAGAAGTAATAGACCGCCCTAATTCAGTGGTTCGGGAGCTGATGGACAACGCCATCGATGCCGGAGCAGGCAGACTGGATCTGAGCCTGGAAAACGGGGGGATTACAAAAATACGTCTGGTTGATGACGGAGTCGGTATGACCAGGGAGGATCTGACCCTCTGCTGCCTTCCCCACGCTACCAGCAAGATCGAAACCGAAGATGACCTGATGCGTATCAGGAGCCTGGGTTTCCGGGGAGAAGCTCTTTCCAGTATTGCAGCCAGTTCCCGCCTGGATATTATTACCACGAGAGACGGAGAGACCCATCGTCTGACCATCAGGGACGGGAAACTTACCGACCCTGTGCCCTGGCGGGGAGAAAAGGGAACCATCATAGAAGCATCGGATCTTTTTTACTCCATTCCCGCCAGAAAAAAGTTTCTGAAAAGGCCCCAGTCTGAGGGAACCATGTGCCGCAACACTTTTCTGGAAAAAGCTCTGCCTTTTCCGGATATCCACTTCCAGCTCACCATGGACGGCAAGGTCAAATACGCTCTTCCCCCCTGTACCCTGAAAGAAAGGGTCGCCGCAGCTTACGGGTCTACCGTTCCCGGAGGTATGCTGGTTCAGAGGCAGGCGGTACTGGACGGATTTGACATCACCATCGTAGCAGGCAGACCCGAGCTCAACAGGAGTGACCGCAGGTATATCCAGATATATGCCAACAACCGGAGAATCGATGAATACGCCTATGTTCAGGCCGTGCAGTATGGGTACGATGAGATTCTCCCGGGTGGAGTTTTCCCTGTCTGTTTCGTTTTTATAAATGTGGATCCGGCTCTGGTGGATTTCAATATCCATCCCGCCAAAAGGGAAGCCCGGTTCCGGAACGGCCCTCAGATTCATCATGAACTTGTCTCTCTGATCAAAGATTTCCTGCGGGAGTTCAGTCCTGTCCGGAAATCAGATCCAGCTATACCCTCCAGACAGCTGGATCTGGAGGAACCTTCAGGTGTATTGCCGCCCCCCTCCCCGACTCCTGCATCCCGGTCAGCCGGCACCTCCTATTCCCCTCAGGGCTGGTCAGGGGGACAATCATCGGGGGAGGTTTACAAGAAACCCGTCTTATGGCCCGAGTCCTCCGGGACGTATGGACAAAACAGATCCAGGGAGAGCTATCCGGCTACCCCTCAGGCCCAAAGCGAAAGGTTCAGCCGGCTGGTAAGGGAAACTCCTCCCCTCAGGCGGGAACTCTCCCCCGGAACAGCCTATCCCGCAGCAGAAACAGCTCCCGAAAGCCTGACAGAGGAGTCCCCTGCCGGAACAATCCGGTATATGGGTCAGATTATGGGAGTCTTTCTTCTGGCGGAAGTGGGTTCAGACCTCTATATTGTAGATCAGCATGCAGCTCATGAAAAAATCCTTTATGAACGGTATAAAAGGGAAGATCCCGCCATACAGGAACTGCTCATTCCTCTGGAGCTGGAAGTAAGCGAAGAGGAAGGGCGCTTTATGGAAGCCCAGAAAGAAGTGTTTACCAAACTGGGCATCCGCTTTCGGAAGAAAGAGGAGTATCTGTACGAAATAACCGCCCTGCCCCGTGCAGCCCTCTCTCTGGAACAGGAGATTATGGAATTTC
>CAXXQW010000017.1:0-241092 GCA_963677615.2 Oceanispirochaeta sp. | reverse complement strand
ATAATTCTCACAGTTCATGAACAGGGCTGTCCCGGAGGGGCAGCCCTTTTTAAGGAAATATTTAATACTGCATTCAAGCCGCTCGTGATCCGATGAGCCTTTCCCGCACTTTGTACCGCTTCAGATTTTCAATAAGCCTGAATGCAGAAATAGGAGTCTATATATGAAACATTATATAGTGCAGCGACTGATTTACTCTCTCCTGACGATCATACTGATCGCCACTGTAACATTCTTTATGATGCACTCCATTCCCGGAGGACCCTTTACCAGAGAGAGACCGGTTCCGCCGGAAATCATGCGCGTGCTGAATGAAAAATATCATCTGGACGATCCATTGATGAAACAGTATCTGGATTATATGAAAGGTCTTGTCACATTCGATCTGGGGCCTTCCTTTTCCAAAATCGGAACCTCTGTGAATGATCTCATTGTTTCCGGGTTTCCCCTTACTGCAAGAGTGGGATTCCTGGCGGTACTTCTCATTGTAGCCCTGGGGGTTCCGGTGGGAATTATCTCTGCTCTGAAACAGAATCAGCCCATAGACTATTTTGTTATGTTCATGGCTACTCTGGGTGTCACAATCCCCAGTTTTGTGATAGCTACGCTGATTATTTACTTTTTCTCGGGCAAACTGGGATGGATTCCCCCCTTCGGGCTTTCCACTCCCGCCAGTTACATCGGGCCGGTTATTGCCTTATCAGGATATTCTCTCTCGTTTGTTGCAAGACTGACCAGATCCAGCATGCTGGAAGTTCTCCGGCAGGATTATATCCGGACTGCCAGGGCAAACGGGTTGAGGGATTTGTCTGTTATAGGAAAACATGCGGTGAAAAATGCCCTGATTCCTGTGGTTACCTATATCGGACCCACTGTGGCAGCTCTCATGACAGGTTCGTTTGTTGTGGAAAGAATCTTTGCCATACCGGGTATTGGCCGTTATTTTGTAGAGAGCGTATCAAACCGGGACTATACAACCATTATGGGCGTCACTGTTTTATATGCTGCTTTTTACGTGATTATGGTATTTCTTGTGGATATGGTTTATGCCCTGATCGATCCGAGAATCCGCTTTGAAAAGGAGACTGGCTGACCATGAATACTGACGGATTTGCATTTATTGATAGAAAAACCACAGAAATAGAAGAGAAAATGCGTCCCAGCCTTACCTACTGGCAGGACGCCTGGAGACGTCTGAAAAAACATAAGCTGGCTATGGGTGGACTTGTAGGTGTTATCCTGATTTTCCTTTTTGCCATTTTCGGGCCCATGTTTACCCAGAAAACCTATTCTGACCAGAATCTGGACTTTACCAATTTGCCTCCCCGATTTGAAATCTATCAGTTGGACGAGGACTATTTTGTCTATTTGACAAAAGACTACAAACTCTTAAGAACTTCGGAAAACGGGGAAATCCTTTCCCGTCTGAAACGGGTAAAAACCGATCCCGTTAAAAAAATCTATACCTATGAGGATGAGATCCTTACAGTTGATCTGGATTTCTCCTATAATCTCCTGCCTGACAAAATGAATAGTCCCTTTGATTACGCCTTTCTTTACAATGGAAAGGAGATCACTGAATCATATAAAAAGGTCTTTAACAGAACCTACCTTTTCGGCAGCGACAACCTGGGAAGAGATCTCTTGATCCGCATTATGTACGGAGCCAGAATCTCATTGACCATCGCTCTTGTGGCTACCTTTGTAAACCTTTTTATCGGAGTCTTCTTCGGAAGCGTTGCCGGATACGAGGGCGGCAGAACCGATATGATCATGATGAGGTTTGTGGATATCCTTAACTCAATTCCCCTGGTTCTTTATGTCATCCTGATCATGGTTCTTGTAGGTAACCGCGGGTTGTGGACCATGACAATTGCCCTGGGAAGCGTGTATTGGGTTCAGATGGCCCGTCTGGTGAGAGGGCAGATGCTCAGCCTGAAAAATCAGGAGTTCGCTCTGGCTGCCAGAGCCCTGGGGGTTCCCTGGCACCAGATCATATCAAGACACCTGGTTCCCAATGCCATGGGGCCTATCATCGTATCCATGACCATGCTGATACCCCAGGCTATATTTACCGAAGCTTTTATCGGGTTTATCGGGTTGGGAGTTTCCGCTCCCATGGCATCCTGGGGAACTCTGGCGAATGATGCCCTTGCGGGGCTGCTCTCCTATCCGTATCAGCTGTTTTTTCCGGCTATTGCCATTGCCGTTACCATGCTTTCTTTCAATTTTCTGGGAGACGGCCTGAGAGATGCTCTGGACCCGAGACTGAGAAAAGGATAATTTCATGAGTGAAGAAATACTGTTAGAACTGAAAGATGTGAGAACCTCTTTCTATACCCATCACGGGGAAGTGCAGGCTGTCAGAGGCTCCTCCTTTAAATTGAGAAAAGGGGATGTTCTGGGAATCGTAGGTGAATCGGGTTCCGGAAAAAGTGTAACGTCCCTCTCTATTATGGGACTCATAGAAGAACCCGGCAAGATTAAGTCGGGAGAGATCCTTTTTAACGGGAAGGATCTGGTAAAGCTGAACCAGAAACAGCTTTCCGATATCCGGGGGAATGAAATCGCCATGATTTTTCAGGATCCCATGACATCATTGAACCCTGTTTATACAATCAAGAACCAGATGATCGAGGTCATAAGACGGCATCAGAAAATCAGCCGGAAAGAGGCACTGGAAAAGGCGATTGAAATGCTGCGCCTGGTGGGGATACCCGAACCGGAAAAGAGGATTCACAGCTTTCCTCATGAGTTTTCCGGAGGAATGCGTCAGAGGGTTATGATTGCCACAGCCCTGTCCTGTAATCCCAAACTCCTGATTGCGGATGAACCGACGACTGCCCTGGATGTGACTATCCAGGCACAGATCCTGGAACTGATGAACGATCTGAAAGAAAAAATCCAGGCATCCATTATCCTGATTACCCATGATCTGGGAGTTATTGCCGAGGTCTGTGACCATATTGTGGTTATGTACGGCGGGACAATCATGGAACAGGGAACAGAACGGGATATTTTTTACAATCCCCAGAATCCCTATACGGTGGGACTTCATAAATCGGTACCGAAAATCAATGAAGAGGGTGTCGAAGAGAGGCTGGTTCCCATTGAAGGGTCTCCTCCCGATCTGATGCACCCCCCCGAAGGCTGTGCTTTTTCTCCCCGTTGTCCCCATGCTATGGAGATCTGCCTGAAACAGCAGCCTCCCACATTCAAACTCAGCGAAACTCACAGTTCTGCCTGCTGGCTTCTTCATGCCCAGGCTCCTCAGGTGGAAAACTATGAAAAGGCAGGTGAAGACGTTGAATAACAGACCTTTACTGGAAGTAAAAAAACTTAAAAAATATTTCACCCTGAACAGCGGTTTCCTGAAGCCTCAGAAGCAGTATCTGAAAGCTGTTGACGATGTTTCTTTCCAGATCCGCAGAGGGGAGACTTTCGGGCTGGTGGGTGAATCGGGCTGTGGAAAATCCACCACAGGACGGACGATTCTCAAGCTCTATAATCCCACCGGGGGGCAGGTCATTTTTGACGGTGTGGACCTGGCAACCATCCCTGAAAAGGCCATGAAGCCCTACAGGAAAAGAATCCAGATGATTTTTCAGGATCCCTATGCCTCCCTCAATGCCAGGATGACTGTGACAGATATCATCGGGGAAGGAATTTCCACACACAGAATTGCCGAAGGGGCCCAGAGGCAGGAGAGAATTTACAATCTCCTTCATCAGGTCGGTTTAAAAAAAGAGCATGCCAACCGGTACCCCCATGAATTTTCGGGAGGCCAGAGGCAGAGGATCGGGATAGCCAGAGCTCTGGCAGTGGAGCCCGAACTGGTAGTCTGCGACGAACCGATTTCGGCTCTGGATGTGTCAATTCAGGCTCAGGTTGTCAATATGATGCAGGATCTTCAGGATCAGATGGGGCTGACCTACCTCTTCATAGCCCACGATCTTTCCATGGTCAAATATATTTCCGACCGTATCGGAGTGATGTATCTGGGCCAGCTTATGGAAGTGACTACCAGCGGGGAGCTTTACAAGAATCCTCTGCATCCTTATACGAATGCTCTCCTGTCAGCCATACCTATACCGGATCCGGATGTTACCAGGAAAAATAAAAGAGTCATTCTCCAGGGGAGTGTCACCAGTCCCATTGATCCACCAGAGGGGTGCAGGTTCGCCTCCCGTTGCCCCCTGGCCAAGGATATGTGCCGGCAGGTAACTCCCGTACTGGAGGAAGTCGCTCCGGATCACCATGTGGCCTGTCATGTCGTTCAGGGGAAAACATCCTGATTCGCAGTGATTTTTCAGCCGCTTCATCTTGTGGTACAGCTTTGGATGAAGCGGCTGGAATCGGTGATCACATTGAAAAAGATACAGAACAGGAGTATCCTTTCTTCAAGAGTTATGAACCAGTTCTGTAAGGAATTTCACATTGTTTCCGTAGAAGATGACCCCTCTGTAGCCAAGGGGATTGTACTGTCTCTGGAAGCTTCCGGGTACAGGGTTTCCCATTTTCTAAACGGCGAAGCCTTCCTTTCCCGCCTGGATGATCTTCATCCGTCCCTTCTTATCCTTGATGTAAGGCTTCCGGGTAGAGATGGTTTCAGTATCTGCCGTGAAACCCGGAGCAGGGGGTTTACCTTCCCTGTGCTCATGCTGACCGCCCGGGATGATGAGGAAGACAAGGTTTCGGGGCTGGATGACGGAGCTGATGACTATATGGTAAAACCCTTCAGTCTGAAAGAACTTCAATCCCGGATAAAGGCCCTTCTGCGCCGCTCTTATGGCTCTTTTTCCGAACAGCCATCCCAATTTGGACAGCAGGAGTACCTTTTTGGAGACTACAGCCTCAAACCAGGAAGAATGGCTCTTTTAAAAAATGACGAACCTGTTGACCTGACGCCTATGGAGTTTAAACTTCTTCTTTTTTTCCTGAGCAACAGCGGCCATGTGTTTCACAGAAAAGAGATCCTTCAAAATGTGTGGTCAGCAGATAGTGAGTATTTCGGGGATGAAAGGACTGTGGATGTCCATATCAGACACTTGAGGAAGAAAATTGAAAATGATCCGTCCCATCCTGAATTTCTGAAAACCCAGAGAGGGGAGGGGTATTTTTTTACTACAGGAATCCCCGTTTAGCCTGCCGTTCCGGAAAAAAAGGTTGACAGATTGGTAGTAATCATTATTATTATTGAGATATGGAAGAATTCAGGTTAACATCCCAAAGAAAAATGATTCTGGACGAGCTTATGAAAACAAAGGCTCATCCGGCGGCTGATTTTATTTATGATAAGGTCAGGAAAAAACTCCCTAATATCAGCCTGGGAACTGTATACAGAAACCTGGAGCTTATGGCCCGTAACGGGATGATCATGAAAATCGAAACTCCCGACGGACAAAAACGTTTTGATTACAATACAAGCCCCCATCCCCACTTCCGATGTGAAAAGTGCGGGAAAATAGAAGATATTCCCCTGGATCTTTCTGCTCCGGAGCCGGATATCAATGATCCCTGGGTGAAGGGAAGGGCCATTCATAGCGCTACGCTCTATTATCAGGGGCTCTGCTGCGACTGCATCAAAGCGGATTTTTAATAAATCTTGATTTTTTATATAAAAGGTTTAATATTAAAATACAGCTGTTGAGTTACACCCTCAGCAGGTTTCTTGACATTTCATTTGGAATCTAACAGACAGCTGTCTGTAAAAAACTGTTATAAGGAGAATCTATTATGGCTTCATTGAAAGGAACGAAAACCGAGAAGAATATTCTGACTGCTTTTTCCGGAGAATCCCAGGCGAGAAACAGATATACATACTTTGTCAGCAAGGCCAGGAGTGAAGGGTATGTTCAGATTGCGGATATCTTTGAAGAAACCGCCAATCAGGAAAAAGAGCATGCCAAACGTCTGTTTAAACTCCTTGAAGGGGGAGAAGTGGAAATTACGGCCAGTTTTCCTGCCGGTGTGATCGGAACAACTTCCGAGAATCTTGCAGAAGCTGCTGCGGGTGAGCACTACGAATGGACAACCATGTATCCCGAATTCGCTGCTACTGCCCGTGAAGAAGGGTTTGACAACATCGCCGGCATTTTTGAAGCCATTGCGGTTGCCGAGAAACAGCACGAAAAACGGTATCTGGAACTGAAAAAAAATGTTGACAATGATACTGTTTTCAAAAAAGATCACGGTGTGGTATGGCGATGCAGAAACTGCGGATATCTTCATGAAGGAACAGAAGCTCCGGCCGTATGTCCCGCATGTGCCCATCCCAAGGCGCATTTTGAGCTTCTTGGCGAGAACTGGTAAGCAATTTTATTTCTATAAATTTTTAAGGAGAATATAATGGGCGTAAAAGCTGTTAATGAAGTGTATAAGTGTGAACATTGCGGAAATATGGTAGAGGTTTTGAACGTAGGCGGAGCTGAGCTTGTCTGCTGCGGTGAAGCTATGAAGCTCATGGATGAAAAAACTGCTGACTCCTCTACAGAAAAACACGTTCCGGTGATTGAGAAAGTTGAAAGCGGCTACAAAGTTACTGTGGGCAGCACTCTCCATCCCATGACCGATGAACACTGGATCCAGTGGATTGAACTGCTGGCTGACGGAAAAGTCTATAAGCAGTTTCTTAATCCCGGCGACGAGCCTGTTGCGGAATTCTGTGTGGAGGCATCCAAGGTTTCCGCCCGGGAATACTGTAATGTCCACGGGCTCTGGAAAAGTTAATTGACTGCCCTTTTTGCGGATTAGTTCTTGCAAAAGCGGAGTAATTATATAATAATTTTCTTTATACCGCATTTGCGGTTCGGAGGTATGAACTTATGAAATACGTTTGCGATGTTTGCGGCTATATTTATGATCCCGCTGATGGCGATCCCGATAACGGTGTTGATGCTGGAACTGAATTCAAAGATCTTCCTGAAGATTGGGTATGTCCTCTTTGCGGAGCTGAAAAATCAGACTTCTCTCCCCAGGACTAATAAGTTCACGTATCGCGTTATGAAATTATGGGCTGCTCGAAAGGGCAGCCCTTTCTTGTCTGGGATCGTATTTAAAAAAAACAGGCTGAATAAAGCAACACCCCTGAAATAGCTCATTTTGGTTTACCGGAAATGAGCCGGTTAACAAATTTTGTGGAGTCTAGGAAAAACTTTTGAGCATTTTCAATCTCAGAAGATGGTCCATCAGTACCAGTGCTGCCATGGCTTCCATGACAGGGATAATTCTGGGACAGATAATGGGATCATGACGCCCTTCCGTTCTGATTTCGGTTTCATTTCCTTCCAGGTCTATGGTGTGCTGTTTGGATGATATGGACGCTGTGGGTTTTACAGCTGCCCGGAAGATAATCTCCTGTCCTGTAGATATCCCCCCTGTGATTCCTCCCGCATGATTGGTGACAAAACCGTTTTTATCCATCCAGTCGTTATGCTCCGATCCGAACATCTCGGCACAGGCAAATCCTTCGCCGATTTCAAATCCCTTGACAGCCCCAATGGAGAGGATTCCTTTGCCCAGGTCTGCTTCCAGCTTGTCAAACACAGGTTCGCCAAGACCAGCGGGAACTCCGTTTATGCGGCATTCAATAATTCCTCCGGCGCTGTTCCCTTCTTCTATCAGCTTTTCCACAATCTTCTGCATCTTTTCGGCAGCATCAGGGTCGCAAGCTCTCATGGGGTTGGATTCTATCTGCTGGGGAACATATTTTTCACAGTGGATGCCTGCTGCGGCTTTTGTATAGGCCTGAATTGTAATCCCCTGGGATTTCAGTATCTTTTTAGCCAGAGCTCCGGCAGCGACTCTCCCCGCTGTCTCTCTTCCGGAGGCCCGGCCGCTGCCCCTCCAGTCACGGATGCCGTATTTCTGCTGATAGGTGTAATCTGCATGACCCGGTCTGTATTTATCCATCACATCGTTGTAGTCACTCGAGATGGTATTGGTATTCTGAAGCATCATCATTATGGGGGTTCCAGTGGTTTTTCCCTCGAAGACACCGGAGGTTATAGTAACAATATCACTCTCTTTTCTGGGAGTTGTCATATCCGACTGACCCGGTTTCCGCCGGTCCATTTCCGGCTGTATATCCTTTTCCGAAAGAGGGATTCCGGGAGGTACTCCGTCCACGATGACTCCCACACCATGCCCGTGGGATTCTCCGAAAGTGGTAATTCTGAAAACTGTACCAAAAGTATTTCCTGCCATCTATTCTCTCCTGTTTAAGAGTCACAACCACGTAACTCTCGTCTCATCTATTTTTTTTCCGACTCCGTCTGAAATCCATAAAGGCTCTGTCTATTGCCTTTACCGATTCATCCACACTCATGCCGTCCATATCAATTATAATATTGCTGTATTCCAGAATTGTGCGGCTTCTTTTTTCATAAAGGTCGTGGAAAGATTCTCTGGGCTTTTCAGGGTCAAGGAAAGGGGGGAGTCCTTTTCGGAGTATTCTCTCATAAAGGACCTCTTCTCTGTCTGTGAGTCCGCAAATGCAGATCGGGGACTCTGTTAAAAGCACTCTGGCTTCGGGATTTTCCAGAGTAGCCCCCCCCAGAGCCAAACATCGGAATCCGGAAAACTCTTCTTTCAGGTACTCTTTCAAGACCTGGCTCTCCAGCTTCATAAAAGCTGCCTGCCCGTTTTCTCTATACCACTCTCTCAGGGGCATCCCTTCGGGAAGCTTCTCAATGATCAGATCATCCAGATCTGTAAAATCTCCGTTATGCTTTCCTGCCAGTAAACGTCCTTTGGTCGATTTACCGGTATGCTTTACTCCCGCCAGGGCAATATGATTCATAAATGCATTTTTTCAGACTGTATGATTTTAGACAAGCCCCTAAATGATGGAAGAAATAAACCGATAATAGAAATATATCAAAGACGGATCTGCCGAGCCATCCGTTTGAAGGAGTTCAAAATGAAAGCATATAAAATCAAAGGAACCAAAGGCCGAACAGAAATCCTCGAAGTTCTGAGGGAAAAACCTGAAGGCTTTCAGGTGAAAATCACCCGGAACTACAGCGACTGGAAGGAAGAGAAAAGTGAGTTTATGACAAGAGAGCTTTTTGAAACCTGTCTTCGCACAAGTTATCTGACCGAGGTATCGGGAACTCTTTAAAAAAGTCGAAATATCAATCATTTCATAAAGTAAAAGATCCGCAGTTCCGCTGCGGATCTTTTTTTGCTGTCTGGTTATGTCTCTTTTTTTCCGATCCTCCGTCCCTCCAGGGGTCGGGAAAAGGCTAATCGTCCAGGCCCTGTTCGTACCAGAAGGCAATGTGCTGTTTCAATTCCCGTATACCTTCCTTTTTGACTGATGAAAGAATCTGGATACTCCAGGGCACGGGAAGGCCGCGCAGTTTGCTGTTCATCTCCATCAGGGTTTTTTTCCGGGCTCCCATTTTCAGTTTATCCCCTTTGCTGAGCACAATATGGACTTCCCTGTTTCCGTCGACGGCCAGTTGGAGCATGGCCCTGTCCAGGTCTGTCAGAGGATGGCGGATATCCATAAGCAGGATAATGCCCTTAAGACACTTTCTGTTGAGAATGTACTCGGTCATTTCATGCTGCCACCGCTGTTTCTCTTTGGGGGGGACTTTTGCGTAACCGTAACCGGGCAAATCGGCAAACTTCAGATCCGGCATAACTTCAAAAAGGTTTATATGCTGGGTTTTTCCGGGCTGCCCGCTGGTTTTTGCCAGATTTTTTCGATTGGCCAGCGCATTGAGAGCACTGGATTTGCCTGCGTTGGAACGGCCGGCAAAGGCTATTTCCATTCCCCTGTCTTCAGGAAGGCTTTTCATATAGGGGGCACTGGTTAAAAAACGGATTTTATTATAGTTGATTTCTGCCATCCATCGCATAGTACAGGGAATCCTTTTTCCTTTAAACCCCCATAGGTAATCCTTTTAATTAATAGTGTGCGCCAGTAGGAAATATCAGCTCTATATTGTATTATTTAAAGATATGAATACAAAACTGATTTCCGTTTTTCTGGGAATTCTTACGCTGATTGCTCTGGGGGCTGTCTTGCATATTCTGCAGCCTCTTTTTTTGCCTCTCGTAGTGGCAATACTGCTCTCCTTTATCCTGGCGCCTCTGGTGGGACGGATCAACAGTAAAATCCCCCGCATTTTAGCTGTTTTTATGGTTATTATCCTTCTGATCATAGGGCTTTATGGAATCGGCTGGTTTTTCTATTCCAGTATCACAGCGTTTATTTCGGTTCTTGGTTACTATCAGGACAGGTTCAATATTATAGTCAGGGAAATTATCCTCAGGTATAACCTTCCATCCAATATGCTGGAAATACTCCAGCTGTCCAATGGTCTCAGATCAGGTATTCTGAGTGTCTCCATCTCGTTTGTTTCATTTGCGGGGCAAATGATTATCGTCCTGTTCTTTGTGGTCTTTATGCTTCTGGAAAACCCCCTGTCAGAGAAAAAAATGGAGCTGGCCTTTAAGGGCAGGGGAGGAGCCAGGGACCGTATCCGCCGGATCATTACCAAGATAAACAGGCAGATTACCAGATATCTGACTGTCAAGCTCGGAATCAGTGCGGCTACAGGATTGCTGGTGGGAGTGACCCTCTACTTTATCGGTCTGGATTTTTATCTCATGTGGGCCTTTCTGGCCATCCTTTTCAACTTTATTCCCAATATCGGTTCTTCCTTTATTATGGCGGCTACCATTCTGATGTCGTTTATTCAGTTTTATCCAGAATGGAATCCGATCATAGCCACAATTATCACCATGCCTCTTATACAGATGGTTCTGGGCAATTTCCTGGATCCCAAGCTTCAGGGAAATCAGCTGGATCTGAGTCCGGTAGTTATTCTGGTTTCCCTTGTATTCTGGGGATGGATCTGGGGAATCGCAGGAATGTTTCTGGCTGTGCCTCTTACAGAGACCATCAAAATTATATGCGCCAATGTGGAAGTTTTAAAGCCCGTAAGCATCCTTATCAGCTCGGGAAGAGCTCTGGAGCCTCTGGAAGAAGAAGCTGATATAAAAGAAAGAACGGAAAATAATGATTAGGAGATGCTCTTTCCCTTCTACTGATAATTCTTTTTGCCAGCTCTGAACAAATCCCTCTCCCCCGGCTCCTCTCCCAGAGGGTGAAGGGTGTGTGGTATGTTGGAAGTTGGAATATAAGGATTTCCTATTCCCAATTGGTATGTTATTGGGGGATTACGGGCAGATTATTTTAATTTTAGAAACAAATATATAAATTAGCAGGTTAGTGAAATGATGATTAAAGCAGTTATTTTTGATATGGACGGGACTCTACTGGATAGTGAGCCCCTCTATCTGAAAGCCGATCTGTCAGTCGTAGCCGCCCATAGCGGTTTTATGACCGAACAGGAGCATGACCGGTATATCGGAGTGGGCAACAAAGCCTTTATGGCCAGCATCCGGGAAATTTACGGTATTGAAAAATCCGTGGAGGATTTAATAGAGTTTCAGGAAAAAATCTATATGGAGATGGCCCGGGAAGAGATCGCCGCCTTTCCGGAAATGGTGAAATTTGCCCAATGGGCAAAGGAGCAGGGCCTCAAAATCGCCATTGCCTCGGGCTCCAGCAACAGGGTTATCGAAGAACTGACAGAAATTGCCGGTGTGAAAGACCTGTTTGAGCACAGAATTTCCTCGGAAGAGGTGGACCATGGGAAGCCTGCCCCGGATGTCCTTTTAGAAACGGCCAGAAGGCTCGGTGTGGCACCGGAAGAGTGTCTGGTAATAGAAGACTCCCCTTTTGGTGTGGAAGCCTCCAGAAGGGCGGGAATGACATGTATTGCGGTTCCCCAGTTTTCCACCCCCGATCCGAAAGGGTACTTTGATTATGCGGCCCTCCGATATAAGCAGGGAATGCAGGAGTTTACATCAGCGAGCCTGGAAGAGTGGATCAAAGTTAAAATCGGTAAACCGGTTCAAGCCTGAACTCTCACCGGTTTTCTGCTTAAGAAGGCTATTCTGCAAATATCCCGGTGTTGTCACTGGGTACTGCTACCTCACCATCAATAAATTTTTCAATGGCAAAAGGAATTTCAATCACACCTTCGTCACCATCGGGAGTAAAGGCCGGGAGTTGTACTGTCCCCTCTCTTTCCTCACCTACAGGAACAAGGAATACCAGGTAACCGGTAAACGGGTTATCCGGTGATACTGTAAAATCATCGGGTTTCAGGGTTTGTTTGATCTTGGTTTTCATATGAAGCTCTGCCCTGTCATTCTCATAGTAAGGGGCCCAGTCTCTAGGCAAGTTGTATTGGTTTGCTCCTTTGTAGTAGGCATTCCCTATTTTTAAAGAACTGTTCATTCTATCGAAGCTCACAGTGGATGTTTGCGTGGTTATTTCAGTTTCAAAAACAAAGAAATATTTTCGGGGAAATTTTGAGGGATAGTTGATAAAGGGGTTTTCTTCTTTGCCGAATAATTCCTGCAAATGTGCCTCTGATAACAAAGTCATTTTTACTGTTATATCAGCAACTTCATGAGTGATCACCTGATCCTCATAATTATACTGTACTGTTTTGCAGGATGATAGAACAAGCAATAAAAAAAGCAGGGTAGGGAAGATTTTTCTTAAGACCATAAAAATACGTTCCTTAACATAAAAATGAAAAATGTACATAAACAATACTATAAAAAAAGCCGCTTCCGGTAAGGAAGCGGCTTATCTATGTTACTTGTTATCTAAATCAGATTAGAAAGAAGCAGAGATTTCGATAGCAACAGCTGCATCGTCATCAACGTCCATTTCCTGAGTTACGTATGCTTTGTAAGATACACCATCGAGGGTATAAACAGCACCAACTTCCCATTCGAGAGTTTCGAAGGTCAGTTCGTCTACTACAGAAGCGTAAGCGTCAAGCATGTCGTTTACAGAGTAAGTAGCTTTTACACCAATGGAAGAAACATCAGAGAATTCCAGGTCGGTGTCTCCACTGTAAGCCATAGACTGGAAACCAAGACCAGCTTCGATGGGACCGGTAACGTAGTTAGCGGAAACACCGTAGTAAGAAGTTGTTTCGTCAGCCATTTCAGATTCCAGACCAGCACCAACAGTCAGACCTTCCATTACAGTTGCAGCACCGTTAACACCAAATACACTTGTATCAGGATCAACAACGATGTAAGAAACAGAAGCGTCTACCATACCGAAAGTACCGTAAGCGTTAACACCGATGATTCCGTCATCACCCATGATATCCAGGTCAGCTCCGCTGTACAGGTAGGTATCGATAGTTACCATGTCCTGAACACCGAAAGACAGTTTTGTCATGATGGTATCTCCACCAACACCGTCGTAAGTGTATTCCAGGTCGTTTTTACCGGCAACACCCTGGTATTCAACGGGACCGAAGTCAGTTTTACCAATGGTGTAAGCAACAGAAACAGGAGAATCAACACCGAGAGCTCCGGTTACATCCTGGGTCAGTGTCAGAGCGTCAAGAGTAACGTCTCCGGTTACATCCCAAAGACCGGTAGTGGTGTCATCAGAAGTACCGTAAGCAGCGCTCAGGTTAGCTCCGATAGAGGTGTAGTCACCAACAGTTCCACCAAGATCCAGGTCGATTTTGTTGTCGTCTGAATCCATGTACTCAGCATAATCGGGGGCATACATAAAGTCATAGGTTACTTTACCAGACGCTGTTACGTCAGCGAAAACAGGGGCAGCCAGAATGGCCAGGACGATTGTCAGGATAACAAAAGTCTTTTTCATAATTACTTTCACTCCTACTTGTTTTTCTTTACAGAACTAGGTTCTGCGTAATTTATACAGTTAACTCGATCTTAGGAGCCGATTGTGTTGATATTATGTAGTAAATGTGAAGAGTGTGTGAAGCGAGAAAAAAATAACCGTTTTCTAACCGCTTTTAAGCAGAAGTAGACAGAATTTTTACACATTCAGTGTGGAAGAACAGGCTGTCAGCATCAATTCGAAGGAAATCCGGTTGTCATTAAGGTTTTCAACGATCAGCTGGGCTCCCAGAATCTCGGATATTTTACGGGATATGGTCAGTCCCAGGCCGCTGCCCTTCATCTTTCTGCTGAAATCCGATTTATAGAGCGGGTCGAATATCCTTTCCAGATGAACAGGGTCGAGCTGCCCCTGATTGATGACGCGGAAGTAACCCTTTCGATCCAGAACTCCCATTTGAATGGTTATGGTTGAGCCCTCCATGGAGTGCTGAATGGCATTTCTGATCAGGTGGGAACAGGCTGTGGTAATCATGGAAAAATCACAAAGGAAGGAGAAATCGGCGAATTCCCAAATCATATGGATATTTTTCTCACTGGCTGCTCCGGACAGGCTGACCATAAGATGCTCTTTTATCGCCCCCGTGGAGATGAACTGTTTATTCAGTTTGTAATCCCCCGTTTCCAGGCGGGACAAAAGGGTGAAATCCCTGATCATAAGTTCCATACCCGCCAGTTCGGACAGGATCGTTTCCCACCGTTCTGCCGTCATGGGAAGAATCCCGTCCCGGCAGGCGATAAACTGGGATTTCATGGCTGTAATGGGAGTTCTCAGATCATGGGTAATATTTTCATACCAGCTGTTCCGGCGGGACTCTTCGGTAATCATCCTTTTCTGGAGAAGAAGGGCGGCTTCGTTAATGGCCTGTATTTCTGCGGTGGAGGTTGCTGTGGTTTCAAAGTTTCGGAATCCTTCGGAAAGATTCATCAGGTTCCGGGCGGTGTCCCTGGCTTCTCTGGCAAAATGCCCTGCCAGTTTGAATGCCAGCCAAAGGGAAACAAAAAAGGAAAATATCATTCCTCCCAGAGCATTATGGATAATCCGGGAGATAAACTGCCTGTTCTCTTCAAAAAACCGGAATTGCGAGGGAATGAGAGTGTAATACCCCGCCAGCTGATCTTTTATGTAGTAGGGGACTGACGAAGTAAACTCCGTTTGTACTGGTACATAGTGATCCAGACTGGAATTCTCCCAGGTGCAGACCACATCCCCTTCGGGGGAGTATACGGTCAGCTGGGCTATACTGATGAGTTTCTGCTGGGCCTGGTACAGATTCTGAAGGCACTGCTCAGGAATAAGAGAGAAATCGTTTTTCTCTGACAAGGAAGTAAAAAGGATATCCAGAGCCATGGCCGCTTCTCTTTCCACTTTGGAATTCCAGTGATTTCGGGAATTCTGATAGGCCAGGAAAAAGGAGGTACTGATAAAAACGAGATTCAAACCGATAATGAGAAAAAAAGCCGCCAGCATCCTGGCGCTCATGGATTTCACTTGCTGTTTCCTGCGAATCGGTAACCGTAGCCTCGGACTGTTTCAATCCAGTCAGGATTCTGCAGTTTGGCACGCAGGTTTTTTATATGGGTGTCGACGGTTCTGTCGTAACCCTCAAAAGAGTATTCAAGACAACGGTCGAGAATCTGCTCTCTGGAGACTACGGCCCCTCCATTGGATGAAAGGTACAGGAGGATTTTCCATTCTGCTGCGGTAAGTTTCAGGGGCTGATCATTCAGAAGGGCTTTGTGGGAGTCTTCATCGGTGGTCAGAACCTGACCATTGAGCTCCCATCCTGTCATCTTTTTCTGGGGGATGCTGGTTCCTGTTCTTTTCAGGACAGCGCCAACCCGCAGCACAAGCTCTTTGGGCGAAAAGGGTTTGACAATATAGTCGTCCGCTCCCACTTCAAACCCGGTGATTCTATCCGACTCTGATTCCCTGGCTGTCATGAATATGATGGGAATCTCCGATTTCTGACGGATCTCTTTTGCAAAAACAAATCCATCCCCGTCGGGCAGCATGGCATCCAGGATCAGCAGGTCCGGATTCCTGGTGATGATCGCCTCTTTTACACCGCTGAGGGTTTCAAATTCCTCGACTTCATAATCTGACAGTTTCAGGTAACCTGAAACCGCTTCGCGGATGGAATTGTTGTCTTCAATTACAAATATCAGTGCCATACCTCTATTTTGAAGGAGTTCTTCATTTTTATCCAGTCCTTTTTGTAAGGCTTTGTTTTTTATTCAGGAAAATCGGATGCCGAAATGAAGGGCATGATCACTTTAAACCGGGATTTTTCCATACCTTATATATAACTGTTTCGCAGGGTAATCTTTCCATTATTAATTGTGTGTGGTATCATCCGGAAAAATATTGATTTGAAGGGAGAACTCTTTCATGAGCAAACAGGTGGCTCTTACCGGGATCAAGCCGACGGGAATGCCTCATCTGGGGAATTATCTGGGAGCAATCAAACCGGCTCTCAAACTGGCGGAACAATACGAAGCCCGTTATTTTATTGCGGATTATCACTCTTTGAATACGATCAAGAATCCTCAGGAACTCAGAGAGTACACCTATGAGATCGCCGCCTGCTGGCTGGCATGCGGACTGGATCCCGAAAAAATGCTGATCTACCGGCAGTCGGATGTTCCCGAAACTTTTGAATTGACCACGATGATCATGGCGTTTACTCCCAAGGGGCTGATGAACCGGGCTCATGCCTATAAAGCCCAGGTGGATATCAACCGGGAAAAAGGGAAGCCCGAAGATCATAATATTAATATGGGACTGTACACCTATCCCGTACTTATGGCGGCGGATATTCTGCTTTTTGATACCAACTATGTTCCTGTGGGAAAGGATCAGGTACAGCATATTGAGATGGCTGTGGATATTGCCCAGGCTGTAAACAGAAATTACAAGCAGGATCTTCTTGCTCTTCCCGAGCCGGTAGTCTCTGAATCAACCCAGGTTGTAGTCGGCCTGGACGGCAGAAAAATGAGTAAGAGCTATGACAATACAATTCCTCTTTTTGTTCCCGAAAAGAAACTGAAAAAGCTCTGCAATAAAATTGTAACCAATTCCCAGACCGTAGAGGAACCCAAGGATCCGGATACCTGCAGTGTTTTTACCCTTTATAAACTGTTTGCCACTCCCGGGCAGCAGTCTGCCCTGGCTGACCGGTACAGAGCCGGCGGTATGGGATGGGGAGAGGCGAAAGGCGAACTTTTCAATGTCCTCAATGCCCATATTGCCCCTATGAGAGAAACATATTGCGAACTGATGGATGACAAATCCCGGATTGACAGGATTCTGAAGGAAGGCGGGGAAAAAGCCCGGGCATTGGCCTCTGAAAAAATCCGCACCCTCAGAAAAGCTATGGGGTTTGATTTTTCTTAACAGATTCTTAACGGATTTTGTCTCAATCAGGTGAGTTCCTCAGGGAACTCCCTTTTGTTTATAATTGGCACGGCTTTTGCCTTAATACTCCGAAAGGAGGATTTATGCTGGATTATATAACCCATCTGGTACTGGCCCATCAGCGGAACGGACAACACAAAAGGTATCTTCACAGGGAGATCAGCCTGTATATTTATGAATATCCCCGGAAGAACCGTACTTTACCCGAAGAGGAGTGGAGTCACTTTCTTCTGTCCCTTCAAAACAGGATTGATCTGATCATTCAGGGATTTGAGTACAGAGGGTACTCTTTTTTTACCTATATGAATAATACTCTCTGCTGGCATGTCAAATCTTTTTGCACCTTCCGTAAAAAGGTTCTCTACAAAGACTGGATCATGGAGCGGGAGTCTGCTCTCAATTTTGATTCGCCCTGTATTTCAGAGCAGGGAATTTCTCTGTCGGGGGTGATCAGTCAAATTCTGGAAGCCCGGGATGTTCCTGGTAATAACAGGCGTTCCCTGGAGCTGCGGCTTCTTATGCTGATTCTGAAAAACATCCATTTTCTGGATGAACAGGAATACCTGGAGTGTGCTGAATATCTGGGTTACCCGAAAGATCTTGCCTTGAACTGGAAAACTGTTCTGACCGGTTCTCTGGCAGATAAGCTGGAAAGGCGTGGTATGCTGATAGAACGGCGGA
This sequence comes from Oceanispirochaeta sp., assembly GCA_963677615.2. Taxonomy (GTDB): domain Bacteria; phylum Spirochaetota; class Spirochaetia; order DSM-2461; family DSM-2461; genus Oceanispirochaeta. Next base: position 223,226 of record CAXXQW010000017.1, on the reverse strand, counting down.
ATCACTGTTACCACAGAATCACCTATCTGGAGAGAGAAAAAGCCGATATCTTTGATGAATTGCGGAGGGAGCTTCTGAATGAGAAAATCAGAAAATTCCGCAGCAGGAAGGAGAGGATCAATAATGAAATCAGCAGGATCTGCCTTTGTCCCGCCAACCGGCTGATAGCTGAGGTGCTGCAGGTTCCCAAAGGTTCTGTTGACTCGGGCCTGTTCTATTTACGGGAGCTGATATCAAAATTTAAAAAGCCCTTAACAGATTTCTGAAGATAACCTGCTGCGTCTGTGCTTGCCCGTCTTTGGAAAAATACATTATCTTCTATGTATGGAAATAGTATTGGCAAGCGGAAATATGCATAAGAAAAAAGAGCTGGAAAAGATTTTTTCCGGGCATAAACTGGTTCTCCCGTCCGAACTGGGAGTTGATTTTGATTGTGATGAAACAGGAAAAACCTTTCTTGAGAATGCCCTTCTCAAGGCGGAAACCCTTTATAAGCAGGTGGGAAAACCTGTTCTGGCTGATGACTCGGGGTTGTGCGTGGATGCTCTGGACGGCGGCCCGGGGATCTATTCGGCACGGTACGGATCAGATGAGGGCCGGCCGAAACTCACGGATTCCGAAAGGAACACTCTTCTTCTCTCCCGCCTGGAGGGAAAGGAAAACAGGAAGGCTGCCTTTGTCTGCTGTATGGCTTTGATCACTTCTCCCGACAGAATTTTCACTGTTCAGGAAACCTTCCCCGGGGAGATTGCCCACAGACCCTTCGGCGGCGGCGGATTCGGGTATGATCCCGTATTTGTGGAACCGATCAGCGGGAAAACTGTTGCGGAGTTATCTGACGATGAGAAGAACCGGATTTCCCATCGGGGAAGAGCCGGCAGAAGAATGAATGCCATACTGGAGGACCTGGATGAGTACAAATAAGACGATTCCCTTACGATCGGAAATACCGGAAAAAGACAAATGGGATCTGTCGTCTCTTTATTATAAGGAAGAAGACTGGGAAGCGGATCTTCGGAAACTGGAGGAGAGGATCCCGTTTCTGGAAAAATTTAAAGGAACCCTCGGAGAGTCGGCAGAACAGATGAAATCCTGTCTGGACTACTTTTATGAAACCGGGCTTCTGGAGGAGAGGCTGGGTTACTATGCCATGCTCAGAAAAGAGGAGGATGTTTCGGACAGCAGCGGTACGGGCAGGTATTCCCGGTATATTGGTGTTGTTACCAGAAGCAGTGCGGCTGCCAGTTTTCTCAAGCCTGAATTTCAGAGCCTTTCGGATGAGACCCTGGCCAGGTACAGATCTTCTGATCTTCTGAAGGAATACAGGAATGTAATGGAAAGGCTTCTCCGGTATAAACCGCATATCCTTTCTGAAAAGGAAGAGGCCCTTCTGGCAAAGCAGGCTGAGTCGGCGCAAACACCGGGAAAAGCTTTTTCTGCCCTGACCAATGCGGATATGGATTTTGGAACCCTGAAATCCGGAGGCGTGGAAAAGCCCCTGACCAATTCCACTTTCGGCGTATTCCTCCTTGATGAGGACAGGAGTGTCAGACAGGAGGCTTTTTTTCAGTTTTATAAACAGTTCGAAGGTCATAAAAATACCCTGTCCGAGCTTTATGCCGGCAGTGTCCTCACGGATATCTACAAAGCCAGGATCCGCGGATTCGACACCGCCCGTCAGGCCAGCCTTTTTCCTGATGATGTTCCCGAATCTGTTTATGATAATCTGATTGCCTCAGTAAGTGATAATCTGGCTCCCCTTCACAGATATTATGAACTGAGGCGGAAAGTTCTGGGATTGGATAAACTCCATCTGTACGATACAAAAGTCTCCCTTGTGAAGGATGTAAAAGTCTCCCATACCTTTGATCAGGCTGTCGATAAGGTTATCGCTGCTTTGTCTCCCCTGGGAGAGGAATATGTGACGACTCTCAAAGGTGGTTTGACAGGTGGCTGGGTTGATAAGTACGAGAACAAGGGAAAGAGATCCGGAGCATTTTCTGCAGGTTCCTATAAAGGGGATCCCTATATTCTCATGAACTTTAAAGAAGATGACATACGGGATATTTTTACCCTGGCTCATGAGGGCGGACATTCGATGCACTCCTGGTATTCAGTCAGAAATAACACCTTTCAGGACTACAGCTATACGATCTTTGAGGCGGAAGTGGCTTCGACTTTCAATGAACAGCTTCTGGCGGATTATCTTCTCAAGGAGAGCAGCGACCCCAGCCTGACTCTCTATCTGACAGGAAGGCAGGTGGATGATATTCTGGCAACCATTTACCGGCAGACCATGTTTGCAGAGTATGAGCTGCGCTGTCATAGCCTGGCTGAACAGGGTGCTCCCCTGACAGTGGATGTTTTGAGGAAAGAGTACAGGATCCTGCTGGACAAATATTTCGGGCCCTCTGTGGAAATTGATGAACCGGCCGACCTGGAAGGCTTGAGAATTCCCCATTTTTACAGAGCCTACTATGTATATAAGTATGCTACGGGGCTGTCTGCAGCCATGACTCTTTCCCAGATGGTTCTGGCAGGGGGAGAAAAAGAGAGAAATGCCTATCTGGGATTTCTCAAATCCGGAGGATCCAGATTCCCTCTGGAATCTTTGAAGATGGCCGGGGTGGATATGTCCCGTCCGGAGCCGGTAAACAGGGCACTGAAAAAATTTGCCGATCTGGTAGGCAGTCTCGAAAAAGCTCTTTTATAATAATCATGAAACATTTGCAGGGAACGCAGATCTGCGTCCCCTCCATTCCGGCCCGGGGGCTGTTCTTTTTTAAGGAACCTATTTCTCGACAGTAGTCCAGTCCATCTTCCGGCCGATCTGTGCGGCAAGATGCTCCATATCCTCATCAGTATGATACGCCATTTCCGCCTGGCTCATGGATACGGAACCCCGGGATTCCCTTAAGCGGATTGCCTTGTGATGTATTGCCGTAAGAGGCATTTCCAGAGTCTGGTTGGTGTCATGCACTGTTATGGATCCGTTGCACAGGCAGAAGTAGGTGGTGTCGGCATCCTCTTTTGTAAGAAAAAAGGAGGTTCCCCTGATACCGGCCACCACATTTCCCGATTCCACTTCAAACAGTTCCGTTTCTTTTTTCAGAAGAGAGGATATATTTCTCAGAACCGCTGCGGCGGTTCCTCTTTCCAGAGAAATCATGGCTTCAGAAAAAGAGATCTTCATAAGGGAATTTTCATAAATTCTGATAATATTCCCTCCCAGGAAGGTCACTTCGCAATAGGAGTCACCGCTGGTGGAAATAACATCTCCGTCTTTGATGATATCTCCTGTTTCCGCGCTTTTCCCATCAATGGTGACCTCTCCCTCAATGATAAAAGCTTTTCCTGTGATATTGCTTTTAGGGACATTGCCTGTGCTGTTTGTTTCCCGGGTGCAGGATCCTGCTGTGAGGACGAGGGCTGATACAATGAAAACCAACAGTTTTTTCTTATGGGTAAACATGGATTCTCTCCTTTTTTTCAGTATAAGGGACTTTCCTGTATATTGCCTTAATAAAACGAATTGAACAATCAAATTCAATCTGATAGTATCATAGCCACTATGCTGGATTTTAAATATATCAAAGACAACCTGGACGCTGTCCGGGAGAACATCAAAAACAGAAATGTTACGGCCAACCCGGAAAAGGTTGTTGAACTTTACGATAAGCGGAATGAAGTCCTTCAGGAACTGGAGGATCTGCGCCGCCAGCGGAATGAAAACGCTGCCAGGATGAAGGGAAAGCTGGAGCCGGAAGTCAGGCAGACCCTGATAGAAGAGGGAAAGGCTCTGAAAGAGAAGATTGCCGGAGTTGAGCAGTCCATGGCGGCTCTTTTGGAAGAGCTGAAAGACGCGGCCCAGCTGATTCCCAATATGGCTCATCCCGATGCGCCCATTGGGAAAGAGGACAAAGATAACCTGGAGCTTCTCAGATCCGGCGAGATTCCCTCTTTCTCCTTCAGGCCGAAGGATCACGTTGAACTGGCCGAGGCCATGGATCTTGTGGATTTTGAAACAGCCGGACGGGTTTCGGGTTCCAAATTCTACTATCTGAAAAACGAAGCGGTACTTCTGGAGCTGGCATTGACCCGTTACGCTCTGGATATTCTGAGAGAAAAGGGCTTTATTCTGACCATAACTCCCGACATTGCCCGGGAAGAGATTGCAGAGGGTATCGGATTCAATCCCCGGGGGGAAGAGTCCAATATCTACACCCTGGAAGGCACAGGGACCTGTCTTGTGGGGACCGCGGAGATCACTTTAGGGGGATATCATGCAGGGCAGATGCTTGATCTGTCTCAGGGACCTATCCTGATGGCCGGAGTTTCCCACTGCTTCAGAAGGGAAGCCGGTGCGGCGGGCCAGTACTCCAAAGGGCTCTACAGGGTTCATCAGTTTACCAAAATCGAGATGTTCGCCTACTGCCGTGAGGAAGAATCGGATGATCTTCTTCTTAAACTGAGAAGCATTGAAGAAGAGATCTTCCGGGGGCTTGAAATTCCCTTCAGGGTTGTTGATACCTGTACAGGAGATCTGGGTGGACCGGCTTACAGGAAATTCGACCTGGAAGCCTGGATGCCTGGCCGGGGAGAGAAAGGTGACTGGGGAGAGGTTACCAGTACGTCAAACTGTACCGATTACCAGGCCAGAAGGCTGGGAATCCGTTATAAAGGGGAAGATGGAAAGAACCGCTACGCCCACACTTTAAATGGTACGGCCATCGCCGTTTCCAGGGCTATCATTGCGATTCTGGAAAACTTCCAGCAGGAAGATGGTTCGGTCCGGATTCCCGGGAAACTTGTTCCTTATATGGGAATCAAAGAAATACGCCGCTAACGGGCAGGAGGGAAATGGCATTTCCCGTTCATGCAGATACATATCAGTCGGGAAAAACGCTTTCCCGGCTGAAACTCTTCTTCCTTTTTTATACCCTGTCGGTCGTTCTGCTGCTGCTGGTAGGGTATCTTTCCTATCATGTCCAGTGGAAACAGCGCCTGACCCTTGTTTCAGAAGGATTAAATACACTGATTTCTCTGGAATACGAACGTATATTGCAGGAATTTGAGCAGATCTGCCTGGATCTGGTGTATTTATCCCGGATTACTAAAGATTCCCTGAACAATCAGGATTCACCGGATATCAAAGCTGTTCAGGGGATCATAAAAACCCTGGGTGATACCACCGGACGGTACAGCCAGATCCGTATCCTCGATGAGGGAGGGCATGAGACTTTCCGATTGGACAATCATACCGGAGAGATGCTTGTTACCGGGGAAATCTTTCTGCAGGATAAAAGTCATCGCTTTTATTTCAGGGAAATGTCCGGTTTGGGGCCGAATACCCTGTATTTTTCCGATCTGGATCTGAATATCGAATATGGGAAAGTTGTGATCCCTTATGATCCGGTTATCCGGGCGGGGGTGAGGCTGGATGTTCCCGGAAATTCCGCATACGCATTTCTCATCCTGAATCATCGGAGCGAAGTTATTCTGCAGAGCCTGGGCGAAGGGGATAATATTCTGGAAACCCCCTTTGTTGTGTCCTTTCTTAACTCTCAGGGATACTGGCTCCGGGGGCCGGACCCCGAAAAAGAGTGGGGTTTCATGTTTGAAAATAAAAAGGGTCTTACTCTGGCTGAAGAGAATCCTGCGGTTTGGGAGAAAATCGAAACTTCCGGAGCCGGGCAATTCTGGCAGGATGATAATCTGTATACTTATCAATCCATTTCTTTTGAGAATCTTCTGACCATCGTTTCTTCGGATGCCCTGAAAAACAGAAATATCGGTTTTTATAACAACAACAAGCCCTATTATCTTCTCTATCAGGTGTCGGGACCGGATTTATGGCAGATAAAGAAAAATATTCTGGGAAACCTGCTTTTGCCGTTTCTTCTTATTCAACTGGCCCTGGCCGGACTCTGCGTTATTTTATCCCGGCTTGTTGTATCCTCCCGTGTAAACCATGACCGGCTCATCCGTTATGCCAATGTGGACGAGTTGACCGGATGCCTGAACCGCAGGGCAGGGCTTCAGGTTCTGGAACAGTTCCTCTCTCTGGAAAGGAGAAGGGGAGAGATCATGACTTTGGCCTATATGGACATCAATAGCCTGAAATTTGTGAATGATACCTATGGCCATGAAGAGGGAGACCGCTACATTCTGGCGATTGTGAATCTTGTCAGGGACCATTTGAGATCGGGAGATTCCCTTGTCCGCATGGGGGGGGACGAATTCCTGATTATCCTTCCGGACTGTGTCCTTTCCCAGGCAGAACAGATCCATCAGCGTGTTCTGGAACAGGAAAAGAGAATCAATGATGCCGGTCAGTTTTCCTATCGGGTCAGTTTCAGCTGGGGCGCTTTAGAAATCCTCCCGGACCAGATTTACAATGTTGAGTCCATTATCGCCAGGGCAGATAGCCTGATGTATCTGGAAAAAAAGAAATATCATAAAACCTTTCCCGGAGAAGGAAGAACATAGCCAAATGAATAGAACATCCATGGAACTGATTGCCGAAATCGGAACAGCTCATCAGGGAGATCTGGGACGGGCGGAAAAGCTGGTGAAAAATGCTGCGGCGTCTGGTGCGGATTGCGTGAAATTCCAGATAATTCTGGCAAGAGAAATACTTCATCCCGAAACAGGCCTGGTGCAGCTTCCCGGAGGTGCGACTCCCCTTTACGAGGTTTTTCAGTCTCTGGAAAGAGAGGATTCTTTTTACTCTGATTTAAAATTGCTGACCGAAGCGGAAGGCCTGGAATTCCTGGCAACACCTTTCGGCCTGGAAAGCGCTGCCCTTTTAAGGAAACTGGTTCCCCCCAGAGTGAAGATCGCCTCTCCCGAGGTTAATCATATTCCTCTTCTCAAAGACATTGCCCGATGGAATGTGCCTGTTCTGCTCTCGTCGGGTGTCTCATTGATGGGAGACCTTGAGGAGGCTCTGGAGATTCTGGGAAGAGAAATGACTACCATACTGCACTGTGTTACTTCCTATCCGGCTCCGGAAGAAGAGTACAATCTGAATCTGATTTCCTGCCTTTCGGAGGTACTCGGAGTCCCTGTCGGCATTTCGGACCATACTCTGGATCCTCTGCTTGTACCCGGTGCGGCTTTTTTCAAAGGAGCCCGCATCCTGGAAAAACACTTTACCCTGGATCGCAGCGATTCGGGGCTTGATGATCCTATTGCGCTGGATCCGCAGGATTTCAGAAAAATGCGGGATTTTACGGACTTTCTGGCAGATGCAGGTTCTCCCGGAAAAATTCAGGCAATCCTGGAAAAAAAGTTTGACAAAGAGCGTCTTGAAGCTGTTTTCGGGAACGGGGCGAAGGTTCTGGCAGAGAGCGAGAAGGTGAATTACGGTCTCACAAACCGGAGCATCCACGTTACCAGGGAGCTTCACCCCGGCATGGTTCTCAAACCTGATGATCTTGCGGTGCTGAGAACAGAGAAAATCCTCCGGCCCGGCCTGCATCCCCGGTATCTGGACCTGCTGGCAGGAAAAGTTGTCAAGAGATTTATACCTTCCGGAGAGGGAATTGTCTGGGAAGATTTACTGGATGAAGGAGAGTAGTTTTTAAGATATGGCAATGTATATTGATGAGAGAACGGGGTTTGCCGCGGGTGATCCCTCAGAAATACTTTTCGGCAGCAGTATCCCCTCCCCGGAGGAGATACAGAAAGCTCTGGAGCCCATGATCCTTTCGGCTTCGGGGTGGAGAAAAATTTTCGCATCCGATGGAGACGAGGAGAGTTCTCTTGAGACCATAACCAGTGCCGACAGGTATCTTTGTGCTGTCATGGCAGAGGTTTTCTTCCGATTTTTAAGGGATGGGCGGGGAATCGGCAAACCGGTCATCCTGGTGGGAATGGACGCCCGTTTTACAGGCCCTTCCATGGCGGAACCTATGCTCCGCCTCCTGACGGCAAGGGGCGCGGAAGTCAGGTACCTGTTTATTTCCGCGGCGCCGGAAATCATGGCTTATGCAGGTCAGAGTAAGGGGATCGACGGTTTTATCTACATTTCCGCCAGCCATAATCCCATAGGCCATAATGGTGTAAAATTCGGCCTCAATACGGGTGGTGTTCTTGATGGAAAGCAGGCAGGAGAGCTGATTGATGCTTTTAAAAGCTATCTATCGGATCCGGAGAATATTGCCTCCCTCGCAGCCTTGTGCGACATGGCCGAATCAGATCGGATTCATACCATTTTCAAAGAGATCCCCCGATGGAAAACAGAAGCTCAGAGAGTTTATGAAACCTTTACTTCCCGTGTTATCTCGGGTTTTGAAGAGCCTGTCAGGCAGAAGGCGCTGGAAGAGCGTTTGAAACAAGGCCTTGTGAATTATCCCATCGGTGTGGTGGCTGAACTGAACGGAAGCGCCAGAACCTTAAGTATAGACCGGGATTATCTGGAAAAACTCGGAGTCCGGATGGTTCTGGTCAACGGTAAACCCAGAGAGATCTCTCACAGGATTGTTCCGGAAGGCGAGTCTCTGGATCTCTGCCGGAGAATCCTGGAACAGAAACAGCAGGAGGATCCGGCGTTTCAGCTGGGGTATGTACCGGACAACGATGGGGACAGAGGCAATCTTGTCTACTTCAACAGCCGGACAGGGCGTGCTCAAATTCTGGAAGCCCAGGAAGTCTTTGCGCTCTCGGTACTCTCCGAGCTGGCATATCTGGACTGGAGCGGTCAGCTGGACTGTAAAACCGCCGTTGCTGTTAATGGCCCCACATCGGGAAGGATCGATGAGATCGCTTCTTTTTTTGACGCAGAGGTTTTCCGTGCCGAGGTGGGAGAAGCCAATGTGGTTAATCTGGCCAGGGAGAAAAGAGCGCAGGGCTGGCAGGTCAGAATTCTGGGGGAGGGGTCAAACGGCGGAAATATCACCTATCCCGCTGCTGTCAGAGATCCTCTGAATACCCTGGGAGCGCTTTTAAAGCTGCTTACGCTAAGAACAGAAGAGGCCAGACCGGGACTGTTTCATATCTGGTGCATCAGGAGCGGACAGCCCGGGCGGTATCGGGAAGATTTTGATCTGACCCATGTGATTGAATCGCTTCCCCCGTACACGACAACCAGCGCCTACGAACCGAGGGCTCTCATGCAAATACAGACTCCAGATCACGGCCTGCTAAAAAGCCGCTACGAATCTGTTTTTGCCCGGGAATGGGAAGAAAAAAGGGATGAGCTGAAAGAAAGGTTCGGTATCGTTTCCTGGGAGGAGTGGAACCAGGAAGGGACCGGATCTGTCAAAGGGGTCGGTTCGGCCTTTCGTTCCGGAGCAGAAAAAGGCGGTCTTACCATCCGGTTTCTGGATGAACAGGGACACTGTTGCGGTTATATCTGGATGAGAGGAAGCGGAACCGAACCTGTTTTCAGAGTCCTGGCCGACTGGAAAGGGGAGAGTCCCGAAGGAGAGACATATTTTCTGGACTGGCACAAAAGTATGATAAGGAAAGCCGATGGCGCATAAGATTCAGGGTATAAAAACCATTCTCTTCGATGTGGACAATACGCTCTACGATGCCGAATGCGGTGTGGAAATAGAAATGAGCCGCAGAATCGATCTCTTTATTTCGGATTTTCTGGGTGTAACTCCCGAAGAGTCCAGAGTGCTGCGTGCCGAGAACCTGCCCGAGTATGGAACCAGTCTCCGCTGGCTTCAGGTATGTCACAACATGACGGATGTAGACCGCTATATGAAGGAAGTCCATCCGGAAAATCTGGAAGATTTTATAGAAAAAAACCATCAATTGAGAGAAATGCTGGAACATTTGACGCAGGATCTAGTAGTATTTACTAACGGACCGGAGTTTCATGCCAGAAGGGTTCTGGCTACTCTGGGAATCGAGGATCTTTTTCCCCACTTTTTTGCTCTGGAGCATTTGGGTTTTCAGGGGAAGCCTTACGAATCAGCCTACAAACTGGTTCTGGATAAAATGGGTATCCTGGCGGAGGAAACTCTTTTTATCGATGATAAAGAGATTAACCTGGATACATTTCATAAAATGGGGGGCCATGGAATTCTTGTAGGAGCAGAGAAACGCATGGGTCCGTATCCTGTGATTGGTACTATCCTTGAACTGGAAGAGTACCTGTAAAGAGGAAGATTATGATAAAAAAAGAATTTCCCGGGGAAGATAAAAAATCAGTATTGGAAGCCCATGCGAAAGACAGGCGGTACCACTTTTTTCTGGCTGGCGGCGATGTCCGGGGTGTTCTGATTCACGGAACCCGCATGATCCGGGAAATGAAACTGAACCATGAGCTGGGAGTATTAGAAACGATTATTCTGGGTCAGGCATACCTGGGTACTGCCCTCATGGCTGCCGGACTGAAGGAGGAAGGGGTTGTCCAGTTGAAGATCGAGTGCGGCGGCCCGGTTCAGGGACTCTCGGTCGAAGGGGATTCCCATGGTACTGTCCGAGGGTATCTCATTCAGAATCCCATTCCTCTGGAATCAGAACCCGAATCTCTGGATACTTCCGGTCTCTTTGGTCCGGGATTCCTTTCTGTGACAAGATACACTGTAAAAAGCGGTAAGCCTTTTACCAGCCAGGTAATGCTGAAGACAGGCCGTCTGGGAGAAGAACTGGCCAGTTACTATCTCGAATCGGAGCAGATTCCCACCGTATTCAATCTGAGTGTTCATCTGGACAGGAAAGGGGAGGTTGCCGGTGCGGCAGGTCTTTTTCTTCAGGCTATGCCCGGCAGTGACAGCGATGTTCTTGATATGATTGAAAAAGCGGCTGTTTCTCTTCCTTCCCTGGGAGGTACGGTAAACAGCAATACGGATATTGCCGCTTTTCTTCAGGAGGCATTTGGAGATTTTCAACCCAGGATCCTGTCGGATGCCAGAGTGGAATTCCTTTGCAACTGCAATAGAGAACGGTTTCAGAGATTTCTGGAAAATCTTTCCGGCCAGGAAAAGAAAGAAATTCTGGAAAAAGGCACCTATCCTCTGGTTACAACCTGTTTTAACTGTAATACATCCTACGAATTCGAGAAAAACGAGTTGATAGATCTGTTCAGCTGAACATAACGTTTATTATAACCGGGATAACCCTTTCATCTTTATGCTGAAGAAGCGGAAAGAGGAGAGGGTTTTTTTGTTATTTTAGAAATAATATGTATTTACGGTGATTTTCTTGAGAAATGCCTTCTTTTCGAATTAGAATTTGACTTGTCCTGCTAAAAAACACAGGAGGTTCCTCATGGAAGCGAAGAGTATCAGCCGTTTTATACAATCTATGATTTTTCTGACTATTTTAATAATCACCTCCTGTGTCAGTAACTCTGCAAATACCCTTGAAAAAACCGAATCTCTCTGGGCAGATCCGGAACTGGGAGAAAACTACAAGGATCCGCCTCTTCCGGAAATCCGCAAAGAGGGGTTAACTCCCTATGAATTGACCAACATGGAGGTCTATAAAAACAATATCCGGGCCATTGTCAATATTACTTCTGTCAGCCTTTACGGCTCCCGGTATCTGGGTTCCTACTCAATGGAAGGCAGCGGTTCGGGAGTTATTATTTCCAAAGAGGGATATATTCTCACCAACAGGCACGTTGTGGACAATGCAGACCTTGTGGTGGTGACCCTCTATGACGGAACCAATTATCAAGCCGTAAAAATCGGCAGCGACCCGGAAAATGATCTGTCAGTGCTGAAGCTGGATCCCAAGGGGAGGGAGCTTTCTGTTATCAAACCCGGAAGAGCCGGTGATCTGCAGGTAGGGCAGATTGTTCTGGCACTGGGAAATCCCTTCGGACTGGAAGGAACATTGACCATAGGGATTGTTTCCGGTCTGAACAGACCTATACAAACAGAAGACGGTTTTTTGCTGAAAAGCATGATCCAGACCGATGCGGCGATCAATCCGGGGAATTCGGGAGGTGCCCTTTTGAATTCCCGGGGAGAGCTGGTGGGGATCAATACCATGATCATGTCCAAGGAGGGGGCAGGCAGCGTGGGAATCGGATTTGCCATTCCTGTAGAAACAGCACTCAGGGTTGCTCCGGAGCTTATAGCCAACGGCCGCGTCCAGCGGGGCTGGATTGATATAGAGGCTCTCTCGATTACTCCCAACCTGGCATCCCAGCTGGAAATTCCCTTCCTTGATTACGGGGTTATGATTACCACGGTTATCAAGGGAGGCAATGCGGAGAAGGCCGGTCTGAAGGGAGGGACGGAGCGCAGAGGTGTGGGGCTCGGTCTGAACAGTGTCCTTGTGGGAGGGGATGTTATTGTGAGCCTCAACGGAAATCCCATAAAAAATGTTCTGGACTATTTTTTTGTTCTGGAGAGTTCCAGACCCGGAGATACCATAATTGTGGAGTACATCCGCCAGGGAAAGGTGTATTCCACCGAACTGGTCCTTTCAGGCAGACCGGAGCATTACAGGCATCAATAGAACAAACTGGTAGATAACAGAAATTCAAACCGGTCCTGATCCGGCCCCGGTGAGAGAAGATCCCAGCCGAAGGTGGTTCTTATCTGTACACTGGTAAATCTGTCAAAAAAGAAGAGAAAACTGAATCCTGACGCCAGACGGAGATCCTGGCCCGCAGAGAAAGGTTCAGCTTCCCGGAATGTGATACCCCCATCCAGAAAAGGCTCCATCTGAAGTTCCACCACTTTTTCCCAGTCCAGACTTTTTACGGATATTCCGCTGTTGAAAAAGAGACCGGAATGACCATACAGGTTTTCATCAGGAACCCCCCGCATATAAAAACCCAGATCTGCCTGTTCATCCTGATAGCTGGTCAAACCGAATCCCCGGAGGGACAATCCATACCTTTCCCGGCAGGTCCGGAACCATCGGGCATCAACAGATGCGATCAGTTTTAAACCCTCAGCGGCGCTGAAACTGTATCGGCTTTCAAGACCCAGATCCACCGTATACCCCTGTCTGAAATTTCCTGCCCAGTCCATTCTGTCCAGAAGCAGATTCTGGTTGATGCCCAGGGCAAAAGGTTCCCTGTCCAGAGAACTTTCAGGGAGCAGTTTTTCATAGGAGTAACGCATGGTATAAACAGGGGCGATTTTGTAGGTGAAGTCTTCGGGAAGAGAGAAGGCTGTTTCCGTCAGGATCTGCGTTTCGTAGAAGGTAAAATCCTCTACAATCGTACCGGAATTGTTTTTGGTCACCCGATCGTATTTCTGGAGCCATTCGAAACTGTAGGTTCTGGCTCCCCAGTGTATATTGCCCAGGGATGTTTCCATCTCCCACTGTCCGGTCCGTATTCCTTCCAGCTCTCTGACTTCGGGAGGGGGAATCTCCACATAACTGTCCATCTCGAAATTCATAAGCGTGCCGAAAAAGTTGGAATAGAGAATCTTCGATTCCATGGTATATCCGGTGTTTGTATCGTATTTCGGATAAAACAGGGGGATAAATGTCCAGGCATCTTTCAGATGTATCTCAAGACGGAAAAGTTTTACCGTTTCATCTGAAGACAGGGGGATCAATTCTGTTTTAATATCTGAAAAAAGCCTCAGGTTATGAAGCTCCTGCTCCAGATCAGATACAAATTGCTCCATTTCCCCGGTGCTCGTGAATTCCGGGGAGTCCGGCAGGTTCAGTTCCTTTTCCAGGCTTGAGGATGCGGTGAGGCCGCTTATTATGTAAGACCTTTCGCGTATTATATATTTCTGTTCTGCCGGTATTGTTTCTCCTGAAACAGGTATAAGGGAAATCAGAAAAAATACCGCAAGAGATAAGACCGGTTTACAGGTGATCTTGTTTATAACAGTCAGGAGCAGTCCGCCTTTTTGGGGATTTATAAGGTTATCCTCTATTGTATCCCGCCCAGAGAAAAAATCCAAATATTATGAAGATTCTATAATTTTTTCCCAGTCGTAAAGTGGGGTGATTGTTCTGCCGGGAGGAACTGTCAGAAAATCCTCAGAATCCCAATCTCCTTCCAGGAGCCGCCGGATCAGACCGATATCTCCCTGATGGACTTTCACCTGATACTCTTCCTTCTCGGCCTGTTTGATGCAGCTCTCCCGCAGTTCGGGATGGGCCGTTTCGGGAATATCTATGTAGTAGAGTTCCCGGCAGGAATTTTCATCGGCGCTTTCGATGGTTTCCATAATAAAACGGGCATTCTCCTCTCCGTAAAGTTCGACATAATCCTCATAGGTCTTATTCAGCCCCAGCGCGGCTCCTACAGTGGATTCGTGAAGGTAGGTATCTCCTCTTTCCGCATAACCCGCTGCTGAGTAGGGTCTGCTGGGATTGTCTTCAAAGAGTTCCCTGAACCGATGCCGCGAACCCAGATACAGGGTACAGCAGTCATGTGCCCTGGGAATAATCAGGGGATACAGGGACGATGAGAGTCCGGTGGTGCCGTTTCCGCATAATCCGTATCCCAGCAGAATGGCGTCATAGTCCGTTCCCGATTCTTCGGTTTTTTTTATCTCTTTCTCGATGGTTTCCCGCAGAAGCTCTCCCGATTCGTGGGCTCCTTTGGGAGTAAATACCATGTCAATCATATGAGGTGTCCGGGAGACGCACCAGCTGATCTCCCTGATTAATACTTCACAGGCGATGATTTTCAGTTTCATAATCTGAATTATACCCCTTCGCAAATCCCTTTCATTGTGTTTTTCTATGATTTTTTGTGAATATCTGCACATCCTCCGGGGCTTCCCCATGCAGGAGTGATGCAGTAGTATTACAGTATGAAATTAACCGTGATCCAACCGGGAATGGTTCCCTACGATGAAGCCCTGCAATGGCAGTATGATCTCGTTGAAAAAAGGAGGGCTCATGAGATAAACGACACTCTTATCCTTCTTGAACACCCTCCGGTGCTGACTACAGGAAGGAGAGACCAGGCTCATAATATCCTGATAGACGCCTCCTCTCAGGGGGTGCAGGTTGTCAGAACCAACCGGGGCGGGGAAGTGACCTATCATGGCCCCGGGCAGATGGTGGGGTATCTCATTGTCGATCTTTCCCAGTTTTCCAGAAGGGTTAAGCAGTTTGTTCACAATCTGGAAGAGGTGTTTGTGAGGGTCCTGGAAAAGGAGTTTCAGATCCATGCGGAAAGGCATGATAAACACCGGGGTGTCTGGGTGGGTAATGAAAAAATCACAGCCATCGGCCTGGCTATAGAGAGGGAAATCACCATGCATGGTTTTGCTTTCAATATCAATACAGACTTAAGCCATTTCAACTGGATTGTTCCCTGCGGAATTCAGGACAGGGGAGTCACATCCCTGGAAAAACTGACAGGCAGAAAATGGCTCATGGAAGACATGAATAAACTGGTGGCAGCCGCCTATGCAAAGGTGTACGGATATGATGAAGTGGAGGTTGCAAGTGGCAGATAAATCGTATCTCAGAAAACCGGACTGGCTGAAAATTCCTGTCCGGAAGGGGGATAATCTCCATTTTGTGGAAGACCTTCTCAAAGACAGATCCCTCCATACGGTCTGCAAAGAGGCTAACTGCCCCAACAGGATGGAGTGTTACAGTAAAAAAACCGCCACTTTTATGATTTTGGGCAGTGTTTGTACCAGAAACTGCCGGTTTTGCAATGTCGCAGGCGGAGAGCCTGGTTATCCGGACCGGGAGGAACCTGCCAAGGTGGCCCGTGCCGTACATGAACTGGGATTGAAATTTGCCGTGATCACCTCGGTTACCCGGGATGATCTGAAAGACGGGGGGGCCGGCATTTTTGCAGAAGTTGTCCGGGAGATTCATGGTTTGAATCCCCCGGTGCAGGTGGAAGTCCTGATCCCGGATTTTCTGGGAGACAGGGATTGCCTGCAGACTGTGGTCGATGCTAAACCGGAAATTATTAATCACAATGTTGAGACCGTACCGGATCTTTATGATCAGGTAAGACCTCAGGCTATTTACAGCCGTTCTCTTGAGCTGCTGGCCAGGGTGAAAGAGATGGACCCGTCTATCAGGACAAAATCCGGTATGATGCTGGGGTTGGGGGAGACCAGAGGGCAGGTTCTTCAGGTTATGAAAGACCTAAGATCCTCCGGTGTGGATTTTCTGACTATCGGACAGTACCTGGCTCCGTCAAAAGAGCATCTCCCTGTAAAAGAATACGTTCATCCCGATGAGTTCAAACGGTATAAGGAAGAGGCTCTGGCCATGGGATTCAAGGGGGCCGCATGCGCGCCTTTTGTGAGAAGCTCCTATAATGCGGCATCCATGCTTTCGGCAATTGAATCCTGATCTCTGGTTCGGACTCCGGGAGCAGGTTCCCTAAAATACCCGTGAGAAGGATTACAGGCTTTTTGTCTGAAAAGAGATATCCTCAAGGGATATGAGCGGCTGATCTGCCAGAGGAGCGTCCAGTTTGAGTTCGGGCATGATCCTGGTCAGCTCCAGAGAGAGAATCTTCAGAATAAAGGGATCCACACTCATCTGTGTTTTCATAAGATGGATAGCCTCCCGAGGGGGAATCGGGTCTCTGTAGGGTCTCACCCCTATAAGGGCTTCAAAAATATCTGCCACGGCAATGATTTTACAAAAAAGGGGAATCTCGTTACCCTTCAGCCCGGCAGGGTATCCGGAGCCGTCATTTTTTTCATGGTGATGGCGGATATAGTAGGAAAGGTGGGAGAGTTCTTCAAAGTTTTCAATGATTTCTGCCGAATAGATGGGATGCTTCTTTACAATTTCGAATTCCTCATCATTCAGTTTGCCCGGTTTGTTCAGTATGGATTTGGGAATGGAAATCTTACCTATATCGTGAAGCAGAGCGGCGATTCTCAAATCCTTGAGTTCCTTTCTCTTCAAACCGGCTCTGCTTCCAATATAATAGGCGATGGTTGCCACATTTTTTGAGTGGTGAGCCGAATACCGCTCGGCATGTTCAAATATGGAAATAATCTTTTCCAGCCCTCTGGATTCATAAAAATAGGTAATCCTGCTGTAGACTCCTCTTTCAAAAACAAAGGCGAAAAAAACTCCTGTCAGAAGGGACAGGAGGATCTGGTAAAACTGCAGGCAGGGAGTCAGGCAGAACACGCTTTTTCCGAAAAAATCCCCGTAGGGATATTTGTTGGGCTCAAAAGTAAAGAGGGGTTTCTCTCCAGGTCCGCCAGTATGGCGCTGTCGTTCAGTTCTATCCTGAGAAACTGGGTATAATTCAGTTTCAGCCCATGGTCGTCAAAGATTTTAAAATCTATGTAAGTGCTTTCTCCCTGGGAGTAGGGGCTGAAACAGGCTTCGGAAAAAACAGGTTGGTGACGTATCAGATACGCCGCCTTTATATAGGCGGATGTTCTTTGTATCTCTTTGAGAGTTTCTTTCAGAAAGTCATTGTTCCCGGGGGTTGTGGTGGCCTGGTACATCTTGTCCCACTGGCAGTATCCGGATGAAATGGCATCACCGGTGAGATTGACAATAAGCTCATAGGCCGATTTCAAATCGGAAAAATCGTTAGCTCTCTTTTTTGTTTCATAATGGATAAATCCCAGAAGGGCTGCTGTAAAAACAACGGCATAAATCAGCACAAGAAGAGATATCTGTTTTTTGGAATACATTAATAGAGAACCCTGTTTTTCAATATAATTTAAAATCAGATACAATTATTCCACGGGTTTCCTGATAAAGCAATGAAAAGTGACACTGTAACAGTTACATCATTTACGGCTGCTGATTCAGCTGGTCCTGGTATTTTTTGTACAGTCCCCTGAACTGATCATAAGTCAGACCCAAGGCTTCTGCCGCTTTTTTCTGGCTGAATCTGGACTCTTCCAGAGCCCTTTGAATAAATCCGATCTCGGTCTGCATAATATACTCCCGGAATTCCTTTAAAGGGATTTCCCGTTCTTCGGTGCCTTTGGCCTTTACCCTGTCTGTTTTACTGCTCTCTTCTGTGCCGAAGGGATTGGAAAAAGGGCTGAGCTCTATGGATTCAACCAAAGCTTTCTCCGCTCGATAGACTGCTCTCTCAACCACATTTTTTAACTCTCTCACATTTCCGGGCCAGTGATACTCCTCCAGTTGTCTGCTTACAGCTTCAGAAAAAACGGGAATCTCCAGCTGACCCAGTTCCCTGCTCATTCTCAGGGCAAAATGACGGGCCAGAACATGGATATCGCTTTTTCTGAATCTCAAAGGGGGAAGGTAGAGGACTTCGAATGAGAGCCTGTCCAGAAGGTCCTCTTTGAATTTCCCCTGACGGCACAGCTCGGGCAAATCCGCATTGGTGGCCCCGATGATTCTGACGTCCACTTCCTGTTCTGTAGAACTTCCCACCCGGCTGAAGCAGCCGTATTCCACGGTTCTGAGTATTTTCTCCTGCACTTCCATGGGGACAAGACCAATTTCGTCAAGAAACAGGGTTCCTCCGTGGGCCTCTTCAAAGCGGCCTTTTCTCAGTTTTGACGCACCTGTAAAAGCTCCTGGTTCATGACCGAACAGTTCGGACTCCAGCAGGGACGGAGGAAGGGCGGCGCAGTTGACGGGAATATAGGGATCCTTCCATCGGCTGGAAAGGTAGTGGAGCCTGGCTGCAGCCAGCTCTTTTCCCGTTCCCCGTTCTCCCACCAGGAGAACCGGACGGTCCACTTTTGCCGCAAGACTCAGTCTTTGCTGAAAATCCAGAAAAACTTCCGATTCTCCCAGGGCTTCTCCCGGAAGCTGACGATTATTGCTCATAGGTTTATTATACTGATAATTGGCGAACTTTGCCATTTCTTATTTAATATTCCTGTCCGGAATGTGTTTTAAAAGGGAGAAACACTTTTTGGCACGTTACTTGTTTAACTATTATTACAGTGCAGCGGATAAGCTGAGGAAAAAGGGTGAAGCGTTGCTTCAGATAACCCTTTGTATGAATGCAGCAGTGAAAACTTTCCTTTGGGAGATGTTTCCTCGCTGGCAGGGAGGAAGAAATGAGCGTATTTTCAAGATTTAGAGATATTATCAACTCTAACATAAACGATCTTCTGGATAAGGTGGAAGATCCTGAAAAAATGATCCGTCTGATGATACAGGAGATGGAGGATACCCTGGTTGAGCTGAAATCATCCTGTGCCGGCAAGATGGCATCCAGGGCGGAAGTGGCCAGAGAAAAAGAGTATCACCAGGAGAAACTGGAAAGATGGGAAGGACGGGCCCGGCTGGCTCTGGAAAAGGGCCGGGAGGATCTGGCAAGGGAAGCCCTGCTGGAAAAGAAAAACTGTCAGAATCAGATTGATATTCTGGAAAAGGATCTGGAGCACTTTGAGAAGCTGATAGAAGAGTGCAAAGCCAATATCCTTCAACTGGAGGAAAAACTGGAAGAGGTCCGCCAGAAACATAAGCTTTTGATTCAGAGAAGCAGGCATGCCCAGGAGACCAAACAGGCCAGGCAGGCCATGCGTCAGGCTAACGGAACCGATGCCTTTATGAGATTCAGTGAACTGGAACGGAAAGTGGAACGTATGGAAGCGGAAGCGGAACTTTCCGGTATAGGCCCGGTTCCCGGTAGCGGAATCGAACATGAATTTGATAAGCTGGAATCGGAATCCGAGATTGATGAAGAGCTGGAAGCTCTGAAACAGTCCATGAAGAAAGGAAAAGAGTCGTAAGTTATGAACCCCGTCATGTTGCCTGTATACATTATAGCCATAGTAGTGGGAATCCCGGTGATTAGCGGTACAGTCACCAAAATCGTCAAGATCATCTATGCGGATAGGGAAGAGGTCCGGAAGCGGTCCCGGGATTATGATAATGAAGCTGTACTCAGGATGGAGACGGATATCAGGGATTTACGCAGAAGGGTGGAAAATCTGGAAACTATCCTTTTGGAACTGGACAGGAGAAAGTAATGATGACTTATGCACGAAGACGATTGTACCGGTCCCGAAACGGTAAAATATTCGGGGTATGTCAGGGAATCGCCGACTGGAAAGATCTGCCGGTGGAATATATAAGGCTTTTTGCCATCCTGGCATTTATCTTTACAGGATTTTTTCCGGTGGGTGTTCTCTATTTTCTGGCGGCTCTTGTTCTTCCAATGGAGCCTGAAGGGTATGCAAACAGAAGATCCTGTGATCACCGGGAAAAGGACCGTTCGGGATTCGATCATATCAAAAGAGAATATCAGGATCTGAAAGACCGGGTACAGAATATGGAATCACGGGTCTATGACAAAGAAAAAGACTGGGATGACCGGTTTAAGAATGGTTGATTCATAAGAAGAAAATTCCAGGATCAGCATTGAATTCCCCTGTCCCGGAGGATTCAGTGCTGTATTGTGGCACCTAATACCGAGGAGATCTCCTTGCCGGCTTTTACTGTGGCGGCAGAAAGCTCCTGGAGTCTCTGGTCGCTCATACGGACTGAAGGGCCGGAAATACTTATGGCGCCGCAGATATCTCCCTGTCTGTTGAAAATAGGAGCGGCTACACAGCGTACTCCCTGTTCATTCTCCTCCATGTCAAAACCGAATCCGTTTTTGCGGATCTCGTCAAGGTTCTTTTCAAGATCGTTTCTGTTGGTAATGGTGCTTTCAGTTCTGGATTCCCAGGTGATTTCCCTGAGCATGGCTTCTTTTTTTTCGCTTTCCAGCCAGGACAGGATGGTTTTTCCCACTCCGGTACAGTATGGCCGGGCAAACCGTCCCTGTGCAGATGCCATGGCAACCCTGAGAGAGAGGGGGGATTCAATTTTATCCAGATAAAAGATTCTATTATCTTCCATTGATGCCAGATGGATTGTCTCCTGAGATATTTCGGCCAGTTCCTCCATTACAGGGAGAGCCGCCTTATGAAGATCAAGGCGGTTCAGCGCCTGAACACCGATCTGAAAAAGCTTCAAAGTAAGGGAATACTTTTCATTTTTTGAATTCTGACGGACATAGCCCAGACCCATCAGGGTATTTAAAAAACGGTATACGGTACTTTTATTTCCGCCTACAGCTTCAGCCAGTTCTGTTACTCCCACTTCCTCCTGCATGGAAAGCGTTTCCAGGAGGGTCATCGTTTTCTGTACTGATAAAACAGGATCAGGGTTTTTCATAATTACAGTCCTCATTATTTTGCTCAATTATACCCTCAGGAGGGGATATTGGAAAATACCTGAAAATTTCTGTTGACAGGCAGGCAATAGTATAGAAGAATATCATTGTAATTGAAACAGTGTTTTAAAAATTGGTTTTGCACGATTCAATTCTATGCTTACCCCGATGGGTCGGATGTAACGATAATTTTTTTGTATTCAGGGGAGGACTGTTTTTTGCTGATCATGGAAAAGGCAGTCCTTTCTTTCTTTTGAATTTTTGTTTACTCTTTAAGAGCTATGATCACACAGACTCTCCTGGAACAGATTGAAGCTTTTTTCCGCAACCCAGTATTCCCGGTCGGGCGGGCCGGGAGGGCAGAATGTCAATAAAGTTAATACAAAAGTTCTTTTAACTCTGAAAATTGACGATTTAACCTGTCTCAACGAAGAAGAAAAAAAACTGGTCCGTCAAAAATTGAAGTCCAGAATCAACATCCGGGATGAACTTTTTCTTCAGGTTCAGGGATCCCGGTCGCAATTGAAAAACCGCAATGATGCGGTTCAGCTTCTATACTCCCTGATAAGACAGAGTCTTGTGCGTCCCCGAAAGAGAAAAAAAACCAAACCCAGCAGATCATCAGTAGAAAAAAGATTAAAAGAGAAGAAGAAAGCCGGAGAAAAGAAGAAGCTGAGAAACTCCCGGTCCTGGGGGGACTAAAAAGCTCCTTCTGATTATTCCATGTCCTGAAACATACCTTCCAGGTGGTTGTAACTGGAGCCGTTGGCTTCCAGGGAAACCAGACTTTCCCCAGCTGTTTCCAGGCGGAGAGATTTGATATTTCCCCCTTTGAGAGAGATATCCATTTTCAAATCGCCTTTTTCATTGACATCAATAATTCCGTCAATGATTGTAAAGGTAAAAACCGGCTGCTCTTCCTGCGGGGTTTCCCCCATCAAGGCTGTCATGGATTGAACAAAATCATCAACACCGAATTCCATAAACTCCACTTTGGAGACTCCTGTCTGCATATCCATATCCACATCAACACCAGTAGGCACCGTGCCAAACATGGAAGACATGAACACAAATCCAAAAAGAGTCAGAACAGCTATCGTGGTATCCTGAACCTCCATATCCGAAGGTTTTTCAGCAAATGCAGAGGAGGGTAGAAGCAGGAGGAGTATCACTGCCGTGAGTAAAAAATTTTTCATTTTCGGCCCCTTGTGAGTCATAAGGATCGACCCGATGGTTCCGGATCTTTCCGTGAATTGAATTTTAGATGATACCCGGGACTTTTTCAGGGAAATCAGGAATCTTCAAGATAAAAACACACTGTCTTGAGAATTTCCTGTTTTTCCATTTCAATAAGACGCCATCCGGTTCTGGTGTCAATAATTCTGTATTCGGGTGCTGCAGGATCCAGAGATCCCAGCGTGGGAGGGGTTATATGGACAATCATTTCAGGATCTTCTGTCCGGAGGGTTTTCTCCACATGGTAATGGCCGCAGAAAACTGTCAGATCCCTTCCGGAGTCCTTTATGGTTTTTCTAAAGAGTTCAGCGGTTTTATAGGGGTAGTTCTTATCCATAAAGGGGACACCGCACAGGCAGGGAGGGTGATGCATGAAAAGGACGCATTTCTCTCCCTGAACCGTCAGTTCCCGGCTTAACCAGAGCTTCTGTTTGATATCAAGCCTTTCGGAAGCAGAGTCAAGAAAAAGAAGAGACTCCCCTTTCATGGCGACAGCACCGGTGAGGATCACCTTGGGAGGCATATCCTTCAGGTTGAAAACCTCCTGCATGAGAGAGGGATCATCATGGTTTCCCGGAGTTATCATGTAGTGAATGCCGGTTCTTTCCAGTTCCCCCCTTATCCATTCGTAGATGTCTCTATCTCCCTCCGGATAGGCAAGATCCCCTGTCAGGATGATCAGATCTATATGATCCGGCTGGAACTGCCAAAGTGTTTCCTGAAACTTCTTTCTGCTGTCCAGTCCTTTTATGAGTTCTCCCTCCCGGGCTATATGGGTATCGGTAATATGGGCAATTCTCAGCAAAGGGACCTTCCTGTTACTCTTCGTCTTCTTCCCATTCCTGGGGAGGTGTTTTTATTCCAAGCCGTCTGAGCCTTCGTTTCTCTTCTTCCTGCTTTTCAAACTCTTCCCGTCTCAGCCTTTCCTGACGGCGCATCTCCTCTTCCTGCTTGGCTATCAGCCAGGGAGGAGCCGCTTCCGGATTGTCTTTGGATTTGACTTTTATCTTTCCGGGGAGTTTTGTCTTGTTCAGTACGGTTTTGCTTATGGTTTCCACTTTGACTTTGGCTCCCGTCAGGGATACCTGTGTCATATCCGCTCCCTGAAGATCCGCATCCTCCAGGTTACACCGTCCCATCCTGGCTTTTGTCAGATTGGTGTGATTCAGTTTTGCTTTTGTCAGATCCGACCCGTTCATATTGGCACTCTGCAGATTGGCCTCGCTGAGATCCGCTTCCGAAAGACAGGCATTCTCCAGAACCGCATACCTCAGGTCGGCATGACTCAAGTCCGCTCCGGTCAGGTTCGCCCCGGTCAGATTGATCTCTTTCAAATTCAGGTGCGAAAGATTCACTCCCTTCAGATTGGCTTTAAAACGGGGCCCGTTCTGTTTGTTGAATTTATTCCAGATGAGGATATTCTCCTCTTCCAGTGCTTTTATCAGGACTTTAAGCTGTCTCTCGTTGCCGGTAAAACCGGATTGATCTCCTAGGGTCATCGATTCCTTCACTCTCAAAAGATTTTGATATGCATCAGATCATAGAGAATTTCTCCTTCCGATGCAATGTTTTACATCCCTGTGGGCCACTTTTTTAGAAAATCCTTATGCCGGGGGGCTGGCCAAGTTCAGTATAATTGATAGAATTAATCTTCAATACGTATTATAGAGGTTTAAATGGATAAAACACAGAACAGCATTTCTGCTGAATTCACATTGAAAAGGCAGGATGGGTCTCTGGTTGACAGCTCACAGCACAGCGGGCCCATCAACTATATAGAAGGACTCGGTATGATGATTCCGGGCATTGAAAAAGCTCTGGAAGGCAGAACCGAAGGGGAAGAGTTTGATCTTCTGCTTCAGCCGGAAGATATGTACGGGCTGAGGGATGAGGAAAACACCATGGAAGTCTCCTCCGAAGATTTTCACGGAAAGGCGGATGAACTGGAAGAGGGAATGATCATTGAAGCCCATACCCACGAAGGTCCCAAGCTTATGACAGTCAAATCCATAGAGGGAGAGAAGGTTGTGCTGGATGCGAATCACCCTCTGGCGGGAATGGCTCTGCAGTTTACTGGAAAAGTCCTGTATTCCCGTCCTGCCACCCAGGATGAAATTGACAGGCTTACCAAAAAAGGCTGTGGATGCGGTGGTCATTCTCATGATGATCAGGACTGCTGCGGCGGTCACGGGGACGATCACGAATGCTGCGGCGGCGCCGGACACGATGATGATCATGAATGCTGCGGAGGCAGTGGTAAAAAAGCATCAGAAGGATGCGGCTGCGGAAATCACTGATCTACAGGCAGATTAAAAAAAACCGGCAAAGGTTCAACCTTGTGCCGGTTTTTTTTACGGGGTTCTACTTTCCCGCTCTTTTGGTCAGGCCTGATTTTACAGAGACTCCCGGGATTTTTCCCAGCTTCCCTGTGAGTCCTCCCAACTGGTCTGTTGTGGACTGGACAATCAGGGTTATCACGGAAATCTGATCATCCTCCAGATGGGGGAGTCCCATCCGTCCCAGTATGATTTCGCTGTATTCAGACAGAACTTTCTGAACTTCCAGAGCATAATCCTGTTTCTTTTCCAGAGTTATACCCACGAAGCCGTATCTCTTCTCCATTTTTATTCCTCGTCGGGGAGGACTCTCATGGCTCCCTTGTCGGCAGAAGATGCCAGAAGCGCATAAGCCTTAAGGGCCTGTGATACCACTCGGTTTCTGCCAACCGGCTTATAGGCATCCTTTCCTTTGGCGTCTTCCTCTTTTCTGCGTTTTTCCATCTCTTCATCGCTGATCATCACATTGATGGATCTTTCAGGAATATTGATGTCGATCATGTCCCCGTCCCTGATCAGGGCAATTTCTCCCCCCGATGCGGCTTCGGGAGAGACATGGCCAATGGAAAGACCGGAGGTCCCCCCGGAAAACCGGCCGTCCGTAATCAAAGCGCACTCTTTTCCCAGATGCATGGATTTCAGATAGGATGTGGGATAGAGCATCTCCTGCATTCCCGGTCCGCCTTTGGGCCCTTCGTACCTGATAATAACCACGTCACCCGCTTGGATTTCGCTGCCCAGAATGGCGTCGCATGCGGCATCCTGGGAGTAGAAGACTCTGGCAGGCCCGGTAAAGTGAAGAATTGATTCATCCACTCCGGCCGTTTTGACAATACAGCCGTTTCTGGCAATATTCCCTGTCAACACGGCCAGACCGCCGTCTTTGGTATAGCAGTTTTCCATATCCCGGATACAGCCCTCTTTTCTGTCTGTGTCCAGCTCTTTGTAGTAGCTGTCCTGGCCTCCCATGGTCAAAAGGCGTTTGCCTCCGGGAGCAGAACGGAAAAAGGTTTTGACCTCTTCCGAAACCGAACTGTCTACAATATCATTTTGTGCGAGAACTTCCTTCAGGTTTGCCGCATCCACCCGGCTGACTTCCGTTTTCAGAAGACCTCCTCTGTTCAGTTCGTTGAGAATTCCCATAATTCCCCCGGCTCTGTGAACATCTTCGATGTGGTATTTGGCAGAGTTGGGAGAAACCTTGCAGAGACAGGGGACCTTTCTGGAAAGGTCATTGATATGCTGCATGGTGAAATCCACGCCGGCGGCCTGTGCAATAGCCAGAATATGAAGAACCGTATTGGTGGATCCTCCCATGGCTATATCCAGGGTCATGGCATTTTTAAAGGAGTCCATAGCGGCAATAGAGCGGGGAAGGACAGAATCATCTCCTTCCAGATAATATTTATAGGTGTTTTTCACAAGGATCTCCGAGGCTTTTTTAAACAGATCCAGTCTGTTTTTATGGGTGGCCAGGAGTGTTCCGTTTCCGGGCAGACCCAGGCCAAGAGCCTCTACCAGACAGTTCATGGAGTTGGCTGTGAACATACCCGAGCAGGAACCGCAGGTGGGACAGGCGCTTCGTTCTACCTGCTGCACCTCTTCGTCAGACACGGACTGATCAGCACCCAGCACCATGGCGTCTACAAGGTCGTATCCTTTATTGCCCACGCGTCCGGCTTCCATGGGACCTCCGGATACAAAAATGGCCGGGATGTTCAGCCGCATGGCCGCAATGAGCATCCCCGGGGTGATTTTGTCACAGTTGCTGATACAGATCATGGCATCGGCTTTATGGGCATTGCACATGTACTCCACGCTGTCTGCAATAATTTCCCGGGAGGGAAGGGAGTAGAGCATTCCGTCGTGACCCATAGCGATGCCGTCGTCTATGGCAATGGTGTTGAACTCGGCGGCAAAGCAGCCCAGCTCTTCAATATATTTTTTTACCTGCTGACCGGTTTCGTGCAGATGAACGTGTCCCGGTACGAACTGGGTGAATGAATTGACCACAGCAATGACCGGTTTGTCCATCTGTTCTTCGGTCATGCCATTGGCCCGCCAGAGGCTCCTGGCTCCTGCCATTCTTCTTCCTTCTTTCGTTTCGGAACTACGCCATTTTTTTCCCATCTGTTTCCTCCGGATAATTATGCTTTCGTAAAGGTTTCGTATTTATGAACCTACAGTATAATCTCTTGGGGTGAGATTGCAATATGCGCTCTGGTGAAATAAAAAAAATACCCTGTTGCTATAAATGCAACAGGGCTGTCATTATGCTTTGGATTTGGATGACAGCAGCCGGTCCAGGGCTCCATGGCTCCTGCTCAGGCCTTCTGTAACAGATTCGCTGTCTTTAACCAGGTTAGTCACTTCCACCAGGGATTCCATTCCGAAATTCAGGGCCGTACTCTGTTCCTGTATGGAATGAAGTATTTCCGAGACAATCTGCACCGATTGATCCGCTGCCACTGAATTCTCCTCGAAGGTCTCTTCCACCTTGTTCAGGTCTTTCACAAAGGCATCCATATTGGACATGAATGTCCTCATCTGATGATTGACCCCCTCCAGAATCTTAAAGAACATCTCAATACTGCTTGTGATCTGATCGGCAAACTCATGGGTCTGGGAAGCCAGATTCCTGACTTCTCCCGCAATGATCCGGAAGCCTTTTCCCGCTTCACCGGCTCTGGCCGCTTCGATTGAGGCATTGATGGCAAGGATATTTGTCGTGTCCGCCACATTCTGAATCTGATGGGACATCTCGTGAATATGGTTGGATCTTTCATTGAGTTCTATGATTTTTTTCTGTATGTTTTTTCCCGAGTCGCTGGTTTCTCCCAGCATGGTCATACTCGATTTTATTTTGGAGTTGACCACTTTGTTCCTTTCCAGGAGCTTATCCATGGCAGTGTCGATGTTTTTGGAATGGGATGCCGAGTTGGCTGAAGTGGAACGGATTTCCTCAAACGCGCTGAGCACATCTTCCAGGGCTCCGGAGATATTGCTCATGTTGTCGTTTATGATCTTCATGGCATTTCCCGAAACCGTATTCAGAACAATGCCTTTGTTGTATCCAATGATGAATTTATCCAGGAGTTCCTTCATTTCTCTCTGAGTCATTTTCTAGGCTCCTTCGTAAAGAGAGTCCAGAAGATCTATACCGCACTCGAGATTGGCAATCCAGTCAAGAAACAGAGAGACATTATCGCCTGAATAAATTCTGCCGTGCTGGGGAGTAATCATCACAGGATTGTGCCTCCTCACCATGGAGGCCCAACGGGACGTTACCTTCCTGGATGTCATATATCTTGTGTGAAAACCTGTTATTGATGGCAGGTGGGATTTGAAATCGTCTACCATAAGGGTTGATGCGGTGTACTGAATATCCGCGGCTCCCACATCCCCTGAAAACAGGATGCTGGACACGGGGTCCATCAGACAGTAACATCCTATGGAGTGAAGAAAGTGGGAAGGGAGAACCTTCAAGGATGTTCCCCCTATATTCAGATCCATGGCGGGCTTGGTGATTGGTACGATCCTTGCGTTGTCTATCAGGCCAAAATGGGGCAGAAACCTGACCCAGAGATGGGAAATATAGATTTTTGCCTTGGTCACACCCAGCCACAGGGCTATTCCTGAGGAAACATCCGGGTCCTGATGGGAAAAGAATATCCCGTCGATATTATCCAGATTAATGAACCGGCTGGCAACAGAGACAACTCGGGAAAAAAGGTGAAGACCGCCCGGATCGAGAAGAATTCCTCTTCCCTTGTGGATGATCAGAAACTGGTTGGTCATGATAACCCCGGAATCCTCTTTTTCATCCGCTCCAAGCCATATGTACTTATGATCTGCATCTTCATAAAGAATCTTTCCGTAAGAATTGTCTGAGCCCATACTTATTCCTTTCTCATTAATCTTTTAATAACTTTTACCAATTTACCCTATTTTATCCACATCCCATGACGAAGGAAAGAGAAATCTTTAGAATATATGTTAAGTATCGGTAAAACCGGAAAAAATATGAGAAAGTGCATCTTGAGGAGCTTGAAAATGAAAAAGACACAAGCCCTGGAAGCCCATGACAAATCGATTATTATGGATTACGCGGTTTATATCAATCGGATGAGGTAATGATGAAAAGGCATGAACTGGTCTATCTGTCGGAGTGTCCTCTTTTTCAGTCTGTGGATATCCTGAAGCTGGAGTCTTTCTTTCAGACCCGGAAATGGGACTGCCGTTCCTATACGCCCGGTCAGATTCCCGGACGGCAGGGAGATCCTTATGACGCTCTGATTATCCTGCTTCAGGGAAAAGCCGCAACTACCATGACGGCTCCCAATGGAAAAGTCGTTCGCCTGGAAACCCTTCAGGCTCCTGCGGCAATCGGGACGGCTGTGCTTTTTTCACAGCAGAAAACTCTGCCGGTCTCTCTGGAAATTGTGGAGCCCGCGGATTGCCTTTTTCTGTCCGAACAGACTGTTATGGATCTTATGCATGAGTTTCCTTCATTTTTAAAAGCCTACCTTATGGATAACGGAGACAGGCTTCTTATGCTGGCAGAAAAGATCCGGCTCTTTCAATTTAATTCATTACGGCAGAAGATTGTCAGCCACCTGCTTATACAGGCTGACAGGCAGCGGTCACAGGAGTTCTCCCTGATCTATTCCCGGGAGGATCTGGCTCAGCTTATGGGAGTCGCCAGGCCTTCCCTGTCAAGGGAATTCTCCTCCCTGGTGAAGGATGGGCTTATTGAAGCCAGAGGGAGGTCTGTTAAGATTCTGAAAAGGGAAGGGCTGTTGAAGGCTCTCCGGGAGGAGTAGAACCCTCTCCTTCTTCGGCTGCGCTCTGCACAGGTCCGCTCAGGAGCCGGAAGAGGGAGTC
The DNA here is from genome assembly GCA_963677615.2 of Oceanispirochaeta sp. Taxonomy (GTDB): domain Bacteria; phylum Spirochaetota; class Spirochaetia; order DSM-2461; family DSM-2461; genus Oceanispirochaeta. Next base: position 193,769 of record CAXXQW010000017.1, on the reverse strand, counting down.
ATACCCTCATCCCGACCCTTGGTCACAAACTTCGTTTGTTGCTCAGGCATGCAACCTGCCTCTCCCAGGGGGAGAGGGAGAAATTAGGAAAATAAATTATTGATGGGTTAGAATTGGATTCTTACGTTGCTTGAGAGGCCCAGGGCTCCCGAGGGAATTCCGTAGACTGCACCGAAGTCGATTTTCAGCAGCAGGATATTGAGTCCCACACCGCCGAAGAGTCTTAGGGATCCGCCGTTGTTCTCCGCATCTACCAGAACACCTTCGTTATTGATGGTCACACCGGCCATAGTTGTTAATGCCGCCAGTTCCGCATCAGTCGCGGGGCTTCCATTGAGAGTTACGTCACCTGCCTGAATACCGCCGCCGGCAGAAGAGAAACCGTAGGAATATCCAGCTCCCGCAGAAAGGCTGAGGGCCAGGATTTTTTTACTGACCTGAGCTTTAAGGTCAACCACGTTGGCATTCCAGTTGAAAAGCATTTCCGATTCAGACAGTTCCACTACGTCTGATCCGATTGTCACTGACTGGGCTGTCTGGCTCAGGGGAATGGAAATGCCTCCGTCCAGGTAGGTGTAGGCGGCACCGACAGAAACTTCGGGGATAAGGGCGTTCCCTTTGATCACTGAATAGCGTACATCCGCACCGAACATGGTGTAGTTGACATAAAGGTCTGCCGAATCCAGAAAATCCCTGGTATCAAGCATACCGACTTTTACACCCACATCCAGGGGAAGAATGGGGATACCCACTCTGGCATCCACAGTATACATGGGGAGGGGCACTCCGCCCATGGCACTCAGGGCATCCAGATCACCGGAACTTCCGGTCAGATCCATAATGTCATTGAAGGCTTCAAGGGGGATCACCACTGCTCCTGTTGTCAGCCCTACACCGAAGTGGGGGAATCCTCCGGAAAAGGCATCATTCCAGTTGAGACCCAGGTTGGTCATCAGAGGAAGAACGCTGGCGGTTTCATCCGAGAAGGTCTGAAAGCTGGCTTCCACTTCATCCAGGCTCTGGCTGAATACCGGTACGGAAAGTGCCAGGATTATCAATAAAATTAAAATTTTCTTCATAAAATCTCTCCTGTATAAAACTCTCAGAACAATAGGGAAAAATTGCTCTCAGGTTTTAAACCAATGTTTTTACTTATGATGCTACGCATCATCCATGCTTTCTTTATTTTATAACCAAATTGGCATAATTTCCTGTCTTTTCCTCATAAATCCCATCTCAACAGGGGATGAAAAAGACGGAACATAAAAAAACCGGCCCCAAAAGAACCGGTTGAAAAGCGCAAAATCGGGATTATGCCCCCATAAACATTTTTATATCATCTTCCACTTCACCGATACCGCCGATTCCGAAATTCTCTACCAGAACCTTTGCCACATTGGGAGAGAGGAAGGCCGGGAGAGTTGGTCCCAGGTGGATGTCCTTGACTCCCAGGGAAAGAAGAGCCAGGAGTACGATTACCGCTTTCTGTTCATACCAGGCAATATTGTAGCTGATGGGCAGATCATTAATATCGTTCAGTTCAAATACCTCTTTCAGTTTCAGTGCTGTTACCGCCAGAGAGTAGGAGTCATTACACTGACCTGCATCCAATACCCGGGGAATACCGCCGATATCACCCAGGGGCAATTTGTTGTACCGGTATTTGGCGCATCCCGCTGTCAGAATCACCGTGTCCTGAGGGAGCTGCTGAGCAAATTCGCTGTAGTAGTCTCTGCCTTTCATTCTGCCGTCGCATCCTGCCATGACAAAAAACCGCTTGATCGCACCGGATTTCACGGCATCAATGACTTTATCGGCCAGAGCCAGGACCTGGTTGTGGGCAAAACCGCCGATTATGCTCCCGGTTTCAATTTCCACGGGAGCTGAACATTTTCTGGCATGTTCGATGACTGGGGAAAAGTCTTTGTCCCCTTCTGAAGGGCTTTCAATATGTTTGACACCGGGATATCCTGCTGCGCCGGTTGTGTACATTCTGTCTTTGTAGGAATCTTTGGGAGGGGTAATGCAGTTGGTGGTCATAAGGATCGGTCCGTTGAAAGAGTCAAATTCCGTATCTTGCTTCCACCAGGCATTCCCGTAGTTTCCCACGAAGTGTTCATACTTTTTAAAAGCAGGGTAGTAGTTGGCAGGGAGCATTTCACTATGGGTGTATACATCCACACCGGTTCCTTCTGTCTGTTTCAGAAGGCTTTCCATATCTCTCAGATCGTGTCCGGAAATGAGAATTGCCGGGTTGTTTCTCACGCCGATGTTAACTTCTGTTATTTCGGGATTACCATAGGTTTCGGTATTGGCTTTGTCCAGTACGGCCATAACGGAAACACCCTTTTCTCCTGTTTCCAGTGTCAGGGCAACAAGTTCATCAGCGCTCAGTGAGTCATCCAGAGTCGCCGCAAGGGCTTTATACAGGAACTGCATCACAGTTTCATCCTGCTGAGCAAGGTGGTCTGCATGGTAGGCATAGGCTGCCATCCCTTTTAAACCGTAAGTGATCAGTTCTCTCAGGGAGCGGACATCTTCATTCTCTGTGGCAAGAACGCCGACCGATTCCGCTTTTTTCTGCATGGCAGATGGGGTTAGGGCTGAGAAGGTGGCAGCATCATGAAGTTCCGCGGGAACCAGATCACCCAGGTCCGCTTTGAGTTTATCCCTTAAAGAAAGGGTTTCAATGATGGTTTTAACAAATGCGTCATCATCGAAGTTGGCGTTGGTAATGGTCATAAAAAGACCACGCATCATAGCCTGATCTGCATCGGGAAGAGCTTTCCCTTCAGCTCTGGCCTTACCGGCTACCTGTGCCAGACCTTTTAATGTATAAATCAGAAGATCCTGCAGGGCAGAAGTTTCGGGCTGCTTCCCGCACACTCCCCTTACTTCACAACCTGTCCCTTTGGCAGCTTCCTGGCACTGAAAACAAAACATACTCATGTAAAACTCCTTATTTGACGATCCCTGGGGACCGTTAATTATTATTTTTCCGGTAATCTATGAAGGCAGTATAGTGTTGTGGAAGTCATTGCGCTGTAACCTATGTTACATAAATAGGTAAATAAATACCTAAATATGGAATTAGATGGGGGTGTGTGGAATTTCCCGGCTGAAAAAGCTAGAATGGCAGTATGAAAACCAACTATCACACCCATTGTTCCCTCTGTGACGGCATAGCAGATCCTGAGGATGTTGTTCTGAAGGCTATAAAAAAAGGCTTTGATATTCTGGGGTTCTCCTCTCACTCCCCTCTGGAAGGAGAAGACTGGACCCTTTCTCCGGATGGAGTGGAAGAGTATGTGAGGCAGGTGAAGACCCTGAAAGAGAAGTACAGGGATAAAATCACCCTCCTGGTGGGAATGGAAATGGACTTTATCCCTTCTGAACCTGTATGGGCTGACAGGGAGTGGAAAGGAATCAGGTTGGACTTTGTGATCGGGTCGGTTCACAACATTCAGGTGGAAGCGGAGAACAAGCTTTACAGTATCGACGGTCCTGTAGAGCATGTTACCCATCTTATTGATGATGTTTACGGGGGAGACCCCAGAAGAATGGTGGAAGCCTATTACGATTCCCTTGCACTTATGGCATCACGGGAAACCATGGATTTTATCGGCCACCTGGATGTGGTGAAAAAAAGGAACCGGGTTCTGGGGTTTCTGGATGAATCGGAGCCCTGGTATCAGACAAAAGTGGAACAGGTTCTGGATGTGATTGTTCAAAAGGGGCACAGGATTGAAATCAACACAGGAGGAATTTCCCGGGGCGCAACCGATGCCCTCTATCCCTCCCAGCCAATTCTTGAGAAGTGTTTTGAAAAGGGCATACCCGTTGTCATCAACAGTGATTCCCATGATCCGGAACATCTGGACGGTGAGTTTCCCCTGGCTGTGGAAGCAGCCAAAAAAGCCGGTTACAGACAGCACTGGATCCTGGATCAGACCGGATGGAGGTCTCTTCCCCTTTAAATTTTGACATGGTGATTCAGTGATGTTATGATGTTAGTATGAGGACTACATTAACAATTGATGATGATCTTTTGAGAATCTCGCGTTCCCTTGCAGAACAAAGGCATGTTTCAACAGGCGTGATTGTTTCTGAATTAATACGCCTGGGGTTAAAAAAAAGGGTAGAGTATTCAATGGATAGTGAGCTTCCGGTTTTTGAAGTAAAAGAATCTCATCAGATCATAACACTGGAAGATGTGAAGAAAGCAGAAGATGAATAATACATTTCTTCTGGATGTTAATCTTCTTGTTGCTCTTGCATGGCCGAATCATGAGAATCATACATTTGTTAAAGACTGGTTTTTAAATACGGGAAAAATTTGCTGGTCCAGTTGTCCTTTAACTCAGGCTGGATTTATTAGAATTTCTTCCAACCCTGTTATAATTGAAAGTGCAGTTCCACCTGAAACAGCTTTATCTTTATTGAAATCCTTAACTCAGATAGGCAAACATATTTTCTGGCCGGATTGTCTCAATATATCAGATTTTAATGTTGTGCCTGAATTATTTCAGGGACACAGGCAAATTACTGATTATTACCTGATATCATTAGCTGTAGAAAATAACGGGAAGCTGGCAACTCTTGACAGAAAACTCTACGAATCTGTAAAAGGTACCTATTTTGAGGATTTTGTTCATTTTCTAAATAACTAGGTTCTAAATAACTAGGTTAAGAAATTAATCAAACACAATCGTTTTATTGCCAAATACCAGGATCTTGTGTTCCAGATGGAGTTTTACACCCCGGGACAGGACCATTTTTTCCAGATTCCGGCCTTTTTCCACCAGGTTGGTTACGTTGTCCCTGTGGTTTACCCGGGTTACATCCTGGGCGATAATGGGGCCCTGATCCAGATCTTCCGTAACGTAGTGGCTGGTCGCTCCGATCAGTTTCACTCCCCTTGAAAAGGCCTGATGGTAGGGTTTGGCCCCGACAAAGGCCGGCAGGAAGGAGTGGTGGATATTGATGATCTTCCGGGGGAAGGATTCAACGAATTTACTGGAGAGTATCTGCATATAACGGGCCAGGACAATCAGATCGATCTTCTCTTTTTTTAGTAGGGCGATCTGCTCTTTTTCCACCTCTTTATTGGAGTCTTTTGTCACAGGAAAGTGATAGAAGGGAATCCCGAAATACTCGGCAATGGACCCGGCGTCAGGATGGTTGCTGATAATCATTTTGATATTGGCTTTCAGCTCCCCGGCCCTGTTCCGGAGAAGGAGTTCATAAAGGCAGTGATCGTATTTGGATACCATTATCGCCATACTCCGGATATCGTTGGAAAATTCCAGTTTCCAGTCCATCTCGAATTTGATGGCAATGGGTTCAAAAGCCGATGCGATCTTTTCTGCAGGAATGGCAAAATCCGCCATATCCCATTCGACTCTCATAAAAAACATACCTGATTCATCGTAGTGCTGGTCGCAGTTGAGGATATTCCCCTCATACATGGTTATAAAGTGTGTAATTTCCGCTACGATTCCCTTTCTATCCTGACAGGACAGGAACAGGATGGCTGATTCAGGCATTGTACTCATTTCAATATCTCCCATAATTGGGGCAGGATTGTATCTCCGGCCGGTGAAATCGGTTGGCATTATACCCGGAAAAGCGGGAGTCTGGAAAGTGGTGACTTCCTCTTACTCCCCCAGGGCAGAAACGAGCCTCCGAAACGTCTCTCCCCGGTCGAATTCATTAATAAACATGCCGAAAGAGGTTGCCCCGGGCGAGAGGAGCACCGCATCTCCGGAATCAGCCTTGCCGACAGCACAGTCAAAGGCTTCCTTCAGGTTGTCAAAAGGTCCCTCATAGGGAATTTTTTCCTTTGCCAGCAGAGAGATGATCTTGTCGGTGGCAGTGCCCTTCAACAGAGAGATTGTACCGGCTTTTCGAAAGGCTTCGACAGCTCCCGAGTAGTCCAGTTCCTTATCGTTCCCCCCGGCAATAAGTCTGACAGGTGCATTAAAACTGTCTACTCCGGCTGCCATGGCTTCAGGAATCGTTGCGGTTGTATCGTTGTAAAACCCGATGCCTTTCCAGGTACGCACCAGTTCCATCCTGTGGGGAACTCCTGGGAAATTTTCCAGTGCATCTCTTATTGTCTCAGGATTTATCCCATAGAGCCTGGCGGCTGAAGCGGCAATCAGACAGTTCTGACGGAAGTGTTTTCCGGGAATCCTGAGGGAGTCAGGCAGCAGGGATTCCTTCTGATTATGATTCCCGGGATTTTTAAAATATCCTTTCAGCCCATCCTGCCAGATACAAACTTCCGGGGATTCCCGGATCTGATAAAAAAGGGCTGTTCCCCTGAACTCTCCGGCAAACTCTCTGCCGTATCTGTCATTCAGAAATATCGCATAATCTCCGGCCTTCTGCCCCCGGTATATAACTTTCTTGTCGTCTATATAATCCTGGAAAGAGCGGTACATGTTCTGATGGTCATTCATTATATTGGTGATCACACTGATCCGGGGGGAGAGAAGGTTTTTTCCTTTCAGATCCCCTAACTGCCAGGAGGACAGTTCAAGAATCACAGGCTCCTCTCCTGTCAGTTCATCCAGAAACGTCAGCGGAGAAACTGTAATATTTCCCCCCAGAGCGGGGTTCAGACCCTGATGGTGCAAAATCGCGTACAGGGCGGATACCACTGTAGATTTTCCCTTGCTTCCTGTGACGGCAATGACGGGGTTTTTGCAATTTGCCAGAAAAACCGAAAGGTCTGTTTCCACCTGCTTCGCCGCTCTCAGATAGGGGGAGTCAGCAGGAACCGCGGGATTTTTGATAACCATATCAGCCTGCTCAAAATCCTCCATCCTGTGTTCTCCCAGGACATACCGGACCGGAAGATCCCTGAGTTTCTCCATAGACGGTGCCAGAATCTCAGGAGTTCTGAGGTCTGTGGCTGTAACCTGTGCTCCTTTGGCGGCGAAATATCTGACGCTGGCCAGGCCTCCCCCGTTCAGACCGAGTCCCATAACAGTAATTTTCTTGTTTTTAAACGAATCGGGGGTCATAACTACCTCTTTCATTTGTGTTATTCTGATATGAGAGATACTAACAGATATCCCGTTTCATGAGGAGAGGGGCATTTTTCCAAGTTTATTTGGATAAATACCCCATTCACTGTACAATAATACATAGATACACCAGGTTATGAACATTTTAAAGGAGAAGACAATGCTGACAAATCCCGGAAAACTGGCTGTAATGCTGATCCTTTGTTTTCCACTCTTTCTCTGGTCACAGGAAACTGCTGAAATTGTATTTGCCGAGGGGGAGGGGTTTACCCTTGTCCGCAACGGAGATAATACATTTCATGATTTATATGAGGAACCCGTGGAAGGAATGGCGCTTTTGCCGGGAGATCTGATCCTTACAGAGCAGGGTACCTGGCTGGAAATAGAAATCAACAGAACCGGTTCTCTGATCAAGATTGCCGAAAATACCACATTTACCATCAACAGTCTGGAAAACAGGGGCGGAACATTTCAGGTCTCCTACGGAAGGATAAGGGCCAAAGTGGAGAAACTGACCGATGACAGCCCCTTCTGGGTTCAGGGGGTTGATACCGTGGCCGGGGTCAGAGGAACCGATTTCGGATATGATCTGTTTTTCGACAGGGAATCTCCGGAAAAAGCCAGAACCGATGTGTACTGCTTTCAGGGAAAAGTGGAAGTTGTAAAAGTCCCGCTTTCCGGGGAATCCCTGGATGGAACTGTTCAGGAGCCTCAGTCTGTGATCATAGGGCGGAATGAAATGGTTACGGTTTTTTCAGATTCGGATGAACCCCTTGAAAAAGAGAGAGTCTCTCCTGATTTGAAAGAGTTCTGGGGAGTCAATGAGTTCGAATATGAACCTGTCGGGGAGAAAGCGGAAATCAACCCCGAGTCGGTAACTCTTACATCCTTTCATAACGATTCCAGGCAGCTCAGGCAGGCGGCTCTGTTCTCCTCCATTTCAGGTGCTCTGATTGCCGGTACAGGACTGGCCGGGTACTATCTGGCCGACAGTCCCCCCGCATTTGCCATCGGCATGGGAGGCCTGGGGGGATTCCTTCTGGGAGGCGCCGGTTACTTCACCATCCGCGCCATGATTCTGGAGAACAGAAATGAAAGCTATGTATCGGAGGAGTAGCTTTTGATCTCCTGAATGGAGCGGTTCATGGTCTGGATAACCCAATTGCCTTTTTTCTGCTGTCTGAGTTCCAACATATCCCGTACTCTGTATCCTCTGGGATAGACTCCCTTTAATGATCCGCTGCTGTCTTCTGCAGGAACACCGGGGTACCATTTTTCATAGCTTGCCTGGAAACGGTTTTCCATAAGGGGGACAATTTTCAGATGTACTATCCCGAACACCGTGATTCCCGGTTCGGGAAGAGGCCGGCCGCTGGCTGTCCACTCCCTGGCGCTGATCATTCCGGTGTTTCCTTCGTATCCCTGTCTGACTCTGGAGGTCACATAGAAGTTCATAACTTCCTGAATATCCGGTTTTCCGATTTTCCGGTCGATACAGTCTTCCATCATATCCTGATCCAGTGTCTCAAAGGAGTTGTAATAAGCTTCCACTACTTCGTAGGGGGTAAAACCCATTGTCAAAGGGGGAGCCAGCGCTTTTTTTAAAGGAGCAGACAAAAAAGCCCCGACCAGGACGGTCGTGATCAGCAGGGTTATCAGGATATTCCGCTTTTTCTTCCAGAATCCGTGAATCTTTATTCTGGCACGGCGTTTTTCCTCCAGGTCTTTGAGCTCTTTTTCCATGGCGGTTTTTTCCTGTTCATCCGCCTTCTTCCGGGGATCCTCTTTCTCCCAGGATTCCAGATAAGAGAGCCATCTATGAAGAGGCACCCCGGTTTCCTTATTATTGAGGATCTCCTCCAGAAAGTCGGAAACCTCTTTTTTCAGCCCCGGGCATCTGTATCGGGGGGGGATAATCTTCTGGGTCCTCATCTCTTCCGCCAGGTCATCCCCGGTCCGGGAGGAGAAAGGGAGAGTTCCTGTGAATACTCTGTATGCCAGAACCGCGAGTGTAAAACCGAGTCCTTCGGTTCCTTTTACCCCCGGGTAATTGAAGGGGTACCAGCAGGATTCCTTTACCGGTTCGGTCTGGTTCTTCCGGATAAAATCCATCAGTTCCGGAGGAAAAACAAGAATTTTCCGGTCTTTCAGAAAATACCAGCCCCGGGTAAAAAATCCCTCCAGGGGGAGCTTTTTTTCAGCAGCCAGAAAAAAGATCTTTCCCAGAAGGCAGAGATCCTGAAGGGTTAAATCTCCGGCAGATGCTGTTTTACCCGAAACCCAGGGCCCGTAAAAGAAAATCTTTCCCTGATGTTCCAGAACCCCTTCGATTTTCCAGGGAGTCATCCCCCCTGATGTGTCAAGAATCCAGCCGGCCCGGCTTTGCAGTTTTCCAATATCCACAGACCGCAGTACCCGGGCACTGAGATTGCTGGATAGTCCGATATGGACGCCTCGGGAATCTTCGATTTTTACCAAACCATCTTCCAGTGAGGTTATTGTTTGAGTCATAAACTAGCAGTCCTCTTTCTCATTCAGAATAATTGCGGTGAACCGGAACAGATCATAACGGCCTGCCTTCCAGTAATCCTGAGGCAGTCCCGCTTTCAGGCACAGATGGGTCATAAACTGCTGAAGATTCCATCCCTGTTCTGCGGCTACCTGGGGAAGGAAGAGTCCCGAGGAAAATCCTGATCTGATCATGGCGCCGTGGACGCCCATTTCCAGTTCCTCGGGAGAGGCAATTTTTTCCGGGGGTGTCAGAAGGGATATTTCCAGATCTATCTGATCCAGCTCCTCTTTCTGCAGCGGCGGAAAACGGGGATCCTGAAATGCCGCAGAACGGGCTGCATCCTGCAATGTGATTTCCAGAGGGTCACTGGAAACTGTGTATCCGATACATCCCCGGAGGTTTCCGTTTTTGCGGAGTGTTACAAAAGCCCCGCAGGGAGGGTAGTCCGCAAAATCAGGAGTTTCCGGGGCCGGGCTTCCAAGCTCGCACTCTATGCACTGACGCACCCATCGGAGCATTTTTCTCTTGTCTGTATCCGGAATTGTCATTTTACTGTTCTCCCTTAAAATCCGGCCAGCTGAAGGAGGCGTATATTACCCCCTTTACAGTCCCATGATCATTCACTTCCGAGTGCTGGCCGTAAAGAAGGTGCCCTTTCCCTGCTGTGGGAAAGGCTTCTGAAGCCAATGTAAGAACCACGGATCCACAGGTGGAGATGGAACCTTTCTTCTCTTCTTCCAGCAGTGAATCCTCCAGAGGAAAGCGGATCATGCCGGTGAGGGTTTCCGCCTGGGTTCTGGCGTTCTCCAGTGGGAGAAAATCTGTCATGTTTAACGTAATTACAGTCAGAACTCCCCGGAGTTCTTTTTTTAAAGCTGCATTGAGAATCCCTGCAGCCTTGCGGATCTCCTTACGGTTCAGGTGCCCCGTAAGAATCGGGAGGATCCTGGCCTCAGGATAGAGATGACGGATAAACGGAAGCTGAACTTCCAGGCCGTGTTCCTCCATATGGGGTGTATTGTCTTCCCTGAAAGGACCTTCCTGTTCCAGAAGGGCCTTTTTTATCTCTGTATTGACTTCTAAAGGACCCAGAGGGGTTTCAAAGTAGTCTGTTTCAGGCAGGTAGAGACAGGGACGGGTTTTTTCCCGGTGGACCGGACCGAGGAGAACCACAGTTTTGGGAGAACAGTTCCGGGAAGAGGCGAAACCGGCGGCTATGGTTTCGCCGCAAACCGAATATGAGCCGTGAGGCGTCAGTATCAAGGGGGAGCCCCCCTCAGGATGTTCTCCCAGCTTTCTGTCCAGAAGAGGTATCAGCTCTTTTATGTCATCGGGATAGAAAAGACCACTTACCAGGCAGGGTCTTATGGCTTCCTTGTCAATCTCTTTGTTTCTCATGCCAGCTCTTCTCTCAGTTTCTTCAATCTCATTTCATCCAGCTTTATATGAAGGTTTTTTTCTTTTGTGGGAATCACCAGACCTTTTTTTCCTTCCCGGGGACGCCGCAGGTATTTCACCTGGGTATAGTACACATCAGCCTGGCCGGACTTTTTTGCCTTGCTGTAGAATACCGCAAGGTTGCCTCCGTCCAGAAGAACTTCCAGGGGGACGGATTTGTTCTTATTTGTTCTGATAAACACATATCCACCCGGATAGTCTCTTGTATGAAGCCAGTAGTCGTTTCCTCTCACATGACGTCTCAACAGCTCGTCATTCTCTTTGGAGTTTCTGCCGGCCAGCAGGGTGAATCCCCGGGAAAAAAAGGTCAGTCCCGGTGTCCGGTTTTTCTGATCCCTGATTTTTACACTTTTATCCGGCGGAAGGAGTTTGATGATTTCATCGGGATCAACCGAATTCTCCAGAACCCGCCGTTTTTCTTCTATCCCTCTCAGTTTCCCCTGTAAAACCTCTATTTCATCTTCTGTCAGAGATCTCCCTCTGGCGGCTTTTCCCGCTTTTTTATAGTACTCCTGAGCATTCTCCACCGGATTTTTTCCGGGATTCAGAGCGATCACCTCTCCCTGGGGTGAGAGAAACTCCTTCTGTCCCTTCCGTATCAGATGGAGGTTGCTCATAAGGGTATCGCCGCTGGCTCTGAATACCTCTTCCCGTCTGTACTCCTCAAGCCTTTTGCACAGTCCTGCCAGGGTTGATTCGTACTGATTTTCCAGAATATCCAGGGCTTTGGTGGCTTTGATTTTCAGGCTTTCCAGATCTCCTGAGGATTCCCGGTTTCTGTAGTACCGGTCAAGGCTCCTGTTATAGCTCTCTCCCTCCAGGAGGATCTGTTCATTTAGGGAGAATCGACGGGAGGAGGGCTGAGTTTCCATCTCTTCGGGACGGTACACTTCTCCCGGTACCTCTTTTCTGGCCGGTCTGCGGGAGAACGCATCCAGTATGGTGCCGTCGGGGCTACAGAGAAATATATTGGAGGCTCCCCCCCACAGACGGATATAAAGGATAAACTGTTCTTCCCCTTTTTGGAGGTTCATGCGGACAATCCTCTCTTTTCCCAGCTGACGGATATCTTTCAGCCGGAATCCCCTGATTCTTGAACGGAGGAGAGAGGTGAAGCGGGGAGGTTTGGGCAGGGACAGCATTTTCCTTTCGGTTTCGTGGAGTCTCATGTTTTGCCGATCCAGACAGATCAGCAGGTTTATGGTCCTTCCCGGGCGGTACCACTCGAAAATCAGATGGTGAAAACTGGTTTGGCGGATATTCTGAAGGAAAGCGCCTTCCAGAGGCAGCTCTTCAAGAACTTTATCGATTTCCACCCAGTTCAGAGACATAATCAGCTCTCCTCCCGGGGGATATTCCGGAGAAAGGTATCCCTGCCTGAGGGGGAAAAGAAAATGAGTGTAATAATCCGGGGAAGCTCGTGGGTGTTTACAAAATCTTTCACAACAGAGTACACAACCGGGGCAGCCCGTTCGGGAGGATAACCGTAGACACCTGTGGAAATTGCCGGAAAAGCGATAGTCTCCATTCCCTTTTCCTCCGCCAAAATCAGAGAGTTGCGATAGGCGTTTTCCAAAAGTTCCTCTTCTCCTCTGTTCCCGCCGTGCCAGACCGGCCCCACTGTATGAATCACATAGCGACAGGGAAGGTTTCCTGCTCCGGTCATCACCGCATGCCCGGTTGGCATGCCTTCAGGCCATTGATCCTGCCGTATGCGGCGGCACTCCTCCAGAAGAGACGATCCTGCTCCCCTGTGAATGGCGCCGTCCACACCTCCTCCTCCCAGAAGCGAGCCGTTTGCGGCATTGACAATGCCATCTACCTGAAGTTTTGTGATGTCTCCTGTGATTATCTGAAGTCTGCCGCCAAATCGTTTCACTATTGTCCCCTTAATTTAAGAATATACCGCTTAGGAAGGCTCCTGCCAGTAAAATCCCGTTGAAAACAGGGAGAACCCAGGGATGTTTTCTTCTGAAGCTCTTTTTTCTGATGACAACCATAAGGATCAGAGGGGATAGCCCCAGCAGGGCGTGGAAAAAAGGAAAAGAACCGGAAGATCCGGAAGCGAAAAAACCTGTGAGAATTCCCAAAGGGAGCATTAATTGGGAAACCTGCAGCAGAATCCTGTCTCCTCTTCCCGGTGATCTTTGGTTTTTCAGCAGGAAAAAAGAACGGATCAGAAAGAGAACATGAGAGAAAAGGAGTACGGCTGCACATATCAGGTGAATCTTCAGGTTCATAACTTCCTTACTGTATAGGGAAATCACGAAAATATCCACTTTTCCCCATTTAAGATTTACAAACAAAATGGATCTGCTTATGATTAATCCATGTTGCGTACGAGTCTCCCCCTTGTCTTCCTCTGTCTGATCCTCCCTGCAGCGGCACTGTCTGCTCAGGAGGACTACCGTTCCAGAATCGCCATAGTCCCCATGGAGAACGGCACCGGTATGGAGCAGTATAATCCTTTGTGTATTACCATTACCGAAACGGTTTCCCTGGTTCTGGAATTCCTGAAAGACTACAGAGTTCTGGATGAACAGGATGCCGACCTGGGAAGACTCGAAGAAGCCGACGGGCTGGATGAGCTGACCTCCGCAGCGGAACAGGAGGGTGTGGACGAGATTATTTTTGGAAAAGCTACCGTCCAGGATGGTACTTTTCAATTCACCCTCTCTCTTTATAACGTGAATAACCGGGAAATCACCAACGAGCAGACTGTAGAAGCGTATTCTGTTCTGGAGGTATTTGATGCGGCTGATGAATTGACAGAAGGTCTGATCGGTCAGCTCAGTGATGTACATATTGCCTTTGGTTCTGTAAAGATGGTGCTTACCGGAGGAAAGGGGAACTATACAGTAAACCTGGACGGATTCCCTTTGAGAAATCCAGAGAAAACATTCCGGAAGGTACTGAACGGACAGTATGAGATCTCTATTACCCAGGACCGGTTGACCGGAAATGAAGTTGTTTTTTCTACAGTGGTGGATGTGGTGGAAGGGGAACAGACCCTTGTGGAATTTTCTCTTCCTCCCGGACTTCCCGAAGAGTATGAATGGCTGAACCAGAGGGGCAGCGCCCTGCTGGAAATGGGAGAGGATGAATCCAGGATTGATGAATTTTTAAAAGAAATTACCCTTTTTCAAAACCAGACTCTGGCACTGGAATATGATCCGGAACTGGAAAATCTGAAGAACCGCTTTCTTGAGGAGGCCGGATCCAGAGCCGCCGGTATACTTCAGAAGCGGATGGTGGCTGCTGATGAATCTTTTTACAGCAAGAAACCCCGCTTTACGGATTCCCTGAACAGTTATGAGGATATTTCTCTTCTTGTACAGACCAAATTTGATGTGAAAATGCTGCAGACCTCGGAAGATTTTTCCTTTTCGGAGCCCCGGAAGGTACTCACCAGTCCAGCCGGGATGGTGTATTTTGACTGTTCTGCCGACAACGGACAGGCTCTGGCTGGATGGAACCCCGAAAATGGGGCATATATCCTTAAACCTCTGAAAAAGAATGGAGATTCTCCCTATTTTCAGGGGGATTTTGCCATTTCCGGCCGCAGAATCTTTTTATGGCAGCCCCGGGAAAGCCAGATTCAGATTCTGGATGGGAATTTCAATCCTCAGCAGAATCTCCCTGTCCCTGAGCTGCCTCTGGGCCCGGAGAATTTCAAGCTGGCAGTTTCCGAAAAAGGTCTGGTCTATTTTATTTCCCGGGATATGGTCCGGGTGGTAGATACAGCCAGGCAGTATGATGATGAGGGAGAGCTTTTACCTCCAGACAGGTACAGCTCCATAGAATCTTCCATAATGGGGCATCTGAACCGGCTGGGCAGGAACGGGCACCCTTCAGATGTCTTTTTTGACAGAGCCAGGCACCTGAACCTATACTTTCCCGAATCTGCCCTGCTTATGGTTCTGGATGAATACGGGGCTCTGCTGAAAGAGATAAAGCTGGACAGAAGCCATCCCGAATCCCGAATCGCTGTTGATGCTTCCGGGTATATCTATATCTCCCTTTATGATGAAAACCAGATTGCCAAATATACTCCCGGGGGAGATTTTGTCACTACATACGGCCGGTATGGAACAGAAGAGGGAGAATTCTCCATCCCTGTGGGCCTGTCTGTCACCGATGATGGTATCCTCTTTGTCGCAGATTCCTATAATGCCAGAATTCAGAGCCTCAACCCTCTCACTCCCCCTGTGATCTATCCTGAAATTGCCCGGTACAATGAAGATCTGGACAGAAGGATCGAACGGACCGAAGTGGCCGTGAAAAAAGAAGAGATTGCAAAAAACGAAATAACCCTGGGGGATCATTTCTGGAACTTCCTGGGGACCGGGACTCTCCTGGCCTCTTCCGGATTTCTGGCTGTCCGTTCGGATATTGCCGGAGCACAGGCAGCCTATGCCTATGAGCTCTATCAGAGCAGTACGGAACCGTCCAATGTGGCGGACTACAGAGAAAGAGCCGAGGAGGAACAGCTGGTTCATCAGCTGACCGATATGGGTTCCATGGCGGCTCTGGGAATAGGCGCCAGTCTACTGACAACCACTCTGCTTGAGATCGGTATGGATTCCACTTTGATCCGATACAGTCAGAGACAGGCCCAGGTTCTGGATATGAACAGGATTTATGAAACTGATCCTGAACTGTACAGGAGTGTGCGGACATCCTACCGAATAGGTGTCTGGACCGGAATCGTTCCTCCGGTACTGGGATTGACATCTACCCTGGGATTGGCCATGGGACAGGTTGAAGTGTCTCCGGAACTTGTGGTCGGTCTCACAGCAATGGGAGTGGGGATTCCTCCGATTTTTTCCCATCTTCATGGAGGGCGTTTCAGCGTGGGCCTTCTGCTTTCGGGGCTGGCGGCAGATGCTCTGGTGCTGGGGGCTGTGGCGAATCTGGATCATCTTATGAATTTCGATCCCTGGGATGCACAGAGATATTACTCTTATGAAAGTCCCGAGGATCAGGCAAACATAGATGATGGGAATGCGGATTCCTCTTTTATTATGAACAGGATGATGGACCGGCTGGGAGAAGTTTCAGCCATGTACTTTTTGATCGCTGCATACGGCATTAGAATCACAGCAGGAATCTTCGATGCCCGATACGGTTGGACATATACCAATAATTACAACAGGTACAAAGCTGTTAGGCCATTGGAAGAAGAGAGCCGTGATGTCTCTTCCCTGGATTGGGGAGTCTCTCCTTTTCTGAACAGAGAAGGGAATCTGGGGATGGCTGTCAGTCTTTTTTACTGATCCCGCTCTTCGGGAGGTTCCCAGCCGATTACCTGATAAAGATCCCAGGCCAGGTAGCGTCTCTGTCTGAAAACATCCTCCATGGCCTGATCTTTTAAATTCCAGTTAAGGGTTCTGCCGAAACGGTAGCTGTAGTAGGCGCCCTGTCCGATATTTCTTCTCTCCACCTGGAGTATGTCCGGGCTGAGAAAAACAACATTTTTTTCAATCAGATAGTTGGCCGCTACCACTTTTCTCTCATCAGACCAGGTTCCTTTTCCTCTTTTAAAGTGGATGGTCAATTTGTTGTCTATCCTGTATCGACCCGGCTCAACAGGAATGGTGATATAATCGTCATCTGGAAGGAATGTCAGATCGTATGTCTCATCGGTATCGATATTCCGCAAAATCATTTCCACAGATACCAGCTGGTAGTCTTCACTTTTTTTATCAATCAGAAAACGGTCTACAGAGCCGGCAAGTATAAAAAGACTCTCGGTGGGACTGCCGGGAAGAGGCAGGGTGGAGCAGGAGCTCAGAAAGATCAAAAAAGAAATAATAAGTACATGGACACCAGTTTTTTTCATCGCACCGTTCCTGTGTGATAGACTCATGCTCTTAAGGAAGCATCTCTCCTATCATTCTCATTGACACAGAAGGAATTGTCAATCCGGTGCATGGTAATCCCGATCCCGGATTTCTGCCATTCCGGTTGCTAAACTGACGGGGCAGGAGTATCTTTATAGAAGTTTTGAGGAAAAATATGGATTTGAAAGAACATTTTGAAGAAATCAGAAAAAATATCATCGGCCTTGATCAGGAAATGATACTGGATACCGGGGAAAAAGGGACTATTGTGTATGCCGACTGGGTTGCCAGCGGCAGGCTTTATGCTCCCATAGAAGATCATATGCTGAACGTTGTGGGCCCCATGGTAGCAAATACCCATACGGAAACCACCTTAACAGGAACGGTTATGACCAGAGCCTACCATGAAGCCCGGGATATTATCAAAAAGCATGTGGGTGCAGACCGGGAGGATTCCCTGTTTCTTGCAGGATTCGGAATGACCGCAGCTGTCAATAAGCTTCAGAGAATTCTGGGGCTGAGACTCCCTGAAGGGTGCCCCGCCAGCTGCAAGACTGAAAAAAAGCCCCTGGTCATTGTGACCCATATGGAGCATCACTCCAATCAGATAACCTGGGAGGAGTGTGCCTGCGATGTGGAGATCCTTCCCCGGGAAGATAAAACGGGACTTCCCGATTTGAATTCTCTCGAATTCCTTTTAAAGAAAAACAGGGACAGGCCTCTTCTCATCGGAGCTTTTTCCGCCTGCAGCAATGTGACGGGTATTATTACCCCCTATCACAGGATGGCTAAGATGATGCATCAGGCGGGGGGGTACTGTTTTGTGGATTTCGCCGCATCCGCTCCCTATGTGGATATCAATATGCATCCCGGAGATCCTGAGGAACATCTGGATGCCATCTATTTTTCTCCCCATAAATTTCTGGGAGGCCCTGGTACAACGGGAGTTCTGGTTCTCAGAAATTCCCTCTATCACAGATCTGTTCCCGACCAGCCCGGCGGTGGAACCGTCAAATGGACCACTCCCTTTGGGAGCCACAGCTATTTTGACGAAATAGAATTGCGTGAAGACGGAGGAACGCCGGGATTCCTTCAGGCCATCCGGACAGCTTTGGCGATAAAGCTGAAAGAGAAGATGGATCCCGTGAAAATTCGAGCCAGGGAAGAGGAACTCCTGGAAGTTTTAATGGAGGAACTGAAGCAGGACGAACAGGTTTTTATGCTTGAACCCCATAATTCGGAGCGGCTGGGGATTGTGTCCATCTACGCTCCCGGAGAGCATCATAATCTGATTGTCAAAGTTTTGAATGACCACTACGGGATTCAGACCAGGGGAGGCTGCAGCTGTGCGGGAACCTACGGGCATATCCTTTTTTCCATTAATCAGCAAACTTCGTTAAGAATTACTGATATGATAGAACAGGGAGACCTGACGGAAAAACCCGGTTGGGTCAGGATCTCTGTTCATCCGACCATGAGTGATGATGAAGTAAGATATATAGGAAAAGCCGTGAGAGAGGTGATCGGCAATTATAGGAAATGGCAGGAAAAGTATGTTTTTCATGCTGATAAAGGGGAGTTTTCACGAAAAAACGGAGAACCCCAGCTACCCTCTCTTCTGAAGGGGTTTCAACCCTGAAGATTATGGATGATTACAAGGCAATACTGGAGAGTATCTCGGACGGGGTATTTACTGTTGACAGTGAGTGGAGGATTACCTCGTTCAACAGGGCTGCCGAAGAAATTACCGGAGTTGACCGCAATGATGCCATAGGCCGTCCCTGTTCCGAGGTCCTGCGGTCCAGCCTCTGCGGAAGCCAGTGTGCCTTGAGAAAAACCCTTTCCCATGGGGAACCCATTATTGATAAGCGCTGTTATTTTATTGATCAGGACGGGTTTCAGGTCCCCATTTCGCTTTCAACGGCCATTTTCCGCAATGGGGAAGGTAAAATCATCGGCGGTGCCGAAACTTTCCGGGATCTTTCCCGGGAGCACTCACAGGAACCTTCCCCGGGAGATTCAGGCCTGCAGGCCCTGCCGGGAAGCATCAGCCCTGCTATGGAAAAAGTTTTCCATATTCTGAACATGGTTGCCGACACAGATTCCACCGTATTGATTCTGGGAGAAACCGGAACGGGAAAAGAACTTACTGCCAGATCCATCCATAATATGAGCGACCGTAAAAACGAGCCTTTTCTGGCTGTCAATTGTGCCGCTTTACCCGAAACTCTGCTGGAATCGATCCTTTTCGGACATGTCAAAGGAGCTTTTACCGGTGCTGTCCAGGATAAACCCGGAATTTTTTCCCGTACCGGGAAAGGCACCCTTTTTCTCGATGAGATAGGAGATATTTCGCCGGCTTTGCAGGTTCGGCTCCTGAGGGTTCTGCAGGAACAGGAATATGAACCGGTGGGAAGCAGTACAACTGAAAAAACAGAAGCCCGAATTCTGGCAGCCACCCATCGGGATCTGAAAAAGCTGATAGCAGAGGGGAAGTTCCGGGAAGATCTTTATTACAGATTGAATGTGGTCTCTCTGACACTTCCTCCCCTGCGGGAGAGAACAGAGGATCTCCCGCTTCTGGTTGATCAGTTTATTAACCGTTTCAATTCACGCCATAACAGGGATGTGGATTCCATTGATGAGGAAGCTCTCGATCTGCTTATGGAATATTCCTGGCCCGGGAATATCCGTGAGTTGGAGAATGTTATTGAGAGAGCCTGCCTGTTATGCTCTTCCCGGACAATCGGAACAGAGTGTCTTCCCTCTGAAATAGCCGGTAGTCGCACAACTGCGACCAAGAGAACCCGAAACCGTCTACAAGATGACATGGAAGCGGTGGAGATCCGTAAAATCCGGGCGGCTTTGGAAAAAACCGGCAATAACAAGAAGGCGGCAGCAGAAATTTTAGGGATTCACAAAGCCACGCTCTTCAGAAAGATGAAAAAATACAGGATTCCCTTGCAGTAGTTGCATTGTTGCGACTATATGCCGCACAATGAGTCGCTTTGTTGCGACTCTTGAAGAGCTGAAACCGCTCTATATTGATTTACAGTAATTGGCACGATCCTTGTAATATTGTTATTGGAGGCTGAAATGAGAATTGCCATCCCTGTTTGGGAAAAACGGATAGCCCCTGTTTTTGATGCGGCGGAGAGCTGGATCCTTTTCCTTTCCGAAGGAAAAGAGTGGAAAGCCGATTCCAGCCGGTCTTTTGGTTCCACTCTGCCTGAGAGTAAAGTTCAGGAGCTGCTGGACCAGCAGGTGGATCTGTTAATCTGCGGAGCTATTCCCTACAGGCTGGAAAGAATGCTTTCAGACTCCGGTTGCGGGGTTAAATCCTTTACAGCAGGAGAACCTGAAGAAATCCTTCAGGCCTGGTCTGATGGGATGCTTGATGATCCCCGGTTCAGAATGCCGGGTTGCCGGAGAGGGCGGGGTGCCGGAAAGGGGCGCCGCCGCAGATACGGTGACAGAACAAGGGGCAGAGTGTAGGTCATGGTTTCTCTTGCCAAAGATGCCTGACTAACAGAAAGCCCGGGATATTTGCAGTAATTGCAAGGAGATTTTTTATGCCAAATAGAAATGGAATGGGCCCCGAAGGAAAAGGTCCGATGACCGGCCGTGGTTTAGGCCGTTGTAATGCCAATGTGAATGCACCTGTAGAAGACGCAGATCAGCGTTCTCTCCCACGTATTGGAATGGGCCGTGGTGCCGGAATGGGCCGTGGTGCCGGAATGGGCCGTGGTGCCGGAATGGGCCGTGGTGCCGGAATGGGCCATGGTGCCGGAATGGGCCGTGGTGCCGGAATGGGCCGTGGTGCCGGAATGGGCCGTGGTGCCGGAATGGGCCATGGTGCCGGAATGAGCCGCGGATAAATCATATTCTTAGGGGAGGCAGATCTGCGTCCTCTAAGAATTTACAATTCAGAAATAGGAAGAGGACTTTTCTGTTCCAGAATTTTTTCCATGGTTAGTTTATTGACAGGTCCTGAAAAATAGTAACCCTGAAAAAGGGTGCATCCTTCTTCTTTCAAAATCATAAACTGCTCTTCTGTTTCCACCCCTTCCACTATCAGTTTCATTTCCAGGCTTTCTGCCAGGTGTATAATCAGCTTGAGAAATCGACGGCTCTCCTGGTCTGATGCAATTGTATCGATAAAGGTTTTATCCAGCTTGAGGGTACTGGCCGGCAGATTTTTCAGGTAACTGAGGGAGGAAAAACCCGTTCCGAAGTCATCCAGAAATATTTCAAAACCTGCATTGTGCAAATTCTGCATTTTTTCAATGGTCCGTTCTGGATGAATCATCTCCATGGATTCGGTACACTCCAGCCTCAACTGTTCCGGGGATTGTAATCCCGATTGTTTCAGTGCCGCCAGCAGGATAGAGAGAAGATTTTCATCATCAAACTCCCTGGCGGTAAGATTCAGGGATACATATAGGGGATACCTGTCTGTCCAATCCTTCATATTTCTGATTGTTTTGAATATGACCCACTTGCCTATGGATTTGATTAATCCGTTTTTTTCAGCAATGGGGATAAACTCGTAAGGAGGAATCAACCCTTTCTGGGGGTGTTCCCAGCGAATCAGTGTTTCGCAGCCTTTAATGTATCCGCCGGCATCCACTATAGGCTGGTAGTTCAGTTCAAATTGTTCCTGTTCAAAAGCTCTCACCATATCACTTTCCAGTTTCAGCCTTTGTACTGCGTAGTCATGAATTTTTTTATCGTACATGGTGTAGGGCGTATCTGTCTCCAGGGACTCCTGCAGAGCATTGGCAGCACGGGCAATCAGTTCATCCGGATCAGATCCGTCTTTGGGAAAGAGGGAAATTCCGATATGGCAGCTCATGGTAATATCATGATCATCCTTTCGGTAGGGAATTGTTACCATTTCGTAAATTTTCCTGGCAACCACTGCAGGGCCGTACTCTTCGTTCAGACAGGAAAGGAGTACAACCAGCTCATTTCCTTCGTACCTAAAGACATAATCGCTGTCTCTGAGAAGGTCTTTTATTCTCAGGCCTGTATTCTCCAGGAGCATATTTCCCAGAGAGTGTCCATGACTGAGCTGAATTTCCTGGAAATTCGAAATGGATATGAAAAGAAGGGCCCGTAAATTATGATTTTCCATTCTGTTGGCTTTTTCCAGTTCCATTTCGAGGATAACCGAGAGAGATCTGCCGTTGAAAAGACCCGTAAGGGGATCCCTAAACTCATAATTGATCAGTTTTGTTTCAATTTCTCCCAGCCTGGTAATATCATGGGAAAACACAAGAACGTGAGTGATCTCACCGTTTTCACTGTAAGGGTAATAGGATACATGCATGTATTTCCAGGTGGAACCGAACTCAAACCGGTCTACATAGTGGACTTCTTCCCCCGATAAACACTGATCCAGATACTTTTTCAGGGTTTTCTGAAAGATTTCCTCCCCCCAGATATCCTTAACATGGTGGTTCAAAACCTTCTCGCGGGGAATTTCAATGTTTTTGATATAGGATTCGTTAACCAGTTCGTAGATATAGTTCCTGTTGATAAGGGTAATAAAATCCGAGGATGTGTTTACAATATATTCAAACCGGTTTTTCAGTTCCATGATCCCTATATTATTAGTTTATTTTTACTGGATGGAAAAAGCGAATTTTTTTCTGCCTTTTTTGATACTTTCCAGTGCAATCACCTTTTGTTTTTACCTTTCGGTACAAAAAAACAGGTTCCTGATTGTTGACCGAAACCCCGAAACTGCTATTTGTCAAGAAAAAAAATAATTTTTTAATTTTTTATGTATCATATAAATATTATGTTTTATGCCATGATTTGTTAGTCTTTTTTTTGAGATTTTTTTTTGTATGGCACGGCCTGTGCAATATAGGGAGCAACTGATGCAAAACCACAGGAGGCTGTTGCAATGAGGAAAATCGCTATTTATGGAAAAGGCGGAATCGGAAAGTCTACAACTACACAGAACACAGTTGCAGGACTTGCAGAAATGGGTAAGAAGGTAATGGTAGTGGGTTGCGACCCCAAAGCAGACTCCACCCGTCTGCTGCTGAACGGACTGGCGCAGAATACAGTTCTTGATACCCTGAGAGAAGAAGGTGAGGATGTCGAACTGGAAGACATCATGAAAGAAGGATACGGCGGAACCCAGTGTACCGAGTCAGGCGGACCTGAACCCGGAGTAGGATGTGCGGGTAGAGGAATCATAACCAGTATTAACCTGCTGGAACAGCTTGGTGCCTACGAAGATGATAAGCAGCTTGACTACGCGTTCTACGACGTACTTGGTGACGTTGTATGCGGTGGATTCGCCATGCCGATCCGTGACGGAAAAGCCCAGGAGATCTACATAGTAGTATCCGGTGAAATGATGGCTATGTATGCTGCCAACAACATCTGTAAAGGTATTGTGAAATACGCGGATGCCGGTGGTGTAAGACTGGGAGGACTGATCTGTAACTCCCGTAAAGTTGACAATGAAAGAGAGATGATCGAAGAGCTGGCCAAGAGACTGGGAACCCAGATGATTCACTTTGTCCCCAGAGAAAACATGGTTCAGAGAGCCGAGATCAACAGAAAAACTGTAATTGACTTTGCTCCCGATCATGCCCAGGCAGATGAGTACAGAGCGCTTGCCAAGAAAATGGATGCCAATGAAATGTTTGTTGTTCCCAATCCTCTGGAAATCGAAGAGCTGGAACAGCTCCTCGTAGAATACGGAATCGCTAACTAATCCCTCTGAAACGGGAGGATGCGCAGCATCATGGGACCCGTTTGCAGAGAAGGCGGCAGGAACTTTTCGAAGAAAAGTGTCCGAAAGCTGGAATCCCTCTGGAACGGGCTGAGTGCGCATGCATGCAGATCCCGTTTACAGAGAACCAAAATGAGAAAAACAGGAGACAAACAATGGTATTAATTCGTTCAGTTGTTAGACCAGAGAAGGCGCAGGAAGTTATGGACTCCCTGCTGGATGCGGGATTTCCTGCAGTTACCAAGGTAAGCGTAGCAGGTAGAGGGCAGCAGAAAGGTCTGAAACTGGGAAATGTTGTTTACGATGAACTTCCCAAGGAACTTCTGATAACAGTTGTTAAGGAAGATGATAAGGATCTGGTTCTGAAAACCATTATGAAAGCGGCCAAGACAGGAGACGAAGGGTCTTTCGGAGACGGAAAAATCTTTGTATCCCAGGTAGAAGAGACTTATACAATCCGGACAGGAGAGATGGAATAATGAAAGAAATCATGGCCATTGTCCGAATCAACAAGATGAATGAGACCAAAGATGCCCTGACAAAGGTAGGGATAACGTCTTTTACCGTAACCGGCCGTGTAATGGGCCGGGGTAAAGGTCTTGTGGATCATCAGGTGTTGAAAGCGGCGGATGAGGGAGATGAGTATGCGAGAGCCCTGTTGGGATCCGGCCCCCGGCTGATCTCCAAAAGGATGATCCTGCTTGTTGTTCCCGACGATATGGTGAAACCCTCAGTCGATGCATTGATCAAGGTAAACCAGACAGGCAAAGCGGGAGACGGGAAGATCTTTGTTCTTCCTGCAGAGGAAACATACCGGGTAAGAACCGGCGAGAAAGGCGAAGCCATTCTCCAGTAATAAGGAAAAGAGATGAAATCGTTACCGGAATTTGATGAAATCAGAGATGAAATACTGGATGTCTATCCTGCCAAAGTAGCCAGGAAAAGAAAGAAATCCATGGTTTCCAACAACCCGGAAGAAATTCCGGAAATACAGGCTAATGTGCGGACCATCCCGGGCATTATCACCCAGAGAGGCTGCAGCTACGCTGGATGTAAAGGTGTAGTTTTGGGACCGACCAGGGACATTATCAACCTGACACACGGTCCTATCGGCTGCAGTTTCTACTCCTGGCTGACCAGACGTAACCAGACCAGACCCAGTGATACTCCCCAGTCTGATGAAAACTTTATAACCTACTGTTTTTCAACAGACATGCAGGACCCGAACATTGTATTTGGTGGAGAGAAAAAGCTGAAACAGGCGATTCAGGAAGCCTATGACCTGTTTCATCCCAAAGCGATGGGTATTTTCTCTACCTGTCCCGTAGGGCTTATCGGAGATGATGTGCACGCTGTAGCCAAAGAGATGACCGAGAAGCTGGGAGACTGCAACATTTTCGGTTTCAGCTGTGAGGGATACAAAGGTGTGAGCCAGTCGGCAGGACACCACATTGCGAACAACCAGCTTTTTAAACATGTTATCGGAAACCTGGATGAAGGCAAGGAAGGGAAGTTCAAAATCAACATGCTCGGTGAGTATAACATCGGTGGAGACGCTTTTGTTATCGAAGAGCTGCTTGAAAAGTGCGGAATCACCCTGCAGGCAACCTTCAGTGGTAACTCCACATACGATCAGTTTGCATCCAGCCATACCGCTGACCTGAACTGTATCATGTGCCATCGTTCCATCAACTACGTAGCGGAGATGATGGAAGAGAAATACGGTATTCCCTGGATCAAGGTGAACTTTATCGGAGCGGAAAGCTCTGCCAAGTCCCTGAGAAAGATTGCCGATTACTTTGACAACCAGGAACTGAAAGACCGTGTTGAAGAAGTGATTGCCGAAGAAATGAAGAAAGTTGCGGATGTGAAAGCGGAAGTGATCACCAAAACAGAAGGCAAATCAGCCATGCTGTTTGTGGGCGGATCCCGTGCACACCACTATCAGGACCTTTTTGAAGAGCTGGGAATGAAAACCCTTGCCGCGGGATACGAGTTTGCCCACCGGGACGACTACGAAGGCCGCCGGGTTATTCCCAACATCAAGGTCGATGCTGACAGCCGGAACATTGAAGAGCTGACGGTAGAAAAAGATCCTGAAAAATATAAAGAAAGAATCAGCGCTTCCAAGAGGGAAGAGCTGAAAGAAAAGGGTGTTCCCTTTGAAGAATACGAAGGAATGATGGCCCAGATGGAAGAAGGTACCATGGTTATCGATGATATCAGCCACTACGAAATGGAAGTCCTGATAGAAAAGTACAAACCTTCGGTATTCTGCGCGGGAATCAAAGAGAAATATGCGGTACAGAAGATGGGCGTTCCCCTGAAACAGCTGCATAGTTATGACTACGGCGGACCCTATGCGGGATTCGACGGAGCCATCAACTTCTACAAAGACATTGCCGTTATGGTTAGCAGCAAAGTCTGGAGTCTGATCGGAGCTCCCTGGGAAAAAAGCAAATCCCTGAATCCTGTATATGTGAAATCTGCGGCTGTAGCAGCGGAAAAGTGAGAAGGAGTATAAGATGTTACTGAAACACACTACGGCCGATGTGGCCGACAGACAGGCGTTGACCATAAACCCGGCGAAGACATGTCAGCCCATCGGTGCCATGTACGCTTCACTGGGAATCCACAACTGTCTGCCCCATAGTCATGGTTCTCAGGGATGCTGTTCCTATCACCGTTCTACTTTGACCAGACATTATAAAGAGCCTGTTATGGCGGGAACCAGTTCCTTTACAGAAGGTTCCTCCGTATTCGGCGGCCAGAGCAACCTGATTGCCGCGTTCAACAACCTGTTTACAGTCTATCAACCCGATGTTGTAGCGGTTCATTCCACCTGTTTGTCCGAGACAATAGGTGATGACCTGGCGCAGATTGCCAGGAAAGCAATCGATGATGGAAAAATCCCCGCAGGCAAAACCATCATTTATGCCCCGACCCCCAGTTATATCGGGTCGCATGTGACCGGATTTTCCAACATGGTTGCGGCCATGGCCAAGCAGATTTCCGAGAAACCGGAAGATTCTGCAACCCTGGATCAGATCAACCTGATTCCCGGCTGGGTTGAACCTTCTGACATGAGAGAGCTCAAAAGACTGATGAAAGCAATGAATATTCCTTTCGTTATGTTCCCTGATACCTCTGATGTTCTGGATGCCCCCATGACAGGGAAACATGAGTTCTATCCCAAGGGCGGCGTAACCATCGACCAGCTGAAGACCACCGGTCAGAGCAAGGCCACTTTGGCACTGGGAGCCTGGGGATCAGAAGCGGCAGCAGAAGAACTGTGGAAAAAACACAGAGTACCCTTTGATGTGCTTGATCTTCCTATCGGTATCAGAGCGACCGACCGCTTCCTTGCGAAACTGAGTGAAGTCACCGGTCACCCCGTTCCCGATTCGATCACAGCCGAAAGAGGCAGACTGGTGGACATGGTAACAGACTATCAGCAGTACCTGTACGGCAAGAGAGTGGCTCTTTGGGGCGATCCCGATCAGCTTCTGGCACTGAGCGAGTTCCTTTCAGACATCGATATGAAACCAGTTTATATCGTGAGCGGAACCCCCGGTAAAAAGTTTATGAAGAAAATGGAGTCCATCCTGGGTGATGTGGTTCCTGAAGCCAAGTTTAAAAACGGCGAAAGAGCGGATATGTTCCTGATGCACCAGTGGATCAAGGAACAGGGTGTGGATCTTCTGATGGGTAACACCTACGGGAAATATATTGCCCGTGATGAAGACACTCCTTTTGTCCGGATGGGATTCCCCATTGTGGACAGGCCCGGTCACAGCTACTTCCCCACTGTGGGATACGCCGGAGCCATGAGAATCCTGGAAAAAATCCTGTACGCCTTTATGGACAAACAGGACCGGGAATCCACAGAAGAGAAGTTTGAACTGGTAATGTAAGAGCCTCCCTCTGCCCCCTCCAGAGGAGAGGGTAAAGAGAGACTTCTTTCCCGATCCTCTCTTAAGGATTCGAGGAGAATTGCTACCCTCTCCCCCTGGGAGAGGGGCTGGGGGAGAGGGATGGTCCAGGGAAGGGCCGATGCCGGGAGACATCACCCGGTTTTTGAGGAGAAAAGGTATGAAAGCACCGGTATTAAAAGAGAGAAACAAACAGGTATACGAAAAAGGGAAGGCCCCCTTTGAACTGCAGTGCGACCGGAAAAGCGTGGCCGGTTCTGTGAGTCAGAGAGCCTGTGTCTTCTGCGGATCCCGTGTTGTTCTCTATCCGGTGGCGGATGCCCTGCATCTGGTCCATGGATCTATCGGCTGTGCGTCCTATACCTGGGATATCCGCGGTTCGGTGAGTTCCGGTCGGGAACTGCACCGGCTCTGCTTCTCCACGGATTTAAGAGAAAAAGATGTGATTTACGGGGGCGAGAAAAAACTCTATGCCTCCTTGATGGAACTGGTTGAAAAACACAAACCCGCCGCGGCGTTTGTGTACAGTACCTGTATTGTCGGAGTGATCGGGGATGATGTGGATGCGGTATGCCGCAAAGCGTCGGAAAAGTTAGGTATCCCTGTGATCCCTGTTCACTCGGAAGGGTTCAATGGAACCAAAAAAGACGGCTACAAAGCCGCATGCAAGGCTCTGTCAAAACTGGTGGGAACCGACGATAGCGGAAAAGTTGCTCCTGTGAGCATCAATATCCTGGGCGAGTTCAACCTGGCGGGGGAAGCCTGGATTATCAAGGATTACTACGAACGGATGGGAGTGGAAGTTGTTTCCATCCTGACCGGAGACGGCCGTGTAGGGGATATCAGAAAATCCCACAGAGCCGCATTGAATGTGGTTCAGTGTTCAGGTTCTCTGACCTTTCTGGCAGAGGATATGAAAGAAAAGTACGGGATCCCCTTTAAGAGGGTTTCCTATTTCGGCCTGGAAGATGTTTCCAAATCCCTGTACGACGTGGCCGGATATTTTCAGGAGAAGGATCCTGAGATCATGAACCGGACCGTGAAGATTGTGCAGGAGGAAGTGAAGAAAGTCTATCCTGCCCTGCAGGCCTGTCGGACCAAACTGGAAGGGAAAAAAGCAGCCATTTATGTGGGTGGAGCGTTCAAGGCTTTTTCCCTGATTCGGATCCTGAGAAACCTGGGCATGGAAGTGGCCATGGTGGGATCCCAGACGGGAAATAAAGACGATTATGAACAGCTGGCATCAATGTGCGATCCCGGTACGGTGATTGTGGATGATTCGAACCCCATGGAAATGTCCCATTTTATCATTGAAAAGGATGTGGACCTGTTTATCGGGGGCGTGAAGGAAAGGCCCATGGCGTTCAAACTGGGTGTGGGGTTCTGCGATCACAACCATGAGAGAAAAACGGCCCTGGCGGGATTCGAAGGTACATTGAACTTTGCCAAAGAGGTGTGTGCTTCCGCCCTGAGCCCGGTATGGAAATTTGCCCCCCGGCGTTCTTCAGTAAGGAGTGAAGTGGTATGAAACAGGCAACAAAAGAGAACAGCGTAGGATATGCTTCTGCTACCAATCCCTGCCGCCAGTGCATGCCCTTAGGTGCAAGTTGGGCTTTCAAAGGTATAAAAGGGTGTATGCCTGTGCTTCACGGTTCACAGGGCTGCGCTACCTACATAAGGCGTTATATGATAAGCCATTTCCGGGAACCCATTGATATTGCCTCATCCAGTTTTGATGAAACCACGGTAATTTTCGGAGGAGAGGAAAACCTTGAGACGGCAATCCGGAATGTGTATCAGTCTTACGAACCGGAAGTGATCGGTGTTGCCACCACCTGCCTTTCCGAGACCATCGGTGATGATGTGGATCGGTTTGTGAAGGCTTTCAAAGCAAAATACGATCTTCCCTGTGAGCTGATCTCTGCCAAGACTCCCAGCTACCAGGGAACCCAGGAAGAGGGATTTCACCGGACGGTTTATTCGATTGTTACATCACTGGCGGGAACCTCCCGGAGCGCTGAGGATGACAAATCTCTTCCCGGTATCAACCTGTTTACCCCGATGATCACACCAGCGGATATTCGCTGGCTGAAAAAGATTGTTCTGAGTATGGGCGGGAAAGCCGCACTGCTACCCGATTATAGCGAAACACTGGACGGGGGAATGTGGGATGAGTTTCATGCCATGCCTCCGGGGGGAACCAGTGTAGAAGAGATCAGGGTTATGGACAGAGCCGAATCGTCTGTGGAACTGGGTAGCATGCTGCCCGAGGAGTGGCGGCCTGGCTACTGGCTGCAGAAGCACTACGGTGTTCCCAACAACCGTTCGGGACTGCCTGTAGGTATCGACAGCACCGACCATTTTTTCAAAACCCTGTCGGAAGCCCTGGGAACACCTGTTCCCGTGGAAGTCCTGCAGAACAGAGCCCGTCTGGCCGATGCCTATGCGGACGGTCATAAGTACCTGTACGGCAAAAAGGTTGTCCTTTTTGGAGACACCTCTACCGTAGAGGCTCTTTACCGCTTTGTTTCCGAGATCGGTATGGATCCGGTTTTAAGTTTTACCGGAAGTCCTGAGGGGATCCTTGCAAAGAGTCTTGAGAGTTACGGAATGCCTGCGGCGTCAGAGACGGCTCCTGTTATTAAAGAGAACTGGGACTTCGGAGACGCCGAGTCCCTGATTGAGGAGCTTCAGCCGGATCTGATGATCGGCAACAGCAAGGGGTACAAGATTTCCCGGAGACTGGAAATCCCCCTCCTTCGGGTGGGATTTCCCGTTCATGACCGTTTCGGAGCCTCCCGGCAGAGAATGCTGGGGTATGAAGGGACTCTGGAGCTGCTGGACAGGATTGTAAATGCTCTGATGGAGAAAAAACAGAGCGATTCCACCGTAGGGTATACCTATTTGTAGGCCCTCCCTTCGGCTCCGCTCAGGGAGCAATAATGGTTGATAAAAAACCAAATATTGCCACCCTCTCCCCTTGGGCTGGTCGTAAACAAGTTTACTGCTCGCTTCTGCAACCGGAGGAGAGGGGCTGAGGGAGAGGGAAAAAGATTGTATTTAAAAGCCGGCTTAGTCTGCCGGTTTAGGAGTAAGAATATGAGCGAAAGAAAGATTGTATCTTTGGAAAACCATCCCTGCTTTAACGAAGGCGCCTGTCATGACCATGCCAGGATCCATCTGCCTGTTGCACCCAAATGCAATGTGCAGTGCGGATTCTGCAACCGGAAGTATGACTGTGTTAACGAGAGTCGCCCCGGGGTAACCAGTTCAGTTCTGTCTCCTGCCCAGGCGCTTTATTATCTGCAGAAGTCCATGGAAAAACGGTTCTTCGACGTGGTGGGTATCGCCGGCCCGGGAGACCCTTTTGCCAATCCCGAACAGACCATGGAGACCCTCTCCCTGGTTCATGCGGCGTATCCTGAAGTGATGCTCTGCGTCGCCACCAACGGTCTTAACATCCGTCCCTACATCAGCGAGCTGGCCGAGCTGGGTGTGACCCATGTGACCCTGACGATCAACGGAGTGGATCCCGAAATTGCGGGAAATGTGTACCGCTGGATGAGACCCGGGAAAAAAGTGCTCCGGGGAGCCGAAGCGGGTGCCTACCTTGTGAATGAACAGCTTCAGGCTATTAAAGAGCTGAAGGAAAACGGAATCCTTGTAAAAATCAACAGTATTATCATTCCCGGAGTGAATGATTTTCATATCCCCGAGATTGCCGTGAAAATGGGCGAGCTCGGAGCGGATACCATGAACTGCCTGCCTCTGATGCCTGTGAAAGGAACCGATTTCGGCGATCTGGAAGAGCCGGATGCGGGTGATGTTTTTGCCCTGAGAGCCAAGTGCCGGGAACAGCTTCCCCAGATGGGTCACTGCAGGCGCTGCCGGGCGGATGCGGCGGGACTTCTGGAAGAGGCCATGGGCGAAGGAACCACCAGTCTTTTGCAGGAAGCGGCTTCACTGCCTCTGAATCCTTTTGACAAAAGACCCTGTGTGGCTGTGGGCACCATGGAAGGCATGCTGATCAATCAGCACCTGGGGCACTCTGAAGTGATGAAAATCTACAAAGAGGAAGAAAACGGTTATGTCTTCCTGGAAGACCGTGTTATGCCCAAACCCGGCGGGGGAGATGAGCGATGGAACAGCATCGCTACAATCCTGCATGACTGTTCGGATGTCTTGGTGAGCGGTATCGGAGGGCGTCCCAAAGAGGTCCTGTCGGAAAAAGGAATTCGTGTTCAGCTGGTGGAAGGTCTGATTGATGATGCCCTGTCCAGGCTGAAAAAGGGTGAATCCCTGGCGCATATGGCGGTCAGGAACAAAACCTGTACGGGAAATGCGGCCGGCTGCGCCTGAAAGAAGCTGATCCCTTGTAAGTCAGCAGAGGCTGAGCCTTTTTCAAGAAAAAGGCTCGCAGAGTGATATTGGCCTGATTAAAGATGCTGGTTGACTGCGGTGACAGCACCCATGGCGGCAACCGTAACTTATTTCAGATAGAAGCAGAGTTTTTGCGTAAGAAATACAGGAAACTGGAAGAGGAGAATTGAGATGGAAAAACCGGATAAGCACATTATGGTATGCGGAAGCTTCAGAGCTTCCGGAGAGCCCCAGGGAGTATGTCACAAAAAAGGAACCGGCGACTGGCTGGGTTACCTTGAGTCTGAACTTCTGGACCGGGGAATGGAAGGGGTTATGGTTTCTGCCACCACCTGCCTGAAAGTCTGTGACCGCGGTCCTGCTATGGTGGTATACCCCGATAATGTCTGGTACGGCGGGATGAGCAGCGAGGATGATCTGGATACTATTCTGGATGCCATGGAAGATGGGGAAATAGCGGAAGATTTCGTTATTGCCTAAAATACATTAAAGCGGTTTTTATCTAAAAAACCGCTTTTTTTATTTATAAGACCACCTATTTGTAGGTTGAATAGGCTATTGCTACCATTATGTAGATTATTGTTACTTGAAGAGTTTTTCATATTCTGTTGGTGTTTAGGTAAATTGTTTTTATATAAGAAAATATATTTTTTCTACCAATTCCTTTCTGTTTGGCCTGCATTTTGCAAATAAATCTTCATGGTTCAACTGCCCACAACAATTATTGACAGCACTCTCAGGGAAGGTGAACAGACTCCCGGATTGGTGATGGGAACGGATGAAAAACTTCGTCTCGCCGAATCTCTCGTTGATGCCGGTTTACAGGAACTGGAAGCGGGAATTCCGGCCATGGGAGACGAGGAAGTTCATCTGCTGAAAAAGCTGAAAACACTGAATGCCCGGATAATCTGCTGGTGCCGGTCTCATAAGACAGATGTTGAGGCGGCTCTTCAAACCGAAACAGGGGCTGTGCATATAAGCCTTCCCGTATCGGATTGTCAGCTGAAGGTTATGGGGCGTTCCTGGGAATGGGTGCTTGAGCAATTGAACGAAAAAGGGCGTTTTCTGAAAGGTCGAACAGGATTTTATTCGGTCGGTGCCATGGATGCTACACGCTGTCCGGCAGACCGGCTTAAAGAGTTTGTATCCCTGGCTTCGGACCTGGGATTCGCCAGAGTCCGTCTGGCTGATACCCTGGGGATCGGTTCTCCCGATACCATTAATGAGTGGAGCCGGACTCTGGAAACCTGGTTGGGATTACTGGAATTCCATGGTCATAACGATCTGGGAATGGCGGTTGCCAACTCTCTCACAGCTATCAGAAGAGGATTCGGTGCAGTCAGCGCCACCCTGCTGGGGCTGGGAGAAAGAGCAGGAAATGCTCCATTGGAAGAGGTTCTTCTGGCTGGACAGGTTCAGCTGGGAGAGAATTTCGGTATCTCACTTGAAAAAATCGGGCCTTTGGCCCGGAAGGCTGCCTCCCTGGCAGGAGAGGAGATTCCCCTGCGGAAACCTCTTCTGGGTGAAAGGATTAATCACCATGAATCAGGGATTCATGTAGCAGCCCTGCTTAAGGACAGGGAAACATTTACACCATATGATCCATCCCGCTGGGGCGGAGAACCCATTGAGTTTATCTGGGGAAAGCACAGCGGGAGAAAAGGGCTGGATTATCTATTGAAAAACGCTGGGTATGTAAGTGATGAAGTTTCACTGACCCGGCTTTTGCAGTATGTAAGAACACAGTCCGCCAGGTTGGAAAGAGGTCTGACCGAAAAAGAAATACTCATGTACTACAAGGGAATTGTATCACCCGAAGGAGTTGCATAAATATGTCGGAAAAATGCCGCCAGTGCCAGGGCGAGGTTTGGGGTGAATTGGATTTTATTGCCCGGATCAGCCGTATACTTCTGGCTGGAGAAGATATAGACAGTATATTGAGACAGGTTCTGAATGAACTGTCGGAGCATCAAACCTATAAGAGGGGAATGATCTCTCTTTTTAACAGAAAAGCCGGTTCCATTAACATTAAGGAAGCCTACGGGGTCAATCCCGAAGAGCAGGCCCGGGGGATCTACTATCCCGGTGAGGGTATCACCGGAGAAGTTGTGGAAACAGGGGCATCCATTATGGTGCCCAGAATACGAAAGGACAGACGGTTTCTCAACAAAACCGGTATGTCGGAACAGCTTCTGGACAGTGCTTTTATCTGCGTCCCCATAAGGGCCGGACATCAGATTATCGGGACTCTCAGTGCTGTAAGAGACAACCCGGATAAATCGGGAGACGCAGAATTTCTCAGAGGTGATGAGAGGCTTCTTCAGATTATCGCATCCATGATCGCTCAGGCTGCGCAGGTGTCCCGTTCCAGGGAAGAAGAAAACATGCTCAGGATGAGTGAACAGCTGAAGGATGAACAGTCCGGTCATATCAAACCGCCCAATATCATCGGGAACTCAAAAGTAATGCAGCCGGTTTACCAGATGATCTCAAAAGTAGCGCCCGCTTCTTCCACTATTCTGATTCTTGGAGAAAGCGGAGTGGGAAAAGAGCTGGTTGCCGAAGCGATACACTATGCCAGTACCAGAAGCGACAGGCCCTTTATCAAACTCAACTGTGCCGCGTTGCCCGAAAGTATCATTGAGAGTGAACTTTTCGGTCATGAGAAAGGGGCATTTACAGGTGCTGTTTCACTAAGGAAAGGCCGTTTTGAACTGGCCCAGGGGGGAACCCTTTTTCTGGATGAAATCGGTGAAATAGGTTTGGGAATACAGGCCAAGCTTCTCAGGGTTCTGCAGGAGAGGGAATATGAGCGGGTCGGGGGGACTGAAACTCTCCAGGCTGATGTCAGGATCATCGCGGCAACCAATAAAAATCTGGAAATGAAAGTCCGGGCTGGAGAATTCCGTGAAGACCTCTATTACCGTCTGAATATCATTCCTATTACTGTTCCGCCTCTCAGAGAGAGAAAGACAGATATCCTTCTGCTCAGTGATTTCTTTATAGAAAAATATAACAGGCTGAACAGAAAGAACATTAACAGAATTTCCACCCCCGCCATCGATATGCTGACTGCCTATCACTGGCCTGGTAATGTCAGGGAACTGGAGAACTCTATTGAACGGGCCGTAATACTCAGTGAGGACAGTGTGATTCATGGATATCATCTACCCCCGTCACTGCAGATGGCAGATCCTCATTTCAAGGATCAGCCCTATTCGGGAACTCTCCAGCAGAAGCTGGATTCCATTGAGTATGAGATGATTGTGGAAGCTCTGAAATATACCCGAGGAAATCTGTCCCGGGCAGCGGAACGGCTGGGACTGACAAACAGGATGATGGGAATCCGGGCCAAGAAATACGGCATAGATTTCAAGGCCTACAGAAGGGCTTCCGGGCTTCCCCACAGTGATGATCAGGATGATAATTACGATTCAGCCTGAAAACCCTGTCCGGATGTGTGGAAATGAGGGCAGGAAAGTTTTTCAGGGAGAAAAATCTGATTCAGACCTTTTTTTTGTCGTCTGAAAATTCTTCCTGAATTCCTTCTATGGTCTCTTTCAGGCTCATAAAAAGATCAATCAGATCAGGATCGAAGGATAGGCCTCTCTCTTTTTCAAGGTACTCATAGACTTCCGCTTTCTCCCAGGCATCCTTATAATACCTTTTGTTGATCAGAGCATCATAAACATCTACGATGGCGGTTAAACGGGCTTCCCAGGGGATCTCTTCTCCTTTCAACCCGCCGGGATAACCCATGCCGTTCCATTTCTCATGGTGGTTCAGGGCAATAAGAGCTGCCATTTTGATGGTGGAAATTTCTGAACCTTTCAGAATATTGTAGCCTATGGTTGTATGTCCTTTTATGGTTTCAAACTCTTCTTCAGTCAGCTTTCCCGGTTTCAGGAGAATGCTGTCGCTGATAGCGATTTTTCCGATATCATGGACAATGCTGGCAATGCCAAGGTCGTCGCAATAGGCCGGACTTTTACCGCTTTTTTCAGCCATCAGCCGGATAATCTTGGAAACCCTCTGAACATGAAAGCCTGTTTCCCCGTCTCTGTATTCAATGGTTTCACCCAGCATGAGGATGATGTTTTCCATGGCTTTCATCATGTTCCGGTTCATGAAGAGCCGGTCAAAGGCAAAGGTGTAGTTGGTAAGGAATATTTTGATGAGGCTTTCATTCAGCTCATTCAGGGAACCTTCCAGATAGATAAGATTCTCCGAACCGTGAAACCCCTTGTAGTATCCTATAAAATACTTTTCATACTTGTGATAAAAGAACTTTTTGTTTTTCATCTCTTCAAAAATCGTCTCTATGGGAAGGTTATCCATTACAGATGAAAGGGGTTTATGAATCAGAGGTTCATATTTTCCTGTTCCGGCGATGATTCTAAAATCCTCTTTGTGATTATAGGCGATAAATCCGTTTTCCTGAGGAAAATCGGTAGAGGCCATAAACGAGTTGCTCCGGAAATTCCTGATACCGTTCAATTGGTTGAGGAGACCGTTGAAAAAGCTGCTCAGGTTTTCATAATTGTAAAAATTGGCTGATGATTCAATAACCATTTCCAGCCCTTTTTTCTGCATTTCCAGCTTTTTCAGATCTCTGTAATTTCTGAGTGCTGTGTACATGGTTGTAATGAATTTCTGGGCAGTCAGTTCCGATTTGGACCGGTAGTCGTTAATATCGTATTCAACGATCACCTTTTCTTCGGGAGCCACTCCGGGCTGACCGGTTTTAAGGATGATCCGGGTCATATTGTTATTCAGGATTTTCCGGACAAACTCCACCACTTTCAGTCCGG
The DNA here is from genome assembly GCA_963677615.2 of Oceanispirochaeta sp. Taxonomy (GTDB): domain Bacteria; phylum Spirochaetota; class Spirochaetia; order DSM-2461; family DSM-2461; genus Oceanispirochaeta. The sequence goes on along the minus strand of CAXXQW010000017.1, from coordinate 157,042 downwards.
ACACATCTTCTTCCATCACTACATCCAGAAGAAGAACCGCGATATCATCCTGATCCCGGAGTACCTTCATGGTTTCCTCTCCTGAGTAGGTATCGATAAACTCCAGGCCTGCTCCTTCCAGATGGAATTCCTTGAGCACCATTTTCGTTACGGTATGGACATCAGCATCATCGTCGGCAATAACAACCTTGTATCGGTATTCACTATATTTCTCGTTTGCTGTTTTTTTAGCCGGGGCAAACTGTAACGGGCGGGATGACTTGTTGCTCATGAATCCTCCGGATATCTTTTATAATCCTTGTTTTTGACTATAGTTAAGTATGTTATAGTATATTTATTTCATTATAAACGAAGAATTTGAAAATTGAGTTTTTTTTGCTGTTTTTTTTTCAAAATTGATAGTCCGGAGCTAACTTATCAGGTATGAAAACAGATGTCAGAAAAAAAATCCTCACCACAACGTTCCCCTCTGTACTGCTGCAGATTCTGTCGGCCTGGCAGTTTATTCTCATTCAGCAAACCCTTGCCAAAGGGGATACCTTTTACTGGCAGTTTTTTATTTTTCTTGGAGTCTCCATTCTTTTTTCCCTTTACCTGCCATTTCTCGGCAAGGGATTGCCGATTGTTCTGATTATACGGTTTTTTATCATTTTTCTGATAGGATACCCTTTGCAGGAGAACCTTACTGTAGAGATGACACTTATGGTCTCGTTACTGCTGGAAACCGGGATGTTTCTGTCCCTTCCATGGAATCTCCCTGTTATGGTTGTCTCTGATATGGGGTACCTTTTTTTTCAGAAGCCCCTCAATGCTTTTCACCTGGATCTTCCCGGGCCCGAAAAGCAGGATTTCCTTGTATATATTATTGTTACTCTGACTTTTATCTTCCTTTTATATTCCCTGTCTGCGGTATTGAACGAGAGCCGGGAAAAAAACGAAATCATCAAACGTCTTGATATTGCCATTTCAAGGCTGGGCAAAGCCAATCTGGGGTTTCAGGATATGACAACAAGCCTGGAACTGGATACTCTGAAAAAAGAAAGAAACCGGGTTTCGAGAGAAATCCATGACACCGTGGGATACTCCCTGACAAATGTCAGGATCATGCTGGAAGCTGCTTCATTGATGCTGGATAATGATAGGGAAAAAGCGAAAGATCTTATCAGAAAATCCATGGAAGAGGCCGGAATCTGTCTGGAAGAAACCAGAACGGCAATGAGACAGCTGCGTTCCAAGGAAGTTGAAAGGCCCCGGGGGCTCAAAGCTTTTTTCAAGCTGGTAAATGTCTTTGCCGAAGCTACCGGCGTAACGGTGAAACTGGAATTCGGCAATGTGCCGGACAGTTTCACTCCGGGAATAGACAAGGCTGTTTTCCGTTTTATTCAGGAGGGGCTTACCAATTCCTTCCGCCACGGAAGAGCGACGGAAATCCGTATCTATTTCTGGATTGAACAGAGCATACTGAAAGTGAGTTTGCAGGATAACGGTCTGGGGGCAGATACTCTGACGGAAGGTATCGGTTTGACCGGTATGAAAGAGCGCCTTCAGGATCTGAAAGGATGGATGAACTGGAAAAACCTGAGCGACGGTTTTGAAATCTCCCTTTGCATTCCACTGGAAAGGACGGAAAAATGATTAGAGTTTTATTGGTTGACGATCAGATTCTGTTTGTAGAGTCTTTGAAAACAGTCATTGAAATGCAGGCGGATGATATTGAAGTTGTGGGATTGGCTTTTGACGGAGCCCAGGCAATAGAAAAAGCAGCCGAACTGCAACCGGATATTATTCTGATGGACGTAAGGATGCCCGAAATGGATGGTGTTCAGGCGGCTATTCACATCCATAACGTCTCTCCCGAGATCAGAATTATGATGCTTACCACCTTTGATGATGATGCGTATGTTCACGATGCACTTGCTGGCGGGGCCGTAGGGTATCTATTGAAGAATATGCCCTCATCGGATCTTATGAACTCCATCCGGGCTGTCAATAACGGCACTCTTCAGATCTCTCCCGATGTGGCCGCCCAACTGGTCAATCCCGGTGAGAACAGGGGCGCGGAAGATACTAGTGCTCTGGATGATCAGGCTTATCACTACGACATTGATATTCTGAGCCGCAGGGAACGGGAAATCCTGTACCTTATGTCCAGAGGGTACGATAATCCAGCTATCGCGGATAAGCTGTATATTGCCGATCAGACTGTAAAAAACCACATAAGCAGGATATACAATAAACTGAACCTCCATGACCGCATGTCTGTCATGCGTGCCGCCCGTAATTCAGAATTAAAAGAGTATTGCCGCTATCTTATGGATGAGTAAAACCCTTTTCCATGAATATAGGTATTTTTTTGGTACCATTTTGGTACCTGAATGTGCTCCTTTGGGGAATAACCAGTTCTACAATAGTAAATAACACTATTCAAAGGAGTGAAAAATGAAAAAAGCCCTGTATTTTCTGTTGATGTTTTCCATCGCATTCTCCCTTTTCGCCGGGGGACAGCAGGAAGCGGCGCCGGTGTCCCAGGAGCCGGTGGAAATTGACTTCTGGACGACACAGACCCAATCCGACCGGATGGCCACCATCCAGGTTTTGATCGACACCTATCAGATTATGACGCCGAACGTAACAATCAACCTTATTCCTGTAGATGAAAATGACCTGGCTACCCAGCTGAATACCGCTGCCGCCGCGGGAAATATGCCGGCTCTGATAGAAGTCGGGGCTGAAAATGCCGTGGCATTCGGAACAGAAGGTCTGCTGGATAGCGAAGCAGCTACCGATCTGGTAAATATGATCGGTAAGGATAAATTTTACGCCGGCTCTCTTAAACTGGTGGAATCTCCTCAGGCCGGGTCCTATTATGCAGCCCCCTATCATGGCTGGGTACAGGGAATCTGGTACAGAGCCGACTGGTTTGAAGAAGCCGGTCTGGAGCCTCCCAATACCTGGGAAAATATTCTCAAAGCAGCAAAGTATTTTTATAAACCAGACAAAAATCAGTATGGAATTCTTGTAGGTACGAAAGCCGAAGCTTATGCGGAGCAGTGTTTTACCCAGTTTGCCATGTCCAATGGAGCAGGCCTTTATGATAAACAGGGAAACCTGATTTTCAACTCTCCCGAAATGAAGGAAGCAGTGGAATTCTACGCGGAACTGGCCAAATATAATCCTCCCGGACCACAGACCTGGCGGGCCAGAGATTATTACCTCCAGGGGAAAATGGCTATGTTCTTCTATTCTACCTATATTATGGATGATCTGGCTTTGGCCGAAGTGGCAGCCGGTTCTCTGACCAGTGAAAACTTTTCCGAACTGGCTGGTACCAGCTTTGACCCCGATCTGGCTGAAAATACGGGTATGGCTTCTACGATCTCCCATAAGGAAGATGCCGGATACGGAGTCGTGGTCTCGATGGCCATGCCGGCTCAGGGCGACGCTGCAAAAACAGCCGCAGCCAAGAATTTCCTGCGGTATCTTTACACACCCAATGCCTATATTACATTCCTTCATATGGCACCGGGAGGAATGAATCCCGTTCTGAAAGAGATAGCCGTTAATGAAAGATTTCAGAATGATCCCAAAGGAATCTTTAAAAATTACGGAAAAGAAAAAATGGCAGAGATCATTGCCGGTCTGGACAACATAGAAACCTTCAGCATCGTGGAAGGAAACCGCATCCCGGCTGCCAGTACCGTCTACTCCAAACAGATTATCCCTCAGATGCTCTACAAGATTACCCAGGAAAATATGGATGTGGACAGTGCCATGGCCTGGGCCGAAGAAGAGATGAAAAAAATTCAATAAGCATTTTGCAACTACATGAAGGAGCTCAGGAAAGAGCTCCTTCGCAATGGAGTTATTTCAATGAAAACAATAGCTCGGCCTGGCAGGCTGGATTATCATAAAGAGGAAGTTTATCTGGGTTGGGGGCTGATCTTTCCGGCCGCATTTATCATTCTGGCTCTTATACTCTATCCTATCGTTTACAACATATATCTGAGCTTTTTTGATGTAAGTCTTTCGGGAGCGAACACCTATCTGGGGCTGGAAAATCACAGAGCCGTTGTTACGGATCCCTTTTTCTGGAAGTCTGTGGGAACCACGGTTGTCTATGTTTTTTTTACCACCTTCGGTACGACTTTTATGGGACTGGTTGTTGCTCTGGTCATGAATAAGGATTTCCCTCTCAGGGGACTGGTCAGAAGTCTGGTCCTTTTTCCCTATGTGGCTCCGGTTATTTCGGTTGTTTTTTCCTGGCAGTTTATTTTCGATCCTGTAAACGGCATAGTTATGGACGTGCTGGTGGAAAGGCTGGGATGGATGAGCGAACGGGTCAATCTGATCGGAACGCCAAGTTCAGCTGTCTGGGTGGCCATCATCTTCAGTATCTGGAAGAATTTTCCTTTTTCCTATCTGATGATTCTTTCCCGGCTTCAGGGGATCGATAAGAATCTCTACGAAGCTGCCGAAGTCGATGGAGCTTCCGGATGGCAGAAATTCAAATCCATAACCCTTCCGGAGATCTATTTTGTTACCGGATCGATCATACTCCTGCGGGTTATCTGGAATTTCAATAAGTTTGATGAAGTCTATCTCCTCACTACAAACGTAAAAGTCCTTTCGGTTTATACGTACTTCAAAGCCTTTGTGGGAACCATGGAGATGGGACAGGGATCGGCACTTGCTCTGATCCAGTTTATCCTGCTCATTGGATTTATTCTTTTTTATGTCAAGAAGGTGCTGAAATGGTAGTCAAAAAAAGCATTCCCAAAAGAATTGGTTTTACTCTTCTTGTTCTGATGATTGTAGCGTTCTGCATCTTTCCGTTTTTTCAGATGCTTTCCATGTCATTGAAATACCAGTGGGACTGGGGAAATCCTTCACTGATACCGACACAGGTAAACCTGGAAGCCTATAAAGAGCTTTTGAATATCGGGCAGTCCATGAAAGATGTTCCCGAATCCATTGTCAACCTTCTGGAGGAAAACCCCGATCTCACAAAAGAGCAGAGAGAGGCTATTCTGAACAAGTACAAAGCCAGCGGAGATGTTTTTCCCTTTCCCCGGTATTTTGCGAATTCCCTGATACTGGCAGGTCTCTCGGCGCTGGTTTCCCTGTTCATCGCCATACTGGGGGCCTATTCGTTCAGCCGTCTGAACTTTCCGGGACGCTCAGCTGTCCAGAGAGGCGTGCTATTTGTCTATATGTTCGGGGGAATCCTTCTTCTTATACCCCTCTATAAGCTTTTCGTCTCCCTGGGGTTTCTCTCAACGCCTGCGGGTACTTTCACGTCCCTTATGGTTATTTATCTTGTTCAGACCCTTCCGGTTTCTCTCTATATGCTGGGTAATTTTTTCAGAACAATACCTTTCTCCATTGAGGAAGCAGCCATGATTGAAGGCGCCGGCAGAGTCGGAATTATATTCCGGATTATCATTCCTCTTTCCATATCGGCTATCGTGACAGTCTATATCTACTCATTTATGATCGCCTGGAATGAGTATATGTTTGCTTCGGTATTCCTTAAAGGGTTCAAAGACCTTTATACCCTGCCCATGGGGCTCAGATCCCTGTTTGTCTCAAAGAATGCTGTTTGGGACAGGATCATGTCCGCGTCGGTACTGACTGCCGCACCTGTGATAGCGCTTTTCATGCTGATACAGAAAAATCTGGTGGGAGGCATGTCCGAAGGGGGAGTCAAGGAGTAAAAAAAGTCCTTCTCTTGCAAAAACTCTGCCTTTTGACCGGGACAAAAGCCCGGTCTTTTTTTATATTAGTAGTATTATTATAAAATATCACACATAAGGATATGGGGTATGAGCACATTCAAATTAGCAGTTGTTTGCGGAAAACTGGGAGATGTTGACGGAGTTTCTCTCGAAGTGGATAAATGGATTGAAGTTCTGCTGGAGCAGGGCCACGAAATCTTTACTATCGCCGGTTCCTATGCATCTGACCTCAAGGGGGTTCCTGTGGAAAACCGGCTTACTGTTCCGGAACTGTCGTTTGATACAGAACTGCAAAGGCAGCTGGAACTGGCGATGTTTCCCCATATAATGCCGGGCAAAAGAAAGAGGATCACCAAAGAGGAACAGGAGGATCTTCTGGAACAACTGGATCTGGCCGGGAATGAAACCGCCGAAAATATCCATGATTTTATTATGGAAAAGGGGATCCAGTCCCTGATAGCCCAGAATACAAATGCCATGCCCATGACCCTTATCGGAGCATCGGCGGTATATAAACTGGCAACCGACTATAAAATGGCTGTTATTTTTCATCATCATGATTTCTGGTGGGAGAGAAGCCGGTTCAGCGGAAATCTGATGGAAAATGTTCTTCAGGAAATTATGCCTCCCACGGATCCCACTCTGGAGCATGTGGTCATCTCTTCCTATGCGGCTCATAACCTTCGGACCATTAAACGGGTGAATCCCCATATCGTCCCCAACTGTGAAGATTTTGACACACCTCCTGTCTGGGACGATTACAACAGAAAATTCCGTGAGGATCTGGGATATGCCAAGGATGATATCCTTTTTGTTCAGCCTACCAGAATTGTTCCCCGTAAAAGGATAGAAGACTCGATCCATCTTGTGGCCAAATTCTGCAACCGCTATCCTGAATTGCGCGAGAGAGTCAAGTTCATCATCTCTCTGTATCAAGGGGATGAACTGGATCATACCTATGTGGATGGGATCAAAAAGCTGGCGGCCAAAGAGAAAGTCCACCTGGATCTGATTGCCGAGAGAGTCGCTTCTGTCAGAGGGGAAGATGCCCAGGGAAGGCCTCTCTATACAAACAGGGATGTTCTTGTCAACGCTGATTTTGTAACGTATCTACCCATATGGGAAGGGTTTGGAAATGCACTGCTGGAAGCCGTCGCTGCAAGAGTCCCCCTGGCTGTGACAACCTATCTGGTTTACAAAACAGATATTATGAACCGGGGGCTGGAGTGCGTTGAGATCCGCGATGAGTACGACAGCCACGGCAATCTGATTATTCCTGAAAATGCTCTGGAGCAGATTCATCAGATTCTTTTTAAACCCGGTCTCCGGGAAGTTATGACGGACCATAGTTTCAAGGCCATGAAAGCCGCTTTCGGGATGGATGTTCTTAAAAGCAAGCTGGCTCAGATTATGGAGTCTTACGGAGACGAAATCAAAGCGTCCGCCAAAAGGCTTCATAAAAAGGGAAAGCATTTCGCGGTTTAAAAAGCATATGAAGAAAATAAAACTCATTGCCTGTGACATGGATGGAACCCTGCTTGATGATAATAAAGAGATTACATCTGAAAATATTCAGGCTGTTCACACTTTAAGAGATAAAGGGATCTTCTTTGTGATTGCCACAGGGCGTCATGATTCCATGATACGGGGATACCTGGACTCGCTGGGCGTGGATATGCCGGTTATATCCTGCAATGGCGCTTTGATCCGGGAGCCCCGTTCGGGTGAGCTTTATGGGGCGGAACCCATGGACTCGGATCAGATCTTCCGGATAATCCGTATTTGTAAAGAGTACAAAGCGGATTATCACATTTATGGAAAAGATGTGATCTTTGGAGAAGCTTTAACCAATAAGATGTATTACTACGATCAGAGAAACAGGACACTCGATAAAGAGAACCGGATTCCCCTTCTTGTTTCCGGAGATTACGAGACTTTTGTAAAAGATCATGAAGGACAGCTATTCAAGGTTCTGGTTCTCCCTTCCCGTGAAGAGGACTTCTCCCTGCTTACCCATATCATTTTCGAACAGACCGGCCTTGAGGCATTCCGGTCGGATACCATGCTCCTTGATGTAATGCAGAAAGGGACAAGCAAAGCCAAAGCCATAGAAACCCTCTGCCGCAAGCTGAACATCCAAAGGAGCGAAACTGCAGCCATAGGGGACTATCTGAACGATCTGGAGATGATCCGCTATGCTGGCACCGGTGTGGCCATGCAGAATGCGGTACCTGAACTGAAAAAAGCCGCCGGGATGATCACTGAGTTCTGCAACAACCGCAGCGGTGTCGCCGAAGCCATTGAGCGCCTCATCTCCTGATGTGTTCAAGCTGCAGGGGCCGCACAGAATAACAGAAGGTACAAGTACAGCAGTAAGAACCGTCAGCACACCTGGGAGTACAAGCTGTATGGGCAATTCATGAATTGCCCATACAGAGGTTCACAGTGCCGGACTGCTGGTTCCCTGTCGTCTCTAGCCCGACGCCCTCGGCCGGGAGCTGAGAGAACTCTCATGAGAAGTGCTGCTTTATGCTTTTATCTTAATAACGATCTTCTCTATATTTCTGTCTCCCTCTTTTCCATGGTGGAGGCAGGGATTATGGTATTCTTCTGCAAAAAAGAGGGCAAATTCCCCTTCGCCGACAATGAGGTTCGTCTGTTCCGTTTTTTCATAAAATACAAGATCCCTGTCGGGGTTATAGGGGGTTCTGATTTGGAGTTCCGAGCTGTTTGTAAAACCCATCTCCTCTTTTCCGCTGATTATATATTGTATGTCTATGAATTTTTTATGGGCTTCCCCGTATTTGTCTTTGTCATCCTGAGTCTCATATTTCTGGTAGAGAGCAAAAATGTCATCACCCTGGATTTCGTTCCTTCCCTCCTTCAGAGTCTTTACATCCACATCCTGCAGGTAGCTGAAGGCTTTTTCAAAGAGCGGGTGAATGGTCTTGTATCTGTCTGCATTTTTAAGAGAATCCAGTATCATCGTAGTATCCTTATGGTATTTTGGTTTTTTCCGCATCATACCATGAATCTTGACAAGATACTGCCGCAGTCCGATTATTAATACGCAGGAATGTCTGAAAATATGATCCAAAGGAGTTTCAAATGGTAAAAGTGGGTGTGGCTGGTTATGGTGTTATCGGTCAGAGACTGGCAGATGGTGCGGCTCTTCAGAAAGATATGGAACTGGTAGGTGTGGCTGATGTGGCTCCGACCCTGCCGGTAAGAGCTCTGGCGGAAAAAGGTATGCCCTACAGGCTTTTTTCTGCAGTTCCCGATCAGAAGCACCTACTGACAGATGCTGGTATCCCCGTGTCCGGCTCTCTGGAAGAGATGGTGCAGGAGTGCGATATTATTCTGGATGCCACCAGCGCCGGAATCGGTGCCAGGAACAAGGAGCTCTATCGGAAATACAATACAAAAGCGGTTTTTCAGGGAGGAGAGACTAACGATGTGGCCGATGTTTTCTTTCACGGTTACGCCAATTACCATAAAGGACTGGGAGCAGATTACCTGAAACTGACCAGCTGCAATACCACCGGCCTGATCAGGGCCATCGACTGTATTGACCGGGCTGTGGGAGTTGTGAAAGCAGCCATAACCATTATCCGCCGTGTGGCCGATCCGGGGGATTATCACCGGGGACTGACCAATGCCCTCCAGGTGGACAGGGCTCCCAATCATCAGGCTCTGGATCTGATGACCATTATGCCCCATGTAGATGCTACAGGTATCCTGGTCCATACGCCGGTAACCCATGGGCACATCATCACACCGGTTGTATCCACAAAAGGGAAGATTACCAAAGAAGAGCTTCTGGAGATGTTCCATGCTCATCCCCGCATCAGGGTTGTCCGTCTGGAAGACGGGTTCCTGGGAAATGCTTCGCTCTTCAAATATGCAAGAGACCTGGGAAACCCCAGGGGAGATATGTATGAAATAGCCGTCTGGGAGGAATCGATTGTCAAATCCGGCGATGATATTATGTTTGCCATCAATATTCCCCAGGAGTCGGTGGTGATCCCCGAAAATCTCGATGCGGTCAGAGCTGCCATGAAGATGCAGCTGACCCGGGAGGAAGGAACTGCCGCAACAAATCTGTATCTGGGAATGAAGTAATGGAGGCGGTCAGACCGGCATTTCTCTCCATGGATGAACTGGATGTGAACGGGAAAAAGGTGCTCCTCCGGTTGGATATCAACTCTCCCGTGGACAGAGAGACAAAGCGGATCGTCAATACCAACCGGATCGATCAGTCCCTGCCGACCATTGCCTCGCTTTTGGAAAGAGGTGCCCGTCTGGCTATTATTGCTCATCAGGGAGATACTCTGGATTACCAGAATCTCATCTCTTTGGAAGAGCATGCCCGGATTCTGTCGGAAAAGCTGCACCATCCTGTAGAATACCTGGATGATGTCTGCGGTCTACAGGCCCAATCCCGAATCCGGTCGCTGACAGAAGGGAAGGTCCTGCTGTTGGGAAATCTCCGGTATCTCTGTGAAGAAATTTCCACTTTTGAAGATGTGGTAAAGCTCTCTCCCCGAGAGATGATCTCCACCTGGCTGGTGAGGAGTCTGGCGCCGCTGTTTGATCTTTATGTGAATGATGCCTTTTCGGCAGCCCATCGCAGCTGTCCCAGTATGGTAGCCTTTCAGGAACTTCTGCCCAGTGCGGCGGGGCCCCTGTTTTTCCGTGAAGTGAGTGCTCTGACCAGGGTTATGAATAACCCCGACCGTCCGGCGGTATTTCTCCTGGGGGGAGCAAAAATATCGGATGCCTTTGGTATGATGGAAAAGGTTCTGAAAGAGGGAATGGCGGATATCATCCTCACCGCGGGGCTGACAGGTCAGGTCTTCAGGATTGCCCAGGGGCATGATCTGGGGGATGGCACTAATAACTTCCTGGCAGACCGCTCTCTTCTCGGATTTGTCTCCCAGGCTGAAAAATACCTCAAAGAGTATCCGGACAGGATTCTGATGCCTCTGGACTTCGCCTTCCGCCGGGACAGTCAGAGGGTGGAAGCTCTTCTGGAAAAGCTGCCGGAAAATGAACTCTATATGGACCTGGGCAGTAAGACAATAGGTCTCTATGAAAAGGAGATCCGGAATGCAGGTACGGTCTTTGTAAACGGTCCAGCGGGAGTTTTTGAAGATCCTCTTTTTGAAGAGGGGACCAAGGGGCTCTGGAGAGCCCTGGCCGAGGCTCCGGGATTCACCGTGATCGGCGGGGGAGACAGTGTCAGTGCGGCCCAGAGGTTTACGGACACCCGTAAAATCAGCTATATTTGCACTGCCGGAGGAGCCATGGTCAGGTTCCTGTCCGGCAGAAAACTCCCCCTGATCGAAGCGATGGAAAAAGCTTCCCAAAGGTAGATCCCATGTCACTTGAGAATGTAAAAGAGTACTTCAGCAAGCATAATCTGGAAGACCGGATTCTGGAGATGGATGAACCCACAGCTACCGTAGAGGATGCTGCCAGGGTTCATAAGGTTGTTCCCGGACAGATCGGGAAAACCCTCTCTTTTAAAGTGGAGGATGAGCCGGTACTGATTGTGGTGGCGGGAGACAGGAAGATCGACAATAAGAAGTACAAAGAGTTCTTTGGAAAAAAAGCGAAGATGCTCAGCCTTGATGAAGCCCAGGAGTATACGGGACATCCGGTGGGAGGGATCTGCCCTTTCGGGCTGAAAAGACCTATCAAAACCTATCTGGATGTGTCCTTAAAAGAGTACAAAGAAATCCTGCCTGCTGCGGGTAGTCGGAACTCGGCAGTAAAACTGGGAATTCAGGAACTGGAAGTCCATTCCGGATCTATAGGATGGATTGATGTGTGTAAAAAGTCATTAATCCATTAATTGTGTTATGGCCTGATGGTTCATAAAAAGATTTCTGTTTTCAGCGAGTATAATACTATTGATAATCGCTATGTCATTTTGCTTTTCCTGTATTGAGGATTCCAGAAAATGTTCCAGGGTTCGTATCGTGTAATATCCCTGTAGAATAGGGTTTTGATAGATGACACCTGTCAGAAGATGGGTTTCCAGATGGTGTAGAGCAGAGCTGTCTAAATCATGAAGGAGAGTTATCGTCTTTTTGTAATCCAGTTTTTCCAAAACATTAAGGAAAGTTTCGTTAAAAGCGGGGATCAGATAAACCGCATCTACGCTTCCTTCCCTGCGTTTCAGGATTTTTTCTATCTGATCATCCCTTGGTCCAGGGAGAAACGGGGTTGTAAAAGATTCTATTTCCACCCTGATTTCCGGATAATCTCTCTCCATGACTTCCATAAAGCCTTTCAGTCTTTCAATATTCAGATCCTGAAGATTGGGAGATACAAAGTCCAGATGTTCTTCCAGTTGAAGAACAATCACACAGGCATCTTGTTTGAACTGGAGGGATTTTCCTATAAAGTTGGCTGCCAGTTTACCCCCCGCGCGGTAATCCGTTCCTATATAACATAAACGATTGCTGTCGGGAGCATCCACATTAAAGGTTACATAGGGTAAATTATGCTTATCCAGGATGGCAATAATTTTTTCCATATCATATTTTCTCTGATTTACCAGAGCTACGGCATCCAATCCCTGAGTAATTTCATCCTGCAATATTTTTAAATATGTTGAAGTATCCTGCTCCGGAAGAGTATGGTATTTTATCTGGTAGTTAAAATGCTGGAGCTGCTCTGAAGCCATTTCTATACCTTTTCGGACATCACCCCAGAAGTAGTGAGGAAGTGAGGATGAGAACACCGCAATCCGGCAGAGTTTATTCCTTACCAGAATTTGGGAAGCTTTATGGGGGACATAATTATTCTCTTCAGCGAAATCAAGGATTTTCTTCCTCAGCTCTTTAGAAACATATCCTTTACCGTTGAGTGCACGGCTAACTGAAATAAGGGATACACCCAGTTGCCTGGCTATTTCTTTCTGGGTTATTCTCATTTTTTTACTTCCTGAAATTACAGGCTCCCATTATATTTCAGTCCTTCCAGTCTCACAAGGCATTCTCAATAAGCTTTCCGTTGGAGAAAGGCAGGATAAAAAAAACTTGACGGTTCAGATTTGGCATGATATACGTATATCATACTCTTTGTGCTATACGTATATCATATGGTGAGGCATAAATCAAGTAGAATCATATTCGTGGAGGAAAATATGAAAAAGATTGCTCTTCTTCTAGCAGCACTGTTCCTTATTCAGGCAGCTGTTTTTTCAGGAGGTCAAAGTGAGGATTCAGGTGAGGAGGCTGCTACTCTTAGTCTTCTGTTCTATAGTCCTGAACTTCAGGAACAGTATAACGATATGGTTGAGGCCTATAGGGCTGAAACCGGGGTCAATCTGGAAATCACAGTTCTGCAGGCAGATTACCGTTCCGTTCTGACAAGTAAAATTAATTCCGGGGATATTCCTGATATTTTCATGAGCAGTGCTTATGCAGATAACTCCACGTACAAAGATTATGTTTATGATCTGACTGACGAACCTTTTATGCAGCAGATAGAACCGGCAGCACTACAGGGCGTAACTGTAGGAGGTAGGGTTATAGGCTATCCTTTCCTGGTTCAGTCACACTCATTCATCTATAACAAGGATATTTTTAAAGAACTGGGAATTAGCAAACTTCCACAGACAATTAATGAGCTGAATCAGGTTGCTTCAAAGATACAGGCAGCCGGTATTCAGCCTTTCGGTACAGGGTTCAAAGAATTCTGGGTTCTGCCCCAGACAGCATGGCAGGTACTGGCTCCGGCTATTCCAAAAAAATATGGAGGTTATGAAAAATTTGTGGCTGATCTTAATGCAGGCAGCCTGAAGTTCAAAAACATTCCCGAAATGACACAGGTTTTTGATGTGCTGGATTTAATTAAAAAGTATGGTGGTCCCAAACCCAATGAATCTGATTTCAATGACCAGACTTCATCCATTGCTATTGGTAAAGTCGCCATAATCCACCAGGGAAACTGGGCTGAAGATACGATCAGAAAGACGAATCCTGATGTACAGCTGGGTTATCTTGTGGGTCCCTGGGGAAACAGTGCTGAAGGCGCAGGTATTATGTTCGATTCGAACCAGACTATCCGTGTAGCTAAAGACAGTCCCTATTTGAAAGAATCTCTGGCATGGCTGGAGTGGTTGACCACATCTGAATACGGAAAGAGCTGGATACCAAGCAAGATTAAACAGATGTCTCCAATCAAAGGTGCGGCGGCTCCTGATGCCCAGATTGCCAAAGAAACAGTTGCTCTACTGGGAAGTGGCATAAATGGTTATCCCTGGTTCTATCAGATGTTTCCTACCGGAACCGAGCAACAATTGGGAACTATTCTTCAGGGCTACTGTGCTGGGCTTACAAACCGTGCTGAAACTCTGGATGCCCTTGATGCCGCTTATTCAAAAATAGCCAAAGCGGCTCAGTAACACAATATCCTGCAGGCCAGAGTCTATAAAAACCGGTCTGCCTCTATTAAAGCAAATTTTGCCGGAAGATATCTTCCGGCCTTTTCGGAAAAAAATTATGAATCAGTTAACAAAAAGGAAAATCAGCACAGGTGTGGTTTTCGCCGGGTTTACTCTGCCCGCTTTGATAGCCATTCTCATTTCGGTAGAAGTCCCATTTCTGATGAGTATTTTTTACTCATTTACAAAATGGAATGGCCTGGATAAAGTTCCGGAGTTTATCGGTCTGGCAAACTATATAGAACTTTTTGAGAATGATCCTGATATGATTAATTCTCTTCTGTTTACTATGAAACTATCTGTTTTTACAGTTATCTTCACTAATGTCACTGCCTTGCTCCTTGCTGTGCTGTTAGATAGTAATATAAAGGGCAAAAATGCTCTACGGGTTGCATTTTATGTACCCAATATCATCAGTATGATCGTAATCGGTTATATCTGGCGGTTTATTTTCTCTAAAGGATTTGATTCATTCTTTGAATTGACCAATGCTCCTGTATTTATGCTCAGTTGGCTGGGAGATGCCAATATGGCTTTTCTGAGTGTCGCTCTTGTATCAGTCTGGCAGGCACTGGGTTTTTATATGGTTATTTACATAGCAGGGCTTCAGACTGTTCCCAGTGATCTTATTGAAGCAGCTATGATTGATGGGGCTTCTGCGGTCTCCCGGTTTTTTCATATAACCCTGCCGCTGATAATGCCATCCATTACTGTTGCAGTATTTTATTCATTATCCAATGGATTGAAAGCCTTTGATGTCATCTTCAGTCTTACCAATGGAGGCCCGGGAAATGCTACAGCTACCATAGCTCTGGATATTTACAAAACAGCATTCATCATCAGCCGATTCGGCTATGGTACTGCCAAGTCGGTTATCCTCTTTCTCCTTATTCTTCTGCTAACATTCTTCCAGGTAAAAATGTTTAAATCCAGGGAGGTGGAAGTATGAAAAAGAACCTTGTTCCCAATCTTATTACTGTGATTCTCTCTGTTATTGCTCTGGTATACCTTTACCCTCTGATCCTGGTCGTGATCAATTCGTTTAAAACTTTTGCAGAAATTACCATCAATGTGGTTGCCCTCCCGGACAAGCTGAACCTGGAAAATTACGTTAAAGCATTTAAGCTGATGGAGTACCCGAGGCTTTTTTTCAATACCCTGATTGCAACTTCTGTGGGTGTTTTTGGTGTAGTTCTTGTCAGCGCAATGGCAGGATTCAAACTCTCCCGTACTAAAACCACATACAGCTGGATTATGCTGATAGTTTTGATCGCTCCCATGATGATCCCTTTTCATTCCTATATGATAGCTTTGGTAAAAGTGGCTAAAAATCTTCATCTGACCAAGTCACCCTGGGGATTAGGTGTTCTGTACTGGGGGCTAGGTGCTCCGCTGGCCTTATTTCTGTATCACGGTTTTGTCAAATCGGTTCCCAGAGAACTTGATGACTGCGCCATGATAGACGGGGCATCACCAATGAGAGCCTTTTTCCAGGTTATTTTTCCACTGCTTCAGCCTGTGACTGTATCTGTCATTGTGATCAATGCTATGTGGATGTGGAATGACTTTCTGCTTCCTCTACTGATATTAAGCGGCGCTAAAAAAGCTCTGACTCTTCAGTTGGCTGCCTATAACTTTTTCGGTCTCTACAAAATAGAGTGGAACTACGCGATGGCAGGAGTTCTTTTAACAATCGCACCAGCTGTGGCTTTCTATCTGGCACTTCAAAAACATATTATTAAAGGTATGGTTGCCGGAGCGGTGAAAACCTGACAATCAGGTATTGATAAGGAGATTAAAATGAAATTCAGAGACGGCTACTGGCACCTTAAAGAGGGAATAAAATTTCTGAATTATCAGGAATTACGGGATTTCTCAATACATAAGGACGGCCTTACTGCATATACAGCAGCTCAAAAAGTAAACCATAGAGGAGATACTCTCAACGGCCCCATACTGACGACATCTGTAAGTTCGCCCATGGAGGATGTTATTCATATCAGATCGGTTCATCAGAAAGGCGCTTTAAACAGAGCTCCCCGGTTTGAACTTCAAGCTGATTCGAATAATGGTTTTTTTATTGAAGAAGGCGAGAACTCTCTTGTTTTTTCTTCGGGAAGTCTAAAGTTTAAATTGTCCCGGGATTTGCCCTGGAAGGCTGAATTCAGCAGGATGGGAAAAATGCTGACTTCTATTTCAGGGAAGCACAGCGGTCATGTTAAGGATGCAGATGGCAAAGTGTATATGAGTGAAAATCTGACTCTTTCTGTGGGTGAGAATATCTATGGTCTTGGTGAAAGATTTACACCTTTTGTCAAAAACGGACAGGTTGTGGATATATGGAATGAAGACGGAGGAACCGCCAGCGAACAGGCGTATAAAAACATCCCATTTTATCTTTCGAGCAAAGGGTATGGAATCCTGGTAAATAATCCGGGAAGGGTCTCTTTTGAAGTAGCTTCTGAAGTGGTCACTTCTGTCCAGTTCAGTGTACCCGGGGAGTTTATGGATTACTATATAATCTCAGGAGATACTCTGAAGGATGTTCTCAAAAATTATACAGCACTGTCCGGCCGGCCTGCTCTTCCTCCAGCCTGGTCTTTTGGTCTCTGGCTCACAACTTCTTTTACTACAGACTACAACGAAGAGACGGTAAACCACTTTGTAGACGGCATGGCAGAAAGGGATATCCCCCTGCATACTTTTCATTTTGACTGTTTCTGGATGAAAGAGTATCAGTGGGTAGATTTTGAATGGGACCGGGATCAGTTTCCCGAACCTGAAAAAATGCTGCAGAGGTTAAAAGCCAAAGGGCTCCACATCTGTGTGTGGATCAACTCTTATATTGCCCAGAAATCCTGCCTCTTTGATGAAGGAGTGGAAAAGGGGTACCTGGTGAAAAATCCCGATGGCAGTGTATGGCAATGGGACCGCTGGCAAGCCGGGATGGGACTTGTGGATTTTACCAATCCCGATGCTGTGAAATGGTTCCAGTCAAAGCTGAAGAAGCTTCTGGATATGGGCGTAGATACATTTAAAACAGACTTTGGCGAAAGAATCCCTACGGATGTGGTCTACCATGACGGTTCAGATCCCCATAAGATGCATAACTACTATACTTATCTCTACAATCAGACCGTGTTTGATCTTCTTAAGCGGGAAAGGGGTGAAGGAGAAGCCCTGGTTTTTGCCCGTTCCGCCACAGTGGGAGGTCAGAAATTCCCGGTTCACTGGGGCGGGGATTGTTCTGCAACCTATGAATCCATGGCGGAAAGTCTGAGAGGGGGCCTCTCCCTGGCTCTGTCCGGATTCGGATTCTGGAGCCATGATATCGGAGGGTTTGAACTGACAGCTACTCCTGACCTGTTCAAGAGATGGATAGCTTTCGGATCTCTTTCATCACACAGCCGCCTTCATGGTAACGAATCCTATAGGGTCCCCTGGAATTTTGATGAGGAATCCTGTGATGTGCTCCGTTTTTTTACCAAACTGAAGTCCTCTCTTATGCCCTATCTCTTTACGGAAGCAGTCAATACAGTGAATACAGGGATTCCCATGATGAGGGCTATGGTTCTGGAACATCCGGATGATCCTGCCTGTGCTTATCTTGACCGGCAATATTATCTGGGTCCGGATCTGCTGGTTGCTCCTGTATTCAATAGCGACAGCAGAGCTGAATACTATCTGCCTGAAGGTTACTGGACCAATTTTATTACAAATGAAACCACTATCGGAGGACGTTGGGTCTCTGATACTTTTGATTATTTCAGTCTCCCCCTGATGGTAAAATCGGGAACTCTTCTCCCTGTAGGGGCTGTGGATCAGAAACCGGATTATGATTATGTGGATCATATATGTTTTCACCTTTTTGATCTGGCTGAGGGAGAGTCTACGGAAAGAACCGTCTGTCTTTCTGACGGATCTATGGGAATGATTGTAAGAGCTGAGCGGAATGGTAATGAAATAAAAGTTCATCAGAAAGGAAGCAGTAAGGCTTGGAGTATTCTCCTAAGAGGTGTCACAAAGGCAAACGCTTCCCTGGGAATAGGTTCTGCTTCTGACAATGGCTACCTTATTTCTCTTCCTTCAGGAACAGAGGTATTAATGTTGACTTTATAGTCTCAGTAATGACATAAAAGAAACTCCATGGAGGATGTTCACTCTTTATCTGATTTTTAAAAAACAGTCAGTTTTCTGGACTCAGCCGGAGCAGCCGTCCCTCTCTGCTGTCTTCCAATACCCAGATAGCCCCTAAAGGCCCCTGTTCCACCTCCCGGATTCTCTGCCCCATATTAAATCGTTCCGCTTCTGAAGCCTCATCCCCTTTTATTTCAACCCGGACCAGAGCTCTGGAAACCAGTCCGCCAATGAAAGCATCCCCCTGCCAGTCGGGAAATAAAGAACCTGAGTATATGATCAGCCCCGAAGGAGCAATGGACGGTACCCAGTAGGCTTCAGGGGTATGAAAATCAGGCCGGGTATCGTGGTCGGGAATATCCGCTCCGGAGTACTGGTTCCCCCAGGATACCAGAGGCCAGCCGTAATTGTCCCCTTTGATAATCAGGTTGAACTCATCCCCGTGCCTGGGACCCATCTCGTGGGTCCACAATTTCCCGTCTGTGTCAAATGCAATACCCAGCAGGTTGCGGTGACCCAGAGTCCAGAAGGTTCGGGCCAGTTCACCCTTGTCCTGAAAGGGGTTATCCCCCGGTACAGAGCCGTCATCATTCAGCCTGATAACCTTTCCCAGATTCCCGGTCCAGCTCTGGGCGGATGTCTGCTTCTGCCGTTCTCCGGAAGTGATATACAGTTTTTCATCGGGGCCAAAGGCCATCCTGTGGGAGTAGTGGCCCGCCCCGGATACCTTGGGTTCCTGTCGCCAGATCACCTCTTGATCTGTCAGTTCCGGCCGGGATGTTTCTGTATTGAGTCTGGCGCGGATTACAACAGCACCCCGGTTGCCTCGGCTGTCTGCTTCTGCATGGGATAGGTAAATCCAGCGGTTTTGTCTGAATCCGGGATGTAAAATTACGTCTCCCAGTCCCCCCTGTCCGGCATAGGCGACCTCCGGTACTCCCTTGACATCGGTACGGGATCGGGATGCCGGATCAAACAGCAGTAAGTTGCCCGGTTTCTCTGTAACAAGGAGCCGGCCGTCGGGGAGAAAGGTCATAGCCCAGGGTTCGTTGAAGGAACCAAAGTTTTCTGCGTAAAGGGTTGTAGAGGCGTCTCCGGTGATTGTGAAATTATCGGAAGCACCTGAAAGACAACCGGTTGCAAGAAGCAGGATAAAAACCAGCTTATTTCTGAATCTCATAATATTCATAGTATCCTCCAGGAATAGATTTTTATATATTACTAATTTAATAATAAAATGGAGCAGTTGAGATTTCAAAGGAAGATGTATGTATTCAAAAGAGGGATCCGTTCAGCTATGAAAGACGGCTGGATGGTCTTCAGCAGAGTCTTATTCTCCCATCTCCTTCTGATACTCCCGGGGAGACCGGCCGAACTGCTTTTTAAAGAGCCGGAAGAAGGTTCCCAGGCTGGCAAACCCTGATTCTTCAGCGATATCTCCCACTGTCCGGTCTGTTGTTCTCAAAAGATGGGCTGCTTTTTCCAGCCTGACCTGGTTGATGTATCCGGCAATACTGAGTCCGGTATGCTGTTTGAACAGACGGTTGATATAGCCTGAAGAGAGCCGGAACCGGTCGGCAATCCAGTCGGCAGAAAGATTGAAATTCTCCATTTCCTCTTCTACAAGATCTTTTATCTGTTCTACCGTCTGATCGTGTTTCTCCTCTTTGGTTTTTCTGCACTCACTTATTACCTGGCATATAATTTCCGAAAGAAGAGCCTTCACTTCATCAATGGTTTCCGGAGTCTGAACCTGGAGAATCATGGGGGTGACCCTTTCGATGGTTTTGATATGATAGGTTTTTTCCAGAAATTCTACTGTTGTGCTCAGACTGGCTGTGAGACGGATAATCAGCCTGCGCATATTCTGGGGACCGTAGTCGTAGCCGTAAAGGATCAGCTCTTCCAGTTTTTCCAGGGTCTCCTCTTCGTTCAGGGTTTTCATGGCCTGTTCAAACTGAACCTCTTTTTCCTGGGGGTATTGGAAATCCCGGTATGTGGTCAGATAGGAGGAGCCGGTATAAAGAAACGAGCCTTTCCCGCTGAGAAAACGGTAGGATCCAATAGTCAGAAGCTGGGAAAAATCCCGGTCAAGATCTATGGCATCTGTACAAATGCCCCCAAAACTCAATGTATAGGAGAAGGGGAGGTCTTTCATCATCCTGTAATGTTGTTTTTCCAGCCAGGCCTGCAGTTCTTCGGTCTGTTCCGGCTGGGGCAGCTGAACCAGA
Source organism: Oceanispirochaeta sp. (assembly GCA_963677615.2). Taxonomy (GTDB): domain Bacteria; phylum Spirochaetota; class Spirochaetia; order DSM-2461; family DSM-2461; genus Oceanispirochaeta. The sequence continues at coordinate 136,481 of CAXXQW010000017.1, read as the reverse complement.
AAGATCATTCTGTCGCTTCCATACCGGAACGTTTCATGTATGAGATTCCTGGATACCATCAGTTGAGAATGCTTTTGAATGAGTTGATCAATCTGCTCCTGCTGTTCCCTGATATTATTTCTGTGAGAAAAATCTGAATAATCATCTATCTGAAAAGCAAGGAGGAGTACAGGGGAGTCCAGATCCAGCCGGATATCCAGTTTTTCCTTCTGGGACCTGAAATATTCCAGATTTTCATGGCTGCTGTTTTCCACGATCTTCTGAAACAGTTGGTTTTTTCTGTTTTTCAAATACTCCTGCCTGTTCTGCTGGCTGACACCAAGCTGATATTGAAGGATGTAAACAAGACTGAGGATCATGACTACTGATAAAAGGAATCCCGCTGCGGTATATCTGACCCTTCTGAGGTACTTTTCTCCGGCTTCGTTCAAATCGGAAATCACAGCGTTAAAAAGAGCATCGAACTCTTTGGAGGCATTATCCAGAGTTTCCAGAGCGTATATGGTATCGTCCAGAAGAAAAATCTGACTGACTGAAAGTTCTCCCGACATCCTCAGTTTATACATGGTATGGAGAAAACCATTGACCATAACCTTTTCTCCCAGACCGGACTGGACAATTTCTGTAAAATAGTGGCCTGCATTGTTGAGCTGAACTTCCGTATAGCGCCATACTCTCTCTATTCCATCCAGTTTTCCGGGAATTCCGGGCAGTTTTTCAATCTGGGGCTGATTCCCCAGTTCTTCCAGAGACCGGGAGAAGCCTTTGTACTTCTCAGTCCAGGCCGTCAGCCTTCCGGGCATCTGAGTACCGGTAAAGGTGTAGCGATCCAGCAAAATCTGATAGGTACTGTTCTGTAATGCCATCCAGTCTGCTGTCAGCCTGGTGGAAGAGAGGGTGAGTTCCTGGATTTTACGGGATTGGACATTATAAAAAACAATGGCTCCGGTCAACAGGCTCATAAGGATGGCTGTAGCAAGAAAGAGACCGAAAAAACTGTGGATTTTTTTCATGCCGTTAGTTTATCATAGAGTCTGAGTCTCGTCTTAAAAAAGGGTATCCTCCATGTTCCGGTATATAAAAAAATCCTTAGTACTCATCTGCCTTCTGCTTCCTGTGTTTCCGGGAGCCCAGACTCTGAAAATCTGGGATTTCAAATATACCGATCCTAAAACCCGCAAAGCATTTGACCGGGTGGATCATCTTTTTCAGGATGAATATCAGGGAATCCAGGTGGAGCACACCGGTTTTTTCGATCAGGAATATATCCCCGCTCTCCGAACAGCCCTCCTGGCTGGTACAGGCCCTGACATTATTTTTCTCCATGGAGGGACGGAGTTTGTGGAGTTCTCCTCCTATCTTGCCCCTCTGGATTTATACCTTGCGGAATCGGATCTCCGTTTTCGACAGGAATCCCTGGACGCGGGAACCCTGGAAGGAGCTCCCCAGAAGGCCCTTCCCCTGACGATACAGGGGTTTGGCTGGTACTACAACAAAGAGCTTTTCCTGCAGGCGGGATTGGATCCTGAAAATCCTCCCATGGAATGGGAAGATTTCCTGGAAACCTGCCGGATTCTAAAAGATAAGGGTATTACTCCCATAGCTGCCGGGAACAATAGACCCCTGACCAGTGAGTTTATCCGCAGAAGCCTGATAGGGGCTTTTTTCAGAAAAAATGAAATAGCCACCTTTTATAAGGAAGCCAGAGGCGTCAGCAGCGAACGGTTCCGTACTATTATCACTTTCTGCAAAACCCTCAGTGATTCAGGCTATTTTCATAAGGAAGGACTTTTCAGACCCTACTTCAATTTTGCTGTGGAAACTTTTGAAAACGGTAAGGCTGCGATGATCCCGGGGCTGCTCTCGGATATCGCTCACTGGAAAAATTTTTCTGATGCCCTGGGTGCCGATAATGTGGGGTACTTTCCCAATCTGATCCATCCGGATATGGCCAATCCGGGAGTGCAGCTTCTGCAGGATGCGGGAGTCCTTGTCTGCATTAACCGCTCCTCCCTCTATCCGGATGAAGCTTTTCTCTACCTGGAGCATCTGTTTTCCGGGGAATCCCAGAAAATTCTCACCGACGATCTGGGTCTTCTCTCTCCCCTTGTCGATTCCCGTCTTCCTCTGGAGAAGTATCCCGTACTCCAGTCAATTCGGGAGGCAATGGTCAACACGGCTCCGGATCCGGAGATGTATGTGCCATCGGTTTTTGTTTCAGACATGCAGTACCGCCTGGATGATCTTCTGATTAATACAGGAGAAATCACGGTGGACCAGTATCTCATTAAGATTATAGATGAACTAAAACTCTATTAGACTACGGTTCATCTTCTCAAAAGACTCTGCGTTACTGAAATACTCATTTATTAAAATAAACTCCGTTTTCAGTGCCTTGATTCTGATAAAATATTTCACCTCAAACTTTTGTAAAAAATTAGACTCCCTTTTCCTCTGGGCTGGTCAAAAGCAAACTTCCTAATCTGGTGGTAATTTTTGTTTACTGCTTGAGTATGCATCTGACTCACCTATGTAACCAAAAGCGGGAGTTGCTATGGGTAGTGTTCACCGGATCTGGGAGATTTTGCAGAATTTGAGAGTCTGAAAAAGCAGAATTTAAGAGTCCTTCTGAGTATTGAAACTTTTCAGATCTTCCTACCTGTTTCCACAATGGTTCATACCAAACAGGAGGAACCAAATGCAAAAAAAAGGTTTTGTTTTATTTTTCGTAATGATTTTTATTTCTGCTATGATCTTCTCGGGAGGACAGCAGGATGCCGTTGATGACGGCAATGTCACCCTGACAATCTGGGACTTTAAGTATAGCGAAGAAGTAGTGGGATCAGCTTTAAAAGATATGGACTCCCTCTATATGACGGCCAATCCCAATGTGACCATTGAGCACATTGCACAGCCTCATGATAACTATTATGAAATTCTGGCCGCCGCGGTAGGTTCCGGGACAGGTCCGGATATTATTATGGCCCATACAGATCAGAGAATATGGAATATGGAAGAGTTTCTGGTAACCCTTGATCCCTATATCTCCGACTGGAGAGAAGACATTTCAGACTCTGCCTGGGCAGCCTGTTCTTCTACTGGAGAGAGCGATAAAAACATCAAAATTGTACCACTCACCGCTCAGGGACTGGGTATCTATTACAACAAAGCCAATCTGAAAAAAGCCGGTGTTGATACCTCTTCCGCGCCCAGAACCTGGGAGGACTTTCTGGCTGCCTGTGAAAAACTCAAAGCCGCCGGCATTCCTCCTGTTGTCATGGGCAACGGGGGACAGCCTTTCGGTATCGATTTCGCCTACAGAATCCTTCTGGCCAATTTCTACGGAAAAGACCTGGCAGGGTTTTCAAACGGCAGCGCCAATTTTACAGATAAAGAGTTTGTGGAAGCCACAAAAATGATCAAAACCCTTTATACCAAAGGATATGTACTTACAGAAAACGGAAGCATGCCCTACTTTATGGATGCCATAGAAGTATTCAAAACCGGGGACGGAGGATTCTTCTTCGGTCTGACCTCTGACATTGCTCACTGGAAAGATTTCGGTGATGCCTTTGGTTATGAAAACCTGGGGTATATGCCCAGTATCAATACCTCTGCGGCCAAATATCAGGACAGACAGAGCAGCCAGGGGGCCGGAATCGGTTTTGCCGTACTGGAAAACTCGGATAATAAAGAAGCGGCCGTCGATTTTCTGAACTCCTACGTTCACGGCGAATCTGCCAAGCTTTTCCTGGAAAGAACCGGAGCGATTGTTCCCAATAAAAACCTGCCTATCGAAAACGAGTCTTTGGCGGAAGTGGTCAACTACATGGGCAAGAATGCGGTACCCGACTTCTACAATCAGCTGGACGCCGGCTTTGGAGCAGAACTGTACAACTACTTTCAGCTTTTCTTCATCGCAGACGAAGTCAGTCTGAATGAATACATAGACAGCTTGCAGAAAGCCTACGAGCAGAATCTGTAGGCCCCTTCGGCTCCGCTCAGGGGCCGAAGAATACCATAAGATAAATACTATCCCCCCCTCCCACGGCCCCTGAGCGGAGCCGAAGGGGGGGAGGGCGAGGAATCGTAACCATGTTTAAAAAACAATTAATTCAGCAGCAGGAACAGCGGGATGCCTTTATTCTTCTGGCACCGCTTCTTGTTCTTATGCTTTTATTTACCGTCTATCCCGTACTGGCAAACTTTTTTTACAGTATGACAGAATGGAAAGGATTCGGTACTGCCGAATGGGTGGGTTTTAAAAACTATACCCGTATGTTTCAGGATGTGAAATTCTGGCACTCCCTGAAAAATCTGGGTGTCCTTGCACTGTATATTCCCGTGGGGGTTTTTGTACCTCTTCTGATTGCTGCCATCTTGAGGGATGGACTGAAAGGATGGACCTTTTTCCGGTCAGTCATCTATCTGCCCACCATCCTGGGATATATCATTCTGGGAACACTTTTCAGCATAATTCTGAGCCAGACCGGACCTCTTACGGAATTTCTCTCTTTTCTGGGTGTAAAGGATGCCAATACCATAAACCTTCTGGGACAGTCTTCCTCCGCGATTCATATGGTGGCCGTTATCTTTGTCATTTTCACTAAAATGGGTTTTGGCTGTATCTACTTTCTGGCTGCTATGAGCAGCATCGATAAGGGAATGTATGATGCCGCAGGAATTGACGGAGCCAACTGGTGGCAGAAATTCTTCCATATCACAGTTCCGAGCATAAGCTTCTCTGTTCAGTTCTTTCTGGTCCTTTCCTTTATTGAAGTTTTTGCCAGAATGTACAGTTTTATCTACACACTGACCTACGGCGGGCCCGGGTTCGCTACCTATACACTGGAATTCGGTATATACCGCCAGGGATTCCAGGCTTTCAAGATGGGATACGCTTCCAGCTGGGCGGTGGTTCTGTTCCTTTTCTGTTCTGTAATTGCTGCAGCTCAGATTCATGTTCTGAAAAAAGGAGAGCAGCTTTTATGACATTAACTATGACAAAAAAATCCTGGAATATTTCCAGGATTCTTACATATATTTTCCTGATACTGATTACCCTTATCAGTCTGTATCCAATGTATTTTGCTTTTGTGTCGAGTTTCAAAACCGTTCAGGATTATACTTTCAGCAAAACAGCTCTTCCCGGAAGCTGGGTAGGAGAGAACTATCTCTATGTTTTCAGAAACCTGAACTTCCTTACCTATACTATGAACTCGGTATTTCTTGTGGTTGTGGGGATGATTCTCTATATTTTTGTCTGTAATGCCGCGGGCTTCGCTCTGGGGATGCTCCGGTTCCGTTTTAAACTCACAATATTTTCGTTCATCCTCTTTTTCCAGATTTTTCCGCAGATGGTGATTGCCGCCCAGGTGTACAGGATCTGTTCAAAAATTGGACTGATGAACTCTCACCTGGGGCTGATCCTGGTGTGGGTGGCCTATTTTGCTCCCTTCGGAACCTACATAATGTCTACCTACTACGCCACAATCCCCAGGGCATTGATAGAGTCGGCCCGGATTGACGGCGCAGGGGTATTCCGGCAGCTTTTCAGCATTATGATGCCTGTGGCTACTCCTATGATCGGAACCATAGCTATTGTCGGTTCTCTGGGAATGTGGACAGAGCTCCCTTTTTCTCTGCTTCTTATACAGGATCCTGACAAGCGGCCCTCTCTCTGGGAATCGCCATAATGAAAGGAGAGCATGGAATTCCCATTCCCATCCTGACGGCGGCCATTCTTATTTCCGCCCTGATCCCCCTGGTATTCTATTTCTTCTTTCAGAACAGGATTCATATGGAATCCACAGCCGGTTCGGTAAAGGGGTAACAGCATGATAAGAGGAGCAACCATGGAATTAACCTGGAAAGAAAACTGGTCTGAAACCAGGCAGCATTATCTGGACTGGTGGAACCACAGGGGCTTCATCATCAGTCATTGGGGATCCGGTCTGGATACGGGCGGGAGCCTTTATGGAATTCCTGCACTTCCCGAAGCGGCTGATCCGGTTCAGAAGCATACCGATCCAGACTGGATCATTTCCCATGAGGAATATACTCTCTCCCGGAAATGGCAGGGGGCGGATTTTCTTCCCATAGCTTTTCCCGATTACGGAACTGTCACTCTGGCAACGTTCCTGGGGGCAGTGCCCCGGTACGAAGAGGAGTATGTCCTTTATACCCATAGCGATCTGACTCCCGAAAATGATTATCCCCTGATTCTGGACAGAGCCAACAGGGAATATCAGTTTATGCTGAATCTTTCAAAAGATTTAAAATCCCGTTCTGAGGGTAGATTTACTGTGGGTACTCCCGCCTTTATGCCCGGTCTGGATGTGCTGGCTGAACTGCGGGGCACCAACGAGCTGTTGATGGATCTGGTACTGAATCCTGACTGGGTCAAAGCCAAAATGGAAGAGATCATCCAGGTCTATTTTGAGGTTTATGAGGATTTTTACAAAGAACTTTCCTGGGAGGACGGCAGTATCAACACCGGCTATTTTATGGTCTGGGGGCCCAAAAAGACGGCATTTGCCCAGTGTGATTTTTCCGCCATGATCAGTCCGGAGATGTTTGAGGAGTTTGAACTCCCCTGGCTGAAGCAGCACTGCGACTATATGGACAATATAATTTATCACCTTGACGGACCCGATGCGGTGAACAAGCTGGATTACCTTCTGGATATCAGCAGCCTGGATGCCATACAGTGGACTCCCGGGCCTCAGCTCCCCCAGGGAGGTGACCCCGAATGGTATGAAATGTATAAAAAAATCAAAGCCGCCGGGAAATCGGTTCAGGCTCCCTGGGTCAAGCCGGAAGAGGTTGTTCCCCTGATGGATGCGGTAGGGCCGGAAGGCCTCTATATCATGGTGGATTTTACATCGCAGAATGAAGTTGAGAACGTACTCAAACAAGTGGAGCCTTACAGATGAAACAATTGAATGATTTTATGACCGATATGGCCGATCTGGATCAGCACCCGGAGGGTATCCTCTGGAGAGCCGAATCCCCTGTTTCTGTTACAGAAGTGGACCGGAGAATCCATCTGCAGATTCCCTATGCTCCCTACACTCTTCAGGGGAGTCTGAAGCCTCTGGAAGGGCAGTCTCCCCGTTTGAATACACTGATCCTGGAAGCCTCCGGAGAAGAGATCCTTCACCTTTTTCAGAATTATAAAGATTCAGTTATGCTCGAAATGGATGAATCCCTACAGAGAGTTCCCCTGCAGGTTGAAGAAAATGAGACTTCCTGGGTTATAAAAGATTCGAAAAACCGCATCAGAGCCCGGTTTGAAAAGAAAAGGCCCGCTACTGAAGGATGGAGTGACCTGATCCGTCCGGCATTTGATTCCCTCAGGGGAGAGTTTTATCCCGATGGAAATGTCAAAACAGTACTCAGCGGGGAGGACCAGTTTTTTCCGGAAAAGGTGGAATCCCTGCCTCTGGGGTATCTCAGTTATATACGGGATGGAGAAGAGTGTATTTCAAGCCTTTTTTCTTTTCATACCGATCCGGATGAGCATTACGCCGGTACAGGAGAGCGCTTTGCTCCCCTGGACCTGAAAGGGAAAACATTCGTTCTGGAAAATACCGACGGACTGGGGGTCAACAGCAGGAGGGCATACAAAAATGTCCCGTTCTACCTTTCCAGCAAAGGGTACGGGATCTTCCTGCATACTTCCTGTGAAGTCCGGCTCTCCCTGGGGGACATTTCCACCCGGGCCGCTCAGGGAAGGATCGAAGAGAAGAACCTGGATCTGTTTATCATCGGTGGAGGAGCCCCAGAGCCTGTTCTGCGCAACTACAGAAAACTCACCGGCTTTCCCCCTGCGCTCCCTCTGTGGAGTTATGGAACCTGGATGAGCCGGATGACCTATTTTTCTGCCCGGGAAATTGAAGATATCTGTGACCGGCTCCGGAAAGAGGAGTACCCCTGTGATCTGATTCACATCGATACAGGATGGTTTGAAACAGACTGGGTCTGTGAGTGGACTTTCAGCAATGAGAGGTTTCCCGATCCGGCAGGCTTTATGAAAAAACTCAGAAACAGGGGATTCCGGGTCTCTCTCTGGCAGACTCCCAACATAGGAGAGGGCAACAGGCTTCTGGAAGAGGCCAAGGCCAGGCGCTTTCTGGCGCCTCCCAAATCGGGCGGTGTAAAAACATCCTCCGACTTTTCCGGCCAGGACTTTGGCGGTCAGATTGACTTTACCAATCCCGAAGCCGTGAACTGGTACAAATCCATGATACGTAACCTGATGGAAATGGGAGCTTCAGTTATCAAAACCGACTTTGGCGAAAAGATACAGATGGATGCGGATTATCTGGGAATGGCTCCCAAAGAGCTCCATAATCTGTACGGTCTGCTCTATCAGAAAGCGGCCTATGAAGAGACTAAGGATGTGACAGGGGAGGGGATCATCTGGGCAAGAGCCGGCTGGGCAGGATGTCAGCGCTATCCCCTCCATTGGGGAGGTGATGCCGCTGCCTCCTGGGATGGTCTGGCTGCTTCCATTCGGGGCGGGCTTCATATCGGTCTTTCCGGTTTCGGGTTCTGGAGCCATGACGTGCCCGGTTTTCACGGAATCCCCGAGTTTATGAACACCTTTCCCACGGACAACCTCTACATGAGGTGGACTCAGTTCGGTGTTTTCTCCTCCCATCTGAGGTATCACGGAACCTCTCCCCGGGAACCCTGGCACTACCCGGATATCGCTGATGACATTCGCAAATGGCTGCGCCTGAGGTACTACCTGATTCCCTATTTTTTCGCTCAGGCAAAAAAGGTTGCCTCAAGCGGGAACCCCTTTCTGCAGGCCATGGTGTTTCAGTATCCTCAAGACCCGGTCTGCTGGCATCTGGACGATCAGTTTTTCTGCGGGGAGGATTTTCTCGCTGCCCCTGTGCTGAACGACCGTCATGAAAGAAAGGTATATCTGCCTGCAGGAGAGTGGGTGGATTTCTGGAACGGAGAAACTTTCTCCGGGCCTGTCTGGGTGGAAAGAAAGGACATCCCTCTGGACCAGATGCCCCTTTACTGCCGGGTAGGCACTTCCGTCCCCGTGTATCCTGAACTGGTACTGAGTACGGACGAGATGGATATGGGGAAGGTCAGGATGCTGGAGATGGATGAATCCTTTTCGGGCTGGCTCGGGTCGGAGGATGCGAGAAGGCTGGGGTGGTAGGGGGATCCCTGGGGAAGCTGCTGTTAGTCTTTTCTAAAGTTTAAAATTTAATAAGCTGAAAGGCCTTAGAAATAAATATAAATTATCATTGAATATCTCAATAAAATTTTGGGGCTGTTGCAAAAGTCTGAAAAGACTTTAGTAGCAGCCTTTTTCTTTTTTGAATGAATCGAACAAAGCATTTAGACTGCAAAAAGGGGCCGCAAAGCGACCCCAGCGTGCTACAATTTGTTTAACCACAAACAAATAAAAAGGAGCACGTGGTGAATCTTACAGCATTTTCCCAACATAGACAATTATTTCTTGATTTAAACATCTCAATCCCCTTTGAAGTAACAGAACATGAAGCAGCACTTATGATTCTGCTGCAAAACCTGGATTACAGCCAGTTTGAACAACCAAAGCAGAAATCAGGACGTCCACGAGCTGTCAATTCATACACAATGATGCTGATTCTTCTGTATGCCAGGATTCATGGCAGGTTTAGTTCGCGAGATATAGAACGTTTATGCAAACGAGACCTTTTCCTTTTGCAAATCTTAGGTAATCAGAAAGCCCCAGACCATACGACGTTTGACCGTTTTGTTCATACCCATGAGAAAGCCATTGATGAACTATTTTTTCAGATAGTCGTTCGTCTGGATGCATTGGGAGAGCTTAAGAAAGATGTTGTCTATCAAGATGGCACTAAAATAGAGTCAAAAGCTGGTCGATATAGTTTTGTCTGGAAGAAAGCGACTAAAAAGAATCTGGAGAAACTCCATAACCATATCCGGAATTTGATTACTGAAGTTAATGATATTTTCTCCTGGCACTTGGATCCAGGAGATTATCACACCTCATTGAAAATCCTCATAGAGAAGCTTGTTGCAACAGGAGAGCCTCTTTTCCCGAAGACAACAGGTCGAGGCCACCGAATCACGAGAGTTCAGAAATTCTATCGAGATGCTCTTGTTTTCCTGGAGAAACTGGAAAAGTACAATGAATACCTGACTGCCATGAAGGGTAGGAACAGCATGAGTAAAACTGATCCTGATGCCACGTTTATGCGAATGAAAGAGGACTATATGAGGAACGGGCAGCTGAAACCAGCTTACAACCTTCAAGTACTAGTTGATAGCGGATATGTTGTCGGAGCTCACGCCAGTGACGATCGCACTGACTATGTAACCATGTGTCCTGCACTGGATCATATGCATGAACATCTGCCCTGGACATATTCAAAATACTGTGCGGACAGCGGATACGACTGTCAACAAAACTATGAGGCTCTGGAAAAACAGAATATAGAGGCTTTCATCAAGCCCCAGTTACACGAGCAATCAAAGAAACGAAAATTCAAAAAGGATATCGGAAAGAAAGAAAACATGATTTATGATCCTTCAACCGATCATTTCATTTGTGCGAAGGGAAAGAAGCTAAAACTGAAATATGTTCGATCCAGGAAGAATCAATACGGTTATGAAACGACAACACATACATATCGTTGTGAAAGAGGATGTAAGAGCTGCTCTCTCCGTTCTTCCTGTATGAAACGAAGTAAGGCAGACTATAAACAGGTACAGATCAACCACAAGCTGTCATCTTATCAAAGAAGAGCTACTGCTTTGATATCCAGTCCGGAAGGTAAAGAAATCCGTGTTAATAGAAGTATTCAGGCAGAAGGAGTATTTGCTCAGATCAAAGCCAACTGGTCATTCAGGAGATTTTTACGGGCAGGAAAAACAGGTATCTATACAGAATGGCTATTAGTTTGTCTGGCTATGAATGCTGTTCATTTGGGAAATAGATTATCCCGAGATGAAGTTGGTAATCCCTTCTATTATCAGATAAAGGATGAATCAGCATAGCTCTAAATCTATTTTTTAATAGATAATGTATAGTCTCAGGTGCATCACATAGGATAAGTGTCAGTAAATTACTAAACAAAATAGGAAATTATCAGAATTTTTATTACCAGAACAGAAGTTGTGATCTAAATAGTGATCAAAATAAAAAGAATTTGATTAATGAAAAAAAGAGGCTGTCGCATTTTTACTTTTGCAACAGCCCCTTTTTTATTTTCAATTTATCTCTTCCTTAATAGATAAAAAAATATTTGACAAGTCAGACATCCGGGTAGATAATGTGTTTAATCACAAAGAACAGCGTTCTCTGGTAGAGAACACAAAAGGAAGGCTTTTATGAAAAGGAATCTGAAATGGGCTGTTTGTCTAATGATGGTATTTCTATCTTTAGCATCAGGATTTGCAAATGGGCAGAAGGAAGCTTCAGAAGATAGCTCTTCTTCCGGTGTGGATATGACTTTCTGGATTTTTCTCAATCCCGCATCCACTGAAGACCCCAGGAATGTCGTTCTGAAAGGAATTGTTGATGAGTATAATGCCAACAATGAGTATGGTAATACTGTGACGGTTGAAAGCATTCACTGGAGCAAGTTCGAGGCACAGGCCATTCAAGCCGCCGCAGCCAAATCCGGTCCGGATATCATTAACTGCTATAGTGATATGGTTCGTCAGCACATTGCCGGCGGAACCATTCAGCCCATGACTCAGTATGCAGAGCCTTTTCTTGGTACCATGCAGGATTATACCTACAAAGCGGGAGATCTGAAGATAGGTGGAGAAATCTATACTCTTCCATGGGAATCCAGAACTTTTGTGCACTGGTTTAGAGGGGATATGTATGATAGAGCACCAAAAAGTCTGGATGATCTTATCACAATGCGTTCCGCTGCGACAGATGCCATGGCTATGAGTTTTGTGATTGGTCTCTCTGATGGATCCAATGCTGCCAGCTTTATGGAATCTTTTATACCTCTTATCAGAGCCGCTGGTGGGGATCTATTTGATTCAAACGGGAAAGCAGTCTTTAACAGCGCTGCAGGTGTCAAAGCCGTAACCTTTATTAAGGAACTTGTAGACTCTGGAATCATGAGTGAGTCGGTTCTCAGTATGGGCGTTGATGATATTGTGGACGGTTTCAAGGCTGGAACAATTTACTCCATGAATGCGGGAACCCAGAGAGCGGCATCCATCCGTAATTCTACTCTTGCGGAAAAAATTATGTCTTCTCCCATTCCCGGTTTTACTGAAGGAAGTCCCGCTCCTGCTCTTGTCGCAGGTCAGAGTCTGGGAATCGGTGCGTTTGCACAGGATCCAGCCATGTCTTTTGATTTTATCAAAACATTCTATTCAAGCGCCAAACAGGTGGAATGGCTGAAAGCCAATGTCCTGCCGGCCCGGGCATCAGTATTTGATGATCCAGCTATCAAAGCACTTCCCAACTATGCTGAGCTGAAGGAATGGAATGCCTACTCCCAGACTGGAAAAGTGGAGTTCTATCCTTCTGATTACAGTGAAATGTCTGTCAATCTTGTAAAAGCCGTTCAGAAAGTCGTTTTCAGAGGTGAAGATATTCAGTCGTCTCTGGATCAGGTTGCTGACTGGTATAACACAAAAAATAAAAAGTAAGAAAAAATATACAAAATTAGGAGATGAAATAATATGGATTCCTTTGATGTCATTGTAGCGGGGGGAGGCCCCGCCGGGATAATTGCAGCATTAACTTCGGCCAGGATAGGTGCAAAAACTCTGGTGATTGAAAAGAATGGATTTTTGGGAGGTGCAGCCACATCAGCTGTATTGGGCCCTATTTCACCGTTTCACTTTAAGGATGAACAGGTTATCAAAGGAATCCCTCAGTATTTTGTTGACGAATTGGTAAAGATCCAGGGTAGTACAGGTCATATGAAAACCCTGAACCCCTACGGTAGCGGTGACTCTCTTTGTTTTTATGATCGGGAGAAATACAAATATATTGCAGCTGAACTCCTTTTAAAAGAGGGAGTCACCATTTTGTACCATACCTTTCTCAGTGGTGTTGAGAAGGAAAATAACAGGATTACTGGTGTAAAGACTGTTAGTAAGTCAGGTGAGATTGTTATTAAAGGGAAAGTCTTTGTGGATGCGACTGGAGACGGAGATCTTGCCAAACTGGCTGGAGCGGACTTCTACCTGGGTGACGAGAAAACAGGAAAGATGCAGCCTGCATCTTCCATGTTCGAAATGTCCAATGTGGATGTTCCTGCTCTATATGATTATATCGTGAAGAATCCGGAAGATTTTGAATGGGCAACGGATATTGTTCCTCTCAGGGATTTCAGTGATCGGTTAAAACAGGATTATTTTGTAGCACAGGGTTTTAAATCTCTGGTAGCGAAAGGTGTTAAAGATGGGGCTCTTAATTTCGGACGTGATACGGTACTGCTTCTGAATGGTATCTATCCCGGGACAATCCACTTCAATTCAACAAGAGTTACAGGCCTTGATGCGACCAATGTTTTTGACCGAACCAAAGGGGAGATTGATGGAAGAAGGCAGATAGAATCAGTTTCTGAATTCATGATTGATTATGTTCCGGGGTTTGAGAAAGCCTATGTTTCCACGACCAATACAGAACTTGGAATCAGAGAATCCAGGCATATTGTGGGAATGTATACACTGACAGGTGAGGATGTTGTGGAAGGCCATAAATTCGAAGATGTGGTTTCAAGGGGATATTTCCCGATTGATATTCATAATCCCGATGGAGCGCAAGGGTATACAGAACCGGGAAAAGGGGGTGTTTGGCAAAGCCTGAAAGACACTTTTGATATACCATACAGAAGTTTGATTCCAAAAACTATTGATGGCCTGGTTTTAAGCGGACGCTGTATTTCCGGGACAAGTGAAGCGCATGGTTCCTATAGAACCCAGGGAGGAATTATGGGGATAGGCCAGGCATCAGGTGCTGCTGCGGCACTGAGTGCTCTGAAAGGTTCGCTTCCCAGGAATCTTGATGTGAAGGAGCTTCAGAAACAGCTGATCTCTCTTGGTGCGTCTGTTTTCAGGGATGAAAAAGCAAAAAAAATTGAAGAAGAACATGCGAAAAAATGTGTAGACGAGTTTTTAGCGAAAAGGAAAACATTGATTCCTTCCTCTATGTTATAATCGGCATTTGTTAAATCTATTGGGTTTAACAAATGTAACATAACTGGATAAAAAGGAACATTATGGATCAGTCGAAGATAAAAAATAAAGCACTGGCAAAAGCGCTTGATGTAATAGGATGTTTTTCCGTTGACAGACCCGAATTGGGAATTACCGAGATATGTACACTTCTTGATTTAAACAAAAGCAATGTTCACAGTATTATCTCAACATTTGAAGCTTATGGTTATGTCAAAAAAAATAGGTCTAACAACAAATATTACCTGCATAGCAGTATACTTCGACTGGCTGGTGTCTTAAATCGTTCAAGGCCCCAGAAAGAAGAAATTACCAAACTGGTCAGAATGATTGCTGATGAGACAGGGGAAACCGTTTATTACGGTATCAGAAACGGGAATTCCATTCTCTATCTGGAATATGTCTCATCAACAAGCCTTGTGGTTCCAAAGCAGGTTATAGGTGTCACAGCCCCTCTATACTGTACCTCTACGGGGAAGGCCTTATTGGCAGAGATGGACGAAAGGGATGTGGATGATATCCTGTCGGAGGGGATGCCTCCTCTGACGGATCATACTATCACAACACCTGAAAAGATGAAACTTGAGTTGGATGCAATCAGGGTGCGTGGCTATTCGATTGATAATATGGAGCATGAATACGGAGTCAAAGGGGTTGGGATGACTGTCCATGATATGGAGCACAACCCAGTGGCTGCGATCAGTGTTTCGGGACCTTCCCTGAGGTTTGACAGCGATTCGATTCAGAAAATTGCTGAAATTATTGATCGATTTAGAAAAAAGATAGCCATTACGTATTTTTAAAAAACATTATTGCATTAATGGAGGTTTTCATGTCGGGCATACAAAAAAGGGACTGGGGGATAGGTACGCTGTTTTTATCACCAGCTATCCTGCTTATCCTTTTTTCTACTGCAATACCAATTTTTATTGCTATAAGGACGAGTTTTTGTGAGACAAATTATGCTCTAATCACAGGATTTGCAGGTTTAAGACATTTTAAATCCATTCTGGTTTCAAAAGAAGGATGGTTCAATATCCTGAATTCGGTTACATACGTCCTATCTTCATTAATCCTAGTTATCCCTTTGGGGGTGGGAGCTGCGGTCCTTCTTAACAGAAAAATAAAGTTTCAGGGGCTTTTCAGAACTTTGATTGTCCTTCCCTGGATCTTATCTCAGACTGTATCTGCACTACTCTGGAAATGGTTGTTGAATTCCAACTTTGGTCCTGTTGTATTTATTCTCCATCTTTTGACAGGGCAGCAGATGGATTTTTTCAATACATCGCATATAGCAAGGGTTACAGTGGCTCTAACAAATGTATGGAATACCTTTCCTATCGTTCTGATTTTGACTTTGGCGGCATTACAGATTATTCCAAATGAGTTGTATGAGGCTGCAAAGGTGGATGGATCGACCAGAAGGTTCTCCTTTTTTCATATTACTTTACCATTGATCATGCCTACAATTGCAACGATTGTACTGATGCAGAGTATGGAGTACTTCAATATGGTAACTTTAATTTATGTTCTGACAAGCGGAGGTCCTTTCGGAGCAACCGAGACATTAAGTGTACGGGCATTCAAAGAGGGGTTTGAGTATTGGCATATGGGGCTTGGTTCTGCTTACAGTGTTGTCATTTTCCTTTTAAATGTTGTCTTCAGTATTGTTTATATCAGAATTTTAAGGGGGAAAGGGAATGAGTAGTCAGATTGCTCTCGCTCATGATAAATCGGTGAGTCTTAATTTTGCCACATATCTTATTTTAATTATAATAGCTGTTTTCTCTCTGATTCCTGTATTCTGGGGCCTGGGGACTTCGATAAAACCATCAGCGGAAATTAATAGCTTTCCCCCATCGCTATGGCCTTCTAAGGTGGATCTGAACAGTTATATCAACGTTCTTTTTAATTCCAACTTCAGAATCTATTTCAAGAACAGTGTGATAATAACAGCCCTGTGTGTTTTTACTTCTACTTTTGTTGCATCTCATGCCGCCTATGCACTGGCAAGGTTTAACCTCCCCAGAAAAAACCTGATTATGTTTATTATCCTTATGACAAGCATGGTTCCAGTAGTTGCCCTTCTGATTCCTTTGTATCAAATGACAGTTCGGGTGGGACTTTATAACACGAGAGGTCTGTTAATTCTGATCTATACAGCCTGGAGAACACCTATTCTGATCTGGATTCTCTATGGTTTTTTTAATAATACACCCAGGAGTATCGAAGAGGCTGCCCAGGTGGATGGATGTTCCAAGATAGGTATTTTCTACAGGATTGTTCTACCCATCTCTCAGACAGGCATAGTTTCCACAGCCCTGCTTTCGGCTGTGTATGTCTGGAATGACTTTCTGATTGCTTTTACCTTTACGACAAAAGAAGAACTGAGGATGCTTTCTGTAGGGCTTTATAACTACATCAGTCAATATGGTATTCAATGGGGTGAGCTAATGGCTGCTGTAATGATTTCTATTATTCCCATAATCCTGTTATTTATCCCTATGCAGAGGAAATTTGTCAGTGGTTTAGCCAGTGGAGCGGTGAAAGGGTAGGTAAACAAAATTACTATGCAAAGGATTGTTTTATGAGAAAAAAAATTGTTTCAGGGGTTTATCCCACCATGATAACCCCGTTTAAAAAGGATCTCTCCCTAGATTTTGAAGGACTGGAACGTTTGATCGAATGGTATATTCAAAGCGGCATTGATGGGTTATTTGCTGTTTGTCAGTCCAGCGCCATGTTTGAACTTTCCAGACGGGAACGGAAAGCCTTGTGTCAAAAAACAGTTGAAATTACTAGCGGCCGTTACCCTGTAATGGCATCCGGTCATGTTTCAGATGTACTGGAGGATCAGGCTGCAGATTTGAATGATATGGCAGATGCCGGAGCAGATGCACTTGTTCTGGTTTCCAACCGTCTGGCAGCTCCCTGGGAAACTGATGAGGTATGGTTGGCAAATCTGGAAAAGCTCATCCCCTTACTTCCTGAAGATATTCCTCTGGGTTTTTATGAATGTCCATATCCATATAAAAGGGTTCTTTCTGAAGAAATTATGAAAGAACTTGTCAAAATGGATCGTTTTGAATTTGTAAAAGATACCTGTTGTGATCCCGAAATGATTCACAAAAGAGCTGATATAGTGAAAGGTTCAAATTTGAAAATGTACAATGCTAACGGGGCAACTCTGTTATATAGTTTAAAAGCAGGATACTCCGGTTACAGCGGTGTTATGACGAACTTTCATTCAGACCTCTATTATAAACTGTGCAATAGCTGGAAAGAGATGGGAGAGGTTGCTGAGGAATTACAGAGCTATCTGGGAGGCGCTTCTACCATAGAAGGGCAGTTCTATCCGGCCAATGCCAGATATTTCCTAATGAAAGAGGGCGTTTTGCATAATCAGGTATGTCGCAGGCAGGATGCAAGATTGAACCAGATGACGATGTCTCAGAAAATGGAAATTGATCAGTTTTATGCTATATCAAAAACAATGAGTGGAAGTTTTTAAATATATAGGGGATACAATACCACTTACAAACACAGCCCTTTCATCCGCCGCCAGAGTGTTTTCTGCAAGTCTAAAATCCCCAATTCTGCAATGAAAATTCCCCAGTACCGGGTGGGGAGTTTTGTTACTGCCGGAGAAGGGAATTCTTCATCCGCCAGCTCTCTCCATCGAAGACCAGCAAGTGGCTATGGTGGACCAGCCGGTCGATCATTGCGGTTGTCATCTGTTCATCGTAGAAGATGGTCACCCATCTGCTGAATTCCAGGTTGGTTGTTAGAATGATACTCTGCCTCTCATAACAGTCGGACATCAACTGAAACAACAACCTTGAACCATCCCGGTCCAGCGGGACATATCCCCATTCATCACAAATAATCAAATCCGCTTTTTCAATCTGTTTGTAGAATCTCTGAAGTTCTCCTCCTTTTTTCGCTTGCAGTAATTTGTTCACAAGTGCTGCAGTTCTGAAAAATTTGACCAGCCGTCCTTGTTTACATGCCTCAACACCCAAAGCTGTGGCCATATGAGTTTTTCCGGTTCCGACATTACCAAATAGAATCAGGTTTCTTTTTTCATCAATAAACTGACAACTCATCAGTATTTCGGGATTTGTTCCCGAGGGAAACCTGATATTATCGAAAATAAAGTCATCAAAGCTTTTCAAGGTGTAGAATCCGGCCATTTTCAGGTTTCTGGCCTTCCGGGACTCCTCCCTATGATGAATCTCCCGCCTTAGAAGCTCCAAAAGGAATTGTTCTCGCTCTGTTTCTTCGATGAGATCTATACTGGTAATCATATTCTGACTGAGGCGAAGCCGTTTACAGCAAGTTGTTATCTCCTCCCGAATCTCCATTATTCACGCCCTACTTTTTTAAGCATGTGATCATACCTTGTTGCATCAGTAGAGATTGGTTCCAGTCTTGGTATATCAGTATTCAGGGGAATCTTTTCCATTTCCGGAAAAAAAGAATTATATCGATTGAACAAGGCTTCCACACTGTCCAAATCAGTAGCACCTCGATCCAAAGCCTGACGAAATGCATGTGTCGCCGTTTGGAAATCAGCCTCAGTAGTCATTCTGGACAGAACGCGAAGAGCTTTTCCACAATCAGAACGTTTTAGCCCATCCATCCAAGTTTTAACCGGATCCGGCAGTAAACTGTAGATTCCTGTGTATTTTAAAGCATTTGGATGCCTTGAGAGCTGTTCCAGGTAGGGAATCCAATCCATTGATTCTTGAAAACTTTTGCCATAGAGCCGTCTGTGCCGGACTATTTCCTTCATATTTTCATCCAGAACTGTAATATCATCGGCTCTTAAGCATACCGTAATTCTGCTGCCTGCCAGACGGGGAATCGTCGAATATTTATGTTTTCCTTTATTCAGTGTGATTTTCCCATAGTTATCGACACGAGCGCTCTCATAGGTACACACATCAAAAGAAACCGCAGGCAGAGGAGAGAGGGCTTTCCGATCTTCTTCAAAGAGCATGGCAATTGGAACTTTCTTCTCATAATGGAGCCGATTCTGATCTTGATCAGCCAGTTCTAGAAGCTTTCTATTGAAATCCTGAAGGTTATCAAACTCAGGAACGGGGACCAGGAAATTCCTCCGGTGATAGCCGACTTTACTCTCAACGGATCCCTTTTCATTACCAGATGCAGGATTACAAAACTCAGCATCAAACTGATAATGGGCTTTAAATCGGAGAAAAGCATCTGTTAGATCCCTCTCTCCCTCTTTGAGAACCTTTTTTACCATACTGCTGGCATTATCAAACCACTGCCGTCCAGGAACACCCTGAACATGCTCATAGATAGCCTTCAGTCCCTCACCTAGACATTCAAACGTTTCTCCTCTAAATAGCTGGAGATAACCGCTATTGCTGTAGGGAAAGGAAATATTTAAGTAAGAACCATAGTATCTTGTACCACTTTCAATAAACTCTGCCTTTCCAAAATCAACCTGAGCCTCACCCGGTTTATGTTGGAGTGGAAGATGGCCGGAACTATCTCTATATATTCGTTTTTTAGCTATTTTCACATAGTTGGCGACTGTTCGGTATGATGCATCAAAACCTTCTGATCCATACTCGACAAGAAGTCTTTGATAAACTCTCCAGGCGGTATGTCTTTGTTTAGCTCTCACCTTCATGTCGTTCTGAATCCATTCGTCAATAATATCTTTGAACGGATCAAGAATTGATGATTTCTCTTTAAGAGAAGAGGAATCTTCATTCCAGTCATCCTGATAAATATATTTACGAATAGTTTTTCTTGAGAAACCGCTGTAACGGGCAATTTCAGAGATGTTCCGGCCTTCTTGGAAGAACATCTCTCTGATAGTATTAGTATTGGTCATAGCAAGCATCCTTTGTGTTTCCCCCTCAAGTTTTGGTAGTGCTTAACTCAAGGGTAGAGGCCCATCCCGGTGTTTGCTATGGCTTTTGCATTTCTGGGGAATCCTCTATGCAAAAGTGGGGAATTCTATCTTGCAGAACCGGGGAATTTCAGCTTGCCATAAACAGCCAGAGAGTCGCTCTGCTGACTCCGAGAATCTCAGCCGCCTTTCCGCGGTTGAACCCGGCCAGCTTCAGAGCTTCCAGGATCTCCTTCTGCATGGTTTTGCTACGGCTATGGTAAATGAATTGAAAGACCTGTTGCTTGCGAACCATCTGGAGGAGGTCTCAGATATTTCCCGTATTGTCGGTTCCGGGAACGGAATTCGAAGGAACCCTCTGGTATGCCATTTAATTGAAGAGATGTTTCAATACCGTCTCCACAAGTCAGAACTGAAAGAGGCAGCTTGCGGGGCTGCTTTTTATGGGGCTGACGGGTTAAAGGGAAGGTGAAAATAAATGAAACCAGGGATGAAATCCTTTAAGGAGATTAGATAGGGACTGATTCCCAAGGGTTTCGTTGAATTTATTTTCATTTTTTCAATGACTATTTCAACTAGTTTGTATCTTGAAAAAATTATACATCTTATATTTGCAAAGCAATTTCTTGAAATCAAATAGTGTGATCCAAATTGATCTTAATTGTTTTGAATCATAAAATAGAAATTAAAAAGTCTCTAGAGATTGGATCGATTTTATAGTTCTCTGTAGATGATTTTTTATTGCTTCAATAGCGCCATCTCTATTACAGGTATTTAAATATTTAATAATATCCTGATGATCTGATAAACCACTGTAGTCATTTTTCTTCTCAGTGCTATCAATACTGTACATTAGAAGGTTTGTGAGATGTCCATACATATAATTTATGATTTCATTGTTTATCATTTTTACTAATGTATGATGGAATTCAATATCCAGTCTTTTATATTCCTGCATATCATTGTTAATCCTGCATGCCGTCATCTTATCTACCAGGGATTTCAGTTCATCCAGTATTCTGTAGTCTGGATCTTCAATGAATTTCTCAATAGCATTGATCTCCCATATCTCTCTTGCCTTTGTTAAGTCAATTAATACTTTTTTATTTTGAGGGAGTTCATGTGAGATGCTATTTGTCAAGGATTTAAGATAGAAATCAAGTTTTTGCTTTCTTACGAAGACTCCTCGACCCTGTTCCATTGAAACCAGCCCTTTTGCTTCAAGCTGTTTTAAAGCTTCTCGAATAATTCTTGTTCCTACCTGGAATTGCTCAGATAGTTCGTTTTGAGTCGGTAGTTTATCTCCTTCGTTGTACTTATCAGAAAGAACTAATTTTTCAAGTTGCGATTCTACATATTCTGATTTGCTTTGTTGATTGAATGGAGTCATCGTCATTCTTATAAATATATTTCAATTAAAAAATAGATGTCAAGAAGGATAATTAGCTTTTGACATAATGACAATAGATGCATACCTAATGACACATGACAAGAAAATAAAAATGATTGACATATGTCAAGAGTTGGTTTAGTGTTACTTAAAAGTTAGCGATAAGATAAATCTTTTCAGAAATTGTCTCTAAAAAAATTGAGGAACAAATACATGGAAAAAGGATCAAAAGTTCTAATCACTTTGACAGAAAAAGAATATGAACTTGTACAAGAGCACGTTGTCAGTAAGTTTCAGGAACAAGGCATTGAAGTTGTTACAAGTTTTTCAAATGCAAAATTATCCGAACCAGAAGTTATGAATCTGGTAAGTGATGTAGATGGTTATATTTTTGGTTTAGAGGATATCACCAGAAATGTATTACATAGCGGTAAAAAACTGAAAGCTGTCTGCAAATATGGTATCGGTACAGATAATGTTGATAAAAAAACAGCAGGAGAGCTCGGAATAAAAGTAACGAATTGTCCTGGCCTGAATAGCTTGGCAGTGGCAGAACTTGCTGTTGGAACAATGCTAGGTCTAGCAAGGGATATACCTGGTCTGGATCAAGCAATGAAGAGTAAAACCTGGGATTCTCTACTGGGAACTGAATTGACAGGAAAAACTTTAGGTATTGTCGGTTTTGGGAATGTCGGAAAATATATTCTGAAATTATTGTCAGGGTTCAATATGCGGGTTTTGGTCTATGATGTTGTTCGTAATCAGGATTTTGCAGCAGAATTCGGATTTGAATATTCAACTCTTGATAAAATATACAAGAGTTCTGATTTTATCTCTCTTAATATCCCTCTTACTGATGACACCAGAAATCTCATTACTATCAATGAATTGAAGATGATGAAGAACAATGTATTCCTGATTAACATGGCGAGAGGTGGAATTGTAGATGAAGATGATCTGCTTATTGCATTGAAAGAGCAGATGATCGGGGGAGCAGCAATTGATGCTTTTATTGAAGAGCCTACAAAATCCTATGAACTGGTCAATCATCCTAGAGTCATAGCATTACCCCATATCGGTGCATCAACAGAAGAAGCAACCATTAGAATAGGAAATTGTGCCTATATGAATATATACAATGTGATTATGGGGAAAGCGCCTTTGTTTCAAGTCTATGAATGACAATACAGCGTATTTTACATACGGCTTATGGGCTTTTTTTAAATAAGGGAATATCCTGCTTAATCTGTAAATGAAAAAAATGGAGGAGGTTTGTTATAATTAGCAAGATGTCCCTAAAAGAATATAGAGAAATGCTAAGAATTAAGGAGTTATATATGAAGAATTGGTTATGGAAATTTAGTCTTCTTTTTGCATTTATGGTTGCGGCAGTTGGATGCAGCAATTCAGAAGTGGAAATGACTGTCACTGCAGATTCTGCTAAAGAAAGTACTACTGTTGCAGCAACTGAAGAGAAAACAGTTATAACTAGCGGTGAAGATATAAGAATAGGTTTTATTGCTATTGATATGACGGCAGATTCTATTAATGCCGCCTATACTTCTTTTGAAGAAGAAGCGGAAAAATATGGATGGAAAATTAACCTCGCTAATTGTCAGGGGAAAGTCTCTGAGATGTCAAAGAACATGATCAATATGATTAGCTGGGGTGCGGATGCTCTTATCGTCTCCGGTGGAGAAGCCACTGTTATTAAAGAGGGTGTTGATAAAGCCGCTGAAAAAGGAATTCCTGTATTCCTGCAGGATACAGAGAATATTGGCGATACCGTTATGAATGTGACCAGCAATGGTTGGGCAATGGGAGCCTTTCTCGCAAGTATTGCTTCCGATAAAATCAAATCCAATGGTAAAGATAAAGATGAATATAATGTTATGATTATGGGTAACCTGGACCTGTTTGTTCATAGACAGCGAATTGCCATGTATGAAGGTGTTCTGGAAAATCCTGCAAACAGAAATATCAATATTGTGGGTATTGAAGCAATCAACCCTGAGGATTGGGCTGGTAGTTCCTATGATTTAGCTCGTACATACCTGACTAAATATGGAAAAGATCTTGATGCTATACTGACAACATGGGATGGACTTTCCTGGGGTGTTTCCAGAGCAATCCTGGATGCCGGTTATACCAAAGATGATGTTTTTACCATGGGTATTGACGGTTCAAAAAAATCTTTTGACTTGATAGCAGCAGGCGACCCCCTTGTAGGAGTTGTTGCGCAGGACTTTGCTGGATGGTCAAAGGAAACAGCAAAGGCTGTTCAAAAAGAACTCATGACAAACGAACCAAGAATCAACTTTGTTCCTGCTTCCAAGACAGTCTATGTGCCCTATAAATGGGTAGACGCTACTAACGTAAATGATTTTAAATAAGTAATAAAAAGATTGACATGCCTGCCATTCATATATGAATGGCAGGGCATATTATATGAGGTAATAATTTTAAGGTGGAAAAATTGACATCCGATTTAATTTTAAAATTATCAAACATAACCAAAATCTTCGGAGGAACAAAGGCTGTCAGTGATCTGTCAATGTCTATGTTCAAAGGAGATATTATTGGTCTTGTTGGAGAGAATGGAGCCGGAAAATCTACTCTGATGAAAATTATCGGAGGGGAGTATACTCCAAACCATGGAACAATTGAATATCATGGTAAAATACATAAATGGAAAAATTCATCCCAAGCACTGAAACTGGGCATAGTTATTGTTCATCAGCATCCCTTGCTTGTGGAAGACTTTACTTCTGAGGAGAATATTTTCCTTGGAAAAGAAAAAACAAATCGGTTTAAATTAGTCCAGAATTCGGAAATTAGGAAACTTTCAGAAGATCTCCTGAAGGAATATCCTCTGGTAGATAATATTGATTTGTCAAAACCTGTTTCAACTCTATCAGCTGGAGAAAAACAGATCGTAGAGATTTTAAAAGCATTCTCATATAACCCGGATGTCTTAATTCTTGATGAACCAACAGCAAGTCTTCCAAAGGAAGAAGCGAACAAGCTACTGAAATTTATTAAAGAACTTAACCAGCAAAAACAACTCAGTATCATTTTCATTTCTCATAAGTTGGAAGAAACATTTGAGATTTGTAATAAGATGATGGTTATGCGAAATGGTGAAAATTTAGGCATCCTCAATAAAGAGGAGTTTGATAAAAATCGCATTGTCGAGATGATGATCAATTCAAAGATGGATAATTTTTATCCTGAGAAAAAAACTCCTGTTGAAAATGGTCCATTACTCAGATTGGATGGAATACAAACTGATTCATTATCAAATATAAATTTAGAAGTTGGTAAGGGAGAAATTGTTGGGCTTTATGGCTTAATGGGTGCAGGAATGACTGACATTGCCAATATTATTTATGGAATCCAAACAGCGAAAGAAGGAAAAATCTTTTTTGAAGAGAATCCAATTTCCAAGCATGAATCAGGAAATATCAGGAAGATGATAGATAAAGGTATATTCCTGATACCGCAGGATAGGTTAAGTAATGGTGTTTTCCATTCATATTCCGTCAAAGAGAATGCATCGATTGCTCATCTGGATTATATTTCAGATTCTTCTGTTCTTATTAACAGTAGGAAAGAACAAAATAAAATTATAGAAGGTTTGAAGCAGTTAAAAGTAAAATATTCGAATATAAATCAAAGTATTAACGAACTCTCCGGTGGTAATCAGCAAAAAGTGATTTTGGGGCGTTGGTTATTGAAGCAGTGCAAACTGCTAATTTTAGATGATCCGACAGTGGGAATTGATATCGGTGCGAAAAAAGATATATACAATCTGTTAACAAGTCTTGCATCTGAAGGTGTTTCCATCCTTCTGATTTCCTCAGAGATAAATGAAATTATTGGCCTCTCGGAGAGGATTTATACTATGAGACGAGGCACTATAACTTCCAATTTAATGGGAGATGAGATAAATCAAAAGAATATACTGGAGAATATTTTATGATTAACATATTGAAAAAGAATAAAGAAGGGAACACAGCTCTTGAAGCTTTAGGATATAAATTGAAAGGAAAAGGATTATTTTTTATTTTTCTTCTCGTTTTCTTATTCCTTTCCATTGCAGCAGAGAGGTTCCTGACAGCTGAGAATATCGCCAATATATTAAGAAATACTTCTATAGCCGGAATGTTGTCCCTAGGGCTGACCATCATTATGGTTAGCGGAGAGTTCGACCTTTCTTTTGGTGGAGCTGTGAGTCTAATCAATCTTGGAGCAATGATCCTTTTTGACCAGGGACTGCACATTTCACTGGTATTCCTCTATATCATAGTTGCATCGGTTATTTGGCAGCTTTTTAATTCTCTTTTGGTTGTAAAATTCAGAATGCATGCCTTTATAGCGACAATCGCCAGTTTAACCATGTCAAAAGGATTTATCTATTGGATTACTAAAGGTTCTACTTTTTACGGTTCATATCCGGATAATCTCACATTTATTGGACGGCATACATTTTATGATATCCTGCCATTTAATGCGCTGATTTTTATCATACTTTCAGTAATTGTCTATTTATTTCTTAATAAATCTAAATATGGACGGTATTTTTATGCCATTGGCAGCAATCCTCAAGCATCAGAATATGTGGGAATTAATGTCAATGTATATAGAGTTCTGGCTTTTGTATTGGGAGGAGTCTGTTTCGGAGTGGCAACAATTACCCTTTGCTCAAAACTGGCTACTGCACCGGCAACTGCAGGAGATGGCTTTCAGATGCAGGTTATTTCATCAGCTTTTCTGGGGGCAGCAGCTTTTAAGGTTGGTAAGGTCAATGTTGCAGGATCAATACTGGCAATCTTCATTCTAACAACCATACAGAATGGTTTGATTATGCTGGGAGTACCGTTCTATTTCCAATATATTGTAGAAGCTTTGGTTCTTATTACTGCTGTAACATTTGTTTCCAGGAAGTCCAAAGCAGGTGATGGTCCTTCCATTTACTAGTGAATGAGACTGGGAGAAAATAGAAAGGAGACGATCCATGATTATAGATGCACACTGTCATTTGGGTAAGGATGTTGTGTTTGATTTAGAGAATTCAGAATCCGACCTTATTCTTAATTTTAAGAAATTTGGTATAGACGCCGGTATTGTACAACCCTTTATTGGCCGTCCTTATCTAGAGGATATTAAAGCGGAACATAACAGAATCTATGCATTAACTCAGGAATATCCCGGTAGTTTTTTTGGATTAGCATCAATAAATCCGCATTTCAGATACAAAGATTTTGAAGAGGAAGCAAGACGATGTATACGGGAGTTAAATTTTGTGGGTTTAAAGATAACACCTCCCGGTCATGCCGTTCATCCCTTATCCAAAGATGCTTTGCATGTATATGATGTTGCTCTTGATCTTGGTGTCCCAGTCATGATTCATACTGGTTTTGGTATCCCTTTTGCAGATCCTATTCATTTGGCAGGAGTTGCTGAAAAATATCCTGATCTTACTATAATTATGGCTCACGCCGGGTCGAATTTTTATGTTTCTCAGGCAATTTTTGTAGCAAAAAACTATGATAATGTTTTTGTTGAACCCAGCGGAAGCGGTATCAGTGAAACTCATTCTCTGATTTCTACTTTAGGGTCAGCTAAAGTTATGTTTTCAACAGATACCATCGAGCAAATACCTGCAGAATTGAATAAATATAAAGCAATTGTAGAGAGCGACTCGGATCGTTTGAATGTTTTCCAGAATACAGTTTTAAAATCTTTTAATATTCAAAGTTCAGACATTCATTCGATTTCAGACTACTAAATGGAAATCTGTGATATAGGGATACCCCTTGTTAATAAGATTTTTTAAAAATAGAAATATCTCGTGAATTATGTAGAAGCAATGCTATAGGAAATTTGATAGTAACTTTAAGGATATAAAACTAAAAAGAATTCTAATCAAATCCTAAGGCCTCTAGACATGTGGATAAAGCGATTATGAGGAATAAATAAGTGAAAAAAAAAATAGAAGGGATCATTCCCGTAATGATTACCCCATTTACCGAAGATGATAAGATCGATTATAGAAGCTTGGAAAAACTGGTAGAGTGGTATCTGGACAACGGAGCGGATGCCCTTTTTGCAGTTTGCCAGTCCAGCGAGATGCAGTATCTGACATATCAGGAAAAAGTCGAGCTGGGAAGTTTTGTTGTAAAGCAGGTTAATGGAAGAGTTCCCGTCGTTGTGTCCGGCCATACCAGCGATGATCCCCATTCCCAGTTAAAAGAAATTGAGATTGGAATAAAAACAGGGGCTGACGCTTTTGTTCTTGTTTCCAATCATCTGGATCCCCAGAATAAAGGGGAGGAAGTCTTTCTGGAAAATCTCAAATGGCTGCTTGATAATAGTCCCATGGATCTTCCTTTGGGAATTTACGAATGCCCTGCACCGTATAGACGCCTTGTGAGCGACAGGGAACTCCAGTTTCTTGTGGATACAAAGAGATTTTATTTTATGAAGGATGTGTCCTGCGATCTGGACATTGTCAAAAGAAGAGTTGAAATCACAAAAGGTTCCGATATGGTTATTCTGAATGCCAATGCGGCTATTGCCTGGGATGCTATGAAGGCAGGCTCAAAAGGCTTTAACGGCGTTATGGCTAATGTCTATCCCGACCTTTATCAATGGCTTTATACTTCCGGTTCAAAATATCCCGAGTTGGCTGGGGAATTGGCGGATTTCCTTGTACTCGCCGGTTGTACCGAAGCCTATGGGTACCCGGTCCTTGCCAAGATGTATCATCAGCGGATCGGAACGATTGCAACAATCAAATCCAGGTCGTATCCGCATGACATCCGGGAAAAAGTCTGGGGTGTGGATGCGATTTTGGATCGATTAATATCAGGTGTGGAGTCATATCGAGACAAAATAAAAGAACTACATTAATTATCAATAATCTCAATTCAGTTTTCTGAACAACTGGGGTGGTAGGGGTGTATCACCCCAATGCAACCAAAAGGCTGGTTACAAACTGCCCCAAAGCTACAGGAGCCCATATCCTCTCAATCCTACTGGGAGTAATGATATTCAGAACAGTTCCCATCAGGGAAAAAACAACCACTATCCAGATTAAAATCTGTGGATAAGGGACTGAGGGAACTGGCCCTGTCATACCGGCCCTGGTAACAACTATGGCAATGAATATCAGAAGCAGCAGGATATTGAATAAGGCGGTAAACCGCATCTTCACCGGGTATCTTCCCGGGAATTTCCCTCCCATGGAAGCCGCGCCCCAGGGTAAACCTGCTGCCAGGCATGCCTGGAAAATAATGACCATACCTGTGAGGACCGTAAAAATAAGTGCAGATGTTGCGGTTATCATTTTCATTTCTCCATGGTTCTTATACTCAACTTGTGATATTGCTGGAAGTTTAATACATCCTTTCTGAATTTGCGAACTCCTTGGGGGGGATGGCAGGGATCCTGGAAACTCAGGTTTTACAAAGAAGACGAAATCCTGCTCACTGGACTTACTTACACCCCCCATAGTATCCTCAACCCCATGCTCGCAGGCCTGGACGGCTGCCGGGCCGGCTGGATAGCTGTCACCTGGCAGAAGAACAGATACAGTTTTACCCTTTACCCTCAATTTCAGAACTTCCTTGAAGATAACCCCGATCTTACCAGAGCCCTGATCGACATCCCTATAGGTCTGAGTTCTCCCGGCTATCCACGCACAGTGGAATCTGTCTTACGAAAACACCTCCCTGGCAGAGGCAGCACCGTATTCAACGTTCCCTGCCGGGCCGCAGTTTACGAGACAGACTTTGATAAAGCCAGAGAGTTTAACATCATGACAGAAGGGAAGTCCCTCTCTGTTCAATCCCTGAACATCTGCAGCAAAATCCGGGAAGTGGATAAACTCCTCCCCCTGGAAGACGGATCGGTTTTACTGGAGTCCCACCCCGAGCTGGGTTTTAAATCCCTGAACGGGGGAGAGGTGGTACTCACCAGAAAGAATACCCCCCAGGGCATTGAAGAAAGATTGTCCCTTCTGGAAAAAGCCGATCCGGGGGCAGCTGAAGCGTACAGGAGTATACAAGGGAAATTCAAAAGGAAGGATGCCAAACCCGACGACCTCCTGGACGCCCTCTGCCTCTGCGTTATAAACCGCCTGGCCGGAGAGTCAGGGCTTTCCTACGTAGAGGACCAGCACTCCCGGGATGAAAAAGACATACCAATCAGAATTGCCATGCTGGCATTATAAAACCAAAAACACGACTCACCTCTCTCCCTCTGGGAGAGGGGCCGGGGGAGAGGGTCTCGACCTCCCCAGATCAATCACCCCTTCGCACAGCCAGTCCATATTCCTGATTGTGTTCAGATCGGCTTCTTCTCCTTCAGGAATCCTCATTGTACCGTCTGTATCATAGAGGGGGCCCGAGAAAGGATGAATCTGCCTCTGGATTACATTGGTCCGCATCAGCTCCAAAAGCTGCTGAGTTCGGTAGGGAACATGCTCCGGATTTACGCAGAAGTCCACCGTTTCCGAGCGTAACCCCCCCCAGAAATTCAGGGGAACCGAACCGGTGAGAGGCTGCTGATAGGCATCCTGGCTGCCCGAAGTAGAAAGGATATTTTCCAGAATCCTCAAGTAGAGTTTTCCCCAGTCCCATCGGGTATAGCCGAACTGTCTTACCGTATTTTCCCCTTTCCCTGCGTAGTCATACAGTCCGAATTCTCCGGTTGTGATTCCCGGCACCGGAAGGCTGTGCTGAAAAATGATGCTGCAGTGTTTATTCAAAAGTCTGGCGGCCAGATTTCTGGCATATTCGGGATTGTCCCAGAAGGGATTCCATAAAAGAGGAATGTGACAGTCCGGATCGATTAATCGGGCGCCCTGAACAAAACTGTTGATTCTGAAATAGGGCTCCACCCCTGTTCCTGTGGCAATATAGCCTACACGGCCGTCTTCGCACATAAGTGCTGCCAGTATTCCTGCCAGAAAACTGGACTCAAAACTCTGGCCGAAGTAGGTTCTGACCCTTTGCCGGCTTTTTTCGGGAGAACAGAGATAATACATCCCGTTAGGATGCTTGATAGAAGCTTTTATTACAGGGTTGGCAAAAAGCGGGGACGTGGCAAAAATCACATCGTATCCTTTTTTTGTCTCTTTCGATATGGTCTGGTAAGCCCCGTCATCTTCAGGAAGTCCGGCAATACTCTCGGTTTGTATCCTGTCTCCCAGCTCCTGCTGTACGTATTTTCTGCCCTCCTCATGGGCAAAGGACCATCCTGATTTTTCCGGTTCCCGCGAGTAAAGGAAGAGTACTTTGAGGGTTTTGGGATTGGTAAAAAGGTTATAAATTCCTTCAATGGCCGATTTTTCTTTTACAGCGATCTCTTCGGTATCGGTTTTTTCAAGCTGGGCCGCTTCCTCCAGCACCAGGTCTTCCAAAAGACGTTTTATCTCTTCTCTGGCTTTTTCCGGTTCTATTTTTTCAGGCATCTGGAATATTTCAATATACCGTAAAAAAGCATCACCTGTGGTCATCCGCAGTTTTTTCTGGGCACCCAGAGAGTGGAAAATATCGCGGAAAGGTTGATAGATGTTCTTGAGTATATAATCGTAGGGATTTGTTAAGACACTGTCTTCCGGAGGGGTGTAGTTTTTGAATTTCTTTTCCAGAAATTGATACCCCTCATGACGGTCCAGCCAGATATCCCTGATACCTGTTTTATTGCGAAAATCCAGAAAATCAAAGTAGGCTTTCTTTTCGGGAGTCATCGGATCTTTGCGGGGCATAAGACGGATCACATGGGCTTCCACTGTTTTGGCTTTCACATAGTTCAGCACACTGACCCGTTTATTCCCTTCAATCACATAATACCAGTTGAGGTATTCATAGAGTTTGACAGGATCTCTGATCCCTTCTGTCATATGGGCCTGATAGAGGTTGATCCATTTTATGGCAAATTCCGACTTTTCCGATGTGGCCAGAGGGAGAAAATTTTTCGTGAACATTGTGGCTCTCGCCCTGGACCAGGTTCCTATAATACGGTTTATGGGAACTTTCTCGTATCCTACATTGACTTCCGATACAATTTCCATCTGGGAAGAGAGATCCTCCAGAGAGAGGATAAACCCCGGCTTTCCTCTGGTGACTCTCCCGAAATAGATAAGCTTACCCTTTCTCAGGGCATTCAGGTATTCATCACGGGCATCTTGAGACATAATTCAAGTGTAATCTATTCAACAGGAAATTGGAAAAAAACTGAAAAAATCAGTGTCCTGTAGCTTTGGCAAGAATTTTATGGGTTTCCATGCTGGTTTTGCCGTCCAGGTTTGTTATTAATCGGCTGGATGTTTTTTTATCCATCATTTTCACCAGTTTACGATCACGATAAACAAGTATCCGTTTATCTTTCATAACCCGGTAGCTGAAAAGGTCTGTTGGAGTTTTTTTTGATGAGACTTTCATATGTGGGGTCCTTGTAAAAAGATTAAAGATCAGAGATGTATAGAATTATATACCATATTCCCGAAAAAAACCAGAAAAATGTTCTTATCCGCAGGATCAGTAACAGGGCTGGCCAATATGAACTATTGTGGAAGCTTCGATCTGAAAAGGAATTTCGCTGTTTTTTTTATCTATCTGCAGGTCATAAATTTTTTCAGGGGGCCATGTGTACCCTGAGGAGTATAGCAATTCCGGCAGGGTGGTGTAATCGGTGGTCATCACAAAGGGAAAAACCACCCTCTCCCAGTAACCGGAGGGGTAAAAGGATTGAAGTATATCCCTGTTTTTCATCTCATCATAGATCTCTTCACTGGAAAGGCTGTTCTGGATAATCACCAGCCATCCCTGGCTTTTTAAAACCCGCTTGAACTCTCTGATCGTGGAGAATTGGTCTTCTAGGGATAAACTCAGTTTGCAGGTAATGACATCAACCGATTCACAGCCCAGCAGGGTGTTCACCGAGTCGCCGTTCATTTCCCGGAAATTCTTGTCTCTCCAGAACTTTTCCGCTGCGATCTGACGCTTGGTTCTGTTTCTCTCAATACAGTAGACCGTATTGGCGTCTTTGAGGAAGTTTTCCGCCAGAATCCCTGTACCGGATTCTATATCAGCGAGAATCATGCCCTTATTGAGGCCGGTCTTTTCCAGGATATAATTAATCGCTTCGGGAGCGTAACCGCACATACCGGATTCCGACTGAACAGAATCCACGGAATCACAGGGAAAATTCAATTTATTACCGGAATACATAGTATAAGTATACCACGGTTTTCGCTCCAGGGCAGGAAGATTTTTTTCTCTTAGAAAGTTACTTCTCTCAAATAGGCTTTCAGGTTCTGGTCCTCTTCCATTTTTTCAAGGAGTTTATCAGTCACTTTCCCCCGGGCCTGATCTTCGGTCAGTCCGCCGCTCTTCTCTTCATCACTCTGCCAGATCACATTTTCACCCTCTGCGGTTATCACAGTAATAAAACAGCGGCCGTAGCTGATGACAAGACCGAAATCGTTGGGCGGGGCTTCATGAAAAGAAAAACTCATGCGGATTTTTTTGTCCGATTCCTTGTCTGTCAATGTAAAAGGTGTCAGGGAATCAAGAATCTCAAAACTCCTTTCATAAAGACCGCTGCTGTTATCTCCTTCAGTCTGCATCTGAACCATCAGAGCTGACACTAGTGATGATTTTGATACCGCAGGGAGGGCATAATTCACAGAGGCCGCCAGCTCGGTATCTTTCAGCGGGGAGATCAGACGGTAGGTATAACTGGTTTCTCCCGGAAGATCCTGTACTGTATAAAGCCATTCAAAACTACCGTCCGGATTCAGAACAATCACTCCCAGATTATCCCCTTTGTCTGTACTCACATCCAGAGAAAATGCTCCGGGATTCCTTCCGGAGGCGCAGAGTACCTTTCCGGTCAGGGTAATCTGTTCCATCTGGGTCAATTCATCAGGAACAGAGGGCAGGGGAAGTTCTATTTCCTTCAACAGCTCTTCGGCTCTCATCAACAGCAGAGTGTCAATGGATCCGGTTTTACCAAAAAGATCCATTTTGACCTTCCGGCCGGTATAGTTTTCACGGTATTCCGTATAGGCCCGGTCAATGGTTTTAAGCTCCGAAAGAGAATCTCTGAATATGTCTGAAAACATTTCATCAATCCGTTTTATCATATCCTGGGCCCGCTTTTCCTGGATAGCTTCCCATTCCATTTTGCTTAATCTCATGTAGTACCAGTAGCCATCCCCCTGGGAATACCAGGTTTCCACGGTTTCAACCGCTTCCAGATCCTGTTCCACATTCTGACGGATATTTTGCTCCACCAGGTAGGACTCTCCGCTTTCCGAGCTGTCGGTTGCCTGAATGTCCAGTGAACTTTCAATAGAGGCGTATATTTCGGATGAGAGTTCTGCCAGAGCCCGGGAGCGGGCCAGTTCCTTGTCATCCGCCTGATTTCCCGTGTTGGATCCGCCAATACCTATGTAGTAAAGAGATCCCCCGGGCCGGTCGGTAATCCACTGGGGTTTACCGTTTTTATCCTGTGTCTCCGGACCGGATGTGGTTACACAGGATACCGATAAAGCCAGTATTGCAGTAAAAAAGAAACAAAGTTGCAGTTTTCTCATCATTTTTAACCTTAATATAGAGGATTTTTATTCAAAAAAATTCAATAATCATTATAATTCAGAACATCATCTCATGCAATTCAGAGAAAACAAAGGTAGGGCATAAACTGCTGTTTTCTGCCGGGGATGATCGAATTTATGTCAAAATAAATGTATAATACTTGTATAGTACCGGTTGTTATGAGAACAGGTTTGGAGGAATTTTTATGTTAAAAAAAGGATTAACGCTTCTTGTCTTTCTGTGTTTAACAGTTTTTTTGGGAGCACAGCCTAAAGTTGCTGTTCTGGATGCTACATTGGGGCAGGGGGTTTCCGTCAATGCCAGCGCTATTGTGGCAGATACGATTAATGAGCAGTTTGTAAAGGCTCCCAATTTTACCGCCATCGACAGAGCCTATATTTCCAGCATACAGGAAGAAAAGAAATTTCAGCTTTCCGGGGATGTAACGGAAGAAGACATAAAAGAAATCGGAAATACCTTCGGGGCGGATTATATCTGTGTTGCCAACGTGAGCATTCTGGGTACCACCTATACCGTGTCGGCCCGTCTGATCGAAGTGTCTACTGCTCAGGTTTATGCCCAGGAGTCTCACCGCATGAAAGGTGAGATCGATATCCTTTTTATGATTGCCGAGATTGTGGGAGCCCAGCTGGTAGGATCCGATATGGCGAATATCGAAATCGCTCCTTCTGATGATATCACAAAGGAAACCTCTCCCATTATTGAAACCGCTCCCGAACCGGAGCCCGAAACCGAACCGGAACCAGAGCTTGTCCCTGCTCCCCAGCCTACCCGGGAGAAAAAAGAGTATGCCCCCGGCGAACCCAGAGGGCACTTTATGGTATCCTTTGTTTTTACAGGATATTTAGGAGCAGAGGACTCTTATGAAGATGGATATGCTCTTTATGATGTGGATAGCTACTATAGCGACTATTATGATATTACCAAACTGAATTATGGTATTGATGTTCACTATATGGAACCGTTCCTCGGTTTTATTTATTACTCTCTCGGGTTTATCTATACCACTCAGATCCTGGCTTTTGATGATGGGAGTAATTTATACCAGTATGAAATGTTCAACTCTATGGAACCCTATGCCGGTTTGGGTGCTGTGATCTCTCCTACCAACAATCTGGAATTTTACGGTGGAGTTACCGGTGGTATCATGATTCTCACTTTAGGGGATGAATACTCTTCCGATGCCACCGAGCCATTCTGGGTAAACTACGGAGAATCTGCTGTCGGCATGAGTCTGGGATTTGAAATCGGTGCTACCCTGTATGGCGGTCCCTTTGGCTTGGATATGCGCTATAAGTATGCCAAGGCCGGTAATATGACAGGAGATGTCCTCTTTCCTGAAGCCTATACCGGAGACAGAAGCTTTGGTCATCAGGGGCTGGCCATCGGTATCGGTTTTATGTTTTAGGAAGATAACCCGATACCTACCTGATATCAGGAACAGTTGAGACGCAAGATCTTGCGTCTTTACAAAGACTGTACTATTTTCAGGTAAGTGAGTCGCGTCTGTACGAAAGCAGGGATCCATAATGATCCCTGCTTTTTTTTAGAGTAATTGAGACGCAAGATCTTACGTCTTTACCATATTATCCTGTGAGTCTCAGAAGGGGAGAGGAGCGTCTTTACCCAGGGCTGACGAAATCTCTCATACTGGATATAATCCTCCTCTATGGAAAAGGAAACGAAAGTTTATACCAGAAAAAAGGAACTTGTTCAGGGTGCCATAAAGTCATTTCCCCTTCTTATCGGAGCAGCGCCATTCGGATTGATTTATGGGACCCTCGCAGTGACAGGGGGGCTGTCTGTTCCGGCAGCTCTTGCCATGTCTGCATTTGTTTTTGCCGGTTCATCCCAGTTTATTGCTGTCGGGATGGTAGCGCTCAATGCACCGGTTCCTATCATTATTCTCACAACATTTGTGGTAAATCTGCGGCACATGCTTTACAGCGCCGCCCTTCTTCCCTGGCTAAAAAA
This sequence comes from Oceanispirochaeta sp., assembly GCA_963677615.2. Lineage (GTDB taxonomy): Bacteria > Spirochaetota > Spirochaetia > DSM-2461 > DSM-2461 > Oceanispirochaeta. Next base: position 100,399 of record CAXXQW010000017.1, on the reverse strand, counting down.
ACTTCCCCAGAAATGGCGGATACCTCTGGCCTTCTGGCTTACCGATGAGACTTTTGCTGTCACCGTAGTCCGCTATAATGAGGATGATCCCTCTCCCTATAAACACTGGTTTCAGCTGGGGTCTTCCCTGGGGATGTATCTGAACTGGCAGCTCTGGTGCGCTCTGGGGCTTTTTCTGGGAGGCCGTATTCAGGATGCGGCAAATTGGGGCCTCGATTTTGCCATGCCCGTAGCTTTCATTGGAATGACCATCCCCTTTGTCAAGGATTCTCCTGCGTTAGGGTGCGTTATCGTTGCAGGAGCAGTCTCTCTTGTCACAGGAGGGCTTCCGTATAAACTGGGACTGATTGCCGCCGCCATGGCAGGTATTCTGGCCGGACTTCTGCTGGATTACAGAAAGCAGAAATTCTCCGCGACAATAGGAAAGGAGAGAGTATAAGTGACCCGTGAAGAAATTTTCATGATTGCCGGCATGATGGCTGTGACTTTCAGTATCAGGTATATCCTTCTGGCACTGGCCGACCATTTCACTCTCCCTCCGGTTATGCAGAAAGCTCTGGGATATGTTCCACCGGCTGTTTTGACAGCCATTACTGTTCCTGCTGTCCTTATGCCCAAAGGGACCCTGGATCTCTCCTGGGAAAACCCCTATCTTTTCGGAGCCTGTGCCGCTGTGGCTGCAGGGATTCTCTATAGAAAGCAGACTCTTCTGGCATCCATTTGTACCGGTCTGGCAGTGTTTTTTCTCTGGTGGCACTTTTTTCTTTGAAAGAAATTTTATTTGACCTATTTTTTTGTATTCCTTTCCTGTTTCCGTTAGATTTATACAGGATATAAGGTAAAAATATCCGTAAAAAATTCACATCTCCAATGACGGGAACAATTGAAAATGACTGATAATTTAAAAAAATATGGAATTCTGGTTCTTCTTCTGTTCATGATACTGCCGTCAAACCTCTTTTCAGTGGAGCTCTTTTTTGGTGTAAACTTCATTTTCGGAACGATATTTGTATTTCTTGTTGCCTTTATGTACGGCCCCGTCTGGAGCCTCATTGCAGGCATCATCTCTTCTGCGGCTGTCTTTTTTCTCTGGAATCATTTCTATGCCAGCCCCGTTTTTATTGCAGAAGCTTTAAGCGTTTCCCTGTTGTACCACTATCGGAAACGGGGTAATCCTGTGGAGTATGTCATTTTATTCTGGCTGATTCTGGGAATTCCCATGGGGATACTTATTTATAAAGTTGGCATGGGATTGGGATGGGAACCTATTATCATGACCATACTGAAACAGTTTCTGAATTCCCTGTTCTCCGCCTCGGTCGCCGGCCTGCTTCTTATTTCGCCGTCTATTCCTTTTTTAAGAAAGAAATATATTTCTTCAGAGAGTCTGGTTCCTTTGTATGAGATGATCAGTTCCGTGATGATCATTTTTCTTTTATTCGGAGTGCTTTTGATTCTTCTGATGGAGAACAGGGCGTACGAAAAACGTTCTGTGGAAGATGTGAAAGAGCGGCTTGTTTCCACCAGCGATAGCTTCATTACATACATTGAGGACTGGAAAGAGAGGAACACCTACAATATTTACAGATTGTCCTATGAGTTTGGTCTGGATGATCTGAATCACCCGGGAGCGCTGCAGGGGACTCTTGAAATGATATCTGCAACCATCAAGGATTTGGACAGCCTGAGTATGGCCGACAGAGCCGGACAGGTTATTGCCTATTCTCCGGAGGTTGATGTTCACGGGCGGAGCAATCTGGAAAGGAATTACTCGGAAGAATTATTTTTTGAGAAGATTCTTACAAGTCTGAAACCTGTGTATTCGGAAATCCGGAGATCAGACCTGACAGAAAGATCCGTTATCGGAATCGCAGCTCCCGTCAGGGTTGACGGCCAATTGGAAGGCTTTGTTTATGGCGCATTCTATATGGATCAGATGATTGAAATCATGACCCGATTCAGACAGTCCGGGAATCAGAATATCACCCTGATTGACTCCCTGGGCAGGGTGATTATTTCAACTGAAAATTTCCGGGAACTGTCCCTTTTCCAAACCGATGAAAAGGGAAAACGGATCCCCAGGGGGGATGGAGTTCTTCACTGGTTTCCTCAGGATTCAAGCTCAAGCATGAACAGCTTTCAAAATTCGAAGCTTTATTATAAATCGGCTATTCCGGATTTGAACTGGACTCTGTACATAGAGGAATCCATGGCTCCTCAGTCAACCAAGCTGATCCGGATGAGTCTGGAAAATAATATTGTTGCTATTCTTCTGGTTCTTATCCTGATTCCCCTGCTCAAAATCGCTATTTTCAGATTAACAAAAGCGTTGGAACAACTGGTACGTATCGGGAGTTCTCCGGATAATGATGCCTTTAAACTGTGGCCGGAAACAAAAATCCTGGAGTTCCATAAAATTATCGATCATTTTAAAAACGTCATGGAACAGCAGCATGTCAACAACCGCTTGATGAATGAGCAGAACCGGAAACTGAAAGGAATTAACGCGGCATTGCTCCGCAGCGAGGATAATCTCAGGATTACTCTCAGATCCATCGGAGACGGGGTTGTGGTTACTAGCGACAAGGGAGAGATCACGGATTTGAATCCGGTAGCTTCCCGTCTGACCGGATGGAGTTTTGAGTCGGCCATGGGGAGAAATGTTGCGGAAGTACTCATACTGAAGGAAGACCTGACAGGTGTAAAAACCAGTATTATGGATAAAGTTCTTGTGAAGGGGGAGTCCATCCATTCGGGAACACCCTATAAGCTGGAAGATAAAGAGGGAAATTCCTCGATTGTCACCATCAGTGCCGAACCTATCAGAAACAATCTGGACTCTGATGTCAGGGGATCTGTCATTGTCATAAGAAATATCTCCCAAACACGAAAACTGGAGGAGCAGCTCAGGCAGTCCCAGAAGCTGGAAGTGGTAGGGCAGCTGTCCGGCGGAATTGCCCATGATTTTAATAACCTTCTGGCGGGAATTATGGGATTGAATAAAATGATCCAGTCCGAACTGGATCCTGATTCCGCCGCCATGGAGTACTCGGAAAATATTTCCCAGCAAATTACCCGGGCTGCTGATTTAACCAATAAGCTTCTTTCTTTTTCCAGAAAAGGAAAAATGATATCCAAGGTTTTTGATCTGCATGAAGTCATTGATGAGACCGTCAGCATTCTGGAGAGAACGATTGATAAAACCATTACAATTCAAAAGAACATAGACTCTACGACCAGTTTTATTAATGGGGATCCTGTACAGATTCAGAGTGTCTTCATGAATATTGCTCTCAACGCCCGGGATGCCATGCCCAAAGGGGGAGTCCTTTCCTTCTCCACTAAAAACACCAAAGGTCTTCAGAGTATAGAGACCGCAACGGGAATCAAAATGATAACCGGACCGCATATTAAAATTTCGATCGGTGATACCGGAACGGGGATGGACGAAGATGTTATGAGTCATATTTTCGAACCCTTTTTTACAACGAAAAACGCAGGAACCGCTTCGGGGATGAGTCTGTCTGCAGTTTTTGGTGCTGTCTCTGAACACAACGGGATAATTTCCGTTCAGTCAAAACCCGGAGAAGGTACCGTTTTCGAGCTTTATTTTCCCATTGTGAAGAACCCTGCGGCCCTTTACAAGCCGGATGAGCTGGCGATTATGCGGGGAGATGAGACGATACTGGTCATTGATGATGAAGAGATAATCAGAAACTCCCTGAGGGTGATCCTTGCTGAACTGGGGTACCATGTTTATACCGCTTCAGGTGGAGAAGAGGGGCTTCGTCTCTATAAAGAAAAATCCCGGGAAATCTCACTGATTATCCTGGATGCTGTTATGGGTGATATGCCGGGACTGGATGTTTTAAATGCCCTGAAAGAGATGAATCCTCTTGTGCGGGTGATAATCGCCACCGGATTTTCCAGTGAATCCAGCAGTGACAGGTTCCGGGAAGCCGGAGCTGTGGATTTTATCGGTAAGCCTTTTACCATAGATGATCTGAACAGCCGGATCAGAAAAGTGCTGAATCATTAAAAAACCGGAGGTTCTGCCTCCGGTTTTCAGCTTACTTCAATTCCTCACCTTAAGTTTCTGCAAGAGATGAGGATCAATCTGATCAGATCAGATTCTTAATAGCCGCTCTTTCAATCTCCAGCCCCTGATGATACCGTTTGAAAAACTCTTCAAATCCTGCTGCATCTTCGGGATCCGGTTTGACTGCTTCTCCCATGCTGTCGGAAAAAACGTCTTTCAGGAACCCGGGAAAGTCCATCTCTTTTTCTTCCCGGACCATATAGGATGCCAGGAGGGCGATTCCCCAGGCTCCGCCTTCCCCGGCAGTTTCCAGAATGGAAATGGGGGTGTTTGTCGCGGCAGCCATGATTTTCTGTCCCACTTCGGCAGCTTTGAAGAATCCTCCGTGTCCCCGGATTTCATCCACTTCCACGCCCTCTTTTTCAAAGAGGATATTCAGGCCTGTTCTCATGGCGCACAGGGCGGTAAACAGGTGGGATCTCATAAAATTGGGGAGAGTGAACTTTCCTTCGGGAGACCGTACAAACAAAGGTCTTCCTTCGGTAAATCCCGTCATATGTTCACCCGAAACATAGCCGATGCTCAAAAGGCCGCCGCAGTCGGGATCCGCTTTCAGAGCCTGGGCCAGCAGGGTGTCATAGAGCTTGGGAGTGGAGACTTCCAGCCCCAGGGCTTTGACAGCTTCTCCGAACAGGTGCATCCAGGCATCGTAGTCGGAGCTGCAGTTATTGGAGTGGGCCATGGCCACCAGATGCCCGTCGGGAGTGGTTACCAGATCCAGCTCGTGATAAACCCGGGAGAGTTCTTTTTCCAGTACGATCATGGCAAACACAGAGGTTCCGGCAGAAACATTTCCTGTTCTGACAGCAACGCTGTTGGTGGCCACCATTCCGGTTCCCGCATCTCCTTCGGGAGGACAGACCGGGATTCCCGCTTTCAGATTGCCTGTGGGGTCCAGAAGTTTAGCTCCTTCCTCTGTCAGGGTTCCCGCGACTTCACCGGCTACCATCACTTCGGGAAGAATCTCCTTCAGTTTCCAGCTGAATCCTTTGTCTTTGACTTTTTCATCAAACTTCTCACACATGGTCAGGTTGAAATCTTTGGTTTCCAGGTCAATGGGGAACATGCCGGAGGCCTCTCCGATTCCCATGGTTTTCCTGCCGGTCAGTTTCCAGTGAACGTACCCTGCCAGAGTGGTGAGGTAATCGATTTCTCCCACATGGTCTTCCCCGTTGAGGATTGCCTGATAGAGGTGGGCGACGCTCCAGCGCTGGGGAATGGGATACTGAAAAAGTTCCGCCAGCTCAACAGAAGCCTGTCCGGTGATGTTATTTCTCCAGGTTCTGAAAGGAACCAGTTGCTTTTCATTTTTATCGGTAACGATGTAACCATGCATCATTCCGCTGAATCCCAGAGCCTTGATATGCGACAGACCCACACCGTATTTTTCTTTAACGTCTTTGACCAGGTCTGCGAAACAGGCCTGCAGTCCTTCCCAAACCTGCTCGAGAGGGTAGGTCCAGATACCGTCAACCTGGGAGTTCTCCCATCCGTAACCGCCCGATGCCAGAGGATTGTTTTCCGGTCCGATCAGAACCGCTTTGATCCGTGTGGATCCCATTTCGATACCAACAACTGCCTGACCGCTTTCGATCATGGCAGCAGTTTCTTGTTTTTTACTCACTGCATTTCCCCTTTAATCTATTTTATTTTTAGGCGTTATCGATAACGCATTGTAATCCTACTTACTGAATCTGTCAATTCTTATCTGTCTGTCCGTAATAGGCTCCGGGGCCGTGTTTCCGCAGGAAATGCTTGTCTAAAAGAGCCTGGGGCATGGGAGTGATCCGGGGATCACCCGATTCAAGATTCCAGTTCATGCAGGCTACTTCTTCCAGAACCACGGCATGGTAAACAGCCTGGGCGGGATCCTTGCCCCAGGTGAAGGGAGCATGATTTTTTACCAGAACTGCGGGCATATGAAGGGGATTCCTGTCTTCCAGGGCTTCTATAATAACAATCCCTGTATTTTTCTCGTATTCCTCCTGGATCTCCCTTTCGGACAACTCTCTTGTACAGGGGACAGGCCCGTAGAAGTAGTCTGCATGGGTGGTCCCGTATGGTTTTATCGGCCTACCCGACTGGGAGTAAACTGTCGCCCATCGGGAGTGTGTATGGCAGATCCCTCCGATATTCTCATATCGTTTATACAGTTCCAGATGGGTAGGGGTATCGGAAGAGGGGTTCAGCTCTCCTTCTACTTTATTGCCTTCCAGGTCCAGTATCACAATGTGGTTACGTTCCATTCTGTTATAGGAGACTCCACTGGGTTTTATCGCTATCAGCCCCCGCTCTCTGTCTATTCCGCTGACGTTGCCCCATGTATATAACACCAGCCCCTTTCTCTGAAGCTCCAGGTTGGCCTGAAGCACCTGCTCTTTTAAATTTTCCAGCAAACTCTTCCTCCTGTAACAATTATCATTTCTTATTATAAACAGGGATGTATTACTGACAATGCAAATTTTTCGCCTGCCATTTCGATTTTATACAATATTTTACGCAAAACTGAAGTATTTCCCGATCCGGTAAAAAAGTCCCGCCCCCAAGACGGGGTTGATTTTTCTTTCTATAAACGGCAGATATATAAAGGGACTTTATAAAATGTAATTCAGGAGCTGTACATGATTAATACCGTCATTTTTGATATGGATGGCGTTCTGCTGGATAGTGAGCCTATCCATCAGAGGGTCAATCAGAACTATTTCAAGCTGCTGGGAACTCCCGTAAGCCAGGATTTCTATCAGAAGAATTTTATCGGTCTCCCTGTGGAGCAGATGCTGATTTATCTGAAAAAGGAGCATAATCTGACCCGGAGTGTGGATGAGATGCTCAGAGAGTGCGGACAGCTGCTGTTTGAAGATTTTGAAAGATCCGCTTTGAGGCCTGCCGAAGGTGTGGATCACCTTTTGGGGGAGCTCAAAAAGAGAAAGTTTAATCTTGCTGTAGGATCCTCATCGTCTCCCGAACTGATTTCCCTGATTATCGGAAAACTGGGACTGGATAAGTATTTCGATCATCTGGTAAGCGGGTACCAGGTGGAACGGGGCAAACCCCATCCGGACCTTTTTCTGAGAATCGCGGAAATCTTTCAGGCAGACCCCCTCCAGTGCGCTGTCATTGAAGACTCCTCTTTGGGACTCCAGGCGGCTGTCAGCGCAGGAATGAAAACTGTGGGGGTGGAAAATCCTGAATCCGCTCAGGATATGGCCGGAGCCCTTATAAAAGTACAGGGATTTTCTCAGCCGGAACGGGATCTGATTCTTCAGTCTCTTCTGGAGTGGTAATCTCTGTATCGGAATCTTTTCCTGTTTTAAACCAGTTGATATTTCTGTTCAACAGGTCGGTGGAGCTATTGATTCTGCCGGCCAGCTGCTTCATCCTTTTGGCCTGCTGATCTATCTGTTTGAACTCTTCGGAAAAGGCCCTGACTTTTTCCAGGAACCCCGATGAGATCTCCTTTACTGTTCCTATATTCCCGCAGGTCTTGTCAGCCGAACCGGATATCCTTCCGCTATTGTGTATTACCTGCGCCGATACTTCATCGAGCTGTCTGAATGTTCCTGCCATCCTGTCTGAGCCTTCAGCAAAATCCAGTATCCCCTGATGCATTCTGGTGTAGGCCTGCATGGATTCACTGATTTCCCTGTTGATTTTCTGGAAGGCTTCGTATGTTTTCGAACCGGCCTGTTCGCTTTTTTCTATCCTTTCGATGATTGTTCCCAGTGCATCGGTAATCTGGTTTGTATTTTCTGAGGAAATTTCAGCCAGCTGTCTGATTTCATCCGCTACCACTGAGAACCCCTTGCCGTATTCTCCGGCATGGGCCGCCTCTATTGCGGCATTCATGGCAAGGAGATTGGTCTGGGCGGCAATTTTTTTTATGGTTTCCGCAATCTCCCTAATCATTCCTATGCTCTCATAGACTTCGCTGATCACTGTCCTTGTGGATGTCAGGCTCTCTCCACTGATCCTGACGGTTTCTTTCAGGTCTCTGGAGGAGTTATCCTGCTTCAAAGCCTCTTCTTTCAGAAAATCAGCTGCTTCTTTCATGGATTTTACGGCCCCTGTGGCGGATCCCACAATACGGTTCTGGTTCAGGATTATCTCATTGAGCTCCCCGATGTTGTTTCTGATTATGGAAAACTGACGGTCCGAGTCGACAAGATGGTTGTGGAGAATTTTTATTTCACTGTTCATTTCCACGATTCTGTTGATGAGGGTATCGGTAATCCCGTTAATCAGAATAACCGCCTGCTCCAGCTCCCCTTTGATGGTTATATTGCTGCCGGACACTTTTTTCAGTCTTTTGATGATCCCCAGAAGACTGCCCCGGAAGAGATCCAGGGATTCATTGAGATAGTGAATCTCATCGTGAGAATTGAGAATCACAGGGTTGTTCAGAAAGCCTTCCTTCATGGATTCTATACCCCCATGAACCAGAGATATCCGTTTGTTCATCCCCGTAATGGATAAAAGAAGAAAGGTAAAGCCCGAAAATATAAATAATACAACGATTCCCACCGCAAGGGCATAGCCTGTTTTAAGTGTTCTGTCAGTTTCATGCAGGATTATGGCACTGTTTCTGTCTATGGTATCAATGGATGTTGCAAGATTGAAGCTGAGATTGATCACCGTCACGGACAGGTCTCTTGAAAGGGCTGTTATGGACTCTATCAGATCGGGATCGCTGATGTATCCCTTGCTGATGTTTTCGGCATAGAAGGTAAAGAGGTTGAAGTAGTTTTTGTCTATTCCTGAGCCTTCTATGGTTCTGTCGATTTTCTCCAAAAGCTCATCCAGAACTGCCCTGTTTGCCAGGGATATCTCCTTCAGGGTCACAATAGCTTCAAGAGCTTCGGAGATGGAGGGGCTTAAAGAGGGAAGGATTTCCATCTTTTCCAACTCCTTCAATGCCTGGTCTGTGATTTCCCTGTTCCTTCCATACTCTTTAACAGCCTGCGTATAGGGGCTGTTGCAGATCCTCTCCAAAGCGGTCAGTTCATCTGTATAGGCGTTCCGTATGGTAATCAGAAGCCTCTCTTCCTCTTCAATGTTGCTGACTTTGCTGTTGAGAGTAATAAAAAGCCCTGCAGCCAGGACAAAAGAGAAAAGGAGGCTTCCGAAAATGGCATACATTCTGTTTTTAATGGTCATCTGTTATTCATCCTGAAATTTTTTTCTTCATAATCAGGGTGAGTCGAGGAACTGGCAATGGAAAAAATCAAACTTTAATTTTTTAGAAAATCCTTATAAAAAAGTAAAAAATAATTCCAATTCATTAAAAATGATAAAAAGAAGTTAGAGGAAATCGAAACATTTTGTATTTTTTAGGATTTGACAGATGGATTTTCCCATGGTATTTCAACCGGGGGGAGCCCGAAAATATTGGAAGATTATATTGTTGTTTTTAGAAATATCCTCCATTTCGTTTTCGAATTCAGCTGAAATATAATGCCCTTAAATCAATAATTTTAAAGGAGTTCTAAATGAAAAGACACAAATTGTTTACAGCAGTAGCATTATTGCTGGTTTGTGCTTTGGGTTCTGTTTCTGCTAACGGGCAGCAGGACGGTGCCGGTTCCGGCGATTCTGTGGACACCGTAAAAAGTGAGGCTGCCAAAACCGGTTTCAGCTGGAAAATGGCAGAAGGCGAGTCCATCAAGATTCTTTTTAATCAGCATCCCTATGCTGAGTCTATTATTAAAAAGATTCCCGAGTTTGAAGCGGCTACCGGCATTAAAGTGACTTATGCCATTACCCCCGAGGAAAATTACTTTGATAAAGTAACCACCTCTCTTAACAGCCGTTCCGGTGATCCCGATCTTTTTATGAGCGGTGCCTATCAGATCTGGGAATATGCCGTACCCGGTTATGTCCAGGAATTGGATCAGTTTATCAACGATCCCAACCTGGTTTCTCCCGATTACGATTTTGACGATTTTTATCCCGGTGTTATCTCCTCTCTGAGATGGGACCTGGTACCCGGACACAAAGTCGGAACAGGAAACCTCTGGGCTCTTCCCCTGGGATTTGAAACCAATACTCTGGCTTACAATAAGAGGATCTTTGATGAAAGAGGTCTGAAACCTCCCAAAACCATGGAAGAATTGGCTGCTCTGTGTGAAGAACTTCAGGAATTTGACGGTCCCGGCACTTATGCTCTGGCTATCCGCGGTTCTAGAAACTGGGGTACCATCCATGCCGGTTACATGACCACTTACTCCAACTACGGAGCACAGGACTTCGCTATTGAAAATGGCAGACTCGTTTCCAAAGTAAACTCTCCTGAAGCTGTTGAAATGACAAAAGACTGGGTAGACCTGATTAAAACCGGTGGATCTCCCACATGGGCAAGCTACACATGGTATCAGGCAGGTGCTGACCTGGGTGCCGGAAAAGCCGCCATGCTTTTCGATGCGGACTGTAACGGTTACTTCCAGAATGTTCCCGGTTCTTCCAAGGAAGCCGGAAATATCGCCTGGGTTCATGCTCCACTACCCGCAGGGGCAAAAGATGTCAATGCCAACCTGTGGACATGGGCCATGGCCATCAACAAAGCTTCCAAACACAAGACCGCTTCCTGGCTCTTCCTCCAGTATTTTACCGGCAAGGAGTTTAACCAGTGGGCCTCTACCGTGGGAAAAACTGTTGACCCCGCCAGAAAGTCTGTCTTTGAAAGTCAGGATTTTGTAAATGTACTGGCTGCTTCCGAAGGTTACGGGCAGGCATTCCAGGACTCAGTAGCAGGAACCACCATTCAGTTTACTCCCCAGCCCCACTTCTTTGAAACAACAACAGAGTGGGCTGCCACCCTCCAGGATATCGTATCCGGTGAATATGCATCTGTCGAAGAAGGGCTCAATGCTCTCAAGAAAAAGATGGATCGTATTGTCGAAGACATCGAAGTCGAATAATTGAAACATTAAAAAATTGATTTAATATCGGGCTGCTCTTATGCAGCAGCCCGATTACCGATTATTCGGCTATTTACCATACAAATAAATAAACAGGAGTTCTGTTTTGGCTGAGATAACTAATGAAAATAGCCTTAAAACTGGTAAGTTTGGCACCCAAACCAGCTTAACAAAGGTTCACTGGACAGTTAAAGCACGTCCATATTTTATCATGGCGCCCTGTCTGCTTATCACAATCGGTATTTTGTACCCTTTTGCAAGCGCCATCTTCTATTCATTGACTAACTATTCTTTCAGGAACCCCACCTGGAAGTTTATCGGACTGCGAAACTGGAAATATCTGTTTACCGATGTGGATTTCTGGCATGCCCTGTTGGTAACATTCAAATATGCTGCGGCTACCACCATACCGCAGATGCTGTTGGGACTGGGCATCGCCCTCCTTCTGAACAAGGAAAACTGGTTTACCAGGATCCTGAAAGTTGTTCTGATTTTTCCCCTGATGATTGCACCGGTAATTGCCACCCTGATCTGGCAGTTAATGACCAATACCTCTGTGGGGATTCTGGAAAAGTTTCTGAACCTTTTCGGAATCTATGGTTTTCCCTGGGCGGCTTCTTCCCATACTGCCCTTTTTACGGCGGCTATGATCGATACCTGGGTATATGCTCCTTTTGTGATCGTTCTGGTTTCCGCGGGAATCCAGTCCCTTCCCAAATCGCCCTTCGAAGCGGCGAGAGTGGACGGCGGGTCAGCCTGGTTTACCTTTAAAACCCTGACACTGCCCATGCTGAAACCCTTTATGTATATTGCCCTGATTTTCCGTCTTATGGCGGCCCTGCAGGAGTTTGCCATCATCTTCGCCCTCTCCAAGGGAGGACCGGAAATACCCTGATGAATCTCTCTCTGTCCGGCTACAACAAAGGGTTTGCCTTCCTGAAGTTTGGAGAATCCCTGCCATACGTACTGGTTTTATGGGTCATTATCTATTTCATCAGTAAAAAACTGGTAGGCGACTATCTGCTCACCCAGAAAAAAGCTGCCGGCGAAGAGAATTAAAAAAAAGGAGATATCCATGACTATGGAAAGATTGCAACTTACAGGCAAAGTCGTGAGGAACTTCCTTCTGGCTCTCTGGGCCCTCTTTGCTCTGTTCCCGATTTTCTGGATGGTTCTGATTACCTTTAAAAGTGATGCGGAGATGTTCACCACCACTTTTGCCTTTCATCCGACATTTGAAAACTACAAGGCGGTACTGTTCCGCACCGACTATTTCAGTGCCTTTCTGGACAATATTATCGTCAGTGCAGGAGCTGTGATTGTTTCTGTTCTGGCCGGTGTACCCGCAGCCTATGCTCTGGCGCGTTTTGAGTTCAAGAAGAAAGAGGATCTGGCTTTTACCATCCTTTCCTTCAAATTTGCACCGGAGATCCTGGTTATTCTACCCCTGTTCATGATCTATCAGAAACTGGGAATCTACGATACCTATTTTGGACTTATCTGGGTTTACCAGCTGATTACCATGCCTCTGTTGGTGTGGGTTGTACGGGGCTATTTTGAGGATATTTCCGTAGAGATTGAACAGGCTGCCCGTCTGGACGGCTACCGCTGGTGGGAGATTTTTTACAAGATGCTTCTGCCTCTTATCAAACCGGGACTCGTATCCTCTGCTCTTCTGGCCTTTATTTTTGCATGGAACAGTTTTACCTTTCCCCTGCTTCTGACCAGTTTTAATGTGGAAACCGTAACTGTGGCATCCCTGAAATATATCGCTTCCGATACGGTTCATTACGGTCAGATGGCTGTGGCGGCCACCGTTGCAGCTCTGCCCGAAGTCATCCTGGCGCTTCTGATTCAGAAACACCTGGTCCGGGGGCTCAGCTTCGGGGCTGTAAAAGGGTAATAAGGAGGATAACGTGGCTCAGATTGAATTGAACGAACTGACAAAAAAATATAAAGATCATGCCGCTTTGAACAATGTGGATCTTACTGTAAAAAATAAGGAGTTCCTGGTTCTGTTCGGCCCGGCCGGTGCAGGAAAAACCACGACGCTCAAGATGATTGCGGGATTGGAAATCCCGGATGAGGGGCTTGTGAAAATCAATGGTGAGGTTGTGAATATCGTCCCTCCCGCCAACAGAAATGTTTCCATGGTTTTTGAAAACTATGCCCTGTATCCCCATCTCTCTGTTTATGACAATATTGCCTCTCCCATGAGGAGCAGTCTTTACAGGGAAGATGAACAGTACATCCACGATGCCATACTGGATATTACAAAAAAAATGAAAATCGATCATCTCTGGGACAGGCTTCCCTCGCAGCTGAGTAATGGTCAGAGGCAGAGGGTGGCACTGGGACGCTGTCTTGTCAGAAAACCCAATGTCTTTCTGATGGATGAGCCTCTTGCCCACCTGGATGCCAAACTGAGGCATTTTATGCGGGCTGAGCTGAAAGAGATGCAGGCTTCTTTCGATACTACAACTATTTATGTTACCCATGACTATATGGAAGCTCTCAGTCTGGGAGACAGGATTGCCATTATTAACGATGGTGAAATTGTTCAGATCGGAACGGGGGAAGAGCTGTTTTATACCCCCTGTAACCAGTTTGTGGCAGGCCTCATGGGTGAACCGGAAATCAATATGATACCAGCGGAAATCATCAGAGATAACTCATCGGTTAAAGTGAAGCTTTCCCATCAGAACAATCTTTATGATGTACCTGAGGATGTAGCGGATTTTTTCCGGAAGAACAATATTGAACGGGTCAATCTGGGAGTCCGGGGGAATGATGTGACCTGCAGCAAATCTCCCAAAGATGATAAATCCATCAAAGGGACAGTGTATGTCCTTGAACCGATCGGAAACAGGTCCATTCTGACAGCCGATGTGGATGGCCAGAAAATCCGGATCATTGTTTCCAACAGTTACGATGTAGAGATGGATTCTGATATTTATATAGATCTTGATTTTACGGACATTATCTTTTTCGACAGCGCCAATGAAGAGTTTCTGATCCGGCACAATCAGGAAAAACTGGTGAAGGAGGGAACTCATGCCTGATCTGATACTTGAAAATGTATTCAAACGGTACGTAAACAAAAAAAATGCCAAAGTGCTCAATGACTTTGCGGTCAATAACCTTTCTCTTCATTGTAATGAAGGGGAATTCATCGGGATCCTGGGGCCGTCGGGATGCGGTAAAACCACCACTCTTCGCATGATCGCGGGACTGGAGGATATCACTGACGGAAAAATCTTTATTGGAGATACAAAGCTGAACAATCTGGAGCCGAAAGACAGGCACATCGGTCTGGCTTTTGAAGACTACGCTCTGTATCCTCCCCTGAATGTGTATGACAATATCGCTTTTAACCTGAGAGCCAAAAAGGTTTCCGAGGAAGCGATCAAAGAGAGGATCAATAAAATCGCTCCTCTTTTGAAAGTGGATGATCTTTTAAAAGAAAAGCCCATCAGCCTGAGCGGAGGCCAGAAACAGAGAGTGAATATCGCCCGGGCTATTGTCAGGGAACCGAAGCTCCTGCTGCTGGATGAGCCTCTTTCCCATCTGGATGGAAAAATGCGTCAGGTTCTCCGGGATGAAATCAAACGGCTTCATAAGCAGATCAACAGCACCACTATCATAGTTACCCATGATCAGCTGGAAGCTATGTCCCTTTCCGACCGCATGGCTATTATGAAAGACGGTCTTCTTCAGCAGTTCGGAACGCCACTGGAGATTTACGATGATCCGGCCAATGATTTGTTGCGGGATTTATCGGAGAACCTCCCATGAATCTTCTGACGGTAACAATTAAACAGGTCGGTCAGGATTTCCTTTTTGTCTTCGCTGACGAAACACTGCAGATCCCTGTTCCGTCCCGGTATAACAAAGTGGTAAAAGACGGGATGAAAGTCCGTTTGGGAGTCCGTCCAACGGATGTGCTGATTGGTTCGAAAGACAGCAAGGGTACCGATGTGGAAATTGCTGTATTTGAAGGACTGGGAGAGGAGAGACGGCTCCATTTCAGAGTCGGCGAGGAGTTCCTCACCCTGATCACTACAGAAAAAATATTCTATCGCCCCGGTGATACCATCAAACTGGAGTTCCTTTCAGAAAAAACCCATCTGTTTGATCTGAAAACAGGCGATAAGATCCGCGCTTAAAAATTTTTAATTTATGGATAAGGAGATAAGAATGAGTGATTTACCGAAAACTATGAAAGCAGTTGTAGCCTATGCCCCCGGGGACTACAGGCTGGAAGATATTGAGATCCCCCGTGCCGGAGAGGGCGAAATGATCGTCAAGGTCGAAGCTTGCGGTGTGTGTGCGGGGGACGTTAAAGCCGAGCACGGCGCATCCCGTTTCTGGGGTGGAGACGGGACTCCTCCCTATATCAAGGCGCCTATGGTTCCCGGTCATGAGTTTCTGGGAGAGATTGTAGAGCTGGGACCCAATGTAAAAGGGAATTTCAAAGTGGGAGACCGGGTGATTTCCGAACAGATTGTTCCCTGCTGGGAGTGTAAGTTCTGCAAGACAGGTCGCCACTGGATGTGCGAGAAACATGATGTTTACGGTTTTCAGAACAATGTAAACGGTGGTATGGCAGAATATATGCGATTTCCCAAAGAAGCTCTGGTTTATAAGGTTCCCAAGGATATTCCCATGGAAAAAGCGATTCTGATCGAACCCTTTGCCTGCTCCAAGCATGCAGTAGACAGAGGAAATATCGGCAATGAGGATGTGGTTGTCCTCTCGGGAGCCGGAACCCTCGGATTGGGAATGGTGGGGGCCATCAAACTGAAAAACCCCAAAACCCTGGTGGTTCTTGATATGAAAGACGAAAGGCTGGAACTGGCAAAAAAATTCGGTGCCGATGTGGTTATGAATCCTGCAAAAGAGGATGTTGTTGCCAAAATCAGGGAGATGACCGAAGGGTACGGCTGTGATGTTTATATAGAAGCCACCGGGCATCCCTCCAGTGTGCAGCAGGGGCTGGAAGCTATCAGAAAAATGGGAACTTTTGTAGAGTTCAGTGTATTTGGTCAGCTCACAACCTGTGACTGGAGCATCATTAGCGATACCAAGGAGCTGGACCTTTTTGGTGCTCACCTCAGTCCTTTCTGTTATGAACCGGTGATTGAATGGATCGGCAACGGCAAGCTTCCTACAGAAGGCGTTGTGACCCATAAGTTCCCGCTGGAAGAGTTTAAAAAAGCCTTTGATATGGCCGGAAAAGGGGAAGGTTCCCTCAAGGTGGTTCTTGTCCCCTGACAGGAGTGTTAAGTTATGCGTCATAGATGAAGGCGCATAACGGATTACCATTCTTAATTACAAGGAAGAGCGTATGAAGATCGCGGTAGGCTGTGATGAAGCAGCCTTTGAAATGAAAGAAGCCATAAAAAAATACCTGGAAGACAAGGGGCACACAATACAGGATTTCGGTGTTTACAATACCGAACCCAGCCTCTACCCCGATGTGGCGGCAGCCGTGGGGACCTCGGTCGCCAAAGGGGAAAATGAGAGGGGAATCCTGATGTGCGGCACCGGACTCGGAATGGCAATCACTGCCAATAAGGTTCCGGGAATCAGAGCCGCTACCTGTCATGATGCCTATTCTGCCCAGAGAGCCATGAAAAGCAACAATGCCCAGATCATGACCATGGGCGCCAGGGTGATCGGACTGGAACTGGCTAAAAACCTGGTTGATAACTACCTGGAATCGGAATTCCAGGGGGGAGGATCCGCCCCGAAGGTGGACAAGATCATGGAGTGGGAAAAAGAACTCCATAAACAGGCCAATTAAAAAAAACAGGAAAGGAGCAGTGACAATGCAGAGAATAATCAACGATCCCAACCTTGTTGTGGAAGATATGTTAAAAGGCTTTCTGAAAACCCATAAGGATTTAGTCTCCTCCACGGAGCACGAAAGGGTTGTGAAATATAAAGAAGCCCCCGTAGCCGGAAAAGTAGGTGTGGTAACGGGGGGAGGCTCCGGTCATAAACCGGCCTTTGTGGGGTATGTAGGAAAGAACATGGTTGATGCAGTTGCGGTGGGAGAGGTTTTTGCCTCTCCCACTGCGAAAGCCTTTTTCCAGGCTATGAAAGAAGCCGACTCCGGTGAAGGGGTTGCCGTTCTATACGGGAATTATGCCGGTGACAACATGAATGTCAAAATGGCAATGAGAATGGCCGAAAAAGCGGGTATGAAAGTTAAAACCGTGGTGGCCAATGACGATGCCGCTTCGGCTCCCAGGACGGAACTGGAAAAAAGACGGGGGGTAGCCGGAGAAATCCTCATGTGGAAAGCCGGCGGAGCCAAAGCCTCTCTGGGAGGCTCGCTGGATGAAGTCATTGCCGCCGCCCAGAAAGCGATCAGCAATACCCGGAGTGTGGGAATCGGTTTGACCTCCTGTACCATCCCTGCGGTGGGGCATCCCAACTTCTCTATCGAAGAGGGAACAATGGAAGTGGGAATTGGTCATCATGGTGAACCGGGAATCAAGGTGGGTGAACTGAAATCCGCTGATGAGATGGCCCGGGAAATGGTGGATGTGATTGTTCCGGATCTGCCTTTTGAGAAGGGAAATGAAGTGGTTGTTCTCCTTTCAGGTTTGGGAGCCACTCCTGTGATGGAGCTGTATATTCTCTATAACAAGGTGGAGGAACTCCTGGCAGAGAAGGGAATAACCGTTTACCGGTCCTATGTGGGGAATTATTTTACTTCTCTGGAAATGATGGGAGCCACCCTGACGGTTATGAAACTGGATGAAGAACTGAAAACTCTGATGGATATGGAAGTCAATTCCATGGGCCTTAAACAATTCTAAAAAATAGTAAATTCCCCGATCCCTCCCCTGGTTCCTGAGCGGAGCCGAAGGGAAGGGAGTCAATTATTATAATAGGAGCTGAATTATGGCAGATACATTTAAGAACAGCGCCGGCCAGGTTGTTGTGGATAACCTGGTGGAGTGCATAAAAAGCAATGTGGATTACTTAAGTGAAGTGGATGGTAAGATTGCCGATGGAGATCATGGTATCAATATGCAGAAAGGGTTTACCATTACCGGTCAGAGAATCGAGGGGAAATCCCTCAGCTATACCGAAGCGCTGAATGTTCTCGGAGACGTTCTTGTTTCGGAGATCGGGGGATCCATGGGACCCATTTACGGCAGCTATTTTATTGAATTGGGTGACGGCTGTCAGGGCGTGGAAGATGTGGACAAAGCCACCTTTCTCAAATCTTATGAAACCGCACTGGAAGTGGTCCTTTCTCTGGGAACAGCCAAGCTGGGAGATAAAACCATGCTGGATGCCATGATTCCCGGAGTGGAAGCTCTGAAAGCAGCGGTAGACGCGGATAAACCCTTCTCTGTTTGTCTGGATGAGATGACTGCCGCTGCCAGAACCGGTATGGAGGCAACAAAAGATATGGTGGCCAAAGTCGGCCGTTCCGCCCGTCTGGGCGAGCGCTCCCGGGGTGTTCTGGATGCTGGTGCTGTTTCCTGCTTTCTGATTATTGAAAGCATGGGAAAATCCATCAAACAGATGCTTGGCTGATTTTTCGTATTTTCAGGAGATTCAGGTTTTTGTTGTGGATTGCCTAATCTCCTGATATAATTTTTGGAAAAACCAATGCTCATGGATTGTATAACAGAGGTAAAGACATTAATAAAAGTTCTCATCGTTGATGATGAGCTGCTTGTTCGCGTAGGGTTGAAATCTACCCTGAACTGGGAGGATCACGGATACCTTCTGGTAGGTGAAGCCAAAAACGCGAAAGAAGCCATTGAGCTCTTTGACCGGCACAGCCCGGAAATCCTTCTGACCGATATATCCATGCCCGGTTTGAACGGCCTTGAGCTTATCAGCCTTCTCAGAGAAAAAAATCCCCAGCTGCAATCCATTATTCTGACCCATTATGAGGACTTTCATTATGCCAGGGAGGCGGTCAGTCTCGGAGTAAGGGACTATATTGTCAAATCCAATCTGACTCCGGAACGCTTGCTGAAAGTTTTAAATGAGTCTGAAGAGACAATCAGACGGCGGAATGAGACAAGTACACCCTATTTACAGGACAGCTGCTCTGTGAAGAGGGATAACCCCGAAAGAACCCTTTCGTCACTTCTGTTCCGAGAGGGGAGGGAAGAGGGGGCCGTGGAAACTCTATGCAGCAGTCTGAAAGAATATCTTCCCATGGATAGTTTTCAGATGGCTCTTGTTTCCCTGAACCTGAATCTGAATGAAAATTTCCAGCTGGACTCAAGACAGAAAGATATGATCGAGGATGTGGCCTCTCAGGTTCTTATGGAGTGTCCCCATCCTGTAATTCACACAGTTTTCAGGAACGAAATCGTTTTCCTTTTTAATTTTGACTCTCTCGTCAACTCTTCAGGGCTTGATGACCGTATCAGTCATTATATGAATCAGATAAAACTGAATCTGAAAAAGTACCTGAATTACTACCTGATGATAGGCGTCAGCCGGTTAAGCCGGAATATCTATGACTGCAAGGATCTGTATGGTGAGGCCAGAACCGCCTGTAAACAGGCTTTTTTTAAACCGAATCACATTGCGGTATACTGGAAGAGCTCAGGCAGGCCGCGTGATTCCTACAGGCTTCCTGAAGAGAAACTCCTTTTCCCTCTTCTCAGGCACAATAGAAAGCAGGAATTGATGCAGTATGTGGGTGAACTGTTTCATGAAACCGCGGAAATTGAGGATTTCGATTATCTTAAAAACCTTTTTGATGCTTTTATGGATCAGGCCGCCAGGTATCTGGAGGATCAGGACAGGAATTCTCTGGGGGATCTGTCAGTGAGGTCCCGGATTAATAAAAGCGATTTTTACAGCCTTTTTGATCTGGAAGCTGTTCGGATGCATATTGTGAATCTTTTTAACACGATTCTTGATTCTTCCGCAGAAAATGTACCGGTTCAGAACTCCTATATTGTTCGGAAATCCATCGATTATATCAATGCTCATTACAATGAAAATATTTCACTGAACAATCTGGCTCAGAATGCGGAAGTCAGCCGCAGCTACCTGAGTTTCCTCTTTAAACAGGAACTGGGCTTGAATTTCAGTCACTATCTGACTCAGACCAGAATCAATAACGCCAAAGATATGCTGGTGAAAACCAATATGAAGATCTATGAGATCGCCGAAAAGGTAGGATTTGACAGTCCCTACTACTTCAGCAAGGTATTTAAGGAGACCACAGGAGAAACCTGTAAAGAATTCAGAAACAGGCATTACGGGGATGCTTAATTTTCTGGAGAGAGTATACCTCCGTTTCACCTCCCGCAATCAGAGCCTCCAGAAAAGGATATTCTCCTATTTTCTGCTGTTTACTCTTATATTCACCTGTACCGCTTTTATACTCGTTTCCAAGATCTTTTTCTCCAACTATGTGGATAATCTGACCGAAAATGCTGTTAACAGTTCCAATAAAACCAAGCAGAGCATCGAATTCCTTTTGAATATGACCGACAATACCGCATCGCTCCTGGCAACAAATCAGCCTCTTCTGGATGCCCTGAGGACAACAGATACCACGGAACAGAGCAGCTATTATTACAATAAAAATACGATAGATCTTATGCTGAAAAGCATTATCAGCGTCCATGAGTTCATAGACAACATTTACGTACTCGGCAGCGACGGGGAGTTTTATTCCAGTTACTGGGATGCTGATCAGATTGCCATAGAGAAACGGTTTGAGGACTTTATCAAAAACCAGAAAAAGCGTCAGGAGTATATCAACGGAGAGCCCATTGTCAATTATCTGCCCTTCTTTGATTTGAATGTCATATCCTATACCCGCCCGATTTTTCAGTATCCCGAAGATCTGGGGCTGGGAATTCTCATTATTGAATTGAACTATACCTATCTGCGGGAGATGTTTACTTTCACCTCCTTGGAGCATGATGAGGAGAAGACACTTGTTATCAACAAGAAAGGCGATACCATATTTACCTTTCCTTTCAATACTTCTCTGGATCATATTGTAACCGAATACCCGGTACTTCTGAAACACAATACGGTCATTAACGGGAGAGTGTTCGGGAACGAGAGCATTCTCCTTTCTGATGATATTGCCTACAGCGACTGGAGGATTATCCAGATCTATTCAAAGGAGCGGATATATAAGTCGGTTAATTATCTGACCAGACTGGGCGGTCTTCTGTGGATGATTTTTATTCTGCTTTCCTTTCTTATTTCCTATATCATATCCGTATCGGTCACCAGCCCCATTATCGATTTGAATAATACCATGCAGAAGGTAAAAAACGGCAATCTGAAAATTCGTGCTAAAGGGGAGGGGCATGATGAAATCGGACAGCTGGCTGCCTCGTTCAATCATATGGTTCAAAGACTCTCTGATCTGATGGAAAAAACCCTGGATGAGCAGAAGAAAAAGTCGGATCTGGAGTTTCAGATCCTTCAGAGTCAAATAAACCCTCATTTCCTTTACAATACCCTGGACTCCATCAAATGGCTGGCGGTCTTTCAGAATGTGGAAAATATCAGTGATATGACTACCTCACTGATTAATCTGCTCAAATACAACATTTCCAAAAAGACCAAGCTGGTTACCTTGAAGGATGAGATCAACAGCATCAAAGATTATCTGGAAATCCAGAAATTCCGGTTTGGCGATGCTTTTTCGACTGTCTACGATATCGATCCCCGCACAGAAGAAGCCTATATTCTCAAGTTTATCCTTCAGCCGCTGGTGGAGAATGCCATTTTTCATGGTTTCGACAATATCGAATACGAGGGTGTTATCACTATCCGCTCCTATATATCGGGAAATAAACTGATTCTTCAGGTAGAAGATAACGGCAATGGCCTGAAAGAAAATGAGAACTATCTATCCCGGAAAAGCAGCTATGACCATAAAAAAATGCACAACAGCATAGGGATCCGGAACGTGATGGATCGCATTCATCTGTACTTTGGCGATGAATCCCGTTTTACCCTGAAAAATGCAGAAAACCGGGGAGTTGTGGTTACCATCATGCTGCCTCTGCTGGATTCCTTTGCCCAGCTGCCTGAAGAGGTGGATGAGATTATGGAAAGCATGGACAAATCCCGTAAATAATTTCCTCTTTATTGTATTTTTCCGGCTGTTTAAATGGCTGGCTGTACTGGTCTGTTCTTCCTTTCTCCATTTTCACTCCTGAAAGAATCATAAACGGTATTGTTTAATACCCTGTTTCTGACGGAATTTCAGGCTTGAAATAAAATTTGACAGGCTAGAAGAAGCATAATATAATGCGTTATCGTTAACGCTAGGTTTGAGGTGATATGGCTACCATTAAAGATATAGCTGATGCGGCAGGAGTGTCCATCGGTACGGTTGATCGAATTCTGCATAACCGGGGCAGGTTTTCGGAAAAAACAGCCCGAAAGGTGCGGCAAGTTATGGAAGAACTGAACTACACTCCCAATATCCATGCCAGAGGACTGAAAAAAACCAAAAGCCACATTTTTGCTGCGGTTGTACCTCTGAGTCATCAGGACGGCGGCTACTGGCAGCTGGTGGAAGAGGGAATCCTCAAAGCAGCCAGAGCCCTGGAGTCTTATGGCGGAGAAGTCCGTCTTTATCCTTTTGACCGCTATTCATCCGAATCCTGTAAAAAAGCCCTTGATCTGGCCATGGATTCAGGAGCGGAAGCCCTTTTGGCGGCTCCTGTACGGCCGGAGGAGTTTGAAGAGAGGCTGGAAAAATCCAGCATTCCCTACATTTTTATTGATACGGACATTCCGGGTATGACCGGCAGGGCGGCCTATATAGGGCAGGATTCCTTTAAAAGCGGTTTTCTTGCGGCCAAACTGATGATGATGCTAATGAAAAGCCGGAATTCGGGGCGTTCTTCCTATCGAATTCTTGTTGTGGATCCACCGGGGAGCAACTACCATCTGAAAAGCCGTCTGGACGGGTTTCGGCAATATATGGAAGAACAGGATGATGCGGTAGAGCTGGAATGGATTAAAGAGGAAGTGGATGATGAACAGAAGATTCATCTTTACCTGGAGGATATCCTTTCCCGTTCCGACTCCCTTCCCCAGGGAATCTTTGTTGCCAACTCAACAGTTTACTACCTGGGGACATTTTTACAGAAAATGGGAGGAAAATATAAAGATATTCCCCTTATCGGTTATGATTTCCTCCCCGGGAGAGAGTCTTTGATAGAAGAGGACGTCATTAATTTCATCCTGACTCAGCAGCCGGTAGAACAGGGGTACAGGGGAATTATGATGCTCTATGATTATCTCATCCTGAAAAAGGATATTCCCCGGGATGTATTAACTCCTCTGAATATCATCACAAGTGAGAATCTTCACACTTTTGGCGAAGACAGCTAAAGCCCCCCTCTGTAGCAGGAAGGGAATTATTCAACAAGTTTCCTGACAGCGGGGGAGCGGACGTTTTATAGACATGCAAGGAGCGGAAAATGAAAGATTTCAAAGAACTGAAAGAGAGATGCTACGAAACCAATATGGAGATCCCCAAAAGAAAACTGGCTATCTATACTTTCGGGAATGTAAGCGCCCTGGATCCGGATGAGGGAATTTTTGCCATCAAACCCAGTGGTGTCGCTTATGACGAACTGAAACCGGAAGATATAGTTCTGGTCGATCTGGAAGGGAAGAAGGTGGAGGGAAAGATGAATCCTTCTTCGGATACACCTACTCATGCAGTGCTGTACCGTTCTTTTCCGGGTATTTGCGGTATCGTACACACACATTCGACATACGCTACAGGATGGGCTCAGGCCTGCAGAAGCATCCCCATTTATGGAACAACCCATGCGGACCATCTGGCCTGTGACATTCCGGTTACCGAGATCATGAGTGATGAGATGATAAAAGGGCAGTACGAGGAGCAGACAGGGTACCAGATTCTGAATGCCTTAAAAGATCAGAAGCTCTCCTATGAAGAGGTTCAGATGATCCTTGTAGCCAGTCATGGCCCTTTTACCTGGGGCGCTACTCCCGAAAAAGCGGTTTATCACGCCGGTGTTCTGGAGGAACTGGCAAAAATGGCTTTTGTTACCGAACAGGTGCATCAGAGGCCCGAAAGGATGAAAGATTCACTGATCAATAAACATTTTGAAAGAAAACACGGGAAAGATGCCTACTACGGTCAGGCTTGAAGTCATATACGATTAAGGAGCGGAAAATGAAAGTTTATGATGATATGAAAATATGGATGATCTCGGGAAGCCAGCATCTGTATGGAGAGGAGACTTTGAAACAGGTAAGAAGTCATACTCAGGAGATCGCGGGATATCTGAATGATCAGAAGATGATCCCTGCGGAGATTGAATACAAAGGTATTCTGACGACACCTCAGGAAATTACCGATTTTTTTGTCAAAGCCAGTGCCGATGAAAACTGTGGGGGAGTTATCCTGTGGATGCATACCTTCTCACCTTCGAAAATGTGGATTAACGGTTTGAATGTAATGACAAAACCGATGCTGCATCTGCATACCCAGTATAACCGGGATATTCCCTGGAATGAAATTGATATGGATTTTATGAATCTCAATCAGTCTGCCCATGGCGGCAGGGAGCATGGATTCATCAATGCCAGAATGAAGATCGAAAGAAAAGTGGTTGCGGGATACTGGAAAGATGAAAATGTTCTGAAAAAAATCGATGCCTGGATAAGAGCTGCTGCGGCGTTAAAAGATATGAGAGGGGCCAGGGTAGCCAGATTCGGGGATAATATGCGTGATGTAGCAGTAACGGAAGGAGACAAAGTCGCCGCCCAGATCGCTTTTGGTTTTGATGTATACGGTTATGGCGTAGGGGATCTGGTCAGGAAGATTGATGCTGTCACCAAAGAGAGGGTTGCTGCCCTGATAAAGGAATATGAAGATCAATATGAAGTGGATAAGGCTCTCCTTCCCGGAGGGGCCATGCACGATTCACTGATAGAAGCCGCCAGACTGGAGCTGGGGATGGAAGATTTTCTGAAAGAGGGTGATTTTATTGCTTTTACCACAACTTTTGAGGATCTTCACGGTATGAAGCAGCTTCCGGGCCTTGCCTGTCAGAGGCTTATGGAAAAAGGCTACGGTTTTGGCGGGGAAGGGGACTGGAAAACAGCTCTGCTGGTCAGGGCCATGAAGGTTATGGGTAAAGGAATGTCCGGAGGAACCTCATTTATGGAGGATTACACCTATCACCTGGATCCGGAGAACACTATGGTTCTGGGAGCCCATATGCTGGAAGTCTGTCCTACCATTGCAGGCAGTAAAAAAGTGAAACTGGAGGTTCATCCTCTGGGAATCGGCGGTAAGGATGATCCGGTCCGGATGGTTTTTGACACTGATCCGGGCGCTTCTGTCAATGTAACTCTGCTGGATATGGGCAACCGTTTCAGGCTTCTGGTAAATGAAGTACAGACCATTGAAGCAGAAAATGATATGCCCCGTCTGCCGGTTGCCAGGGTTTTCTGGAAAACCGAGCCTTCCCTGGAAGTGGCCGCTGCTGCCTGGATCCTCGCGGGAGGAGCCCATCATACCGGTTACAGCAAAGATGTGACCACCGAGATGCTGGTGGATTTTGCCGAAATGACCGGTACAGAAGTACTGGTGATTGATAAAGACACCAGGCTGGATGCCTTTAAAAAAGAGCTGAAATGGAATGATCTGTATTATACCATGAAAGCTTTTTCCGGCGGTGTTTAAGGTTCCGGTTCCTCAAGGTTCAGTGATTCAATAGCCTCTTTCTGCTTTTTTATCTGCCGGGAGAGGCTTGCAAAGGTTTCCTGAAAGGTATGAAAATCCGCCATCTTATGCTTGATGAAATCCTGGTTCGTCCGCATGCTGCTGTTGACATCTCCGGTGGCACTGTTTAAACCGGTGATATCACTTTTCAGTTCCTCAATAGAGTCGGAAATGCTCACCAGATTCTGATTGAGATTGATCAGAAGTTCGCTTCTCTGGTTCATCTGTGTGATAAATTTCCGGTTTTCAAGATTCTTGGATTGCATATTTTTCATTAAATCATTCTGGTCTGAATGAAGTATCTTCAGTTGGGAGCTGATATCCTGCAGAGCTTTGTTCTGTTCTTCTGTTTTCAGCTCCATAAAGTTATACCGTTCATTGAGATTTTCCAGTTCCTGATCAATTGTACCTGCTGTCTGGATTATCTCTTCCGCCAGGGCCGCGATCCCCTCGGCAATCACATGAAACCCCTTTCCGGCGGATCCCGAGTTGGCGGCTTCTATATTGGCATTGATCGAATAGATCTGTGTCTGTGCGGCAAAATCATCAATTCTTGAAATCGAATTTTTCAGATTTTCCAGGAATGTTCTGGAATACTCAATTTCCTTTTTAAAGGACAGGATTGCCTGGGCTGTCCCGTTCATCTGATCCACCATAGTGTTATAGGACTCGCCCATTGAGAGAATCTGTGATTCCGACTCATGAGTCTCGGTAAAATATGTGGTCAGTTCTTCTATGAGGGAGTTCATATTGTTATGAAATTCCCTTAACCGGTTCCGGAAATCGGTAATTTTACGGGAGTCTGAGGTTATCTTCCCGTCTGTACTGCTGAGAAGCTGGTTATTCCGGTCAATGGTTTGCATGGCTGCATCGATTTCCGACAGGCTCCGGCTCTCCTTTTCCTGAATGCTGTCCAGCATTTCCATAAGCGATGATTCCAGTTGATTGATCTTTTCTTCCGAACTTTTCAGTTCTTTTACAATGGAAAGGAGGATTCCTCTGGTGGACTGGATTCCTTCAAACAGTCTATTCAGGGGATCCTTTTCCTGTTCATCGTCACAGGCCGATAAGGTGATCCCGCACAGCTGTTCCACCGGTTTTTTCAGGTAGCCGATGATAACAATTTTACCGATAAAGTAGGAGACTCCCCCTACCAGCACACCCGCAAGAACGCATCCTGTTTGAAAAAGCAGCTTTTCCAGCCTGGTTTCATAGGTAACAAAAAAAGAGGCATAAATGGGAAAAAGGACTCCCATTACTATTCCGAATCCCAGAGAAATGACCATATATGCACGTAATCTAGAGATGTTCCCGGATTTGATTCCTTGTTTTTCTGCTGTACCCATCTGTTTTAATGATCGAATCTGTTTAAGGGAAAAGCAATAGGGAAATTGTCGGGAATGGTTTCTAAATTTCTTCCAAATCCTCATCATCATTGAAATTATGCTTTTTCATCATTTGGTCATATCTTTTTTTCAGTGAGAAATAGGACCGTTTGTAAAGATTGTTCTGATAGGAAAAAAAGGAAATTTTTGTATGTAGCTGCTGATTATCCTTTTCCAGATCGGCAATCCTTTCCTGGGCAAGCTGAATGGCATAACTCATATCTATCTGATTCTTTTTCTCCCTGACTTTTTGATTCAGATCAGAAAAAGTCATCATAAAAGATTTATGAACAGCCCTGTCCAGATGTTTCAGATCACAGAATTCCATGCTGTCCACATAGGATATCAACCGGTTGTAGAGAAAGGTCACAGGTACGTGGATAAAGACCTTTGACTGTTTTTCTTCGGTCCGGCTAAACTGAATATTATCCTTTTTACTGTCCATATGAATCTGAAAATTTTCCCGGTTTGCAGGAGGAATCCTCTCATTCATTCGCTGTTTGATCTTCTGTTCAATCCTTTCGGAGGAGCGGGAAAATTTTCTCAGAAAGAGGAGCGTTCTGTCTTCTTCGTCATGAATATCCACATCATCCAGTCTGATCCTGCCGAAAAGGCTGGAGATATAGTCAAAAAGTTCGGCCAGGAGTTTATAGAGAAGATCCCCTCCTATATAAAAGGTTCCTCTGCTGCGTATCTCTTTCTGATATTGCATGGCTTTGATGTACTCATCAGAAATCAGAATACAGATGCTTCCGGGGTGATCTTTATCTTTTGTTATCTCCCCATGGAACAGAACAACGCCATTTGTATTTATTGTATTAATATTCATGAGAATACTATTCTATCAGAAAACAATGGTTATCTGTCCATCACTTTTTTTATTCATCAAGAAGAGTTATAAAATCTTTGACGATTCTGGCTGTAATACCCCAGATCGCTCCGTATTCGGTAGGATATACCAGGATATTGTGCATTTTATTCCCCCAGCTCCTATGGTACCTTTCCGGCAATCCCAGGCTGCTTCCCGGGAAGTGTAAATTTTCCTCTCCTGTATCCGAATCTATCGAAAAAGCATGCATTTCGGTTCTTACCTGGTAATTCTCCCGGGGAATGGTTTTCAGCTTGTCCAAAGGTAATGTAAAAACCGAAGCCACTTCCGCGGGGTTGGGAACAAGTTCTTCCAGGGACTGAATTTTTAATACTGCCAGAAAAGGCTCAACAAGAACATCCATGGGAGTGATGAGGGTATCCATCGGTCCTATAATGTCAATTTTGCCCCGGTCAATTCCCAGTTCCTCACCGGTTTCTCTTAAGGCCGTATCGAGAAAATCCCTGTCCAGAACAGGGTCAAATCCCCCTCCGGGGAAGCAGATTTCATCCCCCTGACGTATTTCTGCAGCCCGGATCTGAAAAAGAAGTTCCCATTGACTGTCCCTTTTCAGCAGAGGGATCAGTACTGCCGATTGAAAGTACTCCTCCCTTCCCATGATTCCCCGGCAGGGGAGGAGTTTATTCTTTATGCTGTAGGGAAAATCAGATGCCAATTTTACCTCTTATCTCCTGATCCATTTTCGGTAGAGCACCGGCATGGCTGACCACATAGTCTGCCAGACGCGCGGCTTTCCAGCCGGCTTTTTCAATTTCCTCTCCATTCAGAAAGAAATAGAGAAATGCTCCGGAAAAACTGTCCCCGGCACCCACGGTATCCACGACTTTTACCTTTTCTGTCGGAACAGGAAGGGCCTTTCCCCCGGTCTCTTTATGATAGATCTCCGCTCCGGCGGGACCTAGAGTCAGAACCAGCATTTCCAGTTTAAAATCCCTGCCGGCCTTCCGAAAAAAATCTTCACCTGAAAGTTCTTCTCCAAAGAGAAGCCGGCTGATAACAGGAAGCTCTTCATCATTCAGTTTCAGCAGTGTCGTATGGGCTATGGTATCTCTGATTACATCTTCGGCATAGTATTCCTGTCTCAGATTCACATCAAAAAACAGATGCCTGTAATTCAGAACCGGCAGAAGTTTATGGAGAAGATCCCTGTTGGACCGGGTTCTCTGAGCCAGTGATCCGCAGTACATAAGATCCCATTCCATGCTTTTCAGTTTCTCAAGTTGCCCGGAGTTCAGCTCTATGCAGTCCCAGGCCGCCCCCTCTTTAATATCATAGCTGGGAATTCCATCCTCTACCGTAACTTCCACAAGCCCGGTGGGATGGACAGAATTCAGCTGAAGAAAATCAGTCTTGATATTTTCCGATTTCAGAATCTTTTCCGCTTCCTTTCCCGGTGCGTCATTTCCCAGTGCACTGAGCATATAGCTTTCGGCCCCCAGACGGGAAAGATGGACCGCCACATTCACCGGAGCTCCTCCAAAATGGTCCTTTCCACCAATCCTGTCAAACAGAATCTCTCCGAAACTCAGTGTTTTCATACACAATTCTCCTTTTTTACAATGATTCGGTTTTCTCTTTTTGTAAAGAATCTTTGAATATTTGTCAATTCAGTTATGTCAAGTTGTTAAATTCTATACCACATATATTTAGAGAGATTCTATACTGAAACCGGCAAAAATGCCAAACGTTTTGCATTCTCTCGTTTTTTTCTGTGCAGCCCCATGAAAAAAGTATAATCATCTGACTGCTCCGCCGAAAGGAAAAAAGTATTTTTTCCCTGCACTCTTCCAAGAGAGAAGCATAAAAGAATTCCTATTCTTGTATTCCTGATTTTGATCTTCCATAATTAATTCTGGTTTCCTATGGAAAGATCAAAAAAGCGATATACCATCGGCTATATCCTCTCTTCCATGCATTTCCCCTGGGCGGAAGAACAGTTATCCGGAGCTATGAGCTGTGCAGAAAACAGGGGCATCAATCTTTGCATTATCCCCGGCGGGCGTCTTTCCAGTCCCGATCCTGAGGAAAAACAGCAGAATTTTATCTACCGGGCTCTGAATTATGAACAGCTTGACGGGATGATTATCTGGGGATCAGGTTTGGAGGATTTTATCAATCAGGACGAGCTTGAGAGTTTTGTTGAGCCCTTTAAGTCCAAACCTGTTGTTATGCTGGAGCATCCCGTTTCCGGTTGTCCTCTGATTACCATGGATTGCTATACTCCCGTCAGGGACGCTGTGAATCATCTTATACAGGAGCATCATATCAGAAACATAGGATTCATCCGGGGACCGGCTAACCATATTGCAGAATCCGATCGCTTTCATGCCTATCTGGATGCCATGGAAGAGAATGGACTGACAGTACAGGAAAACTGGATTGTCCCGCCATTTATTCACGGATATGAGGATGAGGAGGAGATTGCCAGAATGGGAGAGTGGTACCGGAAATTTGGTACCGGTCTTGAAGGTATGTCTTCTTTTAATGATCAGCGGATTTTCTTTCTGATTGATGCTTTGGCAAGGCAGGGAAAACGGATTCCCGAAGACCTTCTTGTCTGCGGGCATGATGATATACGAAGATCAAAATATTATAAACCGGGAATTACAACAGTACAGGCGCCTTTTGGGGAAATGACCGGAAAGGCCGTCGATTTGATTGTGGATATGATCGAAGGTAGACAGGTTCCCCTGCGGGTGGAAACAGTGGGAAAGCTGAAAATCCGGGAATCCTGCGGATGTGTAGCCCGGGATGTTACAGAAAACCAGTTCCGGTCTTCCCGGGAAGAACTTCTGCTATTTGAAAAAAGGGCCAGGAATCAGTTGCTTATCAATAATATTGCTACCTCTTTGACGATTTTTCCCGATTTTGAGAAGAACAGAGTCAACTTTGTCAGGGCTTTTAGAAATTCCCTCAGGGAGATTTCTGTAAAAAAGTGCTGTGTCTACCTTTTTCAGAAGGCTCTTTCCGAAAAAGACCCTCCAGGCCGGCTAAAACTCTATTTTGATATGAAAACCGATCCGGATGATTCCGTTTTTCAGAAAAGTCTCTCTCCCGGTGATCTGATCGGAGCCCTGGTTGCAGAATTCACTGGCAGGGAAAGCATAGCGGTTCTCCCTGTCTGCAATAAACAGCTTCAGTACGGTATTCTGGTTCTGGGGCTGGAGACTCTGGATGGTTCCATTATCAAATCTCTCCAGGTCTTTCTCGGATCGTTTTTCAGCGAATTCCAGCTCCTGGAAAAAATCAGCAGCCAGGCGGATAGTCTACTGACGGCCAATCAGAAGCTGCAGGACTCTCTGGAGGATTTGGTAAAAGCCAAACACCAGCTGGTGGAGACAGAGAAAATTGCCGCAATGGGAAATCTGACAAGCGGTATCGCCCATAAAATCAACACCCCCCTGGGCGCGGCCCTTACTACATCCACATTCCTGAGAGGAAGGCTGCAAACCGGTTCAGAAGACCGGTACCTCCTGGGAGAGGGAGGTCTTTCACCTGAAATTTTCCGCGATGGGCTGGGTCTCATTGAAGAAAGCCTGGAAAAAGCGGTGGAACTGGTGAAAGAGTTTAAAATGATTTCATCGGCCCAGAGTGAGGGAGAGGTAAGAACATTTCTTCTCAAGAGGTTTTTAGGGGAAATAAGTGAACAGGCTGCCTCCCGCTGGTCCGGACGTGTCCAGGTTCTCTATTCCTGTCCGGATCATATGCATGTTACCTGTATACCCGGTCTCCTTTCCCAGATTATCCATCAGTTAATTGAGAACAGCGTGATCCATGCACCGGAAGAACAGCAGACATGTCATATTTCCCTTTTTTCCGAAATAACCGATAACGGGATCCATCTTGTTATTGAAGATGACGGTCCGGGGATTCCCGCAGAAGTTCTTGATAGGATCTTTGATCCTTTTTTTACTACCAGAGGGGGAAATGACCGGGCGGGGTTGGGGCTCTATATGGTTTACAACCTTGTCACTCTACGCTTGAATGGAAAAATTTCAGCCGTTAATTTGCCGGAAAGAGGGGCGCGGTTTGATATTCTTCTGCCTTTGAGCACTCTTGAGGGGACATCGGCAGAATGAGGATAAACCATTCCGGTTTGTAGAAATTTCAGTCTTGGCAAAAACAGGTGAAATGAAGAGAAAAAAAAGATATACAATAGGTTTTATAAACTCATCCATCCATTATCCCTGGGCGGAATACCAGCTCTCAGGGTTTCTGGATGCTGCCGAAAAACAGGATGTGAATCTCTGTGTTTTTCCGGGGGGGCGCCTGAACAGTCCGTTTCCCGGTGAAAAGCAGCTGAATTATATTTACGAGGCTCTTGAATTTGACAAACTGGATGGTATTGTCATCTGGGGATCGGGATTTCTGGACGATTTCAGTACTCCGGATGAGATTCTGAAATTTGTAAAATCATTCCAGCCGCTTCCTGTCATTATGATGGAGCAGTCAGTTCCCGGCTATCCTTTGATTACCATGGACAGTTATAGCCCTCTGAAGGAAGTCATTACCCATCTTATAAAAGTCCATAAAGTAGAGAGAATCGGATTTATCAGGGGACCGGTCGACCATGTTGCCGAGAAAGCGCGCCTGAAGGCTTATCTGGATGCCATGGAAGAGAATCATCTGCCTGTAGAGGAACACTGGATCGTACCGGCCTATGTGACCGGTGCCGATGAAGAGCAGGAAATAGCCAGAATGGGAGAGTGGTTTCAAAGGTGCGGGGGAGAACTGCAAGCTATCGCATCATTCAATGATCAGCGCCTTTTTTTTCTTCTTGATGCTCTTGATCGTCTGGGAATGAAATTTCCGGAGGATCTTCTTTCCTGCGGCTATGATGATATCCTGAGATCCAGATATTACAAACCGGGAATCACCACCGTCCGGGCTCCTTTTACTCAGATGGCCCGGAAAGCTGTGGAACTGATTGTTCGTCTGCTGGAAGGGAAGGATATTCCTGTAAAAACGGAATTTACAGGAAGTGTTCAGATCAGGGAATCCTGTGGCTGCGTCAACCGCATTCTGCCGAAAAAACTGGTCTATGAGTCATGGGAAGAGCTGCTCAGGTTTGAAAAAAGGGCTCAGAAGCAAATGTTAATAAACAGCATTTCCGCGTCCCTTCCCACCCTCCCGGATTACCGGGAAAACAGGAAGCAGCTGATTCCGGCATTTCAACGCTTTTTCAGGGAGCTTTCCATTCATAAGTGCTGTCTTTATCTTTTTGATCATGGGGTAAGTGAGGGAGAACCAACTCCGCCCCTGAGGGTGTATTTTGATATTGAATCGGAAAAGAGAGATCTTCGGTTTGAAAAGTACATTGAGCCCGGGGATTTCCTCGCTGCCGTGATGGATTGCTTCCCCGGCAGGGAAAGTCTTGTCTTTATGCCCCTTGCGTCAAAGCAGGTTCAGTTCGGCATTATGGTATTGGGGCTGGAAGGTTTTGACGGATCCGCATTCCGGTCGCTCCAGGTGTTTCTCAGTGTTTATTTCAGAGAATTCCGGCTCCTGGAAAAAATCAAAAGACAATCAGACTCTCTTAAAAGTACCAATCAAACACTTCAGATATCCCTTGATGAATTGAAGAATACCAGGCATCTGCTGGTTCTGTCGGAAAAAATTGCTGCATTGAGTTATCTGACCAGCGGTATAGCTCAGAAAATCAGTGCCCCTTTAAGTGAGGGCCTGGCTGCTGCCGCATCCCTGCGGAAACAATTTCTGCTCATAGACAAAAATCCTGCCCGAAAGGGATCCGGGGAGGATCTTGCAGAAATCGCACAGAACACATTCATTCGTATTGAACGCTGCCTGAATCAAGCTGCAGATCTTATAAATCAGTTTAAAACAGTCTCTACCTCCCGCAAAGCAGAGCAGGAGAGGACATTTTCCCTGTACGGTTTTTTTCAGGAGACTGCGGAGTACTGTCTTGCCCGGTGGAAAGACAAGGTGGATATCGGTTTCTCCTGTCCTCAGGACCTTTTTCTGACCAGTTTACCGGGTACGCTTTCCCAGGTTGTTATACGTCTTGTGGATAACAGCGTGATTCATGCCGGCAACAGGACGGCAAAGTGCAGAATCTTTCTTAAAGCTGAAACCGTCGGCAAAGGGGTCTCTCTTATGATCGATGATAATGGTCCGGGGATTCCCGCCCATGTGATAGACAGGATTTTTGATCCCTTTTTTACCACACGGGAAGGAGAAAACTCTTCCGGTTTGGGGTTATACATCGTTTACAATCTGGTAGCCCAGAGCCTGAAAGGAAATATAAAGTGCGTCAATCTCCCCGGACAGGGCGTCCGGTTTACCATCACCATCCCTGATTGAAAGAGGTTTCACCTCCTTTTCCATATGCCCGTTATAATCTTTTTAACGTGGTATAAACTCCCATAAGCATGGAAGGAAGATAATACAGATTTTTTTCTCTGTTTCCCTTCAGGTCCAGCTGTACCGATCCGTCTCTTCTGAGGTATCCGAACCATTCTCCTTTCTCTTTGTCAGGAAAATGGTCCCATACGTACTCCTGAAGGGTTTCAAACCAGGTTTCATAAAAGGGATCCCTCGTATAAAGGTAGGCTTTCAACAGAGTCAGAACCGCGCTGCAGTGGCAGGACCAGATTTTCATATCCCATTCCAGCTGGAGAGGCTGTCTTCCCCTGGTATCCACAAAGGAATAGAACCCCTGGCATTCACTGTCCCATCCAAGCTCGATTGTCCAATTGAGAAGGGTCAGAGCCTGTTCCTGCAGTGTTGTGTCCTGAAGGCGGTCAGCTTCATCAAGCATGACTCCTATGGTCTCAAAACTGCCTCCGGGGCAGACCAGACGTCCATCCGAGCCTTCCGGTCTGCTCCCGTCAGGGAGCGAATACTCTACAAGAGCTCTGTTGTTTCTGTCAGTGTAGTAAAGATCTATCTCTTTCAGTCTTCCGGATATCTGTTTCTGATAGGCTCTGGAGTTTTCCGGATCTGACAGGATCAGTTCCCGGCTCAAACAAATCATTCCGGTTGTGAATTCTCTGGTTCTGTAAAAAAACGTGTCCGGGAAATTCTGTTTTAATGCCGTTTTTTCAAGGTTGAGCAGAAGGGCGAATATCTCCCGCGCCTCTTCCAGGGATTTCAGATCTCCCGATATCCTTGAGTAGGCCGCTAATCCCATAGCTATTGATAGTTCAGGAGAAAAACTGCTTTCTACAAGAGCGGTAGAACCATTCTGTTCTATTTCGGAAAATACTCTGCCGTCGGATTTTCTTCTCAGGTTTTCTCTGATAAATCCGACGCTCCCTGCTGCCAGGGCAAGCCAGGTTCTGGACTCTTCGATTTTCTCAACAAGATTTGAGAGCAGCCATATCCCGTACCCCTGGGCCGAAGCGGTTTTTCGGGTAGAAAGGAGCTTTCCCTCCCGGTCCAGGTAATTAAAGAATCCACCCTTTTGGGGATCTATACTGTTCTTCTCCCAGAAAGGCAGGATATCTTCCCGCAACTCACTCAGATAAAATCCAGAGAGTTCTCCTATACGTTTTTCATCCATCAACAATCAGTCCAAATCATCAATGGTAACTTCCGTATACTGATTATCAAGATCAGGGTCCAGAGTGAGGGAGAACGAGTAGGTATCGTCATCCTCATCCACAGCCTGAATATCATAATCAATTTCCGCATTGGATTTAAACAATAGAACAGAAATGGCTTCATCCGCCGGCAGGGTGGTCTCGCTGTCCATAAAGTCGATTCCATAGGATTCCGAGTCTGAAGGGGAAATAAACAGATAATAGATTTCAAAACCTGTATCGTTATTGATTTCCAGGGTTATCAGTTCGGATTCCAGATCGTCAAGATCCCAGTAATCGGTAATGTAGGAGTCGTTAATGACAATCCTGGCTTCAGAATCATCATTGATTTCCATATCATAGAGTTCAAATACATTTCCGTCTTCATCCACAGCCATAAAATCGAATTCCGCTGAATACTCCGGATAGGAAATAAAAAATTCAACAGATTCTCCCGCATCCAGGGTTCTGGTATCGCCCAGAACATCCGGACCCCACCATTCACTGTCGCCGGGAGAGAAAAAGAGGTAATAGATATCTCTTCCCGTTTTATTCCTGAATTCGATAAGATTGTAGTACTCGGACTGGGCAGACAATGCTGCAGTACCGGCTAAAATAAAGGCAATAGCTAGGATCTTTTTCATTTCTGACTCCTTGGTTCATGATGTTTCATTTCTTTTCATTATGGACTGCGGTTTCAGTCCCCTTTTAATAAATGCAATGACAGCGGGCAGACTTACCATTTTTGTTTCCCCAGGTTTTGAATACCATGGAATCATGATACTCCGGTGATGGTGCGTCCTGCTCATTCCTTCTGTCGTTTTCCTGAGTATACCGAACAGAACTCTGCGGCAAATCAGTACAAAGCCTCGGCGGATCAGAGGGTGTGTCCCCGGATTTATGCCTTAATTACTCACAATTTATCTTAGTATTCCTTTGGGAAAATAGCAAATTCCGAAGCAACTCTGCAGATGGTCTTTATCCCCAGATAAGGATTTTCACACCGATAAGTATCAGAACCATTCCGCCGACCGTCTCCATCCGTTCTCCGAACAAATGGCTCAGCCTGTGCCCTGCATGGACCCCTGTATAGGATATGATAAACGTGGTGAGCCCGATTACCGGGGCAGCCAGGAGGATGGAGTAGCCGAGAAAAGAGAAACTGATGCCCACAGCCAGCGCGTCTATACTGGTCGCTACGGCAAGTATCAAGAGATTTTTAATATGAAAAACATCTTCCGGGTCTTTGCATTCCCCATCGGGATGGAGGCTCTCCCAAATCATTTTTACGCCGATAAAAGCAAGAAGCCCAAAGGCTATCCAGTGGTTTGCCGATTCAATCCAGGGGCCCTGAAGGAAACTGGCTCCGAACCAGCCTATCAATGGCATAAGAGCCTGAAACAACCCAAAAAGAAAGGCTGTCAGAAAACAGTGGGAGTGCACAAAATCATCCATGGTACAGCCGCAGGACAAAGAGGCGGCAAAAGCATCCATAGAAAGGGCTATGGCGGTCAGTATCAGTGTCAGGATATCCATGGCAACTCCAGTCCGGGTGCAGTCCCGGTCAGGAAGTAAGTATAGGCAAAGCAGTCAAAGGGTTCAATAGAGGTATCCCGGGGGATCGAGTCAAAACTCCGTCCCCCGGGATTGAGGTCTATTCACTATCAGCCGATAGCGCTGTTTCCATTTTCTCCTGTCCGGATTCGGATACACTCGTCCAGTGGCTGTATGAAAATCTTTCCGTCTCCGATCTCTCCGGTTCTGGCTCCTCTGGTTATGGCATCTACAACCGGCTGTACATATTCGTCATTTACCGCAACCCTGATGCACACTTTGGGTATCAGGTTGACTTCGTGGGTCTGTCCCCGGTAGCTCTCTGTATACCCCATTTGCTGACCGCATCCTTTTACATGGAAAACAGTCATTTTTGACACATTATGCTTTTTCAGCTCTGCTTTCACTGCCACAAGACAGTCGGGCTGAATAATGGCTTCTATCATTTTCATAGTAACAGCTCCTTTACCTACAACGCTTCTTCCGGATGAGATTCAACATGGTGGATTGCCAGATCAGGTCCCAGCAGCTCTTCCTGATCTGAAAGACGTATTCCCACGGTCATTTTGAGAACACCATAGATGAGAGCACTGGCAATAAATGCCAGAAAAATCTGAAACACCACAGGAATCAGCTGGGAAACAAAGGACACCCCTCCGATTCCTCCAAAAAACGGAATCCCCAGAATTCCTGCAGCGAGTCCTCCCCAGGTTCCGCATAGTCCATGGAGGGGCCATACACCCAGAACATCATCAATTCTGAGTACCTCCGTCACATAATGAAAACCGAAAACAAAGATTCCTCCTGCAACAACCCCCACAAACAGGGCGGCCATCGGATGGTACAGGTCGCTTCCGGCACAGACGGCCACAAGACCTGCCAGTGCCCCGTTATGGGTAAAACCAGCATCGTTTTTTGAAAGGAGCATACCCGAAATGATGCCGCCGACCATTGCCATAAGAGAGTTTATTGCCACCAGGGAGCTCATTCCTTCCAGGCTCCCTGCACTCATAACATTGAATCCAAACCATCCGACGCAGAGAATCCAGCTTCCCAGAGCCAGAAAAGGAATGCTGGAAACCCGTATAGGCGCGCTGGAGCCATCAAGGCCGTATCTCTTCCTCCGGGGACCGAGGATCAGAATGGCAGGCAGGGCAAGCCATCCTCCCATGGAGTGAACAACAATGGAACCGGCATAATCATGAAAGGCGTATCCAGTAAGGTTTTCCAGCCAGGATCCGGCTCCGAAAAGGGGAATCTGTCCCCATACGGTTGCTTCAAAAAAAGGATAGACAAAACCGACAAAAACGGCGCCTGCCAGGGTATTGGTCCAGAATTTTGCCCTTTCGGCCACACCTCCGGAAATTATGGCCGGTATACATGCGGCAAATCCCAGGAGCAGAAAGAAGCGAATCATTTCAAAAGGTCCGTTTTTCACAAGAATCCCCGCATCCTGCCAGAAATGGAAGGATTTTACCCCATAGGCAATGGGAAATCCCACAACAAAATAGACAAGGGTGGATGTGGCCCATTCAAAAATAATCTTATTCAGAGCGTTAACCTGACTTTTTCTTCTAACCGATCCTACCTCCAGAAAGGCAAACCCTGCATGCATTGAAAAGATCATAACAGCGCCCAGAAAAAGGAATAGAACATCCAGATTCCGGACGCTGTTAAGCATCGAATCATCGATCATGATATCCTCCAGAAATCACTTTTTTTATACATATACGTGCAAAAAATGTACCAATATCAGTTAAGGTGTACTTAAAGCTATAAAGTATAGATAAATAAAAGATGTTACCTAAATGTATAAAAAGTTTTTTATATACAAAAAGGTAATAAAATAGTCCGATTTCTGCAGAAATGTTGCTTTCCGGGGCGTTCCTTTATGGTGAGATTCTGGAGATTTTTTACTCGATTTTGGTGATTTCATCATCGATCATATGAAATTTACGATAAAAAGTGGGGGGGACGATTAAGGGGAGCAGCTGTTTTTTCATTTCCACTTCAAGGGTGTATCCTTTTTCTGATTCAGTATCTGCCTGCATAAGTTCTCCGTCTACATGATACTGGAAGGGATTTTTACAGTGTATCGTTGTATGTTCAACTTCATACCTTTCAATATAGGGCTGTCC
Organism: Oceanispirochaeta sp.; assembly: GCA_963677615.2. Taxonomy (GTDB): domain Bacteria; phylum Spirochaetota; class Spirochaetia; order DSM-2461; family DSM-2461; genus Oceanispirochaeta. Next base: position 61,130 of record CAXXQW010000017.1, on the reverse strand, counting down.
TTTCCTGGCAGCTTTTTTATTGATCTGGTCATGCCTTCCCATCCAGAGCCAGGGAAAATTCACAGCCACACTGAACCTCCCGGGAAATTTGAACAGGTAAACTCCCATCAAACCGTCGTTGCAGACAACATCCGGGCAGATTCTGAACATTTTTGCATAATAGGGCCGGGTGCCAATTTCAATAAGATGGGGAGACTGGGAGAGGTGCAGATCATTAAAACTGAATTCCGCATTGACTCTGGTTCCTCTGAAAGCGAATTTTCCTCTTTTCATCTCTATGGTATAGGGGGTCCTTTCTTTGTCGTATTGGGTCAGCAGAGCCTGTGTGGCACAGGTTATGTAGCTTGCAATTCCGCTTTTCGGGAGTCCGGCGTATTTTCCTGCTGTATAGACATTGCTGTTCCTGAGGTGCAGAATCCTGGCATCCATACCAACACCTGTGAGCTGACAGTAGTGACTGCGGTTGCCATGTCTGGTCATAAGGAGATCCACTTTCAGAATGTGGTGATCCCTGATACTCTGACTGTAGCTTTTCAGCTGTTTCATCATACGTAAGGGTACTTCGTATGAGTCCTGTATACCGTTTCCGGATCCGCCCCTTAAAAAACCAACCGCCTTTTCTGTGAGAATGGCCGGATTTGACTCAGCTTCCTTCATGAACATATTGATCGCTTCGTTGGCTGTCCCGTCACCGCCCCAAACCAGAAGATGTTTCATACCGGTCTGGCAGAAGCGTCTGACCTCCCTGGCAAAGTGCTGCCTGCTTTCGCTTTCGACAACATAGGAGACATCTGCCTTTTTTAGTATGCGCTTGAGAATCCTGGCATATTGAGGAAACCTGCTGGGATTGATAATAAAAGCGCAATCCTTCAAATGTATCTGATTCATCCGCATCTCCTTGTACTAATCATAAATGAGAGAGAGAAAAAAGTCCGGATATTTCCATTATATGATAAATTTAATAGGAATTATTATCAGAAATTGATTATACTACCTTTAATAATGAAATGAATGGAGGTTTTTCTTATGAGCCTGGATAAAAAGATGCAGGATGCCTTGAATGAACAGATTAATGCAGAGATGTATTCCGCCTATTTATACCTGTCTATGGGGAGCTGGTTTGAAGACCGGAGCCTGAATGGGTTTGCCAACTGGTTCCGATGCCAGTATCTGGAAGAAAATATGCATGCCATGAAAATATACAATTTTGTCAATGAACGGGGTGGACGGGTTTTTCTGAAACCCATTGAGGGGCCCCCCACCGAATGGGACTCCTTCGTGCATGTTTATGAGGAAGTGGCAAAGCATGAAGCCCATGTAACCTCTTTGATTAACAATCTGGTATTTATTTCCAGAGAGCTCAAGGATTATGCGTCAGAAAGTTTCCTCATGTGGTATGTGGACGAACAGGTGGAAGAGGAGGATACGGCTGATCATCTTCTAACTCGCCTGAAAATGATAAAAGACAATCCGGATGCCCTTTACAACCTGGATAATGAACTGGCAGCAAGAGCCCCGTCTCCCAATGTTCTGCCCATTAATCTGGGACAGCCTGTCAGTGCCGGCTGAATAGGGGACAATGCATAAAAAAACCGGAGCGCCGCTCCGGTTTTAAAAAAGAAAAGGACTATATATTAATAGCGGAAATCGTTCCGGGGTCTTCTTTCTCTTTCAATCGCTTCATTAACGCGGAGATTTCGACCGTCCAGTTCCTGGTTGTTCAGAGCTGAAATTGCTGCTTCAGCTGCATCATCTTCTTCCATCTCGATGAAGCCGAAACCTTTGGAACGGTTGGTTTCTCTGTCAAAAATGATTTTGCTGCTCAGTACAGTTCCGTACTGTGCAAAATGGTCTGCCAATCTGTCTTCATTTGTGTTGTAGTTCAGATTTCCTACATAAAGTTTTTTGGGCATTTGTACTTCCTCTCCGGACTTTTTTACCGGAATTCAAAATAAAAAATTCTACCAGAGTTCACGGGGAGTTCAATCCCTACTAAGTAATCAATCTCGATTTTCTTCTGTCGGTAAACTTATCAGAAAGTGAAAAGAAACACGGCGGAGCGAATCAGAACGGAACACCAATAGCAGATAAAAAGAACAACGTGACATCTCTGTCTCACAATCCTTTTTAACAGGAAATACTCCTCAGGTCAATGAAAAAAACGCAATACAACGCGTAAAAATGAAAAAATAACCGTTTTTTCACAGAAAAAAACAGATTGACAAAGATATATTTTGTGGTATAGTTAGTGATATATCACGTGAGGTTTCAGAAATTGTCTTTATCACAAGAGATACATCAGAGAATTCTGGATCTGCTCCTGCAGGGAAAACTGCTTCCCGGACAGATCATCAACAGAAGGCAGATGGCAGCAGACTTTAATGTCAGCGTGGCCCCTGTGCTGGAGGCCATGGTTCTTCTGGAACACGAAGGGTTACTGGAGACAATCCCCCGCAAAGGGACTCAGGTAAAACTGATAAGGGAAGCCGATGTGAAAGGGCAGTTTATGCTCAGGGATGCTCTGGAGAGCAAAGCGGCCAGGTTGTACTGGGATGGCCCTCTGAAACAGAGATGGGATGAGTTGAAACCTTTTGCAGAAAAAGTGGATCAGGCACCGGAAGATCATCTTGAAGACTGGAAAACAGAGATTCTGTTTCATCGGGAACTGGTTGGTTTGGCCGGTATTCCCGCTTTGACAGAGGCTTATGACCGGACTATGAAACTGAATCTGTTTTATGCCATGGCCAGGATTATTCCTGTTCACCAGAAAACCTCCCGGGATAATCATGTAGAGCTGCTCCGGAGACTGAGCGAAGCCGGATCGGCGGACAAAGCAGAGCAGGTTATCCGCAACCATGTGTGGTATGGGAAAGAATTTATTTTAAATGCTGAAACCAGTGTTTAAGTTTTTTGAGATAGACCTTATACAGGGGGGAGAATAATGAAAGTTGTTATTGCATCGGATTCCTATAAAGGATCCAATACGAGCATAAGAGTGGCCGAAGGCATCGAACGGGGAATGAGGAAGGTTACCAATGACCTTGATATTGTAAAAATCCCCGTAGCTGACGGCGGCGAAGGGCTGGTTCAGGCTCTGGTACCCGAAGAGAACAAATGGGTGAAAAAAACCGTTACAGGTCCCATGAGAACATCTGTGGAAGCCCACTATGCCATGATGGATGAGAAAACAGCCGTGCTGGAAATGGCCAGTGCATCCGGTCTTCCTCTGGTGGAAGGAGAGAAGGATCCCCGCCTGGCAACCACTTTCGGTACCGGTGAGCTTATGAAGGATGCTATTGAAAAAGGCTGCACCACTCTTCTGATTGGAATCGGTGGAAGTGCCACCAATGACGGCGGAACCGGCATGGCTCAGGCTCTGGGTGCCAAATTCCTGGATAAGGACGGCAGGGAAATGGATCCTGCCGGAGGAAACCTGGATCAGATTGCCAATGTGGATCTGTCGGGAATGATGCCTGCTATCAAGAATGTAACAATAAAAGTTGCCTGCGATGTGGATAACCCCCTTTGCGGAGAACATGGCGCCAGTGCCATCTACGGACCGCAGAAAGGTGCGACACCCGAGATGGTTAAGCTTCTTGATGCGAATCTCGGACACCTTGCTTCCCTTATGGAAAAAGCCAGCGGGAAGGAATATGCCCAGGTGCCCGGAGCCGGTGCTGCCGGTGGTTTGGGATTTGGACTGATGGCTTTCTGCGGCGCCGAGCTGGAATCCGGTATTGATCTGGTTCTGGACAGCCTTGGATTTGATGAAGCTATCGAAGGCGCCTCTCTTGTTATCACCGGAGAAGGAAAAATCGATGGACAGTCCATCAGGGGAAAAGTCCCTGTGGGTATCGCAGCAAGAGCCAAGAAAAAAGGCCTGCCGGTTCTGGCTATCTGTGGTGATATCGGACCCGGTGTTGAAGTTCTCTATGATTACGGAATCGACTCTGTTATGAGTACTGTGAATAAGGCCATGCCCCTCAGCGAAGCCATGGAGCGGTCTGCCGAGCTTCTGGAAGAGGCTGCCGAAAGGGCTTTCCGTATGATCATGATCGGAAAGCAGATGAATTAATTTTTACTTATCGGGATTGTGTGTTCCCGTTTCCCTTTTTTGCCTGCTCCCTCAGTAAACCGTGGAATTGCTGAGGGGCAGGTTTTTTTTATAAAAATTGAATCGGTTTTTTCATTTTTGCAGTTTGAATGAGTATGTTGTTCTATGTTCCCGGATCTTCTGGTTTTCATCTGAATCAGAAGGTTTTTATGAATGCAAAGATTTGTTATCCGGTATCTCTCATGCTCCCGGCATATAATCGGGTTTTCGGCCCCTGTCAGTCTCCCCAAAGGGGAGAGGGAATACGTGGTTTTGTCTCCTTCTTTGAAAAGGGTGTGGGTTGTTGTGGGTGAAAATTGTTTCGTTGTTTATTTGCAGAAGAATAAGGTGTCTCTCTGATGGATGAAAGCAAACATTTTAAGACTAAACCTGGCTTTATGACTGCTAATCTCTCAGTATACAGAAAAATTCGCCAATTACAAATCTATCAGAAAAGTAGTCCTACTAAAGCTGAAAGAATAATTTGGCACTATTTGAGAAATAAAAATATCGGTTACAGAATTAGACGGCAGCATATCATTGATCGTTTTATTGTTGATTTTGTGTGCTTGTCAAAAAAACTTGTTATAGAGATTGATGGTAAAATTCATTTAAAACAAAAAAAATACGATGCTTTGAGAACTGAGATCCTCAATTATTTGGGCTTTCAGGTCATTCGGTTTTCGAATGATGAGATATATCAGGATCCGGAAGCTGTGGCGATAAAAATAAAAACTATTCTCGATAATATATTCTGATAAACAGGCGGCATCCCGGTTGTTTTGGTCCTGCTCAGTGGGAGAGGGAAGCAAGCTGTATTTCACCCCCTCCTTCGGAGGGGCCGGGGGAGGCCTTGCAAGAAGAGTTGGAATGGTCGTTTATTCTAACGATAAGGTTGGATAGCAGTAATATTACGGGCAATACTTGTCTTGTCTTTGATTGCTGAGGAGCAGGTTTTTTTTTATACTCATGTATATGAAAAAAAACGCGATTATTTTTGACCATGACGGTACTCTGGTGGATTCTATCGATGCTGTGATCCTGTGTACCAATGAAATATTGAAATCCCGGGGTTGTCCGGCAGAAACGGAAGAGGAAATCCGCAAAGGTATGGCTTATCCTACCGTGGACAGGTTCGGCTATCATTCCGGCATCCGGGACAGGAGTGAACTTGCCGCCATGTCGGAGGATTTTTATAAACTGATGAATGAGGTCGGGGTGGATCATGTCAGACTCTATCCGCGTATAAAAGAAAATCTGGATATTCTGGCTTCCCGGGGGTATTCTCTGGGTATGGTCACAAATAATCAGGGTTTTTTTGTACGGAGGGCAGCTGCCAGACTCGGATATGCCTACGATTTTGAAATCATCCTGGGAGAAGAGAATGTCCCCCTGCCCAAGCCGGATCCCAGGGGGCTTTTGCAGGCCTGTGCCGGATTGGGGGCGCTGCCGGAAAACTGCTGGTATATCGGTGACGGAAAGCCCGATTATGAAGTGGCCAGAGCGGCAGGACTGAAATCGGGGATGGTCAGCTGGGGGGCGCATCCCAGAGAAGGACTGAAGGCTTTAGAGCCTGATGCCCTGTGGGATTCTCCCGATGAGTGGGAGAGTTTTTTCTGCTAGCATGAATAGACGGCGGCGCCGCAGAACAACCGGAAGGTCATACCGTTATTACTCTCTGGATGACCTTCTTGTCCGTCAGCCCAAATCCCTGCGGAAAAATCCTGAATATCCCCGGATGCTGAATCATTTTCTCAGTTCCGAAAAACTCCTCAGACTCAGAATCAGCAGCCGCTGTTTTCAGCTTTTGAATAAAGCCGGGATTGATCCGGAGCATCTGGAACATTTCTATCGTACCTACCGGGTTCCGAAGGATCCGTTTTTTCCTCTGTTTCTGCGGATAAAAAGGAACTACCTCCTGGACCGCCAGAAAAAGATGGAACTGAGAGAATCCTATATTCTGGAAAAGATGAAAAAGCTTCCCCCGAAAAAACTGAGGTATATCCGGTTTCTGGCAGAGTGGGAGCAGGAGCTGAACAGAAAATCCGACTATCCCTTCTGGATGGAAAACCTCTATCCCAAAACGAAGAAGCAGGTTCATCGGTATGAAGCCTATTCTTTTCTGGAGTGGGATGCCTTTTTCAGACAGTATGTTTATGGACTCCTTGTCCATTATAGAAGAAACCCCGAGACTCTGGGAGAGAAAGTGCTGGCCTGCGGAGTTCTTGATCTGCTTCCCGGGACAGATCCTCTGATTCTGCCGGGCAGGGGAGAGGTCCTCCATTCCTTCCGTACGCTCAGCAGGACCTATCATCCCGACAGGGGCGGGAGTACTGATATTTTTATTAAACTGAAAGATGCCAGGGAGGTATTATGTTGAAATTGCCGGGAAAAACTGCGCTGCCGCTTCTGTTCCTTTTATTGGGAGCCTGTCAGACTTCCTCATCAGGATTGTATGATGACCGGGATTTGAGGGAGGATATGCGGCAGTTTGTTCAGGGGATCTCTTTTTATGCGAAAGGGGAGCACCCGGGTTTTATTATCATCCCCCAAAACGGGCAGGAGCTGGTTTCACTGGACGGAGAAGCCGACGGTCCTCCGGCTGCAGACTACCTGGCAGCTATAGACGGGACTGGCCGTGAAGATCTCTTCTACGGTTATGACAGCGATAATAAAGCCACCCTGTCAGATGAATCAGAGTACCTTCTGGATTTCTGCAGAGTATTTCTGGATCAGGGAAAAACCGTGCTTGTCACCGACTACTGCTGGGATACGGATAAGGTGGATGATGCACTGCAGCTGAATGGACAGGAGGGATTTCTCTCTTTTCCCGCTCCCCGCAGGGATCTGGATACCATTCCCTCCTATCCTGATCCGGTTCAGGGAGTCAGCAGCAGCGATATCGCCGCTCTGGATGCAGCGGCCAATTTCCTCTACCTGCTGGACAGCGGAAATTTCAGCAGTAAGGATCAGATGGTGATGGCTCTGGATGCCACCGATTATGATGTGCTCATCATTGACCTTTTTTACGAGGATCAGATGCTGACTTCTCAGGATGTCACAGACCTTCAGACCAAAGCCAACGGCGGCAAACGGCTTGTCATTTCCTATATGAGTATTGGAGAGGCTGAAGATTACCGCTATTACTGGCAGGATGAGTGGGAAATATCTCCTCCCGGCTGGCTGGATCAGGAAAATCCCGACTGGGAAGGAAACTACAAGGTTCACTACTGGGACCCGGACTGGCAGGCTGTGATTTACGGCAGCAGTGATGCCTATCTGGATAGAATCCTTGCTGCCGGATTTGACGGGGTTTACCTGGATATCATTGACGGATTTGAGTATTTTGAGAGTCTTTAGAAGGCATTTTAATGAACCGGGCTGGAAGGTCCGGTTTTTTTATGGCATTTACTCTATTCCCGCAGGTTTATTCCGGTATTTTCCGCTGAATCCAATAAAAATTTCCTTTACAGCCTTGTATTAATGTATTATTCTTATATTGTACTAAGACAATAGTACAATTAGGATGGGCAATATGGCTTTGAAAGAAGCGGATATCAGAAAGCTGGATTTTACTCTGGACCCCAAAAGCGGCGTACCCTACTACAAGCAGATTATTCTGCAGGTGGAACTGGCCATTGCTGACGGCCGGCTCGAGAAGGGGGAGCAGCTTCCCACTGTGAGGGGGCTGGCGGTGGAACTCAGGGTCAATCCCAACACTGTAGCCCGGGCTTACAATGAAATGGAGATCCGGGGAATTGTCACGACCCAGCAGGGAACAGGAACATTTATCAGCGACAAGCCTGTTCAGCTGGACGAACTGGAGAGGGAGAGAATTCTGGCCCAGATTGTCCGTCCCCTGGTAAGCAAAGCGGGGTCATACGGTTTCGAGATACAGGATCTGATCCGGTATCTTAAGGAAATGGTGAATGAAAATGCCAGGAATGAAAGCCAATAAGGAGACACTTGTATGAACGTTTTTCAGCAGAAACTGGAAAGGATCAAAAACCAGAAGAAGGCGGTGCTGAAGAAGGACTACACCTACAATGCTTTTTCTTTTCTGATTCTGGGAGTGTTTCTGGCCGCCGGTGCGGTGGTCCAGTACTACTCGGGAGGAGAATTTGATCTGGAGCAGATTGTCAAATACAGCGGCGGGGTGCTTTGCGCCGGTATTGTTCTGATGATGCTTCCCCTGTGGGTTATGTCTGTTTTGATGATGATGGCCTGCTGGCTGGTCCTGCCCATAGAATTTTCCACCGCCTACTATCCCATGGCGGTATTCTCTTCCTTCGGGATTCTTTTGTCCGCCTCCCTGGAGTTGATCTACCAGTGGGATAAAGTGGTCACACTACGGATGGGGAAATTCAAAGCTGTCCACGGTCCGGGGCTGTTTGTACTCTTTCCTCTGATCGACCGGGTGGCTGAGTACGTGGATACCCGTATCCGCGTTACAGATTTCAGTGCGGAAAAAACCATAACCAAAGATACAGTTCCCGTCCATGTGGACGCCCTCTGTTTCTGGATGATCTGGGATGCCAGGCAGGCGGTACTGGAGGTGGAGAACTATGTGGAAGCTGTGAGCCTCTCTGCACAGACCGCTTTACGGGATGCCATAGGCCGGAATGATCTGAGCACCCTTCTGTCGGGAAGGGAGGAACTGGGGCGTGAGATCCAGAAAGTTCTGGACGCCAAGACAAACTCCTGGGGAATCACCATCATGTCCATTGAGTTCACCGATGTCATTATACCGCGGGAACTGGAAGATGCCATGAGTAAGAAGGCCCAGGCGGAAAGGGAGAAGCAGTCCCGGATTATTTTGAGCGAAGCCGAAAAAGAGGTGGCCCTGCAGTTCCGGGAAGCGTCGGAAATATACAGCGGCAGCAGCGATGCCATGCAGCTGCGGGCCATGAATATGGTGTACGAAGGCATCCGGCAGAAAGGGTCCCTGATGGTTTTACCCTCCAGCGCTCTGGACAGTATGAATCTGGGAACAACCATGGGGATGGCAGCGTATCAGGAAAAAGCCCTTGAGAAGGGGAAAGCAGAGGGAGGCGACAAATCATGATCGAAATCAAAGGCGTAAGAAAGACATATAAAACCGGAGAAACCGAAGTAAAAGCCCTGAAGGGTGTGGATTTGACGATCCAGAGCGGCGAGTTTATCTCCATCGCCGGTCCATCCGGATCGGGCAAAACCACCCTGATGAATCTGATCGGGTGTATTGATACTCTGGATGAAGGGGAGATTGCCATCGAAGGCAAAGTTGTCTCTGTCCTGAGCAAAGAGGAAAAGACAGCCTTCCGCAGGGAGAAGCTGGGATTTATCTTTCAAAGCTACAATCTGATTCCCGTTTTGACCGCTTATGAAAACGTGGCTTTTGCACTGCAGCTTCTGAATGTTCCCGAGAGTGAAATCCGGGAAAGAACTCTGCACATGCTCAAAGAGGTGGGGCTTGAGGGAATGGAAAACCGCCGTCCCGGGAAACTGTCCGGCGGGCAGCAGCAGAGGGTGGCCATCGCCCGGGCACTGATAAAGAATCCCGTTATTGTTCTGGCAGATGAGCCTACGGCCAATCTGGATTCCCATACTGGGGAAGAAATTCTGAAACTGATGGCTGAAATGAATAGGAAGCACGGCACCACCTTTGTTTTTTCCACCCACGACAAGATGGTTATGGAATTCGCCAAACGGCTTGTTTATCTTCATGACGGGGAGTTCCAGTCGGATACAAGGAGGGAGTGATATGACCTTTCTGCCTTCTTTGGCTATGAAGAATCTTTTCCGATATACCAGAAGAACCCTGATTACCTCCGGAGCCATTGCGTTCGGTATTATGATGTTTATTCTGATGGATTCTCTTCTGGGGGGGATCAAAGAGGATTCCGAGCGGAACCTGATCTGGTATGAAACCGGTTCGGCCGCCTTTTTTCACCCCGATTACTGGGCCGACCATTACCTGCTGCCCGTAGACCGTCCGGTGGAAGATCCTGACAGTCTGATTCTTGAAATGGAAAAAGCGGGAATCCCCGCTGTTCCCCGGATAGAGTTTGCCGCAGATATGATGGTTTATCAGGACCCCTTTCCCGAGTACGGGAACATTCAGGTGAAGTGCATCGGGATCGATCCGCAGCAGGATGATCAGGTTTTCCGGATGAAGCAGACGGTAGTGGACGGCCGGTACCTTGAGCCGGGTGAGGAGGGAATCCTGATGGGCCAGTGGATGGCCAATGATCTGGGTGCCCGGGTGGGATATCCCGTTACTCTGGTGACGCGGACTATGGACGGATACTTTCAGACCATGGACCTGGAAATTGTGGGTATCCTTCTGAGTGATAATCCCATCGTAAACCGCTACGGAATTTATATCCCCCTTGATACGGTCCGGTATGCCCTGGATATGAACGGCTATGCCACCGGCATCTATACCGCTCTTCCCCGGGGAAAGGGGGAGGCAGAAGGTCTCGCCCGCATGAAGGAGGCGGCCGGACCGCTCGGCCTGGATGTTCTGGACTGGAGAGTTATGGGAAAGGATTTTGTCGCTCTGGCAGAAGCCAAATCCCAGGGAAGCAGCACCATCCTTTTTCTGGTGTTCCTGATTGCAGCTGTGGGAATTTCCAATACCATTCTCATGTCGATTATGGAACGGGTGAGAGAGCTGGGTATGATGCGTGCTCTGGGAATGAAAAACAGGCAGATCCGCCGTATGTTTCTGATGGAGTCGGCGGGGATCGGGTTCTTCGGGGCTCTGGGCGGAGTCATTGCCGGTGCATTGATCAATATTCCCATGGTAAGCAGAGGGATCGATTACTCCTCCATGATGGAAAAAGGGGATATGGGATACAGGGTTGCGGGAATGGTATATGGTGCCTGGTACCCTGAAACATTCGTTACCGCATTTATCGTCGGACTGGTCATTGCTCTCCTTGTAGCCTGGTTTCCTACCAGACGGGCACTGAAACTGGAAATCCCCGACTGCTTGAGATTTATATAGGAGGTCTGCTATGAAACTTGGCACGATAGCATTTAGAAACATATTCAGAAACCGGAGGCGGAGCATTCTGTCCGGAACAGCCATCTGCGTGGCCGCCATGAGCATTGTCCTCCTTTTTTCCTTTATTGCGGGAATGATTGATGATATGCAGTACAACTTCCATACCTATACCACCGGCGCTGTCAGGATCAGGAATAAGGATTTTACCCGGTATGAGCGTCTGAATCCCATGCATCTGACCGTGGATGTCTCGGACGGTCTTATGGAGGATCTGAAACAGGAAGAGGGGATAACCCAGATGAGTCCCCGCATCGGGTTTCCCACCCGGATCTACCGGGACGGGGAGAATTACAACGCTTTCGGGACAGGAGTGGACTTTGCTACTGAAGTGGCCTATCAGAACCTGGGACCCGAACTTGTTCCCCAGGGGAGGATTCCTGAAATGGGAGCCAATGAGGTGCTGATCGGTTACAAACTGGCCGAGGAAGTGGGTGTGGGCCTGGGAGATAAGATCACCATCCTCTCGTCCACCGCTGCCCGGGGAACCAATGCGATTACCTTTACCATTGTGGGCCTTCTGGCCTATCCCATGGAAGGTTTGAACAATACCACCATCCTGGCTCCCCTGGACAGGGTTCAGTACTTTCTGAGAATGCCTGATCAGGTTCAGGAGATTATCATGAAAGTGGGAGAAAACGTGGATTCCACCGCTCTGGCCCAGAAGCTCAGAGAGAAATACGCCGAAAAATATGATGTGGAAATCAAAGGGTGGAAGGAGCTGGAAACCAGTTACTCCTTTATTGAGATGGCCCAGACCATTTATGATATTGTGGCTCTCTTCTTCTTTATTCTGGGCAGTTCGGTGATTCTGAACACCACTATCATGGTCATTTTCGAAAGGATGAGGGAGATCGGTACCATGAGCGCCATGGGTATGGCGGGAAAGGATCTGGTGAGGCTTTTCTTTATAGAGGCTTTTATCATCAGTGTAGCAGGCTCTCTGGCGGGTGTTCTTCTGGGAATGGGTTTTACCCAGATCCTCTCCCATGTGGGAATCAATTTCGGTGAAGCTATGGAGGGTGTGGATTTTGAAATTTCCACGATTCTCTATCCCAAACTGAATCTGAGATCCACAGTAGTGGTTTTTATCTATTCGGTGATTGTCGCTTCTGTAACAGCAATTTTTCCGGCCAGAAGAGCCAGCCGGATAGAACCGGTGGATGCCCTGAGGGCAGTTTAATGATTTGAAGGAGACGAAAATGAGAATACTGATTCGAATATTTACCCTTTTATGGATGGTCAGCGGCGTTTCCATGCTGTTCGGTATAACCGCAGAAGAGATCGTCCGCGAGATGGACCGGCAGCAGAGCTTTGACACCATGAAAGCCAGTGGATCCATGATAACCAATGACCGCTTCGGTACAAAGGTCAGCGATTTTATCAGCTGGTCCAGGGGTAACGATGATTTTCTGATCGAGTTTACCAGTGCTGCAGAAAAGGGCCAGAAAATCCTTCGTACGGCCAATGAACTTTATCTTTACTATCCTGATGCGGAGGAGATTATCCGCCTTCAGGGAGCCGCTCTTCGACAGTCCATGCTGGGGTCGGATATCTCCTATGAGGATATGACCGAAGGCAATGATACCCTAAGCAAGTACGATGTGGAACTGACCGGAGAAGAAACCGTTGATGGCGAACCCTGCTATGTGATCGATATGATCGCCAAATCCCGGGATGTGGCGTATCCCGGACAGACCGTCTGGGTTATAAAAGATTCTCTGGTACCCCGGCAGGTACAGTACTTCTCCAAATCGGGAAAGCTTTTAAAAGAGATGATTGTGAAAGAGATAAGGATGATCGGAAGTAAATACGTTATAACCCGGATGACTCTGGAGGATAAGCTGAAAAAGAATTCCAGTACCGAGCTGGTTCTGGACGATCTGGAAACCAATGTGGATCTGGGCCGGGATTTCTTCTCTCTGGACAATCTTTCCTGGTAGAACCGGGAGGGATAGGTCAGAACGAAAGCACTGAGGAGCTGTTGATGAAATTTCTGTTTCTCTTATCCATGAAAAACCTTTTTCGCTACAGGAAAAGGACTATTATCACCAGTGCCGCCCTGGCTGCGGGGATCATGATCTATATCCTGATGGATTCCATGATTGCCGGAAGTATGGATATGTCGGAGGACAATATCCTCAAATACGAATTTGGTCATGGAAGCATTACCACCAGTCAGACCTGGGAAGACAGGGACTATCTGCCTCTGGATTTTCCTATTGAGGACGGTATTGCCTTTTCGGATACCCTGAACGGGCAGAAGGGAATTGCCGCAGCACCCCGGGTGCGGTTCATGGGGGATATGATCCTCTATAAGGATCCTTTCCCGGAAGACGGGAATATGCAGGTTCTTCTGACGGGGATTGACCCTGAAAGGGACAGCCGGGTATTTGATCTGGAAAGTACCCTTTCCCGGGGGCAGTGGCTGGAACCGGGAAAGGATCAGGTGGTGATAGGCAGCTGGATGGCTTCGGAAATCGGTGCTGATATCGGGTATTACATTACGGTGGTCTGCCGGACCCGGGAGGGGTACTATCAGACTATGGATCTGGAGATTGCCGGAATTATCGATACCCCCAACCCTTCGGTCAACCGTCTTTCCCTTTTTGTACCTCTGGATATGGTTGACTATGCTCTGGATATGGATGGGGGGGTAACGGAAATTGTTATCAAACTGCCGGGAGACCGGGAAGTCGATTCCCGTGAGAAGAAGATGGTTCAGGACATGCTCCCGGAAGATCTGGTGTATCACACCTGGAAAGAGCAGGCTCTAGTTTATATCGCCGCCTCCAACGGAGACCGGTACAGCACAGTGGTGATTCTCTTTCTGATTTTTATCATTGCTGCGGTGGGGGTCTCCAATACCATGCTGATGTCGGCGATGGAAAGAACCCGGGAAATGGGAATGATGCGGGCTATGGGCATGCGGGACCGGGATCTGAAGAGGATGTTTCTTCTGGAAGCAGCCGGCATCGGGTTTCTGGGATCTCTTATGGGAATTCTTCTGGGAGCCCTTGGAAATATCCCTATGGTGCTGAAAGGGATACCTCTTCCGGCATCTACTGACCAGTATGATATGGGTTACAGAATATCCGGTGCCATGTGGGGCGTCTGGAAGCCCGAAACCATGGTGTTTTCACTTCTCATCGGTATGGTTATTACCATTTTTGTTTCCCGGCTTTCTATCCGGAAAATCCTGAAGTTCTCCATAACCGAAGACTTAAGGCATTTTTGACCTGAATGCAAAAAGGAGTATTACATGAAAAAACTGGCTATCCTCATACTGATATGTTCCGCTGTGTTTCTTATGGGTGCAGAAACCAGCCAGACTTTGAGTCTTGAACTGACCAATGCCTTCTACCGGGGGCAGGAGGACTGGTTTTTTGCCGGCACGGGGCAGGCTGAGCTGAACGTCAAATCTCCCAGGGATCCCAATGTCCAGGGTGCTCTTGTTCTGGATTTTGTTCCGGTAGATCTGACCGGGGGGACTGCTCAGATATCCTACTCCTATGTGGATGTAAAAAAGGCCTATGTAAAAGCCCGTTTTCCCGGCCTCCGCATGACCCTGGGAAAAACCCGGCTTACCTGGGGAGACGGGATTGTTTTCAACTCGGGGGATATCCTTTTCGGGAGTCTGAATCCTATCCTGGATCTAACCCGTCAGGAACTGCGGTCGGATACGGCCTGGCTGACGGCGCTGAATGTTCCTCTCGGTCCTTTTGCCTTTGCAGAGGGGGTCATTCTGCCTCCCGGGTATGATACAAGTGACCCGGAAAATCCGGGCATGGGAGATCTGAGTAAAGCATCAGCGGGGGGACGTGTCTATTTTACCGTGCTGAATACCAAGGTGGAGATGGGGTATCTCTATAAGGGGGAAGAAAAAGTTGCCATCGATGTAATCGGTCACAGGCCTTATCTGAGCCTTCAGGGGAATATCGGTCCTGACTGGTATCTCTCCACTTCCGCGGCGTTTCTGACAGATCAGCAGAGGAATGAGGGAAGTGAGGCAGAATGGCAGGATAGCTGGAATATCTCTTTCGGACTCTTTCATCTGCAGGAAATCAATCGGAACAATACTCTGACACTCAGGCTGGAATCCCTCTGGTTTCCCTATCAGAACTGGGAGGAGAAAAGCCCCCGGGACAGCATTTACGGCCTGTATCTCTATCCGGAACTCTCCTGGCAGAGGGGAAGCGGAGTTACTTTTTCCCTCCAGTCAGTTGTTTCTCCACTGGATGGATCCGCTATGATTACCGCAGGAGCCGGCTGGAATATCTATCAGGGATTTGTCCTTCAGGCCTATCTTTCCGGATTTGCCGGAGAAAGGGATGATACCTTTGCCTGGGATAGGGGTGAGAATTGGCTGGACGGTCAGGATATGGTTAACGGCGTCTCCCTCATGACAGGCGTCAGGTATACATTCTGATTTTTTTCCGGCTTAAAAATTATGCAGACTGCCGCTTCCGGTGATGCGGATCTCCCTGAGGCGGCTTGCTTCCATCAAAGAGACATCTCCCGAGCCGGTGATGATCACATCGGTGTTGCCCGAAAAGAGTTTCGATCCATTAAAATTTCCCGACCCTGTGGTTTTTACCTGACTCTGCAATGCTTCTCCGGAGATATAAATATCACCGCTTCCGGTCTGAAGTGAGGTCAACTCTTCTGATTGCATGTTTATTCTGAGATCTCCCGATCCTGTGGTAATCAATGATGTTCTTCTGGCTCCCAGGGTCTCAATGCTGATATCTCCGGAACCGGTTGTTTTCACTTCGGCAGCTTCTGACTGGACAGAACCGAACTGGAGGTCTCCCGAACCGGTAGTGGTCAATGTAGCTGACGGAGAGTGAACCCCCTCAATTTCCAGGTTAGCAGATCCTGTGGAAAGAATCTCGGTGCGGCTGTTGGTCCAGGTATCGTTGGACCGGACTCTGCCGCTGCCGGATACCACCAGCTTTTCCAGTTGGGGCATGGAAATGATAAAGCGGATATTATCGGATCTGAAAAAATTGATTCCCATTTGCCTGGCTTCCATGATCAGGGTTCCCCTGTCGTTTCTGACAGTAATATCATTTACCAATCGCTGGGGGATATCCGCTTCCACGTGGCAAACCGCTTCCTGCTCGATAATCACATCCGCAGGAAGCCGGATTATAACAGACGAAAAGTTCCCGTAATCGGTCCTTTCCCTGATGTCTTCGTATTGTCCCTCGGCCCAGCATCCGGCTGTCAGGAGCAAAAGGGATGCTATAATTCCCGGTATTGTTCTATGCATGTCGACCCTCCTGTAAAGACGCGATTTATCGCGTTTTTACAGTATTATAACCAGCAGCAGGGGGGGATTTGTTACTTTTTGGACGCAGTAAATCGCGTCTTTACTGGGGTGCTCTACATCTCTGCAGCAGGGGGAGCTGTTACTTCAGAGCTACCTGGATGATATTATCGATGGCCCTGATCTTTTTTATGACCTGGTCTGAGGGCTTTTCGTCCAGTTTCAGGGTGCAGACAGCGGCTTTTCCTCCTGAGAAAATGGAATTTTCCATCTCTTCTATGTTGATGCTGGCACTTCTCAGTTCATCCAGAACTCCCGCCAGGACTCCCACTTTGTTATAGTGGCGGACGATCAGATTGATCACAGCGCTGCTTTTGTCCTGATGGTTTACCATATGGAGGGGTTTTCCTGTTTTCAGATAGGCTGATACGATATTGACAACTTCTGCTGCGATCGCTTCGGAAGCCTGGTCCGTGGATGCTCCGATATGATGGGTTCCTGTTATGACAGAAGCCAGCTCTGTATCGGAAAACTCTGTGGCTGAAGCGCCCGGTTCGTTCTCATACACATCCAGAGCCGCTTTCAATCCCTTTGTTTTTACGGCTTCTTTAAGGGCATCTGTATCCACTACCTCTCCCCTTGAGGTGTTGACCAGGATAGCGCCGTCTTTCATGGCCGAGAGGATCTCTTTTCCGATAAAATGCACTGTATCCTTACCAGCGGCAAGATGAACCGACAGAACATCCGCTTTGGAGGCTGCTTCCTCGGGAGTGGAGCAGTATTCCACTCCCCAGGCTTCGGCTTTTTCGGGAGTCAGACTCCGTGACCAGGCAGCAATGTGCATGCCGAAGGCTCTGGCTCTTTCGGCTGTTCCCCGGCCGATGGAACCCATTCCGATGATGGACAGGGTTCTGTCTTTCAGCCCCGAGGCTTTGCCGTAGAGCTTTTTATTCCATGTTCCGTTTCTGAGATCCATGGTAGCATCGGCGATCCTTCTGTCTGCGGCAATCATAAGCCCCATTGCCAGTTCGGCGACTGCATCGGCATTCTTGCCGGGGCAGTTGGCCACATGAATGCCCCTTAAAGAGGCTTCGGCCAGATCAATGGTATTCACGCCTGCTCCTGCTCTGATAATCAGAGAGAGTTCAGCGCCTCTGTCGATTGTTTCGGCTGTCACTTTGGTGGATCGGACAATCAGAATTTCCGTCTCCCCGATAGCCCCGGGGAGGGTTTCCGCTGTGAGCGAGGGGTCAAATGTGATCTCCGCTCCCAGGGCATTCAAATCCCTGAGAGCTGTATCGGAGAGTTTGTCTGCTATGAGTATCTTCATGATTTCAGAATAGCTCTGAAAATACGGGATGTAAAGTTTTATTTGATCAATTAATCAAACCGGAAATGCGGAATACCTGAAATCATGCCGGATTCACTTCCCGCAGACATCCCGATAAACCATCAGGGCGCTCATCATCCGGGGAAATCCCGCAGTGGGTGCGATCATCAGGATGGCATGTTCTATCTCCTCTTCGCTGCATCCTGCGCTCAGGGCTTTTTCTATATGGGTCTGCAGGGCATATTCGTATTGGGAAGCTGCAGAAACGGCTACTTTGATCAGCCAGCGGGTTTTCCCGTCCAGGGGGCCTCCCTTTTCATGAAGTTCCTTTCCGAAAGCTTCATAGGCCCTGTAGATTTCAGGGTGTTTCTCCCTGAAATACTTCAGATTTTTCTGTTTTTCCTTCATCATATAACTCCTTTTCTCATCTTTCATTTTTCATTTTCTGTCAGTAGCGGATGCCCAGCTGAGGCCTGTATTGAATCTCGGGAAACACAAAGATCCTGTGGTCCAGGTACCAGGTCTCCCTTTTTCCCAGATATGCTGTCCCCAGGCTCAGTCCGGCCCGGGGAAACAGTGAGAAATCCAGTGTGTCAGTCAGATCCGCCACAATCCCTCCGTAAAGATCCCACCTGTCATTGATAAAAAAGAAGTAATCTGTCTCTACCGGAAACGATGCAATTCCCGTCAGATTGCCCGAGATATTTTCCAGACGGGTCTCTAAAGAGGGTTTCAATCCGATCCGGCCTTCATGCAGCCGCCAGAGGATTCCGGCGGCTCCCCAGGACCCCCCTCCCATTCCCAGGGTAAACTGATAGGTTTCAATGAGGCGGCTGCCTCTTCCCTCCAGGTATCTGGCATCCTGTTCCCAGTCGGGAAGAAAAAATATGGTAGCATTGCCGTTTGTTTCTCTGGTTTGCCCATCGACGGTGACTGTGCTTTTCCAGTAGTTTTCATCCAGAAAAGGGAGCCTCTCCCGGGAGAGATTTACCCTTGTTTTGGATCTTTCGAAATCTGTCAGTATCAGCAGTTTATGGTCTCTGGTCTCTTTCAGAAATTTCTCTGTCATTTTCCGGCTGTCACTCAGAACCGCAAGAATCTTTCTCCTTTTTCTCCGGTCCCCCCAGGAATCTTTTTCAAAATAGGTCCGGATCCTTTCAAATTCCGGGAGATAGCCGAACCGGGAAGGGGAGCCGAATGCCTCGGCTGTTTCCATCATCTGTTGATAAATTTCATACCCCCTGTCCAGATCTTTCTCATCCAAAGCGGTAATGGCCTGCATCCTCCGGATCGCGCAGTAGAGCTTTCCGTTCAGAAGGGCTTCCTGTCTGAGGTTTTTATTCTCTGACGATGATTCCCGGAAGATCCGGAGGGAGTTTTCGATGTTTTCGGGAGTGACAGATGCACTTTCCTCTTCCATGGTCCACCACTCTTGATTCAGCATCCAGCGGTCTTTCAGATCAGCAAAGCGGGTGATTTCCTTTTGAACCTGTTCACTTGTAAAAGGAAAGGTCTGAAGATACGAGAGGATCCGCAGTTCATAGGGAACCTCATCCCGGGCTACCTCTCTGGTATAGAGACCTACAATCCTGTCGTATGTTTCATTCAGGATCTGCTGTTCCCGGGGCAGGATGTCGGGTACCGCAAACTCCACAGTCAGGGTTTCACCCTCGGGAATGGTTATCATTCTGGTTTCGATGGGTTCGGGACTTCCAAAGCGGAGCTGTTTTATTTCCAGTTTATAATCTCCGATCAGAACTCTGTCCAAACTGGTTACGGAGTCTCCCAGGGGGATATTGTTCAAATAGACCGAGTATACGCTGTCCAGACCTCTGTTCTTCAGAACAAGGGAACCAAACCCCCAGTGACGGTCACTGAAGGAGCTTAGCAGGGAAAGGATCAGTTCGTCAGATGTTTCGAATACACTGAGAATCCCCGGGGATGTCCTGACAACACGGGCTATCTGGATATCCTCGACAGGATTGTAGAGGGAAAGGGTAAAACGGATCTCTCCCTGTTCTGTCAGGTCCATTTCTCCATATACAAGATTATCAAAAGACTCTTTTTGCGAGTACTCCAAAAGCTCCTGTTCGGAAAGTTCTTCCAGTTTGGCTTTATTTATTCTGGAAACCCGGAAATTTCCAGAGAGACGGAGCGTCTGAAGGAGGGTTTCCGTAACAGTTCCCGCCAGAACGTTGAACTGGTCCTGACCAGTCAGATTTTCCAGATCTCCGATCAGAATGGCAGGCAGTTCCTGAAAGGGCTGTTCCTCTGCATGCAGAGGAATCAAGAGAGTAGTCAGGCAGAGAAAAAAGCCGGTTGTTATCTTTTTCATATCTAAAGCAAATTCTATTGTTACCCGCGGATTATTGCAACTCCCCTTTTCTTCCGGCACTGTTTGTTCTATCCTTACCATTAATGAAAAAAAATACAGTGCTTCTCATCTTCCTGTTTATATGGTTGAGTCCCTCTCTGATCTTTTCCCAGAAAAGAGGAGGGGAGGAGTTTCCGGAATTGAAATCGGGAATCCCCGTCTCCGGTATGGTCCGTACAGGAAGCAGCGCCTGGTATACAACTTATAGAATACGGATAACCCCTGAAATGACGGGTTTCCGGATTTTTCTGGAAGACGCTCCGGCAGATCTTGATCTGTACCTCCGCTATGGATCTCCCATGGAGGATTACTCCCAGGCGGATGTCTACAGTGAAACCGATTACTACAATGAAGAGCTGGCTCTCTGCCGGTATGATGATTCAGGGATGGAAAACGGCTATGCCTATGTGGATGTGGCGTATATGTTTGAAATGCCTCCTGTGCTTAATCAGGAAGTTATGAAGGATATACCGTATGTTATCCGTTTTGAAGCTGTGTATTACAAACTGGAGGAGGTGCTCCCTCCGGGAAAATTTGTAAAGGGGCTGTTGAAACCCCAACGTTTTATGGTCCAGACATTTCCTGTGGCCATACCGTCTGATGCCGATTTCCTGCGGATAGATCTGACTGAAGCCACCGGGGATCTGGATGTTATGGTATCGGCCCTTCCAGTGGTTTCTCAGGGAGATTTCCCTTTGATAAAAGAAGAGTCTGTTCTGGGAAATGAGAGTGTCCTGATGACAGTATCGGATCGTTACCGGGGAAAAACCCTCTATGTTTCGGTTTTTGACCCCATCGCTTCGGACCGGGAGCAGGGTTTCCGCATTATCGCCGGTTTTTCGAAAGATCCCGGATGGGATCTTCCCGCTTTGCCGGATTTTTCGGGAATCTCCTCTTACGAACAGAATATCCGGAAAGCTACGGTGGAGCTTATCACTCCCAGCGGAGGGGGATCGGGTACCATCGTCAGTTCCGGAGGGATCATCCTGACCAACTATCATGTTTTGATGGATCTGGCCGGGGGGATCCATAAAACCGCGGTGGTTGCTGTGGTGGATGATCTGTTCCAGCCGGCCAGGGAAACCTACCGGGCAGAGGTTCTGGAAGCCTCGGAGGAACTGGACTGTGCTGTGCTGGGAATTACCAGCGGTTACTACCATCAGAAGCTTCCGGAGGATTACTCCTTTCCCTTTTACCGTTTCAGGAATGCCCAAGAGCTGGAACTGGGTGATGAGATCCGGATCCTGGGCTTTCCGGCAATCGGAGGATCCGGATCCCGTGCTACCTTGAACCTCTCCCGGGGAATCCTCTCTGGCGGGGAAAGGGTTGAAAACAGAATCGTTCTGAAAACCGATGCCAAAATAAGCAGCGGTAACTCCGGGGGCGCCGCGACAGATGAACATTTCAGACTTTTGGGAATTCCCTCTTTTGTTATTGAGGAAGGGGGGGAGAATATAGGCTATATTATCCCTTTGAGTACCCTTCCCGGATCGTGGGTACGCCGTTATTTTCCTACTGGACTGTTTCCCTGATTGAGACTATCCTGTAGGCCTGTTATGGTCAGGAAAAATCCCGTTGCTATTCCCCTGTTTTTTCTCCTTTTCTTTCTCTTCCAGTGGGGAGGGCAGTTTGCCGCTGCCGCTGCTGCCCGATCTGATCAGCCTGCCAAACTTTTCTATACGGGAATCCTTTATGCCTGCTTTCTCCTGCGGGGAGGGCTCTGGCTGTTTATTATAAAAGATATGCCTCTCTCTTACGCCTATGCCTTGTCCAGCCTGGGATATCTGATTATTCCTGTTCTCTCCCGGTATTTTCTACAGAACCCTTTTAAAGCCGGATATGTTCCGGGAGGGCTTCTGATCCTGGCGGGAATTACCCTGTTCGGTTACGGAGAACAGAAGGTGCGCGCCCTGTGAGCGCCCCTTTTCTGAAGGCTCTGGGACTGATGACGCTGATGGCCGGAATGACAGCAGGCGGGCAGGTTCTCTTAAAGCTGGGACTTGACGCTGCAGGCTTTACACTCTCATTCAGATCTCTTTTCTCTCTCATGCTGAAACCGAAAGTCCTTATGGGGCTGCTTCTGGCGCTGGCGGCCCCTCTGGTTTACCTGAAAGCCCTGAGCTTACTGGGACTCAGTTCGGTTTACGGTTTGAACGGGATCAGCTACTTTTTTGTCTATTTCCTTTCCAGGTTCATTCTTCACGAAAAAGGGTCATCCCTGCATCTTGCGGGACTTCTTCTGATAGCCGGAGGGATAACTGTCTGGTCGATCTGAGTGTAGTCATTCCTGTCTATAACGGCCGCACCGGACTGGCAGACCTGGTGGCCTCTCTCTCTCCTGTCCTGGATGATACGGATATGGACTGGGAGATATTTTTTGTGGATGACGGCTCTGATGACGGCAGTTTTGCCGCAATCCGGGAGCTCCATCGGAGCAACCGGCGCATCCGAGGGTGCAGGCTTCGGGAAAACCGCGGCCAGCAGAACGCTCTTTTCTGTGGACTGGTCTCCTCATCCGGGCGATATCTTATTACCATGGATGATGACGGCCAGCACCCGGTACGGGAGATCCCTGTTCTCCTGAAAATCCTGAAAAGCGGATATGATGTGGTTTACGCGGTTAACCGCGATCCCCACAGAAACCGGATCCTGCGGTGGGGGACGGCACTGACAGGTCTTTTTTTTACCCTTTTCTGTGGAAAGCCCGGTAGTGTGGAAATAGGAAGCTACCGCTGTCTGACCCGGGAAATGGTCGACAGGTTCTCCCGGGTCCAGGGGGATTTTGTCTATGTTTCAGCCCTGATATTCCGCAGCCGGCCTTCTCCCTCAGCCTATTCCTACCGTTACCATCCCGATCCGGTCCTTTTAATCCCCGGGAGCCGTTTCTCTTTTTTCCGGAGGTTTTCGGTCTTCCTCAAGCTGTTTCTCCATTATGGACCTTTCAGATCTTTTTGCAGAAAAAAAAGGAAACCCTTTCACATAGGAGAGATCCTGTGATTCTCCATATGCTGGGAGGAGGGCCGGCGCAGACAGGAATAATCCGCCGGGCAAAACAGATGGGATACCGGATCGTCGTTTCGGACAGGGATCCCGGAGCCCCCGGTTTCGCAGCGGCAGATTATGTTTCCCGTGCCTCCAGTTTTGATGAAAAGGCTGTGGAGGAAGATGCCCGGAAATTTGGTTCCCAGGCTCTTATGACCGCCGGTACCGATCAGCCAGTGCTCACCGCAGCCAAAGTTTCCCGAAAGCTGGGTTTGCCCTATTTTCTCACAGTTCCCCAGGCCCTGATGGTGACAAATAAAAAGGTGATGAAACAGGCTATGGCCAAAGCGGGTATCCCGACGATGCCTTTTACCTTCCTGAAAAAAGGGTTCCGGGAGAGGGCGCTGGAAGGACTCAGATTTCCTCTGGTTATCAAACCACTGGACAGTCAGGGACAGCGGGGGGTATTGAAAGTGGACAGTCCGGAAGAAATCCGGATGTCTATGGACCATGTCCTCTCTTTTTCCCGGGAAGATGAAATCCTGGCAGAGGAGTACTATTCTCACTCGGCAGAACTGACCGTCAGCGGCTGGGCGGAAGAGGGTTCCCCCCGCATCCTTTCGATAACCGACCGGGTAACTATCGACAACGGACCGCATCTGGGGGTCTGCCCGTCCCATCGTTATCCATCGGTCAGGCATCATGACTGGAACACCCTGGAATCTCTGACCGCAAGGCTCACGGATATGATCGGTTTGAAAAAAGGTCCCCTCTATTTTCAGATCCTTTATGGTTCCTCCGGGTACAGAGTCAATGAGATCGCCTGCCGTCTGGGAGGCGCCTATGAGGATGAGTTTTTGCCCTGGCTCTGCGGGGTCCCCTTAAGAGACCTTATGATTGAAATGACCGCAGGGGAGGGGTATAATACGGACTGTCTCATAGGTTTGGAAAAGCAGAGGCAGGGGAAATTCCTTTCGCTGCAGATGTTTTTCTGCCGTCCCGGGATTATTCGCTCACAGAGCGGGATGGAGAAGGTACTTACCATGGAGGGAATTCTGGGCGGAAGCTTTCTGCTGAACCGGGGAGTCAGGGTTTTCTCCCGGGAAAACTCCACCCAGCGGGCCGGATATTTCATCGCCGCAGGAAAAAATCCTGCGCAATTGAACCAGAGGGTTCAGGATGCCTACAGCGAACTGAGCATCAGGGATGAAAATAACCAGGAGATGATTCAGTTTGACCGGAGTATGCTTTTTCCCGATGATTCGAATGTATAGAATGGTTTTTTTTACCCTGAGCTTTTTAGCTGCCTCACTCCTTTTGACTTCCTGTGAAAAAAATACCCGGGAGCCTTCCATTACCATTGCCGAACAGTATGGCCTGGCCTATGCGCCGCTTCAAATCATGAAAGCCAGGGGATTTCTGGAAGAGCTGAATCCCTCTGCGGAGGTTCAGTGGGTCAAGCTGGCCAATACTGCGGCTATCCGGGAAGCTGTACTGGCCGGTCAGGTAGATGCGGGGTTTATGGGAATACCGCCTTTTCTGATCGGCCGGGACAAAAATATGCCCTGGAAAATCGCCACCGGCCTTTCCCGGGCTCCTTTAGGCCTTGTGGCCTCAGAATCCGTGTCATCCTGGGAGGACCTGACCGGTTCTTCCAGAATCGCACTGCCCCAGCCGGGGAGTATTCAGCACATCCTTTTAACCATGGCACTGGACCGGGAAGCGGGTGATCCGGCACTCCTGGACAGCTCTCTTGTCTCCATGAAGCATCCCGATGGAATGAACGCTCTGTTAAGCGGTGCGGTACAGGGGCATTTTACTTCTCCTCCCTATCTTTTCCAGGAACTGGATCAGCCGGGGTTCTCTCTTTTCCTCAGCGGAGAAGAGGCTTTTGGCGGCGCCTTTACGTTTATCATAGGGATGGTGACCGAAGATTTTCAAAAGAATCACCCGGCCCTCTATGAAGATTATTTGACAGCAGTGAATCAGGCTGTCGAATTTCTCAATGAGAATCCCCGGGAGAGCGCCTTGATCCTTGAAGAGGCCTACGGACTGGACCGGACTGTTCTGGAAGACTACCTTTCCAGGTCAGGGATGGTGTATGAAACAGAGGTCCGGGGGGTGGAAGGTTTTCTTTCTTTTATGATCCGGAGCGGACAGATACAGAACCTCAGTTCAGCAGAGGAGCTTTTCTTTTGAAGAGTTTAAGCCGAACCCTATGGGCTGCCGGTTTTTTTCTCCTCTGGTGGGGGATCTCCCGGGTCGGACTTTTTCACCCCCTGGTTTTTCCCTCCCCCGGGGACGTGCTTGCTCAGACCGGGCGGGATATCCTGACAGGGGAACTGCCGGGCAGTCTCATTTTCTCATTGAAAATGATTGTACTCGCACTTCTTCCTGCATTGGCTCTGGCTTTTTTCATGGCAGTTACGGCTGTGTACTCTGTCCGCACAGAGAGGCTCTGGGACTTCTTCTCTTCTTTGGCCCATCCCCTGCCGGGAATAGCGCTTCTGCCGCTGCTGATTCTCTGGACAGGTCTGGGAACGCATATTATTGTCCTCATTGTTTTCCATTCTGTGCTCTGGCCGTTTTATATCAATATGAAAAGCGGTTTCCGTGAAATTTCTCCGCTCTGGCAGGATCTGGCCAGGAACAATCAGCTCGGCCGGACAGATTATTTTATCCATATCCTCCTCCCCGGAGCCTATCCTTCCTTCCTGGCTGGATTAAAGATCAGTTGGGCCCGGGCCTGGCGGGCTGTCATTGCCGCGGAAATGCTGTTTGGAACCATCGGGAATACCGGGGGGCTGGGATGGTATATCTATAACAAGAGAATCTTTATGGATACTCCCGGGCTGTATAGCGGAATACTGATTCTCATGGTGATCGGCGTACTCGTGGAAAATCTTCTTTTTAAAAGGCTGGAAAATAATAAAAACCGCCGATGGGGGCGTACTGAATGAACCTTCTTCGTACTGAAAAACTTTCATTCTCCTATTTTCCGGAAAAGGAGAGGGAGCTTCCCCTGTTTCAGGAAATGGACCTGACAGTACCGGAAGGGGAAATTCTCTGTTTTCTGGGGCCTTCGGGCTGTGGTAAAACAACCCTCCTAAAACTGCTGGCCGGGTTTGTACGGCCTCAGAAGGGGCAGGTTTTCTATGCGGACAGGGCTGTGACGGGACCTTTTAAAAAGGGGCAGATGATTTTTCAGGATCCTTCCCAGCTGCTTCCCTGGCTGACGGTTGCCCAGAATGTGGAGTTTCCCCTCCGCAGGAGCCTGCTTAAAAAATCTGATGGTACGTCCTGCCGGAACGTTCTGGAGGAAACCGGTTTATGGGAATACAGGAATTTCTACCCTTCCCAGCTTTCGGGAGGGATGAAGCAACGCTGTGCCCTGGCCCGGGGCCTTTATGCCAGGCCGGATCTCCTGTTTATGGACGAGCCTTTCGTAAGCCTGGATGCCCCATCCCGGCAAGGTCTGCAGAATCTTCTGCTTTCCCTCTGGAAAGAGAGAAAAACCACAATCCTTTTTGTCACTCATGATATTGCGGAAGCTCTGATTCTGTCTGACAGAATCCTTCTTTTTTCAGGTTCCGGGAAGCCTCCGGTTCTCTATCACAACTCTCTTCCCAGGCCGAGAGTCAGACAAAAAGAGGAGTTTCTGAAAGAGGAATCCCGCTTTTTTTCTTATCTGTCTTCCTCCGAGAGAACCTTGTAGACTTTTACAGGCCAGGGTTTCCGGTAGCGGTAGGCTGCAATTCTCACTCCGTATCCGGGGCTGTCAAACTCTCCGGCAAGCTCACAATGCTGTTTCAGAAACTGCTCCATCTGAGGGTACCAGTAGGCTGTGTTTCCATAAAGGACATTCCATACCGGGCGGTTCCGGTAAATAAATGCTATCTCATCGGGGATGATAATATAATCAATTTTTCTCTGCCGGATATAGATTTCCACAGGGGATTTCTCTGTTTTCTCCTTCCAGGGCGGCAATTCCGACAGATTTCGCCATTCATACAGGTGTCCGTTTTCCAGAAGATACTCCAGGGCCAAACTTCCGAGTACCACTTTTTCATCCGGCAGATACTGTTTTACCTTTGAGGTGAACTCTCTGTAGCTTTCACGGCCTCTGTGCAGCTCTTCCCTGATATTCTCAGAGGAAAAAAGGAGAGTCCCCGCAAACAGAGCAAAGGGCAGAATGAGGCTTTTTCTTCCGCTTGTCTCTTTCAGATTCATTGAGAAAGTATAGGCGGTCAGATAATAGAAGGGTGTCAGGAATACCACAGAAGGGGGACTGAACTTTCCGATCAGCAGAATACCGAGATTTACTCCCGCCAAACCACAAAGATAAATCTGCGGAAGGCCAGGGGTTTCTGTAAAGCTGAAAACCGTAGATCTATGGGGCTTTTTGAGCAGCCGAACCCCCAGTAAGAGGAGAGGCCAGGTCCAGTACTGCCATCTGACATCCGGCAGATAGTAGGTCCCGGAAAGGCGGCTGTAGATCTTCCTGTGGAACTGAGGCCAGCGGAGAATCTTTAAATCAGCCGGCTCGGTTACTCCCAGGGGTTCTCCATAAGCCAGATAGTCATGGATAAAATGCGGATTAAACCGGAAACTCAGGGCGGCAAACAGTCCGGCTCCTCCTGCACAGCAGAGTATAAACAGGATCCCCTGTAGAACAGAACGCTTTTTCTGAAGTATCAGGAGTAAAAGAACCAGTCCGGCAGGAAATGCGGTAATGAACGCATTGGGATGAAGACCGGCAGCCAAACCTGATATGGCTCCGGAAGCTGCCGAGCCTGATGTATCTTTCCCGCCGGCCAGCAGAAACAGAGACAGGAGCATAATCATAATCAGCATCATTTCCTGCCTGGCTGTATGGGCTGCGTAGATAAACTGAATGTCCACAGATAACCATACGGTGGCAAAAAGAGCCAGATGGTCTGATCTGTTTTCAGAAAGGGAGAGAATCAGGCTGTAAAAAAGGATAAGGGCCCCTAGTCCGGCAGTCAGGGAAAGAAGCCTGACCGAGAAAAGGGAGTAACCGAATAATTTTATAAAGAGCATCTGGAAAAGATGATAGATCACTTTGACAGCATGAGGATGCCGTTCATAAAGATCATAGAAAGGCTCGGTTGCATCCAGCCTGCCTGTCTCCAGCATATTTCTGGTCAATCCGCTCAGCCAGGGTTCATCTGTATGCATAAAGGGAAAGTCTGTCAGGAAAAACAGATTTGCAAGAAACCAGACAAAAAGGTATATAACCAGGAGATTCCGGGAATGGAAGTGATATCGGTTGCGAAAAAGCATTTTTTATAAAAAAAACCCCTCTCCGGTCCCGGTGCAAACTCGCGGTAAACAGAGCCGAATCTGCTGAAGGGGGAAAGGGGATAAAAGGGAGGGGCGTGTTAACGCCCTCAGCCCCGTTTCAACCCCTCCGGTTCTCCCTGAAGCGGAGCCGAAGGGAAAGGGAACTTACATTACGGTTTCGAAACCTTCGTTAGCCCAACCGGATCCGCCGGTACCGGCAGTTCCCATACCGCTTTTGATGGAAACCGCATCGATACCCATCAGTCTCATAATACCAACAGTCTGACCGGCAGTCTGTCCTGAGTAGCAGTAAACATAAACTTTTTCATCTCTGGGAAGATCCGCAAAGGCTTCCTGCATACCTGCACCCCAGGGAATATTAATGGCACCCTGGATATGACCGGCTTCGTAGTCTTTGGGCTGTCTGACAGAAACAATGGTCAATCCCTCTTCGGTATCTACCAGTTCTTTCATTTTGGCTGCAGCAATAATATTGCTTCCGTTTTCGGGAATGGAATTGAAATAATCCTCAGCAGCAGCTTTCAGCGCAGGATCAAGAACGACTCCTGAGGGTTCGGGAGCGGGATTTGCAGCTGTTTCAATATAATTTTCATAACCTTCTGTTTTTGCAATACCCAGTTTGTATCCATATCTGATGGATACAGCATCAAAACCGGCAGTATTAAGAACAGCAATTGTCTGACCGGCAGTCTGTCCGGAAACACAGTTAACATAGATAGTCTGATCATCCGGAAGCCAGTTCAGAGCATCTGCCAGAGCGGGAGAGCCCCAGGCTGCATTGACAGCACCTTTCAGGTGGCCTGCTTCGTAGTCGGAAGGTTTTCTGATATCCAGCAGAAAAAGATCTTCCCCTGCATCCATCTTTTTAAAGATGTCTTCGGCTGTAATCATTCTATTACCGGGGAAGTTGATAAAGTAGTCAGCAGCAGCTGCTTCTACAGGGTTTACAGCGGCTGTAGCAACTGTCGCTGTTTCTTTGGTCTCGGCTGCAGCGGTCTCAGTTTTTTTCTGACAGCCTGTCATAACTGTGAGGGCCAGAAGAGCCATCATCAGAATGCGTAGTAATTTTTTCATTTTTTTCTCCTTCTCAAATAGCAGTTTCCAGTTCTTTTGATGGATAAAGATTTATCCATTCGGGTCTTAAAAAAAAATCAGTTCACAGGAAGATGAGATCCCGTCTCCCGGTACTGAATTTTCTTAATACATTGATTGAATATTTTTTTATATATTGCTCAACTAAACCTTATACTTGAAATAGATGCCATGTCAACCAAATTCGGCAAAAAAACAATATAATAAACATATGAATAATATAAATTAATATATAAAAAAATATATATTATTGTAAAATATTGTTATGTAATAATATATAGGTTTCGATAAAATATTCCCTATTAAATGTGTATGAATTAAAAATAAACAATAGTATAATAATAAGGCTGAGAGAGACTGGGTGGTTACTGGGGACGGGGAGGTCTCAATCCCCAAAAAAGGCCCGCCAGAGAGCTGGAGGGCCATGATAATCCTGCAGGGATGAATCTTTAGGAGTTGTCAGTTTGTGATGTGGAAGTCTGGGCTTTCACTTCTGTTTTAAATACAGGAAGCTTTTCAGAACTCCACTCCAGCCAGGCGCCATCGTATATCTTCAAATTGCGGTAACCCGCATTATACAAAGCGGCATAGGTGTTGGCGGCTCTCACTGAGCTTTTGCAGTACATAATGATTTCATCCTCGGGCATAATTCCCAGCTCTTTATAGAGCACTCTTATATGGGAAACGGGCCGGAATGTGGATCCTTTCTCGTCATTTATAAACATATTTCTCTCATGGTTTATGTGGATCGAACCGGGGATCGAACCGGCATTGTATTCCTCATCGGTTCTTACGTCGATCAGGATAGTATCGGGTGAGGGATTATCCAGTAATGCCAGAATCTCTTCCTTGGTAGCAATCATGGACTTGTTAAGAGCTTTGGCATGATAAGTTGTTTTCCGAACAGGAGCCGCCTGATCTGTGATGGCAAGACCTGCAGCCTGAAGCGCTTTGAATCCCCCGGAAACAACTCTGATATCTCCTTCATGCCCCCATATCTTCAGTGTCCAGTACAGTCTGGTGGCGTCCATATTGTTGTTGTCATCGTAGATCAGGATATTCGACGATTCTGTTAAACCTGCTGCTTCTGCCGCTTGTGAGACAATTTCCGCTGTAGCAAGAGAATTGGCTACCGGTTCCTTGATCATGATAGCTTTTCTCTCGATATTAACAGCTCCTTCAATGTGTCTTTTCCCATAGGATGTAGCCTTCTGGGCATCCAGAAGGATGTATCCTTCTTCGATTTTTTTCACCGCTTCCCTGGCTGAGACAATCAGGGTGTCCGAGTCTGCATAGTCTGTTAATGTACAGGAAAAGGCGGCAAAGAGAAGAAAAGTTAGTGCAAAAAAAGCAGATGCTTTGCTGGTTTTCATAGATGGTTTTCCTTTTTTAAACTTGAATTATATATAATAATTAGCATCTATTTTTCAAAGATGTCAACAAAGAAAAGGGTTACTTATTCAGAGAAACTAATGGTAGTAAAATGGTAGTAATTCATGATCCTGAAAAAAATAAAGAATTTACATGCTATAGCAACTTTTTTGGGATTTTCTCTTGATTTTCCGGATTTTCTATGAATACAATAAATTGTTATAGATAATAATATATATAATTGTTCTATATTCATAAAAAGGTATGCAGGAATAATGGAGGAGTAATTCTATGTCAAAAAAAATACTGGTAGTGGGCGGCGTAGCCGGCGGAGCATCCGCAGCAGCAAGGTTGAGAAGACACAGTGAGGAAGATCAGATTATTGTGTTTGAAAAAGGGCCTCATGTCTCGTTTTCCAACTGCTGTCTTCCCTACCATCTCAGTGGACTGATCGAGAATTCCGAAGATCTGGTTCTTATGAATCCCGAACTGTTCAAGACTCAGTACAATATTGAAGTGAGAACCGAAAACGAAGTCGTGGCTATCGATAGAGAAGCCAGGGAAGTGGTTGTAAAAAAACTGGCTTCCGGAGAAGAATACAGAGAGTCCTATGACAAGCTGATCCTCTCTCCCGGCGGAAAACCCATTGTTCCTCCCATTCCCGGCATTGAAAAGGTAAAAACCTACACAATCAGAAATGTTGTGGATATAGCCAAACTGGCAGATGCTGTAAAAGCCGACAACGTAAAGAATATTTCGGTTATCGGCGGTGGTTTCATCGGAGTGGAAACCGTGGAAAACCTCAAAGAGGCCGGATACAACGTTACCCTGGTTGAGGCTATGCCCCAGATTCTGAGAATCCTGGATATCGATATGGTTCAGATTCTTCATAAAGAGCTTTACGACCAGGGTGTGAATCTTATTCTGGATGATAAAGTCAGCTCTTTTGAAGAGAATACCATTGTTCTCGGCTCGGGCAGAAAAGTGGAAGCCGATGTTGTTGTACTGGCTATCGGCGTGTCTCCCGAAACAGATCTTGCAAAACAGTCTGGTCTGGAAATCGGTAAAACCGGCGCCATGAAAGTGGATCAGAATTTCAGAACCATTGACAAGGATATCTACGCTGTCGGTGACGCCATCGAAGTGTACAGCTATCTGTTCAACGACTACTTCAAGCTTCCTCTGGCCGGTCCTGCCCAGAAACAGGCAAGGGGTGTTGCCGACCATATCAACGGGATGTGTATTGACAACAGAGGTTATATCGGTACTTCCATTCTGAAAGTCTTTGATTACAATGCCGCTTCTACCGGCCTGACCGGTGGTTTTATCAGAAACTCCAATCTCAATATTGATTTCGATTGCGTAAGGATCATCCCTGGAGATAAAGTGGGTCTTATGCCTTCCAGCAGAAGCATGCACTTCAAACTGGTTTATGAAGTGCCCACAGGAAGAATCCTGGGGGCCCAGGCTATCGGAAAAGGAAATGTGGACAAAAGAATCGATGTTATTGCCACGGTTATAAAATTCGGCGGAACCATCAGGGACCTGAAAGACCTGGAGCTCTGTTATGCTCCTCCCTTCGGTACAGCCAAGGATGTTGTGAACTTTGCCGGTTATGTAGCAACCAACCTGATGCGGGATGATTTTAAGCAGGTTCATGCCTATGAAGTCAGGGAGCTGGTAGAATCCGGAGCTGCCATTTTTGATGTCAGGGAAGAGTATGAATATGAACAGTCTCATCTCAAGGGAGCAAAAAACATTCCTCTCAGCCAGCTGAGGGACAGAATTGATGAGTTCCCCAGAGACAGGAATATCTACCTCCACTGCCGAAGCGGTCAGAGAAGCTACAATGCGGTACTGGCGCTTCAGAACCTCGGTTTTAAGAATGTCTACAATATTTCCGGCGGTTTTATGGGTGTTTCTTTCAATGAATATTACCAGGATAAGGTTACCGGCAGAGAACCGATCCTGACAGACTATAATTTCGACTAAGGAACGAAAAAGAATGAATAATAAAATTGAAAATGTTGTTGGATTTGTTATTGTCCTTCTGATCCTGATTTTTGGAGAAGCGTTTCTGGGAACCCAGATGCTCTATTTCCGGCTTCTGGCGGGTATAGGTTTCGGTTATGCCCTGACCAGGGGATTTATGGGTTTTGCGGGGAGTGTTAACCGGGCATACAGAACCGGTTCTTCCAAACTGATGAGAGTGCTTATGTGGATGTTCCTGGGAACAGCTGCTGTTTCCATCGCCCTTCTTTATGGAAAGGATCCTACCACCTACAATCTGTGGATCAATCCCATTAACCTGGGTGTAATCCTGGGAGGTCTTTTTTTTGGTTTCGGCATGACTTTCTCTTCCTGCTGTGCCTCGGGTGTTCTTACTGACCTTGTTACCGGTCTTCCCAGAGCCCTGACCACCCTGCTGTTTTTTGCCTTCGGTGTGTTTATCGGGTTTCCCGTTCAGAAAACCGCATCTTGGGTCAAAGATTCCTGGATCTCATCCGTAACGGGCGAGCAGCTGGGGGGAGGCGTCTTTTTTCCCGATCTGTTCATGTGGGATAAACTGAGCGGTTACCTGGGCGCCATTCTTCTGACAGCGCTGCTGGCAGCAGTGTTCGCCTACCTGGCCAAACGCTTTGAGGATGCCCAGAAAGCAAAAGGGACTTTTACCGGTGTAGGCTCGGAGATCGAACAGGAAAAGATTATTGAAGGGGATGCGGATATTCCTTTCAAGCTGTTCAGCAAAAGAACCTACGAGATCCTTTTTGTCAGACCCTGGAAAATGAGCACCGGTGCTCTTGTGATCGGTATGGTTTTTATCATGCTTCTGGGTATCACAAAAGCCGGCTGGGGGGCTTCCACTATTTACGGATTCTGGTTTGGGAAGCTTCTGATGCTTTTTGGTGTCTCCTCTGAGACCCTGGCAGCATTTACCCATTATCCGGCAGGTTTCTTTGATATGTCCATTTTTGCCAATCCGGTTTCTGTTCAGAATATCGGGATTGTTCTGGGAACCCTGATCACCCTGCTTCTTGCGGGATCATTCAAAGCGACTTTTTTCTCAGAAATAAAGGTTAGGCCAAAGGAACTCATCCTTTTTGCCATGGGGGGATTGTTCATGGGATTCGGCACAAGGCTTGCCAATGGATGTAATGTGGGAGCCCTCTATACACCTATCGCCAATTTTTCCCTTTCCGGCTGGATCT
This sequence comes from Oceanispirochaeta sp., assembly GCA_963677615.2. Taxonomy (GTDB): domain Bacteria; phylum Spirochaetota; class Spirochaetia; order DSM-2461; family DSM-2461; genus Oceanispirochaeta. The sequence continues at coordinate 27,034 of CAXXQW010000017.1, read as the reverse complement.
TCCTGGTTTTTCTGATCCTCGGAGGTATTGCGGGAAACCGGGTTGCCAAAACCACGAGCAAATGGTGCGTTAACTGATTTTTTATTGATGCATACTGATACGGGACAGCACAGATAATCGAAAGAACATTTGTTTGTGCTGTCCCTTTTCTCTATACTTGACGGCAATGAATACATACGTAAAAAGAAAAATAAAAGAACTTCTCATATCAGCAGCCTGTGTTTCAGGCATTTTCCTTCTCTGGACGATCATAGCTGCCCTGAAAATTTTTCCTGAATATTTTATTCCGCCTCCTTCCAGCGTGCTTGATGCCTTTAGGGAGATCGCAGTGACGGGATACAGAGGGGGGACTCTTCTTCAGCATCTGGGTGACAGCCTTTTCCGGGTTCTTTCGGGGTTTCTTTTTGCCTGTATTATTGCCATCCCCCTGGGGATGATGATGGGATATAACTGGAAAGTGAAAGCTTTTTTCGATCCCATCGTGGAATTCTACCGTCCCTTGCCGCCTCTGGCCTACTATACCATTCTGGTGATCTGGCTGGGAATCGGGAATGAATCAAAGATCACACTGTTGTTTCTGGCAGCATTTCCTCCCCTGTCTATCAGCGCCATGGCGGCTGTGGCTTCGGTATCCCAGGAAAAAATTCATACTGCCCAGTCTTTGGGAGCGGGAAAAGCCTATATTTTCCGTCATGTGATTTTTCCCTCCTGTCTTCCCGGCATATTTACCGGTATGAGGGTCAGTATAGGGTTTACCTATACCACCCTGGTTTCTTCAGAAATTGTAGCTGCTACTTCGGGTATCGGCTGGATGGTTCTGGATGCAGGGAAATTCCTGAGGGGGGATGTTATGTTTATGGGAATTATTGTGATGGGAGTCACAGGAATCATATTGGACAGGCTCATAAGAGCTGCAGAAAAATTAATTATTCCCTGGAACGGGAAAGAGTGTTAAGGAGTATATAGATGAAATTGAAGAGTACACTTTTTATCATATTGATAATGTGCTTTTCCCTGAACGGGACTTTTGCATCGGGTAAGTCCGATGACTCAGGCATGCCTGATAAAATTGTGATAGGGTTTCAGGCCATCCCCAACGGCCAGATCATATCCAAAGATTACGGCTGGCTGGAAGAGGCTGCAGGTATTCCCGTGGAGTGGGTACAGATCAACTCCGGTTCGGAACTGAATACGGGACTGGCTGCGGGAAGCATCGATATCGGTCTTTCCGGAAGCAGCGGTGTCGCAGCGGGTATTGCCAATTCCGTTCCTTTTGATGTGATATGGATTCATGATATTATCGGAGATAATGAAGCTCTGGTTGTCAAAGAGGAAGCCGGGATCAAAGAACTGAAGGATCTGGTTGGTAAAAGGATTGCTGTTCCCTATGGAGCAACCACCCACTATCACCTGCTTGCCGCCATGGAACTGGAGGGGATTGATCCCGAGAGTGTCGAGATCTTTGATATGCAGCCACCTGATGCTCTGGCCGCCTGGCACAGGGGGGATATCGACGGCAGTTTTATCTGGGAACCCACCCTGGCCAAAATGCTGGAAGCAGGCGGAGAAGTTCTTATCTACTCACGGAAACTGGCGGAAGCCGGTTATCTGACTGGTGATATCACAGTGGTCAGAAAAGGATTTGCCGAGAAATACCCGGACCTGGTAGTGCAGTATCTGGCTGCCGAGATCAAAGCTGTAGAACTGTATAATACTGACAGGGATGCGGCTGCTCAGGCTGTGAGCAATCAGTTTGATATTCCCCGGGAGGAAGCCCTCCGTCAGATGAGCAGCCTGGTGCTGCTTACCGGGGAAGAGCAGCTGAGCCCCTCTTACATGGGGAAAGAGGGAAATATCGGCGATCTGGCAGGGGTTCTGAAAGCCACAGCTGACTTTCTGGTGGAACAGAAAACCATCAAGTCCGCACCTGATGTTGATGTTTTCAAACAGGCTCTTCATCCCGAATATATTGAACTGGCTCTGGAGAAGTAAGGGTTGAATACGCTGCTTGAACTGAGAGATATCTCTGTAGATTTTAATACAAAGCAAGGCACTCTTGCCGCCGTGAAAGATGTATCCATGAATGTCGGCAGGGGGGACTTTATTACCATTGTAGGCCCTTCGGGTTGCGGAAAATCCACACTTTTAAATGTAATTGGCGGATTTTTGGCTCCTACCCGGGGAACCATCTACGATAAAGAGGGGCCTCTGAAAGGTCCAAGCAGAAACCGGGGCGTGGTTTTTCAGAAACCCGCCCTGTATCCCTGGCTTAATATTGAACAGAATGTCGCTTTCGGTCTGAAGGTAAACGGGGTAGACAAGCAGAAACGGAAGATTATCGTCGAAGAGAACCTGAAAAGAGTGAAACTGCAGGATTTTGCTCATATGCGCTGCTATGAGCTTTCCGGGGGGATGAGGCAGAGGGTGGCCATTGCCAGGATTCTGGCGAATGATCCGGAAATTCTCCTGATGGATGAGCCTTTCGGAGCCCTGGATGTCCTTACCAGGGAGCATATGCAGGAGGAGCTTCTGAAAATCTGGAGGGAAACCCATAAAACGGTTCTTCTCATTACCCATAGTGTGGAAGAGGCAATCTATCTCTCCACGGAAGTTTATGTTATGTCCCGTCTGCCCGGACAAATTCTGAAAGTGGTGAAAACCCCCTTCAGTACCGAATATCCCGACATGGACAGCCGTAAGGTAAAGTCCCTTCCCGAATTTGTTAAATTGAGAGAAGAGGTTCTCAGTTATATCTGGTCTTGATAAATAATGACTCAGGCTGTCAGATGGGATATGTCGGAAACAACTTTGTTTTTTCCTGTTTTCTTTCCTTCATAAAGAAACCTGTCTGCCCGGGAAATCGCAGTATCCGTGGTATCTTTATCGGAAATCCCGGTACAGCCGATTGTGATGCTCAAAGGTATGGATTTGCCTTCCCACAGAAAAGGAGCCTTGTCTATGGACTGCCTGATCCGCTCAAAGGTTTTTTCTGCCGCTTCCGGGTCATGAGTTCTGATCACTATCAGGAATTCCTCACCGCCCCATCTGCCGACATAGTCTCCCTGACGCAAATTGTTCTGGAGATTCCGGGCAATGATTTTCAGCGCTTCATCTCCGCAGTGATGTCCGTAGGTATCATTGACCTGTTTAAAGTTGTCTACGTCCAGCAAACCGGCTACAAGATGGTCATCTGATGCCCGGGTTTTTTTATAAAGGTATTCCAGCTGTTCCTGGATCGCTTTTCTGTTTGCCAGGCCCGTAAGGGAATCGGTATGGGCAATGTGATAGATCTCGTCATGGTAGTCGGAAATCCTGTTCTGGGCATTGATCATTTCGGTGGTATACATCCAGAGACTGATAATAATAACGCTGAAAGCCGAAACCATATTGATATTGAAGTAGATATAAAGAACCGTACCGTTCAGGGGATAGAGGGGAGGAATTTTCCGGAATGCTATAAGAGCATAGACAAAAAGAGCAAATATAGAGGCGCTGAAACCGGTCAGAAACGATTTGTTGAGTTTCGGGCTGGCTGCCAGAAGAGCGCACATTGTCAATAGGTAGTACTGGATACCGTATTCCAGCCCGAAATTCAGAAGACCCAGAAATACATCAAGCAGCAGGGTAATCACACCGGCCGCCAGAGCTTTGAAATCCCTTGCCTTTCCTGCCAGAGTATGGGCAAGGGCAAAACCCAGGGTCAACAGGAGGCTTTCCATAAATACCCAGAGGGAGCCGGAAAAGAGCGCTGTGGATACTCCCAGCAGAACAGTTGCTGCTATGGCGTATCCATATATGGATTTCTGAAATGTAAGAATGGGTATGGTTGTGGTATCAATTTTAATTCTTTTCATTAAGCCCTGAACCCCTTCAATTATAAGCATTCCCGGTAAAGTAATCAAATCTGTGAAAAATGGATACAGGGCTCCTGAACACTATCAATTGAAAGGGTGTGCATCAAGGGAGCAGACCTGGAGGGAATGATTTTTCATCGTGTATCGGGGCAGAGAATCCGCCTCATTTTTCACTCTTTTTAAAGTTCCGCAGATTAGCAGGATTTTTATGAAAATTCCTGTAAAAAAAACTTTACAAAATCAAATAGTCCTATTATCATACAATTAGACATTAAGAAGAATATTTGCTAATTGAATATCATATTTTATCAGGAGTTTTAGAAATGAGTGAAATGAGTCCGATGAAAAAAACCGTCAATCTTTGCGACGTTGAAGTATGGAACGATTCCTGTTCCATTGAAGAGCTGAACTACGCGGTAAGCCACGGTGCTACCGGTGCCACAACCAACCCTGTTATTGTACTGAATGTACTGAAACAGGAAATGCATCTGTGGAAAGACAGAATCCTGGAGCTGATCAAGGAGATGCCTACCGCTTCAGAAGTGGAAATCTCCTGGAAACTGATTGAAGAGATGGCTGTGAAAGGTGCAGAAATCCTGAAACCCGTATTTGACGAAACCAAAGGAAAGAAAGGGCGTATCTCCATTCAGACCAATGCCCAGCTGTACAGAGATGCTGATGCCATGGCAAAACAGGCTATCGGTTTTAACAAACTGGCTGACAATATGATGGTAAAAATGCCTACCACGGCAGCGGGTATCAAAGCTTTCGAAGAAGCCACCTATAATGGCGTTAACATCAATGCAACCGTAAGTTTTACCTGTCCTCAGGCTGTTCAGGTTGCTGAAGCCGTTGAAAGAGGACTGAAAAGAAGAGAAGCTGAAGGCAAGGATATCTCTCATATGACTCCTGTTTGTACCCTGATGGTAGGCCGTATGGATGACTGGCTGAAAGTTATTGCCAACAAAGAAAAAAGAATCCCCACTCCCGGTGCTCTGGACTGGGCAGGTGTTGCTGTTTTCAAAAATGCCTACAGGATTTTTAAGGAAAGAGGATACAGAACGAGACTCCTTTCTGCTGCCTACAGAAATCATCTGCACTGGTCCGAGCTGATCGGTGATGGTATTGTTCAGACAATTCCCAGCGGATGGCAGAAAAAGTTTAACGCCAGCGATATTGACCCCAAAATAACCATTGATAACCCTGTTGATCCTGCAATCATGGAAGAACTGAAAACCTATCCTGATTTTATCAGAGCATACGAGCCCGATGGAATGACTCCTGAAGAGTTCGACAGCTACGGTGCTGTTGCCAGAACCCTGAGAGGATTCCTCGCCGGTTACGCAGAGCTGCTTGCAGTTGTCAGGGATCTGATGATCCCCAATCCCGACGCATAAGTTCGGCTCTTTTAAACGACGTGAGTGGTAGGCGGGGCTGAAAAAAGAAGCCCCGTTTGTCACTGCCCATCAGGATTTTTACAAAATACCGTGCTAAGCATCGATAGGAGAAACTGAATGTCAGATTATGTTAGTGGATTAGTGGCCCGGGCCAGAAAAGCCCAGGCTGAAATAGAGTTCCTTTCCCAGGAAAAAGTAGATGAAATATGCGAAACCATCGCATGGGTCACCGTACAGGAACCTTTTGTGACCGAGTTGGCTACTCTGGCGGTGGAAGAGTCCAGAATGGGGCTTTTCGCCAGCAAACATGCCAAAATGATGAACAAGGTTCGGGCCGGCTGGTTCGATATGAAAGGCAAAAAATCTGCCGGAATCATTGAAGAAAATACAGAGCTGGGTCTGATCAAAATCGCCAAGCCCGTGGGTGTTATCGGAGCCATGGTTCCTACCACCAATAACGAAGCTACCCCTGTGCTCAAAGCCATGAGCGCCCTGAAGGGAAGAAACGCCATCATCCTGGCACCCCATCCCAGGAGTATTAAAACCAATGAGATGGTTGTAAACAAGATGAGAGGCGTTCTGAAAAAACTGGGATATCCCGAAGATCTGATTATCCATGTAGATCAGGTGACCATGGAAAACTCCCAGGAGATCATGAAGCAGTGTGACCTGATCCTGGCCACAGGTGGTGCAGGTCTTGTAAAAACCGCCTATTCCAGCGGAACTCCTGCCTACGGTGTAGGGGCCGGTAACGCTGTAACCATCGTGGATGATACCCAGAACATGAAAGAAGTGGCCGATAAAATCAAACGGTCCAAAACCTTCGATATGGCTACCAGCTGTTCCGCCGAGAACTCCTGCCTGGCTCAGGATACCATTTATGATGAACTGGTTGCCGCTCTGGAAGCAGAAGGGGGATACCTCTGCAGCGCTGAAGAAAAAGATAAGCTGGAGAAGGCCCTGTGGCCCGACGGTGCCCATCTAAACAGAGACATTGTGGCCCAGCCTGCTTCCACCATTGCAAAAATTGCGGGAATCGACCTTCCTGAAGGAAAGAGCTTTTTCTTTGTGGAAGAGACCGGAATGGGAGAGGGCTACCTCTTCAGCGGTGAAAAACTCTCTGTTGTGATGACTCTCTACAAGTGGAGCGACTTTGACCAGGCTGTTCAGATGGTCAATGACATTACCGCCTACTCCGGAGCCGGTCACTCCTGCGGTATTCATACCAGCAAGCGGGAACGGATTGTTCAGCTGGCCGAGAAAGTCAAGGTCTCCAGAGTTATGGTGAATCAGCCCCATTGTCTGGCCAACAGCGGCGCCTGGACCAACGGTATGCCTACGACATTGACCCTGGGGTGCGGAACCTGGGGAGGAAATATCTCCAGTGAAAACATTACCTGGAAGCACTTGATCAATACTACCTGGGTTTCTTCTCCCATTGCCAACAGGCAGCCTTCCGATGAGGAGTTATTCAGTGAAAGCGTCAGAAAAAGTGAGTAGAAAAAACAGTCCGTCTCCCATGCCGGAAGAGCGGGATGATCAGGTAAAAGAGACCCGGGAACTTCCCCGGGCCCATAGAGAAAGCCTGGCGCATATGACCAAGGCAAAAGAGACCATGCTGGCCGGCGGGGGAGAGTCCCGCCAGGCGAAACAGAGGGCCAAAGGAAAAAAGACTGCCCGTGAAAGGATTCACTTCCTCGCTGACAAAGGCAGTTTTGTAGAGAATCAGCCCTACATGAAAAGCCGGATCGATGATTTCGGCATGGAGAACAAGAAGTTTTACGGAGACGGTGTTATTACCGGAAGTGCCCTGCTCGACGGCAGGCAGGTATGGCTCTCTTCTCAGGACTTTACCGTTCTGGGCGGGTCTCTGGGAGAGCAACACGCTGCCAAGATCGCCAATGCCCAGATCCAGGCCATGAAAACCGGAAAGCCTTTTATCTCCATCAACGATTCGGGAGGGGCCCGTATTCAGGAAGGGGTTATGTCCCTGGAGGGGTACGGAAGTATCTTCCGGGCCAACACCCTGGCTTCGGGAGTGATTCCCCAGATATCCATGATCATGGGACCCTGTGCAGGAGGGGCCGCCTATTCGCCGGCTCTGACCGACTTTGTTTTTATGGTCGATAAGACCAGCCATATGTATATAACCGGTCCGGATGTTATCAAAGCCGTAACCGGAGAGAATGTTACCCATGAAGGGCTGGGCGGTGCGGCGGCCCACAATAGCAAAAGCGGTAATGCCCATTTCCGCTGTGCCTCCGAGGAGGAGTGCCTTTTGACACTCCGCAGGCTGTTGTCCTACCTCCCTTCTTCCAACAGGGAGAGACCTCCCATTGTGGAGTGCCAGGATGATCCGAACAGGAATACGGGAGAGATCCTTCATATCCTGCCGGATAAAACCAGCAAACCTTATGATATCCGGGCGGTGATTGATCTTTTGTTTGATCAGCACAGCTTTCTGGAAGTTCATAAGGAGTTTGCAACCAGCATGGTTGTGGGATTTGCCAGGCTGGCGGGACGGACCGTCGGTATTATCGGAAATCAGCCCATGGTTTTTGCCGGTTCCCTGGATAAGGACTCTTCGGACAAGGCCGCCCGGTTTATCCGGTTCTGTGATGCTTTCGGAGTTCCTATTGTGTCTCTGGTGGACGTTCCCGGCTATATGCCCGGTACGGTACAGGAACACGGCGGAATCATCCGTCACGGAGCCAAGCTGTTATACGCTATAGCAGAAGCGACTGTTCCGAAGATCGCCCTTGTTTTGAGAAAGGCCTATGGCGGCGCCTACATCGGTATGGCTTCCAAGGCTCTGGGATATGACAGGGTTCTGGCTATGCCCATGGCGGAGATTGCCGTTATGGGAGCTGCCGGGGCAGCCAATATCATCTTCCGGGGTGAGATCAATGCGGCGAGGGATCCTGAACTGATCCGTGAAATCAAGATACATGAGTATCAGGAAAAGTTCATGAATCCTTTTTCTGCGGCGTCTTTGGGGATTGTGGATGATGTGGTAGATCCGGAAAATATCCGCAGGGAGTTGATCCGGTCTGTAGAAATGATGGCGGACAAGGCGGAAGAACTGCCCCGCAAAAAACATGGGAATATACCGCTATGATAAAGAAGTTGTTTAAAAGGAACCGCAGCTCTGCGGACCAAAATCCTGCAGTGGCAGAAGATCTTCTGACTCTGAAGGAAACAATCATCGACTGGAGGCCCGGTGTTTATAGTGATGCCATGATATGGGTTTCCAGAAAGATGAAACAAATGGATTTACAGCCCGCTCCAAGGCTTTAAATAACACAAATACTATATTTAAAAAAAGGTTACATAATATTCGGTTTTTCCGGCACCAGCCCCCACTGCAGAGAGATCCTTCCGGGCTGGTGCCGGTTTTTTTATCCCAATACCAACACTGGCACTAATGCAGGGTGTCTGGTTCCTTAACCTTTTAATACGAAGAGAAAGAAAGTGAAGACAGTAATGCGGAAAGCTCAAAACTCTTTGACCCTTGCCATACCATGAGAAGCGGAGAGAGTGATGTAAGCAAGGGCTGGTAGCTGTTTTACTTCTTGTTGATCTGAAGTCTGTTTTTGATATTTTCAATATGGGAGCTGAAGACTTCAATGGACTGGCTGGCCTGACCGTTCTTGATGGTATCGATAATGGCCTGATGCTCGCTGACGATCATTTCCGGGTCGGTGTAGTCGCTTTGGGACTGAATAATCTCTTCCAGCATAAAAGATCTGAGAGTTTTATAGATAGAGTAGAAAAGGGCATTTCCCGTACTTTTCACAATAATATTATGAAAGGTGTAGTCTGCTTCCACCATATTGTTTCTCTGTCCTGCATCCAGGCTGAGTTTCATATGATTTACCTGTTCCTGCAGTTCTTTGATTGTGGTGGTGAGTTTTTCAGGGTTGGAAACCTGCTGGTGGGTCAGTGTAATAATGCTCCACAGCTCAATGGCACCCCGTGTTTCGATCAGCTCCTGCTGTTCGTCTTTTCCCAGCAGTATGGACCAGGAGAGTGCTTCCTGGGAAATATTGGCCCTGTCGGAAAGGAAGGTACCTTTTGCTGCTTTGGATTCCAGAACTCCCAGGTAGTTGAAAATCTTAATGGCCTCTCTGATAGAAGACCGGCCAATGCCGAATCGTTCGGCCAGTTCATTTTCGGTAGGCAGTTTATCTCCCGGTTTATACTGCCCTGAGGCTATGAGATCTTTTATATGTTCCATGACCTGTTCGACCACAGTCTTTTGTTTGATTTTTTTAACCATTGGAAAGCTCCTATTGTATGACAATAATACATTGTAACATATTTATCAATAAAATAATATTTAAAATAATGAACTTTTTATATTAAAGGAAGATTGCAGGCCGGGCAATAAGAATAAAACAACAAACGTTTCCAATAATAGTGAAATTTATATCGATAATTATTTATATTTAAGAAGCCCTGAAGGTCTGCGTTCTGAAAGTAACAGTTTCTCTAATATTTAATTAAAAACATATGTGTAAAAGAAATAAAAATATTTATATCTTGTATGATAATTTTTTCTTGACAAAAATATAAAACCATTGTGATAATATGACTTACCGGAAACGTTTGCGTAATTCCGGAAAAATCCGGTCTTTTACAAAAACCGGTAAGCCGTAAGGCAGGAGGAAATTATTTATGAAAAAGCTGTTAACAGCACTGTTGGTGATGGCCCTGGTAACCGGGGCTGTTTTTGCAGAAGGTCAGAAAGATTCTGACAAATTCAAGGTGGGGTATGTTTGTAACAATTTCAATGATACCTTCCAAACCTATGTTATGGATGCGGCAGAAGCCTATTTTGACGGTGTGGAGGATGTGGAAATTGTTCTTCAGGACTCTGTAGAGGATGTTATCCGTCAGCAGGACATGGTAAACACCCTGATTGCCCAGAAAGTGGATGCCCTTATTGTTGTTCCCGTTGATACCAGCGCTATGGAACCGATCGTTAAAGCAGCTGCGGAAGCCAAAATCCCCCTCTGTTTTGTCAACAGAAATCCTTATGCAGGTAAAGAGCTTCCCCCCAATGTCTACTATGTAGGATCCCAGGAGATTATCGCCGGTCAGCAGCAGATGAACTATATGGGAGAGCTTCTCGGCGGAGAAGGCGGTGTGGCAATTCTTATGGGAAAACTGGATAACGAAGGAGCTCTCAAAAGAACCGAAGGTAATGAGTCCATCATTTCTGAGAAGTATCCCAAAATCAATATACTGGCTAAAGAAACCGGAAACTGGCAGAGAGATCAGGGTATGATCCTGACAGAAAACTGGCTGACCGCTTACGGTAGTGACCTGAATGGTATTCTGGCAAATAACGACGAAATGGCCCTGGGGGCAGTTGAAGCCCTCCGCGCGGCAGGAAGAGAAGATGTCATTGTTATGGGTGTTGATGCAATTCCCGATGCAAAAGAAGCCGTAGGCAAAGGCACAATGGCCGCCACTGTTCTTCAGGATGCCGTTGGGCAGGGTGAAGGTGCAGCCAAACTGATCCATAAAGTTCTTATGGGCGAAAAGACCGATTCCCTTGTTTGGGTTCCCTTTGTTCTGATTACACCGGAAAATCTTGCTGATTTTCAGTAAGAGATGATCAAAAAGAGGGGAAAGTCTTTGAAAGGGTTTCCCCTTTTTTTTAATGGAGGGAATTATGGCAGAGGAAAAATATTTACTGGAAATGACAGATATTGTGAAGACATTTCCGGGAGTTCAGGCGCTGAAAGGTGTACAGCTAAAAGTACGCCCCGGAGAAATCCATGCTCTAATGGGAGAAAACGGCGCCGGAAAATCCACCCTGATGAACTGTCTGGCAGGTGTTCACAGCCAGACCTCCGGAACTATTCTCTATGATGGTAAGGTCCGGGAACAATACAATACGATTGAAGCTTTAAATATGGGAATTTCCATGATCCATCAGGAGTTGAGTCCCGTATTGCACAGACCGATTATGGAAAATATCTGGCTCGGGAGAGAGCCTTTGAACCGCCTGGGCCTGGTGGATCATCAGAAAATGTATGAGATGAGCCTGGAAGTCCTGAAAGAGATTGATCTGGATGTGGATCCCAGGATGGATATGGTTAATCTGACAGTGGCTAAAATGCAGATGATCGAAATAGCCAAAGCTATCTCTTTCAATTCAAAACTTATCATTATGGATGAACCCACATCCGCTTTGGCTGACAAGGAAATCAAGCAGCTTTTCACTCTGATGAGAAAACTGAAAGAGAGTGGAAAAAGCATCATATACATTTCTCATAAGCTGGATGAGGTATACGAAATTACCGACAGGATCTCTGTTTTCAGAGACGGAACCTATATCGGTACGGAAGATACAGACAAACTGTCCGAAGACAAACTTATCAATATGATGGTTGGCCGGGATGTGGATGAAATGTTTCCCAAGGAGGAATGCCCGATCGGGGACGTAAAGCTGGAAGTCCGGAATCTGACTCACAGCAGGTATTTCAGGGATGTTTCCTTTACTGTAAAAAAAGGGGAAATTCTGGGGATTGCCGGATTAATCGGTGCCGGTAGAACCGAAGTCATCGAAACCATATTCGGAATACGGGAAAAAGTTTCCGGAGAAATCCTGATCGATGGTAAACCCGTGGAGATCGGATCTCCCCGTGATGCCATCAGCAACAAAATGGCACTTCTCACCGAAGACCGCAGGCATACAGGGATATTTCCCATGCTCTCTGTGGGGCTGAACATGGCTATTACCACGTTTCCGAAGTTTATGAATAAGCTTGGTCTGATCCGGGACAGGGAAGTTAAAAAAGAGTGTGATGACTTTGTCAGAAAAGTACAGGTGAAAACACCCAGCCTTCAGCAGCGGGTTGAGAACCTCTCAGGCGGGAACCAGCAGAAAGTTCTGGTATCGCGCTGGCTGATGACCAGCCCTGAAATCCTGTTTCTGGACGAACCGACCAGAGGGATCGACGTGGGGGCCAAATCGGAAATCCACAGACTTATAACCAAACTGGCGGGAGAGGGTAAATCCATTGTTATGGTCTCTTCGGAGCTGCCGGAAGTTATGGGAATGAGTGACCGGATCATGATCATGCATGAAGGACGAGTGACTGGTATCGTTGATAACAGAAAAGACCTGACTCAGGAAGAGTTGATGACCTATGCCACAGGCAAGGCAGGGAAGAAAGGGGCGTAAGAATATGTCTGCGACAGAAAATATATTGAAATTGAATAAAACAGGGTACAAAGAGATCCTGCAGAAATACGGTATTGTATTTGTACTGATCCTTATGATTATTGGAATCAGCATTGTGGAACCTGCTTTTCTAAGCAGTACCAATATTTTTAATGTTATGACCCAGTCGGCCATTTTTGGAATCATGGCTCTGGGGCTCACTTTTGTTATTATTTCCAAAGGGATTGACCTCTCTGTTGGTTCTATACTTGCTTTTGCGGGAGTTGTAGCTGCCAGTCTGGGACAGACAGCAGAAGCCACAGGGAAATATTTTCCCAACCTTCCGGTTATGCCGGTTATTGTTCCCATTCTGGCGGCTCTTCTTGTGGGAACCGCCTGCGGGGCTGTTTCGGGAGCTCTGATTGCCAAAACCAAGATCCCTGCGTTTATTTCAACCCTTGGTATGATGACCGTGGCCAGAGGTTTTGCCCTGATTTATTCAGACGGCAAACCTGTGAGCACCCTGATTCCCTCTCTGACCAGACTGGGCGGAAAAATCTGGGGATTCCTTCCCATTCCGGTACTGATCTACTTTGCCATGATCGCCATCAGTATGGTGCTTTTGAACAAGACGCGTTTCGGAAAAAGCGTATACGCGGTAGGCGGGAATATCAAAGCTGCCGAGGTGAGCGGGGTGAATGTGGGAAGAACCCTGATTCTGATCTACTCTTTCAGCGGTCTGCTGGCAGGTCTTGCGGCTATTGTTTTTGCCGGCCGTGTAGGATCCGTTCATCCTGGTGCGGCTTTCGGATACGAGCTGACGGCAATTGCGGCCACTACCATCGGTGGAACCAGTCATTCCGGAGGTATCGGAACCATCTGGGGCGCTTTTGTGGGAGCCATGGTTCTGGCTGTACTGCGGAACGGTTTAACCCTTTTGGGAGTGGATGCCTACTGGCAGCAGGTAACCGAGGGTGTCATCATTGTTGTGGCTGTTATTATCGATATGAGAAAGAATTCCAAGAAAGACTGATTGTACGGGATTATAGGTATTATGGATAAAATTCGAATTGGTTCTGTAGGATTGGGGCGGCTGGGACTTCAGCATGCCGAAAACATAGCTACCAGAGTTATGAACGCCGAACTGACGGCATTGTGTGATCTGAATGAAACTTTGCTGAATGAAACGGCAGACAGGCTGGGAGTGAAACACCGCTGTAAAACTTTTGAACAGATGATCGGGATTGAAGAACTTGATGCGGTGGTGATTGTTTCCCCTTCAGGTCTGCATACCTCTCAAATCTCCAAGGCATTGGCAGCGGGAAAGCATGTCTTTTCTGAAAAACCCCTGGGGGTCACCGTCGAAGAATGCCGGGAAGCGGAAAAAGCTGTAGAGAAATACCCGGAGAAAGTCTTCATGCTGGGATTTATGAGACGGTTTGATGAGTCCTATATGTATGCACATCAGAAAGTCATGGCCGGAGAGATCGGCAGGCCTGTACTGTTCCGGTCATACAGTCAGGATCCCGAAAAGTTTATTGAGGGGGCCATTGCTTTCGCCGGCCACAGCGGGGGACAGTTCCTGGATATGGCTGTTCACGATATCGATCTGGCCCGCTGGTTCCTTCAGTCGGAGCCCGAATCGGTGACGGCCATGGGGGGCTGTTATGCCCATCCGGAATTTGATCAGTACAAGGACGGGGATAATGTCTCCTGTTTGATGAAATTTGAGAATGATGCTATGGTTTTCCTGTTTGCAGGAAGAACGGCTCCTCATGGTTACAATGTGGAAACCGAGATCATCGGCACCAAAGGGATTCTCCGGATCGCTTCGGTACCTCAGAAAAATCTGGTGGAAGTATTGGATAACAGCGGGGTAAGACGGGAGTGCAGCGAGAATTTCCTTGAAAGATTCAAAAGCTCATACGTGAATGAAATTCAGGAGTTTGTGGATTGTATCCGTGAGGGCCGGAAGCCCGAAGTAACTGTTTACGACGGTACAGCTGTTTCCAGAATTGCCTACAAATGCAAGGAATCTTTTGAGACAGGAAAGCAGTTGAGGTTTTAAATCATGAAAAAATCCCAGGTTACAATCAAGGATATCGCAGGAATCGCCGGCGTCAGTTTTTCAACTGTTTCGAGATCTTTGAATAACAGCGGTCAGGTATCGGAAAAAACCCGGAACCGTATCTGCAAAATCGCTGAAGACCTGGGGTTTGAATTCAATGCCGGTGCCAGGAGCATGATTACCAGCCGCTCCGGTACTGTCGGCATTGTTCTTCCCGAGCAGTATACCATGATCAATGTCAATGTTTATCATGGTATGCTGATGAACAGCCTGAGAAGCTACCTTGAAAAAGCCGATGTGGATTTGATTGTTACCTATCAGAAAAACCACTATACCGGAAACAACAATATTAAAAGGCTGGTAACCAGAAAAAAAATTGACGGGTTGATCCTGTTGGAGGAGTTCATAGAGAATGAGACCCTGGATTTTCTGGCCGACCGCTCTTTTCCCTTTGTCTGTATTCACTATCCTCCCTCAAAACTTATCGAAGACCAGGAGATTATCTATACGGATCATCTGAAAGGCGGAGAACTGGTGGCAGAGCATCTTCTGCAGCAGGGAAGGAAGAAATTTCTTCTTATAACGGAAAAAAACAAACATCAGGAATTTGAACTGAGGGAGAAGGGGTTTATTCAGACCATAAGGAAGGCAGGCTATGATGTGAAAAGGCTGGCTTCCCACTGCAACTATGATGATGCCAGAACCCTGATGAAAGAAAATATTTCCCTGGCCCGAGAGATAGATGCCATATTTGCCATTAATGATCTGATGGCTCTGGGGGTTATCAGGGTTCTCCAGGATGAAGGTTTCAGGGTTCCCGATGATATTGCTGTGGTGGGTTATGATGATTCGGAATTCTCACGGTACAATAATCCTGCCCTCACATCCATCCATCAGCCCAGGGAGGAGCTGGCCCATATCTCCTGCGACCGCCTTTTCATGCAGATGGAAAAGCAGAAATCCGGAGAGGAATACATAAAAAAACGGATCAGTATTCAGCCGGTTCTGGTAAAAAGGGAGTCATCCTGATGGTTTGCTAAATTCTGTGAAACCAGCGATCTTTTCTGCTTGATTGTCAGACAATATTATGTTAGGATAATATCCACTTCCAAGGAGGTTTGATTTGGTAGTAAGACGACAGAATAATATAGAATCCGGCTATACATCCATAACGGAGGAAAATGGAAAGAATTCCGAAATGCTTCTGGATTTCGGTCTTCTCAATCTGAAAGAAGGGGACACCTGGTCAAACAGTGATCAGAAGGAAAGAGCCTGGCTGCTTATCAAAGGAAGCGTCACATTTGAATGGGAGGGAAACTCCGAAACTGTAACGAGAAATTCCTGTTTTGATGAAAATCCCTTTGTTCTTCATGTTCCCCAGGGAACAGCAGTGACAATCAAGGCTGCCGCAGATGCCGAGCTGGCACTGGAAGCCAAACTGAACGAAAAGGATTTTCCCGCCAAGTTCTACAGACAGGAGGACATCCGAAGCGATATTTTCGGTGACGGTATTATGAACGATACCGCCAAAAGAACTGTGAGAACTGTTTTTGACGGAGAGATTGCTCCCTATTCCAATATGGTTATGGGTGAAGTTATCAACCATCCCGGAAAATGGTCCAGCTATCCTCCCCACCATCATCCCCAGCCCGAGATTTATCATTACAGGCATTTTCCCGAAGAAGGGTTCGGGGTTTCTCTGATTGATGAAGACCCCTTCTATGTAAAGAATGGGGATACAACCCTCATTCCCCCCGGGAAGACCCACTCGCAGGTTGCGGGGGCCGGATATGCCATGTACTACATCTGGATGATTCCTCATCTGGAAGGTGACAGATGGCTGCCTACTACAAGATACTTTGTAAAAGAACATGAATGGCTCAAAGAGCCGGGCGTAAAAATATGGCCCGAATTGAAATATGGGGAGGAACACAATTAATGGGAACAATAAGAATGACAGTAGCCCAGGCGCTGGTTAAATTTCTGAATCAGCAGTACCTGGAATTTGATGGTGAAGTGAATCCTTTTGTAGAAGGTATCTTTACCATATTCGGACACGGTAATGTGGTGGGTCTGGGACAGGCTCTGGAAGAGGATCCCGGTCATCTGAAAGTCCACCAGGGGCGGAACGAACAGGGTATGGCTGCAGCCGCCATGGGATTTGCCAAACAGAATCACAGACGGAAAATCTACGCGGCTACCTCTTCTGTAGGACCCGGTGCTGCCAATATGGTAACTGCCGCGGCTACCGCAACAGCCAACCGTATTCCCGTTCTTCTTCTGCCGGGGGATACTTTTGCCGTAAGACAGCCCGATCCTGTTCTCCAGCAGATGGAGCAGTTTCATGATCTGTCACTGACAACCAACGACGCTTTCCGTCCGGTGAGCAAATACTGGGACAGGATCAACCGGCCTGAACAGCTCATGTCAGCCATGATCAATGCCATGAGAACCCTGACCGACCCCGCCATGACCGGTGCGGTTACCATCTGTCTTCCCCAGGATGTTCAGGGTGAAGCCTATGACTATCCTGAATACTTCTTCCAGAAGAGAATTCACAGAATCGAAAGAACTGCTCCCACCGACGCTATGGTTGCCGAAGCTGTAGCCATGATTAAAAAGAAGAAAAAGCCCATGTTGATCTGCGGGGGCGGTGTGCGCTACTCCGAAGCTGGAAAAGAACTGATCAAATTCGCAGAAGAGTTTAACATTCCCTATGCGGAAACCCAGGCCGGTAAGAGTGCAACCCTTTATTCTGAACCCATGAACATTGGCGGTGTCGGTACAACCGGTTGTCTGGCTGCCAATACACTGGGGCAGGAAACAGACCTGGTTATCGGTGTGGGAACCAGATATACCGACTTTACAACAGCGTCAAAATGGCTGTATCAGAATCCTGAAGTGGATTTTATCAATATCAATATTGCCAGCTTCGACTCCTATAAGATGGATGCTGTAAGGGTCACTGCCGATGCCAAGATGGCATTGATCGCTATCCATGATGCTCTGAAGAAAGAGGGTTACAAATCTTCCTATACCACAGAAATCCAGGATGCCAAGGATGAGTGGGAAAAAGAACTGGACCGTCTTTTTCACCTTCAGTACACAGGCCCCGGTTTTACTCCAGAAATCAAAGACGGATTGACCGATAAACTGGAAGAATACAGCCAGTTTCTGGGATCCAGACTAACTCAGACCAGAGTTCTCGGTATCCTTGATGAGGTTCTGGATGAGAGCAAAATCTGTGTGGGCGCTGCAGGATCTCTTCCCGGAGACCTCCAGAGAGTCTACCGAGCCAAAACGGAAAGATCCTACCATATGGAATACGGTTACTCCTGTATGGGATATGAGATCAATGCGGCTCTGGGAGCCAAGATGGCTGAACCGGACAGAGAGGTTTATGCCTATGTAGGGGATGGATCTTTCATGATGCTTCACTCGGAACTGGCAACCTCCATTCAGGATGGTATGAAAATCAACGTTATCCTTTTTGATAATATTGAATACGGATGCATCAACAACCTGCAGATGGAAAGGGGACAGGGAAGCTTCGGTACAGAAATGCGGAAAAGGAACCCTGCCACGGGAAAACTGGACGGAGATCTGGTTTATGTGGATTTTGCCAAGATCGGAGAGGGATACGGCTGTAAAACCTACACGGTAAAAAATGAGGAAGAACTGATTGCCGCTCTGGAAGACTCCAAAAAACAGACTGTTTCCACAGTGATCGATATCAAGGTACTTCCCAAGACCATGACCGACGGATACAAAGGGTTCTGGAGATGCGGTCAGTCTGAAGTAGCCAAGAGCAAGACTGTTGTTGAAGAGACCATGAAGCAGAAGGAAGAGCTGAAAAAAGCCAGACAGTACTGATTCTGTCAGGGTTAAAAATAATACTCCCCGGTTGACTCACCCTCTGCCGGGGTGCCCGAAAGCAACTATAAAGAGGAAAAAATGAATAAGGAAAATGTTAAACTGGGAATGGCTCCCATCGGTTGGACAAATGATGACATGCCCGACCTGGGTGCGGAAAACACCTTCCAGCAGTGTGTGAGTGAAATGGCACTGGCCGGGTTCACTGGTTCTGAAGTGGGAAGCAAATATCCCAAGGATCCTGCGGTTCTGAAAGAGTACCTGGATATCCGGGGCATCCAGATCTGTAACCAGTGGTTCAGCTCATTTCTCTGTTCTCAGCCCTATGAACAGGTAGAGAAAGATTTCAGGGCACAGCTGTCTTTTCTGAAAGCTCTCGGTGCGGATGTTATCGGTCCTTCCGAGCAGACCCGGTCCTGTCAGGGACAGCTTGATGTTTCCGTTTTTTCCGGAAAAGCCATGTTTACTCCCGATGAGTTCAGAAGACTGACCGACGGGATGAACAAGCTGGGTCATATTGCCAAAGAAGAGGGCATGAGACTGGCCTTCCACCACCATATGGGAACAGGTGTGCAAACCATTGAAGAAACTGAACGTTTTCTGAATGACACCGATCCCGATAAGGTTTATCTTCTGTTTGATTCCGGACATTTTGCCTTTTCAGAAGAAGATCCTATTGCGGCTCTGAAAAAATTTATCTCAAGGGTGGGACATGTCCATCTGAAAGATATGAGAACTGATGTCTATAAGGAAGTCAAAGCTGCTGACAGTTCATTCCTGGATGCTGTAAGAGCCGGTGTATTCACTGTTCCCGGAGATGGAAGCGTGGACTTTCCTGCGATTTTCAAAATCCTGGATGAAAACAGCTATAAAGGCTGGATGGTTGTGGAAGCGGAACAGGATCCGGCCAAAGCCAATCCGTTCAAGTATTCAAAAATGGCCCGTGCCTATATCAAAGAGCACACTGGAATTTAAGGATTCAAACTTTTTTTCATATCAACTCCTTTGGATCCTCCCGGAAACGGGAGGATTCGCCTTTATAAAACTACTTACAGGGTACAGATCAGAAGATAGAAGCATAAGGGCCTTCCTCATTATTTTATTCAGAAATCCCTTTTAATTACGAAAACAGTAAAATCAGGTCATAATAAAGCACAATACGTAAATTAATCTGGAATGTTTTACCATTTACCTTGCAATCTCATGGGCTCGTGTTATAGTTGAATTCAGAGACAGAACAATTTTTTTCTGGAGGATTTTTTGAATCCCGAGGATCTGAACTTCTACTATAACCGCTTCAAATTCGGTGAGGACAACTTTCACAACCTTATGTCCTTCCGGATCAGAAAAATACTTCTGGTCGCCACTTTTTACGATGCCTATACCATTGAACATGACGGACGCCTGACGGAGCAGATAACGGGAGACTATTTTCGTTTGAACCTGACAACGGTTCCCCGGATTACCAGCGTCCCCACCGGAGAAGATGCTCTGGAACTGCTGAAAAAGGAAGAGTTTGATCTTGTTATCACAACCCTCAGAACCGGTACGCCCGATCCCTTTGACCTGTCCAGAGAAATCCACGATTTCCATCCGGATATTCCCGTTCTTCTTCTGCTGACTGTAAAAAGCGATATGGAGCTGGTCCGTCAGAACCGGCAGAGAATGGATCATATTGAGAATGTTTTTCTGTGGAACGGCGACTCCCGGCTCTTTGTGGCTATGATAAAAAATGTGGAAGACCGCCGGAACGCAGACTATGACACGGAACACGGGTTTGTCAGGGTGATCCTGCTGGTGGAAGATTCGGTGGATTTTTACTCCCGGTATCTGCCTCTGATGTATCAGGAGATAATGGAGCAGACCCAGAAGCTCATCCGGGAGGAGCTGAATGACAATTTAAAGTATCATCTGATGCGGACCCGGCCCAAGATCCTCCTGGTAAAAACCTATGAGGACGCTTTGTCCCTGAGTCGCCGCTTTTCCTCCAACCTTCTGGCTGTTATATCGGATATCCGGTTTCTCCGGAAAGGCGAAGCCGACCCGGAAGCAGGTATCCGCCTGATCCGTCAACTGAAAAGGGAATTTGAAGATATTCCCATGCTCCTTCAGTCTTCCCGGGATATTTCCTGTGACACCCTGGGGGATCTGGATGTGGATTTTATCAACAAGGAAAGCGTGGATCTTATGGCCAGGCTCAGGCGCTTTATTATCACCCGCCTGGGATTCGGAGACTTTATCTTTCTGGATAAAAACGGAAAGGAGCTGGAAAGAGCAGCCTCCCTTGCAGAAATGGAGGAGGTCATTCACCGGGTGCCCATTGAATCGATCAGGTACCATGCTGGCAGAAATCATTTCTCCGCATGGCTGGTGGCCCACGGTGAGTTTCAGGTAGCCCGTAGTCTCCGGCCTGTGAAAGTCAGTGATTTTACCAATCCTGATGATCACAGAAAGTATCTTGTCAAAGCTTTTAAGGAAGCCAGGGCAAACAGACTCAGAGGAAAGATTATAGAGTACGATCCTTCTGCGGTTCATGCGGATGAAACGATCCTGAGACTCAGTGAGGGGTCCCTGGGAGGAAAGGGGAGGGGGCTGGCTTTCTGTAATGCCCTTCTTGTCAGTACCGAACTGAACCGGGAGATTGAAGGGGTTCGCCTCCGCATACCGCCGACTCTGATCCTGGGAACGGACGAATATGACCAGTTTCTGGAAAATAACAGAATTCTCAGCCGTATAGAAGGAA
Source organism: Oceanispirochaeta sp. (assembly GCA_963677615.2). Taxonomy (GTDB): domain Bacteria; phylum Spirochaetota; class Spirochaetia; order DSM-2461; family DSM-2461; genus Oceanispirochaeta. The sequence goes on along the minus strand of CAXXQW010000017.1, from coordinate 5,922 downwards.
AAAACGATGACCAGATGAGGCAGATTTTCGAAAAAGGGCGCCTCTGCAGAAAAACCGAACAGCAGCTGGAAGAGTATCTTGCCCTGACGGATGCTCCTTTGGCTATCCGTTCATCCTCTCTTCTGGAAGACTCGCATGCCCAGCCATTTGCCGGTGTTTACGATACCGTTATGATTCCCAATACCGCCAGGGATCTCCAGGTCCGTAAAAAAGAGCTGCTTCAGGCAATCAAGCAGGTCTATTCTTCGGCATTCCGGAAGGATACGAGGAATTTTATCGCCAGTCATGGTTACAGGCAGGATGAAGAGAAAATGGGAGTTGTCATTCAAAATGTCACCGGAACAACCCATGGGGGCCGCTTTTATCCCCATATTGCCGGGGTCGCCCAGTCTTTCAACTACTATCCGCCCCAGGGGCTGGGGCATACCGATCCTGTGGCCAGTATCGCCCTGGGGCTGGGCAGAACCGTTGTCGAGGGGGGGCGTGTTTTCCGTTATTGCCCTTCCCATCCTGAAATACCGTTTCTGACTCTGGATGAACTTATTAAATATACCCAGACTGAGTTTTACGCCCTGAACCTGGAAAAGGGAACATTGGATAAGCTGGACCTGACCAAAGCGGAGGAAGACGGGACACTCAGACATCTGGCTTCGGTTGTCCATCAGGGAAATCTGGAGGAGGGGCTTTTTTATCCCGGACCGCGGGTGATCAATTTTCCCGATATTCTCAGGTACAACCATTTTCCCCTGAATACGATCCTCTCCCGGCTCCTGGTTCTTCTGGAAAAGGCCCTGGGATGCCCAGCGGAAATAGAGTTTGCCGTGGATCTGACTCCCCGTCCGGAACCTGTTTTTTCTCTCCTGCAGGTTCGGCCCATGACAACCGGGATGGGGTTCAACGGGTCAGAAATTCCCTCTGATGCCAGGGAAAATGCTCTGGTTTATTCGGAAAACAGTCTGGGGCATGGAGTCACAGAGGATCTCAGGGATCTTATCTATGTCACTCCCGAACTGTTTGACAGGACCCAAACCCCTCAAATGAGGGATGAAATCATGGTTCTGAACGAAAAAATGAAATCCCGGGGCAGAAAGTATATTCTTTTGGCTCCGGGAAGATGGGGATCTGCAGACAGGTTTCTGGGAATTCCCGTCTCCTGGCCTCAGATCGACTTTGCCGCGGTTATTGTTGAGGCGGCAGTGAAGGAGCTTATGGTGGAACCCTCCCAGGGATCTCATTTCTTTCATAACCTTACCGCTGGCGGGGTGGGCTATCTGATGGTCCGGGAAGGAGATGGGAAATCTGTGGTGGACTGGAACCGCCTGGGTGCTCTTCCGGGAAAACAGGAAGGAACCTTTTTCCGTCACATCCGGACCACAGAGCCTTTCAGGGTGATACAGAATGGAAAAAAAGGCATTGCTGTCATAACAGCACCTTTGTAAATAAAAAGGCTGTGGTCTCCCCTCCGGGGAAAGCTGAGGGAATAAGCAGCCGGTAAAACAGGAGGAATCCATGGCATATACCGATGATGTATTGGAAAAACTGAAACAGAAGTATTACTGGGAAAAGGAATTTCTCCAGGCCGCTGAGGAGGTTCTGGACTCTTTGAAAATTCTGATGGAACAGAGACCCCGCTACAAGCGCTATGCCATCCTGGAAAGGATTGTTGAGCCCGAAAGAACCATCCTCTTCCGGGTTCCCTGGCAGGATGACAAGGGGAATATACAGGTGAACTCAGGATTCCGTGTGGAGTTCAACAGCGCCCTTGGTCCCTACAAGGGAGGACTCCGGTTTCACCCTTCGGTCAATCTGGGAATTCTCAAATTCCTGGGATTTGAACAGGTTTTCAAAAACAGCCTGACCGGTCTGCCCATGGGAGGTGGTAAAGGGGGAAGCGACTTTGATCCCAAAGGCAAGAGCGATGATGAAGTGATGCGGTTCTGTCAAAGTTTTATGACAGAGTTAAGCCGTCATATAGGGCCCGATACGGATGTGCCCGCCGGTGATATCGGTGTGGGCGGCAGGGAGATAGGATTTCTCTTCGGGCAGTACAAACGGATTATGAACCGGTTTGAGGGGGTTCTGACCGGGAAAAAACTGAACTGGGGCGGCAGTCTTATCCGGCCTGAGGCAACTGGTTACGGTGCTGTGTATTTTGCACAGGAGATGCTTTCAACCATTGGTGAGGGGCTGGAGGGAAAAAGGGTTCTCATTTCCGGAAGCGGCAATGTCGCCCAGTATGCAGCGCAGAAGGTGAATGAAATGGGAGGCAAAGTCATCTCCCTATCGGATTCCAACGGCTCCATTCTGGATGAAGCGGGTATAGACGGTGAAAAATGGGAATATGTTATGGAACTGAAAAATAACCGGCGGGGCAGGATCAGAGAATACGCTCAGGAGTACGGCGTACCCTATTTTGAAGGGAAGCGACCCTGGCAGCTTGCCCCTGCGGATGTGGCACTGCCTTGCGCCACCCAGAACGAAATGGATTTGGAAGATGTCAAATTTCTGGCCGGGCAGGGGTGCCGCTGTATCAGCGAAGGGGCCAATATGCCTGTCACACCGGATGCTACGGTCTTTCTGGTGGAAAACAGGATCCTTTTCGGGCCGGGAAAGGCAGCCAATGCGGGGGGAGTCGCTACCAGCGGCCTTGAAATGAGTCAGAACAGTATGAGAATCCAGTGGTCCCGGGAAGAGGTCGACAGGAAGCTGAAAGAGATAATGAAAAATATCCATGCCAGCTGTGTGGAAGCATCCCGGCTGGCGGGAACTCCCGGAAATTATGTAAACGGAGCAAATATCGCAGGGTTTCTCAAAGTGGCGGATTCCATGATTGATCAGGGGGTTATCTGATTCAGAAACGGACCCCCTGGTGTTCCATTTTATAGTCGCCCAGAAAGGAGTTGTAGAGCTGCTTCCATGTATTGAGTCTGAAGATTCCTTTCCGGGGGCTCATCATTCGGCATATGGTTGTTGATGTTCCGGAAACAGTGGTTTCCCAGGTTTGCATAACATCACCCAGCAGAGCGTAATCTTCTCCCCTGCGCCCCCCCATGGTGGGCATGGCGTCAAAAACCTCAAAACTGAATATGCAGACAATCTCCGGTTCCAGAGACTGGAGGACACTTTTAAAAACCTCCTGTCCCTCCTTCCACATCTGCCGGGAGGGCTGTGTGTAGGAGTCTGGCAGGATCCCCTGAAGGAACTGATGATAACAGACGCTTGACCAGTATTTCTTTCTGTCCAGCTTCAGTTTGCCAAAAGACTGTTTCCAGTGGCGGGCTTCGGAGGTAATTGTTTCCAGAGAGTTGAAGAAAAGGTCTTCTTTTCCGGATTTTATAAGGTTCTGGATGTAATCCTGGATGGTTCTGTCTCCATAATGGGCATCGTAGTAGCTCCTCCCCGTCAGGAGTATCCTTCTGTTCCCTTTGGATCCGTAGGAACTGCCGATCCAGGGAGGGTAGTTCACCGCTTTTTTAAAAGAATACCTTGCCATTCCTTTTCTCCTTATAAGATAAATTCTAGGGAGGTAAAGGGATATGTCAATGAAAAAAGAAATCCAGAACTCCCGGCAGAGAGGGAGCTGCCGGGAAACACGGTCATCAGTACTCTTTTCCTGTAATCCAGAGTGCCAGAAGAATGACCGCCTGAGTGGTAAAGCCCACCAGCCATTTGAGGAAGTCAGGCTTGAATAGATCTGCCAGAATAAAATTCATGACAATGTTTATCAGCCAGACAATACAGATAATGATATGGAGAATTCTGAACAGATTTTCCGGTATGGCCCCCACAAGATCAATCAGCATTATGATTCCCGCGGCCAGCTGGATTATGCCGAAAACAATCGGAAAGATATCATTGGATTTTCCAAAAAGCTTGTTCACTCCTCTCACAAGCTCGGCGCCGCTGCTGTTGTATCCCTGGATGGCCAGAATGCCGAAAGAAACGAGCATCAGACCCAGCATGACCTGCAGAAAAAACATGGCATTGATCTCTTTTTTCATAACAATATACTCCTGATGTTTTTTTGTAGTATAAGGCATGACTAGGGAGAAAACAAAAGTTTCATGGACGATACCCCGGAGGAATGACTATATTAAGAATAGATTCCCGGGATAAACAGAATTTTCTGTAGGGGCACTCCCGGTATTCCGGGAATTCTCAGTTTTAAAAAAAAGACAGACAGAAGCTTTTCGGAGGTTAGCTATGAATAAAGGTACCAGGACAGGATTGATCATACTGGGAATTCTGGCCGCGCTTGTGATTATGGTTTTCTCCTCATTCTCCCGGACCTATAATACCATGGTCACACTGGATGAAGGGGTGAAAGAGAAATGGAGTCAGGTTGAGAATGTATACCAGAGAAGGATGGATCTGATTCCCAATCTGGTGGAAACCGTTAAAGGGTATGCCTCCCATGAGCAGGAGACATTCACGCAAATCGCCGAAGCCAGAGCCAAGGCGGGAGGAACCATGCAGATTTCGGATGAGGTTCTGAACAACCCCGAGAGTTTTCAGAGGTTTCAGCAGGCCCAGAGCGAACTGGGTAGTGCGCTTCAGAGGCTTCTGGTGGTCAGTGAGAACTATCCTCAGCTGAAAGCCGACCAGAACTTTCTGGCCCTTCAGGATCAGCTGGAAGGTACGGAAAACCGTATAACCGTGGAACGGCAGCGGTTTAACGAATCAGTCAGAAACTACAACACCTATATCAAACAGTTCCCCAGGGTTTTTCTTGCCAATATGGCCGGATTCAGGGAAAAAAGTTATTTTCAGGCTTCTGAAGGTTCCGACCAGGCTCCTGCGGTCTCTTTTGATTAAGGGGGGAGTCATGGCAAAAAGCGTATTGAGCGAACAGGAACAGCAGAGGATTTCCGCCGCTGTGGCTGAAGCGGAAAAACACACCTCGGGCGAAATTGTTCCGGTTGTTATACGGGAAAGTTCTGATTATGCGGTCTACGAACTGGTATTTGCTCTGATAAGCGGTTTTATCTACCACTCGGTACTGCTTGTCTTTTATAAAGAGGTTTCGCAGATGATCAGCTCTCTTTTCTGGCTGGCCCCGGAGTGGTATGTCACGGCTTTTTACGGTATCTCCACAGTTCTGGTCATTGGACTGGTCTACTTCTTCAGCAATGTCCCCGTGATTGACAGGCTGATTATACCGGGAAAGGTCAGACGGGACGCAGTCAGAAAACGGGCGCTTCTTTACTTTGCCGAATCCGGACTGACAGGTACCAGAGACAGGACGGGGATTCTGATTTTTGTCTCTCTACTGGAAAAAAGGGTTGAGGTCCTGGGCGACATGGGAATCAATGAAAAGATATCCCAGGCGGAGTGGGACAGTATTGCAGGCAGCCTGGCAGGCAGAATAGGTCAGGGAGAACTGGCTGAGGGGTTCTGTGATGCCATACACCAGTGCGGTAAGAAACTGAGCGAGTATTTTCCTGTCAAACCGGATGATGCCAATGAACTGCCCAACCGGGTGGATATGCCGGAAAAGTAGGAGGCTTCATGAACAAACTGAAAAGAACCATTATTCCTGTATTATTGCTGTTTCTGGCATCTTCTTTAACTGCTGTGGATGTTCCTGCCATGAAAGGCCGGGTCAATGATTATGCCTCCCTCCTCTCGCTCTCCCGGCAGAAAGAGCTGGAATCCTACCTGGCCGGTCTGGAAAAAACCACCGGGGCTCAACTGGCTCTGCTGACGATTCCTTCCCTTGAGGGAGACAGTCTGGAGGATTTTTCCATCAGGGTTGCGGATCAGTGGAAACTGGGAGATAAAGACAAGGACAACGGTGCCCTGCTTCTGATTAGCCTGGAAGAGAGACAGATCCGTATTGAAGTGGGGTACGGGCTGGAAGATGTTTTAACAGATGTGAAAAGCGGTTTGATAATCCGTGAGGTTATTGCTCCCTATTTCCGT
>CAXXQW010000016.1:0-34405 GCA_963677615.2 Oceanispirochaeta sp. | reverse complement strand
GGATAAACTGGAAAACACCAGACTTATCCATAAACCATTTTCAAAAAATGAGCTCATGAATCATTTGTCAGACCTTCTTCCTTCAAAAAGCAGGAACATTTAGGAAGCCACCGCTTGTCATGGTTACCGGGGTTGGTTAAAATTATCTCTCTCATATCTAAGGAGGATATAGTTTATGAAAAATCCCGATTGTCCCTGTACATGCAGAACCTGTCCCCGCAACGGCAACTGTGAAGCCTGTAAAGAGTATCATCACGCCAGAGGGGAGAAAACCGCCTGCGAGAAAGAAGATAAATAGAACATGGCTGATTATATAACATCCTTTCACGGAATAGAGGAATCTCTGAAAAAATCTCTCCGGGGAGCAACCCTTTACACTTCCAAATCAAACAGGCGGATCGAGACTCTTGAATCTCTGGCCCGTGAAAAAGGGGTTGCTGTTCAGAAGGTTTCCCATCAGGATCTGGAAAGGATGTGCGGAAAAGAGCAGCTTAAGGGAGCCGCTTTGAAAATTCCGGTAAAAGAGTCCGGTTCCGGAGTCCGGTACAAGGATATCAAGAGCTTTCTGAAGATGAAGGATCAGCAGGAGAATCAGCTTGTTCTCATCCTGGATGGCATTACCGATCCTCATAACCTGGGAGCGATCCTCCGTTCGGCGGATCAGTTCGGCGTTGATCTAGTTGTAATACCCGAAAAGCGGAGCGTCAGTATCAATGCTACGGTTGCAAAAGTCTCGGTTGGTGCCCATGCATGGGTGCCGACTCTGCAGGTTACCAATCTGGCCCGGGTAATCGAAGAACTTCAGAAATCGGGTTTCTGGGTATACGGGGCCGACATGGGCGGGGGAACCGCCGCCGAAACAGATCTCAAAGGGAAAACAGCCATTGTCATGGGCAGTGAAGGTACCGGATTTCCCGGCTGGTCAGAGACAAGTGCGATACCATGGTCAGCATTCCCACATCCGGCCATGTGGACTCTTTGAATGTTTCAGTTGCCGCAGGTATCCTCATGTATGAGGTTATCCGTCAAAGAGGCTGAAATCCGGGCTAACCCCTCTTTCAGAAGAGACCGGGGACAGCCATAGTTAAGTCTGAAATAGGCATCCCCTCCCGATCCGAACCATTTTCCGTCCACCAGCGCTATCTTGCCTTTCTCGGCAAATCGCGTTTCCAGTTCTTCATGGGAGTATCCGGTAGACCGGAAGTCTATCCAGCCGATAAATCCTGCCTGGGGCGGCATCATGGCAATCCCGGGATGATTCTCTTGTTTTTTTCAATCATCCTGCGGAACGGCTGATACACCGGCTCCTGCAGGAGTACCGCGTCTCCCGGCTCTGAATACAAGGATACCCCCAGACTCATAGCTGTAACTATCCCGGGAATGAATACTGCATCGGTCAATGGGACGTCCCAGTTATGCCGGTTCTGAGTCCAGGACTGCCAGGCTTTCAGAAAAGACCTATTGGACGCAGGATACCCGTATACCTGGTGGTCAGCTCTCTCTCTTAGTATCCGGCTGACAGCGGGAGGGGAGGGAAAGTCCATGTCGGCTACCCAGAAAGGAAGAAGATCGGAATGACCAAACCTGTGTTTCAGGATCTCTTTGTCCCATTTGGCCGAATTCCATTGTTCCCGTTGAATCAGTCTGTCAAAATCCATAATCTGTCCTTGTTTTCAGTGCAGTTTTTCAACCAGTGTCAAACCCAGGGTTGTGGTGAGGGCAGCCCCGGCGGTTGTGAACATGACCGCAAGAGCGGCCAGTTCCCCGTCGTTTTCCATGGCGTCAGCCATGATATGACTGGAGACCGCTGTCGGAGCGCCCAGCAGGAGAAACACCATACCCAGTTCATTGCCTCGATACCCGGTCCAGTAAAACAGGAGGACTCCCAGAGCGGGCATCACCAGCAGTTTAAGTATCGTGGGAATCAGAGTCAGCACTCCTTTTTTTCTGATACCTTTTGCAGTGAGGGAACCACCGATGGTGATTAATGCCAGGGGCAGTGCCAAATCGGCAAGGTATTTAAGGAAACCTTCCAAAATAGGGGGAACGGGAATCTTCAGCAGGGAAAAAAGCATTGCCGTAAGGACCGAAAGGATAATGGGGTTTTTCACAATGTTCCTGAGAGAATTTTTCAGCCCTCCGGGAGTAAAGCCGTGGATAGGGAGAGTCAGAGCGATAACAGATAAAACATTGAACAGAGGGAGCAGAAAGGCTACAGCCATAGCAGCCCTGGCCGTCAGTTCTTCGTTGTAAAGGTTCATAACCAGGGCAATTCCAATGATTACGACATTGCCCCGGAACGCTGCCTGCACAACCACTCCCTGCTGATTCTTTCCGGCCAGGTTCATGGCCAGTACCAGAGACAGTATATAGATAAACAGATGAACAGCGCCCAAAAGCAGTATTTCTTTTAGAATAAATACCTGATTAAAATCCAATGTGGAGATCTTGAGAAAGGCCAGAGCCGGTATGGCAATCGTAAAACTCATCCTGGAGGAGTTTTTCAGAAAAGGCTCCCCGATAATATTCTTCTGTTTCAGCAGCCAGCCGCACACAACAAGAAGGAAAACAGGGACTACCCCCCGGAGAACAAAAAGTAGAATATCCATATACATATATATGTAGCATTCCTTTCTTTAAAGGTAAAGAAAGGAGCCTGAAAGAGTAGTGTGAATAGGCTATTTTGACAAAAAATGAAAAAATGTCATTTATATCCCTTTTTCCCCCAGGTCTTTGTATAGACTTGTATGCTTTTTTCTTTTAATATTTCATTCCAAATAACCAATTTTATTTTTATGAACGTCCCTGAATGGACGTTTGAACAAGGAGAGCTTCATGAGTTACGATTACAGGAAGTATAAACCCTTCCCGCCAATTTCATTGCCTGACCGGACATGGCCCGACAAGGTCATTACATCTGCACCGCAATGGTGCAGCGTCGACCTGAGAGACGGAAATCAGGCACTACCCATTCCCATGAGTGTGGAAGAAAAATTGGTACTATTTGAGCTACTCCTGAAAATTGGTTTTAAAGAGATTGAAATCGGGTTCCCTTCAGCATCACAGACTGAGTTTGATTTTCTGCGAACCCTGATAGACAGAAACCTCATTCCCGAGGATGTTACCATTCAGCTTTTAACCCAGGCGAGGGAACATCTTATTCGCCGCTCTTTTGAAGCGATCAAAGGGTGTAAAAAATGTGATTATCCACTTTTACAACTCCACTTCTACGCTTCAGAGAGACGTGGTTTTCAAAAAAGGTCAAAAAGAAATTATCGATATCGCTGTTGAGGGAGCCAGGCTGATCAGGCAGATCTCCCAGGAACATCCCGAAACCAATATCCGTTATGAGTACTCTCCCGAGAGCTTCACCGGTACGGAACTGGAGTTTGCCAAAGAGATATGCGAAGCTGTTATGGACGAAATCAAGCCTTCGGTTCAGAACAAACTGATACTGAATCTTCCGGCAACGGTTGAGGGGCATACTCCCAATATCCATGCCGATCAGATTGAATGGTTCTGCCGGAATATTAAAAACAGGGAGACTGTTCTTATCAGTCTCCATGCCCACAATGACCGGGGGACGGGAATCGCCGCTACAGAACTTGCGCTTATGGCTGGTGCAGACAGGGTGGAAGGGACTCTCTTCGGAAATGGTGAGAGAACCGGTAATACTGATATTATGAATCTGGCAATGAATCTCTACTCCCAGGGCGTTGATCCCAGGCTGGATTTCTCCAGGATGGATAAGATTGTCCATACCTATGAAAGATGTACCAGAATGACTGTTCATCCCCGTCATCCCTATGCGGGAGAGCTGGTTTATACCGCGTTCTCAGGTTCCCACCAGGATGCGATCAAAAAAGGTCTGGACCGCTACAACAGTGAAAAGCCCTTCCATTGGGAAATTCCCTATCTTCCCATTGATCCTTCCGATCTGAACAGGGAGTACGAAGCCATAATCAGAATCAACAGCCAGTCAGGAAAGGGGGGTGTGGCTTTTATCCTGGATTCCCAGTACGGCTACAAACTGCCCAAAGGCATGCATCCCGAATTCAGCGGCATAATCCAGAAAATCACTGATGAAACCGGTAAAGAGCTGAAAGGTGAAGAGATTTACGAAGTTTTCTCCCGGGAGTATCTGGATGATTCAGGACCCTATTCTCTGGTGGATTATGAAATCCATGCCAAGCTGGATTCCAAAAAGTCAGATGCCGAAAAGCATGATGTTGGAATCAAATGCGCCCTGGATTACCATGGGGAAACCCTGAACCTGGAAGGCCATGGCAATGGTCCCATCGATGCTTTCTTTCATGCCCTGCAGGGATCGGATGCCCCCAAAGTCAAGTTCCTTTCCTACGACGAGCATGCTTTGAGTGAAGGCGCCGATTCCCAGGCTGTCTGCTATATCGGGGTTTCTGATTCCAAAGGCAGAACTTTTTTTGGTGTCGGGGTGGATTCCAGCATCAACGCTGCCTCCCTTAAAGCCCTTCTTTGTGCTATAAACAGAATAGAGAAAAGATCTTAAAAGACGAACCATGGAGGGTAGAGGATTCCGGGATCACGCCTGGCAACCAACCCTCTCCCCCTCGCCCTCTCCCCCTTCGACTTCGCTCAGGGATCGAGAGGGCGAGGGGAGAATAATGAAAGAACCTCTTGTCCTCTCTCCCTCTGGGAGAGGGTTGGGGAGAGGGTTAGGAGAAAACTATGTCATATAAAGTAGCGGTCCTGCCCGGTGACGGAATCGGACCTGAAGTTATGGATTCAGCATTGGAAGTGCTGGAAGCAGTTGAAAAAAAGTTCGGTTTCAAACTTGAGATCGAAAAAGGCCTCATTGGCGGATGCGCTTACGATGAAACGGGAGATCCTCTTCCGGAAGCCACCAGAAAAATCTGCCTTGAGTCGGATGCTGTCCTCCTGGGAAGCATCGGCGGTCCCAAATGGGACGGACTTCCCCCTGAAAAGACTCCTGAGCTGGGTGGACTCCTGGCTCTGAGGAAAATGCTGAAACTCTATGCCAATCTCCGTCCTGCGGTTATCTATGAAGAACTGAAGGCAATGTCTCCCCTGTCCGAAAAGGTTTTGACCGATAAGGTTGATCTTTTAACAGTAAGAGAGCTGGCCCATGGGATCTACTTTGGAGAACCCAAGGAGCTGACCGATGATATGGGGCTGGATACCATGGTTTATACAGCTGAGCAGGTAGAGAGAATTGCCCGGCAGGGTTTTGAAGCGGCACAGAAAAGAAGCAAGAAACTCTGCTCGGTTGACAAAGCCAACGTCCTGTCCAGTTCCAAACTCTGGAGAAAAGTGGTCAATGAAGTGGCCAAGGACTATCCCGATGTTGAGCTGAGCCATATGTACGTGGATAATGCAGCCATGCAGCTTATGCTGAATCCCCTGCAGTTTGATGTTATCGTAACCTCCAACCTGTTCGGAGACATCCTTTCGGATGAGTCCGCCGCGATCTGCGGATCTCTGGGAATGCTGCCTTCCGCTTCCCTTGGTGAAAAAATCAGCCTTTTTGAACCCTCCGGCGGAAGCGCTCCCGATATAGCCGGCAAAGGCATTGCCAACCCCATCGCACAGATCATGTCTCTGGCGATGCTTCTGGAGTACTCCTTCGACATGTCCGAGCCTGCGGCTGCAATCAAGAAAGCCGTGGATCAGTGTGTTTCCGAAGGGATCCGTACCGGAGATATCCTGTCTCCCGGTATTGAACCTGTAAACACCAAAGAGATGACCCAGGCGATTATCGAAAGACTGTAATTGTTCCTGATTCCCCTTTTCTTTTAGTGAAAGGTGTAAAGCCGTCCGATCCGGGCGGCTTTTATTAAAAATCTGTGGGAGCTATGGTATCATCCAGGCTTTTATACATTCCTTTAAAACGTACCATATCCGTAAGCAGGGCTGAGGAGTTATAGACTTCAATGGTAAAGTTCAGTGGTTCATAAGGCAAATCAGGCCAAGCTAGAAACTTATTGAATCGCATTTCAATAAAACCGGTTCCTCCAGCTGCGGAATGTCCTGATCCGTCAGGAGTATATGATGCATAGTAAACATCTGCGTTATACGTCCAGACAGAAGCGGATTGATCTGCACTGAAAAAATGAGCATAATCGCCGCTGTCATTTTCAATATAGATATTGAATGCATTGTCAGGTCCGAAAACTCCCCCGTCAAAAAAAGTAAGCAGTATATATAGGTAGTTCTCATCCTGCTTCATGTAAACTTTATCAATGTCTTCATTATTCTCAATGTCATAAACAGCATCATTCTGAAAATCCTGAAACCAGATTCCGTACTCCTCCCAAATGGTCATATCAGTAAGAGCCCCGTCTATAGATGGGGTCGTTCCTCTGGGAAACTGAACAATGGGGGAGTCCGACCTGGGTGTATTTTCATTTGCTGATCTCAGTAGGATGGAGATTTCCTGATTATCATTGGAATAGTCACAGGTTCCGTTTCCATCAAAGTTATCCGCATAATATTGGTACCAGGTTGAAACCTGAAAATTAAATCCTGTCTGTGTATAGAGCTCGTCCCAGTAGGTTGCTTTGGAAACTGCGAATTCCATAGACACATCAGAGTTATTGATCCCGGCAAACCGGATCCCCGGGTTTTGATGAGCGTATCCATTCCAGTCGCTGATCGTATTGTCGTAATAGTTGTAGTTCGACCAATAGCTGAAAGTCCCTTCACTTGTAATTCCGTCTGATGTATCATGCCGTATACCGGCCAGATTAATACTTACATCTTCAGAGTTCATGTCAAAGCTCATTTCTGTTCCCTGAGTGACAAAAGGCGTTCCGTCAGTTGTTTCAACAAAGAAATAAAGAGAATCATCATCCTGAACAGCTTTTACCTGAAATATGTCCGAGCCCTGGGGGAGGGAAAGTCCTAAACCCTCGGTCAATTCGTAAACATTGTCCGTTAAAAGTACCGGAACCGCGTTCCAGTCTGAGGTGTCTCCATCAATGGATATATTGTAAATGTCGTTGTACTCAAGATTGATCCCGTCCTGACCGGTGGGATCATAGGGATTATCATAAACCATTTCCTCATACATAAAGCAGGAGGTCAGGATCAGTGCTGTTGCGACTGTAATGAAAAACTGGACTGAATTTCTCATACAAATCAGTATAACAGAAATGCTGGGCTGTCTCTATGGATATTTCCAATCTTCACGGGATCATCAGATTTCTGAAAAAAACATATCTAAGGTTTCTGCTCTGTTAAGGGTGTAATAGAGGTTTGTGAGATTACTGTTAATGTGTATTGTTTTGTTTTAATTGATTATTGTGTAGATAAATAATGTTTTTTTGATATTCTTTCTTCTTTAGGTTTTATCTGGTGTTCTGTTAAGGTTTCTTAACATAGACAATTTCTCTTTGACAGATTCAGGGTTCTCTTTTTAAGGTGGATTCATGGACCAACTGGATCAATTAGAAAGCATCGGCATCAGAATCCTGCGGGAAGCCTATGCAAATTTCAAGAACCTGTGCATGCTCTGGTCGATCGGCAAAGACAGCACAGTACTGTTATGGCTTGCCCGTAAGGCATTTTACGGACATGTACCTTTTCCTCTTGTACACATCGACACACACTATAAAATCCCTGAAATGATTGAGTACAGAGACCGGTTGACCAGGGAGTGGAAGCTTCCCATGGTTTATGGAGAAAACTCTGAAGCATTGGCAGCCAGACAGACCTTTCCCGAGGGCAATGCGGACCGTCTGACCTGCTGCCGGCTTCTGAAAGCGGAGGCTCTGAAAAATACACTGAACGGAAGCTGGAAACGCTACCGTTTCAATCACTCCTCAGATCAGTATGAGGTTGATCAGGATACGGAAATGTACACGGGAGTGATCGTAGGCGTCCGGGCCGATGAGGAAGGATCCCGCTCCAAGGAAAGGTATTTCAGTCCCCGTGACAAGGAAAATATCTGGGATGTAGGGGATCAGCCGCCGGAATTCTGGAACCAGTTTAAAACGGATTTCGCCCCGGGAACCCATGTGAGGATCCATCCTCTTCTGGACTGGACCGAGCTGAATATCTGGGAATACATTGAGAGAGAGAATATCCCTACGGTTTCACTCTATTACGATCAGGGAGACGGAAAAAGGTACCGGTCTCTGGGATGCGGCCCCTGTACCCATCCGGTAGAGTCCTCATCCAGAAATGTAGGAGATATCATTTCCGAGCTGAAAACCGGAAAATTCGCCAATATAGCCGAACGGTCCGGCCGGGCTCAGGATAAAGACGACGGGGGTGGACTGGAAACCCTCAGAAGGGACGGGTACATGTGATGAAAAAAGATCAGATGAACATCGTTTTCACCGGTCACGTGGATCATGGGAAAAGTACTGTTGTGGGACGCCTTCTGGCGGATACGGGCGCACTGCCCGAGGGAAAGCTGGAACAGGTAAAAAAAGAGTGTGAAAGAAACTCAAAGCCCTTTGAATACGCTTTTCTGCTGGACGCCCTGAAAGATGAGCAGTCCCAGGGAATCACCATTGATGCAGCCCGTGTTTTTTTTAATACAGCCAAGCGGGACTATATCATCATTGATGCCCCCGGGCATATCGAATTCCTCAAAAACATGATTACCGGAGCAGCCCGGGCGGAAGCGGCTTTTCTGGTTATTGATGCGGATGAGGGGGTTCAGGAAAATTCGCGCCGCCATGGCTATCTTCTGGCTATGCTGGGAATCAGCCAGCTCTGTGTTCTTGTGAACAAGATGGATCTGGTAGATTACAATAGGCAGGTATACAACAAAATTGTCCGGAAATATTCCCGGTTTCTGAAGAACATCAATCTGACGGATGTGAACTTTATTCCTGTCAGCGGCAGAGAAGGGGACAATATTTTCAACAGGGGAGAAAACATGCCCTGGTGGGACGGCGGGACTGTTCTGGAGCTTCTGGACGCCTTCAGAAAAGAAAAGCCCCTGGACGATCTTCCCATGAGGATGCCCGTTACGGATATCTACAAATTTACCAATTACGGTGATGCCAGGCGGATTATAGCCGGAACTGTCGAAACCGGAAGTTTCCGGCCCGGTGATGAGCTGATTTTCTATCCTTCAGGAAAAAAGAGCAGAATCAGCACCATTGAAACATTCAATGCGGATGTTCCCGAAAAGGTAACTGCCGGGATGGCAACAGGTATCACTCTGGAAGAACAGATCTACCTTTCCAGAGGGGCTGTGGCCTGCCGGTCCGATCAGATGGCTCCCAAAGTGGGAAATTATCTGAAAACAAGCCTTTTCTGGTTGGGGAAGGAACCCCTGGTCAAAGGCAAAGAGTATATGCTCAAGAACGGGACTTCCCGTGTTCGGGCCCAGCTTGCAGAGATCTCCCGGGTAATCGATGCCTCCACGCTGGATGCGGAGAATACCAAGGATCAGGTAAACCGGCATGAAGTGGCAGAATGCGTTTTCAGCCTTCAGAAAGCCATCGCTTTCGACCTTGTGGATGAGCTTCCCCAAACCAGCAGGTTTGTTCTTGTGGACGGATTCGAGATCGCAGGCGGCGGTATTATTCGGGATGTCCATGACCATGGCCAGGCTGAGTACGGGGAACACCTTGTCAGAAGGAACCTGGAATGGGAAAACGGCATTGTTACCGAGCTGGACAGAATGCAGGCTTACGGGCAGAGACCTGCCCTGATTCTTGTTTCCGGAGATCTGAACGGCGGTAAAAAGGCTTTTGCGGAAAAGCTGGAGAAAGAGTTTTTCAATCTGGGAAAAAAGGTTTATTACCTGGGATACAAGAGTCTCAAATACGGTCTGGATGCGGACCTCCGGGATGGAAAGGCTGAAAGACGGCATCAGATGGCCCGGGAAGAGCATATCCGTCGTATTGCTGAAATTGCTCATATCATGCTCGACGCCGGTCTATTCTTTATAGTAAAAATCGACAACCTGACTTTTGAAGAAAGAGATCTGATTCAGCTGCTGATAGGATCCTCACGGCTGAAAACCGTATGGGTCGGCGAAGACATTTCCACGGATATAAAACCGGACTGGCACGTAAAGCGTCCTCTTGCGGTTGATGAACATATGAAAGAGGTCCAGCAGATTCTGGTGGACTGGGAACTGGTGGAGGTTAAATGATATGAGTCAGTTTAAACCGACTGAATACAAGGTTAAGGCACTTTGCTGCGGGAAAATCATGAGTGATCAGGGACAGCCCCTGTCGTGTCCTGATTGCTCTGATCCTCATTTTCTGAGGACCGTATATGATAAAAAGCAGCTGGAAGTGAAAGATGATTCTCTGGGGCTCTACAGGTTCAGCGACTGGCTGCCTGTGGAGAGATCCCTGGAAGGCTCTGGAGCTCCGGTTAGCTACAAAAGCGAAAAACTGGCTGAGAAGCTGGGACTTCATAATCTGTGGATCACCTTCAATGGGTGGTGGCCCGAGAAAGGAGCCCTGATGAAAACGGGAACCTTCAAGGAGTGTGAAGCCTATTCGGTCTGCGCAAGAATTCCTGAGGGCAGAGAGGGAATCCTGGTGGTCGCCTCTGCAGGAAACACGGCCCGGGCATTCGCCCGTGTATGCTCTGAAAACCGAATCCCCCTGGTCATCACCATACCCGAGGATAACCTCAATGCCATGTGGTCCGACAAACCCCTGGCGGACTGTGTCAAGATCATTGCGGCAGAATCGGGTTCCGATTATTTTGATGCTATTTCTCTGTCGGGCAAAATCTGCCAGGGTGAAGAGTTCTTTCCCGAAGGGGGAGCAAAAAATATCGCCCGGAGAGACGGTATGGGAACTACTGTCCTTTCTGCGGTGACATCCATCGGTTCCATACCTGATTACTATTTTCAGGCCGTAGGCAGCGGAACCGGTGCGATTGCCGCCTGGGAGGCGAATTTGAGATTCCTGGAAGACGGCAGATTCGGCAATAAGAAAATGAAACTCATGGTTTCGCAGAATGCGCCTTTCAAGATCATTTATGACTCATGGACAGTGGATAGCCGCGCTCTTGTTGCTCTGGATGATGATGAAGCCAGGCAGCAGGTTATCGCCATGGATGCCAAAGTCCTTTCCAACAGAAAGCCTCCCTATTCCCTTCCCAATGGATTGTACGATGCCTTAAAGGATTCCGGTGGCGAAGTTTTTCTGGCAGACAATGAGGAAGCTGCAGAGGCGGGAAAACTTTTCAAGGAAACCGAAGGGAATGATATTTCTCCTGCTGCATCGGTTGCCTTGGCATCATTGATAAAAGCTGTTAACAATGGAAAAGTGAAGCCGGATGAAACGGTTATGCTGAATATCACGGGCGGAGGAATGGAACGCTTTGCTTCGGAGAATCCCATTCAGACAGCCAAAGCGGATCTTGTGTGCTCTCCTGATGTGGATGCACAGGAGTTGATCGAATCAGTGAGAAATCTATTTAAATAACTCGGGCAGATGGAATTCGTCTTTCAAGAGTCATAGGAGTAAACAATGAGCGTAGATATTTTTGATAAGTGCAAGACCGACGGCGGATATTTTGGAAAATATCGTGCTGCCGGTGACAGGGACCTGACCAGACCAACCATGGATCCCATCCCCGGAAAAACCATGAAGTACCACGGGGAAGATTACGTTATGTGGTCTGTAAACAACTACATCGGTCTGGCCGAAAACCAGGAGATCAAAGCTGCTGCTGCCAAAGCTCTGGATACCTATGGTACCAGCGCCCCCATGGGTTCCAGGATGATGAGCGGGAACACCCAGCACCATCAGGATCTGGAAAAAAGACTGGCAGACTACTCTCAGAAAGAAGCCGCCTATCTGTTCAACTACGGCTATATGGGAGTTCTCGGAATTGTCTCCTCCCTCTGCGGCCCCAAAGACACGGTTGTGGTAGACAAACTGGCCCATGCCTGTATTCTGGATGCGGCAGCTATGGCAAAAGCCGCAGGGGCAACGATCCGTTATTTCAAACACAACAATATGGAAGATCTGGAAAGCGTTCTTCAGTCTGTAAACAAGAACCGCGAAGGCGGGGTCATGATCCTCATCGAAGGTGTTTACGGCATGACCGGAGACCTGGCGGATCTGCCCGGTATCTGTGCCCTTAAAGAGAAATACGGTGCCCGTCTTTTTATTGATGATGCTCACGGGATCGGCGTTATGGGAGAAAACGGAAGAGGTACAGGAGATTTCTTCGGTGTGCAGGATAAGATCGATATCTATTTCGGTACCTTTGCCAAGGCCTTCGCTTCCATCGGAGGCTACTGCGCCGCCGATCAGGATGTGATTGACTGGATTGCCTACAACGCAAGAACTCAGGTTTTTGCCAAGAGCCTTCCCATGGTGTATGTCAAAGCTCTGGATAAGACCCTGGATTTTGTTATTGCCGGAGACGACAGAAGAAAGAAAATGTGGGATAACTCTGTAAAACTCCGGGACGGCCTGCGGGATCTGGGCTACTATATCGGTCCGGGAGAGTCTCCCATCTGCTCGGTTTTCACCCCCACAGGGAGCGATGATCCCAATGGCATGGGTGTAAGAATGGTAAAATTCCTCAGGGAAAACAATATTTTTGTTACAGCTGTAGTGTATCCTGTTATTCCACCCGGTCTTTGCATGTTCAGAATGATTCCCACCACATCCCATACAGATGCGGAAATTGACAGAACCATTGAGGTCTTTGCCAGAATGAAGGATGCTCTGGATCTGGCGGATTCTGTAACAGAAGATGATATCAGCAAGATCAACAGAGTATACAGGGAAAGAAAGGCCTGATGCGGCAGGAAGAGATCGCCCGGTATCAGCAGGAGCTTGCCGGAGCTTCCCCCAAGGAAATTCTGGAATGGGCCTGCGGGCACTTTGAGGCCGGAAAAATCGCTTTGTCCAACAGCCTGGGGCTGGAGGATATGGTCCTTACGGATATGCTGATGAAGATCGACCGGAATTTTCCGGTTTTCACCCTTGATACGGGGCGGCTTTTTCAGGAAACCTATAACCTCATTGAAGAAGCCAGAATCAAGTGGAAGCTCTCCATGAAAGTCCTCTTTCCCGAAAGAGGCGATGTGGAATCCCTGGTGGTGGAAAAGGGCCCCAATTCCTTTTATTACAGCCTGGAAAACAGGAAAGAGTGCTGCAGGATCCGGAAAATTGAACCCCTGAAGAGGGAGCTGGAAAACCTGGATGGCTGGATAACCGGTTTACGCAGAGAACAATCTGTCACCAGAACGGAAGTTCAGCCTGTTGAATGGGATAATGCCTTCGGTTTGGTGAAAATCAATCCTCTGGCAGACTGGACCGGGCAGCAGTGCCGGGATTATGTGAAAGAGAATCATGTTCCCGTTCATGCGCTTCATAAAAAGGGGTTTCCCTCTATCGGGTGTGCTCCCTGTACCAGAGCGGTAAAACCCGGTGAGGATATCCGTGCAGGCCGCTGGTGGTGGGAGAACCCGGAAAGCAAAGAGTGCGGGCTTCATAAAAAATAGAACCCTAGCTTTTATTCTGCAAAAGAGATAATCCACGGTTCACGGCTCCTTTAAAAGAGTCGTGAATATCCTCTTTTTCCAGTATGCTGTCCAATCCCGATTTGAGAAGATTCTCTGTCACTTCCTGATTTAATCCCGAGAGGATAACGGTAATTTTTCTGGATTTGAGATATTTCAGAGCATCAAAAAGGGTCTTCTGTCCGGTCTGGTCCACAAACGAGACATGGCGCATCCGGATGATAATCACCCTGTTGCGAATTCCCACCTCCTTCATCACCTCGATGTACTGCCTGGCTGAAGCAAAGAACAGGGGGCCGCTGATTTCATATATTCCCAGATCCCGCGGAAGGCTGGAATAATCTTCAATCACATCACTATCTACCACATGATCGATCCGTTTCTCTGCAATCCCCGACATTCTGGACATAAAGAGCAGGCTGGAAAGGACAACTCCCACTTCAATAGCTGCGACAAGATCTACAGCAACGGTCAGGATGAATGTAATCAAAAGAACAATCCGGTCATATCTGTTACTTTTAAAAATGGCTTTAAATGATCTCCATTCGCTCATATTGTAGGCCACAATGATCAGGATACCCGCCAGACAGGGCATGGGAATATACCGGGCATACTTACCGAAAAAAAGCATGATGCAGAGGAGGGTAAAGGCATGGATCATGCCCGCGATAGGAGTTCTGCCGCCGTTTTTCACATTGGTCGCTGTTCTGGCAATGGCTCCGGTTGCCGGTATTCCTCCGAAAAGGGGGGTAATGATATTGGCTATTCCCTGACCGATCAGCTCTGTGTTGGATCTGTGGTTTCCGCTGATCATACCATCGGCAACCGTTGCGGAAAGAAGGGACTCTATGCCCCCCAGAAGGGCTATGACCAGAGCCGACTGGAGATAAAATGAGAGATCCTCTCCTTTAAAGGTCGGAACGGCCAGATGAAATTCCCCGGAAATCTCCCCGAAAAGGGATCCGATTGTATTCACGGGAATTCCCAGCAGCTTCACCAGAAGGCTCACTATGACAATCGCCATAAACGAGCCAGGTATCCTTTTCAGGTATTTTCCGGAGAGAAGAATAATCAGAATGGTTGCTGAGGTTGTGACAGCCGCATAGGGGTTTATGGTCCCTATGGTTCTTCCATAGACAATCCATTTGTGAAAAAAATCTGCAGGTACCGACTCAAGGGGTAATCCCAGAGCGTCTTTTATCTGGGTTGAAAAAATTACCAGGGCGATGCCGCTGGTGAAGCCTACCACAAGAGCATGAGGGATATATTTCAGGAGTTTTCCCAGTTTCATAACTCCGAACAGTATCAGAAAGACTCCAGCCAGAATCGTGGCATAGAATAGTCCTTCATATCCCTTCTTTTCAACAATGCTGTAGACAAGAATGACAAAGGCTCCGGTGGGGCCGCCTATCTGAACACGGCTTCCTCCCAGCAGAGATATGAGGAAACCTGCCAGAATCCCCGTAACCAAACCCCTTTCCGGCGAGACTCCCGAGGCTACTGCAAAGGCTATGGAAAGGGGCAGGGCTACGATACCCACCACTATCCCGGCCATGGCATCAGAAATGATCTGATTTTTTTTAATACCGGATTTCATTAGCGAAAAAAATTTAGGGGAAAAAGGATCTTTCATGATAACTCCTGATGATGTAACCTTTCCTTATTTATCCCTCATTCTGTTTTCGAATCAATCCTTTTCCTGAAAAAGGAGAAAAATTGTCCGGGGAATTTCTGTTTCTTTGGGTAAAAGTTCCTAGTATTTTCATACTATTTTATCCTTTTCCCCTTTTCTTATAAAGGAAAACCCAGTATTGTATAGATACTAAATTGACAGAAACACGCAAAGTGTCAAAATAAGATTTTTCTTTCACTCCGTCAGGGAGTTGGGATCAAAACCAAAAAACAGGAGAAGAGAATGGATCTACAATCTTTAAGACAATACTTCCGATACATGGTAACCGCTCGTGAAATGGATCTCTTGGAACAGAGTTATACTGGCCGGGGGGAAGCCTTTTTTCATGTTTCCGGTGCAGGTCATGAGGGAACCTGTTTTTTAAACCCCCTGCTGGGTGAACAGGACTGGCTTCACTGCCACTACCGTGACAAGGCTCTGATGCTTGCCCGCGGCATCGATGCGGAAATGTTTTTCATGTCCCTGTTCAACAAGGATGCCTCTCATTCCAGAGGCCGTCAGATGAACGCTCATATGAGTGATCCGGAAAAGAAAGTGCTCAGTATCGTAGGCCCGGTAGGAAACAGCGCTCTTCAGGCTGTGGGAGTGGCAGAGGCTGTAAAAGACGATAAGGATAACCCTCTTGTCCTTTGTGCTTTGGGAGACGGAATGTCCCAGCAGGGAGAGGTCCTTGAAGCCGTGGCTCATGCTGTTCGAAAAGAACTTCCCGTTCTCTTCTTCATTCAGGACAACAGTTTTGCCATTTCCACAAAAACCAAGGGAAAAACATTTTTCTCCCGCCCCGACGGAGATGCAGAGGATTTTTACGGAATCCCCATAACCAGGATGGACGGACGATATCCCCAGAACCTTTTTCAGCCCATGGAAGAGGTTGTGAAAGGAATCCGGGAAACAAGAAAACCGGCTATCGTGGTTTTTTCAGTGGACAGGCTTCACAGTCATACCAATGCTGACGATCACAGAGTCTACCGGACCGAAGAAGAGATCAAAGCCCTTCATGAATCGGGAGACCCCATTGATCAGATGCATGCCTGGCTCCTGGACCAGGGAGTGGATGAAAAGGAACTGGAAGCGGAACGGCAGGAGATTATTGCCGAGCTGAAGGAAAAAGCCCGGAAGGCACAGATGTCTGCCGAGCCTGTTCCTGTCTTTTCTGCCAAAAAAGAGATTCCCGCTCATCTGACCGACCCCAAACAGGAATATAGAGGAACCCCCGGCAATGAAGAGCTTACCATGCTGGAAGCGATCAGGGAGACTCTGAGGTTCCATCTTGAACGGAATCCCGCGGTTGAGCTTTTGGGAGAAGACCTGGAAGATCCCAAAGGGGATGTTTTTGGAATTACCAAAACCCTGACACAGCAGTTTCCCGGAAGGATTGAAAACAGTCCTCTTACAGAATCCTCCATTGTAGGACTTTCTGTCGGCAGAGCCCTTGCGGGAAAACGTCCCGTGGCTTTCCTTCAGTTCGCCGACTTTCTTCCCATCGCATACAATCAGCTTTGGGCAGAAATGGGAAGTATGTTCTGGAGGACCGACGGAGGTTGGCAGTGCCCCATGATAGTAATGGTCTCCTGCGGCGGTTACAAACCGGGGCTCGGGCCCTTTCATGCTTCCAGCATGGAATCTGTTGCAGCTCATATAACAGGTGTTGATGTGGTTATGCCTTCAACGGCTGGCGATGCCGCAGGGCTCCTGAATGCCGCAATGGAGTCTCAGAGACCCACTATCTTCTTCTATCCCAAAGTCTGTCTGAATGAAGCGCAGGGAAAAACCAGTCCTGATGTGGCAAGGCAGCTTGTTCCTCTGGGAGTGGCCAGGAAAGTCAGCGAAGGAGAACACCTTTCCATGGTTTCCTATGGAAATACCATGAAACTCTGCCAGAAAGCGGCGGATGTGCTGAAAGACCAGGGTGTTACCTGTGATATTCTGGATCTTCGATCCATCTCCCCCTGGGATCAGAAGGCAGTTGTGGAGTCGGCTGAAAAAACAGGAAAACTTATTATTGTTCACGAAGAAAATGGAACAGCTTCCTTTGCTTCGGAAATTGCCGCTTATGTGGCGGAACATGCCAAAAAGAGTGTAAAAATTCGAAGGCTTACCAGAGCCGATACCTTTGTTCCCTGTAACTTTGACTGCCAGCTGGCCATTCTGCCCTCTTATCAGAAAGTTCTGGAAACAGCGGTAGATCTCCTGGGAGGTTCCATCAGCTGGAAAAAAGAGGACTCTTCTGAAGCAGGTTCTTTTACAGTAGAAATTATCGGAACCAGCCCTGCCGATGAAACTGCCACTGTTATTGAGTGGAAAGTTGCGGTGGGAGACGAGATAGAAGAAGGTGACCTTCTGGCAGAAATCGAAGCGGATAAAGCTGCTGCAGAGATGAAATCGCCTGTATCCGGTACGGTGGAAGAACTTCTTCTGGACGAAGGGGAAGCTGTGGAAATCGGTACCCCTGCACTGAAAGTCAAAACAAGCGAAACTGCCGAGGTTTCTCTGAAACCCAAAACAAAAGAGGAACCGGGTGAACCTGTGATTTCCGGACTCAAGCTTGAATCTTCTTCCGATTCGGCTGTACAGATAGTTTCCGGTGACAGAAGGCCCTATCTGCTGGATGTGGCAGGTACCCTGGGAAGCCGGGTAGTCGATAACGATGAGATTATGAAATCCTGTCCGGGATGGGAAGAGGGAGAGATCCTGAAAATGACCGGAATCGAACGGCGATGCTGGATCGATGACGGAGAAGATATTCTCACTCTGTCCAGGTCTGCATCGCAGGCAGTTCTGGAGAGGAACGGACTGACCCTGGATGATCTGAGTCTTATCATCGTCTCCAGCGGTACACCCGATATGATTACTCCTTCCATGGCAACCCGGTTGCAGTATTCCCTTATGCCGGAAGGCAAGAGAAAAATAAGCTGTCCTGCTTTTGATATCAATGCGGCCTGTTCGGGTTACCTTTATGGTCTTCAGTCATCCTGGGATTTTCTCAATACCAAACCTGATGGACTTGTTCTTCTGGTTACAGCAGAAGTCCTTTCACCTTTGACTGACGGTACCGATAAATCCACTTCTCCCATCTTCGGAGACGGAGCGACAGCCTCCCTTATTGCTGGTATTAATCATCCTCTGGCTGCTAAAGGAAAAGCCCGGGTGTTCCGGCCTGTAACAGCAGCCGCTGGGGAGCCCGGTGATATCCTTACCGTTCCTGCCAATCCGGCAGAGTATATCTACATGCACGGGCCTAAAGTGTATCTGGAAGCCGTGCAGAGTATGATTGAAATGCTCAACGGCGCCATGGAGCAGGATGGTAAAACACTTAGTGATGTATCACTGATCGTACCCCATCAGGCAAACCAGAGAATTATCAATGCTGTCAGACAAAGACTGAAAATTAAGGAAGAACAGATTTACAGCGAGATCCGCTACAGAGGAAACACCTCATCCTGTACTATCCCGCTTTGTCTGGAAACCCTCGTCAATGAGAAAAAATCCGGAGACATTCTGGGAATGACAGCTTTCGGTGGCGGATTTACCTCTGCCGGAGGGCTTCTGGAGATACTATAAGTTCTGTGCTATAAAAGAACCGCTAACCCTGCTTTTTGAAGCAGGGTTTTTTTATCCTTAAGAAGACTGGTCAGGATGGGCGGATAGGTTTGTGGTTATCATAAAACTGCCGGGCTATTGGCATCTTTAGATCTGTGGAGTCTGTGGGTCTGCGGGTCTGTGGGTGAGTGGGTGAGTGGGTGAGTGGGTGAGTGGGTGAGTGGGTGAGTGGGTGAGTGGGTGGGGGGTACGTATGGGCAATTCATGAATTGCCCTTACAGCTTGTTGCTTTGCTACCGGGTTTTAGCAGGTCCGGACCTGGTTCCTGCCGTTGTTTTTGGCTTTATACAGGGCTTTATCCGCTTTTGCCAGGTATGAGTCACTGGTCTCGTTTCTGGTGGGAATCCCGCCGCAGACACCCAGGCTCATGGTTATTCGGATTTCCTCATTATGATCAGATAACGGTGTTGCCTCCAGTTCCTTCCGGATTTTTTCAGCCAGACCCTTGGCTGAATCCGGATCTGTTCCCGGAAGTACAGCGACAAACTCTTCTCCTCCGTATCGTGCACAAAGGTCCTCTTCCCGGGAGATTGCTTTTCTGAAAAAATCCGCAACAAATTTCAAACACTGGTCTCCTGTCTGGTGTCCGTAGGTATCGTTGAAAATTTTGAAATGGTCGATATCACCCAGGATGATAGATAGCGGCGTTCCCTGTCTTTTGGCCCGTTTGAATTCTCTGGATATGGTTTCATCAAAATGCCAGCGGTTTGCCAGGAGGGTCAAGCCGTCTGTTCTGCTCTGCCTGGCCAGGATGTTGTTGGCTTTTTCTAACGCGGTGAGTGTTTTCTGCAGTTCAAATGTTTTTTCCTCTACCTTCAGGGTCAGTTCCGCCTTGGCTCTCTTTTCAGCGGCCATAGCCCTGGCCCGTTCGCTTTTTATACGGTAGCCTAAAGCCAGTGAGAGGAGGATTACCTCTATGAAAAATCCCGTATTCTGGGTAACTCTGAATGATGATGAGTAGGGTACTGTTCCGGTCAGGCCAAGCATCAGTATCATGGTACTGATGATAAGAGGTGACCAGGCAATGGTGAGGTATTTTCCCGATTTGTCCCCTTTCATCCAGACCCTTATGGACGTGATCAACCCTGCGGCACCACTGGCAAAGGCACCAATATCTTCCAGGATCAATAACCAGCTATATGTTCCTGTCAGGTATACTACCGATATAAGTAACCAGAAAACAAGAAATATATCACTGAGCCTCAACAACCAGGAACCATCTTTTCTGAGATTCAGGAATTCCCTGATAAAAAGAGTTGCCATAAAAAAACTGATAGAGGAGAACAGCCCGTAACTATGATTGTTGATCCATATATTCTCTTTCCAGACAAAACCGGCTCCAGCCCCTGTCATTCCCAGAGCGTAGAGCAGGATGGAAAAAACATAAATGACATAGATCATATAAGTACGATTTCCTATGGCTATGCCAATAAGAAGATTGTAGAAGAACATAACCACAAGAATGCCGAAGAATCCTCCGGTTAAAAGGGTTCTGTTCAGGTTACTTCTGAAAAATTCACTCTCCGAAAGGATGCTGATGGGGAGTAGAATTTTTGATTGAGAATGTACCCGCAGGTAAATCTCCAGAGGATCCCTTTCTCCAGCTGGAATTTTGAAACTGAAAGGGTAGGGGTTCCTGTCCCGGGGAATTTCCCTCCAGGCTTCTATCCTGGAAGAATAGCTCCAGGACTTTTGACCTTTTTCCCGTATGAAAAGGGATATATGATCAAAAAACGGCCAATCCACATCTAAATACCACTCCTTTGAGGTTAATTCCGGGGAATCCAGCTCCATGCGCAACCAGATAAACTGATCAGAATGATTCGCATAAAATACGGATTTTTCCAGTTTCCTCCAGGAATCCCCCGGTGGAATCGTACCTGGAGGTTCAGAAGATGGGTTGTATTCAGAATAGGAGTATTCAATATTTTCGACAGGCAGCTTCTGATAGCCCGTAAAGAAGACTTTTGTATTGCTCTTTTTCTGCTCCTGACCGGTTAGATCCTGATTAGAGATAAGGAGGAGCAGAAGGAGGACAAGCCGCATCGCTCTGCCTGCACCGAAGGCATCTTTCTGTTCTACTCTGTTAAAAGGTAAAAACAACAACGTTTAATCTTTCACCCTTCCCATGCCAAGAAGCATAAGCATCCATTTGGGCAAAGCTTTCTCAGGATTCCTTTTTCTAAGATCCAGATACCAGTTCCATTTTTTCATAATGGGGATCTTGTGGGTTTCAACAAATTCCAAAAGGGTTCCATCGGGATCTTCTATATAGGTGAACCGCCCGGCAGCTTCTCCCATGTCAAAGGACTTTCCAGAGTCCACTGTAAAGGGGAACCCTTTTTCGGTGAGGGTTTTTTCCAGGTCATCCATGCCATTAATATCAAAACAGAGATGGATAAAACCGGCGTCTCCCCAGTATCGGTTTTTGAATATCTTTTCCGGTTCCCTGTCCAGTGACTGAATCAGCTCAATACTGCTGTGGCCGAACATTTGTGCAAACGCGCCTCTTTTCGGTTCAAGATGGGTAAGAAGGATTCTTCTGAAAGATCCGTCTCCGCCGGGAAGGGCAGACAAATCATCGAAATTTCCTGTTTGATCGTAAGCTGTTACAGAATACCCCAGGATTTCCTGGTAAAGATTCAGAGACTTATCAATATCGCTTACACCAATGACTGCACCGCAGGGGCCGGCGGTCAAACCGGGGCGGCTATAGAAGTCTTCGGCAGTGACAATTTCAAAAATGTTTCCCAGGGGATCTCTTACATAAAAATGATCTCTTCCGGCAGGGTCCTTTTCGACCTTTCCCAGTATATCTGCGCCCCGGTCCCTGTAGGTATTGAAAACCGCCTGAACATCCGGGGCTTTGATCTTGCCAATCTGGATTCCAAGATCTCCGATTTTTAAAGGGGATTCGGGGAATTCCGTTTTCCGTGATGTATACTGCCAGATTTCAAATCCGCTTCCTCCGGAAAGATTGAGAGCCAGTACAGCATCTCTTCCCTGGACTTTATCACCGGTATAACGGGTCATAAACGGGGCATCCGCCGCTTCCTGAAAAACCGGCACATCCATACCGAAATATTTTCTATACCAGGCCCATGCTTCATTTTTGTCGGGAACGCCTATACCGAGCTGCTGTATTCCGCTGATTATTGCCATATCTATTCCTTTTTTCAAAATCTGATGAATTGGTATTTACCGCAATATTGTAGTATTAAAATGTTAAAAAAGAAACAGGAATATGCAAATAGAAGCTGTGTTAACCTATCCAGTCGCGTCTTTCCGACAGGGATGAGAGGTAGTGCTGAATGATTTCCTTATAGGCCGCAAAACTGTCAGCCTGAACCACTTTGTTTCTGATTTCTGATGATCCGGGAAGTCCTTTTGTGTAGGCACACATCTGCTTTTTCATCTCTTTTACAGCAATCGTTTCGTTCTTGTAATTCACCGCCAGTTCCAGCTGTCGAAATGCTGTTTCCATTTTTTCGGCAGGTGTCGGGGAAGAAGGTATTTCGCCTGTCTGAAGATATGCCCTGGTTTCCCTGAACAGGAAGGGATTTCCGATAGCCCCCCTGGCAAGCATCACTCCATCTAAGCCTGTCTCTTCCAGCATAGCCTTTACTGCCTGGGGTGAAAAGAGATCTCCCGAACCCAGTACTGGAAGGTCTCCCAGATGGGTTTTCAGGTTTTTCAGATGGGTCCAGTCTGCTGTCCCGCCATACCCCTGGCTCCTGGTTCTGGCATGCATACAGACTAAAGAGGCTCCGGCGATAACAGCTTTTTCAGCGACTTTTAGATAATTCAGAGAGTTGGCATCCCATCCTGTACGGATCTTTACTGTTACAGGATAATCCGTATTGTCTTTCATGGCTTTGACAATTTCAGCAACTTTATCCGGGGCCTGCATCAGGGCCGCTCCGGCTCCGGATTTTATGATTTTGGGTACGGGGCATCCGCAGTTCAGATCAATCAGAAGGGGTTTATAGGCGTTCACCATCTGTACCGCACGGCCGGCGGTTTCTGCGTTTCCCGCAAAAACCTGAACAGCATACACCTTTTCCGCTTCGGCCTGAAGCAGCAGGCCTTCGGTTTTTTCACTGTTTCTGGTGAGGGCTTCGCAGGATACCATTTCAGTATAAGTCAGATCAGCCCCCATCTCGGCGCAAACCGAGCGGAAAGCCCGGTCAGTATAACCGGCAAGGGGCGCCAGGAAAATATTCCCTCCGGTTTCAGCAGTGCCGATCCGGAGAGGATGGTACAAAGAGGTCATTCGATTCCGAAAAGGGTCCTGGCATTGTCAAAAAGGGCTTCATAGACTTCCTCTTCCGGTTCTTCCCGCAGAGATGCGATGAACTGGGCTGTGGAAGGCAGATACATGGGTTTGTTCCGTTTTCCCCTGTAGGCTGCAGGAACCATAAAAGGGCTTTCGCTTTCAATCACAATCCGGTCCAGAGGAAGGTAGCGTACAGTGTCATGCAGGTTGCGGGCGTTTCTGTAAGTTACATTTCCGGCAAAAGAGAAATACATATTGTCATGCTGGTCCAGAATTTTTCTGGCATACTCCCAGTCTTCGGAATAGCAGTGCAGGACTCCTCCCCGGGAAGGCATCCTGGTAGAGAGAATCTCCTGTATATCCTTGCCGGCATTCCTGTTGTGGATAATGACAGGCTTGTTGTTCTGGTCAGCTATCTCCAGCTGGGCAATAAACAGTTCTACCTGGGAGCTTTTGTCTCCAAACTTTCTGTAATAATCCAGTCCGGTCTCTCCCAGTGCTACCACTTTATCCATCTGGAGTCCCTCTGATATCTTCTGTTCCCAGTCCGGGCCGGGATTCTGAACTTCCGAGGGAGAAACACCGATAGCAAACACCACATTGGAGGCGGAAGAAAGGTTCGAGTACAAGTCGTTAAAGTCGTACAGGTTGTTGCAGATGCTCATGATATAAGCAACATTCTCCTGTCGGGCTTCCTGTGTTATAATCAATTGCTCTATAGGATCTTCATGAATCAGACCTATATGGGCGTGAGTATCAAAATACTGCATGTGGGTACCGCTTTAAAATAGGATTAGAAAGATTGTAATAATCTTCTACATGTTTATCATAACAAACATGGCACGTCAATGACATTCCCCTGAGTCATCCAGGGAGAATCTTTTATCAGGCTTTAAAAACACCTTGTTCCTATTATTACTGCATTTTTTTTCCAAAACAAGAAAAACCGGAAAAAAGATGACAAAATCCGAAAGCACGCGGAAGGTGGGGCTCCGGCTGAACAAGGCTTATGGGCCGGCTGAAAAGTTTCTCTCTGTTTTCGTATATTTTAAATTGAGAAATTCCTTTCAGGGGTGTATAATTTAGCTGTTTTCGGGGTGTGTTAACCGTCTATTTCGTCATTTCAGGATATTCATCTTGTATTCTTCTTCAGAAATAGTGTAGATTGTACGAAAATAAAATATAGTATCCAAGGAGTTTTCGTGGCGAACAGGAAAGGGCGCCGTATCCTGAAAAGTGAAAGATCTGCTTCTTCCGGAGGGGGTCTTCTGGGAAGGTTTATCCAGTCAGGGCGGCAGAAACTCACGATAATGCTAATTCCTCACTCTGAAAAAAGGGTCTTCAATTTTCAGATCTCCCTGTTTGCTCTCTCTTTTGTCAGTATTCTTCTTGTTTCTCTTGTTGTGACATTCATCTGGCTGACAGCCGATTTTTCCGGTACCAATGATATGCTGGCTTCCCGCTCCCAGGACCTGGAATACAGTGAAGCCAGCCTTGAAATACTAAGAAATGAAGTGAGTGAACTGATCAATTCCACCGACAGTTTTCAGAATACCCTCGCCAGGACCATGGGCACCCTGGGGCTGGAAACAGCCGTTCGGGAGGGTATGGTCAGTGACGGGGGGGACCTCTCCTCCTTTTTTAATGTGGAACAGTCGGAAAGCGGTTCCATGAGTGAAACCATCGAGCTTCAGAAACTGAAAACCTCCCTGGATAATTCCATTTCCTCTCTTGATGAGATAGGGCAGATACTGAACAGTCAGAAAGAACTTTTGTCGGACATCCCTTCCCTGTGGCCTCTCAAGGGAGTTCAGGGGCATGTGACCGCTGTATTCGGCCCCTCCATACACCCTTTTACCGGGCAATGGTATCTTCATAAAGGGCTGGATCTGGCATACGGTTACGGGGTTCCCATTGTGGCTACTGCCAACGGAAAGGTCATTGAGCGCGACAGCGATGAGAAGGGGTTCGGTAATTACCTGGTAATCCGTCACAAATACGGGTTTTATACAAAATATGCACATCTGCAGCGCATTTATGTAACAGCCGGTCAGGAAGTCTCACAGGGAGATGTGATAGGAACAATGGGGAATACAGGCCTTTCCACAGGGCCACATCTCCATTATGAAGTAAGAATCGGATCTCAGGTTGTAGATCCTACCAAATATCTGAATATGACGGATAAAAGCGACATATTCACCCGGGTTACCCGGAATCTTCAAAAATACAAATAAATCCAGACAGGTATATCTCATGAGCGATTATTTAAAAAGCCACTCTTTTATAAACTCCATTATCGGAGAAGGAACCCGCTTCAACGGAGAACTGGTACTGGACGGGTTGTTGAGAATTGACGGAGATTTCTCCGGAAGTATCGAAACCAGCGGAAAAGTACTGGTAGGGAAAACAGGACGGGCCGAGTGTAATATTATTGCGGGAACCGTTGTTATCGGCGGAGCAGTAAGAGGTAATATCTACTCTTCCGGCAAGGTGGTGATCCTTTCCACCGGAATGGTCATCGGTAATATCCAGGCTCCCCGGCTTGTGGTCGAGGAAGGTGTTCTCCTGCATGGAAACTGCCGTATTGTCAATTCTGATCAACCTGCTGAAAAAACACCTGTCTCCGCGGGGACAGGCAGCTACTCGGTTGAGTGGGATAACAAGGGCTGATAGGGACGTATGGATAAGCTGGGGATAGTCGGCGGCAGTTTTGTTCCCCATCCGGATAAACGTTCCGGAAAAAAGGTTGATAAGGAAAAAGCGAAAAGGGTATCTTTCCGCAAGAGCCTGGATTCTACCAGAGAGGGGCAGGAGCCGATATCAGCAGGAGTGGCAAGTTCTCTTGACGGGACCGAGACTGCGGAAGAGCTTCTGGATGAAGTCTATCAGCTGGGAGAAGCTCTCAAAAAAGAAGGGACTCTCTCTGCTTTGAAAAGATACAGAGATTCGGTAAGGCATTTTTATCAGTATGTGCTTTCCAACAGTCTGGAAACCGAAAGGGTCAATGGACGACTGAATCCCAGGACCATGTCCCGTAAGCAGTACACGCTCATTTCCGTTATTGATGAAAAACTGGAAAGACTGGGTGCGGCGGTGTTGAAAAATCAGAAGGATCAACTGGATATCCTCAAAAAAGTGGATGAGATTTACGGTATCCTGATTGATCTGAAACGGTAAATCGTTTGCAAAAGGCATGAAAAACCACTAAAAAACAAGGAGTTAATCAGTATGAGTGCTGATCGACATAAAGATCATGGCAAATCCGGAGGCGGGCCTGTGGATATTGAGAAATATCCCAACGGTTTATACAGGACAAAGATTCCCCACTCCAGCGAAACTGAAGTTATCACACCTCCCGACGGGGAAAGCTATGAACCGGGAGAACAGGTTATTATTAAAACCCGATATGGAAACGATGTGACCAAGGTCCTGGGGAAGATCACCGATCTTTCCCATGTCAAAAAAGGGGATATCCGTCAGGTTATCAGAAAAGTAACCGATGAAGACAGAAAAAAGGCTGATTCTCTCAGAGAGAAAGAAGAGGATGCCTACAGAATCTGCCGGGAAAAGATAGAAAAACATAAGCTGGATATGGCCCTTGTGTCCGCCCATTATCTGCTGGATGAGCCCAAAGTCATGTTTTTCTTTACTGCTGAGAACCGTATTGATTTCAGGGAGCTGGTGAAGGATCTAGTGTCCATCTTCAAAATGCGAATAGAACTTCGTCAGATCGGTGTGAGAGACGAATCCCGGGTTCTGGGAGGGCTGGGGGTCTGCGGCAGGGATTACTGCTGTCACGGCTTAACAGACCATCTGAGTCCTGTATCCATAAAAATGGCCAAGGAACAGAACCTTTCGTTGAACTCCATGAAAATATCAGGTCCCTGCGGACGCCTTTTATGCTGTCTTTCCTATGAGTACGATTACTATCAGAGCGAAAAGAGAAAACTGCCTTCCGAGGGGAGCCGTATTCAATGGGACGGAACGTCTTTCAAAGTCACCGAGGTTAACATCTTCTCAAAACGGATAAAGCTGTCCGGCGGTGACGGACGTCAGCTGGATCTGTCCACTGCTGAAGTGGAATTTGACAGGGAATCCAAAACCTGGAAGCTAAATCCTGTAGAAATTTAGACTTGTCTTGTTGACAGTCCCTTTGTATCTTTGTTAATATCCATCTGCTAATGAAATAAGGAGTCGAATATGGCAGGAGTTAGTAAGAATGCCCGTATCGGTTCAGGAACCCATAAATTTTTCTGTACTGACTGCGGAGGCGAACTGAAAATGCGGTCTGTTTTTTCCAACGGACGGATGAAACATCTGTGTGAATGTGAAAAATGCAAACGCCAGGAAAGAAGACCCAGCGATTTTAAATAATCCTGGATTTCTTTTTTTTTAAAGATACCCTTTATGGTGTCAGGTAAGTCTTGACACTGCTGAAGGTTATCTGTTAATTTCACGAAAACTTAATTTTGAATATTATCGGGAGGTAACGACAGTGCCCAATTCAAATGATGCTGCTAAAAGACATCGTCAGAGTCTCAAAGCCAGAGCGCATAACCGCTCCATCAAAAGTACTGTCCGAACCAGTATTAAATCTTTCGAAGCGGCTGTAAAAAAACACGACAAAGCCGAAGCCGAAGCATCTTATGCCAAGGTTGTGAAACTGATTGATACTGCTGCGGGCAAAGGATTGTATCACAAAAACATGGCAGCCAGAAAGAAGTCCAGGCTTCATAAAGTTCTCGCCGCAATGGCATAATTGTAGTGAAAATCAAATTTCTATTCATAGAGAAGAGATATGACAGAGAATAAGCTAACTAAGGCTGAGATCATCGAACATATTTATGATGAGTCGGGGATCAGCCGGAAAGATATTCACAGTGTGATCGATTCTTTCTTTGAAGAGGTCAAACAGGCCCTGGAAGATGACAGGGTCGTTGAACTCAGAGGCTTCGGGACTTTTGAAATCCGGACAAGAAAAGGTCGAGAAAAGGCTCGTAATCCAAAAACAGGAGAGATTGTTCCTGTTGAAAGCCATGGAGTTACTGTTTTCAGACCTGGAAAGGAACTGAAAAAGCTGGCATGGCCGTTGCGGAAATAATTCCTGTAGTTGGCGAGGACAGTCGGAAAAAGGGGCGTCTGATCCTGAGGGATCTTTTGTTGGTAACCCTTTCCGCCTTTCTGTTCTCCCTGGCTTTTCCGGGATTATTCAGTGAGAAAGGGATGCCCCCAGCGGCATTCCTTTTTTTTGTCCCTCTGGTTCCCGTCCTTAAAGAATGCAGCTGGAAAGCGGTTGTTCCCCTGGGAATGCTTCACGGCTACATCAGCTATGCCCTTTTCAACTATTGGCTTGCTGATTTTCATCCTCTTACTATTATCATTGTCCCTTTTATTTACGTCTGTATTTTTGCTCTGGTTTTTCCTCTCTTAAAAGCGGGGGCTGTTCTTTTTCCCCGTTGGGGATTTCTTCTGCATGGACTGATCTGGACTTCCTATGAATACCTGAAATCCAAAGGTTTTCTTGGTTACACTTATGGAACAGTCGGGTCTGTTTTTTATGAATGGCCCGTTTTTGTAAGGGCTACCTCGCTTACAGGATTGTGGGGGCTCTCTTTTCTTGCTGTGATTACCGGGGCCTGGTTGGGTTCAGTTTGTGTTTCCCGAATTTTCCGTTCTTCTCTGAAAAACCGGATTTTTTTTGGAAAAACAGGTCTGGGCATCATCGTGTTTGCTCTTTTTCTCGCTTTTTACGGATTTTTCTCCAGGGTGGACCTGGAAGATTCTCCCCGGTATACAATTGCTCTGACCCAGCATAATGCAGACTCCTGGCAGGGGGGATATGCCGCTTTCAGGGATAACTATTATACTCTCAGGGATTTGAGCCTGAGGTCTCAGCTTAAAGGTTCGCCTGATCTGATTGTCTGGCCGGAAACTGCTTTTGTGCCGACAATCCACTATCACAAGACCTACAGGACAAATCTCCGGTCTCTCTCCCTTGTGGAGGATCTCGAGTCTTTTCTGGCAACTCAGGATATTCCCTACCTGCTGGGAAATGACGATGCCAGGAAAGAGGTGTCAGAAAAAAGCGGAGCATTGGAACGGGTGGATTACAATGCTGCCATACTTTACCGGGAGGGAGAATGGAGAGGCTTGTATAGAAAAAGGCATCTTGTTCCCTTTACTGAACATTTCCCTTATGAAGAGCAGTTTCCCTCTGTTTATCAATGGTTGCTGGATGCGGATACTCACTTCTGGAAAAAGGGAGAATCTTTTAATCTTATCGATACCGGGGATTACCAGATCGGAACACCTATCTGTTTTGAGGATACTTTCGGTTATATCAGCAGGCAGTTTGTTTTGAACGGAGCACAGATTATTGTCAATCTCAGCAATGATGCCTGGTCCGGGTCTGTGGTGGCGGAAAGGCAACATTTTATGCTCAGTGTTTTCCGGGCCGGAGAAAACAGGAGGACTATGGTCAGAAGCACCAATTCAGGTATTACAGCTTGGGTTGATCCTAACGGGGTTATCCGTGATGAACTGGAACCCTTTGTTCCCGGGGTGCTGATAGCAGATGTGCCCGTATATTCAAAGACCCGCACACCCTATACCCGCTGGGGTGACTGGTTTGCCCTTTTGTGCCTGACGGTATGTTTTTTTCTTCTATTCGGGGGTGCTATCATAAGATTGACAATACGCTTGAGAAGTAGGAGAATAGGTATTGAGGATAGGGGGAAATATGATTTCTGAAGAAAAAAGAAAAGTTCTCCAGTTATTTTCCGAAGGAAGAGAACTCTACAAAGAACGGAGTTTCCCGGATGCCATGAAAAAATTTGCAGAAGCCTTGAAAGTGGATCGTGAAGATGGACCTTCCAAAGTCTATTATGCAAGGTGCCGCATGTATATGGAAAATCCTCCGCCGCCCGAATGGGACGGCGTTTTTACAATGACAACAAAATAAATCACAGGTTAAAAATGACATTACCCAAAGATATTCAATCTATTTCCACAATTCTAGGAAATGAAACTGTTTTTAAAGGGACCATGAAATTCAACAAGCCTCTCAAGATAGATGGGAAATATGAGGGGAAAATTGAATCGGATGGATTTCTCTATATTGAAGAAGGCGCAGAAGTTCATGCGGATATTAAAGTCGGTTCCATTGTCGTGGGCGGTATTGTGTACGGTGATATAGAAGCCTCTGAAAAACTGGAAATGCTGGAGACAGGACAGGTCATCGGGAATATCAGGACATCCCGTTTGAAAATTGCCGATGGCGTTCGCTTTGAAGGAAAATGCGACATGATCAGCGATCATGAAAGCATTGATGTTTTTTCAGCTCCTGTGTTCCAGCTCAAACAGGATTACAATGAGTAGGAAAAAAGCAGAGGTTCTCCTGAATCTCTGCAGAAAGAAATCTCTTACCATGGTCACGGCAGAGTCCTGTACAGGAGGCCTCATAGGCGGAGCCATGACAGATCTTCCGGGCAGTTCCGATGTTTTCTGGGGCGGATTTATTACCTATGCCAATGAGGCAAAGGTAACAGCTCTGGGTGTCTGTGAAGCAACCCTGGAAAAGGCGGGGGCTGTTTCGGAAGAGGTGATCCTTCAGATGCTGCAGGGAGCCCTTGAGAAGAGCGGTGCTGCCCTGGCGGTAGCAGTTTCCGGTATCGCCGGCCCCGGAGGGGGAACTGAGGACAAACCGGTCGGGACCGTTTGGATCGGAGCTTCCCTCTCGGGTGGTGAAACATCGGTTAGAAAATTCCTGTTTCAGGGAAACAGAAGCGAAATCCGTAGAGATACTGTAATAAATGCTCTGGATATGGCAGAAAAACTTATTTTAAACCTGTCCTGACTTGACAGTGAAAAGACCTCATCATATATTGAGGTTGTAGAGTCCCACAGATATCTAGTCTGAATCTTCACTTTTAAATTCATACTATTTGTAAGAGTTTTGAAGAGTTTTATATAGTACTTAAATCAAATATATTTTATTGGAGACATTATGGCGATTATCCGGAAGAATTCGGCTGATCTCCAGGACGATCCTGCAGCGGTCATGGAAGATGACGCACAAAAAGAATTGGACCTGGATCCGGCATCCGACTCTGTTACGGAAGATGCGGAAGAGAAAGAACCACGAACTGTTAAAGTTAAAAAAGCAACTGTCAAAAAGAAAACTACCGTAAAAAAAACCGATACCCGAAATGAAGAAACCGGCGAGAATCTCCCTTTAGAAAAATCCGGGGAAGATAGTGCTCCCGAGGAAGAATCACAGGCGGAAGCTTCCCAGCAGGAAGAAGCCAAAGTGGTGGTTCCCAGAAAAAGACTGAGAAAGAAAAAGAGTTCCGATGAATCACCACAGGAGAATTCAGTAGATGAAATAGCCTCTGACAGAGTTCAGGAGTCTGAATCATCCGGCGGCAACACCACTGAGGAAAGTCAGCCGGAAGGGGAAGAAGAGAGCGTTAATTCGGGGAACTCTTCAGCCAAACGTACAGGAAATACCTACAATAGAAGAAAAAACGGAAAATCCAGAAGGGATCAGAATAAGGCTGCCCAGAGACAGGCTGCCCTTCCGACTGACGATCAGCCCCGGATCTCCATCAATGACCTTTCCAACATGACAATGCCTGCCCTGAGGCAATATGCCAAGGATATGGATCTTGGCAGGGATGATCTGATCACTCTGAAAAAACAGGAAATTATCTTTGCCATATTAAAAACCCATATTGATAGAAATGGTGTTATTTTTGCCTATGGCGCTCTGGAAATCCTGCCTGACGGGTACGGTTTTCTCAGATCTCCCCAGAACTCCTATCTGCCCGGCAGCGATGATATTTATATATCTCCTTCCCAGATCAGGCTGTTTAATCTGAAGACAGGAGATACGGTTTACGGACAGATCCGTTCTCCCAAGGAAGGTGAACGCTTTTTTGCCATGCTGAGGGTTGTGAGTGTCAACTTTGACGATCCCGGTGTGGCGCAGACAAGAATATCCTTTGAAAATCTGACCCCTCTGTATCCAAAACAGAGACTCAATATGGAAACCAAGATTCCTGACCCATCCACCAGGATGATCAATCTGTTCTGCCCGATCGGAATGGGACAGAGGGGACTTATTGTTTCTCCCCCCCGATCAGGAAAAACTGTTATCCTGCAGAAAATTGCCAATGCCATAACCGAAAACCATCCGGATGTACAGCTCATTGTTCTTCTTATTGATGAACGTCCCGAAGAGGTAACGGATATGCGCAGAAGCGTTCAGGGTGAGGTTATTGCTTCTACCTTTGATGAGCAGGCCAGCAGGCATGTGCAGGTAGCCGAAATGGTTCTGGAAAAAGCACGAAGGCTGGTGGAGCATAAAAAGGATGTTGTGATCCTTCTGGATTCCATTACCCGTCTGGCAAGAGCTTACAACCAGACTGTACCCACTTCCGGAAAGATTCTGTCCGGTGGTGTGGATTCCAATGCCCTGCACAGGCCGAAACGGTTTTTCGGTGCTGCCAGAAACATCGAAGATGGAGGAAGCCTCACGATTGTTGCAACAGCCCTTATTGAGACCGGAAGCCGGATGGATGAGGTTATTTTTGAAGAGTTCAAGGGAACCGGCAACATGGAACTTGTCCTGGACAGGCGTCTGGCAGACAAGAGGGTTTTTCCTGCTATAAACATTAAAAAGTCCGGTACCAGAAAAGAGGATCTGCTGTTGACCAGTGAAGAACTGAATAAAATGTGGATTCTCAGAAAAGTTCTCAGTCCCATGGATGATATGGAAGTGACTGAGATGATTGTTGACAAAATGCGGAAAACCAAGAATAATGAGGCGTTCCTGAAGTCTATGAATACAACATAGACAAAAAATGGTCATTAATGGGATCTTTGAAGCGGAGATCTCTTGGAGGATAAGAAATTATGAAAGAAGGAATTCATCCTAATTACGTGGATGCAAAAGTAACCTGTGCCTGTGGTAATGTCATTGAGACCCGTTCTACCCAGGGCGAC
This sequence comes from Oceanispirochaeta sp., assembly GCA_963677615.2. GTDB lineage: Bacteria > Spirochaetota > Spirochaetia > DSM-2461 > DSM-2461 > Oceanispirochaeta. The sequence continues at coordinate 1,363 of CAXXQW010000016.1, read as the reverse complement.
ATGGAAGTTGAAATCTGCAGTGCCTGTCACCCCTTTTACACTGGTAAACAGAAACTTGTTGATACTGCCGGTCGTGTTGAAAGATTCAACAGAAAATACGGTATCAAATCCAAGGATTGATTGGATTGGACAAGGCATTAGGAAGAAGCTGTCACATTTGTGGCAGCTTTTTTTTTCTTTAGAGTATTCTAATTTCTTCCCTGGGGAATTTTTATTGAAATATTGGATAACATGACTTACTATGAAAGTGGGTTTTTTACACCAGTGCTACAGGACTAGAAAATGGAAGAGATACAAAGTCTCCATAAGACCGCCCATGGGAATGCTCCTCAAATAACTGCAAAGGTTCCCGCAAAAATCGATCTTATGGGGGAGCATACGGAATATTTTGGAGGATTGGTTCTTTCATTCGCCGTAAACAAGTACTTATATGTTTCTCTGTCTGAACGACAGGATAATTCCCTCCGCTGTTTTTCCCGGAATTACAACGAAAGGAAAAAGTCCTCCCTATCCGGACTGAAATATAAAAGGGAAGACCGGTGGGCCAATTATGTGAAGGGCGCTGTTGCTGTCATGATGCAGCTGGGGTGTCCTGTCAAAGGCCTTGATATAACCATCCAGAGCGAGATTCCCGAACAGGTGGGACTGGGCTCTTCTTCTGCTCTGACTCTGGCAGTGGTCTGTGCTCTGCGGGATTTTTACAATTTTGAGATTTCGGATATACAGCTTGTGGAAGCCGCACGGCTGGCAGAACTGAAATTCATGAAAAAAGATCCCGGTCTGACCGCTTGTTCGGTAGCGTACTACAGCAAGGAGAGCAAAGCTCTTTTGCTGGATACCAAAACCATGGATATGAGCTATATTGATCTGGATTTTGATCCCATTGTAGTGCTGATCACAGACTCCCATGTTCCCAATGGCGCCGGATACGGCGAAACAGAGGATCTTGCCAAAAATAACGAGGAGTGTCTTGCCGCTCTGAATCATGTCAGAAAAAATCAGCCTTTGAGAGAACTGACTTCCACGGATATGAGGACAGGACTTGAATCCTATCCGGAGATGATCCGCAGGCGCTGTCTTCATGTGGTACAGGAGTATCACCGGGTGGAAGAGATGAAGGAGGCGCTCTCAGCCAAAGATCTGGCCAGTGTGGGCAAGCTGATGACCCGTTCCCATGAAAGTCTCCGGGACCAGTTGGAAATCTCCTGTCCCGAACTGGACTGGCTTGTAAAAAGGGCCAATGAAACCAACGGTGTTTTCGGAGCCAGGATGATAGGCAACGGTTTCGGCGGGTGTACAATTAACCTGATAAATGTTAATAATATTTCATTGTACGATGAACATCTGGAAGAGTATGACCGGA
>CAXXQW010000015.1:0-274201 GCA_963677615.2 Oceanispirochaeta sp. | reverse complement strand
TCTTCCCTGCTGACCGGTTCAACCCGGGGTTCTTCCGGAGTTTCCACAGGAGGTGCCGTCTCACCTTCATCTATCACTTCCTCCACCACTTCTTCGGGCGGGGCTTCTTCTTCAATCTGTTCCTCTTCCACCACCGTCTCTTCCGGTGTGGACTTACATGATCCAATAATAAATGCAGAAAGGATTAATAAAATAAATAGTACTCTTTTGTTCACGAAGGTTTTCCTCCCTGAACACAGTTTATCACAGGCCCGCTTTCCTGAAAAGCGCAGCCTGTGAATCTTTGTTTATTCTCTTGTCAGGGAAGATGGAAAACTTCTTTAAGGGGAGTGGTTACGGGGGAGTTATCCGGATTGGTTTCCATAATATCGGCCATAAACTCCCACCACTTCTGGACTACCGGATGGGATCCCAGATCCTGGGATCCGCCCTCTCCGGCAATTTTCTGAACACCGAAGAGAGTATTGGTCTGTTCATCCAGAAAGATAGAGTAGTCTGAAACACCGGTGCTTTTAATCAGTTCCTCCAGCTCAGGCCAGATTTCATCATGACGCTTTTTATACTCCTCGGCAAAGCCGGGTTTTAATTGCATTTTAAAAGCAAACCGTTTCATTTCTCACCCCTCCTGCTGTTTCTTCAATTTCCTGTTGGCCTTGATCATCTCCAGCATCTCCGGTATGAGAACAGCAAGAATCAGGAGAAAGCCGGTGGTAATAACCATAACTTTTGCAGAAAGGTTCATCAAGCCCATACCGAACTTCAGATATCCCAACAGGAAGATTGCTGTTACCACTCCGAAAATATTTCCCCTTCCTCCGGTGATGGACACGCCGCCCAGAACAACAAGGGTAATGGCTTCCAGCTCCCATCCGTTCGCTATGTTGGGTCTGGTGCTGCCGATTCTCGAAGTCAGAAGGATCGCAGCGATACCGGCGAAAAGCCCGTTCAGTGCCAGATTTGTAAAACGGATCCTTTCTACAGGAACGCCGGAGAACTTTGCGGCAGTGCTGCTGTTCCCAATGGCAAAGACTTTTCTTCCGTAGGAGGTTTTATGAAGGATAAATCCCATAATGGCCGCCAGGATCAGAAAAAGGACCAGCTCAAAGGGGATAATCGTATCTCCCACATACCCCTGTCCAAAGTAACCAAAGCTTTCGGGATAGTGAGTAAATGCCTGATCTTCCAGAAACGCCTGGGAAATTCCTCTGAAAAGGGATAGGCTTCCCAAAGTCACCGCAATGGCGGGAATTTTCAGCCCCGTAACGAGCAGTCCGTTAAAAATGCCGGCGATCAATCCCACAACAAGACCGATCAGAATCAGTCCCGGGGTGCCTACACCATGGGAAGAAGCCAGTCCCATGAAAAAGGAGGAAAGGGCCATAATGGAGGCTACGGAAATATCAATATCCCCGCACATTATGACAAAGATCATGGGAAGAGCCAGAATAGCTTTTTCCATAAAGTTGAAAGTTGTATTCATCAGGTTGAAGTAGTCCAGAAAATACTGGGTTGTGGAAGAGAAGAATACAATCACTCCCAGAAAAAGGACAACCAGGATAAACTCCCATTTGGTGGCCAACCCGATCAGCCTGTCTTTCAGGCTGGTTTCACTCAGCAGCCTTGTCTGGCTGACATGTTTCATTGTAGCGCTCATCATTAACGTCTCCTGTTAAGCAGTCTTTTTTCGTTTCTCATTTCCATCAGCACATTGGCTACGATGGCAGCCAGGATAACAATGCCCTGGATTCCCATCTGATAGAACGGGGAGAGGTTTACAACCGGCAGGGCATTATTGATAATTCCCAGAAAAAGGGCACCCAGTACAACTCCGGTCAGGGCTCCCGCACCGCCGGCAAAGCTGACGCCTCCCAGTACGCAGGCTGCGACAGTCTGCAGTTCAAATCCCGTGGCTGTCTCATTTACCGCTGCGGCATACCGTGCTGTCCACATGACTCCGGCAAGACCGCTCAGGGCACCTGATATGGTAAAAATCATCACATTGACCTTTTTTTCACTGACCCCCACAAATTTGGCGGCTGTTTTATTGCCACCGATGGCGTACACTTCCCGGCCGCTCCTGGTATAGTTGGTAAAGTAGTACATAATGATAAACACAATGATGGCAAAGACTGTCAGGTTGGGTATCAGAAGAAGCCGCCCTTTGGGGATATTCATATACGCTTCAGTCATCTCATGGGCGGTTACCCACTGGCCTTTGCTGAGAACGAAGGTGAAACCTCTGAAAATACTCATGGTACCCAGAGTGGTGATAACCGGCGGAATCTTTCCGAAAGCTACACAGATTCCGTTGAAGGCTCCCATCAGGGTTCCGATAAGAATGCCGATAGCCAGGATCAGAAGGACCGGCATTCCCGGATTGTACTGGTTGATCATTGAAGCTGCCATGCCCGAAAAAGCGATGGTGGACCCTACGGAAAGATCGATACCTCCCGTCAGAATCACAAGAAGCTGACCGGCAGCAACCATTATCAGTATCGCTGTATCGTTAATGATCCTCTCAACATTTTCCAGTTCCAGAAAATGGGGAGCTCTCGTGGTTACAATAATCAGGAGTACTGCAATCAGTATGATCAGGTTGAACTCTCTGTTCTGAAGGATTTTTTCCCATTTCTTTTTCATTGTGCACCTCTGTCATTGGCATGCTCTGATTCATGACCCGTGGCAGCCAGGATAATATTGTCGCTGTTGGCTTCGTCCCTGTTGAAGGTTCTGGTTACCCGTCCTTCGTGCATCACCACGATCCGGTCGGCCATTCCCAAAACTTCGGGCATCTCCGATGAGACAAGAATTACTGCCAGACCTTTGGATGCCATCTCGGAAACAAACTCATGAACTGCCGCCTTGGTTGCTACATCTATCCCTTTGGTCGGTTCATCCAGAATCAGAATCCTGGGATCAGTAGCCAGCCATTTGGCCAGAACAACTTTCTGCTGATTTCCACCCGAAAGGGTATCGGCATTCACTTTCCAGCTGGCCGCTTTTATCTCCATTTTATTTCCGAACTCTTCGGTAATTTCTTTTTCTTTCTTTGAAGATATCACGCTGAATTTGCTGATATCGTCTATCTGGGGAAGGGTTATGTTATGAGTCAGGCTCATTTCCAGAATTGCCCCCTGCTGCTGTCTGTCTTCGGGAACAAACGCGATCCCTTCCTTCATGGCAATCCGGGGCGAGTGAATATTCATCTCTTTGCCGTTCAGCTTTATGGTGCCGGCCGATTTTTTGTCGATTCCGAATATGGTCCGCATAACTTCTGAGCGCCCTGCTCCCACCAGACCGAAAAAGCCCAGAATCTCTCCTTTGTGGAGGGTGAACGAGACATCCTTGAAAAAACCGGGAAGAGCCAGGTCTTTCACCTCCATGACCGCTTCTCCAATAGCTGCTTCCTGTTTGGGAAACATTTGATCCAGAGAACGTCCCACCATCATTTTGACAATGTCATCAATGGTCGAAGAGGCGACTTCTCCCTCTCCAATATATTGACCGTCCCGGAATACCGTATAATGATCGCAAATCTCGAAGATTTCCTCAAACTTATGAGAGATGAATACAATCGCCTTTCCCTGTTCTTTCAGCTGCCGGATGATTTTGTAAAGCTCTTCCACCTCTTTCATTGAGAGGGCTGAAGTAGGCTCGTCCATAATCACCACTTTGGCATCCACAGAAAGGGCTTTGGCAATTTCCACCATATGGCGCTGTGCTGTTCCCAGATGCTTTATCAGTGTGTCGGGATTGATGTCCAGTTCCAGTCTTTCCAGAAGCTCTTTCGTATGACGTTTCATAGACTTCCAATCCAGAGGAGCAAGCATCCCTCCTTTCCTAGTATGGTGGCCCATGAAGATATTTTCCGCGACTGAAAGCTCGGAAAACATGGAGGCTTCCTGATGGATGGCCACCACACCTGCCGCCTGGGCATCATGGGAGGTTCTGAAAACCTCTTCCTTTCCGTTCATCAGAATCTTTCCCTTTGTGGGGTGGTAGATTCCTGTCATGATTTTCACCAGTGTGGATTTTCCGGCTCCGTTCTCACCTATAAGGGCGTGAACCTCTCCGGTCCTGATTGTGAAGTCAACATTATCCAGCGCTTTAATACCGGGAAAATATTTTGCTATTCCTTGTAATTCCAATATTGTTTCTTTCAAAACACTGTCTCCTTAAGGGTTTGCCTCAATAACCGGTTACAACAGGTTGTTCAGGTAAACTCTTGGGCTTTCTTCCTAACCCTCTCCCAGAGGGAGAGGGGACGGGGGAGAGGGTCGGGTTCTGGTTGACTCCGCATACTCACCACCAGTCAGTATTACTGTAGCTTAGAAAATAGAGGCAAAGTCGGCGATATTGTCTTTGTTGAATACAAAGGGTTCGCCCATGATGGAGTTTCCATTTTCACCGATAGTGATGGTTCCCATTCTTCCGGCGTCAATTTTATCACCGGGTTTGCCTTCAACATCACCGGAAATCATTCTTTCCAGGATATAGGTGGCAGAGTAACCCAGGTCTACAGGATTCCAGAGAGCCATCTGTCCGCAGGTTCCGTTTTCGATGTAGTGCTGCATTTCAGAGGGAAGTCCCAGTCCGGTGATCTGAACTTTACCTTTCAAACCTTCATCTTCGATGGCTTTGGAAGCTGCCAGGATACCTACAGTTGTGGGAGAGATGATTCCGGCAAGGTCGGGATATTTTTTGAACAGACCTACCGCTTCTCTGTAGCTCTTGTCTGCGGCATCATCACCGTAAACAACATCTACCAGTTCCATATCTTTGTATTCGGGAGCTTTGATCGCTTCTTTCATAACAGCGATCCATGCATTCTGGTTGGTTGCCTGGGCAGTGGCGGATAGGATAGCTATTTTTCCCTTGTAGTCACAGAGTTCTGCAATGAGCTTGATCTGCTGGGCTCCGATCAGGTCTGTATCAGAAGGTGCCAAAGCGACTTCTCTACCGCCTTCGGAGATGTTTGAGTCAAAAGAGATAACCCGGATTCCGGCTTTCATCGCTTTTTTGGTTACAGGAATGAGGGCATCGGGGTCGTTGGCAGAGATGGCAATCCCGTCAACTTTCTGTGCGATCAGTGTTTCGATGATTTCAATCTGACCTTCCGCTGTTGCGGTGCTGGGACCCATGTAGATGGACTCAACATTTCCCAGTTCTGCGGCAGCTTCAACTCCTCCGTCTGCTACCGCTTCAAAAAATCCATTACCGAGACTTTTTACAAGAAGGACAATTTTGTGATTGTCATCGGCTGCTTCCTGCTGGCCTCCGGCAAACAGGAATCCTGAAAAAAGACTCAGAATCATTAAGAAAATAATTGCTTTGGATTTCATTTAGAAACTCCTTTTTAGTTGATCTGAATTTATGGTACACCCGGTTCTCCGATGGCTCATAGGACGGAAAACTACGATAGCGGCCGGAATTCTACAATCCTCGGCGGATTTAATTATATCTTATTAATCCCTTTTTTTCTTCTTTCATTTGCTGTTTTATATATTTGCCGTAACTTGTTCCCTTCCTTTTTGGGATATTCTGTTTTACAATTTCCCATACAGAGATTAAAGCAGCAGGCAGGTATCGTTATGGATTATGACATTGTGATCAAGGGCGGAAAAATCGTTACCGCTTCGGCGTCGTATTTTGCCGACCTGGGCATTAGCGGAGAGAAAATCGCCGCCATCGGAGAAAACCTGAAAGGCCGGAGGGAGATCGATGCCGCCGGGTGTCTTGTCACTCCCGGTGCTGTAGATACCCACGTCCATCTTGAAATGCCCATAGGCCGGTATGTCTCCACTGATGACTTTTTAACGGGAACCATTGCCGCTGCATCCGGAGGCACCACCAGTTTTATTGACTTTGTGGAGTCCCGGCCGGAAGAGTCATTCCTGGGCGCCCTGGATAAACGGAAGTCTGCTGCAGAAGAACGCTCCGTTATTGATTTCACTTTTCATATGACCATCGGTCCTGATGATATGAATAAACTGGATCAGGTTCCCGAAGCGGTAAAAGCAGGCTGCAGAAGCTTTAAACTCTACATGGCCTATGGACTCAAACTTGATGACGGCCAGCTTTTCAGAGCCATTGATGCGGTGGGAAAGGCTGGTGCTCTTCCTGTCGTTCATGCGGAAAACTGGGATATTATTACAACCCTGATAGAAAAGAATCTCGCTATGGGGAGGATCGAGCCGCGATGGCATCCCCGGAGCCGGCCTGCCGAATTTGAGGCTCAGGCGGTGGATCAGGTTGTCTCTATTGCTGCGTACCTGGACACACCTGTGCATATCTTTCATATCTCCTGTCCCGAGGCTATAGAAAGGGTTGTCTTAGCCAAAGAGATGGGATTGCAGGTCACAGGGGAAACCTGCCCCCAATATCTTTTCCTGAATTGGGACCTCTTTGAGCGGCCCGGTGTTGAAGGCGCTCTTCCGGTCTGTTCTCCTCCTGTCAGGAGCCAGGAGGCGCAGGATGGACTGTGGGCTTACCTGAGCGGAGGGTCTTTTGATACCATCTCCACCGATCACTGCCCGTTCTGCCGCAGTGAGAAGGCTGAGGGGATGAAGCAGTTCAATACCATCCCCGGTGGAGTTCCTTCCATTGAAATGCGTTTCCCCGCTATTTACTCCAAAGGAGTCGGAGAGGGGTTCATAACCGAAAACCAATGGGTGGATCTTTGCTGTTCCACTCCGGCCAAACTGTTCGGACTGGACCAGAAAGGGGATATCCGGGTAGGGAAGGATGCGGATATTGTGATCTTTAACCCGGAAAAGAAAAAAAATCTCTCTACCGAAACCCTTCATGAAAAAGCGGACTGGACCCCGTATGAGGGGCTGGAAATTACAGGATGGCCCGACTATACCATCAGCAGGGGAGAGGTCATTGTGGAAAATGAGGCTTTTACAGGTAATAAAGGGCGGGGAAGGTTTCTTTAAACCGGATCCTTTTCTCTATTTCCGGTATTTCCTGATATATTCCGTAGGCGTCAGTCCCGTCTCCTGACGAAAAAGCCCTGCAAAGTGACGGCTGGAATGATAGCCTACCTCCTGTGTGATCTCTTTAATGTTGAGGTTTGTCTCTTTCAGCAGCTTACGTGCACGGTTCATGCGGATTTCTGTTATGTATCTTGTGAAGGGAGTTCCCGTATGTTTGCGAAAGAGGGAACTCAGGTAGTTGGGGGTTACCTGAAGCTTATAGGCAATCTGGGCAATCCCGATATCCTGGCTGTAATCCTCCCTGATAATTCTCAGAGCCTGCTGAACCAGAAGAGAAGGGCCGTCCTGGGTCTCTTCTTCCATTCCTTCCGTAAGGTCCTGAAGGATCTCCGACAGTGAATCCGCCTTGTGTTTTTTTCCCAGCACGGACAGAAAAAAGTCCCTGGCACAGGTTTCCTGATCTTTGGAAAGGGGCAGGTCGATCTCGATCAGTTCCCTCAGCTGTTCATCCATATCTTCCTTTCTGGAGGATCCTGCCAGGGTTGACAGATTTTCCAGCTTTTTGCTGTATGCCAGAAGAGAAGGGTTTTCTGATCCGCTGATCCGGGATGAGCCCATGATAAACCTGAAAGAGGCTTTCTCCTCTGTTTTTTCCAGCTCATTCCTGTAGTCTTCAAAAGAGAGGCGTTCTTTTACGGGTATGAATGTGATTTTGACTCCTTCTCTGTCTGATCCCGTTTCCATCAGGGGACCGGGAATGGAACAATCCGCCGGATCAGAGCCTTTTTCCCTGAAGATGGTTATTTCCAGTTTGCCACTGTCTGTGGTTGTCAGCGCCCCGTAACAGCCCTTTTCCAGGGTGCCCAGAAACTGTTCCCTCAGGGTGATGCTCAAACGGGTCTGCTCCTTGAGGGTTTCTTTCTGGGGCAGAATGCTGTCCAGGCAGATAACCCATCCGGACCAGCTCCCGGCTTTTTCAAAGATCGGGTGATATTCGGGAGAGCTTGTATTGCTGAAAACCCAGGTAACGACCTTTTCAAACTCAATCTGCCTGGCCAGATGTTTTTCCCTGAGCCTTTCTGTTGCCCTATGGAGCACCTTTGCCAGCTCTTCCGGAGAGGGAGGCTTCAAAATGTAGTCTTCAGCACTCAGCTGGAGAGCTTTCCTTGCGTATTCAAAGTCGGCATGGCCGGTCAGGATGATCCAGAGAGTGTCCATGTCGGAGAGTTCCTCTATCGCTTCCAGCCCGGATTTCCCCGGCATCCGGATGTCTACCAGAGCCAGGTCCGGGTGATGCTTCCGGCATTCGCTGATCATGCGGTTACCATTGGGCGCTTCCCATATCCTGCTGAAATCGATCCCGCACTCCCGTATCATATCCTTGATGGAGAATCTGATCAGTTCTTCGTCATCGGCAATCAATAGAGTCATTTCTTCTCCTTGTCTATGGCAATTGATATGGTGGTTCTGGTACCTTCTCCCAGCCGGCTTTCCACCCGGAATTCCGAACCGGGGTAGGTCATGTATAGCCTTTGCCTTACGTTTCTCAATCCGACGCTTTTGCCATTTTCCGGGAGATCTTCCCTGAACCCTGTTCCTGTATCTTCCAGAAATATAACAATTTTATCTTTTTCTTTTCCCACTGTCTTTTCCGCTTGTATAAGCAGTGAACCGCCCTCCTCCATAGGCTCCAGCCCGTGGATTATGCTGTTTTCTACCAGCGGTTGCAGAAGCAGTTTGGGTATCTGAAAATTTTTCAGATCATCGGGGATCCTGAAAGAGTAGTTCAATCTGTCGCCGAAACGGATTTTCTGGAGTTCGCAATAACTTGTCAGAAAGGCCGCCTCTTCTTGCAGGGTGGTCCACCGGTTCTGATCTGTTACGTACCTGAGCATGTCCTTGAGTGAGAGGATCGCTTTTTCCAGCCTGTCTCTGTAGCCCATCCTGTTCAGTCCGATAAATCCGCTTAGGATATTATAGATAAAATGCGGCTGTACCTGGGATTGAAGGGCATTGTATTCGGCTTCCTGTTTTTCCAGCAGCTGGACGTACTGGGCATGGTTGTCCAGAGAGAGGGACACATATTCTGAAAAGTTGGTCATCCTTGTAATTCCCAGATCTGAAAACTGGGTGTCCGCGCTGAAAATAAATGCTCCCAGAAAACCGATCAGCCTCTCCTTGATAATCAGCGGGATTGCCATGGCCGCCGAAGGATGCATTGCGGGTTCCCAAAGGTCGGCTCTGAGAATTTCACCGTAATCTCTGCCTACCAGACTTTTTTTATTCTTCATGGCTGTTCCGGTAACTGAAGACCCGGATATGGTGGATTTCAGACCTTTTTTCTGTCCATTGGCTGCCTTCAGGATAAAAATCTCTTCCAGCGGATCATACAGATAGATGGCTGTTGTTTCGGCAGAGGTATCGTTGATGATTGTTTCTGTTATCAGATTCATCAAATCTTCCTGATTTCTGCCATCTATCAGGGCATGCCCCATATCTCTGGTCAGGTTCAGTATGCTGTTGATATTTTCTTTAAGATCAATGGACAGCTCGTTGATATGATTGATCAGGTTGGATAGTTCGTCTTTGTCACGGGATGTATAGGTTGTACTGAAATCCCCTTTTGAGATTTTTGTGAATGCCGTTTCCACCATATCGATTTTACTTATAATCTCCCTGCTGATCAGGGTGGAGTACAGGATGGAAATAAATCCCGCTGCCAGACTTACAGCAAGGAAAAGAAAGTACAATTGCCTTTCCAGCTTAAGGCTCTGTTTCTGAAACGACGAAAAGAAATGGCTCATGAAGCTTTCAAGAGTATTGGTGAAATAGTAGGATGTATCCCTGAACTCCTGAAAAAAGGGAATGAGAGATTCATCTTTCTGCATGGCGTTGTACAGAGATTCTCCTTCCAGATCCATCTGCTGTATTTTCTGGAGTATTCCGGACATGATCGCCAGCTTGTTCAGGGCTTTCTGATTGAGCGTCAGGGCTGTGTTGTAAATATCCTGGAGTTCCTCATCCTGAAGGATTGTCAGCTCCCTGTCATCTACAAAATTCATAAAAGTTTTCTGGTACTCCTCCACAGCCTTCTGCCAGGTCCGGTAGGTGGCCACCGATCGGGGAGAGTAGGTGAGCGAACGGATCTGATTGTACATATTGGGGGAAAACAGGTCAAAGATAATATCTTTCATCAACCCCATGACCCTTTGAGACTGATTGAGCAAGTGCTGTCCTTCAATGGTTGTCTGGTGAAGTCTCTGCATCCGGTTCCAGTTCCACAGGGAAAGGCCGATAATCGTCATTAAAGTGAAAAATAACATTAATGTGAGAATTGAAAGTTTTCTTCGTATATTCATGACTTGTACTTGTAGCTTATCTGACCTTTTTGTGAAGTTTTACCTGGATGTGAAAAATTTTCCTTGCTCCCGTACTTAAGGTTAGTATACCATCTTATTCCTATAGAAAATCAATAAAAAAATTAAGGTATAAATATCGTGGATGATAATAAAAGGATGGACAGCATTTTTAAAAATATTTTCAGGCAGATGGTGAAGGTGTCCCGCAGCGCCTTCGGTCTGACGGAAAATGTGGAATCTCTCAGTAGAAATATTCATGAACAGACCATTCAGGCTTCCCGGGTGAAAGAGGAAAACCGCGAAACCCTATCGGATATCAAAAAAATTCTGGAAAAGACTTCCTATCTTACCGAAACGGCCGGTCTGGCCGATCATGCTTCCCGTCAGGGAAGAGAAAAGCAGCAGCGTTATCTGGAAGAGGTCGGGCAGCTTTCGGACTCCATAGGCCGGGGGGCTTCCTTTCTTCAGGAGTTCAGAAAGAGTTCTGAAGATATCTCCCGGATGACCCAGCTTATCATGGATCTCTCGGGCCGCCTGGATGTACTGGCAATCAACGGGGCTATAGAAGCTGCTAGAAGCGGTGATGCCGGACTGGGGTTTGGTGTCATTGCCCGGGAGATGAAAAACCTCGCCCAGGAAACAGCCGTATCCGCCGAAAGGGTAGATAGCATTGTGAAGAAATTTGAAACATCCTCCCGGGATGTGCAGGACCTGTTTGAAATCTCCCGGGGATCTCTGGATAAAAGTCGGAAAGATGCCAGGAATATTTTTGATGTATTTGTTGATCTGCAGGATAAAAACCGGCAGGTGGCGGGAGAGGTCAGTGAAATTAATCAGCTTATAAAATCTCTGGAAGACCGAAATGAGAACAGGGATAAGTCCATCGGGAAGATCCTGAGTGCAGCAGAAGCATCAGGGAAACAGATTGATCAGGTTGATAAACAGTCAACAGACCTCCACCGGGTTGTGGATACCATCCTGGAGAGCACCGGAGAAATCCGTCTGGACTGGCATGATAAAGCTTTGGACTCTCTCAAGACTCTTCTGCCCGAGCTTGAAAGCAGCGAGAGGGCTTTTTCATCGGTTCTTCAGAATGCGTTTCGATCCTTTCCCTACCTGGAGCTGCTGTATGTTATGGATGATAAAGGGATCCAGGTTGATGATAATGTGGTTAATCCTGAATTTTCGGGTATGATCGCCGCTAACGGCGCAGGTGAAGACAGGAGTAACCGCTCCTATTTCAGAGAACTCAACGGAGATCAGGACTCCTATATTTCCGGTCTGTATCTATCCACTGCAGTCAATCATCTGTGTCTTACCATTTCGGTTCCCTTTTACCGGGACGGCAGGCGGTATGTTCTGGCTGCGGATATCGATCTACAGGCCTTTGTAAAACAGAGCTGAAACTGTCTGCAGTGTATGGATATTTATTTCAATGCCCGGAATTCCCAGTCTGCTGCCATTTTCACGGATTTTCCTGTATAACCGGTCAGAACCAGTCCGCCGTCAGCCGGTTCCACAGATTGGATTCCCCGATCCAGGGCCTCTCCTTCGTATGACTGGAAAAGGGTTCCGTAGTTCAGAGTTTTTGTAACTCCCGGATCCAGGTTCTGGAAGGTCGGGTTACCCAGCAGTTCCGGGTGATCCAGGGCTTTTTCCAGGCCGTTTGCAAAGTATCCTGTGGCGTTCTCCGCACCCAGACAGAAGGTTTGGTCGGTCTGGCCGTCCTGAACGGCCCAGGGCTGGTATCTCCGCCCTCCGTAATTGAGCCACAGATCACAGAAATACAGCACTATTTCATTGTCTTTTGCAGCGGCGGGACCGGTAAAAAAGGAGAGATAGACCAGCTTCTGATGGGGATTGACGATGCTGCTCCATCCCAGATCCGTTTTTAAAGGAACCGTGCCGGTAATGAAATCGGCATACCCGGTGACGCCTCTCACAAGCCGCATATCTTTTGTTCCTCCCTTTCGGAGGGGCATCTTTTCCAGAGAATCCGACTCTCCTCCGAAGGCGAGTTCGCCTGTGGGATCAAACTCGCCGCCTTCGGGAGGGATCATAAAGGATTCGGCGCAGTTATCAATGAGACAGCCCTTTTCCAGAAATGGCGCTCCTGTTGTATTGTGCCAGCCGTAGTTGAAAGGTTCTTCCCTTTTGCCCGTATTGGTGATATCCAGACGGGTATAGTGAACATTCTGGCCGGCCAGAATCAGGTCGGTTTTTCTGTACGAAAAGGGGTGTCCCTCCGATTTGAGGGTACTGACAGCTTTTATTCCCTTTCCTTCCTCCAGCAGAGCCGGATCTTCCTGCTCCCAGGTTTGAAGAGCTGTAAAACCGTGGGGGGGCAGGTTATAGCCGCCGGCTTTGTTGTCCGGGCCGAAATTGGGAACACAGGGGAAGTTTCCGGCAATATCATAAAGAAGAGGAACCTTCCAGAAGCCGGCATGTTTTTTGGTATTCCACTTTTCGCCGCTGTTGGCTCTGAACCAGGGCTGCCAGTGGGCATTAATCCACCCGTTTCCGCTTTTGGTACTCAGTTCCGGGATCATTCCTTTTTCCGCATCAATCATGACTCTCAGGGAATCCTGTTCCAGAAGAACTGCCTCTCTCTGCCCGGCACCGTTCAATTTTGTTCCTTCCATGTTTTTATAACTCCTATGGGTCTTATGATACTCTAAACCCTGTCGCCCTTATCCTGCAAGCTTTCGTTTTCTCCGGGACGGGACAGATGTTGCAGTAAAAACGGGCTTTGAGAATTATCTTGCGTATTCAGGGATAGCCCGCGTATCATAACTCATGAGTCTGGAAATCCGCAGGGTCTCAACAAGGCGGGATCTGAAAAAGTATGTCCGATTTCCCTTGGAGCTATATAAAAAAAATCCCCATTTTATCCCTCCCATCCTGATGGATGAGAAGGCTGTGCTGAGTCCCCGGAAGAATCCTTCTTTCGAATCGGCAGAAGCTGCCAGTTGGCTTGCTCTGGAAAACGGGAATGTTGTCGGCAGGATCACAGCCATCTATCTGCCCCGTTATAAAGAGTTCTGGGGGCGGAACACCGCCCGGTTCGGATGGGTCGATTTTATCGATGATCCCCGGGTCTCGTCCTTGCTTTTCAGTACTGCTGAAGCCTGGGCAGGGACGAAGGGGGCGGTAAGTATATCAGGACCCCAGGGGTTTACCGATCTGGACCCGGAAGGGATGTTGATTGAAGGCTTTGATGAAACAGGGACTCTGCCCATGATCTATAACTATCCCTATTATCAGAGCCATCTTGCCTCTTTGGGGTACAGAAAGGATACGGACTGGGTGGAATTTGAACTGAAGATTCCCGAAAAAGTGCCGGAAAAAGTAGTCCGGGTTGCTGCTCTGTTTCAGGAAAAAAGCGGCTTCCGGGTTCTTGAGGCAAAAAGTGCCAGAGATTACATTCCCTATGGAAAAGGGATCTTTGAAGTTCTGGAGGAAGCCTATGGCCATTTGTATGGTTTTATGCCTCTTGCGGAGCGTCAGGTAGAGGGCTATATCAAACAGTATATTTCGTTTATAGATCCCCGGTTTACAAAACTCATTCTGGATAGGAATGACAGGGTTATGGCTTTCGGAATTACCATGCCCTCTTTTTCCCGGGCCCTTCAGAAAAACCGGGGCCGCATGCTTCCTCTCGGATGGCTGGATATGCTAAGGGCAATGCAGCATCCTTCCGCCCTGGATCTGTATTTGATCGGTGTCAGGAAAAAGCTCAGAAACACGGGTGCTGCCGCCATGGTAATAGGATCGATTATGCAGGAAGCTATAGATGCAGGAATCAAAACAGCTGAAAGTTCCGGGAATCTGGAGGACAACATAGCAGTTCAGTCCCTCTGGAATCTGCTGGAGCACAGGCAGCATAAAAGGCGGCGCTGTTTTATTAAAGAGTTATAATACGGCTTCTGTTCTCTGGGCTGCTGCCAATAACACTCATTTCACAGACGCTTTGTATATCCTGTCCATTACAGCAGCGCCGATTCCCGCGAGAGGTACCTTTTCTGCATAGATTTTTTCTGTCTTTTCGGAAGCATCCAGCCGGTGAAGCGCTGAGAACAGGTTTGCTGCCGCTTCTACCGGATCTCCCGATTCACAGAGAATCTCTGTGGACGCAAACCCTTCCGTTCCGGGCCTTTTTCTAAATAGCAGGATTCCCGATTTTGATCTGTCGGTGACTTCTTCCGCTGAATCTACAATGTGGAGAGGTTTCCGGGGTGAGTAATGCATTTCCAGCTGCCCTGGGGCGGTGGGGGAGGTTGTTGTCCGGTTAAACACTTCAACTTCTCCGAGTTTGTTCTGCAGATCCTCCAGGGATAATCCGCCGGGCCTCAATACAAGGGGAATCTTTTTAGTCAGATCCAGTACGGTAGATTCCACCCCCACACGGCAGGGGCCGCCGTCTATTACCATATCAATCCTGTTTCCCAGGGAATTCTCCACATGTTCTGCCCTGGTGGGGCTGAGAAATCCAAAGGGATTGGCACTGGGAGCCGCTACCGCTCCGGTAGAAAGGCGGATCAGTTCCAGAGCAATGGGGTGATCGGGCATCCTCACCGCCATGGTGGGAAGACCTGAGGTGATCAAATCCGGAACAATCTCCTTTTTGGGCACAATCACAGTCAAGGCTCCGGGCCAGAACAAACGGAGGATTTCATAGACTCTGCTTTCCTTGATGTCCGCCACACGATCCAGGGTTTCCCATTCGGCTATGTGAGTAATCAGGGGGTCAAAGGTGGGGCGGTTTTTGGCTTCGAATATCTTCGCTACCGAACGGGGATCCAGAGCATTTCCCCCAAGCCCGTAGACCGTTTCTGTGGGAAAGGCAACCAGGCCGCCTGCAGAAATGATTTCTGCTCCCTTCTGTATATTTTCTTCTGTTCCCGGAACAATCATTGTCTTACTGTACCTTTATGGATGCGTTGGTTTTGATTTTTGTTGTGCAGACATCCCTGTTTATTCTGCCTATAATCTTCCTGTCTTCTTCCACCCGGAAAAAATCGCCTTCCCGGTTCTGCATGATTCTGTTAAGCAGGTCTTCCGTTCCTTCTCTCAGATGATATTCCACCCAGCGGCCGTCCTTGACCTGGGAAATGAGCTCGGCATTTCTGAGAATTTTCAAATGGCTGGAAAGGGTTCCTCCCGCGATATCCAGAACTTCCAGAAGCTCGCATACGCACAATGGTCTTGTTTTGAGCATCATCACAATGCGGAACCGGTTAGGATCTCCCAGAGCTTTCAATTGATTAATCAGAGTCTGCATGCCTTAAAATATCAGATCGGTCTTGATATTTCAATCTTGAATTTGTATATTTAGCTAAACGTCGAAATGAGGAAGTGCGGATGCTGAAAATTTTTACCTTGCTGGCCGACTGGCTGATATATTCCCTGATGGGATTGGACCGAACAACCCGGATTGCCGGATCTCTGCATTTCTTTGTGGAAGATGTCACGAAAATTTATGCCCTTCTGGTAATCATGATCTATCTGATTGCCCTTTTCCGGGCGGGAGTGGACACAGAACGGGTGCGACATTTCCTTATGGGCAAGACCAGAGCTGCCGGGTATGGCCTGGCATCCCTTTTCGGGGCGGTCACGCCGTTCTGTTCCTGCTCCAGTATTCCCCTTTTTCTGGGCTTTACCTCTGCCAGGATTCCCCTGGGGATAACCATGGCTTTTCTGATCACCTCTCCCATGATAAATGAAGTGGCGGTTGTGCTTCTGGGGTCCATACTGGGCATCCGCTTCATGATACTCTATGTGCTGACCGGGATGATTGCAGGGATTCTGGGCGGGTTTTTTATGGATGCCATCAAAGCCGAGCGCTTTCTGACTCCCATTGGGCAGCAGGCTGCCAGTATGCAAACCGGGGATGACTATGAAAAGCGGAAACTCACCCTAAAAGACCGTCACGATTTTGCCCGGTATGAATTGAAGGAGATATTCGGCCGCGTCTGGAAATGGGTTCTTGTCGGAGTGGGTCTGGGCGCCGCCCTTCATGGTTTTGTCCCCCAGGAGTTTATTTCAAACTCTCTGGGAGACGGTCAGTGGTGGACGGTTCCCGCAGCTGTGGTTTTAGGTATTCCCCTTTATGCCAATGCCAGCGGGATAATCCCCGTGGCAGAAAGCCTTCTGGCAAAAGGTCTGCCCATAGGGACAGCCATGGCTTTTATGATGAGCGTGGTGGCCGCCAGTTTTCCCGAGTTTATGATGCTTAAACAGGTTATGAAGCCCCGGCTTCTGGTGATTTTCTTTCTGGTGCTGCTTTTCTTTTTTACCATGGCCGGATGGATTTTTAACTGGGTATATTAATATCTCCCCCTGCTTATCCGGATACATGGTTTCACATGTACCTGTTTTCGTTACTTCACCATCCAGGCATCATAGATAACACCGGGAGTTTTCCGTGATATCACGCATCCGAAGGCCACCACATTGTTAAGCCAGCTGTACTTTTCAGAGGCTGTTTCAAAGAACAGGTGCTGCTTGAAATAGTACTCTTCGGGAGCCACCGGCTCTTTGGCTGTCCGTTTTTTCAGAACCTCTTCGCTCTGTGTGGCGTATCCCCTGGTGGAAAGGCTGATAATGGCACCGTCATCGGTTTTCAGAATGTACCGGGTATCGATGTGCTTGGTTGTCTGCGCCAGATGGCTGGTCGTGTTCCAGTCTGCTCCTTCAGGAAGAACCTCACCCTTTATCCTGGGGCCTTCAAAGCGGCCTCCTGTGATGGAGATGATTTTCAGAAATCCTCCGTCTAGGGCTCCCACCACTATGGGGGGAGCCACATCGACCACAATTCTATACAGGAATTCCAGGTTGGGTGCCGGGGGAGCAAAGCCATGGCCCTCCTGGAGTGAAAATTCTTCAAATTCCCGAGTTAATTCAGCTTTCATTTTATGATTTCTCCATAATCTCTTTGATCATACCAATTCTCTTGTCAATTAATGCGGGCCACACAGACGGATCCAGAAAAGGATTAGAATCCTCGCTGATCTGATCCACCTTTTCCAGCATATCTGTCTGCCCAGGATGTGACCCCAGGGTGATATCCACTTTCCTGTTCCGGACTTTATTCATACTGTCCAGGTAGTCCCCTCTGGTGGAAACCGGAAGATTGTACTCTTTGATAAAATCGTCAGTCAGGGTATTTACACCCACACCGCCGTGCATGGCGCAGCTATAGGTCTTACCATTTTTGTCTGTAACATCAAAAAAGAAGGAAGTTGTCCCCGGGGTATGGCCGGGAGTATGGACTGTATGAATTGTCATGTCTCCCAGAACGATGGGGCTGTCATCATTGTAAAAGTGATCGGCCTCAAACTCCCCGCAGGGATAGTTTTCCGTAAGAAGAAGCTCAGGTCTTTCTTTCAGCATCTGAGCGTCTTCCTTACCCATGTAGAGCTTTGCTCCTGTCTGTTCCAGGATCGCTCTGACTCCGCCGGCATGGTCATAATGGGCATGGGAGAGGAGAAGCAGCTTTATATCTTTGGGATCAAAACCCAGCATCCTGATGCTTTCAAAAACCAGATATACCTGGGGCTGCATGGTGGAATCGATCAGGATCAGTCCTTCCGAAGTTTCCAGCAGATAGGCTCCCACCCAGCTGTTACCCACATACCAGGTACGGGGTGCTACCTGAAAAGGGGGGACTGCTACTTCCCAAGGGCGTTCACAACCCTGTTTCAGCAGATCAAAGGGGTTTGTTATAGGTTGTTGCGGTACAGTTTTCTTTATCATTTACATCTCCTGAAGTCTGGAATTATTGGGATCAGATTTTCAGAGTCCGGTCAAAGAACTCAAGAATTTTTGTTTTTGTTTCATCCTGAAAGAATTCCCTTGTCCCGTGACCACCGTTTATGATCCGGATCAGATCGACCCGGCTTTCCAGCCCTTTTTCCACCATTTTTTCGTATAACTCTTCACTCTGTGTAAAAGGAACCAGGGGATCCTGATCTCCGTGAAGGATAATCATGGGGCACATGGCGTCATTGACATAATGGATGGGACTGGCGGCCTTCAGTTTTGGCCACACTTCCGGGCCGTTTTCTCCCACCAGAGCGCCGCCGTGGGTTTCTCCGATAGTTTTCCAGCGGTGGTTGGGGTTGTTTTCCATTTCCTCCATATCTTTTTCCATCAGTTTTACCAGGTCCGCAGGGCCGAAAAGATTACAGCAAGCCTGGACCTTTGCAGAGTATCCGCTCCATTCTTCCGAGATATTGTCCTCCAGATTCATGGCTGCCATGGATGAGAGATGTCCGCCCGCTGACCGGCCGATTACCCCGACTTTCTCTGTGTCAATTGAATATTCATCCGCATGGGCCCTGAGGAAGCGGATGGCTGTTTTGACATCAATGATCTGATCGGGATAGTGTCCCTGAGCACTGCTCCGGTAATAGATGGAAGCCACCACATATCCCGCTTCCGCCAGGAACTGCATTTCCGAGACCATCAGGTTTTTGTCGCAGCCCCTGAAACCGCCACCGGGAATCCAGACTATAAGCGGCTTTTTTGTCTGATCCGCTTCATCATCAAGGCCTGCCGCCAGACGCATTTCGCTGTTGCCGTTCTGTATCATAATGGACAGAAGAAGATCCAGGGGATTGCCATCCAGGTCCTTTACATGAGAATAACAGATATTATCAAGAAAATTGATGCTTCTCCGCTGTTTTCCCGGATCAAGATCATATTTCATTTCTATGCTCCATTTGCTATTTTGATCCAGTGGATCTTTTTACATGACTGTTAAAAAAAACAGGTGCCCCCGGAGCGGTTTTCTCCAGCCGGCACCTGAAACCATTTGTGTATTCTCTGAATATTTATTTCAGACCAAGAATGGCTGCTGTTTCCCCGATTTTTTTATCACCATCAGCCAGGCGGCTTTCGCTGTCAGACAGATTCATGTATCTGAGGGGCATATGCATTTTATTAAACTGTCCGGAAACTTCAGGATCAGCCAGAACTTCCTGAAATGCCAGATTGATTTTTTTGGCAATCACAGGGTCCAGGCCAGCCGGCCCGAGGATAAAGAAATCCAGACCGTATACGGCACTATTGTATCCCAGTTCATAGAAAGAAGGATAATCCGGAGCCCCGGGATCTCTCTCTGAGTAACCGGCTATGGTGGCCAGGATCTTCAGTTTTCCCGCTTCTGCATACTGAAGAGCACCGGGTGTATTCACAAACGCCGCAGCGATGGTGCCACCCTGCACTGCTACCAGTTTGTCCGCATCGGATCCGGCTTCCACAATTTTAAACTGAGCGCCACTGTCTTTTACAAGAAGTCCTGCCATAAAATGGGAAGAACCTTTGAGCTGAACACCCAGAGTGATTTTCTCGGGGGTCTTTTTTGTGGCTGCAATGACATCTTCCAGGGAATTGTAGGGAGAGTCGGAACCGACAACAAAAGAGTAGCTACCATCTACGGGCATGACAGCGCAGGTTGTGAATTCCTCGGAAGGGGAGTGGTCATACTGTCCGGTATGGTAACTGGAAAACATACCGGAGTGATAAAAGAGAATTGTTGTTCCGTCGGGTTTGGAGTTTCTGACAGTTTCAAAAGCGACACTTCCACCGCCGGAAGGCTGATTGACAACCACAAAGGGGCTGTCCAGATTTTCCTGAAGGGCCTTGGCCAGGATTCTGGCTGCCGCATCTGTCCCCCCGCCCGCTTTGGCGGGAACCACAAACTGAACCGACCCTTTGGGCCATTCCGCCGCTTTATCCGAGTCGGACTGCCCTTCGGCATATGCCATCAGTGAAAGGCTGAACAAAGCTAGTAAAGCAATAATTTTCTTCATACAATTTTCTCCTTTAGTTGTATCTTCTTAAGATCTTTTTCAGATCTCCAGATTCTCCTGTTTACTTTTTTTGATCCTCCGGTTACGGATGGCATCCTTGATGTAGGGCCATACCACACTGAATACAGCGGCAGCCAGAAGGAATCCAGATATGGGCCGGGTAAAAAAGGGCATGACTCCCTGATCTGTATAGGTGAAACCTTTCCTCAGATTAGACTCCAGCATGGGCCCCAGAATAAAACTCAGAATAAAGGGACTCGTGGGAATCTTGACAATATCAAAAAGGAATCCCAGTGCGGCAAAAGCGAGAAGAAGCACAAAGTTGAAGGAAGTACTGGAGCTCACAAAAACTCCCACAAAACCCAGAACGATGATGGCTGGATACAGGTAGTGATAGGGAATTTTGAGAATCAGAGGGAAAAGCCTCATCCCGAAGAACTGCTGCAGCAGTACCAGAACCGCGGCAAAAAGGGCTGTACAGAACAGGGTGTAGACAATCGCCGGATTGTTGGTAAAAAGCAGAGGTCCAGGCTGTATGCCGTGGATCATCAGGCCTCCCAGGAGGATGGCGGTTGTTCCGTCACCGGGGATTCCCAGGGCAACCATGGGAATCAGGGATCCTCCCACAGAGGCATTATTGGATATTTCCGAAGCAAAAACTCCGTCCACGCAGCCGGTACCGAATTTTTCCGGGTGTTTGGAGCTGCTCTTTGCCTGGGCGTAGGCCACCATATTGGAAAGGGCCGCTCCCATACCGGGAAGAAATCCGATCCACAGTCCGATAAAAAACGACCGGATCAGGTTCCAGGTATTATCGATGTATTCTTTCAGGGTTACGCCGAATCCGCTTATGTTTTTCATATCCACAGGGGGGAGTTCCTGCTGTCCTCTGGCGTAATCTGTGACTATCTGTTTTATGGCAAATAGTCCGAGCATCAGTGATATCAGGTCAAATCCGCCATTCAGGTACATGTTGCCGAAAGCAAACCGGGGATAACCGTCTATAGGGGCAAATCCCACAGAACTCAGGAGCAGACCGATCGCAGCGGAGGCCAGGCCTTTAAAGATATTTTCTCTGGACAGAGCGGCAACCAGTGTGATAGCGCAGAAACCAAGGGAGAAGTACTCCCAGGGGCCCAGTTTCAGGGCCAGATCGGCTATCATGGGGCTGAGGAATGTGGCAATAATAATACTGAAAAAAGTTCCCAGGAAGGAAGCTGTAATAGCCGCTCCCAGGGCTTTGACAGCCTGGCCGTTTTTCGTCATGGGGTATCCGTCAAAACAGGTGGCTATCGCCGAGGGTGATCCGGGAATCCCCAGAAGAATGGAACCGACCATGGCTCCTGATACACCGCCAACCCAGATACCGATCAGCATGGCCAGTCCCAGATGGGGGTCCATGCCAAATGTTACTGGTAAAAGAAGAGCCACTCCCAATCCACCGCTTAAACCGGGGATGGCGCCCAGAACGATACCAAGAGCCGCTGCACAGAATACAAGCAGAAAGGTTCCGGGGTGGAGGAGTGATAAAAGGCTTGAAAAAAACATTTCCATAAATTGGAACCTCCTAAAAAATCATTCCCGGGGGAAGGTAGGAATGCAGCACTTTGCTGAATACAAAATAAACCACGCCGAAGGTTATCAGAGAGTAGATTATTCCTTTTACGGGTCTGGTCTTTTCCGGACCGGCAATCTGCCGGTAAAACAGATAAAGCATAATAGGGGTTATGAAAAATCCGACAACTTTCAAGGTAACCGCGTAGAGGATAAACAGGGAGGTCATAATGCCCGCCCGTTTCCATGCTTCTTTTGTTAAAAACGGTTCCCTTGTCTCAGAGGGCTTCTTTTTGGGTTTGGTGAAGAGAATCCCCAGACCGCTGAGAATCAGCAGAAAGCTTCCCAGATAGGGAAATATCCGCGGGCCCGGATCGTCAGAGAAGGTCTTTACCGGTATCTGCATGGTAAGAATCACCATAAGAATTCCCAGGGCAAAAACCACGGCTCCTATCATTTTTTCACTTTTCATCTTATAAGACTCCTTTTTTAAATTCCCCTGCCGGATTTCTCCGGCAGGGGAGGGGGCTTATTGAATATTCAGCTTGTTTGCCAGAGTGGTGATTTTTTCCTCTTCTTTTTTGAGGAGTTCTTCCACTTCCGCAACAGTTCTGTATTTAAAGGTTTCAGACATTTTGTCCAGCTGTTCCTGGACGGTTTTGTCGGTCAGCATGTTCTTGGTTGCCGCATTGATCGCTTCCACAACCGCAGGATCCATCCCTTTGGGACCCCAGATACAGAGAGGAGCAATCCATGAAGCGTTCACACCCTGGTCTACCGCAGGTACAAACTGGGGGAATTTGGGTGCCGGGTCTGCGTCAATCAGACAGAGAACTTTCATCTTGCCTGCTTCTTCGTACTGCTGAGCCGAAGTTACACCCAGATTCCCGATGGTGATATGTCCACCCTGAATGGCTGCGACTTTATCTACTTCGGAAGAGGCTTCTACCAGTTTCAGTTCGATCCCGGTGTTTTCCATCAGCATTCCTGCAATAAAATGTGTGGTTCCTCCCAGTGAGATTCCAATGGTGTATTTTCCCGGGTTTTTGGCAGCGTCATCCACAAACTCCCTGATATTGTCCCAGGGTGCGTCCGGTGCAACCCCGTAAACCTGGGGAGGATAGCTCTGGGCAATCGCAACAGGAGTAAAGTCGTCCATAGTGTACTCGTATCTTCCAGTGGCCATCTGAACAATGATTCCCGTGTGGTTGAAAAGCAGGGTCATACCATCGGGTTTTGCAGTTCTAACCTGTTCGTAGGCTACGGTACCCCCTGCGGTAGGCTGGTTCACAACAACCACGGGGCTGCCGATTTCTCGCTGAAGGTATTCTGCAAATATTCTGGCATTAATATCGGTTCCGCCTCCGGCTTTTGCGGGGACTATGATCTGCACATTCCCTTTGGGCCATACGGCTTTTTCTGATCCGCTTTCCTGGCTTCCCTCGGCATTCAGGAAAAAAACTGCTGTTAAAAGACATAAAAGAACAGCGCCTGATTTCTTCATTTAAAACTCCTTTACCAAATTGTTATTATTTAAACGCTTCTCGCAAAGCGTTAATAATCAGATCTCTTGCTTCTTTGTGCTCTGCGGTTCCATGGATGATAAACCCATGATCGCTCTCAAGAAAGCTGCGCATTCGCACTTCCACACCCGCATGCACCAGCATCAGGGCGTACCTTTCCGCTTCAAACCTGAGACAGTCCTTTCCGGCTGTGATAATCAGCGCGGGAGGCATTCCCATAAGAGTTTCCTCTTCAGCGCAGACCAGAGAGAAGAAGGGGTTGGCATAATCTTCCTTTTTATCCATATAGAGGGAGGAGAAGTATCTCATTCTTTCTATGGGAAGCACTGTATGGGGTTCCACTTTTTCCGCAGGATCGGTTACTGCATCCAGAAATGGGTAGTCCATTATCTGAAGGCAGGGTTTAAAGTGTTTGCTCTGGTTTGCCATAAGGCAGATGGCCGCCGTGAAATTACCTCCGGCGCTATGCCCGCCTATGGCGATTCTCTCCGGGTCAACCTGAAGTTCCTCAGAATTATCAAATGCCCATTTAACAACATCATAGCATTCGTTCAGCCCCTCAGGGAATGGATATTCAGGTGCCAGTTTGTAGTCGATATCGATAACCTTGCACCCCAGAGTGTCTGCCAGATAGGCACAGAAAACGGTATCCCTTTTTTCATAGCCCCGGACGAATCCTCCTCCGTGCATATTGATATATAAGGGATAATTGTTTTTCTTAACCCTGGGTTCCACAAAAATGGTCCGGGCCTCGCCTTCTCTGGTAGGTACGGCTTTTTCGTACCAGTCCACTTTTGCCAGGTAGGATTCCATTTCAGGGGTCAGATGGGTTTGAACTACTGATGAACTCCGCAGCTGTTCTGCTACTTTCAGCTTTTCATCATAAGTCAGAGTCAAGTTTTTACTCCTTTTTTAAACAGGTGGTAACACTTCTTGTGGATACCAGTTCCAAAGCGGTTACTATTTTGTTAATTGCAAAGGATGTGCCATGTAGGGATTTTTTTTAGGGTAAGGGGGAACATCTATTTGTATGAAATATCTAAATTGTTTTATTAGAGAGATATAAATGTGGAAATAAAAAAAAGGTTTTTTTTGTGCTCTTTGAATTCTGACTTATGGGAAATTATAAAATGTTGTAATATGCAACAATTGGTGTATCATTGTATCACGTGTTGCGCTCAGGGAGGTGACAGTTGGCAAAGATTCTTCAGGTTGTTCCTACCGAAGACGTCAGGACGATGGTCAGGGAAGCCATCCAGGAACATCGTCAGTATTACTCTCATATCTATCCCAATCGGGACTATTGTGATGTAGAGCTGACAATACGACGAAGTGTCGATTTTATCGAAGATGATGAGTTTGATGCAGATGTCATTGTCGCCAGGGGGCTTCTGGCTACCAGAGTCAAAAAAAAGCACCCTTCCATCCCGGTGGTGGAAACTCCTGTTACTGTCAGCGACCTTATGATTTCCCTGCAGGAACTGAAGCGTCTGGAGCCGGATCCTGAAAGGATCGCCCTGATTGGACTGGGGATGATCCTGCATCAGGCAAAAGTTGTGGGACAGCTTTTTGATGTGGAGTTTGAACCTATCGACTATCTGCTTACGCCCAAATCACCGGATGTTATCAAAGAGCTGCTTGAGGAGGCGGTTTCCCGGGGATTTTCTGCATTTATGGGTGGTACGACTCTGGTGAATATGGCGAATGAAATGGGTTATCCTGCCAGTTTTGTCAACAGCAGTAAAGATTCTATCTGGCTGGCTCTGACTGAAGCTCAGCATATTGCTGCGATCCGCCGGCAGGAGAGAGAAAGGGCCGCCCGGTTTGAAACAATCCTGAACCACTCCCTTGAGGGGATTATCTCCACCAATCCCTACAGGAGGATTATCCAGATGAACTCTGCTGCGGGTAAAATCCTGGGAATGGATCCGCAGAAAGCTGTAGGCGCCAGGATTGAGGATCTTATCCCCGAACCGAAATTCCTTGCACTCCTGCGTAAAGACAGAAATTGCTACAACGAACTGTTTAAACTGGGGAAAAGGCGCATCGTCCTGAACAAGGTCGCATCCTCTCTGGGGGTGGAAGCTATTGGTAATGTCTTTACTCTTCAGGATGTGAGCAACGTTCAATCTACGGAAATAAAGATTCGAAGCGAACTTAACAGACGAGGTCTTCTGGCCAAGTACAGTTTTGAAGACATTATCGGCGAGAGCCCCCAGATCAGATCCACCATAGAAAAAGCCAGAATGTTTGCTGCTGTTCCATCCCATACTCTGATTGTGGGAGAAACGGGAACGGGAAAGGAGCTTTTTGCCCAGAGCATGCATAATGCCAGTCCGCGGAAAGATGCGCCTTTTGTGGCGGTGAACTGTGCTGCCATTCCGGAAAACCTGATGGAAAGCGAGTTTTTCGGGTATATAGGGGGAGCTTTTACCGGAGCATCCAAAGAAGGCAGGATGGGGTTTTTCGAACTGGCCCACGGCGGAACTCTTTTTCTGGACGAGGTTTCGGAAATCCCGGTCAAGCTTCAGAGCAAGCTTCTCCGGGTTATCCAGGAGGGGGAGGTGATGCGTCTGGGGCACGACAAGATAATTCCCGTTAATGTGCGGGTCATATGCGCTTCCAATAAGAATTTGAAGCCCCTGGTCCGGGAAGGACAGTTCCGGGAAGATCTCTATTACAGGCTGGCGGTTCTGCAGCTTCAGCTCCCGTCTCTTCGTGACAGAGGCCGGGATGTGGGGCTTCTGGCCGATTACTTTATTACCCAGTACTCCTCCCTTTTTGCCTCCCGGAAGAAAAGTCTGACCGATCAGGCCCGGGAAGCCCTGATGGCCAACTGCTGGGAGGGAAATATCCGGGAACTCAGGAATGTGTGTGAACAGCTTGTTGTGCTCAACCGGTCCTATTCGGTGGGAATCGATGATGTAAAGAGTGTCCTGGCGCCGGATATGGCGGCGCCCTTTTGTGCCGATTCTGAACAGGTTGCCGAAAAATCCGAGAGAAAAACCTCCGGAGAGCTGATGAGGCAAACTGAAAAGGACCTGATCCTTCAGGTTCTGGAAGAGCAGGGGTTCAACAGAACAAAAGCTGCAGAAATCCTGGGTATCAACCGTTCCACCCTCTGGAGAAAGATGAAGGACTACGGCATAGAGTGCCGGACAACAGTTAAATAAATCTGAACAGGATTTTAAAATAATCCTCCCTGTGATATTCTGGCAGAATGATCCTCTGGCTGAAAAGAAACTGGTTTGTTGCTGGTATATTTGCCGCTGTCCTTCTGGGGTTTTTCTTTCCTTCTCTGGCAAAGCTGAACTCTTCCGGATATATCACAGTCGGTATTGTGATGATGCTCTTTCTCTCTATCGGATTTTCCCTTCCTGTGAATGCTCTGAAATCCGGTCTGGCCAACCTGAAACTCCACCTTTTTCTGCAGTCCTTTATATTTATCATTATTCCCGCCTACTTTTTTCTCTCTACCGCTCTTCTGGGTTTTCCCGTACACATCCGGACGGGGATTCTTGCCCTGGCGGTGCTGCCCACAACGGTTTCCACTTGTATCGTTTTAACCCAGGCTTTCGGAGGGAATACGGTGGGAGCCATGTTCAATGCGGTTCTCTCCAATGCGGGAGGAGTCTTTCTTGCCCCAATGATCCTGTCCTTCCTCCTTCATGAGGCGGGGAGATCAGTCCCATCTGATGTTCTGGTTGGAATTATCAAAGGACTCTGCTGGAAAATGCTATTGCCCCTTATTACGGGACTGGTTTTGAATCTTTATCTGACAGAAAAAGTCTCGATGAATAAAAAAAGGCTGGGACTTGTGAATAATTTTCTTATACTGATCCTTGTACTATTCTCCATTGCACGATCTGTTTCTCAGGGAGACTTTTTCGACAACATCGATAAAATGGGAGGTACCATACTTTTTGTGGCCCTTTCCTTCTATTTTCTGACAGCTCTGGCCTATATTTTCGGAAAGATTTTCAGGTTTTCCGACAGGGATCTGGTCAGCCTGATGTTTGTGGGGCCCCAGAAAACCCTGGCCATGGGAGTCCCCCTTCTTTCCACCTATTTTGCTGATGATCCGCAGCTGCTGGGCACTGTGCTGATTCCTCTTTTATTCTATCATCCCTGGCAGATTATGAATGCAGGATTTTTAAAGATGCTCCCCCTGATGAAACGGCAGAGCCTGAAATCAGAACAGATGTGACCTTTCTGATTCCGGGGCATGAAAAAACTGAACTATTCAGGTGGATGATTCCAGAGGGGGCTCGGGAAGAGGTTTCCGTTTTTTGTCAAAAAGGATCAGAATGAGGGGGCCTGCCAGAATAATCAGGGCCGCATAGTAGAAGTATCCGGGAGGGATCTCTCCCAGGAAGAGAAAGGCCAGTGCTGTACCGGAGATAATCTGGGTCAGTTTGATCAGAGAGACGACCTGTCCCCTCAGTTTCCGCATTCCGTAGTTGTTAATGCCATGTCCCACTATGGTGTTCACAAGAGTCAGCCCCGCCAGGGATATGTAATCATCCATCCCTTTTACCGACATATCCGAACCGGTCAGCAGTGCCATGATCAGGCAGACCAGGCCTCCTGTGAAATACAGGGGAACTATATAATACCAGAACGGTGTATCGCTTCTGTTTTTTCTGGCAAGGGCGAGATACAGAGTCAGGAACACCATGGAAATGATGATGATTCCGTCTCCCTTCAGATAGGAGGAGGAAAAATGGCTGTCCTTGAATCCGAGATAAATAACTCCCCCAATGGAAACAGCGGTTCCCAGAATCTCCAAAGAAGTTATTTTCTCCTTTACCATAAAATACATGAGAAAGGGCATGACCACCGGTGAGAGGGAAAACAGAGCGGTGGCATGGCCGCCCGGAATGAGTCTGGTTCCTATTATCGCTGTTGTAAAGTGAATGCCCAGGATAGCTCCCGGAAGAAGGGATCTTCTGTAACTTTTGAATTGGAAAGGAGAATTGACCTTTCCAGTATCTCTCAGAAAAAGGGGAAACAGAATAAATGAGGCAAATAGAAGCCTGTAGGAAGCCAGGGGTAGGGGATCAATCGATCCGGTTTTCATAAATACAACCCCGAAGCCGGCGACAATTACCCCGATAGCCATAATAAAATAGATCATCTTTCTGCTCCCCGGCTGAATCTATACTGTCATTTACCCAGTATCTTCCGCATTAAATTTTCATGGTATGCAAAAAATTGTATTCCTTTCTGCATACCATGAGTATATCACGAAAGTACCACTTCTTCCTCAATACATTTCGTATAAAAATCGCTGATCGTAAATCCCAGGCCGTTGCTTTCGGGAACGTACATGCGTCCGTCCTGGATTTTCAGTCTTTCATTAAACAGGGGTTCCAGCCATTCGAAATGCTCTACCCAGGATTCCCGGGGATAGCAGGCCGACAGGTGGACATGAATTTCCATAATAAAGTGGGGCGCTACCCGCATGCCGGCCGCATCTGCCAGATCGGCCACTTTCAGATAGGGGGTGATTCCTCCGATCCTGGCGGCATCCGGCTGCAGTACGTCTATTGCGGAGCGGTCGATATACTGTTTAAGAAGGTCAGCGCTGCAGAGCATTTCCCCTGTGGCAATAGGGCTGTCTACAGTCGCGGCGAGGGCCGCATGGCCTTCCACATCGTAGGTGCTCAGGGGTTCTTCAATCCATTCTGGATTGTAGGGATCCGCCAGGCGGCAGAACTGCAGGGCTCTGACTCTGTCCCACTGCTGGTTGGCATCCACCATAATGGGGACATCATCGCCCAGCTCCTCTCTCAGAGCCGCCAGCCGGCTGATATCTTTTGCCATATCGGGCTGACCTACCTTAATTTTGATTCCTCCCAACCCTTTGGCAAGGGATGAGCGGGACTTTTCGATCACTTCCTCGATGGACGCCTGCAGGTAGCCCCCTGAGGTATTGTAGGTTCTTACCGAATCAAAATGCGATCCGATCAGTTTGGAGAGGGGGAGTCCGGCTTTCTTGGCTTTCAGATCCCACAGAGCTGTATCGATCGCAGCAATAGCCTGCACGGAAATCCCCGCGTTTCCGACCGTAGCGCTGAGCCATATCAGATGGTTATAGATTTTCTGGATATCGTTGGGATCCTGGCCTATAAGGGTTCCTGCTATCTCTTTGGCATGGGCATACTGGGCTCTTCCCCCCACTCGGAGAGCGTAGCTGAAACCCATCCCCACATGTCCCTGTTCTGTGGTGATGTGGGCAAAGAGGAGGTCCACATTTTCCAGGGGTTTCTGTACTCCTGTCAGGACCTTGGCATCGCTGACGGCTTTTTTAAGAGGCAGCAGCAGTTTTGAAAGCTTTATGGATTTGATTGTATCTTTTTGCATTATGTATTCTCCTATGAAGATGGGCCTATTTTATCATATATATTATCAAAGTAAAGGTTCTCTTTCTCCTTGTATATCAACCTGTGGGTTGATTATAGAGCCGTTTCCAATGAGTAGTGGGATGATCTCCCCCAGGAGAGGACGAACTAGAGCGGTTTCAGCTGAAGAAATCTTTACAATGGCTGAAAAAGGCTTTTTCATAGGATTTCGGAACAAAATCCTGTTTGTATATAATGGAAATATCCCTTTTCATAGCTGTTTCTCCAAATGAGAGCAGCTCCACCTGTTCTGCGTATTCATTGAATTTGGCTGAAAAATCATAGGTTATGGTAAGGCCCAGTCCATTGACGACGCTGCAGACCGCTAACTCCGAAGTAGGAACCTGAAGATTGATATGGGGTGTTATATCGGCCATTTCAAAAACGGTTTCGGTAATTCTCCTGGGTTCCTGTTCCTTGTTAAGGGATATGAAATTTTCCTTTTCGAAGTTCCTTATATCCACCCATGGGTATCGGAAGCCCTCTCTTTCTTTTGCCTTTTTCACCCCGGAATGTCCCTTGGGCACAATCAGCGCCATCTCGATCTCCCCGATTTTCTGATATGCCAATTCATCCTTTTTCTGATGGTGGGAGGTTATGACAAAGTCGGTAAAACCCATTTCCAGATTGCTCAGCAGTCCGTTCAATGTATAGCTATGATCCACCATAAGGTTAATGTCCGGATGGCTTTTTTCAAACCCGGGAATAATCCTGGAAAGCAATATCTTGGATTGCATGATCTGCACGCCGAAATGCATGACACCCGCTTTTTCCTGGGCGATATTGGTCATTTCATTTTCCATACAGTCCAGCATGTACACGATTTTTTTGGCCCATTCCACATATTTTTCGCCTGCGTAGGTAAGAGCGAATTTTTTGCCCGACCGGTCAAAGAGATCGACCCCTAACTCCCTTTCTCTGGTCAGAATGAATTTGCTTAATGCAGACGGGGTAATAAAAAGCTCTTCTGCGGCTCTGTTAATATTTCCATATTCAGAAACTCTGATGACATAGTTAAGACTTCGTTTCATACCGTTCCCTCTGGCCTCCTGTGTCAAAATAGCAGGTTT
This sequence comes from Oceanispirochaeta sp., assembly GCA_963677615.2. Lineage (GTDB taxonomy): Bacteria > Spirochaetota > Spirochaetia > DSM-2461 > DSM-2461 > Oceanispirochaeta. Next base: position 243,538 of record CAXXQW010000015.1, on the reverse strand, counting down.
TACCTGTTTTCAAAAGGATTCTCATGACTGTTTTGCATCTCTGTTCAAAATTCATCCGGTGAGAGAGGGCAGGCAGCCTTTACAATAATATCAACCAAAAGGTTGATCATGGGTGAATTACGGAACCTTTACTCTATTTCAAGAGCCTATATATACTGGAATAGTAAGATTTTTGATAACACAAAATATTAACTAATCAGGGAGATTGATATGGCAGTAATAGTGAATGGGGAGCTTTTCCCTTCAAAAGAGCTACTGGAGTGGACCGGAAAGGTACTAACGGCAGCGGGCGTTCCCGGTCAGGAGGCCTCGATCCTGGCGGATTCCATGATTGAGGCAAACCTGCGCGGTGTTGATACCCACGGTATAACGAGGATGCTGGCCACTTACGTAAAAAGGATCCAGGCTGGAGGGATGAAGGCGGAGACGAAAATAGAAATACTGCGGGACCGTCCTTCTACAGCTCTGGTGGATTGCCACAACGGGATAGGACAGGTGGCCTCCCAATATGCTATGGATATTGCTATAGAAAAAGCAAAAAAAACCGGATCGGCCTTTGTACTGACCACCCATTCGAATCACTATGGAGCTGCCGCGTACTGGGCCATGAAAGCTCTGGAGCATGGAATGATCGGTTTTTCCTCCACTAACGGCCCTGCCTCCGCCGCTCCATTCGGTGGCAGAGAAACTATGCTTTCGACAAACCCGTTTGCCATAGCCATTCCGGCAAAACAGGAACGGCCCTTTGTTCTGGATTTGGCAACCACCATGGTAGCCCGCGGGCGGATCGGACTTTATGCCAGGCAGGACCGGGAGCTGGAACCGGGGTGGGCTTTCGATTCCATGGGTCGGCCGACAACCAATCCCCACGAAGCCATGAAAGGATTTTTGGCCTATATCGGCGGCTATAAGGGGTACGGTATCGCCTTTGCAGTGGACATCATTTCCGGGGTATTGAGCGGATCCAATTACGGAGCCCATTTTCCGGGGTTCCTGGCAGAAAAAATGGATGTTCCCACAGACGTGGGAAGTGTCTTTGCCGCCATTGATATCGAAAGCTTTATGGACCTTCCCGAGTTCCTGGAAGCTATGGATACGGTTATCAGAGAAGTCAAATCCTGTAAAAAAGCAGAAGGGACAGAGCGGATTTATATTCCCGGAGAAATAGAGTTTGAACTGAAAGAAAAGCGTCTGGCCGAGGGAATCCCATTCCCGAAAGACGTGGTCGATGACTTCCGGACGCTGGGTGTGGAGCTGGGTGTTCCATTCCCCCTCTAAGGTGCGAATCTCTTTGGCTATTCTGTTTTCAGTTTTGTGATTACCCGGGGAACTTCCGGGAGAACCGTAAAGAGGTTTTATTAATATCAACCTAAAGGTTGATTAAAGATGAATTATATAACCTTTACATTCTGCTGGATGCGTATAAATATAGATAAATAATTCTTGATTAAGGGAGAGAAAATGAAAAAATTACTAGTTTTATCCGTTCTTCTGCTGGGCATTTCCGGTCTTTTTGCCGAAGGTCAGCAGGAAAGTTATCCTTCCGATGCCATTTACTGCATCATCCCCTGGAGTGCCGGGGGAGGTACTGATACAACCATCCGGGGATTCCTGAAAGCTGCGGAAGAGTATGCAGGTGTGGATTTTAATGTTGCCAACCTTACAGGCGGCGGCGGAGCCGTAGGCTGGACCGAGCTTGCCAGAGCAAAAAGCGACGGCTATACCATCGGAGCACTGACCTATGATGTGCTGACCCATTCTGCCAAAGACAATCCTCCGTTTACCACAGAGGATTTCATCAGCGTTGTTGGTATTTCCCAGTATCCTCTTGTTCTGGCAGTGAAGGCAGATGCTCCCTGGAATACTCTGGAAGAGTATCTTGCCTATGCAAAAAGCAATAACGGAGATTCCCAGTTTGGTATAGGAACCATCGGCGGATCACAGCACCAGCTTCTCAACACTATAGAGAAAAAAGCTGGAATCCAGACCAAGCCTGTTCCCTTCAAGGGAGGAGCGGAAATCATTGCCGCTGTTCTCGGAGATAATATTGAAGCGGGTCTGATCACCTCTCCCGAAGCGAAAAACCGTCCCGACATCAAGGTTCTCGCTCAGTTTGCTGCTACCCGTCACAATGACCTTCCCGATGTTCCTACAGCTATGGAATCCGGGGTAGAAATTGTTCATGGAAGCTTCCGCGGACTTTGCGTTCCCGCAGGTACACCTGACGATGTTGTCAGTTTTCTCCGGGACACCTTTGATCAGACATGGCACGATGAAGAATTTCTGGCATGGGCTGACAAAGCCGGGATTTCTCCCAGCTATATGTCCGGAGCGGAGCTTGATGAATTGCTGGCTTCCATGCTGCCCAACGTAAAGGCGGCACTGAAAGATATCAATCAATAAGATTTTAAATGGCGGGGCGAAAATCTGCCCCGTCTTTTTATGTGAGTATATATAATGGCTAATATCCTTTTTGGTTTATTTTTTCTCGTACTGAGTGTGGTGACCTTTTTAGAAACACGGGGATTTTCAAAACTGAATTATTCCGTGATGAATTCTGCTACATTTCCAAGAATTGTAGCTCTTCTGATGGCTTTTTTTTCCTTTATTGTCATCTTCCGGGGGCTCAAGGCTCATTTTCATAACAATAAAAAAGACAATACTGAGGCAGCTATCAACCGATACGGAGCTTTTGGGATTGCCGTGACATTGGTATATGTCCTTCTTGTAGGGCTTCTGGGATTTCTGATCCCCACCATTTTAATCCTTATGTTTTATTCTGTTTATCTCAATTTCGGTAAATTCCGTCTGGTTGATACACTCCTCATTCCCGGTATTACTACAATCCTTGTTGTGGTAATGTTCTTATTTCTTAATATTCCGCTCATGCGCGGATCTCTTTTCTAGGGGGATGGCATGTTAACAAATATTTCTCAGGCAATCATGATGTTCAGTCATCCGGAGATCATATTGATGCTGGTTTCCGGAGTTATGGTCGGTGCCGTATTCAGTTCTGTTCCGGGGCTGACCTCGACTCTCGCCCTGGCACTGCTTCTTCCCTTTACATACGAAATGGATCCTATTCCCGCTTTCGTTTTTATGATGGGCCTTTTCGGAGGCGGAATGTACGGCGGTGCCTTAACCGCGATTACCCTGAATATTCCGGGAGCACCCGGATCGGTGGCCACGACTTTTGACGGGTATCCCATGTTTAAAAAGGGAGAAGGCGGACGGGCGATCGGTATTGCCACTTTCAGCTCAATGGTCGGCGGTATGGGAAGCGCCATCATTCTAACCATTGCGGCCGGTCAGATTGCCCGTATTGCTCTCAAGTTCGGTCCTCCCGAAATGTTTGCCCTGACCTTATTCGGACTGGTCGCGGTGATTACCATCGGCGATGATCTGGTGAAAGGTACCCTGGCAGGGCTTCTGGGGTTGCTGCTCGGTGCCACCGGAGTTGATATTTTTGGCAACTTGAGACTTGATTTCGGGCTCCGTGTCTTAATCGGCGGAACGCCGCTGCTCCCTACGGTTGTCGGGTTGTTCGCGGTCGTGAAGCTCTTTCAGGCGCTGAACGAAGCCAGGAATCATCACAACACTAATCAGGCGGGAGCGGAAGTTACCGAGATAGGAAGGATGAAGTTTCCCTCCCTGAAGGAGATTAAAAAGCTGACACCTCTACTGATCAGGGATCTCTTTATAGGTACCTTTGTGGGTGTTCTGCCCGGAGCGGGTGGAAACATTGCCTCTTTTACCGCCTATAATCTGGAAAAACGGATTTCAAAACATCCGGAGAAATTCGGAACCGGTATTATAGAAGGTATCGCTGCTCCGGAAACAGCCAATAACTCGGTTCTGGGAGGAGACCTCATTCCGACTCTCACTCTGGGAATACCGGGCAGTCAGTTTACAGCGGTTCTTTTAGGAGCATTCCTCATTCACGGACTGCCGGTGGGCCCCCTGCTGTTCCGGGACCATCAGGAAATCATCTACATTGTTTTTGCCAGTGTGTTTCTGCTTAACCTTCTGTTTATACCAATCGGCTATTTTGCCTCCCGGTATCTGGTGAAGCTTGTCAGTTTGAGGAATTCCATCATCATCACTGTGATTTCCGCCTTTTCCTTTGCTGGTATTTATGCCATTTCAGCCACTACATCCAACTTGTGGATTGCTGTGGTCATCGGTATCGCCGCTGTGTTTATGATTCATTATAAATTCCCTCTGGCCCCCATTGTGCTCGGCCTGATTCTCAGTTCCATAATAGAGGATTCGCTGGTTCAGAGTATGATTATGTCCGAAGGAAGTCCCATGATTTTTCTGCAGCGTCCCATCAGTATGATGTTCTTTGTACTGACCCTGCTTTTTATTACCTTTCCTCAGCTGAAAGCGGGATTTACCTTTCTGGTTAAAAAGATCAAAAAGGAAAACACAGCAGAAGAAGCATAGGCTTTTTGCAGCCTTAGCATAATAAAAAAAGCCGCCCGGTTCATTCCTGTCCTGGCGGCTTTTTAATGTCCCTAAGGGTACAGGGGGATTGTATACCGCCTGCTGTAAAAAAAAGGGCTGATGCTCAGCAACGCAGAAGCACCAGCCCGAAAATCGGATTACCTTTTTTGTATGTACTGTGAGAACCTTCTGATTCCTTCCATAATATCTTCCGGAGTCAGTTTCGCTTCTTCCAGAACTTCCTGTAGAGTCCCTCCGGTTCTCCACCTGTCATCATGATCGGGAGAAACCGCATAGGCCAGATGCTCGCTTCTGAAGGTGAACTCGGGCATCAGTTTCTTTCCGGATGTGGTCAGCAGGGTGGAATTATTCCTGTCAAAGTCGGTTACAATCGAATCCCTGTAGGCTTTGTCCTGAAGGGCAAAGAGCTGGGGACTAGCCACATAGACAAATTTACAATTCATACCGCTTTTATCTATCTCCGGCAGTATCTTGATCAGGTTTGCCGCAGCGCTTGTTCCCTGAACAAAGAAGGTTCCCGTTTTCGGCTCACCCTCGCGGTAATCGCGGATGATGTAGGCACCTTTGGACGCTTCAAAATGGGAGGCCATTCCCAGGGCTTTCCTGTCGGGAATCTCTACAGGCGGTCTGGTCAGATGCAGGGCGATAATGGAGGGTTTCTCTACTGCCAGAGCGGAAGCCAGGAGAACCGGTACTTCATTGTACTCCCAGGGATACAGGTTAATGATATGCCCTTCGGGGAAGAGCTGCATGACACCGGGAGAGAATATCCCGAAGTGGGTGCGGCTGTCATCGGCTGTCTCGGGCCCGGAATGTCCAGCCACATAGATCACTTTACCCAGCTTCAGATCGCAGTCCTGATCCATCTGGCTATAGAGCCTGAGCATACCGTAAACGAGATAGGAGAAGCTTCCGTAGGTGGAAGTGGCACCCCAGAATCCGTTATATGACTCACGAGGATTCTCCGAGAGGTTAACCGATGCCATACCGGCCATAAGAGCCGCATTTCCAAACTCTGTAATGCCCTGGGGCAGAAGAGCTCCTTCAGTCGAACCAACCCGTTCATACCAGCCGTATCCCTCAAAGGAACCAAATTTCGAGGCGAACCCGGAAATATTTGTGGAACCGGACAGGTCTGCGGAACTGGCAATAAACAGGGGCCTGTTGTATTTGTTGTGTCCGAAGGAGTTGATCCAGGCTCCCCAGTCATGGAGGGCTTTCCGGTTGGGTACTCTGGCTCCGGGTTTCTGGTAGAGTTCTTCCGGGTAGGCTTTGAAATCAAAGAGGGCGGGGTCCTCAAAGGGGGATCTTTTGCCGTCGATGCATACTCCGTCAATCTGCTCCGGAACGGAATCTCCCAGCTCAACCAGTCTGTCAGAAAGGTATTCAACCAGTTCTTTATCCGCCGCAAGGGTTTGGGCTACGACTTCCAGGTTTTTACTGAACTCTTCATAGAGTGCTTTTTCATCGGCCGGAGCGGGTTTGTCAACATTCATAAATTTTACGTTATAGCGGTCCATGAACTCTTTTTTTGTGGTCCAGAATGTCTCGCTGTTCATAGCATGGGGTACGCCGTGGGAAGCGTTGTCATACTTACCGTAACCGCGGCCTTTCCTGGTTTTGAACCAGAGCATTTTGGGAACCCGGCCGGGATTTTCACTTCCCGTCATATTCATAAATCCCTCATAGAGAGAGTTCATGTCCTCTCCCGAACCGGCATCAAATGCCAGCCAGCCATGACTCTCAAACCAGTCTCTGGGTGTACCGTAGACAATCTGGCTGGTTGTGTGATCATCAATCCCGTAATCATTCCAGTCAAGCAGGACATGGAGGTTGTCCAGAGCCAGTCCCCAGGCAGAGTTGGCAATCTCGTGGGTAACTCCCGGAGTAAGGCCGCCTTCTCCTTCAATAATATATACCTTTACTTCACCGGCACCGGCCCTTTTCAGTGCCAGAGCCTGCCCGGCGGCTGCTCCTGTTCCATGTCCGGAAGGTCCGGTGTTGAATTTGAGGAAGAGAGTTTTTCCTTCCATTTCGGCATGCCCGGAAAGACCGCCTCTTCTCCGGAATCCTGTCAGGTCTTCCCAATAGAGGACATTCTCCCTTTTTCCGGGATTGAAGCGCTGATCTTTTGTCTCATTATAACGAATCCGCATGGCTTCGTTTAATACCGCCAGGGTTGCATAAATCATGGGAATCGTATGTCCGGCACCCAATACAAATCTGTCGGCAAATCTTTTTTCGGGGTTGCGTATATCCCATCTCATGGCACCGCTCAATAGCAGGGATACCAGAGCCGGCACCTTTGATCTGGATCCTCCGGGGTGACCGCTCTGTCGGTAATTGAGCATGATATCAATGTTCTGATCAATCAGGTCTTTTATTTTATCCCAATGTGCAGCAGTTTTACTGTCCATATAATCTCCTTTTCTCCCTTTTTCAGCCTTCCGGGTAGTATTCAGGTCTCACCGGATAAAAGGTTTCTACATATTCTGAATCTTCCAGAGCTACAGCCCCATGGACTTCGTTCGAGTCAAATACATAGGATGTGCCCGGTTCGATAACCAGACTGCTCCCGTCTTTGGAGCGCAGTTCCACTTTGCCGCTTACCAGATATCCGTTCTGAACCGCATCATGATTATGCAGGGGAATCTCTGCTCCTTTGTTTAATGAAAAATGGCAAAGCATTAACTCATCGTTGTAGGTTAAAGTTGTTCTGAAAAAACCGGGAAACATTTCCACGGGCTTCTCATTGGTTTTGATGGCAATTCTCTTCTTTTTCATTATCTCTCCTTACCGAAATTATATCGCATAACTTTATTTACTCTTTTTTAGCATTCGGGGGCTCGTCATCTGCAGTCTCCGCGCAACGGGCCTCCCTGCCTGAAAAGAATATTTTCACAATAATCAGGGGATACAGTGAGAAGTTTTGAGCCGTTTTCGTCCTCTCTTCTCTGATCTGATATAATTTAAACATGGAAAAATGCCTGGTACCATGTCAGTGTGAAACGAATTGGAATATTTATATTGTGCAGCGTGCACAAATAAATAATTATATATTTAATAATATATAATAAATATATATAGATAAAAGAAATAGCAATTATTTAATAACGATTTTTTTATTGAATAACAGCTAAAAAAACCCATTTGCGGCTTATTCCGATCAAGCCGTAAATGGGTATGGGTAACAGAGCCGGGAAAGTGATTTTTATGTAACGGGGGCGGGATTAAAAAGAACCAGGTCGTTCTGAATACCCAGTTTTTCAACATTGGCCAGAGTTTTTCCACTGGCTACGTCAAGAATCATCCGGAACAGTTCCCATCCGATTTCCTCGATGGAGGCCTCCCCGTAGGCAATACGCCCCGCATCCAGATCAATAATGTCAAACCATCGTTCTGAGAGATCCTTCCGGGAAGAGACTTTTATTACAGGAGCCATCGGCAGGCTATAGGGGGTTCCTCTGCCAGTTGAAAATACCTGCAGGGTAATTCCCGAAGCGAGCTGACAGGTTCCACAGACAAAGTCGCTGGCAGGAGTCGCTGCAAACACCAGGCCTTTTTTTGTGAGTTTCTCACCGGGTCCCACCACGGCATCGATATTCATGCTGCCCGATTTCACCACAGAACCCATGGCCTTTTCCACTATATTGACCAAACCTCCCCGCTTGTTACCGGGAGTCGTATTGGCGCTTCTGTCGGCACCGCCCAGGTTCAGGTATTTATCATACCAGTCAAGCTCGTAGATCAGTTTTTCAAAGGTTTCCTCATCGGAACAGCGGGATGCCAGCACAGGTGCAGCATCACGCACTTCAGTGACTTCCGAAAATACGGCTGTTCCCCCTGCCCGGACAATCAGGTCTGCAGCAAAACCTATGGAAGGGTTGGAGGTAAGACCGGAGAAGGCATCGCTTCCTCCGCATTGCATCCCTACCACAAGATCCGAAACGGGACATTCTTCCCGCTTCCTGGCATTCAGTTTTGCCAGGTGTTTTTTTCCCAGTTCCATACCGGCATCCATCATGGCCTGGTAGCCTTTGAACGCCTCATCCTGCATGACCAGGGTGGAAACCGAAGCAGAACCTTTCTCTTTATGAAATGCCTCCAGATCCTTCATCTCGAGCTTTTCACAGCCCAGACCGACCATCATTACCTCTCCTCCCAGGTTGGGATTGGTGGAAAGGTTTTTTACCTGACGGATGGGGATAATCGCTGCGGGAGCATTAATAGCCACACCACAGCCGTAACCATGGTTCAAGCCGACAATATCATCCACATTGGGATAATTCGGGAGTTCCTCTTCCTTTAGCCGCCGTACCAGCTGGTTGACCATACCGGCCACACACTGCACGCTGGTTGTAATTCCCAGTACATTTCTGGTTCCTACTGAGCCGTCGGGATTGCGGTAACCCATAAAGGTGTATCCTTTCAGTGGTTCTCTTTTCACTTCGTCCGGTCTTTTGTATTTCAGAGTACTCAAAACCGGTGAAGAGGGAATTTCCGACAAGGCTTCGCTTACCCAGGATCCGGCAGGGATCATCTCTTTTGCAGTCGCGATATGAACGCCGTATCGGATGATTTTTCCTCCCGCCGGAATATCCTCAAGAGCAATCTTGTGGCCCTGGGGTACAAAGTCCCTGAGAGTGAGATTGTGGGATTCCAGAACTTCTCCCTCTTCCATTCCTTTACCTGATACAACTACGGCAACATTGTCACCTTCGTAAACTTTAATTGCTTGAACCATTCTTTAATATCACCACTCTATTATTTAATTTCCATTCCTGGACATTTTTTTCGTCCGCCGGTCCAGTACGATAGACCAGACGATGGATAGTATGATCAAAGCCCAGAGAATCCAGGCAATCTTGCTCTTGGTGAAGAAGATCGTAAAGGTTCCAAAGGATTCCAGACTCTTTACAAAATAGATCTCCAGCTGTTTGCCCAGAATAAATCCAATCAGAAGAGGCGGGATCTGCAGTTTGAACTTTACTCCTACCCAGGCAAGTACGCCAAATATGAGAAGAGTCCATACATCAAACATAATCCCGTAATTGATCGCATAGGCTCCGACAGTACACATGACAATAATCACCGGATAGAGAATGAATTTGGGAACAAACACCACTTTGGCAAAGTACTTTATAGCAAAAAACATCAGGAGGAACATAGCAATATTGCTGAAGATCAGCGAGCTGAGCATGCTGTTCCATGTTTCGGGCCTGCCATTGATAAAAAGCGGTCCCAGCTGAACACCCTGAAGGGTAAACGCTCCGATCAGAACGGCCGTGGTGCTGTCTCCGGGGATACCTAAAGAGACCAGGGGAATCAGAGCTCCTCCGGTAAGGCCATTGTTGGCGGTTTCCGATGCGATCAGTCCCTCGGCTCTTCCTGTACCCATTTTATCCGGTTCTTTGGAGAAGTTTTTTGCCTGTGTGTAGGAAAGAACAGAAGCGGCGCTTCCTCCCACACCGGGCAGCAGGCCTACAAAGGTTCCGATGATACCGGAACGGAATACGTTGATAATCTGGCCCTTGAATACAGAAAAACGGAATTTAGCACCTTGGCTGAGATCCACTTTCTGATGGGCTTCCTCTTTCGCCCCTTTCTCCGCTTCCTGGAAGATCGCAGTCAGGGCAAACATACCAATTAAAACAGGCAGGAGAGAAAATCCGTTTTTCAGTATGGGTCTGAGAGTTTCTGTCATCAGTCTGGTATGGTCATTCCCACCCGATGTAGATTCGTATGTTCCAATCAGACTGAGCAGAATACCAATAGAGCCGCTGAGCAGTCCTACCAGCATGCTGCCCTGGGAAATGGAAGCAATAACGGTCAGAGCAAAAACGATATAAGAAATTTCTCAACATAGGAGAATTTTATTGCCACAATCCGCCAGTACCGGTGCAAAAATCGCCAGGATAAATGCTGAAATGAGACCGCCAAAAAGGGATGATACAATCCCGATTTTCAGGGCTCTTTCTCCCATCTCCTCTTTTCGTCATGGGGAAACGTCAAAGGTCGTTGTTATTGAGGAAGGAGTTCCTGGTATGTTCAACAGAACCGCAGGAATCAGACCGCCGGATATACCTCCGACATAAAGACCAATTAAAAGCGCCAGAGCCTGATAGAGGTCCAGAGCATAGGTCAGGGGCAAGAATACAGCCAGAGCCATGGTGGCAGTCATGCCGGGTATAGCTCCGAAAATTATTCCTCCAATGACGCCCAGAGTGGACAGCATCAGAGTCATAGGGGTTATCATTGCAAATAATTCCATAATGAAATTCCTATTTTCTTTATTTAGGGCAGCGTTATAAAAAACAGCTTGGCGAATAATATCCATGCGAAGAGCGGTGTGACAACCGAACTGATCAGAATGGATACTCTGTGATTTTTAAAGTTTTCCTTTCCCACAAGCAGGAAAGACATAACAAACATAAACGGGATGGATGTAATGAGAAATCCCAGTCCCTGGTTTGGGAATAACCGTCCGACAAAATCCATTAAAAAGAAGTAAACAGCTACGGAAATGATGGAACCGAAAAGTTTCAGTTTATCATAATTCTCCTCGAAAAAGCGGAAGCTTTTAACCGATTCTTTCAGGTTTCCGTACGTATTTTTTTTACGAATTCTTTTATGCCGATGATAAGGATAAGCAGAATAATGATCCCTATCATAATCCGGGGAAAAAAGAGATGAGATGTTTCAAAATCAATGGAGATGGATAAAAATCCATTGTTTTCGGGCACAATGAACCTCCTGTATTAATCCAGGGAATCTGCCTGTCGGCAGATTCCCTGTTAATAAAATATGATTTGAGATTATTTTACCAGAGAGGAAATAATTCCTTCATAGGTATCCATTTTCTTTTTCAGGTAGGACTGTGCATCTTCAGTTTCTCTAAAGTTGGGGATGAAGAATGCTTTTTTCTGAATTTCCTGAATAGCTCCGGCATCAAATATCTCTTTAAGCGCGTCGTTGAAATAATCTACAAGAGCGGGATCCATGTCTTTGTTGTAAAGGATGAAAAACTCTTTATCGAAAGTAAAGTCATTAGCCAGACCGGGTTCTACGAATTTGAGAAGGTCGTCTCTGCTAGTATTTCCATATCCTTCGGGGTTTGCTGGGCAATGGTCTGGGTCCTGGCTGTTACCCACAGGAATTTCATGGCTTTAATATCATCTGCAGGCAGGTGGGTGTACTGCTCGTTGGCCTGGATAGAACCATTGATAATGTCTGCCTGTCTGTCAAAAAGCAGCTGATTTTTATCAGACTGGGAACCAGTATTGACGGCAACCATATTGTCTTCCATACCGGGGTACTGGATAGCTACAGCATTTTTCATAGCACTGTATCCGATTTCTGAAACTCCACCGGGCTGGATTGCCACGCGGACTTTCGTTCCTGAACCTGCCGCATCGATAGCATCCTGAATGGAGTTGTATGGTGATTCCTTGGGGGCCAGGTAGGCATTTCCGGGGTTGATGGCAACGGTCGGCCCCACAATGTAGTTTTCAAAGGGGTTATCATACCCTTCTTTTCATAAAGATAACCAAGGTATGCCTGGTCATGGAAAATCATGATGGTATGACCGGAAGAGTCTCTTTTCAGAGCATCATAAGCGCCGTTTACTCCGGTTGCATCTACTTTTACATTCATATCCAGAACTTCAGCCAGTTTTTCCGCAACGATGGCAGAGTTGGCATAGGTGTCTCCACCGGTAGACGAGGATCCGATAACAATTCTCAGGTTTCCTTTCAGCAGTTTCCCGTCATCACTCTGACCTTCGGCAAAAGCGAATCCGACTGCAGCGAGCAGACAAATAAGAACAATCAATCCTTTTTTCATAAATAAATCTCCCTAATTTTATTTTCACAGGCTCTCCAATAGAGCCTGTAATTACTGTGAATCTAGCGAACCATGCAGGGCCGTTTGTTGTCGAACTTCCAGCCGGGTATCAGATACTGCAATACCCACAGAGTCGTCCCTGGCCCCCAGGTTCTCTTTAACATACAGATCATGAGCCTTCATAACCTGATCCATATCGATGTCATTCCGAGTCCCGGTTTTTCGGGAATATCAATATGTCCATTCCGTATCTGCATGGGGTTTCTTGTCAGCCGTTCCAGACCTTCCTGCCAGATCCAGTGAGTGTCTATAGCCGTAACACTACCGGGTACCGCCGCGGCCACATGGGTAAACATGGCCAGGGAAATGTCGAAATGGTTGTTGGAATGGGATCCCCAGGTCAGACCGAAGGCATCGCACATCTGACCGACCCGGACAGAGCCGGCCATGGTCCAGAAGTGGGGGTCCGCCAGAGGAATGTCCACACTGTTCAGAGCCACCGAGTGCTGCATCTGCCGCCAGTCGGTGGCGATCATATTGGTTGCCGTGGGCAGGCCTGTGGCCTTGCGGAACTCAGCCAGGATCTCCCGTCCGGAAAAGCCTTCTTCCGCACCGCAGGGATCTTCGCAGTAGCTCAGGATGCCATGCATGTCCTTGCAGAGTTCAATGGCTTCGGCAAGCTTCCAACCGCCGTTGGGGTCCAGGGTAATCCTGGCATCGGGGAACCGTTTTTTCAGGGCTTTTATGGCTTCTATCTCCTGTTTGCCTTCCAGCACCCCGCCCTTGAGTTTGAAATCCTTGAATCCGTAGATCTCCGCAGACGCTTCGGCCAGTTTCACGATGGCTTCGGGAGTCATCGCTTCTTCATGCCGGATTTTGTACCACGGGACATCCGAATCCTTCTCTCTGGCGTAGGGAAGATCTGTCCTGTCGGGATCGGCCACGTAAAAGAGGTATCCCAGAACTTTGACAGACTCCCTTTGCATACCGTCTCCCAGAAGAGACGCCACCGGGACATTCAGGTATTTTCCCAGCAGATCGAGAAAGCAGGATTCAATAGCAGTTACAACATGGACTGTGGTTCTCAGATCGAAGGTCTGAAGACCTCTTCCTCCCGAATCCCGGTCCATAAAATTTTTCTGAACACGGTTCAGAACATTTTTATAATCACCAAGAGATGATCCGACTACCAGCTCTCTGGCATCTACCAGAGTCTGGCGGATCTTTTCCCCGCCGGGAACCTCTCCGATTCCCGTTTTTCCCTGGTCGGTGGTCAGAATCACCACGTTCCGGGTAAAGTAGGGCCCGTGGGCCCCGCTCAGATTGAGGAGCATACAGTCCCTTCCGGCAACCGGATAGACTTTCATATCTGCGATAACTGGTGTCGCACTCATTTCTTTCTCCTCAAAAATATCTTATGCCTGTCTTGTTACTTCAACGTTGGCAAGTTTTTCATAAAATTTAACGATGCTGGAGTGGTCTTCCACACCGCAGCCGTCCTGTTTTATGGCCTGCATCATCTCCATGGCCTGGGCAGCCAGGGGAAGGGGAACGCCTACGGCTCTGGAGGTTTCCAGGGCATTGGCCATATCCTTGATGTGCAGATCGATTCTGAATCCGGGTTTGAAGTTTCTGTCCATCATCATGGGAGCTTTCGCGTCCATAACGGTGCTTCCGGCCAGTCCGCCCCGGATCGCCTGGTAAACCAGATCGGGATCAACGCCGGCTTTTTTGGCCAGAACCATGGCTTCGGAAACAGCGGCGATGTTCAGAGCCACCACTACCTGGTTACACAGCTTTGTGGTGTTTCCCGCACCGATTTTTCCGACATACACAACAGAGCCGGCCATAACGTCCAGAATGTCTTTGTATTTGTCGAACACTTCTTTTTTGTTACCACCAACCATAACGGCCAGGGTTCCGTCAATCGCTTTGGGCTCTCCGCCGGAAACAGGGGCGTCCAGCATATCCATGCCTTTGGCTTCCAGTCCGGCCGCTACTTCCTGGGAAGCGCCGGGAGCGATAGAACTCATATCGATCAGGGTTTTCCCGGGAGCTGCGGCTTCGATCAGCCCGTTTTCTCCCAGAGCCACGGTTTTTACATGGGGCGAGTTGGGCAGCATGGTAATCACCAGGTCTACCTGTCCCAGAACTTCCGCCGGTGTGGAAGCAGAGGAGGCTCCCAGGCTTTCCAGGTCTTTTACGGCATCTTTGTTCATATCCAGAACAACAAGCTCGTGACCTGCCTTGATAAGGTTTTTGGACATGGGTCGTCCCATGATTCCTAATCCGATAAATCCGATTTTCATATAATTCTCCTTAAAACTAAACTGCTTTATGGTTCAATTCAAATACATCTTCTCTCTGTTTCAGCTTAGAAGACCCATCTGCTGTAGAACCGATTTTGCTTTCTTTTCTGTTTCCGGGCTTACATAGGAAACTGGCCGGACGGGTTTTCCCGCCTTGACGCCCAGGATATTCAACATAACCTTCATCATCACAGGAAAAGTTCCCAGGCCGTAGGCGTCTCTCAGAGGCATCAAGGCTTTCTGGGCTTCCAGTGCCCCCAGGTGATCCCCCCGGGAGTAGTTTTCGTAAATATCCACAACCAGGCGGGGCGCCACATTGGCTGTCCCGGCCACACTGCCGGCTCCTCCGTGGCAGAGGGTAGCGTAGATATAGTAATCGATACCGCCGAAGACAGCGAAATCATCCCGGTGAGAGGTGGCTTCGATATACTTCATGGTCACGCTGAAGTCCATAGCGGTATTTTTAATTCCTACAATGTTATCAATCCCGGCCAGTCTCTTGAGCAGGGCCGGAGTAATGGCATTGTTGGTTTTTCCCGGATTGTTATAGAGGAGCACCGGGAGACTGGTGCTTTTGGCAATGGCGGCAAAATGCTCATACAGCTCATCTTCCGTGGGAGTGACAAACATGGGAGTCAGAACACTCAGAGCATCCGCTCCGGCTTTTTCTGCCATTTCGGATAACTTAATGCTCTCTTTTGTGGTAATGGCTGAAGTACCCGCGTAAACAGGTATTTTTTTATTTACAAACTCTATGGTTGTTTCAATAGACTTTTTCTGGTTTTCAAAGTCAAAGGCATAGAACTCTCCGTTACTGGCATTGACCAGTATTCCGTGAACTCCGCCGTCCATAACGTGTTTGATAACCTCTTTCAACCCTTCAGGATCGACATTTTCATGCGCATCAACGGGGGTTACTATGGGAGGAACTATTCCATTTAGTGAAATATCTGTTTTCAATTTAATCGATCTCCTGTCCTTGCATTGAATGCTGAAAAAGTATGTTTCATACAGAAAAAAGCGGCATTGGCCTTTTTTGGCATTCTATAAATATTTAACCATATCCAAAGGACAGACGATATGTCAGAAAGGTATCAAAAGAGCTTGAAAAATTGTGCAGTCTGCACAAAAAGAAATGGTTCACTGTTTTACGGGATTCTGATTGGGAATATTGATATGTTGAATTAATTCGGCGAAAATAAAATACTTCGATGACAGTGTGGTCTTCTCTATGCTATTCTGGTATTTTTAATTATGTTAAAGATTTTTTAACTTTGCATAGGAGTACATTTTGGATAAGCCCAAAAAAGTGACAAAAAGGACTCTTCAGGCGGAAGCCACCAAGGAAAAAATCATTCAGGCAACCATGGCTCTGATGGAAAAATTCGGTTTTGCTGATATGACAATTCAGGACATTCATAAAAAAGCCGGAATCTCGGTGGGAACATTCTACCATTATTATAGTACAAAAGAAGATGTTTTTTTTGAGCTCTACCGGAAAGCTGACGAGTACTTTAAAAAAGAAGTCCTTCCGGATCTTGAAGAGGGCAACCGGTCCTGTGTGGAAAAAATTATTTTGTTTTTTAAGCATTACGGGGTTTTTAATGAATCCCACGGCATTGAGTTTTCAAAGCATCTTTACAGCCCCAATAATAAAATGTTTATCGATCAGGACCGTTTTATGATCAGCCTGTTGCTGAATATTGTGAAAGAAGGGCAGGAATCAGGTGAAATCTCACAAGCAAGGGATGCTGAAGATATTATGAAATTTTTGCTTATATTCAGCCGGGGGCTTATTTTTGACTGGTGCATTCATGACGGAGATTACAATTTGCCCGAGAGAATAGTGAATGATATTGGAATGATCATGACAATTTTCACGGCCTGATAACAGAGTTGTAATGCTCTCTCTGATTTAAAACACGATCAAACCGATGATTCCGGATATGAGAATTGAAAGAAAAGTCCTCTCATACCAGATAAAAAAGGGGTCTCTCAATCTGAATTTTACATCAGAAGCCAGCATGCAGGGTATGGATCCGGTTATATAGATGATGGCTGCCACAGAAGTTACTGCAACAACGTACCTGGCTGCCATCAGAAGACCTGCTGCCAGTATATTGGGAACAAACATCTCACCCAGCACGACGGTTGCCGCTTTTGATACAGCCAGAAGGTCGGGTAGTCCAAACAGACTCAACAGCAGGGTGCCCCTTTGTGGATGACGAGAATAATATGATCCAGAGGAATGGTTCTTGTTGTTTGAATCGTTATGGGTGTGAAGAAAAGAATGACTCCGAATAAGCTGAGAATCCCGAACTTGAACAGATTAAACGGATGGTACAAAACTCCTTTTGTATTCCCGATTTCCATAACCATCTAAATGCCCCTTTTATCCTGTTTTTTTATTTTGTTTTTTAACTAGCTTTCAGTTGCTTCCCGAATGTTTGGAACTTGAAGTGACAAACTGTTTATTATGAACAAAGCCTATATGGCCGCTCTTCCCGGGGAATCCAGAGAGAATGAGGAAAAACTGAAGTCGGAACTGCCCGCCTGGATGGCTCCCGTAGGTATTTCAGCAGATATCCTTCTGCAGGAAATGAAAGTGAACGCCCAGTCTTACAAACTGCTGCACCTTTTTAAAAGGAGACACCCTGTGTCCTGGATAGTATTGTGAAAATCCGGCTTAGAACGTTATGCGGATTAGACAAGGAGGGTTTTATGACAGAAAGGGAAAACTGGTTTCGATTGCTAAGGAATGACAATCCCCATTGGCTTACCACCCCCAGGGAAGCCTTTGAAGCAGATTATCAATAAGATCAGGCTCGATGTTATCCTTTTTTCATGATGACTGGGGGAGTTTTATCCCCTGTATTCCCAATATCATACCCGTTCATCAGGATGTGAAATCCCTATACGAAGATGAGTTAATCTCTTATGGAAAAACCTTTTTTACGGCGGTCCGGTAATAAAGTTTCCTGATAAACAATTGTCAGAAAGAGGATCGATACTTTGTAGAACAAATTCGATGAATGTATTCGATTAAACTTGACAGATGAAATATCCGCCCCTAAGATGAAGATGGATTGAATGCTTTCCGGACTGCCTTTAAGGTTCAGAAACATTTTTCGGTGAATCGAAAGAAAGCAAAAACTCTTAAGGACTTTTAGAAAACTGAGTCTCTGAAAGATTAAAAAAAAGGAGTGAACCCATGAGCGAAACCCTTAGCCGTTTAGTCGGCATAGTCGGAAAAAATCAGGTTGCAGAGAATCCGGAATTTACCAGTGAAACTGCTGGTCTCTCTTCCGGGAAAGAACCGCTGCAGCCGGATTTCCTTGTGAAACCAGCCAGTACGGAACAGGTACAGGATATTGTAAAACTGGCGAATGAATTTTCCCTTTCCCTTATACCAGTGAGTTCCAGCGGGCCCCATAGAACCGGCGGGGTATCCCCTGGAGCTCCCGGTGCAATTATTGTTGATCTCAGCGGTATGAACAAAATCCGAAGAATCAACAGAAGGCACCGGCTGGCCATTATAGAACCCGGTGTTACCTGGGAACAGCTGGCGGGAGAACTGGCCAAAGAGGGGTTGAGAATTCCCCAGCCTCTGCTTCCCAAAAAAGGAAAGTCTGTTATTGCGTCCCTTCTGGATCGTGAACCTCTTCTCTCTCCCAAATATCAGTGGAATATGACGGAACCTCTAAGATCTATGGAGATTGTTTTCGGTTCGGGAGACATTATCTACAGCGGAATGGGTGGCCACCGGGGAGAACAAGAGGAGAACTGGGAAGGTGGAGAAATCCCCGTCACAAACGCCGGGCCACATCAGTTTGACTTTATGAAGATGGTTACCGCTTCGCAGGGCTCTATCGGGATTATCACCTGGGCTTCTGTCCGTGTGGAAGTGGCCGCAAAGGAGGAAACTCCGGTTTTTGCCGAAGCTGACAGTCTGGAAGCCCTTACGGACTATATGTATAAGAATCTGAAATTCCGCTTTGGTGATGAGGTCTGCCTTTTCAATAATAAAGCCCTCTCTTCCATTCTGGGCACCGGCAAAGATGAGATTGAGCAATATGAGGAAGATCTCTCTCCCTGGACAGCCATGGTAAATATCAAGTGGGGCGCTCTCAGAGCAAAGGAGAAAGTTCAGGTTCAGAAAGCGGATGTTTATGATATAGCCCAGGAATGCGCTCTTGAACCCATAGCTTCCATTGGAGGACTCCCGGGGAAAAAGGTAACAGACAGAATTCTTGATCTCTCTGCGGACACAAGCTGGAAGGACAGGAAAACCGGAAAATCCAAAGAGATTTTCTTTCTCTCCACACTGGATAGAATTCCCGGTCAGCTAAAAACGGCAGCAGCTGTTGCAGACAAGAACGGCTATTCCTTTGCGGAGTGCCCTGTTTATATTCAGCCTCTTCATCAGGGAGCCGCGGCTCATTGTCATATTGTTCTGCCTGTGTCTGAAAAGAAGGGAAGTACCGATAAAATGGCATCCTTCTATTATGAGTTAAGCAGGGAACTGATGCGAGCGGGAGCTTTCTACTCACGTCCCTATGGTATCTGGGCAGATATGGTGTACGACAGGAATGCCCAGAACACAATTCTCACCAATAAAATGAAAGATATTTTTGATCCGGAACGGATTATGAACCCAGGAAAACTGTGCTTCTAGGAGAGGGAGGAAACTATGGCATTGAAAGATTTTTCTAAAGAGATAGAGCGCTGCAGCGCATGTTCCTACTGTAAATGGATCCCTTTTGATCAGGTAAAAAGCTGGAGGTATGCAAAAAACTGTCCTAGCATTGATTACTTTAACTTTAACAACTATTCCGCCCGGGGAAGATACCTTACCAGCCGGTCTATCCTGAGGGATGAAATAGAAATTACCGATGAAGTGGTGGATATCGCCCATACCTGCCTTTCCTGCGGGGCCTGTGATGTGTCCTGTAAAATAAGCCGGTATAACCTGGAACCCCTGGATATGGTTCGGGATCTGAAAGCGGAACTCGTGGAAAGAGGAAAATATCCCGAGGGGCAGCAGGTTGTTCTGGATAATCTCCATAAGGAACTGAATGTCTTTGGAAAAGACAAAAGACATCGGGGGGACTGGGCAAAAGGCCTGGGGATCAAAGATCTGACAAAAGAAACCGCCGATGTGGTTTTCCATGTGGGATGCAGTTACAGCTTTAATGAAAAGTTAAGCGAAACAGTAAAGACTGCTGTTACCATTATGCAGAAAGCGGGAGTTGACTTCGGTATTATGGGTGACTCAGAGATGTGCTGCGGAGCCAGGACGTATTCCATGGGGCATTACGATGCCTTTAAAAAACTGGCTGAGCCCAATATCAAGCTGTGGGAAAAAGCCGGTGTGACTACAATAGTAACCGCCTGTTCTGATGGGAATCATGCCTTTAAACGGCTCTATCCCCAGGTGGGCGGAAACTTCAAGGTAATGCATATCGTGGAATATATTGATCAGTTGATCCGGGAGGGAAAACTGACTTTTACCAAGGACGTTCCCATGAAAGTGACCTATCACGATCCCTGTCATCTGGGACGTCAGGGTGAACCCTATGAGGAATGGAACGGAGAGGAAACGAAATTCAAAAATCAGATTGTGGTGCATACTCCCCGCAAGCCCCGGTATAACGGAATCAAGGGGATTTATGATGAACCCCGGAACATACTGGCCAGCATCCCCGGAGTGGAACTGGTAGAGATGGAACGGATCCGGGAATACAGCTACTGCTGCGGTGCGGGAGGCGGTGCAAAAGAGAGTTATCCTGAATATTCCAACTGGGTAGCAGGAGAGAGACTGGATGAAGCTGTTTCCACAGGTGCCCAGGCTATGGTTTCCGCCTGCCCCTGGTGTACAACGAATTTCTCTGATGCTCAGGAAGACGGCAGTTCTATGAAAATCCTTGATATTCTCGATCTTGTGCAGATGGCACTTTAAAAAAGGAGTCGCATAATGAGTTTAACAGATAAACAATTCAAAGAATTGGAAGCAATAGTTGGTAAAAGGAATATCTCCCGGGATCCCGGTGTTCTTGACGGATACCGGTACAATCTCTCTCATACAGCGATTCACCTGGGGCCTCACTTCGATGTTCTCACCCCGAGAGGTCTGGCGGTTCTGCTGCCCGGTTCTACCGGGGATGTTCAGAAAATCACCAAATGGTGTAACAGAAACGGTATCAAATATAAACCCTCCAGTACCTTCTGGTCTGCCCAGGGATACCCCTGCGATGACAATACCCTTGTTCTGGACATGCGCAGAATGGACAAGATCATCAGCATTGATGCCAAAAATATGGTTGCAGTGGTTGAGCCCGGTGTTATCGGAGCCACCCTGCAGGCGGAAACCATGAAAGTGGGGCTGAACTGTCATATTCAGGGGTCAGGGTGTTCCTGTTCGATCCTGGCCGGTGCGGCGGCATGGCTCGGATCAGGCCCCGGTAACCTCTATGCGGGATGGCAGTATGAAAACCTCCTGGGGGCCGAATGGGTTCTTCCCACAGGAGAAGAGGTAAAAACAGGCTCCCTTGGTTTTGACGATGATGCCTGGTACTGCGGTGAGGGGCCCGGACCGAGTATGCGCGGTGTTATACGCGGTATGTTCGGAACGAAAGGGTCCATGGGGGTTTTTACCAAATGCGCTGTAAAGCTTCATGCCTGGCCCGGACCCCGCCATCTTCCCGTTTACGGAAAGGCCCCGGCGTATACCACAAAACTTCCCGGCAATTTTACAGCCTTCACCCTGGCTTTCCCCGATTGGGATGCCTGGGCGGATACAGCCCATCTTCTCTGGGAAAACGGGATTGGATACTCCGCTCACAGGCAATTCAACTTTCTGGGGAGAGATTTGAAGTGGGGAATGATCCAGATTCTGACTGATCCGGACAAGACCATCTCCGACCTAGAGGAACTCACAAAGGAACCGGGGTACAAAGAAGCCAATGATTCCATGAAAATCGACTTCCAGATTATCATTGCCGGTATGACCCAGCGGGATTTTGACTGGCAGATCCAGACCCTCAGGGAAATCCTGGAAATCACCGGCGGTTATATTGTGGAATGCATGGATACGGAGCACTTGAAAAATTATACCCTCCTGTACCTGCTCCGTTTGGGGCATAAAGCACTCAATCTTGTATATGGCGGCGGATACGACGGGAACTTCGGTATGATCAATGCCATCGATTTCGGTTCTCAGCGGGCTGAGGAAGCAGGAGCCTTCAAGGCTGAATGGGAGAAGAAGGGGCAGATCGTTGCCGGCGGCGGCGACTGCATGATGGGACCCATCGGTGGTCAGGGCGGCGGTGGAACCGGCCTATGGGAAAACTTCACCTGTTTTGACAGTGCCGATAAAGAGTCTACCGAAGGAGCTCTGGAATTTTTTGACGCCTCATTCAATTTCACAAAGTCCAAAGGATGGAGCGGATGCGGTTTTGAAAAGCTGAACTCCATGGCCCGGGGCTATGATGGATATTCCACTCCCAAAGATATCCGGGACAAAGGTCATGCCGGTTCGCCTTTCGCTTCGGCGTTCCGCTATCAGGCCAAAGTTTATCGTTCTGTGAATCCCCATGATATGGGCGATTCCTATTACGAGATTCTGGAAGATTAGGAAGTTCCTCTCTGAAGGCAGAGATGCCCAAGTGTCTATGTAACTTTATTCCGGAGACCGGCAGTTCCCGGCATCAGCCTCCCCTGCAGAGAAATCCTTCCGGGCTGATGCCGGTTTATATTCTGTTTTAGTCTTTAAAAACGGTATTACAAGCCCGGGAAAAAAAGTAGTATCTGTTTATGAAAAAAAGCTTCTTTACCCTTTTAAAGAAAATAGTTCTGTTTACTACCGGACTGTTTATAATGTCATTAGGGGTAGTCCTGTCGGTAAAAGCCGACCTTGGAATCTCTCCGGTATCAAGCAATCCCTATGTACTGAGTCTGAAATATCCACTGACTCTGGGAATGTTCACAATCCTTTTTAATGTTTTTCTGATACTTCTGCAGGTCCTTATTCTTGGGAAGGAATATAAAATATTCCAGATAGTTCAGTTTCCCGTAATATTCCTTTTAGGTTTTTTTATAGATTCTGCCATGACAATCTTTCAGGATCTGAGACCATCCTCCTACGGAATGCGTCTTTCATTATGCCTGCTCAGTGTCTTTGTTATTGCTCTAGGTGTGTACATGGAAATAAAGGCGGAATTGACATATTTGCCGGGAGAAGGATTGGCACTCGCTCTGGTTGAAAAGTTCGGGATTTCCTTCGATAGTGCAAAAATCACTGTTGATACAGCCATGGTTCTTATGAGTCTGGGCCTTTCTTTTGTATTTTTTGAAAAAATCCGGGGTTTGAGGGAGGGGACCGTCCTGGCTGCCTTGGGTGTAGGGGTTCTTGTAAGATATTATTTGCGTATTTCCCTGGTTCTGGAAAAATTGATACGGAAAAAGGTCTCTCAGAATCTGTTCTCCTGAATTCAGAAAACACAGGAGCTATCCGGATTAACATCCTGTAAAGGAATCCTTCGATATGAAATGACCATTCAGCTCCCGTCTTTCTACTTTTCAGCGGAAGCTGAGGACATTCTTTTCCTAGGCTTCTTCCACCGTAACGGTAACGGCTCCGGGCAGATCTCTCAGTCCTGAGAAGTCCCCTTCCAATATACCGAAGGGATTTCCTGCAGATGCCATTCTCGGTTCGTTCCCTCTGCTGATGGGGGTGGACCCGAAAAAAATACAGAACGCGGACCCGTCCGGCCAGTATGCCAGTTCGCCCAGTTTCATAAGGTCAGTGGCATCCATGGCTTTGGGGAAGTCTGCATTGATGCTTCCGTAATACTCATCTCCCCAGCGGCTCATCCTGATGGAAAGGGGCAGCATTTCCGCAATTCCGCCGGCAGTCTCATTTTCATATAATCTGCCAGAAAACTCCAGGCTATCAATGGTCAGCTTTATTTTCATTGTCAATTTCCTCAAATCCTGATTTTTTTTTCATTTTTAACTGTGAATACCGTCTCTGTCATTTTATCCGGATAAAAAGGGAAAGCAATGTGCTCCCGATATAAAAACAGAGAGTGAAATTGTGTCAAAAGAACGAAAACCATCCCGGAGTAACGGGATGGTTTTCGATTTTTGAATCTGATTGTATCCTGAACTGTCTCTTATCCTTTATAGGAAGGAGATCTTTTTTCTGCAGGGACTTCTTTGTCGGTTGCTTCAGGATTGATAATGGAGTCGGGCAGATCTCCTTCCACTACTTTAAAAGTGGAATCCACCAGGGATTTGGCAATGGCTGTTATGGTATCCTGGTTGTTGCTGGCTCCAGCGATATGGGGGCTCAGGATGGCTGTTTCACATTCCAGAAGAGGATTGTTTTCGATATGCGGCTCGTCTTCGAATACATCCAGTCCGGCTCCTGAAATCACTCCTTCCTTGAGAATCTTTGCCAGTACCGCATCGTCATAAATTCCGCCGCGGCTGGTATTCAGAAAGAAGGCTGAGGGCTTCATCATTCTGAAGTGCTCTTCCTTGATCATCCCTTTTGTCCCGTTTGTCAGGGGAAGATGGCTGCTCACAATATCGGACTCTTTTAAAAGGGTTTCCATATCGGTTAATTCGATACCTTTGGCGGCCAGCTTGTCTTTGTCGGCAAAAGGATCATACGCCAGAACCTTCATATTCATAGGAGCAACCAGTTCTGTCAGTCTCTGGGCTATTCCTCCGGCTCCCAGAAGCCCCAGTGTTTTTTCTCCGGCACAGATCGTGGGAAACTGGTTGGCGCCGTTAAAATGTTTTTCCCGTATGTAACTATTGAAAAAACTCAGTTTGGAAACATGATTCAGAATAAAGGCAAGAGCCAGCTCCGCCACAGATTCCCTGAGGCCTACAGGAGAGTTGGTTACAAGAACGCCCTTTCTGGTACAAAGGTCTATGTCCACATTCTCAAAACCGGCGCCGAAACGGCCGATCCACTGAAGGGTGGAATTCTCATCAAAAGTGGATTCATCGATAAGCCTGTGACCCATTAAATAGTAAAAGTCCACACCCTGTAATTCTTCTGCAGAAACGGAATGACTGGGTTTTGAGTTTTTATCTCTGAGAAATTTTACCTCAAACCGGCCGTCTTCAATAAGACGGTTAATCTGATCGGTGAACCCCGGGCACTTCTCACCCCTGTTCAATTCTATGGCAACGCTATATTTTTTCATTGTCTTCTCCTTATTTTAAATAGGAAAGGAATCGTAAATGAAAGAGTCATAATGCTTGGTATGATTCCAATTTTTCTCTATTATTTTTGTGGTGTTATATATGTATGATTATTGTATACCATGAGTATATATTCTGGCAAGGAATAGTTTGATTTTGATGCAAAAAATCTGCAGCAGGGTCATTCGGATATTTTTTATGGTATTCAGATTCCGTTGCCGGGGAGCTTTTTTCTCAAGAGTAAAAGGATTCTCAATGTATAAAACGGGAAAAGCTCAAAAAGGAATAACAGGACAATTCCCCCTTCTGCCGGCCTCGGCCGGAGAGGGAGTTGTCATT
The DNA here is from genome assembly GCA_963677615.2 of Oceanispirochaeta sp. Taxonomy (GTDB): domain Bacteria; phylum Spirochaetota; class Spirochaetia; order DSM-2461; family DSM-2461; genus Oceanispirochaeta. The sequence continues at coordinate 218,363 of CAXXQW010000015.1, read as the reverse complement.
CTTCATGGGAAATACAGGTGATTCATTCAGGCAGTTTGGATTTTTTGTTGGTCATACAATGAAATCTGTTGTATTCTATCGGTATAATGAATAAAAAACAAATATATGATGATATAAAAAAGCGCATCAGCTCTGAAGAGCTTACCCCTGGTCAGTGGATTATTGAGCGGGATATCTGTGAAACCTACGGCATAAGCAGAACCCCTGTCCGGGAGATCCTGCTCACTCTCTCCAGTGAAGGTTTACTGGATTTTGAATCCGGAAAGGGATACAAGGTGAAAGACCTTACTTCTGAAGAGATTGTTGCTATTTACAAGGCAAGAGCGGCAGTGGAAGGGTATGCGGTCCGTCTTGTCTGTATGAATAAAACCCCCGAATTTACTGCTGCTGTAAAGGATATTTATGAAAAGCTTCAGGCTCTTGATATTAATGAGAATCTTCAGGATGTTTTGAGACTGGGGAATCAGCTTCATAATCTTATCATTGCTTCCACAGAAAATTTCCTGCTGAAAGAGTTTTACGAAAAACTCCAGAACTATAAAATCCTGACAAACAACTATGCCAAAAAATGGATCAGTATAGAAGCACAGGCGAGGGGCGGGCACTTAAAGCTGATTGAAGCTATTCTGGATGGTGACCCCGATAATGCCGAGAGAGCCATGTGGAACCATTTGCAGGAAACGATCCGTTTGATTCTCAGCAGTTATATCAACAGTTATGCTGATCTGGCATAGGGGAAAAACCGTCTTCACCGATCCCTGTTTTTTTTTATTTGGCTAATAGGAATTTTCCATGTATACTGCTTGTACAATGAATAAGCAGGCTGTATACGAAGAAATGAAAAAACGCATTGCCGATGAGGATCTCCTCCCCGGGCAATGGATTGTGGAACGGGATCTCTGCGAGACTTACGGAATAAGTAGAACTCCGGTCCGCGAGATACTTTTAAGGCTCTCCAATGAAGGGCTCCTTGAAGCTGAATCCGGTAAGGGATATAAAGTTAAAAAGTTATCCTCTGAGGAAATCATTGCTGTTTTTAAAGCCAGGGCTGCCGTGGAGGGATATGGGGCCAGGCTGGTTTGCGCCAATCTAACACCAACTTTACAGGACTCTTTTAATGCTATTAAAAAAGAGATGGATGCTGTGGATGTTAAGGAGGATCTGGAAAGTGTTCTCGGTTTGGGGAGAAAGTTGCATGATACGATTATGCAGGGGACAGAGAATTTTCTCCTTCAGGAATTTTATGAAAAACTGAGGAACTATACGGTCCTGACAAATAACTACACCAAAAAAAGAGTCAGCAAAGAGCTGGAGGAAAATTCCAAGCAAGGGCATCTGAAGCTTATAGAAACATTAACCAGTGGAACTCCCGAACAGGCAGAAAAAGAGATGAGAAATCATCTTCAGGAAGGGATTCGGCTGGTTCTGGAAACCTACGTAAGCAAGTTTGCCGATCTTTTTTAGGAATCAATACCAATAATTACAGGGAAAGGATTCCTTTCCCTGCCTATTCTCTGCAATCCTTGATAATCTTTAGCCTTCAGGATAGTATTCCGGCCTGACCGGGTAAAAAGTTTAAACATATTCCGAATCTTCCAGGGCTACAGCGCCATGCACTTCATTGGAATCAAATACATAGGATGTTCCGGCCTCGATGACCAGAGTGGTACCATCTTTTGAGAGAAGTTCGACTTTTCCTCTGATAAGATATCCGTTCTGAACAGCATCATGATTATGCAGTGGAATTTCCGCCCCTTTGTTCAGAGAAAAGTGGCAGAGCATCAGTTCGTCGTTGTAAGTCAGGGTGGTTCTGAAAAAACCGGGAAACATCTCAACCGCTTTCTCGCTGGATTTTATGGCAATTTTCTTTTTCATAGTATCTCCTTAATAAAACGTATTCTTTTTTTTGCTGCTATTGACTCTCTGAATATTTCATTCAGTTTTGTAATCCTGTTTCCCCCGCGTCTTTCTCTGTTTTTTTCTTGAAACCCGCAGAGCATCGGAAACCCGCCGCTCTGACGGCTTATCCCTTTCACTTTATTGAGAAGTCTTGTACCGATTCCTGCACTTCAAACTTCATCTGCAGAAGGCTGTACTGATGGTGTATTGTAAGTATAATGAGTGTATACCAAGTGTATGATTTTGGCAAGGGAAATTTTTCAGCTCCCGTAGAATTTTCTCTCCCGCCAGAGAGAATGAAATCGCCGATTAACAGGAAGAATCATCGTTACCGGATAAGAGGAACGATGATTCCAAAAGAAAAATACTGATCCCGAATACGTAATCTTTTTTGAATTCGGGTACAATAATTTCAGAGGATGAAGAGACATGGAAGTAAAACAGGGTGGTAATGTTACCCGATTAATTGAACAAACCCGAATCCCGAAGATGTTTCGGGCGGAGCAGAGTTTTGATTCGGAATCTATAAAGAGCGAAAATATCAAAACGGCTGTTTTTGAACAGATGGGAAGGCCTGAGTTTGATTGTCTTATTAAGAAAGGAATGCAGATCGCTGTTACAGCCGGAAGCCGGGGGATCCGGAATGTTGATACAATAACAAAGGCGATTGTTGATTATATCAGAATGAAACAGGCTGTTCCTTTCATTGTACCAGCCATGGGGAGCCATGGCGGAGCTGCCGCAGAAGGGCAGAAAGAGATTCTGGCCAGCTTTGGCATTACAGAAGAGACCATGGGCTGTGAAATCCGCTCATCCATGAATGTGGTTGAGCTGGGTGTATCTGACAGCGGAAAAAAAGTTATGCTGGATAGGCATGCCTATGAGTCAGACGGGATTATCCTTTCCTGCCGTTTGAAACCTCACAATGCCTTCCGGGGGGTGTACGAAAGCGGCCCCTGCAAGATGATGACTGTGGGACTGGGAAAACAGGCGGGCGCTGAAGCGGTTCATCAGGACGGGATGGGAAAAATTGCGATGCATATCCCTTCCATGGCCCGGGTGGTCATTGAAAAAGCCCCTCTCCTCTTTGCCATCCCCTGTCTGGAAAACGCCTACGATCAGACCTATGCCATTGAAGCTATCCTGCCTGAAAATATCCTGAAGCGGGAACCGGAACTTCTTGAGATTGCCAAAAGCCGGATGCCTAAAATTCTTGTAGAAGAAGGGGATGTTCTTGTGGTGGATGAGATAGGCAAGAATTACAGCGGTACCGGGGTTGATCCGAATATCACGGGAACCTTTTCCACACCCTACGCATCGGGAGGAGTCAAAGTTCAGAGAACCTGTATGCTCCGTCTTAGTGAAGTTTCCCACGGGAACGGTTTGGGGATCGGCCTTTCCGATGCGATTACCAAAAGGATTTTTGATGATCTGGATATTGAGAAAATGTACCCCAACTGCATTACCAGTACGGTTCTGGCATCTGCCAGAATACCCTGTGTGCTGGCTACGGAAAAAGAAGCTATCCAGATCTGCATACGGACCTGCAACGGAGTCGATGCTGACAGCATCCGTCTTATCAGGATTCCCAACAGCCTTCATATTGGTCGGATTATGCTCTCTGAAGTGTATTATGAAGATGTCTGCAACGGGAAATATCCGGGGTTGACCGCACTGGATGAACCTGAGGAACTTGTATTCAACAGGGCGGGAGAGATTATCACAGAAATATAAACTTTGCCGCTCTCAATCGGAATCCCTTCAGAAAAAAAGTGTGGGGACCCTTATGAGTCACCACAATATTTCTGCATTACAAAAAATTATCGAAAAGGGTATTAACCCCTGCCGAGAAGTTTCATTTCTATAGGCATAACCACGGCTTCCAGCATGGTGGATCCCGGGGGCAGGGTGGCCATCAGATGGGCGGTCCGGGCGATATCTTCCATACCGATCATTGGTTCCACTCCCTCATCCTTACCGGTACCGGGGCGGCCGTCGGCTCTTCTTTCCACCAGAGTGTTGCCAGGATGAAGGCAGCTTGCGGCGATTCCGAAATCCCTCCCCTCCAGAGCTATGCTGTGGGTCATTGCCAGAACTGCAGCTTTACAGACGCTGTAGGCTGTGGCATTTTCCCGGGGTCTGATCGCGGCAACGCTGCCGATATTGATGATCCTTCCGCCCCCGTTTCCCTTCATAATCCTGAAAGCTTCACGGCTGCAGTAGAATGTTCCATCCAGCCCGGTTTTCATCATCTGGCTCCACTGATCATCGGTGATCTTGTCAAAGCTGGCTCCGCCGAAGACACTGGCGTTATTCACAAGAATATCTAGCTTGCCGAATTTTTTGATTACTTCATCAAAAAGAGCAGAGATCATGGCCGTGTCGGTTACATCAGAGGCAATCGCGTAAATCTCTCCTTCATTGCCCTTGAGATCTTCCACCACTGCATCAAGCTTTTCTTTTGTCCGTCCGGTAATCACAACCGTACAGCCGTCTTTACTGTAGTAATCGGCGATTGCCTTTCCAATACCAGAGCCGCCTCCGGTTATCAGCGCTACTTTGCCGTCCATTGTTCCCATTTCTTTGCTCCTCATATGATTTTTTGTATTTTAGGGCTGCGGGTCTTTATCATATTCAAGGATGGCAAAGCCCGCTAAAGTTCTCTTCTCCCGGTTTGTGATTTAACGGACCAGGGTCGGTTTTTTACTATCGAACTTCCAGTCCTTGATCAGATACTGCATGGCTTCCGCATCATCCCGGTGTCCGTGGTTCAGTGTGTTATAGAGTTTGTTTGCCTCTTCCACTCGTTCCATATCGATCTTCAGCCCCAGTCCACCCCGTTCGGGAATCTGGATCTTTCCGGATTTGATTTCATAGGGCATTTTTGTCAGTCTCTGGCCGTCCTGCCAGATCCAGTGAGTATCCATGGCGGTTATTTCTCCGGGAGCTGCTGCAGCCGTCTGAGCAAAAATCGCCAGGGAAATATCAAAGTGGTTGTTCGAGTGGGAACCCCAGGTCAGACCGAAATCATTACAGAGCTGCGCGGCTCTTACAGATCCTGACATCATCCAGAAATGGGGGTCGGCCAGGGGAATATCCACAGCATTCAGAATCACCGAGTGATGGAATTGTCTCCAGTTGGTGGCAATCATGTTGGTCGCTACCGGCAGGTTTACCGCTCTTTTGAACTCGGCCATGATTTCCCGGCCGGAAAATCCCTGTTCGGGTCCGCAGGGATCTTCCGCATAGGTCAGAACATCTTCCGCATCTTTACAGAGTCTGATAGCCTCTTTGAGGGACCAGGCGCCGTTGGGGTCAATATTGATCCTGGCATCGGGAAACTCTTTTGCCAGGGCCTTGATGACTTCCATCTCTTTTTCGCCTTCAAGAACTCCGCCTTTCAGTTTGAAGTCTTTGAAACCGTAGTAATCTTTTGCCGCATGAGCCTGTTCCAGCATGGTTTCCACAGTAAGGGCTTCCTTGCGGCGGATGCGGAACCAGGGATTGCTGCTGCCGCTTTCATCTATATAGGGGAGGGGCGTTTTTGATTTGTCACCTACAAAGAAAAGGTAACCCAGCATGAGAACCTCTTTTCTCTGCTGTCCGTCTCCCAGAAGAGCGGCAACGGGTAGGTTCAGATGCTGTCCCAGCAGATCCAGAAGAGCTGATTCCACAGCGGTTTCCGCATGGACCACAAACCGGAGCTGATCCAGGTCAAGTTCCTGCAGTCCCGCTCCCTGATCTTCGTTCCGGCCTGGATCCACGCCGTTCAGAGAGTTCAGGATTCCTCTGTAGTCTCCCACCTGTTTTCCTACCACATAGGGAATATAGCTTTTCAGGGCTGCCAGAATCTCTTCGCCTCCGTGAACCTCTCCCAAACCGGTATTCCCTGCGCTGTCTTTCAGAATCACAATATTTCTTGTAAAAATCGGTCCGTGGGCTCCGCTGAGAGAAAACAGCATACTGTCGTATCCGGCAACAGGAATTACCTGCATTTCCTTAACGATGGGAGATCCCATCGCTTTTGCTTCACTTGCGCTTATACTCATTTAGATACCTCTTTGTTAAGAATCTTTCAAAACTCACTTTTTCCGCATCCAGATGATGCTGAAAATCCAACGTTTTGAAAGAGCCTCAAAAAATAAAAAGTGGGGTACTCAAAAGAGTACCCCGGTTTTAACATATCCGAGATCAGGTCAGGTTCCGTACCCTTTTAGAGTTGGCTATATACAGGTAAGGGCCTTCACCGTTTACCGGTTTGACTTTGACAAAGAGGAAGGGAGGCGCCTCCTTGTCAAAGCAATCGGTATTTTCAAGCACCTGAAGGTACTCGGTTTGCTACGTTTTTACAGATCTTCCAGAGCAGCTTTCATGCTGTCTATTCTGATCTTTTTCTCTGCGGCGAATTTCTGGATTCCCTTTAGGATCCATTCCGGGGTCAGATGTGCTTCGTCCAGTACCTCATCGAGGGTTCCGCCGCTTCTCCAGTTGTCATCCCAGTCGGGAGACACTGTGTACTCTTCTGCCATCTTGTTAAATATCCAGGGCTGCATTGTCTGCCGTCCGGCTGTTGTCACAATAAATGAGTTGGCCCTGTCGGAATCGCTCAGAATCCTTTTCTGGTACTCTTCATTCTGCATCTGAAAGAGCTCTGCACTGACAGCGCAGACAATCTTGATGTTCAGATTCTCTTTTTCCAGCTGGGGAAGGAGTTTGATCACTGCCGATACCGCACTGGTCCCCTGAACAATAAGGGTTCCGTCTTTTTTATATCCCTCTTTGTAATCCCTGATTACATAGGCACCCCTGGCCGCTTCAAAATGAGAGGGAATGCCTAGTTCTTCCCTGTTGGGAACTTCAATGGCAGGCCTTGTCAGGTGAAGAGCGATAATAGGAACATCCTTGCTCAGGGCTTCTCCGATCAGTACGGGAACCTCATTGTGTTCCCAGGGATGCAGGTTGATCACATGGCCTTTGGGAAACAGCTGGGTTACTGCAGGAGCAAAGATACCGAAGTGTGTCCGTGAGTCATCGGCTGTTTCAGGTCCCGAGTGTCCGGCAATCCAGATCACCTTACCCAGTTTCAGATCGCAGTCCTGTGCCATCTGACTGTAAAGCCTCATAGGGCCGTATTTCAGATAGGAAAAGGATCCGTAGGTGGACGTGGCTCCCCAGAAACCGTCAAAGGTTTCTTCCGGGTTTTCCGAAAGGTTGACGCTGGCCATACCGGCCATCATTCCCATATTGGAAAACTCTGTTATCTCCTGGGGCAGAAGGGCGCCTTCGCCGGTTCCCACTCTTTCATACCATCCGTAACCCTTAAAATCACCGTACTCTCCGGCAAACCCGTTTGTATTGGTTGAACCTGCCAGATCGGCTGAGCTGGCTATAAATACCGGTCTGTCATACTCTTTCTTTCCAAAAGCATTGACCCAGGCGCCCCATTTGGCCAGGGCATTTCTGTTGGCAGCCATGGATCCGGGTTTTGCATAAATATCTTCCGGATAGCTTTTGTAATCTGTAAGACGGGCATCCTCAAAAGGATTGCCTTTTTTGCTGATCTTCAGAGTGCTGATCGTTTCGGGAACACTGTCTCCAATCTCTACCAGTCTGTCAGCGATCGCATCGATCAGCTCCTGATCGTTTCTCAGCACTTCCATAACAGTTTCAAGGCTTTCCAGGAACTCTTTCTGTTTTGCCTCTTCTCCATCAGGAGCCGATTTTCCGAAGGCACTGAATTTCACACCGTATTTATCTGAAAAAGCCTTTTTGGTCTCCCAGTAGATTTCGCTGTTCATCGCATGGGGGGCTCCATGGGAGGCATTGTCGTATTTCAGGTAATCCCGGCCTTTTCTGGTTTTAAACCATACGACGCTGGGGACTCTGCCGGGATTGTCAAAGCTGACCATATTCCACAGGGCTTCTGACAGCTCTTCCCAGTCGCTACCGTTTTTTGCACCGAAAACTTTCCAGCCGTGGGGGGCAAACCAGTCTTCCGGGGTTCCGTAAAGGACATCGCTGGCTTTATGATTATCAATTCCGTAATTGTTCCAGTCCACCAGAAAGTGAAGATTGTCCAGAGCCATACCCCAGGCTGAGTTGGCTGTTTCATGGGTGGCTCCGGCAGTCAGGCCTCCTTCTCCTTCCATCATAAATACTTTCACACCTTCGGCTCCTGCTCTTTTCAGAGCCAGAGCGATACCGGCTGCCGCAGGGGTCCCATGACCGGTAGGGCCGGTATTGAAACTCAGGAATAGGGTTTTTCCTTCCATTTCCGCATGACCCTGAAGACCACCCCTTCTTCTGAAACCCAGAAGATCTTCATAGTAGAGAACTTTGTTTTCTGCAGAGGGCAGGGCATACTTTTTATCGCCTGTCTGGTTGAATTTTGTCCTCATAACTTCATTTAAAACAGCCAGTGCGGCATATACCAGGGGGATGGTATGTCCTGCTCCAAGAACAAACCGGTCGGAAAACCTTTTTTCCGGATCCCTGATATCCCACTTCATAACACCGCTCAACATGGTTGTTAAAAGGGCATGTACCTTGGAGCGGGATCCACCGGGGTGGCCGCTCTGACGATAATTCATCATTATGTCGATACACTGGTCGACGCTGTCTTTTATTTTTTCCCAGTGCTGAAAATCTTTTTTTAAACCGGACACCTGTTCGCGTCCACTTATTCCTGCTGAATTCATTGTTGATCCTTCCTTTGTGTTATTACTGCAAAAATCTTTTCGGTTTTATTGGTATTTTTTTACAATTTCTGCAAATCCTGCTTTGAGGACATTAATATCAATGTCATTCATAACAATGGACATATCATCGGTATTCCAGTTTTTCAGAACTCCGTCTCCCGCATGCATTGAAAACAGTTTGTTGTATTTTTTTGCTGCTGCTTCCACTTTTGCCATAGCGTCTTTCACAATCCCTGCATTAGGTTCACCTGGAACTCCCATGGATATGGCAAGATCATTCGGCCCCATTAAAAGGACATCTATGCCCTCAACGGCAGCAATCTTTTCAATATTGTCTATGCCTTCTTCTGTTTCGATCTGGGCAATCGCCAGTGTGTTTCTGTTCTGATCAGCCATAAATGTGGCAATATCCGTATCAGGTGCCTTGTAACCTGTAAAAACTGCAGTGCTCCCGAAACCTCTTTTTCCCATAGATGGGTAGCGGGCCCAGTCAGCCAGTTTTTTTGCCTCATCTTCCGTGCTGATCATGGGAATCATTACACCCTGTACACCGGCATCCATCAAACCGGATACATACTGTTTGGAAAGCTCCGGTGCTCTGGCGAAAATCCCCATTCCGATTGCTCTGGCTACCTTGGCAATCTCTGAAACGGTTTCGACCGTATAGGCGCCGTGCTCCATGTCGATCATGATGAAGTCCAAACCGGCATTTTTGGCTATATGGGCAATGCCTGTGTCGCGGCAGATTCTGATCATGGTTCCAATGATCCTTTCTTCCCGACGACGCACTTTTTCAATGTTCATTCCTGCTCCTTTTTCTGATCAACAAGCATTCACTTGAAAGCGGGTTCCCGCATAGGGAAACAAACAATACGTTTTTAGTGGAAAAGCACGATGAAAAACTGTGGAATCCTTGTGTAATTCATATTGTATACCACGAGTGTACAATTAGTCAACTTTTTTTTCCGCTCATTTTACGGGTTTTGGGAATAGAGGAGTAAACCCTTGTGTTACAGGATTATATTTAATTGATGGCTAGGCTTGAGAGAGTGAATCAGGCATTGGAAGGTATGGGTTATGTGCTCTTTCATGAGGCTTTCACTGTTTTCGGGAGTTCCAGCCAGTATGGAATCAATAATCCTGATATGGAAGATTCTCGAGTCTTCCTCCAGGGATATCACTTTTCTGGCCATGGTACTTATCAGCATGGAAAGATTGCTCAGCTTTTCATCAAAATCGATCAGGAGGGAGTTGCTGGCAATATCCATGATGGTCCGGTGAAGCTCTCTTCCCAGTTTGAGGATCTTCTGTGAATCCCCTCCCGGGCAACCGGCAGTAAAGCCCTCTTTCAGGGAGAGAAAAATGGTTTTGTCCTGCTCTGTCATCCTCTGGGTACAGAGCCTGGCTGCAATCCCCTCAATACTCTCTCTTGCTTCAAATACTTCAAAAAGTAATTTCAAATCGAGCTTTCTTACAAAAAATCCTTTCCCTCTGTCTTTTTTCACCAGTCCGATGTTGACGATTCTGAAAAGGATTTCCCTTAAAGGAGTCCGGCTGATGCCGTAGTATTTGCAGAGATCCCTTTCTGTAAGGCTCTGCCCCGGAGGAAACCTTCCTGAGAGTATCTGCTTTTTCAGATCATTAAATATTATATTCTTGTCCATGCCTTTTCCGGTTTTCCATGGATTCCTGATCTGAAAAATAAAAAATATCTGCGCCTTTTCTCGGAATCCTGTAATAAATATCCGTATTCGTTCTGTATACAAATATTAAACTAATGGGCCTTTCTGGTCCTGTCAAGGAGAATATTTACGGATATTTTCGGGGGCTCTCAATATAGAGGGCATGATATATATTAAATAATTATCGATATAAATATAACGAAGAATAATTGCGGAAAATGCCTCTTAAATGCCTCTAAGTGCCCTAAAAAGGGGTTTCGAAAAAGGAATGAAAAAAGATTTGACAGATAAATACATGGAGTATACAATGGTTTTTGTCTGGTACTGCGGATGTATTCAAAAAGAATACTTTTCTGGTTTTCATATGATTTCAGGAAAGGAAGTTGGTTCTTTTGGAATTGTTCGTGTTCTTGAATTTCTGTAGTTACTTTACAAAACATTTTGGGACTTTGATCCTCAAAGGAGATTTACATGAGAAAGGTAAAATTGATTGCGGTTTTAGCCATGGTAGCAATGTCTGTTGTTTCTGTAATGGCTGAAGGTCAGAAAGATGCTGAATATCCTAACAAAGATATTAAGTTCTTCTGCAGTGGTGGTGCTGGTGGAGGTACAGATACTATCTCCAGGAAACTCGCTTCTATTATTGAAAAGAAATACGGCGTCACAATGAACGTTGTAAACAAACCCGGAAAAGCTGAAGCAGAAGCAGCTCTTGAAACCATGGGTTCAAGACCTGATGGTTACTCTATCGGAAACGTAACTTACGGTGCCTGTGTTTCTACTATCTATCAGGGACTTATCCCCGGATACGATCTGGAAAACATGACATTTGTTGCTCTGGTAACTCAGGAAGCTGACGCTCTGATGGTTGCTGCCGACAGCCCCTGGAACTCTTTCGATGAGTTCATTGCTGAAGCAAAAGCCAATCCCGGAAAAATGAGAATCGGTATCACTTCTATCGGTGGAAGACCTAACATGGTTACCGTTCAGATGGAAGAGATCTACGGCGTTAAATTTTCACAGATCGAGTATGTAGACGGTGCAAGCGCACAGAGAGAAGCTCTGCTGAGCGGCGAATGCGACGCTGCCATCACCAGCCTTGGTGACTTCGCTTCTGTACTGAAATCCGGTCAGGTAAAAGGTCTTGTAGAGTACTCTACTTCCCAGAACGAAACCTACCCCGATGTACCCCCCATTGCTGAACTGGGACACCCCGAACTCGAAATCGGAAGCTTCATTGCCATCGTTGTTCCCAAAGGAACTCCCCAGGACATCATCGACAAAGTGGAAGAGATGTTCTACGAAGCCCAGCACTCTGAAGAGTTCAGAACCTGGACCCTCTCTGTAGGTGTTACTCCTACCTGGATGGGACAGGATAAAGTATGGGACTATGTTTCCAGTGTTCAGAAAAGTAACTTTGCTGTACTGGATAAAATGAAAGCTGCAGGTGTTTTCTAAGTAAATCTGCTATAATCTAGAACAGACCTCCCGGACCCTCATTGAGGAAACGGGAGGTTATTTAAACAATTTCACAAGGGGGTTGCCGATGAAATCGGGAAATCCGTATCGTTCTACAAAAATTGTCGTGCCCGCAGCTATGCTGTTCTTTATGCTCTTCTATCTGGGCGCAGCACTCCAGATGGGCTTTTCAGGCAAGGGTGCTATCTTTATTGGTGAGAAAACAGGAGAAGCCTTTTTTCCGCTGATTCTGGGAATCCTGGGCGTTCCCATCGCCATTAAAATGCTGTTCGATGCAGTTTCTGAAGTTCGAAAATCACAGGAGAACGGGGAAGAGCAGACTCATACGGCTGCCAAAACTCCTCTTATCCTTTCTGGTATATCATTTCTTTATATTGTTGCTTTTTATTACATCGGACTGATTCCGGCTCTGCTGGGGTATGTCTTCTTCTTTATGATGTTTTTTGATGATAAAATTCAGCACCTTCTAAGGAAGTTTATCTACTCTGTCATCATTTCGGGGCTTGTCTTTGTCCTTTACAAAATTATCTTCAATGTTCAGTTTGATAAGCTCTTTTTTGTTGCGAGTTAAAGGAATAAATTAGTATGAACACATTTGTTACAATTATGGATTCGTTCAAGCTCCTCGGGGATCCCATGCTCATTCTGACATTGACGCTGGGATTCGGTGTAGGTGTAATTTTCGGGTCTATCCCGGGGTTGACCGCCACACTGGCGATTGTACTCCTTCTGCCCATGACATTCAGCATGTCCATGAATGCGGCCCTGTTTATGTGTATGGGAATCTATATGGCCGGTATGTACTCGGGCAGTATCACAGCCATTACCATTAACATCCCCGGAGCTCCTTCTGCGGCCATGACCGGTCTGGACGGGCATGAGATGATGAAGAAAGGACAGGGTGCCAGAGCTCTCGGTCATGCTACTCTGGGGTCTGCCATCGGCGGTACCATCGGTGTACTTCTCCTGATCGCTGTTTCTCCTCTGGCCATGAAACTGGCTCTTATGATCAAAACTCCCGGTAAATCGTCTCTTATCCTTTTTGCCTTCATTGTTATTGCCTCTCTGGATGGAAAGAACTGGATGAGATCAGCCATTATGATCATTTTCGGTCTGGCCCTTTCTACGGTAGGACTTGGCGTTCTGCGGCCCATTGCCCGTTTTGCTTTCGGTACAACCACACTGCTGGACGGTTTTGATTTCGTTCCCGTTGTTATCGGTTCTTTTGCTGTAGCCGAACTCCTTACCCAGTCTACTGTGAGTAACGATGACTTTGAAAGGATGGCCCAGGAAGCGGCAGGTCTTAAAATCAAACGCCGTGACTTTATCCCTCCCTGGAAGGAAGTCAAGGCCGTCGGTTTCTGGCGCTACCTGAAAAGTGCCATGATCGGATACTTTATCGGTGTACTTCCCGGAGCGGGGGGCAGTATGGGTGCCTTTGTATCCTATGCAGAAGGAAAAAGATCCTCCAAAAACCCTGAACTCTACGGTACCGGTCATTATGAAGGAATCGCCTGTGCGGAAGCGGCCAATAATGCGGTCTGCGGCGGAGCCCTGGTTCCCATGCTGGCATTCGGTATTCCCGGTGACGGTGTAACCGCTATTGTATTGGGAGTTCTCATGGTGTACGGAGTTATTCCCGGTCCCGAGATTTTGACAAAACAGCTCTACCTGGTAGCGCCCATGTATGCGGCACTGCTGATTGCTGCTCTTTTTCTGGTACCTCTTTCTCTGCTCCTGTTCGGTCCCTACTATATCAAGATTGTCAAGATCAACCGGCTGGTTCTCTACTCAACAATCGCAGCGATATCCCTGACAGGTGCCTTTGCAGCTACCTACTCTGTTTTCCAGATGTTTGTTGCTCTGGGTGTGGGGCTTGTGATCTACTTTCTGAGGGCTCAGAAGTATCCTGCGGTTCCCTTTATTCTGGCCGTACTCCTCGGTCCGCTGTTTGAAGAGTATTTCAGAAGGGTTCTGTCCATTTCCCATAACAACCCTCTGATTTTTATTACACAGATTGACAGCCTTGTATTCCTTCTTCTTGCGGTTGTTTTTGTTCTCTTTCTGAACAAATTCAACAATAAGCTGAAAGAGTAAGCAGAAATACTCAAGGTCATCTCCCGCTTCGGGGTTGGCCTTGATAAACTGGACTTGGCTGCTGCCAGCAGAGATTTCGAACTAATGAAAGACTCTGCCTGTTTTATCAACTGCAGCCGTGGGCAGCTCATGAAGGAAGATGACCTCTATGCTGCTTTAAACTCAGAACAAATTGCCGGTGCAGCCCTGGATGTTTTCAACACCGAGCCGCCGGCGGAAAATAACCCGCTTTTTGAACTGGACAATGTTAAATTTTCCCCCCCCATACAGCGGTTCTACCGTCGAATCCATCCTTCAGGATGGGAATTACCGCTGCTGTGGGTATTGATGATGTATTGAATGGAAGAGAGCCAAAATATCCTGTAGTTTCCCCCCCGGAAATAAATACCTGACATTCCGATAAAAACGGTATTTTGCCTTTCTTCACTGGAATAGAGAGAATAAGGAGAAACACTGTGAATACAAAGGATAAAGCTGCTCAATTACTGAGACAATTTAAAGGTGATTCCTACCTTTTCGGACTGAATGTTCTGGAAGGGATTGGAAAAATCGCGGCCTCATATGGTAAAAAAGCCCTGGTTGTTGCCAATACAGCCAAGCCCAAACCTGTTACACAGCAGGTCATCGATTCTTTGGCTGCAGCCGGTGTCGAACTGGCAGGAGGCAGGATTGTTCCCGGTGCCGCTCCCAATGCGCCCCGGGAGGATGTTTACAGGATAGAATCCTATATCCTCCACTTTAAACCGGATGTGGTTGTTTCCATAGGTGGAGGAAGCTCCATTGATGCAGTGAAAGCCGCGATTACCCTGGCGGCACAGGGCGATAACAGTCCCGAAATTGAAAGCTACTTCGGCGTTGGCATGGTAACCGGTTCAATCGCAAAAACAGGATCACCCCTGCTGCCTCATATTGCTGTACAGATTTCTGCCAGTTCGGCAGCTCATCTGACCAAATATTCCAATGTGACCGATCCGGTAGCCGGACAGAAAAAACTGATTGTGGATGAAGCCATTGTTCCTGCTAACCCGGTTTTTGATTATGCCGTTACCGCCAGTATGCCTCAGGGGCTGACTGTAGACGGAGCCCTGGATGGTATTGCTCACTGTCTGGAAGTTTTCTACGGGGCGAATGATCAGAATTACGATCTGTTATCCGAAATCATGGAAACCGCTCTCAAACTCATTGTAGAATACACTCCCAAGTCAGTTGCCGATCCTTCTGATCTGGAAGCACGGGAAGCTATCGGTCTTGCTACCGATCTCGGGGGATATGCCATTATGGTAGGCGGTACCAATGGGGCCCACCTGACCAGTTTCTCCCTGGTAGACGTGACATCCCATGGACGGGCCTGCGGGATCATGAATCCCTACTATACTGTTTTCTTTGCTCCTGCAATTGAAAAACAGCTCCAGCTTGTAGGAGGTATTCTGAAAGAACACGGTTATATCAGCAAGGATCTTGCTGCTTTGAAAGGCAGGGATCTGGGTATTGCTGTTGCAGAAGGTTTCACCGCCTTCAGCAAAGCCATAAACTGCCCCGTATCTCTGGGTGAACTGGCAGATTTTACAGTTGGTCACATTGACAAGGCTCTGACTGCCGCCAAAAATCCCCAGCTGAAGATGAAACTCCAGAATATGCCGGTTCCCCTGACAGCAGAAGAGGTGGACGAATATATGAAACCCATACTTCTGGCGGCGAAATCCGGTGATTTTTCCCTGATTAAGGATTATGCAGGTTAAGAGAGACCGAAAAACTAGCCAATAGCTTTTCTCTTTACCCTCTCCCCTTTATCCCCTCTCCCAGGGGGAGAGAGTCGGTTCTGGCTGAAGCAAAAGGTTAAAACAATGAAAGAAGTAAAATTCCCTGTGGGGAAAAACAGTGAAAAACTGATTCTCCCGGACAACTGCGATATTCTGAGGATGCCCCATCCTCCCACTCTGGAAAATCCCGCCCATGCGGTTCTGGAATCACTGAAGAATCCTATCGGAAGCTCTCGGATTGAAAAGATTGTTGCTCAAAAAGCAGCAGAAGGAAAAACCCCCGCAGACCTGAGCGCCTGTATCGTTATTTCCGACAGTACCCGGCCCGTTCCCTACACAGGAGAGCAGGGCATCCTCTGGCCGGTGGTGGACTCTCTTCTGTCGGCCGGTTTAAAAGCCTCGTCTATCCTTGTCCTGGTTGCTACCGGTATGCACCGGGGGCAGACAGAAGCGGAACTGCACCAGATGCTGGATGCCAGGGTTTTTGATGCGGGATGCCGGGTGGAAAACCATGACTGCCACGATCTGGAAAATCTCTCTTTTGTAGGAAAAACCGCCAGGGGCAGCGATATTCAAATCAACAGCAAATACATCAACAGCGACATCAAAATCCTGACCGGACTGGTGGAGAGCCACTTTATGGCCGGTGCATCGGGCGGACGGAAGTCGATCTGTCCCGGACTGATCGGTGAACAGAGTACCCTGATCTTTCACGGAGCTCCCATGCTGGCCGATGAAAATGCCCGGGCCCTCCTGCTGGACGGCAATCCCTGTCACGAGGAGTCCCTGGATATGGCCCGTCAGGCCGGAGCCGATTTTATTGTGAATGTCACCCTGGATGGAGACTTCAATCTGACCGGCGTGTTTGCCGGCCACCTGGAAGACGCTCATAAAGCTGCAGTGGCCCATCTGGCCAGCTATACAGCCATTAAGGTCGATAAAAAATACGATATTGTGGTCACCCACGGCGGATTTGTAGGAATCAACCACTATCAGGCGGCCAAGGCCGGAGTGGAAGCCGCCCGGATTGTGAAGGAGGGCGGTTATGTCCTTCTGGGGGCAGACAACACCGACACCGATCCCATTGGATCTCTGGGATACAGAACCGCCCTGCAGATGGTGAAACTGGTGGGAGCAGAGACTTTTGACAAGCTGATCCTCTCTCCGGACTGGCCTTTTCTGATTGAGCAGTGGCAGGTTCAGATGTGGGACCGGCTGTTTAAACTGATACCCCAGGACAACCTCTACTACTTCAGCCCCCAGTTTACCGAGGCCGAATACCGGATCTGCCCGGGAAGTCCCATGGCGAGCCTTAGCGGAAGTGATAGTGCCTCTATCCCGGTACAGGTTTCAAAAGCACTTGCAGTTCTGATTGAAAAGGTCAAAAAAGAGACCGGACGGGAAGATATTGCTGTCTGCTGGATGGCCGACGGACCTTACGGCGTCCCGTTGTATTAAACAGGATTTTTAATAATCCTGATTCAAAAAAGGAAAGATAAAGGAGTTTATATGTTACCCAGAGAAAGGATGATTGCGCAGCTCAATCATAAAGAAACCGATATTGTTCCCCTGGGGGAGAACCATATCCATCACACCCTGCTGGAACACTACCTGGGAAGGCCCGTGAAGCATGGAAACGGGTTTGAAGAGTTGAAATCCTGCTGGGAAGGCCGTAGAGATGAGTATGTAAGAGACTCTATCGATACCCTGTCGGATATAGCAGATGTTTTGGGACATGACTATATCCGGATTCCCGGAGCCCCTGTAGACCGGGAGTACAAAACTCCCAAAATGCTGGGCGAATATGCCTGGGAAGATGAAAAAGGCATGACCTACCACTACAATCCCGAAATCGGACAGCAGGTAACGCCCCATTATAACACCGAAATGACCATCAGGGATCTACCCGATGTGGATGAGGATTTTAAAGTCGATCCCAGCGAGCTGGACATCATCAAGGGGGTGGTCGAAAAAAAGAAAAAGACCCATTTCATCATTGGACGTCCCCCTCTGGATGGCTCCTTCGCGTATAAGCAGACCGTAGGGATTGAAGAGTATATGATCCGGATGATCATTGATCCCGATTTTGTTAAAAAGGCGGCAGAAGTTTATGTAAACCGGAGCATCGCTTATATCAATGCCTTTCTGGATGCAGGAGTGGACGCCATTATGACCACCGATGACTATGCGGATAACCGGGGCATCATGATGGGGTATGACCGGTTTGCCGAGTTTATCCTGCCGGGTATACGCAAACAGGTGGAAGCCGCTCATAAAAAAGGCGGATATTTCATCAAGCACACCGATGGAAACACCTGGGATATCCTGGACGATCTGGTGGATGCGGGGATTGACGGATGGCACGGGATACAGCCCAGTATCGGTATGGATTTCAAGCTTCTTAATGAGAAATACGGTGACAAAATCTGCTTTTTCGGAGGAGTAAACTGTGAAACCCTCATACAGGGGACTCCCGAAGATGTGGAAAAAGAAGCCCGTTATGCCATCGAACAGGCTGCTCCGGGAGGCGGGCTTGTTCTTGTCAGCGGAAATGGTCTCGAAAACGGTACAAAATATGAGAACTATCAAGCCATGATGGATGCCCGGGGAAAATTCGGAAAATACCCTCTGTAGATTGTAAATCCGATGGACATCCGGTTCATCGGATTCAGTATTTATCCAGATAGTGGGCCAGTTCGTTGAGCATCTCCCTATCCGATCCGATAACCAGAGGATCGATATTCAGGGTGCTTTTCAGTTTGTTCAATCGGAAGGTTATGGTATTCCGGTGGACATGAAGGTCTTTGCTGGTATTCACCAGATTGTAGTTGTTGGCATCCAGAGCCTTGATAGTCTCTACCATCACATGTTTTTCCTCTTTCTGGAAAAGGGCATGGAAAACAGAGAATATATCATTATACAGCTTCATGGTCACCGAGTTGCGGATATAGTCCTGAATGTGGTCCATAAAAAACACGACTTTGCTGTTCTGGCTCAACCTGGGATGAAGGGCAATCTGCTGGGCATGGTGATAGGAGGTGCGGAACTTATCCAGCTGGGACTGCAGGCTCCCTACATAGTATTTCAGGTCCTTGTCCCCCAGATCGATAGGAAGTTTGGCCTCCAGTTCCCATATATAATCAAATATCTGGTCTTTATACTCCCTGATGCCTTCATTGATATCCTCATCCAGGTTTTTCAAAAGGATTACATCATCATTCCTGCCCAGAACCGCGATTCCTTTTCTGTAGGACTCATTCCCTAATGCTATGGTTTTTAAAACCATATTCCGGTCGATCCTGGTGGAACAGCGGATGATGATCATCGTGGTCAGTTTGGAGCATTTGATGTTATAGCTTTCCAGCAGGCGGGTGGCCTCTTCCAGGTTGTAATCGTCTTCAAACAGAACATAATGGAGAAATTTCTCTGCTTTACCCAGAGCTCTCTGGTTTTTGGCCATTTTTATTTCGTAGGCAAGCATGGTTTCCATGGAGGTTTTTACAAACCCCGCAAAACTCTGAACGTTTTCCGGTTCCCCGGTAACGCAGATTACTCCGATATGTTCATCCTTGTAATCTATGAACATATTGATGCCCGGTTTTGTTCCGATATAGTGATCATCTTTTGTAACAACACCGGACTCGCTCTGTCCTGTGAGCATCCGGTAGGCTACTTCGTGGAAGTCTCCGATTCTCGAAGAATCCTTGCTGGCAATAATAACCCCTTCGTGATTCATGATGTTCACGTTATAGGGGAGGTTCTTTACAGTCTTCTGAATAAACTGTTGAGCAAATTCCGGGGTCAGGGTTGCCATGATTACTCCTTTGCTAGGGTATCGTAAATTTAGCACTTCCCCCATGGAGTGTCAAATCGTGAGGGAGCCTGCTGATCATGTATTATGCTGGAATTTTCCGGAATTGTCTTGTTCTGTAGTACTAACTAGTATTATAGTTTTGTTATGAACAGGAAAAGTTACGGTAAAACCCTCGACCTTGATCTCAAGCTGGTCATTGCCCTGACCAGAAGTGTTCAGTATGTCCGAAAAAACGAAACGTCTGTGTTTCAGAAATACGGCCTGACCATATCCCAGTTCGGGGTAATGGAGATCCTTTATCATAAGGGAGACCTGAGGGTGTGTGATATTATAGAGAAAGCTCTCTCCACAGGGGGGAATATGACTGTGGTTATTCAGAATCTGACAAAAGACGGATGGGTAACCCGGATGAAGGACCCTGCTGACGGAAGAGCCTGGATTATCCATCTTTCGGAAAAGGGAAGAAAACTGATGGATCAGATGTTTCCCGAACATGCGGCCAATATCGGAACCATTATGGAGAGGCTAAAAGAGGATGAGAAAGAGCAGCTTCTGGGGTTATTAAAAAAACTGACAGGCAAAGAGTCATGATCAGATCAACTCATTCTGGTAAAGAGTTTTCTTATAAGAAAAAAGGATATTAGACTCAGTGTCATTATTATCAAAACATGCATTTTTAGTGGCGGAAAGGAAACACATAAAAGAGTTGTGAGAATCACAGCGACTGTCAGAAAAGTATAAAAGCCTCTCCTGTAGAAATCTTGTTTTATGTGCGGGTTTTCCGCAGATTCGTAACACTCTTTTAATAGTAGACTTAAGTCCCATAGAAAAAAGCTAAAGGCGCCATAAATGAAAAGGAAAAACCTGTCTCCGTCTGCGATGAACGATAGGGATATAATACAAAAAGTCAGAAACAGTCTTAAATTGTTGAGACCTTTCCAGGATGGTATCCATATCAGTCCGGCCAGACTCAATATCAGACTTTTGAGGGATAGTTCTGGTTCAGGAAAGACCCGGGAGCCGGCGTAACAGAGGAAAGGAAGAACAAGCCAGAGTAAAAGGATCAGTTTTTTCATGGTACCTCACATCTTTTTTATTGGTTTGTGAAAATAGAATGCCTTTCTTATAAGAGGAAAGAGAGATTCCCCTTTTTTCCAGTCTATAACCGAGACAGACAGCATTGATAGTTGGGTAAGGTTTGCTTTTCTCTCTATCTTTGCAGCCCTTAAGGCCGGGGTGGATTGAGAAGGCTTTACCGTTTCCCTATCAAATGGATCAGGACAGATCAGAATTACCTGGATATGTCTGTGTCTGAGATCCTTGTATAATTCAATATCACCGGGACGATAGGGACTGAATAGGAACACAACTGCTCTGGGAGAGATGGTACGGGTCACTAAGGATGATCTTAAAAGCTGATTCTCTGCTGTTCCTGGAATGCTCTCCGAAAGGCATTTCAGTATTTTCCTGTGTTGTTTCTTTCCTGTTCCCGCAGAGGTCTGTGTTATCTGGTCTGATACAATGGTTAATCCTGTTTTTTGGCCTTGTCTGGAGAACATCTCAGAAAGAGATGCGGTCTGCTGAAGGAATTCATCCAGAATTGTCCGTCCCGGAGTTCCCTGGGACGACTCATACCCGGCATCGATGATAAACCGGATTTCAGCATTTTTTTCCTCCTCGTATTCCCGTGTGAAAAAACGACCGGGATGCCGGGAACTTAAGCGCCAATCCAGCGTTTGAAGGGTATCACCCGGATGATACTCTCTGACTCCTCTGAAATCGGTTCCTCTTCCATTGACTCTTCCCGGGAGTGTTCCCGGGGAGGATAGTGTTTTCCAGGGGCAAATAGGAAATGCCTTGATTTTCCTGTAATACAGAGGTAGTTCCAGTTCCCCCTCTGAAGGAAGGATTAGCTCCCTGTTGAAGCAATGAAAGGGATCGGAAACCTTAATTGATGTTTCAGACCATTTAAAGGAAGCCCTTTTTGTTTCAAAAGTATATGAAAGCTCTTCTTCTGAACCGGAAGGTAAAAACGTATTCAGCCGGCTGCTTCCTGCTGTGATCTGTGCAAGAGGAGGAAGAGGATCATCTGCTTTAACAAACAGGCCTCTGGTTCCGGTGTTTGTCATTCTCACTGTGACAATTACCCGGTAGGTCCCCTTTGAACATTCTATCAGGACAGAACGTTCAAGATGCAGGTTCGCATCGTCTACCAGGGGAAAGAGCAAATATCCCGCGGTCAGATAAATCAGGGGGAAAAGGTTAAGCAGGAGGATATCCGGATGGCATCCCGCAAGGGAGATGAAAAGAATGGCTCCCGATAATAAAAGAAGAAATACGCCTTTTTCTGTTATCCCCCATTGGGATATTGGTGCGGAGCTTCCCGAATGCATGGCAGACCTCAGGCTTTCTGCAGGAGTGGAACTTCAACGGATCGGGTGAGTTCCTTCAGAATCTTACCTTCAGATCCGTTCTTTTCCCAAAGGCTGGGATCCAGCACTATTCTATGGGCCAGAGTGGGCTCGGTAAATTCTTTTATATCGTCGGGTATCACAAAGTTTCTGCCATGAATTGCCGCCCAGGAACGGGAGAGTTTGAGTAGTGCCAGAGATCCTCTCGGACTGGAACCCACAGCCACTTTCGGATATTCTCTGGTTTTCCGGACTATCCGTACGATATAATCTACCAGATCTTCCTCAATGTACACTTCCTCAATGGCATTCCGCATAACCTGAAATTCCTCCGGATCAATTACAGGGGCCAGTATCGGATGATCTTCTTTCTGCTGTATTCTGTTCAGGAGTATTCTTTTTTCCTCCTCTCTTTCGGGGTAGCCAATAGAGAGCTTGAGCATGAAGCGGTCGAGCTGGGCTTCTGGCAGAGGGAACGTACCCTCGTATTCGATAGGGTTCTGGGTGGCTATAACAATAAACGGGTTGGGTAAAATCCTGGTTTCTCCCTCCAGAGTCACCTGATTTTCCTGCATTGCTTCCAGAAGAGCGGACTGGGTTTTGGGTGATGCCCTGTTGATTTCATCGGCCAGCAGGACATTGGTAAAAATCGGACCCTGCCTCAAGTTGAAGCGTTCTTCCCGGCTGTCATAGATATACCCGCCTGTAATGTCACCCGGCAGAAGATCCGGAGTAAATTGAATCCTTTTGAATCCCATTCCCATAACCTGAGAGAAACTGGATGCAATCAGTGTTTTGGCCAGTCCCGGATAGTCTTCCAGAAGGATGTGTCCCCCCTGGGATAAAATCGCTGCCAGCATGAGCTGCAGAGTCTGTCTCTTGCCGATGATAACTTTTTCCAACTCGTCGATAATGCGATCTGCTGTTTCACCTATTTTATGAATGTCCATGTGCTTCTCCTTTTGGCATGTCACTATCCTGTCAGGTGGTCAATTCTATATAATCCAGATATTGTTCCAGGTTTCTCAGGAAGAGCTTTTTCTCTTTTCCTGTGATTTTTCTGATAAATTTCCTGAACCTTCCAGTCAGCTTTTCCCTACCTCTGATGTGATCATGGAAAAGAAAATGGTAGATCGAATCGGGTATGGGAATTTCTCTCTTTAAAAGAGCGGTATAGAGTCGGTAATCGGATGAAAGTCTATTATTGGCAGCGTACTGATCAGTCAGAAGCTTGACCAGTTCGTTATAGGGCCCTTTTTTCCAGTTCCTTTCATTTGGTTCACGAAAATAGTTATCCCAGAACCGGAGTCTTCCCCTGTAATACGGATCTATTGCCTTCTGAATCTTTCCTTCATCCTGTGTCAGTTCCTGAGCTTTAAAGAAGAAGTATAGTGCCAGGAAGAAGAGCATGAATAACCAGAGGACTTTCTGGTCTATGGCAAGGATGGATATCCTGAGAAAAATCCAGATTGTCAGGGCTAGAGGTAAAACAAAGTTTTCAAAAAGGAATGCTCTGAAATACAATAGGCCTGCCAGAAGGAAAATGATCATAATACTGATATATATAGTTTGTTGATACTTCTGAATCATAGAGAGGTTTCCTTCGAATCAAAAAATCTGATAAGTTCTTTCAGGCATAAAACAGCTTCATTCTCATCATCAGATGATACTGTATCAGGTCCGTATCTTACGGCTTCAAAAAGCATTGTCAGGCGGTTGATTGAGACCTCAGGCGCTCCTGTTTGTGCTATGGCCTCTCTGAACTCCCCAGCTGTCATGGACTTCTCTCTCCTGATATTCTGATTTTCCAGAAGGTATTGGCAGAGATTTTCGTAGCAGCGGGTTATCACATTTTTCAGATCCTCCCCATTCTCAAGATCTTTCACTGCCCGTGCGGCTTCCTCCCGTAGAGAGGCAGGTAGGGCGGATTCTGTCTGGGGGGTCAGGATATTTCTCAGGATCATACCTGTTATGGCTGCCAGGATAAGAGCTGATATTCCTAGAATCAGGGGAGGGATGCTCCCGAGAGGAGCCCTGGCCGGTTCCAGGGCTGCTATAGCGGGCATCTCCGGAAACCGGGATTTCCCATGGGGGATCAGGGATAGCAATACCAGAAGACCCAGAAAAATAAGAAAGAGAAGAAGAAAGTAGCCGAGGATTTTTCCGGATTCTTTCCATCTGATCATTTTCACCAGCCTTATGAAAATGAAAAGGATCCCTGTACCGGATAAAATACCCAGAATCATGAGAGCCAGTCTATTTATTGAGACTGGTCCGGTCTGGTTTATTCCCTGTAGCAGGATTTCCCCGCTGCCCGTTTCAAGCTCGGGTAGGGGCATTCCCTTCTGGAATTCCATCCCTTTCAGTGCCGATGATAAAAGGATGGTCATCCCGATTAATGTGAGTAGTATCGACAGGTTTGCTGCTTTCAATTTAGTTGTCAATGGGAATCTCCCTGAGAATCCTTCTGATATTTTCCAAAGACGTTGATAGTGTCTTGAGATCCTCCTCGCTTAAGCGCGACAGACGGGCCTTCCATATTTCTCTACTGCCGGCTTCAATGCTTTCCAGGGCATTGCGTCCTTCTGCTGTCAACGCAATATGAATCACCCGTCTGTCCTGTATGGAGGGAATCCTTTTTATATATCCTTCTTTTACCAGTTTCTCGGTAAGAGCTGTCATATACGCTTTCGATACTAATAACCGTGAAGCCAGTTTGGAGGAGGATACATGTTCCTTGTCATCTTCAGATTCCTTCAGGGCTTTTAACACTTCCAGATGAGGGCGGTTTATTCCTGTTCTGTTTTCTATCTGATTGTGCCTAAACAGGTGTTTATAGAATAAGGTGAAATGAGAATTGATCTGACGGGTTATCAAATCCAGTGTCTTCTGCAAAGGTTGGATCCTCTCTTGTGAATAAATGGTTAATATAGTGAATAGTTCATATAGTGAACTAATATGGTGCTGTTGTCAACATTTTTTTTCATTGAAACCAGGCCAATCAAAGGATGCTATGTCACTTAATCCAGGCCTATGGATGAAATGAGTAAGCTTTAAATAATACGATAATGTAAGAAAAATACTCCTTGAGGGTACAAATAGCCCTTGGCTCTATCAATTGAACGCTTTTTCTTTAATTTTGGGGGAGATCGTTATTATAATGGTAGAAAACCCTCAGGAGGTCCCACTATGATACCCTCAGTCAATCCACTGGTTCTGAATCTGAAAGAATCAGCGACTCTGCTCATTAATAACTCAATCAAGGAATTGAGGGAGAAAGGAAAAGACGTATCCCACTTCGGATTCGGTCAGGCAGCATTCCCTGTTCCCGAACTTCTTGTCACTGCTTTAAAAGAGTCAGCGGGAGAGAATGCCTACCTGCCGACCCAGGGACTTGCAGGGCTCCGGGAGGGAGTCTGCCGTTTCCTGGCCAAAGAGTTCTCCCTGAACTACAGAAAAGAGGATATTTTTATCGGCCCCGGAAGCAAGGAACTGATCTTTCAGGTCAGTTATATGGTGGAAGGGGTTCTGCTTGCTCCGGCCCCGAGCTGGGTGAGTTACGGCCCCCAGGCGACTTTGCGCGGGAAAAAACTTGTTCCCATCGAAACCCAGCGGGAGAACGGATATAAACTGACCCCCCGGGAACTGGATAAGGCCTGTCACGCCCTGGCTCAGGAACAGAAGCTGCTGATCCTCAATAATCCGAACAATCCCACTGGAGCTGTCTATACGGATGATGAACTCCGGGAGCTGGCGGATATCTGCCGCGCCTACAATGTGCTTGTCATTTCGGATGAAATCTATGCGATGATCGATTTTACAGGCAAGCCCCACAGCAGCATCGCCTCCTACTATCCGGAAGGGACCATTATTTCCACAGGGCTTTCCAAATCTTTTGCCGCAGGAGGGTACCGTCTGGGGGTTATGGTGATTCCCGAATCCCTGGATGTACTGAAAGGAGCCCTGAAATCCATTATCAGTGAAACCTTCAGCGCCGTCAGCGCTCCCATCCAATACGCGGCCATGCAGGCCTATGACAGATTTGACGAGATCAAACCGGAAATTCAGAAAAACACAGAGATCTATCAGTTTGCCTCCCGGTACCTGTGGAAACGCTTTCTGGATATGGAGCTTAACTGTCCAAAACCGCAGGGGGCTTTCTACCTTTTTCCGGATTTTGACAATTACAGAGAGAAGCTCAGAAAAAGGGGAATCCTCACGGGAATCCAGCTGGCAGATGACATGCTCCAGAAAAAAGGCGTGGCTTTTCTGCCGGGATCGGACTTCTACTTTCCTGCCACCAATCTGGGAGCCCGGGTTGCTTCGGTAGACTTCGACGGGAAAGAGGTGAGGGATAAATGGCCCGGAGGAAAGCTCACAGAAGAACAGACCATGGAGCTTTTTCCCCGTCTGGTCAAAGGCTGTGACCGCATGGAAGAGTATCTGGAAAACTTATAACCGCTATTCTTCAGTGCTGTTACTGTGGAAATGCCTGGACGTATTCTGAACTCTCTGCTCGGCTATACGTCCAGACTTATGTATCAGACAGGCTTCTATTCTGTGAGCCGAATGGAGCGGGACACTTTTATTTTGCGTGAAAAATAATCGTTATCAATAAAATTTGACACCCCTCAGGAAAATATCTATAGTATGTGTTACAAAGCAAACTAACGGTAGGTAGGTAATGAGAAAAGTTACTGTTTTATTGATACTAGTCTTCATGACTGGTTCTGTTTTCAGTCAGGAAAGCTCCCGATTAATACAATTTGACTCTGTAAGAATAGCAGCTCAGGGTGCTCTTCCTCTGGCGGATTTTGCTGATGTCACCACCATGGGGTTCGGTGTCGAAGGAGAAGGCCGGTTTAAATTGGCTTCCGTACAGGAGCTCAGGATTTTGGCAGAGGCAGGAGGTCTGTACTATCTTACAGACCTGGATACGGTCGATTATATTCTGAGTTTGTCTCTAGCTCTGGGTGCAGGATGGCAGATGAGTTTTATGGATGGGAAACTGGGCGTGCTCCCTTCTCTCTCTTATGGGCCTATGCTACATATGGCATCAGGAGATTCTCTTGACGTATTTACCGATACTGCCCTGACGGCTGGAGCGGAAATTTCTTATCAGGTCAGTGAATTTCTTTCTCTTTCTTTTAAACCGGCCTATTCCATTTTCCTTGAAGAAGATACAAACGGGCAGCAGTTTATCCTTTCTCTTGGAGCGGTTTTTCAATTGAAGGAGGGTGAATAATGAAATCTTTTATAAAAATAATGATGATCTGCCTTTGGGCTTTCCTGTTGACAACAGGCTGTTCCAATATGATCACAACCTTGAACTCTACCGATGCTTCTGAGGCTGCGGATGCTCTGAGTACAGATGATTTTACATTTTCAGGATCTGACAATGCAGATTCTGTAACCAGTGATTTTACAGTTCCTGTTGAAGGAGAAGTAGAAGGAACTACGATTACCTGGTCTTCCAGCAATACCAGCCTTCTTTCTATAACCAACGGAGTGGTTACTGTCAGTCAGCCTAGTGATGCGGATACGGAAGTGACTCTTACGGCGACAATCACCGATGCAGATGGAAATACCGCAATAAAAACTTTTGTGATTACTGTGATTGCCTCCAGCAGTTATGTGGAAGCAAATATCATCTATACTCCCAATGATACGGGTACAGCCATGGAAGTGACAGGTTTTGAATCAGGTGTCTCCGGAACTGTCACTATCCTTTCACAAGCGGATGGTCTTCCTGTTACAACCATTGGAGCCAACGCCTTTGAAAATCTGGCAACTGTCACATCCATCGCTTTGCCGTCCAGTATTACAACTATAGAAACCGCAGCATTCAAGAATTACACAGGAAATGTTACCTTTCCCTCCAACAGCACAGCCTCTTTGACTTCCCTTGGGGAGGAGGCCTTTTATGGATCCGGTCTGAGCTTGATCTGGTTAAGTGATGCAACAGGCCTCACCTCTATTCCGGACTGGGCTTTTTATGACTGTGACAGTCTGACAGATTATAGCGGACCTCCCAATTTGACTTCTATCGGAGTGGAATCTTTTGCAGAGTTGGATACACTAGATTCTGTTTCTTCTATTCCAGGCACTGTTACCAGTATCGGTGTTGGGGCCTTTAAAAACTCAGTCGCAATCACAACTCTTGATTTTCCCTCTCAGATCACTGATATTCCTGATTATCTGGCAACCGGTTGTACCAGCCTAGACAGTGTCACTTTCCAGGGGACTGTAGATTCTATAGGTACAGATGCCTTTGATAATACAGGTCTTACATATTTTGGGATGTATAATGACACTCCACCAACTACTGCATCGGCCGATTGTTTTACAGGCGTTTCAGGAGTAACTTTGGATGTGACTAGTGCTGGTCTTAGTTCTGGACTTTTCAGTACAACTGCTCCATGGAATGATGCCGGAATTTTTTCTTCTATTACCGGTAATATGATGTAAAAGCGAGGGGAAGATGAAAATCTTCCCTCGCTTTAATAATGTATCAACTGGATGTATAATAGCTTATGCCCAGTCGAGAAGAAATCATACAGGTAAGTCTGGAATTATTCCTGAAGCATGGTTATATCAACACCCCATTGAGCAGGATTGCCGATGCTGTAGGCATTAAAAAAGCGTCTCTCTATGCCCACTTTAAAAACAAGGAAGATATCGGCCGGTCCGTAATGGTCCATCTTCTGGAAGAGACCGAAGGGCATAATCTTGATATGAACCGGTATCCGGTAAAAGATCTGGTTCATATGTTTATTCAGTCAGGGATAGTCGGTTGGAGTCCGGATGTAAAATCCTATCACTCCCATGATACCCTGTTCTCAGAGCTGCTGTATTACTTTCCCGATTACAGGGACAAATCCCATTCTCTTATGAATAGTTTCAACAGGAGTTTGATAAAAAGACTGGAAAAAGCTGTCAGAGAAGGGGAGATCCGGGATACACTTGACCCGGAAGTTCTGGCATGGGAGCTGGTTACCATACCCAAGGGATTCCATTACCTGCAGAATATTTCGCAGCCTTACGAAACAGAGCTTTTTCAGAAAATTGCTGATAACTTCTGGGACCGCATAAAGCCGGAGTAGACTACCCGTTCATCCTGTTTATCAGCGATAAAGACCTTAGGACCTGTTCTTTCTGGTTTTTATCCAGACCTTCCGAGTAGGAGCGGTAGATTCCCAAAGCTGTATCTTTGTATTGCAGCAGCACCTCTTCACCTGCAGTATTGACCTTTATCAGTTTGGACCGTTTATCGTCGGGATTGGCTTTTTCTTCTATCCAGTCCTGTTTTAACAGCCGCTTCACAACTTCAATACCCGATGACATCTCCATATTGTTGGCATGGATTAGTTCGGACTTTGTCATTTCAGAGTGCTCCTTCAAGATGAAAAGGAACTGAAAATCCATAAATGAGGCAAAAGGGCTTTCGGTCACAAACTGGTTCATACGCTTTTTCAGCAGGTTGGAAATATTCACAAGCTGCATCCCTATAAGCAGCTCCGTCATCTCTTCCTCCGGATGGGCATTCTCTGTCTCAGCACCATTTTGCTGTGTCCTGAGCCAGCCGGCAAAACTGTTTAACCATTCATTTTCATCCGGTTCCCGATCATTCAGAAAAACCTGAAGGTGAGAAATCAATTCTTTGATATAGTCTAATGTTCTCGTTTCCATAACTTGATGATAATGCTATATAGCAATATCATCAAGGGATATCCTTGACGAAATATACTAAAACATACTAATATACACGAATATAGCATTATATAAATGCTATATCATATTAAAGAGGGGGGCCTTTTGTTTTCGGAGAGAAATCCCATCCATATCCTATTCTCAGGAGTTGACAAGTGACTGTTAAAAACTATTTCAGCAGGAGAGAACTCAAAAAACTGATGTTTGTTACCCGTTACAAAGGGTTAAAAAAGCATGAAGGCAAAAGGTGGATCTTTATATTGCTCTTTGGAGCTCTCTATTTTTCCATCGAAACTCTGGCTGGTAAGTGGGGTGTGGAATTTTATATCTGGGATTCGGCCCTCACTTTTACCATCATCGTATCCTCTCTGATCCTGGGAAATCTTTTCTGTGGTTGGGGATGTTTTCTCTTTCGCTATCAGGATGCTGCCGGTTTGGTGGGGCGATTCTTTCTGAGAGGTTGGTACAATAGATTCTTCAGTTCCCGTATCAGGAAAAAACTGAGATGCATAAAGTTTGCTTTTCTGTTCCTTGCTCTGGTCACTCCTCTTATTATGCAGTCTTATGCGGTGTTTATAAAAATATGGGGAATCCTTTTTATGGCAGGACTGGTATTTAGCCTGTTTGAAAGTCATGCCTACTGCAAATACTTCTGTATCAACGGAGCCATGTTTAAGCTTGTTTCGCTACTGAACCGGAAAAAGTTGGTAAGGGATAAAGATCTTTGTATCAATTGCAGCATCTGCTCTGAAGTTTGCCTTCAGGATTGTGAGCCTGCCATGAAAAAATCTCCCATAAACCGGGATCTCTGGTGTACCTCCTGCTACCGGTGCAAAGCGGTTTGCCCGGTTAATGCCATTGTGATTGAAAAGGGAACCTCCGGAGGAAGGAAAAATGAAAAAGAATAAACTGAAAAAACTGGGAAAAGCCAGTCTGATTGTTGTTCTCTCCCTGATAGGTCTGGCATTGATTGTTCCGCTTCTTATAAAGCCTGAACCTCTGGAAGGTCTGAAAAGTATTGATGAGAAAGCCGGCATATCAAGCCGGTTTGTGACCATTCCCTTTGACGGGACCGACGGGATTGATCTTCACTATGTCGAATCGGGAGAACCCTCGCAGGATCAGCCTGTTTTTATCCTGCTTCACGGTTCCCTATACAACCTTTACAGCTGGGACCGGGTCCTGGATTTTTTCGGAACCCGGGGAATGACCTATGCGTATGATCAGATCCCCTACGGGTTGAGTGAAAAACTTCTGGCCCGGGACTGGTCAGGACCAAATCCCTATACCCCGGAAGCGGCGGTCAACAGCTTGTCTCTTTTATGGATGCCATGGACTCAGGTGGTAATATCTATCTGGTGGGATCTTCCTATGGAGGAACACTGGCTGTCCGTACGGCATTGGAATATCCTGATAGGATCAAAGGCCTCATATTGGTTGATGCTGCTGTTTTTGTAGAAGAATCCTTGCCGTCATGGCTGATAAAATCAACCCAAATGGCCAATCTTGGACCCCTTATGGCAAGGGTACTGGGGAAAAATCAGGAGTTTTACAAATCCTGTTATGCGGATGGTTCGTCCTTTACTTCAGAAAGGCAGGATAACACCATGAATATGACAGACATTGAGAACTGGGATTTTGCACTGTGGGAGTATCTGAAAGCCTGGGGCGAAAAGTCCTCTTTTAATATTGAAAATCAGATCCCTGAAATTGATGTCCCGGTTCTTGTGATTTCCGGGGCTGAAGATGGTATTGTCCCTGTTGAGCAGTCAGAGAAACTGGATTCATTGTTAAGGAAATCCGAATTCTCTGTTATTGATGCAGCCGGTCATATGCCGCATGAAGAGTCTCCGGAAGATTTTAAGGCAATTGTAGAGGGATGGTTTAAAAAACAGAACTTATAAAAAAGTCCCGGGGCCGGAATATTTGTCGGGATGGGAAGCTCCGGCTCCGGGACAGAATCACACTCACCCCTCAAGGAGGTTTTTATTCATTCCTACAAAGGTATCCACTATAATTGTCGCAGCTTCATCCACGAGGTTTGTCTGTTCCTCCTCGGAGAGTGAATCAGGGGTAACAACAATTTTGAAAAGAGGAGAGGTCTGTTTGATGGGCCCTTCTTTAAAACTCATGCCTTTATCCACTTCTGCATAGTCGGCCAGTTCCATATGATCCAGCTCCAGAGATTCGGGAACATCGGTTCTGTAGCCGATACTGGTATATTCCAGGGACCGTTCTCCAAACTTCAGAGGGCTTACGGAAATGAGGGAACCTGAATAGGTTAAAAAGAGGGCGCCCCTTTCATCAGTGGGATCGAAGATTCCTACTTCTTCCATACCCATCTCTATCATCTTGTTTTCAAAGACCTCTTTTTTCAGGAGCCAGCTGTCCTGGAGTTTCTGAGTCATATCGTCATTGGGGTCAAGACCAAATTTTTCTGTTACTTCCGCCAGGTGTTTTGCTATGGTGTCTGGAACATTCTGAATAACTGTATTCATAAGAACTCTCCTGTTTGCATTTGATATGCTATTAATATGATTTCATTTTTGAAAAAATGGGATGTGCTGTTTGGTATAATCCGTTTTTGATGTATCTTATGGGTATGTCATGGTTTCTTGAAGGCAAATTAAAAGATAACTCTCCCTGGTACATCCCCATTCATGATGGGGGGTTTACCATAGGAAGAAGCAGCGGCAGTACACTCATTCTTACTGCCGGTTCCGTTTCGCGGACACACAGCTCAATAAGCTTTACGGGAGAAGATCCTTATATTACAGACTTGAACAGCAGGAACGGTACGTTCTTAAACGGGTGCAGAGTTCATGGGAAAACCCGTCTGAAAGAGGATGATATTATCTGTTTTGGTACTGTGGAGTTTGTGCTGCGTTATCAGGTAGAAGATGAGGAAGAAGAAAAGACCATTATTGATGACGGGATTGCCGGCAAAAAGTCATTTTCTGAAATATACGGAATCTCCGAGCGGGAAGAGGAGGTTCTTTTTCTCCTTCTGAAGGGGCTGAATATTAAGGATATCGGAGAAAAACTTTTTATTTCCCCCGGGACTGTAAAGAATCATGTGCTGAAAATATACTCCAAAACAGGAGTCCACAGCAGAATCGAACTCTCCAATCTCTATCAGGATACAACCGAATAAAAAAGGCACCCCGGGTGGAGGTGCCTGAACACTTTTCTAAATGGTTTTTACTCTTACTTTTTGGCTGATGCCAGAGCTTCGTTTAAAAGAGCGTAGAAAGGATCCAGACCGATGGTGGCTCCGGAAACAGCATCAGGCATTTCGGTATCCTGAGTTGCCAGGAGATTGGCTTCCACAGCAGCAGCCTGTTCAAACCAGGGAGCCATGGCGCCGCCGTTTTTCATCATACCGTATTCGCCATCCATGGATTTCTGGGCTTTGTTGCTGGTTCCGTCTTCGGCAAGGCCGTCCCAGTTTACTGCTACGATATAACCGCTGATAACCGTTACGTCTACAAAGTATTTGTACCCGTGATCGAAT
Organism: Oceanispirochaeta sp.; assembly: GCA_963677615.2. Lineage (GTDB taxonomy): Bacteria > Spirochaetota > Spirochaetia > DSM-2461 > DSM-2461 > Oceanispirochaeta. The sequence goes on along the minus strand of CAXXQW010000015.1, from coordinate 185,299 downwards.
GCGGGTTGTTCGGCATGGTAAGCTCCGTCTTTGTAGGGACCATATCCCACAGGACCGGCAGCCAGGGCTTTTTCGGCAAGTGTGAAGAATTCGATAACATGGATAGAGGCTCCGGAAAAAGCGTCAGTATGTCCCGCGTCATCCTTGTAGGTGATAGCTGCGGGATCCTGGGTTTTCAGAAGGTAGGCTTCTGCCGCTGCTGCCTGTTCGTACCAGGGGGCGGATGCTCCCCCATTCTTAACCATGCCGTATTTGCCGGATTTGGAAAGGCTCACCTTATCGGGTCCGGCGTTAATGTTGGCGCCGTTCCATACAGCTTTGACAATTTCACCGCCATCGACTTCCAGAGTTACGTTATATTTCCAACCGGATTTGCTGAACTGATCTTCCTGGGCAAAGTAAATACCATCGGCATATTTTGCTTCAGGGGAAGACGCTTCCTGCTGGCCTTCTGTAAAAGCCGTAGCTGCGAAAACTGTTAAAGCAATAAGAACAGTCAATATCTTTTTCATGTATTCCTCCATATCGGGTTTTATAATAAAAGGAGACGAATCGAACCTTTTTTATCGATTATACAGTGAGTTGAACGAATGATCAACTCAATTCCTAGTAAAAAACTAGGTTATGGTCTTATGCCCGCATTTTCCGGGGAATAAATTGCTATGATGAAAGGTCTTTCTTTTGCCTGATGGGGAAATGATAGGAATACGTTTAGTATACAGGTGAGATACATATTGAGCAGATCAGGAAATCAGTATATCTTAAGGTATGTCAGTATTGGAATATGAAATCAATCCCTTTAACGGGGCAATAATAGAGAGTTCAGCCCTTCCCGAAAAGGCGGATCAGTTTGCTGAGTTGCTGCACGACACCATTCAGGAGCTGAAAAAAGACGGACGAATGACTTTGTGGATCACCATTCCCATTGAAAAGTCTCCGCTGGTTCCTGTTGCTGTTGCAGCGGGATGCCGTTATCACCACGCCGGTGAAAATTATCTTCAGCTGGTTATGAAAATTTCTCCCAAGGCGTTTGTTCCTGCTTATGCGACCCATTATATCGGAGCGGGTGGGGTTGTTATGGATGATGATAACAGAATCCTGGTGGTTCAGGAGAAGTACCATACCAGAAAGCACTACAAGCTTCCCGGAGGGGCTCTGGATCAGGGGGAACATATTGCCGATGCGGTTGTCAGGGAGATCTTTGAGGAAACCGGAATCCGAACCGAGTTTCAGTACCTCAGCTGTTTCCGTCACTGGCACGGATACCGCTACGGCAAATCGGACATCTATTTTGTCTGTAAGCTCAAACCCCTGACTTTTGATATTCAGCCTGATCCCAAAGAAATTCTGGAAGCACACTGGATGCCTATTGATCAGTATCTGAATGATCCGGATACCCATCCGTTCAATCAGAAAATTGTCAGAACCTGTTTGAAGGGAGAAGGGCTTAAACTGGACCGCATCCCCGATTATGGCACCCCCGAGACTCATGAGATGATGTTTTTCTAAACTCGCAATTTCAGCTGTTCCATAGTCATCATCAGAAATCCGGAAAAGGCCGGGTTACTGGGAGACAGTAACGGACTCACTTCTTTTTTCATCTCATTGATAAGGTCCCTGTATCGGCGGTAAAAGTCATAACTCGGCTTTGGCGAATATACAAGATCTTCCACTTCGAAAACGGTTAGAATATTTTTAACCGTAGTCGGTTTTATAAAGACCTCCTCAGTTGGCCGGACGTAAGCGGGAATGACGCTCATAAGGGTCCACTTGGCCAGTTTTCCCATTTTCAGAACATTCAGATAACGGTTGAATCCCGTCTCTTCATCCAGATAGAGCATTTCATGAAGCCCTTCTGTCAGTTCATTCAGGTCGCGGCTGTTCAGGGAGCGGACAAAGTCCCGGAAACGGGGTTTTTCAAACACCGAGACCAGGCTGGAGGCACTGACAAACTTTACCAGGTTTTCACTCAGGGTTCCGGGATTGCCGAAGGCATCTTCTGCAAACTGCTCCTGCGCCCGGGGTACCAGCTTGTCCATTTTATGCTTCTTCCCGATCGCCGCCATTTCCGGATCCTCGAATCCTCCGGGATACCGGTCCAGAAAGAGGGCCTCCGCCTGTTTCAGTTTGTTTATATTCATTTGATGCCACTTGTTCTTTTCAATTCTATATGAAGAGTGTAATAGATAATGCAGAGACAATGCTAATGAAATCCTTTTACATAGCTGTTAAAAACTATGAAAATTGACATTTAAATTTTTTAAAATTACAATTGAGGTACAGTATGAGTCAAAGAGGTGTTTTATGAGTCAGATCACTCTAAGAGATATGCCGGAGGTGTTGGACCATCAACTAAGGTCTCTTGCAAAAAAAAATCATAATAGCTTGAATAAAACGATTCAGGTTATTTTGCTGGAAGCTTTAGGACTGTCTGAGAATGAGAATAAAAAAAGAGATCTCTCTGACTTGGCAGGATTATGGAGTCAAGAAGAGTTTGATGAATTTGAAAAGAACACGGCAATCTTTGAAGACATAGATGATGAAATATGGAGTTGAAAGATGAGGCTCTGTATAGATACGAATGCTTATACAGCATTGATGAATGGGGAAAAAAGAATTCATAATCTCCTTGAAAATGCAGAGGAAGTGCATATCCCGGTAACAGTCCTTGGAGAATTGTATTCCGGATTTCAACAGGGAAAATTTCATGATCGAAATATTATCCAATTGGATAAGTTTCTTTCAAAACCGGGAATTTTTATAGAAAATATCAATAAGGATGTCGCTTTTCGCTATGGATTCCTGGTCAGTGAGCTCAGAAAGAAGGGAACGCCTATCCCTTCTAATGATTTATGGATTGCTGCTGTCTCTCTGAATTCAGGAGCCATACTTGTGAGCCGTGACAAACACTTTAAAGACATTCCAGGGCTTCAAGTTCTGGATTTTTAAATAAAAAACGATTCATCCCGCTAGAAATACAAACTTAATCCCACTTCCAGCCTGTGGCATTCTTGTTGACCAGAATTGTTTATGCATTAAAAATTCTACAGTCGTATTTCCTGATCTTCTCATCCATTGTCATAAATACCAGACCGTACTCTATGACCTGGGAAATGAGCATCCTGTCGAATGGGTCTTTGTGATGAAAAGGTAAATCCTTTAAAAGCGAAGCGGCAACCGGAGAGAAGTCTAGAAACTCAAACTGACTTTCCTCTATGATTTTTATCAGATTCTCTTCAATTGTCAGTTTGCCAATAGACTGTTTTATCATAATTTCTGCTATGCTTACGGCACTGACAAAAACCCGATTGGCCTGGCTTTCCAGTTCATTTCTATAGCTTTCAGGAAGCTTTTCCGGTTCTGATAGAGCCCATAGTAATATGTGTGTATCAATTAATATTTTCATAAGTCGGAATTATAGAAAAGGTCGTTTACTTCCTGATCTTCATCATCAAAGTTTTCAGGTATATGAATTTTCCCTTTGAGAAGCCCCAGAGTTCTTTTTCCTGATTGTTTGTGGGGAACAAGATCAACCAGAGGCGTATTGTTTTTTGCTATAACAACAGTTTCTCCGTGATAAACCATATCAACCAGCTTGGATAGCTGAGTTTTTGCTTCAGATATATTAACAATCATTAATAATACCTCCAGTTGGTTTATTATACCATAGCTGGTCTATCTGGTCTACTTTGCAAATCTAGAGCTTTTTTATCTGAACAAACACCGTATGTGTCCGGGAGGAGTAGCTGGGCATGGTCGGGATGGTGGAGGTTAACTGGTTGACTGAGCCCCCGATTTCGATTATACGGCCCTCTTTTTCAATCAATTGAGGCCAGAGTCCCTCGTTCAGGGAGAGGCAGCCCCGCTTGATCTCTTCTGTAATCCTCGCCGGGATTTGCATTTCTCCGATGCTGCTGAAAAGGTGGACTGTTTCTCCCTGGGAGATTCCCTTCTCCTCTGCATCGTCCGGATGGATCCAGACAGCCATATCCTCGTCCTTCCGGAAGTCCTTTACATTCCCGAACTGGGAGTGGGTTCCCTCCAGAGGGTGGGGTGATATCAGTGAAAAAGGATACTCCAGGGAATCCGGAGCAGGGGTTCTGAAATGGGGGTATGCGGGGAATCCCCAGTCTTCATATTTCCGGGAAGATACCTCGATTTTTCCTGAGGGCGTGTTTAATGGCTTCCCGGCAGGATCATTGATGAAATCCGAAAGGCCCACACGGCTCTGTTCCTTTCCCATATAAATGCCGGTTCTTTTAAAGGCGGCTATATCGGGAATGTCTGATTTGGATAAAAGATGGTCCAGCCACTCTTCGGCGCTGCGCCCCTCGGTGTATTCTGCTGCAAAACCCAGCCTGTCCGCCAGTTCTGAAAAAATCTGATAATCTGTTTTGACTCCTTCCCGCGGTTCTGATGCTTTGGCGGACCAGAGGAGGAAATTCCCGGCGGGAGATACAACATCGTTTCGTTCCAGAAAGGTGGCGGCCGGGAAGATAATATCGCACATGGCCATGGTGGGAGTCAGGAAAAAATCATGACCAATGATCAGCTCCAGAGAGCTTAGGGCCCGGATGTTCTTTGGGATATCACTGCCCTGGGCCAGAAGATTGCTCCCGGTTATATAGGCCCCTTTTATACGATAGTCCCTTTCCCGGAATTTCCCTTCCAGGATAACATCCGGCCAGATATAGACAGGGAATGAGGGATCACTGTTTGGAGGAACAGGGACCGAAGGACAATAGGGCCTGGGCATTCTGCCCCAGAACATTCCGCCTGAGGATCCGCCGGGAATCCCTGTATTCCCCGTAGCCAGCTGGAGGGCTGCTGTCATGCGGATAGATTCTTCTCCTCCCAGGGTCCGCTGCAGGGAAAGGCCCGGCAGGAGCGCCGCCGGTTTGATCCGGGCGTACATATCTGCCAGGCGTATGATATCCTCTTCAGGGACGCCGCATATGGGGGATGCCCATTGTGGAGATTTCGCCACCCCATCGATCTCACCGGTAACATAGGCCTTCAGTTCGGGAAAACCTATGCTGTATTTTTCGATAAACTGATGGTCCTGCAGATCATTTCTTATAATGTGATAAAGGACTGCCCCCATAAGAGCCGTATCGCTGCCCGGTTTGACAGGAATCCACCAGGTCCCCAGGTTTTTTGCCGTTCTGGTATTCCTGGGATCTATTACGACAATGGGAATACCCCGTTTTTTGGCTTCCATAAGGCGGGGAGGCATTTCACAGCCGAACCGGGTATCCAGGGCATTGTACCCCCACAGGATGATCAGCTCTGATGCGGTCAGGTTTCCCGCATCCATCCCTGTATGGGCCGATCCGAACACATAGGGCTGAGCAAAAGAGGCGGCTCCGTTGCTGTAGTTGCTCTCTGTTCTGGCGGCTCCTCCCCAGAGAGTCAGAAACCGTGATGTCAACTTGCTGTTGTGATGGAATGCCCCCCGACAGCCACCGCCGCTGGAAAGGTCCAGCAAAGAGGTGCAGCCATTCCGGCTTTTAAACTCCTTGAGCCGGTTTGCCGCCAGGTCCAGGGCTTCTTCCCAGGAGGCTTCTCTAAAAAAGGCTTTCGCATCCTTTACAGAAGTAAAAATCCTGGGGGAATTCTCCTTGCGGACAAGAGGACGGAGAATCCGGTCGGGATGGTAATCCAGATCCATGGCTCTGAATCCTTTCCGGCATCCCTTCATATAAGGGGTCCCCTCAGGGTTGCTGGTAATCCGGGTAATTATCCCCTTGTCAATATGAGCCAGGAGGGGGCATCCCCCTCCGCAATCCTTGTTGCAGGAAACTGGTACTGTATGCATGAGGTTCTTCTCTCTTTTTCAGCTGAGCCGGGCCAGTGCTGATGCTGTACGGGCTGCCACTCTGGCATTGTTATAAACCAGCTGAATGTTGGAGTCCAGGCTGTCTCCGCCAGTAAGTTCCGCCACTCTGGCCAGAAGAAAAGGGGTGGATTCTTTTCCTTTGATCCCCTGCTGGTTCATCTCGGAGAGGGCCTGCTCTATGGCCTGGTTTATAACCTTCTCGTCCATGGATTTCTCTGGGGGAATGGGATTGGCAATAACAGCGCCTCCCTTGAGACCCAGATCCCATTTGGCTTTCAGAGCCCGGGCGATCTCTTCTTCCGTATCGATCCGGTAATCCACCTGGAATCCGCTCCTTCTGGTATAGAAGGCGGGCATCTCTTCCGTGCCCAAACCGATAACCGGAACGCCATGGGTTTCCAGATACTCCAGGGTCAACCCGATATCGAGTATTGATTTGGCACCGGCGCAGAAGACGGCAACCTCCGTATGGGCCAGCTCCTGCAGGTCTGCAGATATGTCAAATGTCTCCTGGGCTCCCCTGTGAACGCCTCCGATTCCCCCGGTGGCAAATATTCTGATTCCCGCCATGGATGCAATGATCATGGTGGAGGCCACAGTGGTAGCTCCGTCTTTTTCCGAAGCGACCATAAAGGGTATATCTCTCCGGCTGACTTTTGTTACCTTCGTGCCTGCCTGGCCCAGATAGTCCAGATCTTCCGGAAGGAGTCCGGCTTTGAGGCGGCCCTTCAGAATGGCAATGGTCGCAGGAACTGCGCCATTCTCCCGGATGATATTTTCCACATTTTTAGCGGTTTCCACATTCTGGGGGTAGGGCATGCCATGGGAAATGATGGTGGATTCCAGGGCAACCACCGGTTTTCCCTCTTTCAGGGCTTTCTGTACTTCCGGTGCAATATCCAGGTAACTGTTGGTCATGAATAATTCTCCTTGATAATCAGTTCTATCTTTTCAGCTGAAATTTCCGGATTGATTGTATTCTCATGACAGAGAGTCAGGGCCGAAGCGGCCAATCCTTTTTTCAGCTGTTCTTCTGCAGGCTCTCCTGCCATCAGGCTCCATGCCAGGCCTGCCAGAAAGGCATCTCCCGCTCCGGTGGCATTTACCGGAGTCCCGGGGAGTTTTTCCGGATTGGGCATCTGTATCTCTTCGGCATGGCTTAAAAAGAAAATCCCCCTGTCATTCCGGCTGATCACCACGTTTTTCACGCCCTTTTTGAGAAGAGCTTCTGCTGTGTCCCTCAGCCCCTTCTCTTCTGTACAGGATACGCCGCTGATCATGCCGGCTTCCATAGCATTGGGCTTCAGGGTGTGTATTCCGGAGAGACAGTTTGAGAAACGCTCCACCTTGGAAGAGGAGACAGGATCGGCCAGTATGGGGATGTGACTGTAGGTTTTTGTTATATGTTCAAGTACTGGTGCAGACAGATTGGCATCCAGAATGATGAGCGATGCATTGGCAATGGTGCGGTTCCGGGAACGGATATATTCGCGGTTGAGGCTGTTCATTATCTCCATTCCCGAAAGAGCCAGAGCCATGTCTCCTCTGTCATCCAGGATAGAAAGGTATGTGGATGTGGTCTCTCCGGGAAGGATGAGAGCTTCACTCATATCCACTCCGGCATTCTGGGTCTCCCGGATCAGCTGATGCCCATGGGAATCAGCTCCCAGAACAGTCAGAAGTTTGACATCCACGCCCAGCCGGGCCAGATTTTCAGAAATATTCCTGGCTACACCGCCGCAGGATATCCTGACCTTCCCGGGATTGGAGTCTCGGGGTACCAGAGCCCCTGCGGGAAATCCCTGAATATCCATATTGGCTCCTCCGATGGCTACCGCATAGGGAGATTGTTTTATGATATACCCTTTTCCGAGAATCAATCCCTTGTTTGTCAGATTCATAATATGACCGGCAACAGAGGAGCGTGTGATCCCCAGACGCTTGGCCAGATCTTTCTGGGAGATCATAGGTCGGGTTTTCAGAATATCCAGAATTTCCTTTTCTCTTTTTGTCATACTCCTGCTCTTATATAAAAAAAATCCAAACATAAGTTTGTTGTATGGATATATGTTTGGTATTTTGGGGCATTTCTCATTTTTTTACAAGTTTCATAAAGGGAAGTTTTCGCAATTCAGGAATCCATTGTCTATAATTTAATAATGACTCCCTTTGTTTCTGCTTCCCGGAAAGTACGGAGGATCCATGAAAAACCGGGTTTTATTGCTCAGTTTTACTCTTTTCGCCCTTTTGACAGGGGCCTTCTCCCATGGTCAGAGTTTTCCTGAACTTACAGAGAAAGAACAGCAGTGGTTAAAGGAAAAAAATACGGTCAGGATCCGGGTAGGGGACTGGCCGCCTTTCATGATCTGCGAAGATGGGGAGTTCAGCGGGATCTCTTTGGATCTGATTCAGCAGATATTTAATACCTATAGCATTTCCTATGAGTTCATATCGCCCCGGGAATTTTCCTGGAGCGAAGCCCTGGATTGTCTGAAAAGAAAAGAGTGTATTGATCTGCTGCCAACGGCAAAAATTACGGAAGAGAGAGCCAGGTTCATGTTGTTCACCCGGGAGTATATCTCTCCTCCCTGGGTTATTTTTACAAGAAAGGATTCGCCTTTTATTTCGGATCTGAAAGATTTTGCCGGAAAAACCCTCTCTGTACAGTATGGCTTTTACATGCAGGATCTCCTGTCAAGAAACTATCCGGAAATCCGCCTCAGGGTTTACGATGGGCCTGATGCTACATTCGACTCCATGAAAGCTCTGGCTGTGGGAGAAGTGGACGGTTTTGTGGAGAATCTGGCTACTGGCAGTTATCTCATCAATAAAGAGCATCTTTATGATTTGAAAGTCGCAGCACCCGCACCTTTCGGAAACCACAGCAATGCGATGGCTGTCCGGAGTGACTGGCCCGAACTGGTTTCGATCATTAATAAAGGACTCGACAGTATTACTCAGGCGGAACAGAATGCGATCTTTGGGAAATACTATTCGGTGGAATATGATTTCGGTGTGCGAACCCGGGATATTCTGAAGTGGGTTCTGCTGGTTGTTCTGATGGGGGTCGTTATCAGTCTGATATTCCTCCGATCCTATTTTAGGCTAAACAGGGAAATCCTGTTAAGGCAAAAGCTTCAGGGAGAGTTGTCAGAGTATATCTCCATGGTGGACAGGAATATTCTGACTTTGAAGTTCAACTGCGACTGGATTATTACCAAAGTCTCGGAAGCTCTGTGCCGGGTGAGCGGTTTTGACAAAAATGAGATATTGGGGCGGCGTCTGAAAGAACTTGTGGATCCTTCCATTCAGGAAGAGTGGTTTGAACACAGAAGGAGCCTTCTGAAGGACAATCAGATAGTGGAAGGAGAGATCTGCAACAGGAAAAAAGACGGAACCTGTTACTGGATGAAATATCAGATTTCTCCCAGCTATAATCTGGAAAAAGAAAAAATCGGCTATACCCTGATCGGCCAGGACATAACCGACAGAAAAAAAGTCGAGGCCCTGTCTGTGACGGATAAACTGACAGGAATTTCCAACCGGATGAAACTGGATGAGGTTTTTTCCTATGAAATACGCCTTTCCAGGAGAGGAGACCGATTGTTCACAATTCTCCTTTCAGATCTGGACGGTTTTAAGAAAATCAATGATCTTTACGGGCATAGTACGGGAGACCGCTACCTGTGCGCCTATGCCGGTATTCTGAAGCAGCATATCCGCTGCTCAGATACCCTGGGGCGTTGGGGTGGAGATGAATTTCTGATTATCTGCCCTGATCTGAAAGAGGAACAGGCCCATGAGGTTGTAGGTAAACTTCAGCATGCCCTCAGGGAAGAACCTTTTGAAGATCTCGGCTGCATTTCCGCCAGTTTCGGCATCGCATCATTCCGCGAGGGGGATGATGAGATTCTGATGCTGAACCGGGCAGACAAGGATCTGTACAGAAACAAGAGACGCAAATCAGCCGGGCCAGAAAACAAATAGCAGAGGAAGAAAAAGCAGATAGAAAACCGTGGAAACCGCTATGGCATGAGCTGTGATCTCGGAATCCATATTAAATACGTCTGTCAGAATAAGGGAGGCAACTCCCAGAGGGGCCAGGGCGTTGATGATCAGAACCTGACGGGAGTAGGCATCGTAAAAAGGGAGCTTCATCATCAGAACCGCTACGAGTATCCATACGGAGAGGCGGAGTAGAAGAAAAAAGATAAACGGTTTGATAGACTTGAAAGCCTCTTTCAGCGAAATGGAAAGTCCCATGCCAAAGAGTATCACAGGAATTCCCATACTGCCGAAGGTGCCTGTTACACTGGTCAGCCATTCGGGGAGAGGAACCTGGTTGATCCCGGCCAGAAGACCGGCCAGTATCATGATAAGAGTTCCTGTGATATTCATGGCGATCTCTTTTTTATTGAAATCGTTTTTTTTGTGGAGCCCCATGACTTTAACGGTCAGCAAACCATAGAGGAATGTGGCCGGCCAGTAGAAGGTTGTAAAAAACAGCCCTCGCTGCAACCCTTCCGGGCCTATGAGAATATTTTGAATCTGCCAGCAGATGTATCCTACATTGCCCCCGAAAAACAGAAGAGTCAGCTCGGCTTTGTATCTTTGAATCCATTCATTGTTTTTAAAGAGTTTTAAAAGCAGCTGGAAGATCAGCCAGGCAGCGCCCAGCATCACAAATACTCCCATGGACATAGGCAGGAATTGGCCGGCGGTTGTAGGGGTTATTTTTCTTAATGAGTCGAATGCCATAAAGGGGATAGCTATTCGAATGGCGAATTTCTGAATGACGGGACGTTCTGCCGCTTTAATATACCCGGTTTCTCTGCATAGCATTCCCAGAATGATGGGGATGAAGATTCCGCTCAGGGCTTTTATAACAAGGTTCATATGACAGTATTGAATCTTTTAAAGCCTCTTGTGGTCAAGAGGAAAGAAATTTAATTTCTTTCTTGAATACGTGTTTATCAATGATTACCATTCAATATAAGGCTCTTACGGGGCATTTGTTTATTTATGACAGAACGGTTTGACAACCGGATTCCCGCCATGGTGAAATCCGGTTCACATGTATCAGCTTCTGTTCTGGCTGTTGAAAAAAGGGAGAATCTCCCTATCGGGAAACGGGATGAAACTTTTCAAGAAATACCTTTATCTCTATCTGTTTATCGGAGTCCTGCCTATTCTGTTTTTTCTGGTAAATCATTTTACAAACAAGGAAGGAGGATCTGTTGTTGTCCGGGAAGACAGGACCTTTCTTCTGATTTCTCTGATCTCCTTGCTGTTTGTTCTTTTCTTCAGTTATATATCGGGAAAAAAACTCCATCACAGATTTATGACCATCGGCCGTTCTGTGGAGAATCTCGTTTCTCTGGAAGATTCCGACCCTGTTGTGGATAACGGAAAGGACGAACTCTCGGATCTGGTTGCAAAGCTGAATATATCACGGCATCTGCTGCTGGCCATGAGGAAAGAGAAAGAACAGGCCATGGACTCTCTGATCAAAGCCAATGACAGTCTTACCGAGAGCAACAGAAGGTTTCAGCTTGCTGTGGACGGTGCCAATGATGCCATTTGGGACTGGAACATCCAGTCTGACGAACTGTATGTTTCCAACCGCTGGAATGAGATTCTGGGAATAGACAAAACAGAGCAGGTGGAGAGTATGAAAGCCTGGCTGGAGTCGATTCTTCCCGAGGACCGGGAAAGGGTCCGCCAGAGCCTGCAGGATCACCTGAAAGGAGAAACACCTCTCTTTTCGGTTGAATACAGAGTTATTAACCGCATCTCCGGTTTGAAGTGGATTCTTACCCGGGGGCTGGCATTCAGGAATGACGAGGGCATTGATATCAGGATGGCCGGCTCTCATACGGATATCTCCAACAGCCGCCGCCTTCAGGAGCGGCTTCGTTATAATGCCTTTCATGACGAACTGACAAATCTCCCCAACAGGATGAAGCTGAGAGAGCGGATTCAGGAGGCCCTGCACAGGGCAGAGCGTGATGAGGACTTCAGCTTTACTCTTCTTTATCTGGATTTTGATGGCTTTAAACATGTGAATGATACTTTCGGCCACAGTACGGGGGACCTGCTTTTAAAATCCATAGCGGAAAGGCTGATGTTCTGCGTACGGCCTCTGGATCTTGTTTCCAGAATCGGAGGAGATGAATTTGTGATTCTCCTGGACGGGATTTCCCGCATGGAAGATGTGGATAAAATACTGGAAAGGATTAATCATCAGATCAGTAAACCCTATATTCTGGAAGGGCACACCATCTATATTACTGCGAGCATAGGAGTCAGCTTTCTGGACCGCAACTGCTGTACCATGCCAGATGATCTGATTCAGAGGGCCGACATTGCCATGTATCATGCCAAAAACGGGGGAAAGGCCCGGTCTGTATGTTATGAGTCTTCCATGGGGTCCTGTGAAAAAAGGCGATGGCTATTGGAAAATGATATGCATAAAGCCCTGGGAAGCGATTCCATGCAGATTCACTATCAGCCCATCGTCTGTGCAGAGACCGGGCAGATATACGGAATGGAAGCTCTTATTAGATGGGATCACCATGATCATGGATCCATTTCTCCGGCGGAATTTATCCCCATCGCCGAGGAAACCGGATTTATTACGAGGATCACCCAGTGGCTACTGAATCAGGTCTGCAGGCAGGCACAACTGCTGAACCGGGATCAGTTGACCCCTATCCGCTGTGCTATCAATGTTTCATCCCGGGACTTCCACTGTTCCGAAGGCCTCGATACCCTTCTGAAAAAGGCTCTGGAAGAGACTGGGTGTTCTCCCGGCTGGATCGCCATAGAAGTGACCGAAGGAACTCTGATCAAGGATTTCGAACTGGTTTCTCTGCAGCTGAGCCGCATTGATGAGATGGGGATAGTCATTGAACTGGACGATTTTGGTACAGGTTACTCCTCTCTGTCCTATTTGAATAAGTTCCCCCTGAAAATACTGAAGGTGGACCGCTCCTTTATTATGACCATGGAGGACTCTTCATCCAGTTTGAAGCTTGTCCAGACCATTATTCATATGGCAAAGGACCTGGGAATGAAGACGATTGCCGAAGGAGTGGAGAAGGAGGACCAGCGGGATACCTTGCGGCAGCTGGGATGTGACTATATTCAGGGGTATCTGATTTCCCGTCCTCTGAGTCGTGAGATGCTGCCGGGTTTTTTAAACCGGTTCTCCCCTCAGGACATGACGGGCCCCCGGTATTATTTGCAGTAGCTTTCAGCGGTACGGTTCTGGCGAAAAACTCTTTTCTTTTTCCTATGCAACCCTTTTGATCCGTTTTTCAGAATATCATACAATTTGGTCTTGACTAAAATCTCTTCTTATCTATTATGAAATCTGACAAGGAGGGGTCATGTTTTGTGAATTGGAACCTGATCAGAAAACCTTCGAATACATTCAGTATTATCTCCACTATTACCAGGATAACCAGGACTGTGACTTTCTGCTTCTGGATAAGGAGATTCAGATGAATGAGCTGCAATGGCATCTCGACAGCAGGCATCTTTCCAATTATGAGGCGAAAACAAAAGAAGCCCTTGACTGGATCCGGGAAAATGCCAAACCTTTCCGGTCCTATCTGAACACCATAAAAATGGTTTTTGTGGTGTGGCACTGCATGGGGAATGAATGGAAAGATATCACCTGGGAAGAGTTCTGTAAAATACGTAACAGAATGAACGATATTAAAAATGTCTGCCTCGATACCATTTTTGTCGAACATGTACACACAGAGAATGTTAGCTTAATTCGCTGATTCCTTCCTTCTCTGTGTTCCTCCTTCACAAAAAAAAATTATACTTTACCCAAAATTCTGCTTTCAAAATGATTTCCAAAAGGCTTCAAATTCTTGCATTTATGTTTTCTCCCAGAGGAAAACTGTAGTAAAATCACTTATGGAAAAATTAATTCTCGCCCATGATCTGGGCACATCAGGTAATAAAGCCAGTCTGTTTTCAGAGTCGGGAGAGCTGATTGGAAGCTGTACCGAGTCGTATGGAACCCAATATATGCCCGGGGCCAGGGCAGAACAGAACCCGCAGGACTGGTGGAGAGCCGTTAAAGACTCAACAGCAAAGCTGCTGGCGGGTGTCAAAGATACTGCTGCTGTAAAGGCAATCTCTTTCAGCGGTCAGATGCAGGGCTGTCTGGTGGTGGATAAAAAGGGCAACCCTCTGAGAAACTCCATGATCTACAGCGATCAGAGGAGTTCTGTTCAGGCCCGTTCTCTGACAGACGCCATAGGAGCCTATCCCTTCTTTCAGATTACCGGACACAAGGCGAGCTCCTCCTATTCATTAAGCAAACTGATGTGGATACGGGATAACGAACCGGAAATTTTTAAAGATACATATAAAATGGTTCAGGCCAAGGATTATATCACCCTGAAAATGACAGGGAATTTTATTGCTGAATACAATGATGCTTCCGGAACCAATGCGATGGACCTGAAAACCCTGAAATGGTCTGAAACCATCCTGGATGCTGCAGGAATCGACGAATCCCTTCTTCCGGAACTTATGCCGTCAGATGGTGTGGCGGGAACTCTATTGCCCGATGCGGCCCGGGAACTGGGGCTGCCCGCGGGAATCCCTGTTATTGCTGGTGCCGGTGATGGCGGAAGCGCTACCATAGGAATCGGGTGTGTGGCTCCGGGAATCTCCTATAACTGCCTGGGCTCTTCTTCCTGGATCTCCACTGCCAGCCTGGAACCCCTGAAGGATCCTGAAATGAAGACCTTTACCTGGGCTCACCCGGTGACAGGTCTGTATCAGCCCTGCGGTACCATGCAGACAGCCGGTTCCGCCCTGGCCTGGCTGAAACAGGAACTGGGAGGAGAACTGAAAGTTCTGGCCGAACAATCGGGGAAATCCTTTTTTGCCCTGCTGGACGGGGAAATTGAAAAAACTCAGCCCGGAGCGGGAGGGCTTCTCTTTCTTCCCTATCTGCTGGGCGAAAGATCTCCCTGGTGGAACAGTCAGGCAAAAGGTGTCTTTCTTGGATTGAGCCTGCATACGACCTATGCTCAGATGGGTCGGGCTGTTCTTGAGGGAATCTCCATGAATCTGGGACTCATTAAGAACATAATGCAGCGGGAAATGGAAATGCCCAGTCTGAGACTCATGGGAGGAGGGGCAAAAAGCCGGGTTTGGAACAGGCTTCTGGCCGATGTTTTCGGGGTTCCGGTTGAAATTCCCAATCATCTGGAAGAAGCCACCTCCATGGGAGCCGCCATCATCGGCGGTGTTGGAGCGGGAATATTTAAAGACTTTTCCGCAGCGGAACGGTTTGTCAGGATCACAGAGACAATTGAACCCGATATGGAAAGATCCAGGTACTACAGGGAGAGGATGGACGTTTTTGCCAGAGCTTTTAAAACCATCGAGCCCCTGTTTCCTGACCTGGAATAGTCTGCTCTACCAGAGATCCGGATCCTGTGCCATGCTTTTCAGTATATCTCCCCATTTCCGGGATACCGGATCATCTTCCTGCAGCCACAGATGGGAAAACGCCGAGAACACCTTTCGTACTTCCAGAGTTCTGGGACCTTTCATCAAACCTGTTTTTTCTTCTGTGTGCATGACCCAGACCGGGCCGCCGTCTTTTTCGTAGATCAATGCACTGTATAGGGCCACGTAGGGGGCTCCCAGCCAGATAAGCCTGAGTGAGCCATTGGTATAGATTCTTTCCCCCGTAAGATAATTGAGTACTTTTGAAAACTGTTCATCCGCCCAGGCCTCTCCCAGGGGGACGTTCTCTTTTTGTGTCAGCATCTGTGACCTCCTGGTAAAAGTATTTGCAATTCCGATGCCAAATTATTAATATTCGTTTTATCAGGTTTTGGGAAAATCAAAGGTTACGGAATTGTAGGAGATCCTCTTTTTTGTACCTTTCGGTTATGCTTCTGTTTTAGGGGAGGAACATGTTTTGGCCTATGAAATTCTCTGGAGATCCCATGCGGTTCTGATGTCCACATCCTTCCTTGCCATGCTGGCAGGAATTCTGGTTTCCCTGTTTTTCAAAAAGAAAAAATGGCGTTTTAAAGTGCATAAACGCCTGGGAATTTATGCCGGTGTATCCGGTTTGACTGCTCTGATCCTTGCTGCCACAATGGTGCAGATTTATAATGGGGTGCATTTTACGTCTCTTCATGCAGTTTTAGGGGCATTTACAGGTCTTCTTCTGATGCTGACTCCTCTGGCGGGACTGCGCATTCTCAGGAGCCGTCAGGCTCACAGGCAGAAGATCCTTCATAAACTTGCCGGGTATACCACTGTTGTAATGATGGGTATTACTGTTTTTTCCGGAATGGTTTTTATGGGAATCATCGGATTGTAGGGGCCGGAAAGGGAGTGCTGATGCCTCTCTCCTTCTCAACCCTGCCTCTCCGGGAAGAAGGAAGGCAGGGAATGTATGCTCTTTACAATGCCTTATGGCAGAACCACCAGTCGTAGCCGTCGTATTTTGCAAGACGTTCAGCGGCATCTTTCTGGCTTCCGGGAGGAGGAATAATGACTCTGTCTCCGATCAGTTCGTTTTCCGGCCAGTTGGCTGGAACAGCCACGCCGTTGCTGTCTGATGTGATCATGGCTTTGACAGCTCTCACCACTTCGTCAATATTTCTTCCGATTTCCTGAGGGTAATACAGGACAAGCCTTGTTTTGCCTTTGGGGTCTATTACAAAAACCGCACGGACCGTATTGGTTCCCTTTCCGGGATGGAGCATTCCCAGTTTGTTGGCAATTGTGTCGTTTGCAGCGATAACAGGATAGGTTATCTCCACATCCAGATTTTCCTTGATCCACTCAATCCATTTGATGTGACTGAAAACCTGGTCTACAGACATGCCTATAAGCTGAACACCCAGCTCATCAAAATCCTTGACTCTGTTCTGAAAACCTACAAACTCTGTGGTACAAACCGGTGTAAAGTCTGCAGGGTGGCTGAACAGGACGAACCATTTTCCTTTCATATCTCCGGGTAGGTTCATGGGGCCATGGGTGGTATTCACCTGAATCTCCGGGAAATCGTCTCCCAGAAGGGGCATGTTGAATTCTTTTTCCATATACGTAACTCCTTACTTAAATTTTCTTGTTGTATTGGTATGCCAGTCCTCTTTTTGTTAGCATCCATTTACATAATTGCAATAGCTGTGCCAAATCTTGAATTTTACAACATTCAGGCAAAATAAATTTGAAATGATTTTATAAAATCATGTAAAATAACAAAATAAAATAATTTATGGTGACGATTTCTTTCGTGATCCTCGGGTTCTGAAGGAATGGGAAATAATTTTCTTGGTGGATCACCGAAATATCGGTTATATTATAACGATATTACGGTGGGACTGAAATATCGGTGATCCGGACTGACCGGGAGACATATTATGGAGAACCCTTCGATTTTTAAAAACACAGCAGAAGAGCTTCTGCAGATCATCCTGAATGCTCTCAAGGAACTGGTTGACTATGAACTGGCGGTTATCCTGAAGTTCAGCAATCAGAGAACCCTGGCAGTTCAGAAAGCCGACGGCCCCCTTTTTAATGAGACAATTGCGCATTTCAGCATAAACCTTGAAGACAGAAAAGATCTGGCAGAGCTGATTTCCCGGAAGGAGCCCTATCTGTTTCCGGTTGATGAAAAACATATGGATACCTATGAAGAAATTCTGGATTTGCCGGATGGGCACTCCTGCATGATTGCCCCTCTCCATCTGGAAGACTCCCCCGTGGGACTTCTTACCCTGGATCACCGGGAGTGCCGGAAATACACACCCGAAATTGTACGGTTTATCAGTTCCATATCCAAACTGATTTCCATTGTTCTGGCCCAGAACGATACATCACGGTACCTCATGGAACAGAGCCGAAAACTGACCGAAGAGAGGAATCTGCTTCTGCAGATGGACAACGGGCTTTTCCGGGATGTGGTGGGGCGTTCCGGTCCCTGGCAGGCTGTTCTGGATTCGGTGAAGATGGTGGCCGGATCGGACCTTTCGGTGCTGATCCAGGGGGAGACAGGTACAGGAAAGGAGGAGATTGCCCGTCTGGTCCACCGCCTCAGCTCCCGGAATGACGGGCCGTTCATTGCCTTGAACTGTTCGGCTCTGACCCCCTCTCTGGCGGAAAGTGAGCTGTTTGGTCATGAAAAAGGCGCCTTCACCGGCGCGGGAAGCAGAAAGAAAGGCCGGTTTGAGCTGGCTCACGGAGGGACTCTCTTTCTCGATGAAATCGGGGATCTTCCTCTGGAACTGCAGCCCAAAATCCTCCGGGCCCTTCAGGAGGGGGTCTATGAACGGGTCGGCGGGGAAGAGTCGGTTTACAGCAATGTCCGCGTTATCGCTGCCAGCCATGTGGATTTGAAAGAGGCTGTCCGGAAGAAGGAGTTCCGGGAGGACCTTTACTACAGGCTCAGTGAGTATCCTGTCTTTCTGCCCCCCTTGAGGGAACGGGGAGAGGATGTGATCCTCCTGGCGGAGCATTTTGTGCAAAAGTTGCGGAGTACGGGAGATTATCCGTTTCTGCAGATTGACGGTGGTGCTCTGGACGCTCTGGCTTCCTACGGATGGCCCGGGAATGTCCGGCAGCTTTATAATTACATCCGCCGAGGCGCTGTGGTATCAGGAGGAACCATGATCCGGAAGGAACATCTTTTTACCGATCATGTTCCGGCAGAAAAAACCGGACGTATCCCTGCCGGAGCTGTTACCCTGGATGAAGCCATGGCGGCCCATATCAGGGGAGCATTGCAGGCCTGCGGCGGGAAAATTTACGGTAAAGACGGAGCTGCCGAGAGACTGGGGCTGAAGCCCTCCACTCTGCAGAGCAAAATGAAAAAACTGGGAATATAGGTTTTTATCTCCCGCTCCTTTGGGTGTCCAGATATTTTTCATAGCAGTTATAATCGTATTGAAACCCCGGAAATCTAATTGTTCCGGAAAAGCGATAACCGGATCTTTTAAAAAGATTGTTCATACCGGCATTGCGGCTGCAGGTGTCTGACCGTAAGTAGTTGAGGTTTAGCTCCCTGGCTCTTTCTTCTGCAAAACTGAAAAGCTTCTTTGCCAGGCCTTTGCCATGAAACCGGGGCGCTACAGCCATCCTGTGTATCACCAGAGCCGGTTTGCTATACTTCCACTGCACACCGGCGTATTCATCCGGTTCAAAATGATTGAGGCAGATTACCGATTGAACCTCTCCATTACCGGCTGTATGAACAAACAGTTCTCCGGCTGATATATCCTTGTGGAAATCCTCGTAAGAGGGATAGCTGCTGTTCCATTGGTCGTTGCCGCTTCTCTGCATCAGTACAACGGCTTTTCTGATAATGACGAGAATCTCTTCCATATCTCCAATTGTTGCTTTTCGGATCATTTCGCCCTCAGGTTTTTTCTGTTTCCGGACTATTTCGGACAGTTTCCGGATGTATTCTCATAAGCATAGGATATTGTACAGTCTTCTCTGAGGGCGGGAAATACCACTTTAAGCTTCTATTCCCAGAATATCCCCGGGAATAAAGCTCATGGCATTCAGCCGGGCAAATTCTTCAGCCCTTTCAATAGCTTTATCGATTCCGTTCCCCCTGAATATCCCGGCTGCCAGACCCGCCGTATAGGCATCACCGCAGCCTATGGGATTCACCCAGTCATTCAGAACCTCTGGCTGACTGCGGGAAAGCTCTCCCTTGTGGCAGATTAAAGTTGTTCCCGTGCCATTGGTGAGAATCACCGAGGTATGCCAGTGGTTGTACACTCCCAGCATGGCCCCTTCCAGTCTGGCTTCAGGCACTTCATGATAGTTTTCGCCCTTCAGGAAGGTTTGACAAAACTCTTCCCTGTTGGGTTTTATCAGATCCGGACTGTACTTCAGGCACTCCTGAAGTTCCTCTCCCCGGATATCCAGGATCAGATATTTTCCGGCATTTTTCGCCATACGGCTCATCTCGGGATAAATATGACCGGAAAATCCATCTGCGTGTGATCCGGATATAATAACCATGGATGAATCGGGAAGGAGTTTTGCATATGCCTCCAGTACTTCTCTTTCCGCTTCAGGGGGAACCGCCCTTCCGTTTTCAACAATTTCAGTAGTTGTTCCCGCCGATCTGTCTAACAGGGTCATACAGCCTCTGACCGGTGTGACAGAAGGTATAAAGTCTATGGGGAGTTTCTGTTTGACAGCAGATGTATAAAAAGCCCCGTGGGGCGGGTCTGCAAAAGTCAGATGTTTGACGGGAACCTTTGCCTGATGGAGGATTCTTGTGACATTGAAGCCTTTACCGGCGCAGCTTGATGTGTATTTTCTGCTGCGGTTCACTTCTCCTACTGTCAATCGGGGAAATTCCAGAGTTGTCTGCCAGACCGGATTGAGGCCTATGGTTAATATATAGGGGGGCATATCATTCTCCCTTGGACTGATGTCATATCCATTGTAAAACATTCAACACCTGATTGCTATTGTTTTTCGGTTTTCCTTCGAGAGAACATTCTGTGAAGAACAGATAGAAAATGGGTGTACTTTGGGATGGATCGGCGTTTTCTTCCCGGGGAGATCCTATAATTTAAAAAGGTCTTTCTTCCTGTCAGCCAGCATTTCCTTTGAATCCGGGAGAGAAAAAATGAGGAATAGGCACTCGATTCAATTTAAAATGATCCTGTTCACCTCCCTTTTGGCAGGTACGGGAATGATTCTTCTTACGGTTTTTATTCTGTTTCAGTCCATTCGGGTCTACAAGGAACAAACCATTGAGCGGGTCCGTCAGCAGGCTTACGCCCAGGCTCTTGCCTTTCAGGACAAGCTGAACCCTGTTGCCATAAAGACCAACTCCATGACCAAACTGATCATTCCCGCCATAGAGCACCGGGTAAGAAACAACCGTGAAATACTGGATGCCTATCTGGTTGGATCCTTTCAGGACAACGGGGATCTTATGGCTTTCAATCAGTGGTTTTTTCTTGTTCCCGGATATGTCGATGAATTTGATTATCTGGGGAAGAATGAACAGTTTGACCGCTGGTTCCGCCATGGGTACCGTTCCTGGAAAGGGGAGGAAATCCATATGGATACCCGCGGACTGAACTACGATCCTTTTGAGTACGACAGCTGGTTCAATGACCCTTACCAGTCGAAAAAGATGGTGATTACAGAGCCCTATTACTGGGATTACGGGGGAAATATCGGAAACCGTTTTGTCTCCAGTATCTGCGCCCCCATCCTCTATAACGGGTTCAGTATCGGGGTTGCCGGATACGAAGTGGAACTGGGGGAGTATCAGCAGGAAGTGGCTGCTATCAAACCCTATCCGGAGAGCTTTGCCTATCTTAACACATCCGGGGGAACCATTATCGGGTACATGGATGAGTATCTGGGAAAGCCTCTGGCCGATGCATTTCCCGTTTTTCAGGATACCAGGCAGTCTTTTGACAACATACTGATTCTGGACGGTTTCTGGCATATAGCCTCGCCTATGAAAATCATGTTTATCGAAAAGCCCTGGATCCTGACAATCGCTGTTTCGGAAAAGGAGGTTATGGCTCCTTTTTTCAGAATGGTTATTATGGTTTCCGTTTTTGTAGCTGTTTTTCTTCTGCTGACGGGTGTTTGTATCTATTTTCTCTCCCGCTCCCTTTCCCGGCCAGTCCAGGAGATCGCCGGGCAGGCAGATCTTCTGGCAAAGGGTGTTCTGGATCAGTCTTTCAGCTTTGCTGAAAGAAAGGATGAAATCGGACTTACAGGAAAATCCCTGTCTCATATGGTGAGAAGACTTATCGAAATCATTAATGCCATTCAAAGCACAACCTGCCAGGTTCATACCAACAGCCGCCAGGTTGCCCAGCTTTCGGGGCAGATCAGTTCGGGAGCTTCCGGGCAGGCTGCCTCTTCCCAGGAGGTTTCCGCCTCCATGGAACAGATGGCCGCCAGTATTCAGAATAACTCGGATAACGCCTCGCAAACCCTGAATATGGCAAAGCAGAATTATAAAGATGTGGATGAGGGGGGCAAAGCCGTCAGGCAGACCGTAGACGCCATGGAGCAGATATCTTCCAAAATCTCCATTATTGACGAGATCAGCCGCCAGACGAATCTGCTGGCTTTGAATGCGGCTATTGAAGCTGCCAGAGCCGGAGAGTCGGGTAAGGGATTTGCTGTGGTGGCCAACGAAGTCAGAAAGCTGGCTGAAAGGAGCCAGAAGGCGGCTTCTGAAATTACGGAATTGAGTCACGGCAGCATGGAGATCGCCCGGGAAGCGGGGAATATGCTGGACAAAGTTGTTCCGGATATCAGGCAGACTACGGAACTGATCCAGGAGATCGCTTCCAGCAGCTATGAGCAGAATGATGGAACCAGGCAGATCAACCAGGCCCTCCTTCAGCTGGACCAGACCATACAGGAAAATACCGCCTCCGCAGAGGAACTTCAAGGGGTTTCTGAAGAGCTGGAAAAACTGGCCCGGGACCTTCTCGGTCAGGTTGGTTTTTTCAGCACAGGAACGTCCGGATCATAAAAAACCGGAGCGGAATTACCCGCTCCGGTGAATATTTCTTATCCGGACCGATATCAGCCGGCCATCATCTGCATAACGCTGCCGCCGTTTCTCACATTGGTATAGCCGCTTTGAAGAAGGATCCGCTGTCCGTAGGCGCTTCTGGCTCCGGAAGCACAGTAGAGGGTGATCTCTCTGTCGGTGGACCCCAGTTCGTCAATTCTCTGAGCCAGCTGATCCAGAGGGATATTTACCGCATGGGGAACAGCTCCCATGGCAAACTCCTCGGGAGTTCTGACATCAATGACTATCGGGCCGTTCATATCGATAGAGGTTCCGGATGATTCGGTTCGTTCCTCTTTATTTGCGGTTTCATCCAGATTTCTGGCTTCCGGAGCTTTTACTGGAACCGGAAGGAATTCGAATCCCACCGCCCGGGCATGCCTTTCCAGACTGGGGTACCCGCCGCTGATATAATGGGCTCCTGTGTATCCGTTGAGCAGCAGCTGGCGTACCACTCTGTGAGCGGTTTTTCCGGTTTCATCGTAAATGAGGACCGCCGTTTCCTTGGGGATCTCCCGTAGCGCTTCCAGAACCTTTTCCGCCGGCACGTTGGGGGCTCCCTGAACGGAACCTTTCTGATGGGCGAAGTAATCCTGGATATCCACCAGAACAAGTTGCCTGTTCCGTACAAAGTCTTCCACTTCTGCCGCGGTCAGAGAGGGACTGTATCCGCTCATTCTGTTAAGGCCGGCAAAGGCTGCCATATTGACAGGATCATTGGCCGAGCCGAAGGGAGGCGCGTAGGAAAGGTCCAGTTCGCTCAGATCTTCCAGGGTTATCCCGGCGCTGATGGCTGTTGAAAGGACATCCAGTCTCTTGTCCACTCCGTCGTATCCCGCGGTTTGAGCTCCCAGAATCTTTCCGGTTTCCCTGTCGTAGACCAGATGGATGGTAACCATTTTCGATCCGGGGTAATAGGTTACATGATTGTCTTTATGGATAACCACAGCCTGGGCATCAAAACCGGCATCCATGGCCTGTTTGAGATTCAGACCTGTTGTTCCGGCCACCGCTTCGAAAACCCTTACAATCGAGGTTCCCTGAGCTCCTTTGTACCGCATCAGCTTTCCATGTTCCCCCGCAAGGGCGTTGGTTGCGGCAATTCTTCCCTGCCTGTTGGCTGGTCCCGCCAGAGGAATCCGGACTTTCCGGTTCATTACCCTGTGTTCGATTTCGGCCATATCTCCAGCAGCAAAAATATCCTTATCAGAGGTCTGCAGATGTTCATTCACCAGCAGACCGCCGGCTTCTCCCAGTTCCAGTCCCGCCTCTTCTGCCAGTTTCAGGGTGGGACGAACCCCAACAGAAAGGAGTACCATATCTGCTTTCAGTTCTGTTCCATTGTCCAGAACCACCGCATCTTCCTTTATGGCTATGACAGATCTTCCCGTATGTACCCCTATGCGGAATGCTGCCAGTTCTTCCTGCAGAAAACCGGCAATTTCTCCTTCCATCATGGGCATCACATGGGGAGCCAGTTCCACATTGTGAACATCCAGCCCCCTTTTTTTCAGAGCTTCCACCATTTCCAGGCCAATAAAGCCTCCACCGACGACCACTGCTGCTTTGGGAGCGTTATTTTCGATAAAATCGTTGATCCGGTCCATATCTTCCAGGGTCCAGAGTGAAAAAACATTTTTGTTATCTGCTCCTTCCAGCCCCGGAATAAAGGGTTTTCCTCCCTGGGAAAGGATAAGTTTGTCATATTCATAGGTTATGGTTTCACCTGTTTCGTGGTTAATGGCCGTGACGGTTTTGGCCTTTCTGTTGATGCTCCTGGCTTCCGTCATGGTATGAACAGTTACATCATACTGGTCCTTGAAACTTTCCGGGCTCTGGAGAATCAGCTTGCTCCGGCTTTTGATATCTCCGCCTATATAATAGGGAAGCCCGCAGTTGGCAAAAGAAACGTCCGGTCCTGCTTCCAGCATGGTGATTTCTATATCTTTATTGAGCCTTCTGGCTCTGGCTGCTGCAGTAGCTCCTGCGGCGACACCGCCAATGATCAGCAATTTTTTCATTTTCAACCTCTCTGTAAATCAGATTTATATATATGAATAATACTATGTAAAGAATATGTCAATGTATATAGTGAAAAAAATATATATAATTTTATACAGATTGAGAGGGAACAGGATCATTTTTTATGTAAAACCGTAAATTTGAATGGACAATAAAGGACAATAAAAGAATATGAGTGCTTTCAGTATTGATATTAAGGACATTAAGGTGTATCTGTTAGGTATGGGACAAAATATCATGACATTGGCAGAAACTGCCAAATATTTGAAAGTATCAGAAAAAACCATACACAGATTAATGGCAGAAGATGATATCCCCTGTGTGAAAGTAGGGGCGCAATGGCGGTTTTTTCAATCCTCTATAGACCAGTGGCTGGAAGAAAGAATGCATAAACAGACCGGTGAAAAAAAGTTTGTCCCCGGGAAGACAGATCTTCCCGGTAAAAAAAGAAAATAATTTCCCAGGAGAGAAAATATGGAATATCTGGAATTCATGAGCAAAGATCGGGTTGTTGCTCTTAAATCAAATTTGAAGACTGAAGCTATTATTGAGTTGGCTGAGCTGGCTGGTACCGGCGGGCTGGTTGAGGATGTAGAGGATCTGACGGAAAAGCTTTTCTACAGAGAACAGTTAATGAGTACAGGTCTGGGACTGGGGATAGGCATTCCCCATGTGCGATACGCCAAACTGAAAAAACCGGGCATCCTGGTGGGAATCCAGCCGGAAGGAATTCCGGATTATGAGTCTATCGATAATCAACCTGTCAGGATTGTCATTATGATTCTCCTGAAAGAGGGGGATCACAGGAGGCATGTGCGGCTTCTCTCCCAGATTGTTCCTCTTCTGAAAGATCCCCAGGTTCTGGAGGATCTGGTAAAAAGCGGAGATCCCGAAAAGGTTTTTGCCTATTTCAGGGATTCGGTAACAAAATCAAACAAATAACAGGAAAACGATGATGTCAGAACTATTCGCCGGTGTTTTTACCGGTTTCAATGTACACGAACTGAATACTCTCCTTCTTCTGGGAGTGGCCATTTTCGGAGGAACCATCGGAGGACGGCTTTTTCAGAAAATCCGGATTCCCCAGGTTGTGGGTTATATCATAATCGGTAT
Source organism: Oceanispirochaeta sp. (assembly GCA_963677615.2). GTDB lineage: Bacteria > Spirochaetota > Spirochaetia > DSM-2461 > DSM-2461 > Oceanispirochaeta. Next base: position 159,743 of record CAXXQW010000015.1, on the reverse strand, counting down.
CCTTGTGGGAACCACAGGTGTCAAACTTATATCTCCCGAGGCACTGAACAGATTCCAGCCTTTTAACAATTTTGCTCTCGGGTTGATCGGATTCCTCATCGGAGGAGAACTGAAAAAAGAGACCATTCAGAAGTACGGCAAGCAATTTACTGCCATCCTCTTTCTGGAGGCATTGGGAGCTTTTTTTATGGTGGGGGGGCTGGTCTTCTTTATCTCTCTCCTGATCTTTCACAATTTGAAGCTGGCTCTGGCTCTTGGGCTGCTTCTGGGAGCGGTCTCATCCGCCACTGCCGCGGCCGGTACCACCGATGTCCTGTGGGAGTACAAGACCAGGGGGCCTTTGACTACCACTCTTTTAGGAATAGTAGCGCTGGACGATATTCTGGCTCTCTTTCTCTTTGCTATTGTTTCCAGCGTTGCCGGAATTCTCACCGGAGGCGAAAGCGGCAGTCTGCTAACAGAAATTATTAAACTATTCTATGAAATCGGGGGCGCCGTTCTGCTCGGGCTGCTTGCCGGTTACGGACTGGCCAAACTTCTGAGGAATTACCGGGACGAGGAGCGGATCCTGACCTTTTCCATCGGGGGGATTCTTCTTGTCCTGGGACTCTCTTCCGTACTGAAACTGGATATGATCCTTTCTGCCATGGTCATGGGAGTGGTTATTTCCAATGTGGCGCCCAGAAAGAGCAAGGAAGTTTTCAAGCTGATGGAAAAAATCGCTCCACCCGTTTATGTACTCTTCTTTGTTTTTGTCGGGGCGAAACTGGATCTTGGTTCTATTCCTCCCTCTATTATCGCGCTGCTTCTGGCATACCTTTTCGGGAGAAGCGGCGGGAAAATGCTGGGAGCATGGCTTGGCGGAGTTATTTCCGGAGCGGTCCCTACTGTCCGCAAATACCTCTCCTTATGCCTTTTCAGTCAGTCCGGTGTCGCTATCGGTCTTTCCATTGTGGCAGGCAACAGGTTTTCCGGAGAGTTGGGAAATACCATTATCACTGTAGTTACCGCATCCACCTTTGTGGTACAGCTGATAGGCCCCATGTTTATTAAATACGCGGTTCATCAGGCGGGTGAAGCCGGGCTGAATATCACCGAAGAAGATCTGATCCTGAAAAGTAAAGCGGGAGATGTGGTTAATCAGTCTGTCCCCAGGATTAAAGAATCCACTCCCATTAACCAGGTTCTGAGTGAAATCAGTGAGGCGGATAATCTCTATTATCCCGTGGTCAATCAGGATAACCGTTTGACAGGGATTTTATCCATTGAAGGTATTAAAAATGCCTTTATTGCCAGAGAACTGACAGACATGATCCTGGCTCATGACCTGATGGAGCCGGTCAGGGTTTCCTGTACGGGAGAGCAACCCCTCCCGGATGTTATGGAATCCATGAAGCTTCAGAGGGTGGAAACAATTCCGGTGCTGGATGAAAACGGTGCGCCTCTGGGTATGATAGAAAACAGGGGTATTCAGAAACACTTTTCCAAACGGATATTGGCTCTTCAGCAGCAGGCTGAGGCGCTCGGTTAAGGTGAAAACCGGGGCTGATTTGTCAGCCCCGACGGGGGAGAATCAGCAGGAGGAACGGATTATCAGGTTTGTGGGAATCCGGTATTCATTGAAAGGCGAATCTATTTTGTTGATTCTATCCAGAAGGACCCTGGCCGCAGTGGTCCCAATGGCCTTTCTGTCCTGATCTACTGCGGTAATAGCCGGAGAGGTCATTGAAAGCCAGAAGGCATCGTCAAAGGTGACTACAGCTACATCTTCTGGAAATTTGTAGTTGTTCTGGAGCAGGAAACTTACGGCTCCCACTGCTGAAAGATCGTTTCCGCAGATCATGGCGGTGATTTTTTTTTCTTCAATCAGATAGCGTGCCAGCCTGTTTCCATCGCCCTGTCTCAAATCATTGAGCATCTGGGACCCTCCGCTTCCGGTGGTAATCAACTGCTCATCCACTGGTATTCCGTGTTTTTCCAGAGCCGCTTTGTATCCGGAAATCCTTTCTTCCATGGTTCCGTCAAAATGGGATCCGATAAAGCCTATCTGCCTGTGTCCCTTCTGAATGAGAAGTTCCGTTCCATCAAAAGCACCCTCGAAGTTGGTCGACATGATACAGTCGCTTTCATAGCCATCCGGCAGGCGGTCAAAGAAAACACTGGGGCATTTACTGCCGATAACCGACTCCATGTAGGCGCACTCCTGTCCGACTGGAGCTATGATGAGCCCGTCCACATTCTGCATAACAAGGCTCTCGATATTTTCCCGCTCTATTTCCTTGTCTTCACTGGAGTTGATGTATATAAGCTGATAACCTTCGGCTTTCAGAACCTTATCTATACTCAGGGCAATATCCAGGAAAAAGGAGTTGGAAAGGTTGGATACAACTACGCCGATCATTTTTGAACTGCCGCTTCTTAATGTCCGGGCAACAGGGTTCACATTGTATTCCAGGTCCCTGATGGCCTGAAGCACTTTCTCTTTTGTTTCGGGATTGACTTTCCGGGTATTGTTGATCACGTGGGAGACTGTGGAAATCGAGACGTCTGCACGTTTGGCCACATCTTTCATGGATGCACTCATTCTCGTTAACCTCCCTCTGATAATTGATTTTTCGTAGGATACACCATGGAAAAATGTAGGTCAAGTTTCATTAAAAAAGGGAGATAGCGATTTTTGAAATTTCCCATTGACAAATGGAAAAACCGGCGATACTATTGGAAAATCGATTGCGCAAACGATTTTCTGTGTGTTTTTCAGTAATAATTCAAAAAGTTTAAAAAAAGCGGGAGCGGAAAATCCTGATGATTTTTTGTGTTCTTTTCAGGATTTGAACGCTCGTGGGATCAAAAAAAGGACAAGAAAACAAAAAGAGGTTTTTATGAAAAAGATTGTAGTATTTGCCATGATGCTTGCTTTGACCATCTTCGGGCTCTCTGCAAACGGACAGGGAGAAGGTGCCGGATCATCAGAGGGATCCGGGGGCATGAAAGTAGGGTTGACAGTTCAGGATCTGAGCAATCAGGTGTGGGCTTCCAGAGCCAAAGCTCTGGAAAGTGTCATAAAGGAAAACGGAGGAGAGTTCACCTATCTGGGTTGTGATTCCAATGCTTCAAAACAGATTGGTCAGATTGAAAATCTGGTAGCCAGCGGAGTTGATATCCTGATGGTTCACCCTGCGGATGACAATGCTATTGATGCGGCTCTGGCCAATGTTCCCGACAATATCAAAGTCTTTGTATACGATAGCGATCTGAAAAACGGCGATGTAAGGTTCCTTTTGGACAACTATGATGCCGGTTACATGATCGGAACTACCGCAGCTGAGTGGATTAATGAAAAACTGGGCGGAAAAGCGGAAGTGGCAGTTATCAACTGGCCCCAGCTTGAGATTCTCCTGGAAAGGGAAAATGGTATTAAAGACGCTCTTGCCAAATTGGCACCTGGTGCAGAAATTGTAGCGTCTGCTCCTGCACTGACTCCTTCTGAAGGTATGACTGTTACCGAAACCATGCTTCAGGCTCATCCCGGTATACAGGTCGTCTGCTCTATCGGCGGCGGCGGAGCTGCCGGTGCCAACGAAGCATTTAAGGCAGCTGGTATGCTGGATGATAAAATCGGTGTATTCGCTTCTGATGCCACCGATCCTGAACTGGCGGCCATGGCAAAAAATGAAGCCTGCCGTTCATCCATTATGTATACAGGAACTCCCGAGCAGACGGCCGTTATTATCTACGGCTGGCTGGAGAAAATGTATAAAGGCGAACCTATCGACTCCAGAGTTTATCACTCCTTTATTCCTGTAAATCAGGGCAACTATAAAGAGTATATGTAAAGTTATGCGAAATTGAGACAGGGGCTGTCTCATGAACAGGAAAATTCCGGTTCGGGACAGCCTCTCCTCTTCTTTTAAAGATACTGAGGAGATCCCGAATCATGTCAGATACGATCACACCCTGCCTGCAGTTAAATGATATTTCAAAAGTATATCCGGGGGTTATAGCCCTGGACAGGGTTTCATTCGAAGTTATGCCCGGAGAGATCCATGCTCTGGTGGGCGAAAACGGAGCCGGAAAGTCTACCCTTATAAAGACCTGTTCCGGTGCGGAAATCCCCAATCAGGGGGAGATTATCGTCAATGGAAATGAGTTTTCCTCTATGACTCCGAAACTTTCAGAGGAAAACGGTATTGCTGTTATTTATCAGGAGTTCAACCTGGTCGGTGAGTTAAGCGTCGCGGAAAACATCTTCCTGGGAAGAGCCATCCGGAAGGGGATGGTTATCGATATGCCGGCCATGGCAAAAGAAGCAGACAAAATCTTCAAGCAACTTGAGATTAACATAGATCCCATGGGGTTGGTAAAAGACCTTACCGTAGGGTATCAGCAGATAGTGGAGATCGCCAAGGCGATGTCTCTGAAAGCAAAAATCCTGATTATGGATGAGCCCACAGCGCCTCTGACAAAAGGGGAGACAGAACACCTTTTTGTGATGATAGACAAGCTGAAAAAATCAGGTGTTACCATCATTTACATCTCTCATCGCATGGATGAGATCTTCCGGTTGTCCGATAGAATCACGGTTCTCCGGGATGGGAAGAAAATCTCCACAATCAAAACAAAAGAAACTAACCTGGATGAGCTTGTCAAACTGATGGTGGGACGGGATCTCACGGAGACATTTCCCGAAAGAAAACCTTGTGTAAGCGATGAGGTTCTGCTGGATGTGCAGGGACTTACCGGAAACGGTGTCAGGAATATCAGCTTCAAGGCGAGAAAGGGGGAGATCCTGGGATTCGCCGGTCTGGTTGGGGCAGGGAGGACAGAAACCGCCGAGCTTCTGTTCGGAGCGAAGCCTATAGAAAAAGGAAAGATCCTCTTCAAGGGAGAAGAGTTTGTTCCCCTTTCTCCCCGTCATGCCATTGATAACGGCATAGCTCTCCTGCCGGAAGACAGAAAAAAACTGGGAGCTCTTCTGGACTTTGATATCAAGGGAAACATCAGCATATCCATTCTGCAGCGGATTTCAAATCTGTTTGTTGTTAACCGGAAGATTGAATCGGAAAAAGCCGAGTACTACCGGAAAAGCATCAGGATTAAAACACCTGATCTGTTTGAGAAGGTGAAAAACCTCAGCGGAGGAAATCAGCAGAAAGTGATTATCGCAAAATGGCTGGCTTCCGAACCGGACCTGATTATCTTTGATGAACCCACCCGGGGAATCGATGTGGGGGCAAAGTATGAGATCTATAAACTGATGAATGCCCTGGTGGAAGAGGGACACACCATTTTGATGATCTCATCTGAAATGGAAGAGGTTCTCGGAATGTCCGACCGTATTATTGTCCTTTCGGAGGGAGTGAAAACCGGAGAACTGGACAAGGCGGAATTCAGCCAGGAAAAAATACTGAGTCTGGCATCAATTATCGAAGACGGTAGTTCTGAAGGAGAAACAGATCAATGAATGATATTAAATCTCAATTAAAGAAATATGGGATCTATGCAGTATTTCTGCTGCTGGTGGTGTTCTTTTCGATCGCATCGCCTACATTTTTAAAAACAGCGAACCTGCTGAATGTGGCAAGGCAGATTTCCATGATGGGAATTGCTGCTGTCGGTTTTGCCTTTACCCTGCTTCTGGGAGGAATCGACCTTTCCATCGGTTCTCTGGTCACTCTGGTAAATATTGTCACAGCCTGGCTGATGGTTAATGCAGGTGTGAATCCTGTTCTGGCTTCTCTGGTAGCCATTCTCATGAGCTCGGGGATTGGCTTTTTTAACGGCTGGGTTATTGCCAATATCAAAATACCCCCCATTATTGTTACCCTGAGTATGATGATCATCATTGAGGGTGTGGCTTCCATGATCTGCGGCGGACTTCCCATATTCGGATTTCCCCAGTCTTTTACGGTCATAGGTCAGGGCTATCTGGGACCGATCCCGATCCCGGTCATTATCATGATTGCCATCCTGGCCCTTGGGGCTTTTATTCTGAACAAGACCTATTTCGGCCGGTATTTTTATGCGGTAGGGGGAAATGAAGAAGCGTCCAACCTATCGGGAATCAATGTTTTCCATGTGAAGTATATGGTTTATACCCTGTCCGGTCTTTTTGCCGGAATTGCCGGAATTGTTATGCTTTCCCGTACCAATTCAGGGCAAGTCCTTTCGGGTAAAGGGTTTGAGTTTGAAGTTCTTACCGCCTGTGTTCTGGGAGGAGTCAGTGTTGTCGGTGGTGTGGGGAAAATTTCCAATATTGTGGCGGGACTGCTGATATTGGGGGTTTTAAGCAACGGACTGATTCTTCTGAATGTCAGCCAGTTTGCCCAGATGGTTGTAAAAGGCAGTGTTCTGCTCCTGGCTGTTGCTTTCGACAGTATCCAGAGAAACAGAACTGTTGTCTCTATCAAAGAATCTTAAAAAACATGTCCCATGGTCCTTTTTTTTCAGGCATGGGACAAGGAAACTTTCATTTATCCAGTTGTCATGTAAAAACAATTCTCTTCTGTCAGGAAATGTGACAGGACTGCCATCCGTAAAAGGTGGGACGGGAATGACATGCTGTTAAAAAAGGAGAGAACATGAACCTTACGAAACTTTCATTACAGAATCCGGCTTCGCTGGATCAGGGTGTGGAAATACCGGAATACGCTCCTCAGGCGGGTATCTCCCGCATCCTGCATCTGGGAGTGGGCAATTTTCACAGGTCCCATCAGGCCTATTACCTTCATAAACTGCTTCAGAAAAAGAACTGTGACTGGCGGATCTGCGGAGCCGGTCTGATGCCCCGGGACCTGGCAATGAAGGAAGCCCTCTTTTCCCAGGATTTTCTTTATACTCTGGTGACCCAGGAACTTGAGAATGAAGAGATCGCTCTTGTGGGGGCCCTGAATGATTTCATTCACATCCCTACGGAATGGGAAAAATTTTGTGATCTGTGCGGCCGGGAAGATTTGAAAATTATCTCTCTGACTATTACAGAAAAAGGCTACTGCTTTGACAATAATATGAATCTGGATTCGGGAAATTCTCTGATAAAACACGATTTGAGTGAATCTGAGGCCCCTCCTGCCAGTGCTATCGGGGTTCTCGCCTATGGATTGAAAATGAGACTGCAGAAAGGGGCCCTTCCTGTAACTCTGCTGTCCTGTGATAATATTCCCGAAAACGGTCAGGTTCTGAAAAGAATCCTGTTCCAGTATGTGAACCTCCTGGGGGATCAGGCACTTATGAATTACCTGAACAATTCCGTTTCCTTTCCCTGTACCATGGTTGATAGAATCACACCCATAACAACAGAAGAGAAGCGAGTGTACCTGAAAGAAAAATATGGTATTGAGGACAGAGTTCCGGTATTTTCAGAACAGTTTATCCAATGGGTCATTGAAGATGATTTCAGGGCGGGCCGTCCTGACTGGGAGTTTGCGGGCGCGTCCTTTGTTAATGATGTGAAACCCTATGAGCTGATGAAAATCCGGCTTCTGAACGGAGGCCATTCCGCCCTGGCTTACCTCTCTATCCTGGCGGGGTATTCCTTTGTTGATGACGCGATGAACAATATCAGAATCCGTAATTATATCAGGAGCTACATGCACGAGTTGAAAACCACTCTGGATCCTATTGAGGGTGTGGATTTTGATGATTATATCCGGGATCTTCTCAAAAGGTTCGCCAATCCGGCAGTCAGAGACAGACTCCTTAGACTCGCAGAAGACGGTTCGACAAAAATCCTGAACAGTATGATTCCCCCCCTTCAGATTCTTCTTGAAAAAGGGAAGGATATTTCGGGTCTCCTTACAGCTCTGGCCACCTGGATTTACTACATCCATCTTTCATTGGAAAACAGGGACTATGAGGTAAAAGATCCCATTGCGGATAAACTCAGGAAATCTGCCATGGATCCTGTAAACAATCTGAAAGAGTTTTTATCCATCCGGGAGGTTTTTCCTGCATCACTTGCAGAAAACCGGAACTTTACAGAGCCCCTGAGAGAGACTGTCCGCCGGGTTACAGACAAAGGCGTGACGGATCTGTTGAGAGATTTTTCATAAGTTTCTGCAGTTCTTTGTTGCAGGCTGGTCGCAGGCACGCCCGGCACTCGCAGTTAGCGTGTTGGTCGCGGGTGAGTTTGCCCTGGCTGTGAGGGTGCTGGCTGTGAGGGTGCTGGCTGTGAGGGTGCTGGCCGTATGGGCAATTCATGAATTGCCCTTACTTGCCCTTACTGCTCTTACTGCTCTTACTGCTCTTACTGCTCTTACTGCTCTTACTGCTCTTACTGCTCCAGAGTGCCTGGAGTGCCTTTAGAGTCCCAGGTTTTTTTTGCGGTTTGCCAGGACGGTGCCTTCGGCGCAGGCGGCCAGGTCGAGGACGCAGGGGGCTGTCAGCGTGTACTCTACACGGGTGCCTTCTTTTTTGTCGCTGACAAGGCCAGCTTCCTTCAACTGGCTGAGATGTTTGGATGCGGCGGATTTGGGTATCCCCGCTTCGGCAGCCAGTTCGCAGACGCACCAGGGTTTGTTTCTCAGCTTTTCGAGAAAAAAGACTCTTATGGGGTGGGCCAGGGCTTTGAACATATGGGCCCTCTGTTCACAGCGTTTTTGTTCTTCCCGGGTTATCATGATTCCTTATTAGTTTCATTTTTTGGAAACTTTGTCAATCCGCATCTTGACCGTCTGTTCCATGTTTCTTAAAATGGAAACAAAGAAACTCTTAAAGGATGGCAAAATATGAATGTACAGATCCTGGGCATGGGATGCCCGAAATGCAATACACTGGAATCCAACGCGGCCCAGGCCATCAGTGAGCTTGGAATGGATGCTCAGCTAACAAAGATCGCGGATATGCAGGAGATTATGAAAATGGGAGTTATGATGACCCCCGCTCTGGCAGTTGATAATGTTGTGAAAACCAAAGGGAAGCTCCTTACCACCGAGGAAATCAAAAAGATCCTTCAGGAATCTCTATAATAAAAAGCGTATTCGGCTCCCTGTCTGTTCTGATCAGATCCCTGATCTCATCCGCAGCTACCAGGGAGCCTATCTGTCTCAGGAAATCATTTTTTTTTGATTAAAGAGCTCTATTCTCATATCTATCATACCTTTCTGTGGGTTCCGGTAATAAATTCCTCCATTTTTGTTGTTTAAAATTGGTAAAAGAGTCCCTCTCTTTGATTATGTTCAATGGCATGAATCTTGCAATATCTTTAACTTCTATGATTAAAGAATGTGAAATTAGTGAAATACAAGTAAAAAAAATGGAAAAAAAACTTTTGATCTCAACCTATTTCCAACCCATTATCTCTATCAAGGATAAGAGGATTGTGGCGCTGGAAGCTTTGAGCCGCTTTTGTAACACCGAGAACGGTCCTGTTCTTTCTGCAGGAATCCTTATTGAGGAATGCCGAAGCCGGGAAGAGCTTTTGAAACTGGATTGGCAGATGCTGAGAACTGCGATTAAAAGCTTCAGTCTTTTACCTGCCGAATCGCACTGTCTCCTCTTTATGAATGTGAGTGCTCCTGTTGTAAACGGAGGAGCCTCATCAGTACAGACTCTTCTGAATTATCTTGCCGGGAGTGGCATCTCTCCCCAAAGGGTGGTTCTGGAAATTCTGGAAGATGACCTGGAGATGAGCGAGAGGGACTGGGAATTCTTTCGTTCCTGCCGTCAGGCGGGGATATTTCTTGCTCTGGATGATATTGGTGTGGGCTTTTCAAACCTCGAGAGGATCGCCCTTATCAAACCGGATATTATCAAACTGGACCGGTCTCTTGTTCAGAATATCAGCAGCAGTTTTCATAAAAGAAAGGTTTTTGAGTCTCTGATCAAACTGGCCGGAGATATAGGGGCCATCGCTCTGGCAGAGGGGGTGGAAACTCTTGAGGAGTCACTGGCGGCTCTGGAGTCGGGAGCCAAGCTTCTGCAGGGGTTTCATTTCTGCAGACCCCAGCCGTCTCTGCATACCATTGAAATGGCATGTTCTGAAAAAATACTGGACTGCCGGCACAATTTTAAAAATACCATGACCCTGAAAAAGCAGAACTACCGCAGGCGACTGCAGGTGTATGAAAAAGCTGTGGAAATGATCTGTACTGAGCTGGTCAGTCACGAAAGGGATATGTTTGAACAGGTTATGAACCAGTTTATCCATGCCTGTGATGATATTGAATGCTTGTACATTTTGAACAGGGACGGCATTCAGGTAACAGATACGGTGACGGTCTTTCAGGATTATCTGGAAAAGCACTACCTTTTTCAGCCTGCCATCAAGGGGGCAGATCACTCTCTGAAAATGTATTTTTTTGAACCCCAGGGGCATCAGCAGCTTCAGGTTTCAGAGCCTTATATCTCCCAGGCTTCAGGAAAGTCCTGCATCACCATTTCCAAGGCGTTTATGAAAAACGGGTTTTACTATCTGCTGTGTGCAGATTTTCCCGATCAGGTCTGAGGTGTCAAAGCCTTATCTGCTTGTAATCTATTCCTTCTCAGCTTTGGGTTACAAGATTCCCGCAAGTCCCTGTTTCGGCTATCTCCTTCAGGTTGCTGTATGTTGTTGAGCGTATATTTGCCAGTGCTTCTTTTGTAAAAAAAGCCTGGTGGGCTGTAATCAGCACATTGGGAAATGTCTGAAGCCTGACAAAAGTATCATCATGGATGACGTTGTCAGAATGGTCTTCAAAAAACAGCTCCTCTTCCTCTTCGTACACATCCAGCCCTACATATCCGATTTTTCCTGTTTTCAGCCCGTTGATGATGGCTGCTGTTTCAATCAGGGGCCCGCGGCTGGTATTGATGATCATAACACCGTCTTTCATGCTTTTCAGAGCATAACTGTTGATCAGGTGGTAGGTTTCCTGTGTCAGGGGGCAGTGGAGAGATATAATATCGCTTTGGCGGTAAAGCTGCTCCAGTTCCACATATTCCACTCCTTTCTCTTTCAGAGCCTCCGAGGGGTATTTATCGTATGCCAGGACTTTCATGCCGAAACCCGAAATGGTTTCGATAAAGATCTGACCTATTTTTCCGGTACCGATAACACCGATGGTTTTGCCTCTCATATCAAAACCCATCAACCCGTCCAGGGCAAAATTCCCCTCTCTTACCCGGGAGTGGGCCCTGTGGTATTTTCTGTTCAGGCTCAGGATCAGTCCCAGAGCGTGTTCGGCAACCGCATAGGGTGAATAGGCGGGAACCCGGCAAACCTGCATCCCCTTTTCTGAGGCTCTGTGAAGATCCACATTGTTGTAGCCGGCACAGCGGAGGGCTATCGTTTTAATACCCAGATCAGAGAGCTTGTCAATCACTTCGCTATTGACGGTATCATTGACAAACACACAGACTGCATCAAAACCATCGGCCAGTTTGGCGGTTTTTTCATTCAGGGTGGATTCAAAAAAAGAAACATCCAACCCGGGAGGAATCTGATCTGAAAAGCTCTCTTTTACCCATTTTTTCGTACTGAATACGGCTACTTTCATAAGGGAATGCATCCTTGAATTACTATAAATATAGTAGTATATTAATTCAGGGACGGGCGGAGGTCAAGTCATCGGGAGGCCGGGAGGCAGATCAGGTAACCGGGGGGACATTTTTTCCTGCCGGAAGTCGAACCGGCAGGAGGGGGCATATCAGGAGAGGGCTTTTTTCAGTTCTTCGATTTTTGCGGTGTATTCCGCATCCTGAAGGTACACTTTCTTTTCGGGCATCATATCGAAGATTTCTCCCCATTTTGTACTGTCCCTGTATTTGGGAACTATATGGAAATGGATATGGGGGCCTTTGTCTCCAAAAGATGCATAGTTCAGTTTGTCCGGATTGAACACTTTCTGAACTGCACCTGAAGCATTGGCCAGGTCTGCCATCATGGCAACCTGTTCTTCCGGAGTGAGCTGAAAGATTTCTCCTTTATGACCTTTGCTGAAAGCCAGGATACATCTTCCGGGATGGGTCTGTTCTTTGAAGAAATAAAAGGTCGAGACCTGAAGGTCCGCAATTTTTATCATAAGATTGTCCACTCTTTCATCAAGAGCGCAGTACATACAGTTGGGATCTTTGTTCATTATGTATCTCCTTATTGTAATATCAGAATATCATACAATTATTATAAAAGAAACTGTTCTGTTTTAGAATTTCAGGAGATTCCCCTTTTAGCAGGACTCTCTCAGTTCCAGCCCTGTGGGAATCCGGATCTCTCTGTAATCGCTGGTGTCTCCATGGATGCGTTTTAACAGGGTCGTTGCAACAGCTTCGCCTATGCCATATTTATCCTGGCTGATGGCTGTAATAGAAGTCCTGGGAATTGTCAGCCAGAAGGTTTCGTCGAAAGTGATAAAAGCCAGATCTTCGGGAATCTGTATATTTTTCTGTTTGATATAGTGTTCTGCGCCAACAGCAGAAATGGCATTGCCGCTGAAAAGGGCTGTGACATTTTTTTCTTCCACAAGATACCGGGCTGATTCATAACCGTCTCCGGTTTTCTGTTCGTACATGGAAAGGGGAACTCCGGCCCCCAGCTTTACCAGGGATTCATCATAGGGAATCCCGTGTTTTATCAGAGCATCCCTGTACCCTTCGATCCGTTCATGGATTGTCAGATCGTCACGGGAACCGATAAAACCGATCCGCTTATGGCCTTTCTTAACCAGCAGTTCTGTTCCCTTCAGAGCTCCTTCCCTGTTTTCGGACAGGATATAATCCCGGTGGAACCCCAGAGGTTTCCGGTCGAAAAAAACGGCAGGACAGCGGTTTCCTATCACACTGTTCATATAGGAGCAGTCGTTATGCACAGGAGCAATAATCAGACCGTCCACATTCTGAACCAGAAGATCTCTGATATTCTCTTTTTCCAGTTCCTGATCTTCATTGGAGTTGATATAGATAAGATGATAGCCGTTTTTTCTGAGTATCTTGTCTATGATAATGACAGAAATGTCCAGGAAAAAGTAGTCCGACAGGTTGGATACCACATAACCGATTGTCCGGGACGCACCGGTTCTGAGAGTCCTCGCAGCGGTATGAACATTGTAGTTTAGTCGCTCTATGGCCTGGAGAACCTTCTCCCGGGTTTCCGGTTTGACATTTCTTGTACCATTAATAACATGAGACACCGTCGCGGTGGACACGTCCGCCAGCCGGGCGACATCTTTCATTGAAGCGGCCATTTTTTAAATAACTCCTGAATCAGGTATAAAATATCTGATTATTTTAGATGGAAATCAGCAGTTTAGCAATGGCCGCAATAGAAGGCTTCTATACTTTGAATTTTCCGATGGCACTTTCCAATTCATCGATATTGTTTCTGATTTTATCGGCCAGCCGGGAAACCGTCTTGGCTGACTCATTGATCTGGCCGGCTCCTGAGAGCTTGTGGAGAGATCCATCCCTATATCACCCAAGGTTATCCTGGTAGGATTTGAGAGATCCACAGTTCTTCCTCCTGCTGCGGCTGTTTTCTCAGTTTTTTGCCGGCTTGCTATGTTTCAGCATTCTGTCGGTCATGGTGCTGACAGGGCATACCGCACACCAGGTGGCGGGTTTATATAAGAGGGAGAGGATGAGTCCCAGAATGGTAGAGCTGATCATAACCGAATACATCCTGTAGGAGAAGTGAAGCAGCGTGTCAGAGACTCCGGGAATAGGAAACATCTGGGGCATCGCGAAGGGCAGTTCAAAGGCAATGAAGAGCCTGACTCTTTCTATGGGCGCCATCTGCCCCTGGCTTACCATGTAAGTGGAAAAGAGTATAAGCATGAGATTCATACAGAAATAGGTGAGAATCCCGTTGCGTATGTTGACCCCTCTCATCCATAGGGGCATGGCTTTTCTTTTGCTGATTCTGCTAAAGAGTTTCAGAAAATCCGCACGGGGGCAGTATCCCCTGCACCAGGTTTTCTTTCCTGTTTTTGCCGCCATGGCAAAGGGGAGAATCATACAGGCCAATGCGGATAATGCCAGGGTAATGTTTACGAATCCCAGGAGAAAGTAGACTGCTGTTATCCAGAAATACTGACTGGTAGAATTGCCTTTCATGGAGCCTCCGGTTATCAATATATTCAAAAAAATATATATTGTCAATTTCCTCTCTTTGCTTTACGGCGATTTCATCTCTCAGCAGAACCGGCCCTCCCTGCGGAGTGAAGGGCTTTTTTCTTTTATCAGGGAAATGCTGGAATCCATTGGAAAGAAGGCTGTGATCACGTTACCATTTAAGAGGTATGATTATATGTCAAAATGCTTCCTGCCATGCTGAAAACAGAACCTTTTCCGCGTCCCTGTCCTCATTCTCATTAGCCATGCTCCTCCTTTTATTTCTCCTGACCGGTTTTTTTTCTGTTTCCGGTGATCCGGCAGATAAAACCCTTCTGTTTCTTGATTCCTATCATCCCGGTTATCTCTGGTCCGAGGATGTCCGTCAGGGAGTAAGGGACACTTTGGCTGAGGCGGGGGGCAGTTTCATTTTACGGGTCGAATTTATGGATACCAAGCACTTCCCTCCGGAAGAGTTATTTCCCTATCTGGCCGAGCTGTACACTCTGAAATTCCGGGATCAGCTTCCCCATGTGATTATCTCATCAGACAATAACGCACTGAATTTTCTCAGATTGTACAGAGATGCGGTTTTTCCGGGAGTTCCTGTGGTATTCTGCGGGGTCAACGATTACAATCCCCGGATGATTGAGGGCATGGAGGCAATCACAGGCGTTGCGGAAAAAGCGTCTTTTTTTGAAACCATTGACCTGGCGTTAAAACTCTTTCCCCAAACCGAGAGGATATTCGCCATAGCGGGAAATGCCGAAACCACACTCCTGCACACGGAAGAGCTCAGAAGGGTAGAACCTTCTTTTCGGGATAGGGTGGATTTTATCGGCCTCTACAAGCTCTCTTCTGAAGATCTGGCCGCCCAGCTGGAACAGATCCCCACCCGCAGCCTGATCCTTTACCTGGGATTTTATCGGGATGCCCTCGGAAAAATCTATACGGTGGATGAGTCATTCCATTTTATACGGGAACATACGGACGCTCCTGTTGTAACCATGTGGAGTCAGAATCTTCCCTTCTGTCTGGGCGGTGTACAGATCAGCGGTTATCAGCAGGGCCGGGAAGCTGTTCTGAGGGCTCTGGAGATCCTCAAGGGGGCAGATCCCTCTGATATACCGGTTATGACAGAAAGCCCCAATCTTCCCATGTTCAATTATAACGAACTGAGCCGGCTGGGGGTTAACGAAAAAGATCTTCCGGAAAACACAGTTTTTCTGAATCTTCCCGCCCCTACCTTTTTTCAGCAGTACACCTATGTCATTATTGCGGTCATTGTGGTTTTGGCCCTTTTTATATTCCTGTCACTCTTTTTATCCATCGCCATGAAAAGAAGGAATATGGCCATGGAACATCTTAGCAGGATCCGGGGGTTTATGAACAATATCCTGGATTCCATGCCCTCGGCTCTGATCAGTGTGGATGAGTTTTTCCGTATTCAGCATTGGAACTCTGCGGCAGAGACCCTTACGGGTATTTCAAGGGATGATGCTCTTGGCCTTACCCTGAAACAGGTTTTTCCCGGGCTGAATGAAATAAAACCGATTGTACGAAAGGTCATGACCGCCGACGGGCCGGATATCATCACAAGGGAGGAAACCAGGGAAGGGCAAAAAATCCGACAGGAAATCACAATATTTCCCATTTCCGGATCTGATGAAAAGGGAGCTGTACTACGGATTGATGATATTTCGGAAAAAGAGAAGATTGAGGAACTCCGCGCTCAGAGCGAAATACTGAAAGATCAGCTGGTTCAGGCTCAGAAGATTGACTCTATCGGCAGACTGGCGGGAGGTGTGGCTCATGATCTGAACAACCTTCTGGTTCCGATTATCGGCTACGCCCAGCTTCTGCAGAGAGAGAAAGGATTAAGCGAAAAGCAGAAGAAAGAGATTTCCCATATCTATAACGCGGGTAACCGGTCCCGGGAACTTGTTCAGCAGCTTCTGGCCTTCAGCAGAAAGCAGAACCTCAAATTCCAGAGTGAGGATCTGAACCGTATCATTGAAGATTTTATCCCTCTTCTCCAGAGAACAATAAAGGAGAACATCACTATTGACCTTGCTCTGGCTTCCTCTCCTCTCCCTGTTCTTGCTGATGCCGGGCAGGTGGAGCAGGTTATTATGAACCTGTTTGTAAACGCGGCGGATGCCATGCAGGACGGGGGTATTCTGACCATCAAAACAGAGTTGAAAAAAGGAGGGGACGGGGAAGATCAGACTATTGTCCTTTCGATTAAAGATACAGGTTCGGGAATGACAGAAGAGGTTCAGTCACAGATCTTTGAGCCTTTCTTTTCCACCAAAGGCGAACTGGGGACAGGTTTGGGGCTGTCTACGGCTTACGGCATTGTCAAACAGCACAAGGGAGATATTTCAGTAGCCAGCCAGCCGGGAGAGGGAACGGAATTTGTTATCACCCTGCCTTTGGGCAAGGGCAGACCATCTCCTTTGACGTCTCAAGGGAAAGAGTTATCAGAACCGGCAGGAAGGGAGAATATCCTTATTGTGGAAGACAGTCATCAGGTTCTGGAGCTGACACACAGTATACTGGAAAACCACGGCTACCGGGTTTATACCGCCGCCGGCAGCAGTGAAGCCCTGGATTTTCTCAGGTCTCGGGAATGGCAGATCGATCTTCTTCTGACAGATATTGTAATGCCCGGAAAAAATGGTAAGGAGCTCTACCAGGAAGCGTCTGTGATCCGTCCGGAAATGAAAGTTCTGTATATGTCGGGCTACAATGACAATATTATCTCCCATACTGACGGTGACCAGCAGAGCCTCCATTTTATCCAAAAGCCCTTCGGGGTTTCAGACCTTCTGAAAAAGGTCAGGGAAGCTCTGGACAGTTAGGCTGTTTACGGATTCCCTAATCCCTGTTCATATTCCTTTTACATCTCATCTTAACAATTCAGTTATTCACAGGAAATGAATAAGGAGTTGTTGGAAATGAATCTTAAGTCATTAAAAAAAGCCAGGTTGTTGCGATGGGGAGTGCTAGCGGTAAGCACATTTTTCTTTCTCTTTTTTGCCCGGATCATTTCGGTCCATGCTATCTGCCCCATAGGGGGATTTGAAATGTTCTTTTCCGGTTTGTTCCGGTCAGGATTCTCTCAGGCAGGACTGTTCTCTGCGATGGTTGTCATTTTTCTGATCATGTCGATTCTCTCTGTGATTTTCCGGCGGGCCTATTGCGGATATATCTGTCCTCTGGGGGCTCTTCAGGAGCTATTCATGATGATTGGAAAAAAAATACTGCCCGCCAGAATCCGGAGACTCCGGTTGCCCCACAAGCTTGACAAGGGACTCCGGTATGTAAAATATGTGGTACTGGCATCCTTTGTGGTTGGTGCGGCAATCGGTGCCGGACACTGGATGATTGCCGGAGACCCCTTTATTGTGCTGATTGGACTTTTCAGCGGTGGCAGTATTGCCGAATCGGTTGGTAGAAATCCCTCTGCCTTTATCTTTCTGATGGGGATCCTTGCTTTTGCCCTCTTTCAGGGAAAAGGGTTCTGTAAATACCTCTGTCCGGCAGGAGCCTGGTATGCCCTCCTTTCAAAAATCAGCCCCAACAGGGTGAAAAGAGACACTCATAGCTGCATAAATTGTGGCCTTTGTTCAAAATCCTGCAGTATGGATATCGATGTGGCAAAAATGGAAGTGGTAACCTCTGCCGAGTGTATCGGATGCCATGAATGCGTCAATGCCTGTCCTGTCAAAGGGGCTCTTTCTGCGCCTCTGGGTAAGGTTTATGTGAAATCAGCGGTTATCCCGTTTGCGGCGGCTGCTGTCTTTTCGGGAAGTCTCCTGTTTGCTTCAGCCGGTCAATCGGGTGAACACTCTCATGGAGAAGGCGGAGAAAAGGGATTCCATCAAACTCAGGATACCGAAAATTCCCCAGATGCTGTATCCTTGGGTGTAGGCGGGTGTCCCGGCTGTACCGGATGCGGACTCTGCATCGCAGTTTAAAAGAATGGAATGAGGTATCCCATGGAAAAAATACTGATTATAGAAGATGAAAAAGAAATTAACGATGTTGTAAACGATTATCTTTCCTCCCTGGGATACGAAACCTTTCAATGCTTTAACGGTCTGGATGGAGTCAAAGCTCATGAGACAGGTGAGTTTGATCTGATCATTCTGGATTTGATGATGCCCGGTATTGACGGGATAGAAACGGCCAGGCGGATTCGGCAGGACAGTCTGGTGCCTATCCTGATGCTGACAGCCAGGGATTCTGAAGCAGACAAGGTTCTGGGCCTGGAAATTGGTGCGGATGCCTATATGACAAAACCCTTTAGCATCCGGGAACTGGGCGCCCAGGTGCGGGCAATCCTGAGGCGATGGGCTGCTGGTAAAAATAATGGGGCTGAACAGTCGGTTCTCTCCCACCGGGGAATTGAGATGGATCTTATGAAACGTACAGTTCTGCTGGAAGGCCGTGAAATCCGGATGACAACGGCCCAGTTTGATCTTCTGGCCATGCTTCTGAAAAACCCGGGACGGGTTTATACCAGAGGGGAGCTGATAGAGGCTTTGAGCGGTTATCAGTACGAGGGCTATGAAAGGACCATTGATGTGCAGATAAAGAACCTCCGGAAGGCTCTGGAAAACGATCCTTCCCATCCGGAATTAATTAAAACTGTCTGGAGCGTGGGATACAAGGTGCAGGAATGAAAATGGAATTTTTCGGCAGCAAAGGAATCAAAAAAGAACTCATTGCCGGATTTGCGGCTGTTGTTATTTTCAGCAGCCTCATTTCCTATCTGATCATCCTGATCTGGACCAGGAGCAGTTTTGATGATCTTGTCAAAGCCAATGATGTGGAAGTTGCGGATGAATATGCCCGGATATTGGGGGAGTTTTATACCGCTCATCAAAGCTGGGAGGGACTGGAGCTCTATCTGAGAGAATACGGCAGGACCTTGCCTGAGGGAGAAGAGTCTATAGCCCGGACTGACGATCGGCGGCACCCGAAGGACCATGATCTTCCACTCATTGTTCTGGACAATCAGGGTCGATGTGTTTATACGGGTATTTCTCCCAGAGACGATGATGAGGATCCGGTTGGCAAGCTGAAACTCTCTCAGGGTACCGAAATCCTCTCGGATGGGGCTATTGCAGGTTATGTGTACTTTAAATCCATGATATTCCGCAGCTACAATCCCCAGGAACAGGCATTCCTTATCTCTCTGGCCAAATCTCTCGGACTATCCGTCCTTGTGGGACTGATTCTCTCTCTCATTCTGGGAACTACTCTGGCAGCTCGATTTGCCCGGCCCATTATTCTTTTGGATGAAGCAGTTAAAAGGATTGCAGAGGGGGACAGAAATGCCCAGGTAGAGGTGACACGGCGGGATGAAATAGGCAGCCTTGCCGATAGCTTCAATCAGATGTCCCGGAGGTTGAAACTGACCGAGGAAGCCCGGCAGAATCTCCTGGCTGATATTGCCCATGAATTGAGGACTCCGGTCAGCATACTCCAGGCAAATCTGGAAATGATCCTTGAGGGGGTATACACAGCGGATAAACAGAAGTTGAAAAGTCTGTATAAAGAGACGGTTCTTATGACTTCCCTCATTAAGGATCTCAGATCTCTCAGTGACCTGGAAGTGGGAATTACCGAGATGGAACCGGAGAGAATCGGGCTTTCCTCTTTTGTCCATGATACCTGTGTAAAATATGCGCCTCTTTTTCGGGAAAAGGGGATTGCCCTCGAGTATGACCTGGATGATACCCTCTGGATTTATGCGGATGAGGACAAAATCCGTCAGGTATTGGGTAATCTTCTGGGGAACGCTCTGAAATATGCTCCGGAAAGCACAAAAGTGGTAATCCGTACCGAAAAATATGATAAAGACGGCATTACCGGGCAGGCCAGGATCACGGTCAGCGATGAGGGTACCGGTGTGCCTGAAGATAGTCTGGATAAAATATTTGATCGTTTCTACAGGGTTGATCAGTCCAGGAGTCGGCAGTCCGGCGGTAGGGGATTGGGACTTGCCATCAGTAAACGGATCGTAGAGATGTCCCGGGGAAGAATGGGTGCCTGTCAAAACGAACCCCGGGGGTTGTCTGTGTGGTTCAGTCTTCCCTGTTCTGAAAAAAGCTGTCCTTGATGTTATTAACCGGAATCTATCTGCCTGAAACTCCAGGCTTTCCTTTCAGGAAAATATAATACCCCGCCGAGAAAATCAGAACATAGCCGATTAAGCTGAACATATCGGGGAGTTCAGAGAAAAACAGGATTCCCAGGATACTGGCAAAAACGATCTGGGAGTACTGATAGATTGAGACTTCCCCGGCTGGTGCGTATTTATAAGCTGCGGTAAGAAGGAACTGCCCTCCCGCGGCAGCGGCACCTGTTCCCAGCAGAAATGTCAGCTGCAGGGGGGAAGGCATCACAGGGCCGATAAAGAAAAAGGGCAGGCAGACTACTGTGGATATCAGTGAAAAGTAGAAAACTATGGTAAAACTGCTTTCCTTGTCTCCCAGATAGCTGACCATCGTATAGGTGACGCCGGCCAGAACTGCAGCGCCCGCTCCCACCACAGCCGGGAAGGTCGAGGAAAACTGGAACCCCGGTTTTATAATTAAGGCAGAGCCTGCCAGAGCCAGTACCAGGGCAACCAGGTGGAAAGGGCGGATCGGGTTTTTCAGAAAAATCCTGGAAAAGAGGATTACAAAGAAAGGACTCAGTTTGTTCAGCATGGAAGAGTCGGCCAGGATAAGATGATCGATGCTGTAGAAAAACATCAGGATTCCCACCGCACCCGTTGCAGCTCTCAGAATCAGATATTTCCGGTTTTCCCTTTTTCCCCAGAGGGGTTGTTTTTTCATCCTCAGGATTGTAAAAGAGATTACCAGACTGATGAGGTTTCTGAAAAGGGCTTTTTCCATGGAGGGAATGTCGCCTGCCAGTTTGACAAAAGCTGACATGAAAGCGAAGCACAATGCCGACAAGAGCATGAGAATTATGGATTTGGTTTTGTCGGAGGGATTATAGTCCAATTTCAGACTCCTGAATACGTAATGTATACCATTTTGCCTGTCTTGGTGATGAATTGCAAGCTATCAGGAGTTTTGAGTTTTAAAATAATCTCTCTTACTTGTTTTTCCGCCGTATGGGCATCTTTTTTAAAACACCCTGGAGCTTCTGGAAATTCTGTTTTGTTCCTGCACTTATGGATGCGGCTTTGTATTTACTCAGCATATGAACCGATTCAAGCTCCCATATGCAGAAGTGAAGGGTTCCGTTTTTATCGAAGATAGGAGTACAGGATACACCGGACCCTTCCGGCCCGTTCCAGGG
The DNA here is from genome assembly GCA_963677615.2 of Oceanispirochaeta sp. Classification (GTDB taxonomy): domain Bacteria; phylum Spirochaetota; class Spirochaetia; order DSM-2461; family DSM-2461; genus Oceanispirochaeta. The sequence continues at coordinate 138,395 of CAXXQW010000015.1, read as the reverse complement.
GAGCCTCTGTTTTTCCAGATGGCTTAACACCTCTGCCAGGGGAATATCCTGCCGGATATCGGTAATTTTTGAAAGGGAAAGTTCTTCCTGTTCCTTTCCGTATTTCTCTATCAGCTTATCGCTGTAGGTAAATACCCTTCCCGTTACATCCGTAACAACCACTGGTGAATCCACGTCTTCGCACAGCATTTTTACCAGAGTATTGAGAGCGTTGATCCTCTCTGATCTGAGCCTGACGATTTCATTCTGTTCGTTCATGACCTTTTTCAGGGCCTGACCCAGACTTCCCATATTTTCCAGGATTTTCCGGGCCTGTATATTGGTCAGATCCCCGATCCGGCCTATCCTTTCCAGATCAGCGATAAGGCTTCTCTGCCTGAAAAAAAGAGACAGTATGATCCATGCCTGAAAAATGAGTACCACAATACCCCAGAACAGAAGATTTTCTCTGTCCAGTCGGATTTCAGGGGTCTCCCCGGGGCTAAGCTTAACCCCTGCAATGATCAGGAGCAGAGTGGATACCAGAACCAGAAGCAGGGAGATCAGAAGTCTCTTTCTGGTTACCATCATCATAGGGAGACCTCCCCGCTTTTCTGGAACTCTTCAAGGGCCTTCTCTTCTCCTACAAGAATCAGGACATCTCCCGACTGGAGAACCTCGTCGGGAGAGGGAAACAGCAGTTCCTCATCCCTCTGGGTATTGCCGTCGGAGTCCAGGGTGGTCCGGATTCTCCTGAGGGCTGTAAGGCGGATCTTGAATTTTTCTTCCAGATTGATTGAAGACAGAGTCGATTTTTCATAGGCTCCGGGAAGGTACATTTCCGAAAGCATCACCTTGCGGGACAGGGGAATCTTCTCCATTACCGAAGGAGCAATCAGATTCTGGGCAATCCGGCTTCCCTCTTCCTCTTCTATATTGATAACCTCATTGGCGCCGATCTGTTTGAGTACCTGGTAGTGGGTCTTGTTGACCGCCCGGGCAATGATATAGGGCACGCCGATCTGCTTCAGAAGGGTTGTACTCAGGATACTGGCTTCGATATTGTCACCGATAGCCACTATCGCGGCGTCCACCTGATCAAAAGGGGCTTCGGAAATAGAGTCCTCATCGGTGGAATCCAGAAGGATCGCCTGGGAGACATAGTCTTTGACTTTGTTCACCTGAGCGGGTGTATTGTCCAGAGCAATCACTTCTCCCCCCTTCTGGGTCAGTACCTCGCAGACTTTCCGTCCGAAAAGCCCCAGTCCTATCACTGCAAAAGTTTTTGCCATTGAAATCTCCTCAATACGTTTTCTTATCCTATCAGAAGCGTTGCTTCCGGGTAGGAGATCGCAGAGCTTTTCTCCTTGCCGGCAGAAGCCGTCAGCAGTGTCAGAGGGCCGATCCTCCCTATGAACATCAGTGCGGAAATGGCCAGTTTTCCAAAAAGGGTCAATCCTCCTGTGATTCCTGTGGAGAGTCCCACTGTGGCAAAGGCAGACACCGCTTCAAACAGAATCTGTACCGGTTCGGCCGATTCTGTGAGAAACATCAGAAAGGTGACCAGGAAAATCGATGTCATCCCGAAGAGGATCACTGTAAAAGCCTGCATTACCTGATCCTTGGGAACCTGATGCCGGTAAAGCAGTATGTCCTGGCTGCCTCTGCGAAATGACCGGATATACGCCCAGGTCACTCCCAGTGTGTTTACCTTGATTCCTCCTGCAGTACTTCCTGAAGCCCCTCCGATAAACATCACTCCGATCATCATCATCAGGGTTCCCGCTCCCAGAGTTTCGAAGGGAACGGTGTTAAACCCGGCAGTTCTGAGTGTTACCGACTGGAAAAACGCTGAGAGGTACTGGGTGCCCAGGCCCATGGTGTACAGGTTCCGATCGTGTTCCAGCCTGTAGAAAATGAGCATAGGGAATAAGAGGAGTATGGCTGTCGCCAGAAGGACTACCCTGGAGTTTATGGTCAGTCTGGTCCTTTTTTTTCTCAGGAAGTCTCCAATGACTTTCGAAACATCCGTCATAACGGTAAAACTGATGCCTCCGGCAATGATCAGCCCCGAGATAATCAGATTAATGGGGATATTGCTTTTAAACGAAACCAGACTGTCCGAATACAAGGCAAATCCTGCATTGCAGAAGGCCGAAACGCCATGGAAGAGGGCAAAGAAAATGGCTTTTTCCAGGTTGAGACCGGATCTCAGAAAAATCGGGAACATCAGAACTGCTCCTGCCAGCTCAATGGAAAAAGTCAGGAATATGATCCTTTTTACGCTGTTAATAATGCTCTTCATATCTGATGCATTGAGCATATAGCTTAAAAGCTGTCTGTCCTTGAGGCTTACCGAGCGCCGGAAGGCGAACATCATAAAGTAGGAGAGGAGCATGATTCCCAAACCGCCGATCTGAATCATCACCATAATGGTAATCTGTCCGGGAATGGTAAACTGCGTGGCCGTGTCGACCACAATCAGTCCCGTAACGCAGACTGCCGATGTGATAGTAAAAAAGGCATCCACAGGTTTCAGGGGATCCCCCGTACTCATCATGGGCATCATCAGTAAAAGGGTTCCCACCATAATGACGATTACAAAACTCAAAACCACGGTTTGGGCGGGATGGGAGAATATGGAATTCAGGTATCCCGTCAGCTTTCTGATGCGCCCGTAGACCTTCAGGACCAGCAGGATATTTCTTATGATGATAAGAAAGAAGTAGCCCTTGATGGTTGTATCTCCGAAAAAAAGGCCCGGTACCCTGTTGATGATAAACAGAGTCAGGTAAACAAACAGGAAGATGAGGGATGGAATATGGGTCTTCAGGTAAACAGATTTCCGGGGAGATTTCAGAAAACTCGAGACCCCTTCGCTCAGGAGAACGAGAACCAGAGTATAATCGATCACCTGAATGATCCATTTATAATCTCCCAGTCTCACGGACTGCTGCTCCAGATAGAGTCCGACAATTCCCAGAAACAGGAGAAAAAACAGAGCGGCCTTTTTCACAAAACCGAGTATCCTACGGGAAGAAAAAAAAATCAAATTTTTCTGATTATTCTTTGCAAATTCCCTTTTGGAATAACCTATAATCTATCTTGATTTTCATTGGCGGAAAAAGGGAAATTTCCTGTTGTCCGCTGATGGTGGAGCGCTATGATGAAAAGGTTTTTGAATGTGTTAAAGCCTGCTGTCGTTCTGGCAGTCCTTTACATGGCGGCGGGATGTGCCTCTTTTAAAGGGGATATCCCTGTGGAATCTGAAATGGAGGATATCTATCTTTCTCCCGTCAATCAGGACGGCGTGATGGATGAGGTCTCCCTGAATGTTTCTGTGCCCGAAATCAAGGGGCTGAAACTTCAGGAATACAGTATCAGAATTGTGTCGGAAAATGATGAAATCGCTTTTCTGGCAGAGCAGAAGGAAGAAAAAAGAGGAATCTTTAAAAGAAAGAAAATTGTCACCATTCCCGATGATCTTTCCTGGGATGGAAAGCTTCCCGATGGAAGCTGGGCTCCCGACGGACCCTATATGGTTTATGCGGATGTGAGGGATTACAGCGGTAACAGCGGCAGCTACGGGCCTTTAACCATCAGAGTGGACAATACTGCTCCCTATGCGGAACTTTATCTTCCCTTTACTATCTTCTCTCCCAATGGAGATGAGAGTCAGGACCGGCTTGATATCTATCAGCTCAACACCTCTTCCGAAGCTCTCTGGACCGGAAATTTTCTGGATGAAAACGGAAATACCGTCCGTTCTTTCCAGTGGCAGGGGCCGGCTCAGGACTTTTCCTGGGACGGGAGTGATAATGAGGGCAGCACTGTTCCCGAGGGAACCTATTCGTACGCTCTGAATTCGGTCGATGAAGCGGGGAACAGGACAGATCTTCTTGTAAAAGGGCTCCAGATCGACAATAGAACCTATCCGGTCAGCCTCTCTCTGCCGGGATCCTCAGATTTCAGCCCCAACGGAGACGGGGTGAAAGACACGGTAGTTATACAGATAAGCACTGGGGATAAAGATAAGATCGACTCCCTGTCAATGAGCATTATAAACGCAGAAGGCTCTGTGGTGGATTCACTTCAGGGTAATGGAACAGATCAGTATGTTTTTACCGGAAAGGCAAAGGGGCAGGTTCTCCCTGAAGGGTATTACTATGCGGTACTGGATGTGCTTTATGAGAATGGTGATAAACAGAAAGCTGTTTCTGACCGTATGGTTCTGGATGTAACACCTCCTCAGGCTGTAATCAAAGCTCAGTATCTTCTGTTCTCTCCTGACGGGGACGGGCGGAAGGATGAAACAGAAATTTTTCAGTCTACCAGCCTGGAAACGCTCTGGACAGGGGCTGTCCTTTCAGGAAACAAGGTGATCAGAACCTGGCAGTGGGATGAGCGTGCCCTCCCAGTGGTCTGGGATGGACGGGATGCCGCAGGGGTGGTTGTCCCCGACGGTGTGTATTCCTACAGACTGGAATCCACTGACTCAGCAGGGAACAGTGCCCGTTTCTACTCTTCAAACATCAGAACAGATGTCACTCCCAGACCGGTCAGGCTTGTTCCCTCCTATAATGTTTTCAGTCCCAATCAGGACGGGGAAGCTGATCTGATCGCTTTTGAGTTGAAGCCCGAAATAACGGCAGGTATAGTTGCCTGGGAATTCCTGGTTAATGATAGCGGAAATCAAACGGTATATTCTGTGGGGAAACAGGAGTCTGTGGTCCCTGAAACCCTATTCTGGGACGGGTCTGGTCCTGAAGGTTCTGTTCTTGAAGGGGCATTTACCGCTACTCTGCTGGTGGAATATGACAAAGGGAACCTGAGTAATGGTGTAACTGAAACCCCCTTTGTTCTTGACCTGACGCCTCCTGAGATTAAACTGACGGCATCGCCTCTTCCCTTCTCTCCTGACGGGGACGGTGAGAACGACCGTCTGGATATCGGGGTTGAGGTCAATGATCCATCAGGGGTACGAAGCTGGAACGGAAAAATCCTGGATCCCGCGGGCAATCTCTTTCTGACATTTGATCCGACCGGTTTGAAAAACGGTGTATTCACCTGGAATGGGAAAGACAAAAGAGGCGAGCTGGTTCAGGCCGCTTCGGATTATCAGGTGGAAATCACAGCCTATGACAGTGTGGGGAACAGGAGTGTACAAACCCTGACCGTTCCTGTGGATATCCTTGTTCTGAAAGATGGTGACCGTCTGAAGATCATCATTTCCAGTATCTACTTCAAGCCCTATACGGCGGACTATCTGTCGGTGGACCCCGATATAAAAGCCCGGAATCTGGCGACTCTGGACAGGCTGGCGGTAATTCTGAAGAAGTATTCCCAGTACAAAATACAGCTGGAGGGCCATGCGGTCAGGATCTTCTGGAAAGATGAGAAAAAGTGGAAGACCGAAGAAGATGAGGTTTTACTGCCTCTGTCCCAGGAGCGGGCGGAAAAAATCCGGGAAGCCCTTATCAGGCGGGGCATAGATCCCGGCAGGATGAGTGCCATTGGTCTGGGAGGGTATCAACCGGTAGTTCCTCACAGTGATGAAACAAACCGCTGGAAGAACCGGAGAGTGGAATTTATTCTTGTGAAGTAGGTTACTATATACCGCCGGTAAGTCTTTTACAGATTTATCGGCGGTTTTCTTTTTTGGGCCTGGAAAGATCACAGCAGTCAAGCCTTTCCTCTCCATACAGTTTCTGATTGACCCTTGCCATTCTATTGAGATAGTTCATCCACCTCTGTTTAATTCTTTTAAAAGGAGCAAACATGATTTCCCTCCAAAAATTTTCCATTTATATATTCTCTATCCAGTAATATATAGCAGGAAGGTCTGTAGGATAAGGAGAAATTGTAGTGATTTTGTAATATTTATCTTGAGGTATTGAGAAATCCAGTGGTATTGTGAGATTTATGAAGCGAGTTCTCCTACTGATTGGTATTCTCCTCTTCTGGCAGACCGTTGTTTTCAGTCTATCCGCAGATGATTGCAGAGCTGGACGTGACGATGTCTATGCTGTGAGCAGCGGAAGAAATCATTGTACTCAATGTCTGTTTTTACCTTTGAGCGATCAGTCAGAGTCGCGATCTGATGGCCGGATTTTTCTGTTTCAATCTCTGCTTCTGACCACCGGTAGTTCTAATGAAATGAATCAGAATAGATATGATCTGATCGCTGAGTTCTCTGAGATTATCTTATCCCGGGAATCTCTCTATCTTATCCACTGTTCTCTCCTGATCTGAGAATTCTTCTAACTCAGACATAAAAATTCAGGAAAGGAATATATGACACAAAAAAATATCACCTATATAAAAACATCAGGTATGACCTGCGGGAACTGCGAAAAGAAAATTGCCGGGAAACTGAAGACCCTGGCTGGGGTTGAATCGGTCAGAGCCGACTATGTGGGAGGCTATGTCAGAATAGCCCATGAGGATACTTTTTCCCGGGATGCCGCACTTGGTGCTCTCTTCGACCTGGGGTACGAAGGCTCTGTTACCGAACGGACAAAGATGCTTCTGGAAAGGAGTCTGTTCTTTTTTGTGTCCGGGATTATCATGGCTCTATTGATCTATCTGAATAAAAGGACCGGGCTGCTCAACCGGATCCCCGAGATTCCCGAGACCGCATCCTACTCCCTGCTTCTGGTTCTGGGGGTTATGACTTCTGTACACTGTATCGGCATGTGCGGGGGAATCAACCTTTCCCAGACCGGGTCCTCCCGGCTGGACGAACCGGGAAGAGCCGTTTTCTACCGGGGGCTTTCCTACAATGCCGGAAGGATTCTCTCCTACACCCTGGTAGGGGCTCTGGCGGGAGCTCTGGGATCAGTTTTCTCTCTTTCCCTGCCGCTTCAGGCAACAGTCATTGCCATTGCGGGAACCTTTATGGTCCTTGCGGGTTTTCACATGCTGGGATTATTGGGAGGGATTCGAAGGATCATTCCCGGAAAATCTCCATTTCGAATCTTCCGGTGGAAAAAGAACGGTACTTTAAAAAGTCCTTTTGCGGTAGGCCTGGCTAACGGCCTGATGCCTTGCGGACCCCTCCAGTCCATGCAGATTTATGCCCTTTCCACCGGAAGTGTGTTACAGGGGGCTTTTTCCATGTTCCTTTTCAGTGCGGGTACTGTTCCTCTGATGCTGCTGTTCGGCAGCCTGAGTGCTGTCTTCTCACTGAAATCCCGCCGTGTTGTCCATCGTGTCAGCGGACTCCTTATTATTGTGCTGGGTGTGGGAATGGTTCTGCGTGCCCTATCTCTTCAGGGGGTGGCCCTGCCGGTAGAAACATCTTCTTCTGCCGGTAACGGGGCGGCTGTGGCTGTCCTGAATGGTGAAAGCCAGATTGTGGAATCCCGTGTTACTCCCTATGGATATGAGCCTATTGTGGTTCAGAAGGGGCTGCCAGTGGAGTGGAAACTGACAGCCGGGCCGGGAGATATCACGGGATGCAACAATGCGATTATTGTGAGAGAGTATGGAATTCAGCAGCCCCTGGCAGAAGGAACCACAACCGTGGAGTTTCTGCCGGAGGAATCGGGAACCTTCCTTTTTACCTGCTGGATGGGTATGATCTCCTCAAATATCCTTGTGGTGGATGATCTGGCGGCCTATGATCCGTCCATGCCGATAGAGTCCCCGGCTCCTGCGTCGGGAAGAGATGTCAGGATCGTGATTCCCCGGTTCGAGACAGATGACATTGCTTATGTCCGGGAGGAAAACGGCCTGCTCAAAGCGGAACTCAGAATTATCGGAAAGAAAATTTCACCGGCCATTACGGTTATGAAAAAAGGGGTGGAGACAGAATGGGTTCTGTTTCCGGAGAACCTCGATGGTGGTTCCGAAAGGATTCTCTTTCCCGCCTATAACGCAGCCGTTGATCTCAGGACAGGGGAGGAGTCAAAACTGAAACTGGTTCCGGAAGAGGATTTTTACTTTTACAGTTCCGATGGAGAATCTCTGGGATTTATTATTGTTTCCTCCGATCCCGAATCCCTGTCTACCCAAGAGGTTCTGGATATAGTTAACTCTTATCTTCCTTCCCAATAAGATATTACATTGTTTTCTCCGCTCCGGCCGGAGCGGAGGTCGTTTCTCCCTTTGACTTTCTCCACCCTTTTCCTCCTATAATTGAGTACTCAGTAAAATACTGAAATTCCTGGTAAGGAGAATCTATGCCCGTAATTGAAGGGAATATAGACCCCAAAGATATTGAGATCCTCAAAGAGGCAGCAGCAGAGGGTAGAAAGGCAAAGGAAAAAGGGAATCATCCATTCGGAGCGGTTCTGACTGATAAAGACGGAAAAATTATACTAAGAGCCCAGAATACGGTCACCACGGAACATAACGACTGCGGTCATGCCGAAACCAATCTGATGATCGCTGCCTCCAAAGCCTATTCCAGAGATTTTCTGAGTGAGTGCAGCCTTTATACCTCAGTGGAACCCTGCGCCATGTGTGCGGGAGCTGCCTACTGGGCCAATGTGGGGAGAGTCGTCTATGCCCTCTCTGAGCATCAGCTTCTGGAACTGACAGGAGATGATCCGGAAAATCAGACCTTTGACCTACCCTGCCGGGAAGTTCTCAGCAGAGGACAGAAATCCATCACCGTAGCGGGCCCGTCGGAAGACCGGGGTTTGCAGGATCTCATTGTCCGGGATCATGCGGGGTTCTGGAATACCTGAATCATAGGGAGCATATTTTATTTCTCCAAAAGCTACAATTGTGTGGGATTTTTGAAAAAAAATCTATTCTAGGGCTGATAGAGAGGGCATTGGAAAATAAATCCTTTGGGAATATGGATCTTTTTTTTGACTGATCAGATAATCAAGAAAAATTATCAACAGGAAACTGAATTGATAAAAACTCTACAAAGGACGTAAATGATGAAAAAAAACCTAATTTTTTTAGCTGTTCTTCTGATCAGTTCCCTATCAGTTTTTGCCGCCGGCGGACAGGAATCTGCCGGAAGTGAACAGGTTAAAGTTGCCCTTATTCTTCCCAGCTCAGCTGATGATAAAGGCTGGAGTCAGAGCATGTACGATGCGGCAATGAATGTTGCCGGGGCCAGTGATGGTGTTCTTGTTGTGGAATACAGCGAAAACATGAAGCCCGTGGATGCCGGTTCTGCTGCAAGACAGTACATTGCCCAGGGATTTTCCTACCTGGTTTTCCACGGTTCCCAGTTTAACAATACCGTTGTGGAAATGGCCGAAGAATTCCCCGAAGTGACTTTTATCTTTGGAACTTCTTCCCAGCTTTTGGGAAGCAATATTGTCAGCTACCAGCCTGCCACAGAACAGCCTGGCTACCTTTCCGGTATCATTGCCGGTATGACGACCAAAACCGGGAAAATCGGAATTGTCGGTCCTGTTGACGGTGGTGACGCGGCCCAGTACAACAGAGGTTTCTGGCTGGGTATCAAATCTGTCAATGAGAGCGCCGAAATCGGTGTAGCTCACACAGGCAGCTATGGTGACTATGTAAAAGCCGGAGAGCTGGCTCAGACATACATTAGCGATGGTTTTGACATTATGGCCGGTTCTGCACAGCAGGGACTGGGGGCTCTTCAGGCCATTGCCCAGCATCCTGACAAAGATGTTTACTGGATGGGAACTTCTGAAATGCTTTTTGACGGACCTGAAGGTTACAAGCTGATGGCAGCCTGTTCCTATCACTATGATCCCATTTACACGGCTATTATAGAGGCGTTCAAAGCAGGTGAAACCAGCATTCCCGGTCAGGTTTTCTGGTTGACCATCCCCAATGGCGGTTTCTCTTTCAGCATGTCTGACAGTAATCCCCTGCTGACCGATGATGTCAAAGCTGCTGTTGAAGAAGCAAAAGCAAAACTGATGGCAGAAGATCTCGAGATCGACTGGCAGAGTGTAAAGTACTAAGAACAGGAGAATTACTACAGTAAATGTAGTGTTACCTTCGGTTCTGATGGCTCTGACCGACCCTCTCCCCCGGCCCCTCTTTCCCTTTGGCTCCGCTCAGGGACCAGGAGGGGACCTTTTATTGTTTATATTCTAAACTCCCTCTCCCTTTGGGAGAGGGTTGGGGAGAGGGTTGCGACTAGGCTCATTGTTCAGAAGGCTGTCTCTGTAGTAAAAAGATATTATGGAAAAAATTCGTTCATTGAGAATCGAGGGTGTTACCAAACGGTTTCCCGGTGTTCTGGCTTGTGATGATATCAACCTTTCGGTTGGTGAAAATGAAGTGCTCGCTATCGTGGGAGAAAACGGAGCGGGTAAAACAACGCTCATGAATATCCTTATGGGTTTGTATCAGGCGGATGAAGGGGCTATTTATATTAATGGTAATCCTGTGCATTTTAAATCCCCCCGGGATGCCTTCGATGCCGGGATCGGGATGGTTCATCAGAAGTATATGCTGGTACCCAATCTTACGGTGCTGGAAAACATCGCTTTAGGGATGGAGCAGGCCCATGTAAAGGGGATGCTGAAGCTGGATATTGTACGGGATAAAATCCGGGAAATTGGAGAGAAGTACAATCTTCACTGTGATCCCGACGCCTATGTATGGCAGCTTTCTGTAGGGGAGCAGCAAAGGGTCGAGTTGATCAAAACCCTCTGTTACGGAGCCCGGTTTCTGATCCTTGATGAACCCAGTTCGGCACTGACTCCCCAGGAAACAGATGAACTGATAGCCCTCCTTTCGGAAATGGCAAAGAGCCTTTCCATTATTTTTATCAGCCATAAGCTTCATGAAGTTAAAGCCCTTTCCCATAAAGTTCTGATCCTCAGGCACGGTCGGGTGACTTTTTCCGGGGATACCCAGGATTACAGCCCCCATGATCTGGCTTCCTTTATGACGGGAGCCGAGGTGGAACTTCCCAAGAATACCTGCGGTGAGAGCAGTGATGAAATCCTTCTGGATATTCAGGATCTTACTGTTCAGAGCGACAGGGGATTCAATGCCCTTGATGAACTTTCCCTCTGCATTCACAAAGGCGAGATTGTCGGTGTGGCGGGAGTCTCGGGGAACGGACAGAAAGAACTGGCAGAAGCCATTAATGGTATCAGAAAAGTCAGTTCCGGTGAGATCCATTTTCTGGGAGAGAATATTGCCAATTTCACTCCGGGTGAAGTTATCCGGCGCGGCATGGGCTATATTCCCGAGGACAGGAATAACGAAGGGATTGTTCCCTCTTTTTCCATCAGGGAGAATCTGATCCTCAAGGATTACGGGAGCCCCCGGTTCAGTAAAAGGCATCTTTTAAATCAGAAAGTGATTTCCAGGTCTGCCGAAAAGCTCCGGGAGCAGTTTGATATCCGATCACCCCATACGGAAGTGGCTGCGGGTTCCCTTTCGGGCGGAAACATACAGAAAGTCATTCTGGCCAGGGAGATCGACCGGAAACCCCGGTTCCTCGTGGCGGTCTATCCCACCAGGGGTCTGGATATGGGAGCTGCGGAATTTATCCACCAGCAATTGCTGGATCTGAAGGACCAGGGTGTGGGGATCCTTCTGATTTCAGAAGAGCTTGAGGAGATCATCAACCTCTCTGACAGGGTGGCAGTAATCTACAAGGGAAAAATTATGAAAGTCCTGAAAGGAATGGAGGCTGAACAGAAAAAGCTTGGACTCCTGATGGCGGGAGTGTCCAGTGACTAAAAAACAGTTTCAAATCACATTTAAAGTAGCTATTTTTCTTCTGGCGGTTCTGGTTTGTGCTCTTATGGCATCCATCATCCTCTGGACCATCGGTGCAGAAGTGTTCAAGTCTTTTGCGGTTATCTTTTTTGAACCTCTTAAGAACTTTTATATCATTTCGGAAGTCCTTATCAGGATGATACCCCTCCTGCTGGTGGCTCTCGGTATTACCGTGGCTTTCCGGAGCGGAATCCTGAATATCGGAGGTGAGGGACAGATCATTATGGGGATTCTGGGTACCACCATTGTGGCGGTTATGTTTCCCGGACTGCCCCGGTTTGTGATGATTCCGGCCGCCCTTCTGGCGGGAACTCTTTTCGGGGGCCTCTATGCGGCTATCCCCGGACTCCTCAAGGCAAAGCTCCAGGTGAGCGAGCTTCTGTCCACGGTAATGCTCAACTACATTGCCGCCCAGATCTATGTCCTCTGTCTGAGGGGACCCCTGATCGACCCCAATGAACTGGTAACCGGTTCCGGGACTCCCCAGAGCATCCGCTTTCCCGAAACGGCCTGGCTGACCCGCCTGGTGAAAGGGACCAGGGTGCATACGGGGTTGTTTATTGCTCTGGCCCTGGCTGTGATTGTCTATTTTATACTCTGGAAAACCACCTTCGGTTACAAATTGAGGGCCGCGGGAGCCCAGCAGAAAGCCGCCCGCTACGGGGGGATCAATGTCTCCCGTTCCCTGGTTGCGGCTATGGTGATTTCCGGGGCTCTGGCTGGTCTGGCCGGGGGATCCGAGGTTATGGGGCTCCATAGAAGAGCCATCGAGGACATCTCCTCGGGGTACGGTTTTACCGGGATCGTTGTGGCCCTGTTCGGAGGGCTCCATCCGGCGGGAATCATTCCGGCCTCCTTCTTTTTCGGACTTATCCTGGTGGGAGGAGATATGACCCAGAGAATGGTCGGTGTTCCGGCCAATATGGTTCAGGTTCTGCAGGGAATCATTATCCTGACGATCATCTCTGTCAAAATGGTCATCAACAATCCCTATATCATGGACAGGGTGACCAGACGATTTTCCTATCTTATCAGTGAATCTGATAGCACCCCTGAAAGCAGTTCTGCTGCAGAAGAAGGAGGTGAAGCATGATGGATTTTATCAACAGCGTTCTGGTTCTGGGAATACCCTTTTCCATCTCCCTTCTGCTGGCGTCTTTAGGGGAGATGTATAATCAGAGGGCCGGTGTTTTCAATCTGGGCTGTGAAGGTGTCATGGCCATGGGAGCCTTTGTGGGTTTCCTTGTCCCTTATATGATGGGCGGGGGAGGAGAGTACTCCTGGACCCTTAACCTTCTGGGAATCCTGGCGGCATTGGCAACAGGAGCCCTGCTGGGACTGTTCTTCGGACTTGTGGTTGTAACCTTCAAAGCGCCTCAGGGAATTGCGGGGATTGGACTTCAGATGTTCGGTGTAGGTGTTTCGGGTACCCTTTTCCGGCACTTTATCGGCGGTATCGCCAGTGTATCCGGTATCAGAGCACTCCCGATCCCTCTGTTGTCAAAGATCCCATTTCTGGGAAATATCTTTTTCAATCACAACATCATTGTGTATATCGCTCTGGCTCTGGTACCCCTTTCAGTCTTTGTCCTTAACAAAACCTCCTGGGGACTGAAACTCAGAGCCAGCGGGACCACACCCCAGGCCGCAGACAGCGTGGGAGTGAATGTGAACCGGATTCGATATCAGTCCCTTCTTGTAGGGGGAGCATTGGCAGGCCTGGCAGGAGCCTACCTCTCCCTGGGACAGGTTAAAATGTTTGCCGACTCCCTGATTGCAGGGCGGGGCTTCATTGCGGTAGCCCTGGTTTACTTCGGCCGCTGGACTCCCTGGGGCGTGCTCTGGGGAGCCCTGCTTTTCAGTCTGACCCAGGTTTTTCAGCTGAAAGTGCAGACCATGGGAATCCCCATTCCCTACGAGTTTGCGGTAATGCTTCCCTATGTTCTGGTTATTATCGTTCTGGCCCTTTCCAAAAAGAGCCAGCATCTGAGCCCCCTGGCATTGGGTAAACCCTTCGACAGGGAAAATCGCGTGTAATTTCCAACCGGCCTGCTGTTTTTTCTCTCCCTGTTTTCAGCAGGCCGGTTTTTTTTCTTAAATACTTTCAATATTCCAATCTATTATTACCCCGGTCATACCGTAACTCTTCGTTTTCATGACCGGCGAAACTTCCTGAAATCACAGGTTCTACAGTTAAAATGGTAATGAATCTACCCGCAAGAAACAGCATCAGCTGAATAGGCTACCCATGCTGTATTTTGATGTAAAAACAGAAAGGAGTCTGCATGACTCGAACATTGAAAGCAAAAATCGCCGTAGATATTGCCATGACCCTCGCCCTGATTCTTCTGATGGGCTACATGATTACCGGTGACCTGGCCCATGAGATAATCGGTACTGTTATGATTATCCTCTGGATACTCCACAATGTGCTGAACTGGAAGTGGTACACCGCTCTGGGAAAAAGACGGTATCCTGTGAAGAGAATTCTGAACACCCTGATCAACGGCCTTCTGCTTATTGCAGCAGCAGGACAGATTATCAGCGGGATTATGCTGTCATCCTATGTGTTCCGCTTTCTGGGAATCGAAACAGGGATGGGTTTTGCCAGGGCACTGCATATGGTTTCGGCCTACTGGCTGTTTGTTCTCTCATCCCTGCACCTGGGAATGCACTGGAGCCGGATGGCAAAGATCATGGGAAAGAAAAGACTAGGGGAGCCTTCAAAACTCCGGGTTTTTCTTCTGAGGCTTACAGGGGTTGTTCTGGCTTTTATTGGTCTGTATGCTTTTTTTAAACATCAGTTGGCTTCCTATATGTTTTTCAGAACCCGGTTTGCCTTTTATGATTTTGAACAGTCTCCGGTTTCCTTCTTTTTCGAATATATCTGCATTATGGTGCTGTTTGGTGCCATCTCCCACTCACTATCCTGTTTCATAACAAAAAAAAGAACCTTACGGAGGTCTGTATGTTCCCTTCAGCAAGAGCGCTGATCCTTTTCACTTTATTGCTGTTAATCCCCTTTTCGGCGTCTTTCGCCCAGAGCGGGGAAAGAATTCTCATCGCCTATTTTACCTGGGCGGAAAATACCCGGATCCTTGATAGGGAGAGGACCATAAGAGAAGCAAACGGTCATGTTTTCAGTATGGAGAACAGGACTTCCGTGGATACAGTTACCACCGCCAGTGTTCTGCCCCCCGGTAATACCGCCAGGTTGGCACGATGGGTCCAGGAGGAAACCGGAGGGGATATATATTCCATACAAGTAAGGGAACAGTACTCCTGCTACTGGGATGAGTGTCTGAACAGAGCTTCCAGGGAGAAAGCCCGGAGAGCCCGTCCGGAACTGACCGGGAAGGTGGAGAACCTTGCGGATTATGATGTGATCTTTCTGGGATTTCCCACCTGGTGGTACACCATTCCCATGGCTGTGGCCCATTTTGTAGAGATCCATGATCTCTCTGGTAAAACTGTTATCCCCTTTGTTTCCCATGGGACCAGCGGTATTGCCAGAACCATCCGGGATCTGGAGAAACTTCTCCCCGCATCGGCCACTCTGGAAAATGAGATCGGTGTCTACCGGTCCGAAACCAGTGGTGCCAGAGGGGATGTTCTATCCTGGCTGGAAAGCCTGGGATATGCAAACTGAAGGAGCTAGTAGTGCTGAAAAAAGTTTCAACCCTGTCCTTTTTTATCCTGATATGTCTTATTTCCCTGTCCGCCCAGTCCGGCGGCTCTTCTGCCCTTATTGTGTACTTTCCCGTTACCAGGGACAGAAGTTTGACCGGAGAGGTCGATTCTTTGACCCATGCCAGCGGAAACACCCAGTCCATGGCGAAGATCATCCGGGATCTGACGGGAGCCGATATCTTTGAAATCGATCTTGCAGATCCCTATTCGGCCAGTTACAACACGGTTCTGATGGAAGCCAGGGATGATCAGAAAAAGCGGGCCAGACCTGAAATCAGAAACCGGGTGGAGAACATCAACCGCTACGATATGATCTTTCTGGGGTATCCCAACTGGTGGGCATCCATACCGATGCCTATCGCAACATTTATGGAACAATACAATCTTTCGGGAAAAAAGATCATTCCTTTCTGTACTCATGGAGGTGGACGGCTGGGGCAGAGTGTTTCCGCTATTGCCAAACTGAGCCCGGCCTCGGAAATCCTGGAGCCATTTGTGGTCTCTTACGGAGGAGGGCGGTCCCTTGAAAGGGATATGGAAAAATGGCTGAGAGAAATCGGAGTGAACGTAAGATGAAATATGCCAAATCAGTCATCGTTTCTCTTCTGATCTTTTTTCCGGTATTTTTTTCTTCCGGACAGGATACCGGTCGTCAGATCTCATTTAATCAGGGTGATCTTATACTTGTACCAGAAGGGGAGTTCCTTATGGGTAGCCCCGAATCCGAATTGTGGAGAGAGACCGATGAAGTGCTTCACCGGGTACGCCTGGATAGCTTTTACCTCAGCCCTTATGAGGTTACACAGGAGGAGTATGAGCGGATTCTGGGAGAGAATCCCAGCCATTTCAGGGGAGCGAACCTGCCGGTGGAGAATGTCAGCTGGTATGACGCCGTGGAGTTTTGCAACGCTCTGAGCCGGAAGTTTCATCTTCAGCCAGCCTACAGAATTCAGGGAAAGGAGGTATTCTGGGACAGGGATGCCGATGGCTACCGCTTGCCCACGGAAGCTGAGTGGGAATATGCCTGCCGGGCAGGTACAGATACTCCCTTTTATCAGGGGGACGCTGTAGCAGCAGAGGATGTGAACTATTTCGGATACTACCCCTATACGGTTGAAGACCACTACTTTAGCCGGTATCAGATGGAGACCCCTCCCGGTGTCTACCGTGAGACAACCGTGCCGGTAGACAGCTTTGAACCAAATGCCTGGGGTTTTTATAATATGCACGGGAATGTCAGCGAATGGTGTTTTGATTTGTACGGAGAGTATGAGACAGGAAATGTTCAAAACCCTTCAGGTTCCTCTAAGGGTGTTCTCCGTGTGACAAGGGGCGGGGGATGGAATGATTTTGCCAAGCATCTGCGCTCTGCCTACCGGTCAGCCACACCGCCGGGTGACCGGTTTTACAGCCGGGGATTCAGACTTGCCAGGAAGGCAGAATAGTTTTTTTCAAACATAAGAGAGGACCTGTCATTCGGAAATTATGACTTAGGTCATATTCGAAAATGAGAGGGTTCACTGCCTGTTGTTCTGGAATTCTCTTATCTTTCATATAGGTTTTATCAGTCATTTTTCTTTGGGATATTGTCTTTTCGTATGCTTCAGAGAGGGTATGAGAGGCATGGGAGAATGTTCAGATATTACCTGCTTTGTTTTTCAGTTTATATTCGATTCAAGAGGTGAATAAATGAAACGATCACTACTTTTATTATCTTCCGTAATTCTTTTTGCACTAATGTCTGCCGGGTGCAGCAGCACTCCCTCAGCACAGGTAGAAGAAGCTGTTCCTGCGGAAGAAATCCTGTATCTGACCTATGAATTACGGGATGATGTGGTACTGGAACCTGTTCAGTACAAAAACCGCTACGGAATCACCATTGCGGGACATATGTTCCTGCCGGCAGACATGGACAAATCACACAAATACCCGGCGGTTCTTATTGGAACTCCCTACGGCGGTGTTAAGGAACAGGGCGCCGGGATCTACGGTATGAATATGGCAGAACGGGGTTATGTAGCCATCGCATTTGATGAATCATTTAACGGAGAAAGCGGCGGAGAGCCCAGAGATGTTTCTTCTCCGGATTTTTTTGTAGAGGATTTCAGCGCGGGAGTGGACTTTCTCGGCACCCTTCCATACGTGGATAGAGAAAAAATCGGTGTTATCGGGATCTGCGGCAGCGGCGGATTCTCCCTGACGGCAGCTCAGGTCGATACCAGGATCAAAGCTATTGCCACGGCCAGTATGTATGATATCAGCGGTATGGTAAGGGACGGTCTATTCTATTCCCAGACTGAGGAACAGCGGGAACAGATGAAGGATCAGCTGAGTCAGCTCCGCTGGGCGGATTATGAAGCGGGTACTCCCGCCATGCCTCAGGGGGGCTGGCCATCTGATGGACCGGCAGATTCCATTCCTGAGGGACTTCCCCCTGTTATGGCCGAGTTCTGGGAGTATTATGCCATGGAAAGAGGCTGGCATCCCAATGTGGTAGATAACTTTACCCTGACCAGTGCTCTCTCTTTTCTGAACTTCCCTCTGATGAACTACATTGACGAGATTTCTCCCAGACCGATTCTGTTTATCATGGGAGAAAACGCCCATTCCCGCTATTACACGGAAGAAGCGTTCGAAAGGGCTGCAGAACCCAAGGAACTGGTTATTATACCCGGAGCACGGCATATCGATCTGTATGACAGAGAAGATATGATCCCTTTTGATAAACTGGATGCTTTTTTTACTGAGTACCTTCAGTAGTATATTTATCAGGTATTACAAGGGCCACGTTCTATGTGGTCCCCTGCTGCTTTCAGGAGCTGTATTTTGAAGAAAATCTTTCCATTTTTATTTTTCCTGTTTCTCCTGGCATTCCAGGTCGCAGGCAATGAGAGCAGAGGACAAAACAACCAGGAGGATTCAACAATGAGATTACGTGTGACATCAAATGGTAAAATCACGGAATTTGAACTGAACCACAGTCGGGCCTCCCGGGATCTTTATACCCAGCTGCCCATGGATATCGGGGTGGAAAATTTCAGCAATAACGAGAAGATATTCTATCCTCCGGAAAAGCTGAATACTGTGGGGACCCCTCTGGCGGATGCCAAAGCGGGAACCCTGGCGTATTATGCTCCCTGGGGAGATGTGGTTATGTTCTATAAAGATTTCGGTTCCGCCTCCGGTCTGTATGAGCTGGGAAAAGCTGTTTCGGGAGAACCGTATATCCGGGAAATGGCGGGAACAGTATCAATTGAGGCGGTTGAGTAGAACCCGACTGAATGTCCTGAAGAGAACCCGGGACATTCAGAAGAGTTAATTATGCTTTGTATGATGATTCCGGATTTTCCGGCAACCTGACCTATGGAATCTGTCATGAAATCACCTCTTATATTATGGGAATCTATTATAACCTGATCCTTGATTGAACTCTAGGTAAGAGCGCTTTCCCTGGAAGATTGTTTTTCATTCAGACCATACCGTTCGCCAAGAGTTTATGACCGGAGTCACGGCGGGAAATGAGACCTTGCACTGCTTTCTTCTTCCCCTTCCTGGTAATGTTTTCCCAACGCATTTGTATTCAGGAACTGCTGTACCTGAAATTTTGCATTTTGGAGGCACAATGTGACAGATATAAAAAAAATTATAAAACAGATGGTACTGATGTTTATGGTTCTTTTTCTCTGCGGGGCTATGAATCTATCCGCACAGGGCAGACAGGATCAGGCAGGAAATGCCCTCTCGGAAAGACAGAAAAGTGTCGTCTCTATTTCGGTATTTACCGCCAACGGAGACAGGGAACGCCTGACAGGGGCTCTGAATGAAGGATTGGATAACGGTTTGACCGTGAATGAGATAGGAGAAATTCTGCTTCAGCTTTATGCCTATGTGGGATTTCCCAGAAGTCTGAACGGGATGGCCGCTCTGACCGCAGTTCTGGAGGAGCGTCAGGCTGCAGGGATTACGGACCCATCGGGAGAGGAACCGGATTTCCTTCCGGAAAATGTCAACAGATATGCTCTGGGGCTTGCCAACCTCAGCGCTCTGGCCGGGTTTCCTCTTAAACAGCAGAAAGGGGAAAGAAACGGTTATGCCCAAGCTATGGACGCTTTTTTAAAGGAGCACCTTTTTGCAGATATCTTTGGCAGAGACAATCTTCCTTTTGATATGAGAGAACTGGCAACCATAAGTGCTCTGAGTGCTCTTGACGGTACAAATTCCCAGCTCATGTTTCATATGAGCGCCGCCATGAATACCGGTCTCTGTGATGAACAGATGGACGGCTTTGTGGATAGGATAGATCAGGAGCTGGGAAAAGAAAGGGCAGAGAACACCGCGTCTGTGCTTGAACAGGTACTGGCGCGCAGAGCTGAAATGACCAGCGCTCCTGGAGCATCTGCCGGAGGAGACAAATCTTTTATTCCCGAGCTGTTCCCTGTGGGGCAGTTAAGTGGCAATGAACAGATCTTTACAGGCGATTCATGGGTGGCTCCTCTGGTACCTTTTGATCAGTCCGGGGGGATCGGGGTTGTCAATGTTACCTTTGCTCCGGATACCCGGACCACATGGCATGCTCACAGCTATGTACAGATTCTGCTGTCTACCCTGGGAACCGGATACTATCAGGAAGAGGGAAAGGAACCCCGTTTACTGAAACCCGGAGAGTCCGTGGCGATTCCTGCGGGTGTTACCCATTGGCATGGCTCTGCTCCCGGTCAGTGGTTTGCTCATATCGCAGTGATTGTACCGGTAGAGAGCGGTGAAACCGATAAATGGCTCGGTCCGGTGGATGAGGAGTATTATTTCTCTCTGGATTGATTTCTGCCGGGATTATAACTCAAGAAAAGAATAAGAATGGTTTTGTCTTCCGCTTCCGGGAAATCATAACGGAAGCGGTTTTATTATATCCTTAAAGTTCTTTTGATTCTGATTCTAATTCTTCCCATTGATAGGCGATTAAAGCCGCCTGGACCCGGTCACGGAGACCCAGGGCATTGAAAATAGCCGATACATAGTTTTTAATTGTCCCCTCCGAAAGGTAAAGGGAGTCGGCAATCTCTTTATTGGTGTAGCCCCGGCCTATTGCCCTGAACACCTCTTTTTCCCGGTCAGAAAGACGGCTGATCATTTCAAGTTGAGATTCGGGTATTCCCGGAAGTGCGTTTCCGGGGGCATTTCCTTTTTTCAGTGTTCCCATAAGAGACCCCATAATGCATTCCGCTAACTGAAAAATACCATGGTATGCCTGTCTGATTGATCTGGCCAGGTCATCCGCGGGAATATCCTTCATCAGATAACCCACAGCCCCGGCCTGAAGGGATTTCATGATGTACTGTTCATCATCAAAGGTCGTCAGCATCATCACCTTACCGCCGAATCCCTTCTCAAGGAGTTTTTCTACCGAGGCAATGCCATCCTGAACAGGCATTCTTATATCCATCAGTACAATATCCGGGTGCATTTCCATGGCCATCTGAACACCTGCTCTACCGTTTTCCGCGGTACCCGTAATGGTCAGCCCCTCCTGAATCTCCAGAAGGGAAGCGATCCCTTCCCGCACCAGACGCTGATCGTCTACAATCAGAACTTTTATCTCATTCATGGTTCGTATCCAATAAAATTGACCGGGTCTTTGGGAAGGACTGTTTTCAGACAGCATCCTCTTCCCGGAGCACTGTCCAGCTCAAAGGTACCCCTTACCAGGGTGACTCTGTTTTTCAGCCCTTCCAGGCCGAAATGACTTTTTCCCACCTGCTGGGCCGGGTCAAAACCCTTGCCTTTATCTTCTAAAAGGCAGGTAAGATGTTCTTTCCCGAAATCGATTCTCAGAAGAACTTCGCAGGGGCCCGCATGTTTCAGAATATTGGTAATCCCTTCCTGTACAAAACGGAAGAGGGTAATCAGCACAGCGTAATTGTAGGATTTATAATCTCCCTTTATCTGGCATGAGGCTCTATATCCGGCTCTTTTCAGACTTTCCAGAAGGGTCGTAATCTCTGCTTCTACAGAAAAGTTGATATTTTTGTCACTGTTCAGCATATTCAAAGACTCTCTCACATCGGCCATAGCATCCTGGGCGGTCGCTTTGGCTTCCTGAACCGCTTTACGGCTTTCGTTCTGATTCCTTTCAAAATACGCTTCTGCCTTGGACAGCTGTATCTGTATGGCCGTAAGGGCGTGTCCTACCGAGTCGTGAATATCTCTTGCCAGCCTGGTTCTCTCCTCCAGAGCGGCTGTCTGCCCGACTCGTCTGGCATACTCTCTGAGATTCTGATCGGAAATATTCAGCTCCTTCAGGAGTTTTCTGTTCTGATCGCTGTGTTCCCTGTCTTTATTCCAGAAGTAGGCGAAAAGATAAAACAGAATCATAATCAGCGAACGGTAGATGGTAAAAACAATCAGGTACTGGGAGTCGCTTTGGGTGAACTGGATAAACCCGGGTATGACAAACATTACCGACAGGATAATGCTGATAATCAAACCGATGGGAAAAGCAAAGGCTTCATAGGTGTAAAAGACAATCAGGATAAAGAAAAGTGTCAGTATGGAGTGATCAAAGCTGTACTTTCCAATCAGGAGAATACCACCCAGCAGGGCAGCCCGGATCATAAACAGGGTAAAGGGGATCTTTCTGTCGGTAAACCGGTAATTCCACTTTCTGTATTCCAGAATTTCCAGAAAAAGGAATACCACCGAGCTGACCATAATTGTATGTTTTATCCAGGGTGGAGCCCCTTCTGGGATAGGATATTTGTAATAGACATAGTAGTACTGAAACGGTATCTGAAGTGTTGTAAATATTAAAATCGTCATCAGACGCAAATTGCTTTTAAAATCAATGGATGAGTGCAACTCAATCTCCCGGGATACCTTTTTTCTATAGTCAATTTTATCATCTTCTTCCATTTTGAATAAAGTTTCCTCAATCATGTTTTCGTCCGGAGAACATATTACCCGGGTCATATTCATATCATTATGTTTTACCCGGGCGTTCCTTTTAATTACGATCCTCTTTGTTGTGTTCTGTTTTTTTGGATCGTTTACAGATTTGTAAATTATGCATTAAAATGGAAGTAAATAAACATAAATATCTTTATATATGTAAGAATGGGCAATCTATTTGTTGGAATTGACATTCTTTGTCTGTTCAGAATCCCTTATATTTTTCTCATATGATCGGAGAGGCATATCCATTTTGCTTCTGCTGATCATAGCGGTCAGATAGGCAAAGAAAGATGTGAGGTAGAAAAATGAAGTACAGAAATAAAGAAGAGTTTGAAAAAGTTAACATGTTTGGTACAGGCCAGCCCAATGAAATGTTTGCCCAATATTTTGTAGGTGATTCCTTTCTGAATCTTATGGTAAAACCCGGAGAAACCCCGGTGTTTCTGGCAAACGTGACGTTTGAACCGGGATGCCGGAATAACTGGCACATCCACAATGCCAAAAGCGGCGGTGGCCAGATGCTGATCTGTACCGCCGGTGAGGGCTGGTATCAGGAAGAGGGAAAGGAGGCGGTTAGCCTTGCGGAAGGATCATTTATATACATTCCCGCCGGAGTGAAGCACTGGCATGGGGCAAAATCAGACAGCTGGTTCAGTCATATTTCTGTAGAGGTTCCCGGCGTGGAATGCAGCAATGAATGGCTGGAACCTGTGGATGCCGGCTTTTACGAGGGACTGAAATAAAAGGATAGGCTGATGAACAGAGTAGAACGGAGTGAAAAGAAATTCAAAGAGCTTTTCGGAGATGTGCAAAGCCCTACTGCTGCTTCAGACCCGGATTTTCAGGACATGCTGAACCGCTTTATCTTCGGGGAAGTCTTTTATCAGGGGAATCTGACCGACAGAATGAGAGAGCTTATCACCCTGGTTGTGCTGACTGCCGGCCAGACCCTCGATCAGGTTTCAGCCCATGTGTTCGCCGCCCTGAATGCGGGCGTGAGTCCGGTGGAGATCAAGGAAGCCCTCTACCAGTGTGCTCCCTATATCGGGTTTCCCAAAACGCTTAATGCTTTGAGCCGGGCAAACGAAGTTTTTGAAAAAGCGGGGATACCCTTGCTGGTGGAGAGTCAGAAGCAGGTTGACGAAGAGAGCCGCTTTGATGAGGGTTTGAAAGTTCAGAAGGCAATTTTCGGTAGCATTATCGACCAGATGCATAAATCTGCACCTGATAATCTGAAACATATTCAAAACTACCTGACTGCCTGCTGTTTTGGAGACATTTATACCAGGAGCGGACTGGATCTCCCCACAAGGGAACTCCTGACCCTCTGTATTCTCATCGCCCAGGGAGGATGTGAAAGTCAGGTAAAATCCCATCTTTTCGGTAATGTCAGTGTCGGGAACAGCCGGGAAACCCTGATTTCCGCCATTACCCATTGTCTGCCCTATACGGGCTTTCCCAGAACTTTAAATGCCCTGACCTGCCTGAATGAAGTACTCCCTGAAAAGGAATAGATTCGGAAAAGGGAGTATGTCCTTCCCGGCTGAAGGGCCCGGCTCCGGGCTTTATCGGGGCAATGAACAAACAAAATATCAATTCAAGGAGATAAAAAATGATATTGAAAGAAAATTTTATACTGGCTAACGGCGTTGAAATTCCCAAACTGGGATTGGGTACCTGGTTTATCAGTGATGATGATGCTGTCAAAGCCGTAAAGGATGCCGTTGATTTGGGATACCGCCATATTGATACTGCCCAGGCCTATCAGAACGAAAGAGGTGTGGGAGAAGGAGTGAGAACCTGCGGTGTCAAAAGAGAGGAACTCTTTATTACTACAAAGCTGGCTGCAGAAGTCAAATCCTATGAGGAAGCGGTAGCTTCCATTGAAAGTTCACTGAAAACCATGGGCCTGGACTACCTGGATATGATGATTATTCACAGTCCCCAGCCCTGGATGGAGTACGGAGATGATGAAGACCGCTGTTTTGAGGGGAACAGGGAAGCCTGGAGAGCTCTGGAAGAAGCCTATAAGGCGGGAAAAATCAAAGCGATCGGAGTTTCCAACTTTCTGAAAGAGGATCTGGAGAATATCCTCGGATCCTGTATTGTCAAACCCATGGTCAATCAGATCCTGGCTCACATTACCAATACCCCGGCAGAGCTGATAGCCTACTGTAAAAACAATAATATTCTGGTGGAGGCTTACTCCCCCGTGGCTCACGGGGAACTGATGAAAAATCAGGAAGTGCTGAAGATGGCAGAAAAATACGGTGTTTCCATCCCTCAGCTGGGAATCCGGTACTGTCTGGAGTTGGGACTCCTTCCTCTGCCCAAAACAGCCAATCCGGCTCATATGAAGAACAATGCGGATGTGGATTTTTCCATATCTGCTGAGGATATGGAGGTTTTGAAAAGAATGGAAAAAATCAAGGATTACGGTGAAGCCGGTATATTCCCCGTTTATGGCGGAAAGCTGAAATAACAAACCGCACAAAATCTGCTGGCCATATATTCACGAAGTCAGCAGATTTTTAATGAAGGAATTGCCTGATCCTTCATAAATTGAAGAGTAATGTCTTGTATATATCATAATATATTGCATAATATGGTTTTTTAGGAGTGTTACCTTATGGAAGAGAAAATTCAGCTTATGAAAGAGCTGCTGCTGAAAAAGCTGCCGGCCCAGAACGTTGTCAAAACCCGCGTTAACGGGGTGGGGATATTCAGAATTGATCAGTCCTTCAGAAAAAGGCCGGAGCTCTATCTACCCCAGATTATTCTTTTAGCTCAGGGGAGAAAAAGGATCTTTCTGGGAGAAAGAACCTTTGAATACGACTCCTGCCATTACTATGTTCAGGCTGTGCCCCTGCCGGTAGAGTGCGAAGCGGTTATTGAAGAGGGAAAGCCCATGCTGGGAATGGTGTTGAAAATCGATCCCCAGATGATCGGAGAAATCCTCAACGATATGAAGCTGGATCTGCCAGTCTCAGGCAAAGTCTTCAATACTCTCTATGATGCCGCTCTGTCGGATGAGATCATTGATGCCGCTATAAGGCTTCTGAAAACCCTGGATACGGAGAACGAAGCCAATGTTTTAGGACCCATCTTTATGAAAGAGATTCTGTTTAAAATTCTGAACGGAGAGAACGGGGAGATTCTGAGAGAACTGGCTTTCAACAACAGAGGTTTCTTCCAGATTTCCCGGGTGATCAATACAATCCATGAAAACTATTCCCGGACTTTTGATATACAGAATCTGGCACGGGAAGCGGGCATGAGCCCCACGGCGTTTCATACCACTTTCAAATCCATGACCAGCACATCTCCCCTGCAGTACATTAAAAGTGTCCGCCTTCATAAAGCGAAAGAGCTTATCCAGCAGGAAGGCGAAAAAGCCAACGCCGCTGCCATGATGGTCGGGTATGAGAGCTCTTCCCAGTTCAGCAGGGAGTACAAGCGTTGCTTTGGAGTGACTCCCGGGAGCGACAGGCAGGCAGGATAGGGCCCGGATTCATGAGGGCTGCCTTATCCATGCTATTCAGTCCGCTTCTTTTGTGGATCCCCTCAGGATCAGCCTTGGCTGGATATAGATCTGCAGCTGGTTGGTATCTTCTGTCTGTATTATCTCACCGAGGCGTTTAACCCCAGCCTGGGCCAGTTCCTTTACCGGCTGTTTCACTGTGGTGAGGGTCGGGCGGCAGAACCGGCCGGCATCAATGTCATCATAACCTATAACCGATAAGTCCCCTGGTACATTCACTCCTGAATCCTGGAGGGCATTTATAATACCTATAGCAGAAAGGTCGTTTTCAGCAAAAATTCCCGTGTATCTCCCTATTTTGTCCAGATTGCTGCTGGCAAACTCATATCCGGCATCATAATTGTGCTCTATGGTGACAATATCATCTTCACAGTAGTCCAGGCCTGCTTCGCCCATAGCATTCCGGAAACCCCTTGTCCTTTCGATAAACTCTCTGCCCGGGGATGTGATTACCAGGATCTTTTTATGGCCTTTCCCGATCAGATGCTGTGCTGCGATATAGCCTCCGGCAATGTGGTTGACGTCGACAATATTGATTTCCTCGCAGGAACTCTGATTAAAGTACTGCAAATAGATGTGAGGAATTTCCAGCCCCTTCAGGTATCTGTCAAGATCTGATGAAAATTCACGGTTTACGATGATAACCCCAGAAGTACTGCTGCCGGCTATGAGATCCTCTATCTTTTCTGTTCCCTGTCCGTTGTGTTTGTCATAGGTTACAACAGGGTAGAAGCCCGCCGCATCCAGTTCCTCAAGGATGGAGTAGATCAGGGATTCCAGGAAGTGATCCGTATACCGGGTGAAAAAATTCTCTGACAGAAGAACGGCAATGCTTTTATCGTCCCTGTTCCCCCGGATCTTATTCCGTTTCAGAGGGTAGCCCGCGTCTTTTGCCAGTTGGAGAATCCTCTCTCTGGTTTTCTGTGAAACTCCCGGAAGGTTGTTGAGACTTCTGGATACAGTAGACTGATTTACGCCGGCCAGGTCGGCAAGTTCTCTTGTGGTTATCAAATGGAACCTCCGGAAATACCAGGATCAGTCTAAGGCATATTGATTTGCTCTGTCAATGTTATGCGTTCCATAACGCATCGCGATGCGTAAAGTTTGGCTGAAAAGTTTAGTATTGTTTTATTATAAGTAATTAATATTTGACATTTTGGGGCAATCGGGTTTAAATAAAGGTGTATTTTCGATCTAAAGCCGTTATTTAAAAACATATGTTCTAAAAAATATGCGTAATGATGCGTAATGCCGAGGAGTCACTGATACCCTTTTCAAGTAAAATGGAGAGATCCTGTAAGTTTGATCTTCTGCATTTGAAAATATGTTTTTAAAAAGGAGCGTGTGTTATGAGGAAACACAAAATTCTGGTTGCTGCAATGATTTTTATGGCGGTATTTTTCACATCCAGTCTACTGGCGGAGGGACAGTCAGATAACGACACCATGAAGTTTGCCGTATTTATTGCCAATAATACGAACGAATTCACCATGAGCGTGGGCAATGGAGCTGTGAAAAGAGGGGAAGAGCTCGGTTACGAAGTTACTGTATTTGACGGAGACTATGATCAGGGAAAACAGATCAATCAGATTGAAACCTGTATTGTTCAGGGATATGACGGACTGATTATTGAACCCTGTACTCCCGATGGTCTGGATCCTGTGATCAAACAGGCAACAGAAGCAGGGATTCCCATTGTTACGGTTATTCAGCAGATCTCCAATCAGAATCTTGTGGGTGCCTTTGTTGGTGCTGATACAAGTGCTGCTGCCCGGAAACAGATGGAAGCCTGTGTGGAAGCCATCGGCGGCAAAGGAAAAATTGCTGTTCTGGAAGGGGCTGCAGGAAGTTTCGACCATATCATCATCAGCAAGGCTTTTGATGAAGTTGTCTCCCAGTATCCCGGCGTGGAAATTGTTGAGAGACAGGATGCCCAGTGGGTTATTGATAAAGCCATCACAATTACAGAAACCTGGCTGCAGAAATACGACGATTTTTCTGCCATCCTCGGAGAAAACGGAGATACAGCCCTTGGCGCAATCAAAGCCTGTCAGGATGCCGGTATCAAAACCGGAGTCAACGGCATATATGTCAGCGGCCGGGATGCTGTCAGCGATGAGCTGAGTATGATTAAAAGTGGCCTTGAAAATGCCACAATCTGGCAGAATGGTCCCAACATGGGAGCAACAGCACTGGACACCGTCATCAAAATGATAAACGGCGAGCCTATTGAAAAAAAGTATATCATGGAAAACGTCATCGTTTCCCAGGACAATGTGGACGAATACATCCAGCTAAAAAAAGATCTGGGTCTTATGTAAGAGAATCCCTTTTGGGGAGTCTTTGAACAACTTCTTTAGGGCATCCGGCCCGTACCGCTCCGGATGCCCTTTTTGATTTTTTTAAAATCTATTTCAGTTATTAATACCCATTTGAAGGGGAAAAGATCCCGGGATCATCTGTTTCCGCTCTCTTGCTGTGTTGTCTCAGGGCATTCAAATATGATACACAAAACTGATGTCCCTCATGGCAATTATGCGCATCCGGCAGCTGAAAAGAAAATATCATACCTCTCTGAGAGCCCGTCTTCTTGTGTCTTTCATACTCCTGGCGTCCATTCCCGCCATGATCACAGGGCTCCTGGGGTTCCGGATCTCTTCCGAGATTGTGTCGGATATGGCGATGGATTCGAGTGTGGAGATGGTGGAGAGAATCGCCCAGGAGCTGAACAGCCTTTTCTCCGACTCCATCTATTTCATGTATCATATCCAGGAGCTGCAGTCTCTCAGACAGGGACTGCGTCAGGACTTCAGCACCATCGACAAGCGCTATATGACTGACTTCAATGTAAGTTCGGAGCTTCAGTTTATATCGGATTATAAAAAAGAGATCTTCGGCATCTTTGTGCTGGGCGAGAATCTGAGCAAGTTCAAATCCAACTATTACAATTTCCGGGAAGATGATCTGAGGAGCTCCCTGTGGTATAAAATGATCCTCTCTTCGTCTACCCTTGTTACCCTGGGTCCCTATCAGGACTCCCTGGTTGTCAAAACCGCTCCCCGGTGGGGAATGGAATTTTTCGGTTTCGGAATTCCCTTTATAGACAGGTCTACCGGAAAGAGGCAGGGGGTGATCCTGGCGGAATTCGAAAGGCGGCTGATTTCGGATATCATCGATTCCACCTTGGGAAAAACAGGTTCCATTCTGCTTCTGGACAGCGGAAACAGTCCTCTCCTGTCTTCCGGGGATTACCGTGAGGATGTGAATTTCTCTTTTCTGGGGAAAACCGAACCCGAGGATTTTAAAGATCTCATTGTCAATGAGCGTTTTCTGGGCGACGGAAAGCAGGCCGGCCCCGATATTCATAGAAGAGAACAGCATATCCTGATTTCACAGACCATCGATATTCCCAATTGGAAAGTTGTGGGAATGATCCCTTACAGGGAGATCCGGATCGACAAGAACAATACACTCTGGTATATCCTTCTGGTGACTGCTGCCACCTGTGTGCTCGCCTATTTTGCGGCATTGAAGATATCAACAGCCATTGTCCGTCCCGTCTCCCAGCTGACCAGCCTGATGAGTCTGGTTGAGGGGGGGAACCTCCAGGTCAGGATGGAGCCTCCCGGAGAGGATGAGATCGGCCGTCTCGCCGAGGGGTTCAACCTGATGACCGAGCAGCTGGAGCTCTCCCGTGATGAAATCTACGATAAGCAGAACCGTATCCGCAAAACCGAGCTGCAGCTCCTTCAGGCCCAGATCAACCCTCATTTTCTCTACAATACTCTGGATGCCATCAAGTTTCTGGCCAAAAAAGGAGAGACTGCACAGGTTGCTAAAATGGTGGTGGCACTGGCACGGTTTTTCCGGAGCAGTCTTTCCAAAGGCAGGGCGGAAGTTCCCCTCCGGGAGGAACTGGAGAGGATTGATCACTATCTGACAATCCTGAAAATGCGCTATAAGGATAAATTCAGCTACTCTTTCGAAATTCCTCCTGAGCTGAACGACTGTCTGGTTCTCAAACTCTGTCTTCAGCCGATTGTGGAGAATGCGGTGTATCACGGAATCAAGGAGCAGCCGGACAACGGAATCATTCTGATCCGGGCTGTCAGCCGGGGAGACAGGCTTGTGATTGAAGTGGAGGATTCCGGCAAAGGTATGACAGAACAGGACAGGCGGGATCTTTCCGGGCGGATCCGCAAGCGCCCGGGGCAGGGGGGGCGCAGTTTCGGCCTGGCCAATGTACAGGAGAGGATCGAGATCTTTTTCGGAAAAGAGTATGGTCTGGAGTTCCGGGAGCGGGACGGGGGTGGTACGATTGTCAGTCTGATACTGCCCAGGCAGGATGGAGCGGAATATTGATTAAAGTGATGATTGTGGATGACGAGGAGCTGTTCCGGGAAGGAATGGCTATGGATGTGGACTGGGAATCCTGCGATATGGAGCTTGCGGGGCTGGCTGAGGATGGCCGCAAAGCCCTGAAGATGATCGAAAGGATCCATCCGGATATTGTGGTGACCGACATCAGGATGCCCAAAATGAACGGTCTGGAGCTGATAGAACAGGCCCGCAGCATTTATAAGGATCTTCAGTTTATTATCCTGACAGGGCATGATGAGTTTGAGTATGCCCAGAAGGCCGTAAGGCTGGGTGTCTGCGACTTTCTTCTGAAGCCCCTGGATGAGGGAGATTTGGAAAAACTGCTCCTTCAGCAGAAAAACCGGATCCTCGAAGAGAGAAAGGCCCTCAGGGAAAGAGATATCCGCAATGCCTTCCTTCTGGTATCTCCTTCGGAAAATAACCATCGGGATGACTGGAATGGTATCATTGTGGTGAAATATGAAGAGTCCTCCAGCCCTGTTCCGGGAGAAGAAGATTTTTTCTCTGCGGTTCAGAGAGTCGTTTCCCCCCTGACCTATGCATCCATTCTGGAAAACCGCAGTTCCGCCATGGTCATCTGTGTGACCGCTTCTGAACGGGCCATTCTGGAGGAAAAAACCTCCTATCTGATCCGTTCATTAAGAATTGATCGGGAGCTGAAAGAGCATTTCAGTTTTTCCCTGGGAATCGGTTCGTTTCACCAGGGGACCGACCAGCTGAACCGATCCTTTGATGAAGCCAGACGTTCCCTGAATCAGAGCTTTATTGAGGGCAGGAACAAAACCTATTATTTTGACGATCTGGAAGAGGCCAGACTGGAAGGCTCCTTTGACAGATCCGGACTGGAGTACGGGGATCTGCTGTATGCTCTCAGGACAGGTGACCGGGAATCCATGCATGATTCCCTGAACCTTCTTATAAAAAATACTGCCCTTATGGGGAAAGACTCTTTTGCCTATGGGCTTCTGGTGGTGGGAAATGTTTTCACTGAAGCCCTGAAAATCATTGAAGAGTCAGGAAGCAGCAGCTCCGGACTTCTGGGCAATCCCATGGCGGTTTATGAGAGGATTACCTCCTGTCAGACCCTGGAGGAGATGTTCCGCCAGCTCCGCTCCAGTCTGGATACTCTCATAGAGCATCAGGCCCTTAAACGCTCGGGAGGAAATTCCCTTCTTCTGGACAATATAAAGGCATACATCAGACTCCATTATTCTGACCCCAACCTCAGTCTTCAGCAGACGGCGGAGCATTTCCATATCAGCCAGGGGCATCTTTGTTCGGTCTTCAGCAGCGCATCAGAATCCACTTTCAAGGAATACCTGACGGAAGTAAGAATACGCAAAGCCTGCGAGCTGATCCTATCTTCTCATATGATGGTGTACGAAATAGCCGAAAAAGTGGGATACAACAATCCCACCTATTTCAATTCGGTTTTTAAAAAGGCCATGGGCATTACGCCTTTGCAGTTTAAAAAAAACAGGATGAAGAAATCATAAGAATTGCTGAAATTCTTTAATTTACGGCTAGGGAAAGTGCTCTCATAATGATCCTCATGAAAAAAGACTCTTGAGGAGATATTTATGAGTTCCGGTGAAAAATCATCACCTGTCAGAAAATTCTTTTCCAATATAGATTCAGTCCTTACAACCCTGATGTTTGTAATACTTCTTTTCCTTTTGGGAATGCAGGTCTTTCTACGATACGTGGTAAACAGATCTGTCAGCTGGTCTGAGGAAGTTTCGCGCTGGTTCTTTATCTGGATTATATATTTCGGCTGCATGCTTGCCGCCAAGGAAGACAAGCATATCCGCGTTACGGTTCATCTGAGCAAGCTTCCCGCCAGGGTTCAGAAAATCATCATTACCCTGGGTGATCTCGTGTGGATCGCCTTCTCCGTGGTTATCGGAGTTCTGGGAATCCGTATGGTTGTGGAAATGTTTGAGTTCCCCTACCGCTCCAATACCACGGGACTCAATATGGCCTACATTTACACCATCATTCCCATTGCCTTCCTTACCATGGCTTTCTGGATCGGCAGGACCATTGTCCGGCGGTTTACCAGAAAAAGCGAATTCGAACTAGGCGACTCCCGCCTGGATGTGGATTAGGGAGGAACCGAATGTCTGTCATACTTATTGTCACTGTCGTTTTTATTATTGCCCTTTTGATGGGCGTCCCTGTGGCGGTCTCTCTGGGAGTCGCATCCATGACAGGATTCATGATGGCGGGAATGCCCTTGAGCTTTATGGCCCAGACGGCTCTGGATGCGGTAAACAGCTTTACCGTTATCGCCGTTCCCATGTTCATACTGGCAGGGGCCATTATGGAGAGGGGAGGGCTGACCGAAAGACTGATCCGCTTTGCCAAAGCGGCTATCGGGAATGTCTCGGGTGGTCTGGCCATTGTAACAGTCCTGGCCTGTACCCTTTTTGCGGCAATATCCGGTTCGGGAGTAGCCACCACCGCTGCCATCGGCTCCATGCTGATCCCGGCCATGATCCGGGAAGGGTATAAAAAAGAGTTTGCCGGGGCTGTTACGGCCTGTGCCGGAGGAATCGGCGCGGTTATTCCTCCCAGTATTCTGATGATCATTTACGGGGTCAGTGCCGAGGCTTCCATTACCCGCCTTTTTATCAGCGGTATTATGCCCGGAGTGTTGCTGGGGCTCTTTCTGATCCTGGCTGTAATATTTGTCAGCAAAAGAAGAAGTTATTCCTCCGGTACGGGAGAAAAAAACTACAAGGAGCTGATGAAGAGCATTGTGGATGCCAAATGGGCCCTTCTGGCTCCCATTATCATCCTGGGGGGGATCTATACGGGGATTGTTACCGTAACGGAAGCCTCGGTGATTGCCGTATTCTACGCTCTGATCATTTCGGTATTCGTCTACAGAGACTATAGCTGGGCGGAGTTCAAGGCTTCTGTTGTAGATGCGGCCCGGACATCCGGAACCGTACTGATCGTTATGGCCACGGGAACCATGTTCGGAAGGGTGCTCTCGATATATCAGGTGCCCCAGATTGTTTCGGAGTTTCTGATCTCCCATGTGACCAATCCGATTGTTCTGGTTCTGATGATCGACTTTATGCTGATTTTTATCGGTATGTGGATGGAGAGCGCCACCCAGATCATTATCCTGACGCCCCTGCTTCTGCCGGTGGTTACGAACCTGGGAATTAATCCGGTTCAGTTTGGAATCATGTTTGTGATCGCCTGTGAAATCGGATTTGAGACACCCCCTCTGGGCATTAACCTCTTTGTGGCCAGTGAAATCTCCCAGTCCAGTATAGAGGGTATAAGCAAAGAGGCTCTGATCTTTGTGGGGGTCGAAACCCTGGCACTGGTTCTGGTAAGCCTCATTCCATGGATTACATCATTTCTGCCCAACATGCTTGGCATGTAGAGCAAAAAGATGGTAATAGGTGCGGTATCCGCACTGATATATGAAATATTTTCAGGAGGAAAAAATATGAAAATCAAAATGATGATCCTGGCCATGGCGGCCCTGATCGCCACGACCGGCCTGTTCGGTGAAGGTCAGAAAGACGGAGCTTCTGCAGACAGCAGCGAAAAGCAGTATGTCATCAAGCTGGCTCACGGAGTTACTACTACAGATCCCACCCATCCGGCCACCGAAAAGTTCAAGGAACTGGCAGAAAGCTATACCGACGGCCGTGTTAAAGTGGAAATCTATCCCAACGGACAGCTGGGAGATGAACAGCAGATCGTGCAGGCCCTCAGGTCCGGCGCTATCGAAATGGGTGTGGTTTACACTGGCAATGCCCAGTCTCTGGCTCCTTCAATCGGTGTTGTGATGCTTCCCTACCTGTTCAAAAACAGCGACGAAGCCTGGTATGCCCTGGATGCGATTGTTCCCGAAATGAACAAAAGGCTTATTGAGGAAGCGGGTATCCATACTTTCGGTTTCTTTGAAAAAGGCTTCAGGGTTCTGACAAACTCTAAAAGAGAAGTGCGGAACCTGGAAGATCTGCAGGGGCTGAAAATCCGGGTAAGCCCTTCAGAGCTTCCTATTAAAACTTTCAAGTCCTGGAATCTGAACCCGATTCCCATGGCATGGGGAGAGGTTTTCACCGCTCTGCAGCAGAAGGTCATCGATGGTCAGGAAAACCCCTATACCACCATTCCCGCTATGAAGTTTGAAGAGGTTCAGAAATATGTAACCGAAATCCACTACATGATCTGGACCGGCCCCATCCTTATGAGCGAGAAATTCTATCAGAGTCTTCCCTCTGATCTGCAGGAACAGCTGGAAAAAGCCGCTCTGGATTCCATTGCATGGGAAAGAGAGTTTGTGGCAGGACTGAAGGAAGAAGCCATTCAGAAGAGCATTGCAGCCGGTATGGTTATGTGCGGCGCTCCCGAAGATGAAGATGAATGGCAGGCCAGAGCTCAGTCCGTATGGCCCGAGTTCTATGACAGCGTGGGCGGAGAAGCCTGGGTTACCAAAGCTCTGGATATTATGATTCAGAAATAAGCCCCTAAAAGGCAGGTTGAAAGGGCACTCCTTTTCCTTTCATCCTGCTTATGAATATTTTGCGGTTCCCAGAAGTGATTCGGGGGGCCGCATTTTTATTAAAAAAGGTATTGGAAAAAAACGCAGGTCCTGTTTTCAGGATTATGAAGTGGCCCTGTAAACTCCTCCGGGTATCTCCCTTTTTCCCGTCACATCCCAGTTGTACAGGTAAATCCAGCACTCCAGGGAGCCCTTCTCTTTTGTTTTAATGATGATTTTTTTGCGCACATACTCCCAGGGAAGGGGGAATCCTTCTCCGGTTTCCTCATAGCGGTCCAACTCCCCCCACAGGATGCTGCTGTTGCCTATCCGGTAAATTTCCCCGTAAACCGGGTATCCGCCGGGAACCTTCAGAGCACCCGGATACCCGGCTATTTCATATAAGCGGCCTGTAAACCATCCATTACACAGGTAGGAAGAGTTTGCCTGAAGAAGACGGCTCATCGGATTGTTGTGTGATTTTGCCAGGGTGCCGTAAACAAAAAGGTGGTTCCGGTCCATAGGATAATTGTAAAGAGAATCACTCTTCAAATCTACAGCTGCAGTAAGGAGTGGTATAGATAAAAAAATATAAATTCCTGATTTACAGAATAGGGATTACAGAAGTATACTATGCGTATACATTTAATATATTCTCTTGGGATCCATTTTATGGAGACAGACAAGACAAGGAGCGATAGAAATGAATATACTGACTGATGCACAACTGGAAGGCCTCAGAGTCTTTGATACACCAACCATAGCCAATGCAATCGAACGATTTGACGTGAGGCCCCGAACCGAAGGAGCCATGACTCCCGAAATCAAGTGCATCCTGCCCTACGGGAAAACCATGATCGGATACGCCTGTACGGCGAAAATCTCAGCATCTTTACCTCCCACACCAGAGCAGAATGAGAACTGGATGAAATATTACGAAGTCCTGCAGAAAACACCCCGGCCGGCCATAGCTGTGGCTCAGGATATGGATCCCGTTCCGGTCGGTTCCTGGTGGGGAGAGGTGAATGCTACGGTTCATAAATCTCTGGGTGCTGTGGGTACCATCACCAACGGGGGAGTCAGAGACCTGCATGAAGTGAGCGCCCTGAACTTTGGTATGTTCGCTACCAGTACACTGGTAACCCACGGGTATGTCCATATCGAAGAGTATGACGTTCCTGTTACCATAGGAGGCGTGGAGGTCAAACCGGGAGACCTTTTGGCCGCTGATATACACGGAGTCGTGCTGATTCCTCATGAAGTGGCTCCCAAACTCGCCGAGGCCTGCCGGAAGGCTGCTGATGCGGAGATGCCTGTTTTGACAGGCTGCCGGAATGCCATGGCCGAAGGCCGGGAAGTGGACCTGAAGAATCTGGCTGCCTGGCGAGCCGAAATGGCAAAACTGAGGCAGGCGAAATAGTTTTATCCCTCGGAGATCTCTCCATTCAAAGGGATTAGTTAATATTCTTTACAATTTGTAAATCTTTATCAAAAGTACAATTAATGGTATTTTGCCGTGCAGGTAATGCGAACGTTTCTTGATGACTTGCCGGGTTTGTATATAATATTACAGTAAACAACTCTTTTACTATAAGCGAGGTTACAACATATGGAAAAAGTCAGGATAAACAATACGGATCTTACCATAAGCCCTATCAATTTCGGAGGGAATGTTTTTGGCTGGACCCTCGATGAGAAACAGTCATTTGAAATTCTGGATGCCTTTGTTGAGGGAGGTTTTGATTTTATCGATACAGCCGATGCCTACCCCTGGTGGCACAACGGGGTAGGAGAAGCCTCTGAAAAAATTATCGGATCCTGGATGAAAGCCCGGAAAAACAGAAACAGCCTGGTTATTGCCACCAAGGTGGGTTCCGAAACAAAACAGCATCCCATAGACAGCAGCAAAAAACATATCCTTGCAAGTGTGGATGGATCCCTCAGACGTCTGGGGGTGGATCATATCGATATTTACTACACACACTTTGACGACGGGAAGACTCCTGTGGAAGAGACTCTGGAAGCCTATGATCAGCTGATCAAAGCCGGAAAAGTCCGTTATATCGGAGCATCCAACCTCACTCCCGAACGTTTGCAGGAGTCTCTGGATGCGGCGGAAAAAAACAGCCTGCCCCGGTACGCGGTTCTGCAGCCCCACTACAATCTTCTGGAGCGGGAAAAGTATGAAACCCTGTATCGGCCCATAGTGGAAAAAAACAATCTGTCTGTATTTACCTACTTCTCACTGGCTTCAGGGTTCCTTACCGGAAAATACCGCAAGAGCGAGGACATGGAGGGAACCGCCCGGGAGGGAATGGTCAAACCCTATATGAATGACAGGGGCCTGGGGGTTATTGATGCTCTGGATAAAGTCGCCGCAAAGTATAACAGCTCCCCCGCTGTGGTATCTCTGGCCTGGCTCCTCGCCCAGAGCGATGTAACCGCTCCGATTGTCAGCGCCACCAGTAAACGTCAGCTGGAAACCATTTTCCAGGCCCCTCTGCTGAAACTGGACAAGGGCGATCTGACTCTGCTGGATGAAGCGAGCAAGTAATACCGCATCTTTTTTCTTTTTTGAATTCCAAAAGGGGCTGTTGCAAAAGTCTGAAAAGACTTTAGTAGCAGCCTTTTTCTTTTTTGAATGAATCGAACAAAGCATTTAGACTGCAAAAAGGGGCCGCAAAGCGACCCCAGCGTGCTACAATTTGTTTAACCACAAACAAATAAAAAGGAGCACGTGGTGAATCTTACAGCATTTTCCCAACATAGACAATTATTTCTTGATTTAAACATCTCAATCCCCTTTGAAGTAACAGAACATGAAGCAGCACTTATGATTCTGCTGCAAAACCTGGATTACAGCCAGTTTGAACAACCAAAGCAGAAATCAGGACGTCCACGAGCTGTCAATTCATACACAATGATGCTGATTCTTCTGTATGCCAGGATTCATGGCAGGTTTAGTTCGCGAGATATAGAACGTTTATGCAAACGAGACCTTTTCCTTTTGCAAATCTTAGGTAATCAGAAAGCCCCAGACCATACGACGTTTGACCGTTTTGTTCATACCCATGAGAAAGCCATTGATGAACTATTTTTTCAGATAGTCGTTCGTCTGGATGCATTGGGAGAGCTTAAGAAAGATGTTGTCTATCAAGATGGCACTAAAATAGAGTCAAAAGCTGGTCGATATAGTTTTGTCTGGAAGAAAGCGACTAAAAAGAATCTGGAGAAACTCCATAACCATATCCGGAATTTGATTACTGAAGTTAATGATATTTTCTCCTGGCACTTGGATCCAGGAGATTATCACACCTCATTGAAAATCCTCATAGAGAAGCTTGTTGCAACAGGAGAGCCTCTTTTCCCGAAGACAACAGGTCGAGGCCACCGAATCACGAGAGTTCAGAAATTCTATCGAGATGCTCTTGTTTTCCTGGAGAAACTGGAAAAGTACAATGAATACCTGACTGCCATGAAGGGTAGGAACAGCATGAGTAAAACTGATCCTGATGCCACGTTTATGCGAATGAAAGAGGACTATATGAGGAACGGGCAGCTGAAACCAGCTTACAACCTTCAAGTACTAGTTGATAGCGGATATGTTGTCGGAGCTCACGCCAGTGACGATCGCACTGACTATGTAACCATGTGTCCTGCACTGGATCATATGCATGAACATCTGCCCTGGACATATTCAAAATACTGTGCGGACAGCGGATACGACTGTCAACAAAACTATGAGGCTCTGGAAAAACAGAATATAGAGGCTTTCATCAAGCCCCAGTTACACGAGCAATCAAAGAAACGAAAATTCAAAAAGGATATCGGAAAGAAAGAAAACATGATTTATGATCCTTCAACCGATCATTTCATTTGTGCGAAGGGAAAGAAGCTAAAACTGAAATATGTTCGATCCAGGAAGAATCAATACGGTTATGAAACGACAACACATACATATCGTTGTGAAAGAGGGTGTAAGAGCTGCTCTCTCCGTTCTTCCTGTATGAAACGAAGTAAGGCAGACTATAAACAGGTACAGATCAACCACAAGCTGTCATCTTATCAAAGAAGAGCTACTGCTTTGATATCCAGTCCGGAAGGTAAAGAAATCCGTGTTAATAGAAGTATTCAGGCAGAAGGAGTATTTGCTCAGATCAAAGCCAACTGGTCATTCAGGAGATTTTTACGGGCAGGAAAAACAGGTATCTATACAGAATGGCTATTAGTTTGTCTGGCTATGAATGCTGTTCATTTGGGAAATAGATTATCCCGAGATGAAGTTGGTAATCCCTTCTATTATCAGATAAAGGATGAATCAGCATAGCTCTAAATCTATTTTTTAATAGATAATGTATAGTCTCAGGTGCATCACATAGGATAAGTGTCAGTAAATTACTAAACAAAATAGGAAATTATCAGAATTTTTATTACCAGAACAGAAGTTGTGATCTAAATAGTGATCAAAATAAAAAGAATTTGATTAATGAAAAAAAGAGGCTGTCGCATTTTTACTTTTGCAACAGCCCCTTTTTGTTTTTTCAGTCGGATGGAGAGGCTGTATAAATAATTTTATGAGATCAGAAAGGGAATTCCCGGGGAAAATGCTATGATTTGAAGGGCTTTTCATGCTAAAGTGAGCCGTAATTTTATTATTTTCCCTATTGGTTAAGGAGGTTTAAAATGGACAAAAAAATTGAAGCTGATGCCATTTCCGATCCCGAAAATGAACTCCTCTTTAACCTGGTCGCCTATATAAAAGAAAATAATCTGACCTCAGGTTCAAAACTTCCTCCCATAAGAGCCCTTGCCAAGCAGTGGGACGTTTCTCCCAGCATTGTAAGATCTGTTTTGATAAAAGCCTCCATGGTTGGTTTTGTCGAAATGGTCCAGGGGGCGGGGTGTTATGTGAGATCTGTCGATATAGCCTCCATGACCGTCATGTTTTCTCTTCTGTTCAAAACAACCATGGTACTCAATAACTCCCAGTTTATTCATCTTTATGAAATAAAGGCAGCTATTGATGCAGGTATGTTCAGAACCGCGGCTCAAACCCGAACCACAGAAGAACTCTATAATCTGAAGAATATTCTTGTGGAAATGAAAAAGCTCGAAAACAGCGATGATTACAAAAAAATGATATCTCTTGATGACGATTTTCACATTGCCATAGCGAGAATGACCAGAAATCCCCTGTATGAAACATTTGAAGCCACTTTACAGATACTTCTTCTGGAAGACCGCCTGAATAAAGGTCCCAGTAAAGGGTATGTGAAAAGGCATGCTGAGGTTTTTGAAGCCATCAGGGAAGGGGATCAGGATCTGGCGGAAGAGCTGGGAAAGACCCATAGCAATCCCAGGCGGAGGCTTTTGAGTCTGGAAGGTGTGATCGATAACTG
The DNA here is from genome assembly GCA_963677615.2 of Oceanispirochaeta sp. Taxonomy (GTDB): domain Bacteria; phylum Spirochaetota; class Spirochaetia; order DSM-2461; family DSM-2461; genus Oceanispirochaeta. The sequence goes on along the minus strand of CAXXQW010000015.1, from coordinate 98,260 downwards.
AAAAGTCCCGGCTTAACCGGGACTTTCATTTTTTTCTAAAGAGTTTTTACCATTGGGTTCCTATACCAAGCAGGGCAGCCAGGAGATTTATCAGGAGTATGATCAATGCTCCTCCGATCCTGGAAGAGATCTGGGCAAACTGCATAAGGCTCATACGGTTGGACGCCGCCAGGGTCGCAATATCTCCGGAACCGCCCATATTGGCCATACAGAGCCCTCCGGTGATTCCCGAATCAATGGGGAAGAAGCCTACCAGTCTCCCCAGCAGGGCGGCTCCCATAAAGGACCCGCCTACGGCCAGGATTACCAAAATAAGGTAGGGTATTGTAAAGGAAGAGATCACAATACCCATATCCATAGCAGCCACACCACAGGCAAAGATCACCATGGGGACAGCATTGGCAGTCATAAAGTTATACCACTGCTGTGTATGTTCCACCATTTCTTCGGGCAGTACATTCAGCAATTTCACAATAGCAGCGACCAGGATTGTAGAGGCGTAATAGTGGATCGGGAGAAACTTGGAAATAATAAGGCCCAGAGACATAAAGATTCCCGTCATGACAAGACCTGTTCCTATGGAGCGCATTTCCGGTACGATGGTTTCTTTATGAGACGTGGATATCCCTTTCATAAGTGACGCTCCGTCTCCGGTCAGAGAAGGGAAGCGTTTTCCCATTCCGTTGGCAAATCCGCCAATGATGATGGCAATGGCATTACCGATGGCTATGGCCGGCATCAACTGGGACATGAAGACAGTTGTTTCCAGACCGGATACGGAAGAGTAGATCTCTGAAATGGGAACAGCTCCCGATGCAACTCCGGCTCCCATGATGGGAAGGGCGACTCTGAAAAGGGATTCCAGAGCTCCGTAACCCATCAGAGCTCCTCCGATCATGGTAAGAACAGCACTGAAAATCACTCCCCCTATAATGGGAACGGCAAAACGGGCACCCGCCTTAATCAGAAGGTTTCTGTCCATTCCCATGATGGAACCTGTTATCAGAGCCATACAGAGAAATCCGAAAAGGTCCATCCCTTTGGAACTGACAAAGGATTTAACCAAAGTCACTGTACTTTCGGGGATGATATGAAAGTATACCATCAGGGATCCTGCAAACAGTGCCAGGATCGTTCCTCCTCCAAAGTATTTTCGGATAAAAGGAATCTTGTCTCCTATCTGTGTAAAAAACAGGCCCACCAGCAGACAATAGGTCCAGCCTCCGAGAAATCCTTTGGGTATCACATCCAGGTAACTGGCCGCAAGTACAACTGCCAGCATGATCAGAAACCATTTAGTACTGATCCCCTGCCAGCTCCAGCCTTTGGCTTGTTCTTTTTCCATTGGGGCATCCATTGCAATCTCATTTGTAGTATCCATTACTATCTCCTTTTTGTTAAAAAAATTAAAGATTGTCTTATTGATAATTACACAAAGCCTTCCCGGGGGAACTCCATTGTGTAGTCCGGAAGAGCAGGTTTTGAAAGCTGCTCGTAGGGTCTTGCCAGAAGCCTTTCCACTTTGACATCAATACCCAGTCCCGGTTCGGCCGGTAATTCGATCCATCCGTTTTTCACCTCAATGGGTTTGACCGCAATATCTGCGGAAGGCTCTTCCTGGTTCACAAAATATTCGCTGATCAGAAAGTTGGGTATAACCGCTGCTGTGTGAAGTGTGGCCGCCAGGCCTACCAGCATGGTGTTGTGATTGTGGGGGCTCACAGAAACCGCATGGGGTTCGGCCATGGAAGCTATTTCCAGCATGGGGAGGATTCCTCCAATGGCGCCGATATCAGGGTTGATTATATCGGCGGCCCGGTTTTTAAAAACTCCGAGGAACTGCTCTTTTGTAAAAAGGGTCTCTCCTGTCACAATGGGAATGTCCGTGCGGGATCTTGTTTCGGCCACAAGCTCGATATTGTCTGCCAGGTTGGGGTCTTCAAACTGAAGGATGTTGAATTCCTCCATCCGTTTCAGACCCGATACAGCCTGGTTGGGAGCAACCCTCCTGTGCGCATCAATCAGGATATCCACATCAGGACCCACCGCCTCTCTGAGGGCTTTCAGGTTGGCTATGGCTTTGTCCTCTTCTTTCCTGCTGATATAAGTTCTCCAGGGGCCTTCATAGGGATCCCACTTCAGGGCGGAAAACCCTTTTTTAACAACTTTTACAGCGGCGTCGCAAATTTCATCGATATTTTTGCAGCCCACGTTCCAGCCGTTGGCATAGACCCTGATCTTTTCTCTGTTCTGACCGCCCAGAAGTTTATAAAGAGGCAGTCCGGCTGCTTTCCCCACAATATCCCAGAGCGCGATTTCTATGCCGCTCCATGCAGAAGACATATCCAGGGTGCTCCTTCTGATTCCGAAATCATCAAAAAGGACCCTCCACATATGTCTGATATTAAAAGGGCTTCTTCCAATCAGGTAAGGAGCCATCTGTTCCACGTATGTTAGCAGCACATGCTCTTTTCTGGGGCAGGTCATGCACTCTCCCCAGCCATAAATTCCTTCATCTGTATCGACCCGGACCAGGAGCAGGTTTTTTACGGTTCCGGGACTAAACAGGTAGGGTGTAATCTTGGTAATTTTCACTAGCGATTATCCTTTGTATCTGCGTGATGATCAAATATAGTAATTGATAAACAATTTAGGATATTAATAGCACGACCTGATTTGTCCGTCAAGAAAAAATTGGAGATTAAAGAATACCGGGGGAGCAAAGAGGCGGTATTTTCAGACCCTGCAAAGGGGAAGAGCTCTTGTTTTGCGGGGAGATCCAGCGTAGATATCAGTTCTGCGGGAAATTGCGTTCGTAGTAGAGTAATGGTGAAGTCGATAAAGCTTCTCACCATGGGGATGGCTTCCGAATTTCTGTGCCAAATAAGCCAGGTGTCTCTGGTAAAGGGGGTGCCGTCTTTAAAAAAGAGAGGGAGCCTGCAAAGAGTTTCATCCAGGTTCATCAGTTCCGGGGAGAGGAATATGCTGTAACCGTGTCCTTTGGCGATCATTTCTATGCAGGTATCACCCTGTTTTACCGTCACTCCCCATTGGGGATCCGCGCTGAAGTGGTCATTCCACCATTTTTTAAGCTGGTTGATTGTGTTGAGTTCACGGTAGTAACGGATCTGGGGGGAGCCGGGGAAGATCTTCCAGGCTGACGGGATCGCGGCTCAGGATGCATACCTGATCGGAGCTGAGGAGTTTTTTTTTCATATCATGCTTTTTATGGCTCCTGACCAGACCTGCATGGACCTGCTGGTTTTCCAGAAGAGTGATGATATCGTCACTGGGCAGAGTATCGATGGAAAAATTGACTTCCGGGTTCACTCTGATGTACTGCTCCAGAAGCGAGGGAAGTACAAACCTTTCCAGAGAGTTTGTGGTTGCCAGTTTTGAGCGTTCCTGACAAGCCACCTCCCATTTTCCGGGCTTTCTCTTTGATCGTTTCCATCGAAAGGAGCAGACCTTCTGCTTCCTTGGCCAGGAATTCCCCCTCTCTGGTGAGGGAAATTCCCCTTGCTGTCCGGGAAACTATTTGGACTCCTATCTCTCTTTCAATCAGTTTCAGCCTTTTAGAAAGAGCCGGCTGGGTTATGTAGAGCTCCCGGGATGCCTGGGACAGGCTTCGGACCTTTGCCAGTGTTATTACAATTTTCCAGTCAAAATCATCCATTTCTTTTTATCACGGAATCGAAAATCAGCTATTACCAAATGGAATAGCTGTTATGAAAATTTACGATTTCCCGGTTTAAAAAATCAAGTGCTATGCTCATGAATAGATAAACCGGAAAACAAGCCATAAAAATACAAGGAAAAGAAATGCGATTAAGTTTTGATGAAATTTACAGTGAAATAAAAAGGGTCTTTATCAAATACGGCATGAGTGATGAAAAAGCGGATCTCTGTGCCCGGATCCATACGGAATCCACCAACGACGGTATCTATTCCCACGGCACAAACAGGGTGCCCCGTTTTGTAGAGTACATTCAGAAGGGCTGGGTGGATATCAATGCAGAACCTGTACTGGAAAAAGAGTTCGGTGCTATCCAGGTTTATAACGGAAACATGGGCCCTGGTATCCTGAATGCCATGCATGGTGTGGAAAAAGCCATGGAGCTGGCGGATAACTACGGTATCGGACTGGTAGGTCTGAAAAATACAACCCACTGGATGAGAGGCGGAACCTACGGTCTTCACGCGGCGTCCAGGGGGTACATTGCGATTATGTGGACCAATACCGAGTCGGTAATGCCCCCCTGGGGAGGCAAAGAGTGCCGGCTGGGGAACAACCCCTTTGTGATGGCCGTTCCCGGTGCCAACGGGAAACCTCCGGTTCAGCTGGATATGGCCATATCCCAGTACGCTTACGGTAAGCTTCAGGTTATGAGGCTGGCAGGACAGAAGCTGCCCTTCCCCGGCGGTTTTGACAAGGACGGGAACGCTACAGTCGATCCCGGTGCCATAGAGGAAACCAGAAGGATCATGCCCATCGGTTACTGGAAAGGGTCCAGTTTCTCTTTCATGCTCGACATACTGGGAGCTATCCTGACCGACGGGATCGGAGCCTCCGAGCTGGATAAAAAAGGCAAGGGAAGCTGCGGCGGAGCTTCCCAGGTTATGATTGTCATCGACCCGCGGAAAACCACCTCCGAGGAATACCTTTCCCAGATTATCAGATCTGCCACAGACCATATCAAAAGCTCCGCTCCTTCTGAAAACAGCACGGGTATCTTTGTCCCCGGTGAGGATTACATCCGGTTCGGGAAGAGCATGCGGCTAAAGGGATTTTTGTGGATGATTCTGTCTGGGAAGATATCAAAAGCCTCTAATAGCCTCAGATACTCCCCTGCATCCCAAGGGCTGCAGGGGTAAGCCATTTTCCAACCGATAAGGTATGCCTTTTACTGGTATTTCTTTATCAGATTTTCAACAGCATTGCTGGAGTATCCCAGCTGCCTGGCTGTATTCAGATATGCCAGAGCTTTATCTTTGTCGCCGGTTTCACCAGCGGCGTACCCCATATAGTAGTAGAAATACGAATACGGCTTTTCAGCTGTTACCAGACTTTCCCATTTTTCCAGCAGGCCATAAAGCTTTTCGAAATCCGGTTCTTTTTCGGTCAGGATCTTTCCCATGTACATAAAGGAAAGGCCGACATAATAGCTGAATCTGTTTTGTTCCGGAAGGGAGAGATAGGTCAGGAAATAGGAGAGGGATTCATCCCATCGTTTCTCCTTGTAAAGCATATTGGCAAAATTGTAATGGGCATGGGTATTAATGATTTCGGGGTTGAAGTAGGAGAAAATCATACGGTAGACTTCTTCCGCTTTTACGGTATCCTTTACAGTAAAATTCAGGGAGTTAGCGTACTGGTTGGCGATAGCCAGATTATAAGGGGTTAGTTCAAAAGCCCTTTCCAGGGTCTGCATATAAAGGTCGTTTTCTTTGAGCATGATGTAGCTTCGGGCCAGAAACAGAAGGGCTTCTGTATTGTAGGGGTTCTTTTCGACGGCTTTTTTCAGAATATCCCGGGCTTCGGTATATTTCTGGAGATCAAACAATCCTTTGCCTTCTGACGTGAGTGTCCGGGATTCTTTTCCCATTTCCAGAAGTTCATTGTTATCCCGGTTATTAAGAGTATTCATCTCTTCCGGTACCGCCGACGGCACTTTTTCTCCGAATTGGAGCCGGGAAAAATCACGATCCTTCAGATAGAGTTCGAATATCCTCTTATAAAAATAGAGCTCTCCCTGATCCTGGTACCAGGTCAATTCAGTTTTTTTTGTTTCCTCTCTGAACCCATGGTAGGTATCCAGGCCGAACGCGTATTCCATAATATGGAAAAGCTCATGGACACAGGTGCGAAAGAGGTGGTTATCGGAAATATTAATCAGGGGCCGGTTTACCGCGGATGAGTAATAGCCGGGGATGTAATCAAAAACATAGTTAAGCTGTGCCTGGGAATCTGACAGGCTTCCCCAGGGACTGTCTTCCTTGTTTTTATCCGGCGAGGGGTAATAGAGAAAAAAGAGATCGCTTTTTCGTATGTCTTCTTCCAGGAGCCGGGCAGAAGGGTAGGGCCTTAGGGAATTGAACACGGGTTGGTAGACGGTAAATCCCTCCTGTGACTCATAGGTCTGAATTTCCGTCAGGGTTCCCGGAAGCTTTTTTATAGTAAAATCCAAAGAGATCTTCCCGTTGCTGAGGTAGGAGTAAAACCGGCCTGCGGCGTTTAAAGTCTCTTCAAGTCTGGCAAGATTCTTTTGGTTCAGTTTTTTCTGAATGGCTTCTTTTTTACCGAAATTATCAATGTAACCCTCCAGTTCCTCCACGTAATAGACAGTGGCGTTGAGAGAGATCTCCTCCCCTGTTTTTCCAAGCAACGCATAATGTGAAAACTCCCTGTATATTTGGAATTCGTTGTACTGAAAGGGGTACAGGTCATCAGAAAAATCCTCTATCAGGTTTGTCTGCCCCAGCCGGGAAAAGGTCCCGGCGATGGTTGCGAATTGGCCATTCTGAAAGTTTTGAACAGCACTGTAATTATATCGTGTAAGGAGATAATTCAGGATCTCTTTTCTCCTGCTTTCTGTTATGGAATCAACGGACTGCCTGAAAAACTTATCTATCTGTGCCACCAGAGGATCAAGGTCTTCAAGTTCTGCGGTATACAGGAATCCCATCAGAAAGCTGGCTGCCTGGGAATACTGTTTTGCTTCCAGGGCTTTTTCAAACTGACGGGAGAGTTCTTCCTTATCCTGTTGCGCCATGAGACTATGGGCTGAGATTAAGAGTAATACAGTTAAAAGGCAAAGTGTCTTTGGGGTTTTCATATAGGTCTCCAGGGTATTTACTATAATCAATTTCCCATCTTTTTGCGATCCAGAGCGGTTGCAGAGCCCATAATGTTCAATATTTCTCAGACCAGCAGCCCCACGCCCAGGATTTCATCTCTGGCGTCCCTTACCATCCGGTAGGCCTCTGCAGCAACGCGCATATCCGCGGCTGAAGGATTCCCCGGTGCCATGGCTGCTCTCAGAATGGAATTCGCCTTGCTCAGAGTTCCCCGGGGATCACCCGGCACAGGGTGTTTTCAATTCAATTTATGGTACCCATAAAGGAATTATTCACAGGAGAAGATATTTTCAATCATCTCTTTGTGGATGGTCCGGTAGATGTAATAGTCCGTATCTATGGTAATGATCTCTTTTATTTTCAGCTTCTCTGCCAGAACCACAAGGGATGCGTCTGCCAGGTCCATAGGTACATCGGAATATTTCTCTGATAAGGCTATGATACGCTCTATATCTTTTATATGAATATCCTCAACCCGCATACCACCCCGTTTGATCCAGGTGAGAAAGTCTATCTGAGTCTGTACATTGAAGCTGAGCATATACGACACCTCGGTAACAACCGGCCAGGTGGTAGTCAGAATCCCCTGATAGTCTTTTAAAAATGCTTTGATCGGATGGTGGTATTTGTCATTCTTGTTGAATAAAGCGATCACAGGCCCCGCATCAATGAGAGTGTTTTTCATTCAGCTGTTCCATGAGTTTTGATTTGTATGTCTGTGACAGATCTTCCCGGGAGCCATTCTTTCCAAATAAATCCTCACCCAGCTCATAGGGCGTATTTTCCTGATAATGGGAGTCGTAGTATTCGGAGATTGCTTTCTTTATAATTTCAGATTTTGTTGATTTCTCAATCTCTGTTAATATAACCAGTTTCCTGTCTATTTCATCATTTAACCTGACAGTTGTCATACTTAGCCTCGTAATACATATTGTAATACGACAGTGTTGTAATGGCAAGTTTTCCTGCAGGAGTCATTTTCTACTCAAATATCAGATGAATCAATTTTTCTTAAATGAAGTCTGAAAATTTCTGCTGGGGAAATGTCTGTTTTGCTTCAGGTGCTTTTCAGTTTCTTTTTCAGTCTATTTGACAGAAAGTAGTAGTTTTCATACTATTCCCTATGCATTTTAATCATTTGGCTATACGCGTAAAAGACATTGAAGAATCCATCGGGTTCTATGAAAAGATAACAGAACTGAAAATCGCTGAAAGGTTTTCTTATGAGACTGCGGAAATCGCCTATCTGGAGAACGAAGAAGGCGGTACCAAAATCGAACTGATCCATTTTCCCGATCAGCCCACATTTGAGGGCAGCGGCCTGACAGTCTGCTTTCTGTCTGAGGATCTGAAGGCTCATCATGAGTTGGTGAAAGAATCCGGGCTCAATCCCTCGGATATCCGGAACCCTGATCCTTCAAACCTGTACTTTTTTGTGTATGATCCCAACGGGGTCTCCATCCAGTTTAAGCAGAAGTACTGAAACTTTTCCTCCTAATCCGGTAGAATGGAATCCTGCGGGGTAAACTCAGGCAGTACGCAAGGGAGATGATCATGCACGAACAGATTCTAACATCAAAAGAAGGCTCTTTTGCCCGGTTTACCATTATCAACCGGGTTCCCCCGATTCTGGAGGATCTGATCGCCCATAATTCCTTCTCCCCCGATGTAGAGCAGGCTCTCAAAGGACTCCTGGATGCTATTCCCGAAGGTAAAATGACTCCTCTGGTGGGGGCTTCCCCTTATGCAGAAGAGATTAATCAAACCCTCACAGACAATCCCGGTTACGGCTGGCTAAGTGCCCCCTTTCTGTTTGTGGAAAACTACCTTTACCATAAAATCGCTGAGATTTGCGGGTACTTCTCCAACGGGTTTGACTATTTTCACTATAAAAAAGTGGCCGAGGCCGGGAAGGGACTGGAGAGGTTTTCAGATGCCCTGAAAAAGCTCGGTTCGATCAGCTCTTTTTCTGATATCAGCCTGCTGAACCTGAGGGGCAACAAAGCCGATCTGAGCCAGAGCGCTTCCTACTATTCCTCCGATTCGGATTTTGAGCTTCTGATAGATCACCGGGATGCAGTTACTAAAAAGATCGAGGACTGTTTCAGAGTCGATCTGGTTCTGGACAATGCGGGAGAGGAGCTCTTTTTTGATCTGACCCTGGCGCACTGGCTTTTATCCCGTACAGGTGTCCGGAAGGTCAAACTGCATTTTAAAACCATGCCCTATTTTGTATCGGATGCCCTGATATCTGACTATCGTGACCTTCTGAATCTTCTGTCCGGGCAGGCCGATGCCGCCAGGTTTGCCGGGGATATGAACAGATTTGAAGAGGAGGGGAAGCTCGAACTCAGCTCTCACCCGTTTCTGGCCAGCGGGCAGCTCTACTCCCGGATCCCCCGGGATCTGGCGGAGGATCTCTCCGGTGCAGATCTGGTGATATTCAAAGGGGATCTGAACTACCGCAGACTGGTGGGAGATGATTACCATCCCTATGAAACAAAGACGTCCTCCCTTGTGAACTACTTCTCTTCAGATGTTCTGATCAGCCGGATTTTAAAGTCCGAGGTGGTTGTCGGACTGGCTCCGGATATGGTTCCCCACCGGGAAAAGACCGACTGGATGTTCAACGGGAAGTACGGTGAGATTGAGCTGGTGGAAGGGACTCTGGCTTAGTTTTGTATCAATTCTGACCCCTTCAATGACCCTTCAACAGCCAGTTCTGCACTGCCCTGTAATTCCAGGATAATACTGAAAGACTCTTTTGTCAGAATGATATCAGATATTGTATAGCTTTCGAAATTCCCCTGTAGTGTTCCCAGGTTTTTTATGGGGACCCGGGAGAAACTGGAATTCAGATCATCAAAATATGTCTGTATCAGTTCACCCATATCATAGTGCAGGCTCTTTTGAATTTTCTCTTTTACATCGGGAGATAAAGCCCAGAATGCCATTTTGAGGAGCAGGCTCTCGGTATTAATGTCATATTCCAGATGGGACAGAGAGAGCTCATTGTCCCGGGGATTAAAATGGGGATCTCCCTGCATGTAAATCCGGGCATTCCTCCATAAGAACCAGCCCCGCTTTTTTATTTTTGCATCCAGACCTATGACAATGCTCCCGGCTCCGGCAGGATAGATTTCCAGGTCCTTTATGATGATGGTATTTCCTTCCACATTGAGATCCTGTTCGTTCAATCTTTTGAGGCTTTCCCTTTCAAGGGCTGAATAGGCAATCTCTACCGGTAGATTTATGGTCATGGCCGAAGCGGAAGGGGCGTGCTCCAGAAGGGGAAGGGGTGGTACCTCTGTTGATTCGGGAGGAGTTCCCAAAACAAATTTGAATACTCCTTTTACCCCCAGCCAGATAGTGGCTGCTTCCTCTGTCGTTTTTATGGGGGAGGCGTATACATTCCGGATCTGACTTACCAGCCACAGGTCATCCCGGCCGGATATCTGCAGGGGTTTATGAATCTCCCTCCATATTTTATCCATCTGAGTTTTGATATCCATTTTCTCATGAAAAAAATCCGTCATTTCCTTTTCAAATGAGTGCATCTGCTGTGCGAGAGCCTTCTCTGTCACGGATTCCAGGTTGATTTCAATGGGACCGAGCTGTATTTTGGCCGGCCTGTGCAGGTCATAGGATACATTGATATTGGGCTCGATGGTGTAGTCACTGTTGACATCGGGCCGGAGGGAGCCTGTGGCTGTAAAATCTATGGATGTGTTTTCATGATGGCGCAATTTTCCGACAATCAGATCCACACTCCAATCGACTCTCAGATCAATATGGATCGGGATGCTGAACTCAATCCGGTTATTGTTCATACCAATCCCGGTATTTCCGCTGAGCCTGGCTGTGGTCTGGAGTTTTATCCCATAGCCCAGATCTTCCCCGCTTTTGCTGTAAAGGATATCCCCCTGCTGCATATGGGCCGCCAGGGCATCATCCAGCAGGGTTTTCAGTTCCGCTTTTGTTATGCTTATGGGAATGGAAATCTGTGAAGGTTTGGCCGGTACTTCCCTTTCTATAAAGGATTCTTCCGGAGAGACGGCCATGTAGGTTCTGCAGGTTATGAGAAAAAAAGCGGTTACTGTAAAAAGTAGCCACTTGTGAATTTTTGCCGAAAAAACCATAACTTCTCTGTTTTATCCCATTGGTCTTCTGTCACAGCACATTTTACTTCATAATTTTGCCAAGCAGATAGTAATCTTCGTTCCCGTTCAGTTTCAGAAGCCTGGATTCAAACTGATAGTCGTTTTTTAGCCAGAAAACCGCCGCTTTGATGTTGTTCACATTGACTTTGACATACACCTTTTCCATTCCCTCCTGCATCAGATCCTGTTCAATTTTCTGTACACTTCCGGATCCGATCCCCTGTTCTCTGTGATCCTCCTGAATATAGAGAAACACGATTTCCGAGACCTTCTCGGATCCTTCAAAGCACTCTTTTTTTATGACCGAGGAGCCTATCGCATTCTGGTTGTAAAAAATCTGATATAGCGTATACAGATGGTTGCGGAAGTACTTATCAACTTCACTTTCAGCAACTTCCCTGTTTTGAGCATCCCCGATCATTTGGGAGATATGCTCCGCAATGAGGGCTTTGTTTTCAATGTGTGCTTCTTTCAGGTCTAACATGGTTTACTGTGTCCTTTTTAAGCATATTCACCTTCCCGGCCTCCGTCTCTGTTTCAGAGAGTACAGGTAAATAAACCCTATGGCTTTTATTGTACCATGGCTTCGAATATGGGGGGGATTGGTGCTTGCTATTTCAGCAGTCATGTGTTTAATCTTTTTTTCTGATTATGTTCCGTCTATTTCGGTTTTTCAGAAAAGGGACAACTGGGAATCCCCGTTTCTTTCAGGAAATGTGTTCAAATAGGCAAAGATTTCATCATTGTTATGAACAATGCCGTTTTCTCTGCACATACGGTGATATATTTCCATAAGCTCCCTGTTGTTCTCACTGCCGATGCTGTAGCTGTTCCCGAAGCGTTCTTTGTATTTCTGTACCAGCCCGGGGAAGTTCTTATTCAGTTGGCTGTAGAAGTATTCGCGGTTTCCTTCTCTCAGTGTCAGGCCCATGCCGAAGCAGATAACCCCGTACACATCGGCCTGAATGCAGTAATTTAAAATCCCTTCGATGTTTTCCCGGGTATCGTTGATGAAGGGCAGGATAGGGCAGAGCCAAACGACGGTTTTCATGCCGTTTTCCTTCAGGGTTTTCAGTGTTTCAAATCTCTGTTTTGTGGTGGATACCTTGGGCTCCAGGATTTTACAGAGCCTTTCGTCGCAGGTTGTCAGGGTCATCTGGACAATGCATCTGGATTTTTCATTGATCGATTTTAACAAGGGAAGATCCCGCAGTATCAGGTGGGACTTTGTAATCATGGTCAGGCCGAATCCGTACCGGTCGATGATTTTCAGGCACTTGCGGACAATCTCCAGATTCTCTTTGACAGGCATGTAGGGGTCGCTCATGGATCCTGTGCCGATCATGCATTTCGATCTTTTAGAGGCTAATCTTCTCTCCAGCAGTTCCGGGGCGTTGATTTTAATTTCCACATCTTCAAAGTCGTGGTCCATGCCGTAGATTTCACTCCGGGAATCGCAGTAGATACAGCCGTGGGTGCAGCCCCGGGTAAGGTTCATGCCGTTTTTGGAGGATAGGATGGACTTGTATTGTTTGTAGTGCATGGTTAAATGTACCTGTTTCATAAAAGAATTCAAGTGAAAGTTCTGGCTGTTTCTTTCCTGAATATTGAGGTAACCTATGAAATCCGTATCCATTTTCCCTTTTCATTTATTTGCAGTATAAAAGGGCAATTCCGCAGGGGCTGACAGGTATGTTTTCTGGAAAGAAGGATTGTTTTGCTGTATAATTAGATATTATTACTAACTGGAATCAATTTTGCGGGTCTCTGGTTCCAGATTGACAAGAAAGGACATGGTGATGAGTAAGTTTCGTCCTGCGGTTTTTTTTTCCTCTCTCCTGTATTTCGGGGTCCTCCTGAACTGTGCCGCAGCAACAGTGCCGGTTCTGGATTCTTCGGATATGTTTACAGACAGGGATAAAAGACAGTCTGTAGACTTGAGTCAGACTGAAATTCTCAGGCTCAGGTCGGGAGAGGATACCCTGATTTTTTCAGAGGGAATCTATCTTATTTCGGGCTCCTATGAAGAAACGGCAATCCTTGTAGAGGCTCCCGAAGAGGACAAGGTACAGCTGGTGTTGAGCAATCTGATTATAAAAAACAGTGATAAACCGGCTATCTATATCAAGCAAGCTGACAAAGTTTTTGTTACTTCCCTCAATACCAATATTCTGACAGTCTCCGGTGAGATTCGTGATGACGGAGATACCAATCCGGATGGGGTGATCTTCTCCCGGGAGGATCTGATTCTTAACGGGACAGGATCACTGAATATTACATCCCTGAGGGAAAACGGCATTACCTCAAAAGACGATTTAAAGATTACCGGGGGCGCCTTGACCCTCAAGTCGGAAAAAGACGGGCTTGAGGCGAATGATTCTATCAGAATTTCCGGAGGCGATATCTTTATCCATTCTGGCAAAGATGCGCTTCATAGCGAAAACAAAGACAATCCCGATTCGGGTTATATCTACATTTCCGGCGGAACCTTTGAGATCAGAGCTGCTGACGATGCGATTCAGGGCACCAGTGTTGTTCAAATAGACGGAGGGAGTATTTATATTTCCTCCAGTACCGAAGGAATCGAAGCCACACATGTGCAGATTAATGGAGGAACCATTGATCTCTATGCCAGTGACGACGGAGTCAATGCCGCGGATAAGAACGGCAGAAGAGTTTTGATGGAAATAAACGGCGGGGAGATTACCGTGGAAGTGGGACCGGGCGATACCGACGGTTTTGACTCAAATGGTGATCTTATAATCCGGGGCGGGATCATTCATGTTACGGCTCCCCGGTCGCCCTTTGATGCGGACGGGGAGGTTGAGTTTCCTGGCGGTGAGGTTTATGTAAATGGACAGGCTGTGTCGGAAATCCCTGTTCAGAGGTGGGGGAGAAGGAATAGGCATTAAATTTATTATTTGGCATTTTTTTGCCTTAGTTTATGGGTTCTCTGTATAATCTTTTCCCATAATAGTTTATATCTTTCTGATAATACTCCTGATTAAAAATCGTATCAAAATAATTTGTTAAATTACGAATTTCTGAATCATCTTCCATGGTTATACAAGACTCAAAATTATATTGCATCCCCTTTTTTGTGAGATTTACCGAACCAAGAAATGCTATTTCATCATCAATTATGAACAATTTAACGTGGAAAAAGGCATTATCGGAATTTTTGTCAATATGTCAGGAAAATAAGCAGCAATGGAAACTGATCTTTTAAGTAAGCCCTGATTTGTCTATCTGTTTATGGACGCTTGATGCTAAATGCTGCGGGATTCCCGAGTTTCCAACCTTTGCCACCAATGCAGCTATGTCGAACAAATGGCTGGAAGAGCAGGGATTGGTCAATAGCAAATATCTCTGGTGCAAAGTTCAGGGGTATATTTGATCAAATCAGGATGCTGTTTGCTCCATGGAGTGAACCACCTCTGGTCACAGCTTCGCTGTTGCTCGAGTATGCAACCGATCTGTGCGGATCCGTAGGCTTATTTGGTGTGGGGGCTGGAGGTTAGAAGCCTCCGGCTACCCGATTTATATAGCGCGTTGGATTATACCAGTAAAGATTTTGTTCCAGCCATTTATATTCATATTGTTCCTAATATAGGAATCTTCTCCTCCATAGATAAGGAACATATTCTCAGATTTTGTCTCTGATAAATTCATCCAGTATGTTAATCCTGAAAAATACTTTTCCTGGATGGTTTCGCTACTTTTAATCTCGATCCCGAATTTGTCGATTCCATAATCAATAATCAAATCAATTTCTTTTTTATGGTTATCTCTCCAGAAGTACATATCGAATTTTTCACCTGTATTGTAACATCCTTTAATGAATTCCGAGATTACAAATGTTTCAAAAATATTTCCTTTTAAAAAGTGGTAATCCAATTCCTCTGGTTTACGTATCCCTAGCAGGCTACAGACCAGACCTGTATCGGTGAAATAAATTTTTGAGTTCTTAACTAAACGTTTATTGTAGTTTTTGTGGTAGGGCTTTAATTTATAGACTAAGAAACTGGCTTCTAAGATGGAGATCCATTCACTTATCGTATTATGTGATACGCCACATTCTTCACTAATTGTCGTTAAATTCAGTTCCTGGCCAGTTCTTCCTGCCAATAAACGCATGAATTTCATAAATAAATCGAGTTTTGTAACCTGTTTTATCTGCCTGATATCTTTTTCAATGTAAGTAGAAATATAGTTTTTATAAAATACTTCGGGCCTGATATTCTGGTCATAAATTCTTGGATAGGCCCCTGCAAATATATGATCGTTTAAAGATTTCTGTTCATTGATTAACTCATAGATTGAAAATGGTAATAATTTTGTAATCCCTACACGTCCTGCCAGAGACTGGCTTATTTGCTCCATCAGGAAAAAGTTATGGGAACCGGTTATAATTATTTTTCCATTCTCGTTCAAGCTATCCACATGGGATTGGAGATAAGACATAAGCTGTGGAACACGTTGTATTTCATCAAAAATAATATTTTTTGAGTATTTGCCTAGAAAGCCGCGGGGATCATTAGTTGCAAATTCTCGGTGATCAATATCCTCGAGGGAAATATATTGATATTCTGGAAAAACTATTTTGGATAATGTTGTTTTCCCGGATTGTCTTGGACCAAGTATCGCAATTATTGGGAATTCATTCTTTAGGAGCTGTAATTCCTGCTCCATTTGCCTATTTATCATACTTGAATTTTATCATATTTGTACATATTGTCAATCGATTATACAATTTGTACACAATATAGCGCCGAATTGAGCTACTGGCTTTGTCCCGAAGGGTTAGCGCAGATTTTGAAATGAACAAAGCGACTTCAACTTTTGATTTCCTCACTGTGATCCTCTTCTGCGGCACAACTCACTCCTGAAACAATTATTTCAGGCGTAGTTTGACCGGTTTTAGAGGTAGAATGAAGACAGTGGATTTTTCATTCCGGAAATGTCTTAAAAAGTGGCAACTTTGAACCGGAATGGGTGGCAACTTTCGTCCGGAATGCCCGGCAACTTTGAACCGGAACGGGTGGCAACTTTCAGCCGGATTTTCCAAATGGAGAATCATATAGAATTTCTGCAAGGAAGGAGGAATGATTTTTCTTCTGTAAGTGGGGTAAAATTATTTGCCAAAACATGGGGAAAAGTACTTGCCATTTCCATTTTGAATCAGATTTCCGATGATCATATTTTGAAATTGTCTCTCTGCGGACACCGGTCGCCTTTTCTATGGATCGATAGGACCATCCAAGATCCAGGAATGCTTTAATTTGCTGTTGTTTTTCCATCTTCAGTACATTTCCCACGCTCTATCCTCCATTTAGAAAGGATAAAGCTGTTAAAATTGTTCTGAAAATGGCCGGTTTTGAAGTGCCCTTAGGTGGCCGCTTTTAAGTGCCCGCTAACATTTTGACCTTTAGAAATTAAAAAAATTCTTGAATCTTCATAATATCCCGGTTTTCGTTTCAAGAGCTTATTAAGAATCTTCATTATCTCAATTGCCGTTTTAGCAATATGTCTTCAATATTTCGTCTTCCATCAATTACAGCTAAAATGTAGATTACTTCATTGTCTATACGATAGATAATTCTCCAAGGAGCTATAATCGCTTCTCTGTATCTGGTTATATTCTCATTACTTAATTCTGGAACGATTCTTCCTTTTTCTGGAAAATCCCTTATTTCATCAGCCCTTTCCTGAATCTTCTTCAATTGATCTTTAGCTATTGATACTGAATCTAAAGCAATATACTCAATAATTTCAGAAAGATCATTTTTTGCTGTTAAAGTCCATTTCATAACATATTTCATAAACAGCTCTAATTATTTTTTTTATTTAATTTATCTTGGATCTCTTTGAAGACATCATCATTATCCTGGAGAAGATTATTCTGAATGTCTTTTTCACTTTCGGATACCAGTTTTAGTAAACCAATACTGTTTCTCATATCCTGATAGGATTGGGTATCAATCAATACTGCTCGAGCTTCCCCATTCTGAGTTATTATTATAGGGTTATGTGTATCATTTACCCTCTTAAGCATATCTGCAGCGTTTGTCTTGATAAATGAAATTGGCTTTATATCTTCTGATAAGTTCATTTACACCCTCCATCAGTACTAATATGGTACAATATTTAGACTTCTTGCGCAATTCTAATATTCTTCATTTTTTAATCTGTAAGCGTCAAATAAACACAGGTCCTTTATCAGCTGTAATATCTTCCTTTAAATTCCAGGGTAATATGGCTTCCCATTCTTGTTCATTATTGATAAACGGAGCTTTAGAGAAAACATAATGCAGATAATCATAGGGATTCAAATTATTTTGTTTTGCAGTCTCAATCAGAGAATACATTCCGCAGGAACTGTCAGCCCCTTTGGGATTCCCGGAAAATAGCCAGTTTTTCCTCCCCAGAACAAAAGGACGAATAGCATTTTCACTGCCATTATTATCCGGAGTCAGATAGGGGCTTTCTAGATATCGAATCAAATAATTCCATTGATTCAATCCATAGTGAACAGCCTTTCCTAAAGCACTTTCCGGTAAAACATTTTCAGCCCTTTTATCCAGCCATTGTTTAAATGCATCAAGAATGGGTTCAGCCTTGCTTTTCCGTTGTTCCAGGAAACCTTCAGGAGATAATTTCTTGCTCCTCAGATCTTTTTCCAATGCATAGAGCTTCTTGATATGCTTAATGCCTTCCAGAGCACTTTTAGATTTTTTACTGGCTTTATCAGCCTCAAAGAACTTCCTTCTGGCATGAGCAAAGCAGCCTACCAGATGTATATCGGGATTGCCTTCTACCGCGGTTTTGTATCCTTGATATCCATCGGTTTGCAGATACCCTTTAAAACCAGTGAGAAAATTCTTTGCGTGTTCTGATGCCCGAGTCGGATGGTACTCATAATAAACTGCTTGTTGTCCCGGAGGACCGCCCCTAGCCAGCCACATATAGGATTTTTGTTTGTTATCCCGACCTGGTTCATTCAGAACCTGGACGGTTGTTTCATCCATTTGGAGCACCGGACCGGATTTTATGTGTGTTTTCAACAGTTCAAAGAGAGGGAGAAGACCTTCAAAAGCCTTTTTCTGCCAATTACTCATATTCTGACGGCTAATCCAGGCTCCCATACGCTCAAACCGCTTTTCCTGTCGGTAAAAAGGAAGATGATCCACATACTTGTTTACCATCAGAAATGCCAACAGACCGGAAGTGACAATCCCTTTGGGGATAATGGAAGGTTCCGGAGGGGCAATCTTTACAGCAGGAACATCTTCATCGGCGGTTCCTTCACAAGTACCACAGGCATATTTTAACCGGACAATCCGTTCTACCCAGATACGGGGAGGAATCACATGCAGTTTTTCAGAGATTTCTTCTCCGATCTTCTTCAGTTCCGTACCGCAGGCGCAGGTTTTCTCATCTTCAGGAATATCAATAATCCGTTCTTTACGGGGAAGGTTCTCATCCAGAGGCTTTCTGCCTGTTTTCTTACGCTTGTAAGAATCTATTTGCTGTTCTACCAAACTGTCTTCCTCTGGAGTCACAGCTTCATCTGTATCAAATAATTCAATCTGATCAGGAATATTTTCTGCTCTTCGACCGAATTGACGATGCAATGCCAAAGCCAACTTCTCTTCAAGAAGCTGATATTTCTTTTCCCAGTTCTTGTTCTGGGCTTCAAGTTGTGAAATATACTCCTGTGCCTCTTTTGGAAGAGCTGCTTTATCCATAAAAGAATTTTAGCAAAGACTGGAATTTGAGTAAATTCCTTTCAGGCAATTTCTGAATATTTCAATGTTTCGTGGGCTTTCCAGAAGTCTATACCCTTTAGAAGCATAGAGAGTTCTTCAAAGCTGATGGCTTTTGCAGCTTCTTCGGTATCCGGCCAGGGAAAACGGTACTTCTCCAAACGCTTCTGCCAGAGGCAGAACCCTGTCTGATCCCAATAGAGAGCTTTCAGAATCCGTCTCTGTTTATTACAGAACATGAAAAGAGAACCGCAAAAAGGATCAAGAGCCATCTCATCTTGAACTTCTACAGCCAAACCGTTTATAGCTTTTCGCATATCCGTAACACCGGGGCGGATGAATATCTTGACTTGGGAAAAATCTTTAATCATTGCACTCTTCCAGGGTCTGAAGCAGTTTTTTCAATGTGATTGTATCAAAGTTCCGATTCAGTTTTATCCGGTAGCCATTCCATTGTAACTCAATGGATGAGCCTTTGACTGTTTCCCTGGGCAATTTAACAGGAACTTCAACCAAGGATGGAGTTTTACGGTCATACCGTTTTTGCCATCCGTGGAAAGTCGTTGTTTTCAGTTTTTTATCCCGGCAGAACTGACTCACAGATTTTCCGGACTGTTTCCACTCTGCCAAAAGAGCGTAGCGCTGATCCATTGTGTATTCTTTCATAGTAATTCTCCTGATGGAGATTGTACCGGGATGGCTGGGAGATTTTTAGATGCGGTTTATTTGACGCTTACTTTAATCTTTAGGCCGAAGGCTCTTCATAACGCCCGCATCAGCTGCAATTTTGTCCCGAAGGGTTGGCGACCTTTTTGAGTATTCAAAAAGGGTGACAAAAAAATTGTCCGTTGTATGCGATTGTTATACAGTGCATTTATTCATCTACTTTTTCTAGGAAATATTCTCCATTTTCATTTCTTTCAATTAAGCCTAAATTACATAACCATAATAATCTGTAATTGGTTTGCGCAGGAGATTTCCAGTTTATTTCAAAGGAACTATTTAAAAAATCTCTTACTTCTTCTTCTTTTTTGGGAGTATTGTCTTCCTTTAAAAAGTCAATTATTTCTGTAAAACCAAAAATTCTTTCTTGAATTAAATTGAAAAGATATTCTTTTGAAGGATTATTGATAAATTCCTTACCATTTGTTGTAAGTATTATTTCATTTCCATTATGGCTAGATAAACCAATAGTCCTTACTACATTTAAATATCCCTGAATTGTTCTTTCACTTTCAACGTTCTCAAAATGTGTTTTGAACCAATCAATTATATTTTTTTTATTTTTATCTATCTTCATTTTTTCTGTTATTTCAATAAGAGCTTGATAGTAATTAAAAATTCCACCAGGAAGTGGCCATATAGACAAGCTTTTCTGATTTGCAGAAATAGCATTTTCTGGCAATTCTAGACTGTTGAAATATTCTGAATCAAAGGAATAAACTTCTTTATGTTCTTTATTTATCCCTATCTCATATTTAAGAAGTAAGAATAATAGTTTTTCTCCATTTACAAGAGAAACTGGCATCTTTTTAGGTGCTTGAGCTTCTTTTTTTGCAGGATTTGTAAAATCAGATGTAGTTATTATCAAACCGCGTTGATCAACTTCTGCACTTCCTCTAAGTTCTCGAACAACCTTATCTTGAATATTATTTTTATACCTTTTTACTTGCACTATTGTATTTACATCAGTTAAACCATGTGCTCGCAGTTTTGCATTTACATCAATACCACCATCAGCAGATCGTTTTGTTACAATAACATCTTCATATCCGATAGCAGTTAATAAATCCCCAATCAATTGCTCAAATAAAAATGGATCCATCTCATGGAGTTTTTTCTTTAGTTTCTCAACGATATTTGCATTATGGCTCTCAATTATTTCTTCAGCGCTATAATTATCATCTTTTTTATTACTTCTTAATTTAAATTTCCCTTTCGCCATTTTAATAAAGGGAGAGTTTTTATTATTTTTTATATCTGTATAGATCGCAGCTCCCATCGAAGCTTCAGGTGTACTTCCAATTGTTTCAATAAGTTTTTCGTGAATTGCTTGATCAGTAATTTCTTTTGCAGATAAAGCACTATCGCTTTTTTCTAGGATTTTTATTGCTGCACTTTTAAACGTCATTTATACGATTTCTCCTCTAATTACCGGTCAAATAGAAATGATTTATATCAATATTTTATTACCATTTCTACACAAATAATTCAGTCCTGTTACATACTTACTATAAATTTCCGGCATATTGTCACAAATCCATTCGATATCATACCCTGGAGATTCGTTTGCTTTTACACCCCAGATATAAGGGCTAATGTGTATTCTTCCTCCAGGTTTTGTCCAATTTATAAAAGATGCTCCTAAAAAAGCAGGATCATTAAAGGTAATTAGTCTGATATCAATATATGAGTTATTTTTTGAATAATCGGAGAGAAAATTCTTCCAATTTTGGATTTGACTCTCAATATCTAGTTTTCCAACAATATTTTGTCTATAATAATTTTCACCATATGAGTCTTTTGACGGCATAAATATCCACATTTTTTCTAATTCTGATGATAGTTTTATTTCCTTGGAAACAATTTTTTCCAATAACCGACTACCTGTAAGTTGGATTAAAGCAATTTCAGTCGCACTGCTAAGGCGTTCTGTAAAATCTCCATCAATTTCTTTTGGTAGTGGTGTCGTAGTTAATAACATAATATTTTTTGAGAAAGGTTCTTTTTCTTCATACCATTCGATTGGATTTTCGGGAGACAAGCTATAAACAGATAATTTAATACCATGTTTTACAAACACTTCTGTTTTTTTACTACAACCAATAATAGTAGTTTTATCATTAATTGTTATTTGTCGTTTTTTTTGATCAACACCAAAATAATGTTTATATGCTTCCTCTGAAATCAGAGTCTGCCTAGGATTACTCGCATCCATTATCCTTTGAGCTGTATTAATACTGTCTCCACAGATATTTGTGTTATTATTAATATCAACAATAAAATCTACTGCACCTACGTGAATACCAATTCGCAAATTAATTGGATTATCAAAAGTAGTTTTTTTAAATGCCCAAAAATGTAACTTGAATGTTAATTCTATAATTGCTTCTGCTTTCCATTTTTGTTTATCAGAATGCAGATACGCTATTGCAATACCATCCCCTGTAGGTAAAGCTACTAAATCTGTTGTTTTAAAGGGTTGTATTAAAGTAGAACGTACTATATATAAAACTTCTGATGTGAGAGATTCAACTAGATCTTTTTGAATATCTGTAGCTTTCTTCGAAAATCCAGCTATATCACAAAATATTATTGTTGCTGATGACATTACTTACTCCAGAAATGAATTCTAAGAATCACGTTTTTTCATAGGTCTATGAGTATCATAAACACAAGAAGTTCTATCATTATATGCACTATCAAGTAAAAATAGTAACTTTTCTTTATTACCTTCAATTCTGTCCCAATTGGTAACAGATATTTTTGCCTCTGATTTTAGGAGATTATCAATAATTCTATCAGGAAGATAAGGGTATCTTTTTTCATATTCCGAACGAGAATTTATAGTTGTCCAATTAGTGACATCAGGATAAATTTTTTCTTTTTCACTATCATGCGTTGCTGTAAAATATGTACAATTTGTTGAAGGTAATGTAATAACAATTATTCCAGATTTTTTGTTTATTTTACCATCAATCATGCTTGAAGCTAATTCCCAGTCAATATGCTTTCTTTTTTTCGTTTCAATTCCGACAAGAAGTATTGTTATGCTTGTTGTCCTAAGATATTCATCACGTATTTTCACTCTGATTGCTTCATCTGTGAGTTCGTCTGAAATATCACCAGTATCTACAGAACCATCAATAAATAAAGTTTCTTTTTCATTAAATTTGAGCAATTCTTCCTTATATTTTTGGTCATTGTCATGATGATAACTAATAAATACTCTATGCATGATTTACTCCTATTCATATAAGTTAAAAATTTCTGTTCTTTTTTATCTGTATAACGTAAGTGTCAAATAAACACAGGTCCTTTATCAGCTGTAATATCTTCCTTTAAATTCCAGGGTAATATGGCTTCCCATTCTTGTTCATTATTGATAAACGGAGCTTTAGAGAAAACATAATGCAGATAATCATAGGGGTTCAAATTATTTTGTTTTGCAGTCTCAATCAGAGAATACATTCCGCAGGAACTGTCTGCCCCTTTGGGATTCCCGGAAAATAGCCAGTTTTTCCTCCCCAGAACAAAAGGACGAATAGCATTTTCGCTGGCATTATTATCCGGAGTCAGATAAGGGCTTTCCAGATATCGGATCAAATAATTCCATTGATTCAATGCATAATGAACAGCTTTACCTAAAGCACTTTCAGGTAAAACATTTTCAGCCCTTTTATCCAACCATTGTTTAAATTTTTCAAGAATGGGTTCGGCCTTGCTTTTCCGTTGTTCCTGGAACTCTTCAGGAGATAATTTCTTGCTCCTTAGATCATTTTCCAAGGCATAGAGCTTCTTGATATGCTTGATTCCTTCCAGAGCACTTTTAGATTTTTTACTGGCTTTATCAGCCTCAAAGAACTTCCTTCTGGCATGAGCAAAGCAGCCTACCAGATGTATATCGGGATTGCCTTCTACCGCGGTTTTGTATCCTTGATATCCATCGGTTTGTAGATACCCTTTAAAACCTGTGAGAAAATTCTTTGCATGTTCTGATGCCCGTGTCAGATGGTATTCATAATAAACAGCTTGTTGTCCCGGTGGACCGCCTCTGGCCAGCCACATATAGGATTTTTGTTTGTTATCCCGACCTGGTTCATTTAGAACCTGGACCGTTGTTTCATCCATTTGGAGCACCGGACCGGATTTTATATGGGTTTTCAGCAGTTCAAAGAGAGGGAGAAGACCTTCAAAAGCCTTTTTTTGCCAATTACTCATATTCTGACGGCTAATCCGGGCTCCCATACGCTCAAACCGCTTTTCCTGTCGGTAAAAAGGAAGATGGTCCACGTACTTGTTTACCATCAGAAATGCCAACAGACCGGGAGTAACTATCCCTTTGGGGATGATGGAAGGCTCCGGAGGGGCAATCTTTACAGCAGGAACATCTTCATCGGCGGTTCCTTCACAATTACCGCAGGCATATTTTAACCGGATAATCCGTTCTACCCAGATACGGGGAGGGATCACATGCAGTTTCTCAGAGATTTCTTCTCCGATCTTCTTCAGTTCCGTACCGCAGGCACAGGTTTTCTCATACTCTGGAATATCTATGATCTTTTCTTTACGGGGAAGGTTTTCATCCAGAGGCTTTCTGCCTGTTTTCTTACGCTTGTAAGAGGCTATTTCCTGTTTTTCCGAACTGTCTTCCTCTGGTGTGTCTGATTCATCAGAATCAAATAATTCAATCTGATCAGGAATATTTTCTGCTCTTCGACCGAATTGACGATGCAATGCCAAAGCCAACTTCTCTTCAAGAAGCTGATATTTCTTTTCCCAGTTCTTGTTCTGGGCTTCTGAATCAGCAAGTTGCTTTTTCAGAGATAGAAATTCTCTTTGTGCTTCCAACGGAAGAGAAGAAATATCCATAAAAGAATTTTAGCAAAGACTGGAATTTGAGTAAATTCCTTTCAGGCAATTTCTGAATATTTCAATGTTTCGTGGGCTTTCCAGAAGTCTATACCCTTTAGAAGCATAGAGAGTTCTTCAAAGCTGATGGCTTTTGCAGCTTCTTCCGTATCCGGCCAGGGAAAACGGTACTTCTCCAAACGCTTCTGCCAGAGGCAAAACCCTGTCTGATCCCAATAGAGAGCTTTCAGAATCCGTCTTTGTTTATTACAGAACATAAAAAGAGAGCCGCAAAAGGGATCAAGTGACATTTCATCCTGTACTTCTACAGCCAAACCGTTAATGGCTTTCCGCATATCGGTAACACCGGGCCGGATGAATATCTTTATCTGGGAGAAATCCTTAATCATTGTATTGCTCCAGTGTCTGAAGCAGTTTTTTCAATGTGATCGTATCAAAGTTCCGATCCAGTTTTATCCGGTAGGATTTCCATTGCAATTCAATGGATGAGCCTATGGATGTTTCCCCGGGCTGTTTAGCAGGAATTTCAACCAAAGATTGTGGTTTCCGTTTGTATCGCTTCCTCCATCCATGGAATGTTGTTGCTTTCAGGTTTTTATCCCGGCAGAATTGATTTACAGATTTGCCAGACAGTTCCCATTCTGCAAGAAGAGCATGGCGCTGATCCATTTTATATTGTTTCAAAGAAGACCTCCTTGTGAGATTGTACTGGGAGGTTTTCAAAATTATTAGATGCGGTTTATTTGACGCTTACTGTATAACATTACTTATTAAGCTGTTCAGTATAATTCCTTTGCAATTCCCTGCCAATGTCTGTAAAACCCATGAAATATCAAAATTATACCGACACACACGCAGTATAACTCCCATATATACATAGTTATACTGTTCCATATAATATCCCAGGCCTCCATATTCAACTAGGAAGGTTCGAAAAGGAAAAATATCCTGTAATCCCTCAATAAAAATACCCCGAACCCCTTAACATTCCTATACTAACTTTAGTTACTATGGAAACTGAATAATTCATTTAAAAGTATATATTTAAAAATAATTCCCTTCAGGGAGGACAGGCAATCCACCCCACAAATATATACTTCCTGCACAACCAGGCATACAATATTCCAAACCACCCAACAAGGAGTATTTTATGATGACATCTCAAGCTAAACAGACTCAGGCAGTAAAGGAAGCACCCTTCACCCAGGAACAATGGAACGATCTGGTGGAGCGGACCGCACTGCTTTTTCATTTCGATCCGGCTCGAAAAGAAAAAATGGCCGGCCATCAGATAATGAAGCTGGTAGGAGCCCTCCCGTTTCTGGCGGGATGCCGCAATCCCCGGAGAACTGCACTGACCCATCTGGCTACCTATGTGATCGCCGCCTCGGAAGGAGGGAAGGACCTTTTTCTTCACAGCTTTGCAGACAACTGCGACCTCTTTTCCCGGCTTGAGAGGATCAGCCATTTTGACGGGGGCGTTCAGGCCATTATTCAAAGAGGAATGAACCTGCTGGCCCTGGCCATGCTGGAGGACCACCACAAGGACAGCAGGGAAGACCTTCAACACCGGAAATACAACCCTGTCAATGCCGGCGCATGGGGCTATAACACAATGAAGGCAGATCTGAAAAAAAAGATCATGGCTATACCCAGCCCCGGTATGGAGCGCATCCTTCCCGTAGGACCTGGACCGGATGGGTACTGGGACGTTTGATTCCTTTGGGCAAATTTATTACAACTAGGGAATGATTACAAAAGATATATTACAAATCCAGAACAGAATAGGAATATTAGTCTCCGCCGTAGGGTTTACGGTAACACTTATCAATATCATTCTCCTCATCACCGCCCGGGGGAAGGGATTTCTCCAGGCAGTGTTTCATCCCTCGGTGCTGCTGGTCTTCTGTTTTTCCCTTTTGATTTTTCTCACCAGAAAAAACCGGGGACCCTATGTTCGGTATCTGCAGGTTTTTATCTTTCTGGTTAACGCTGCCGTAGCCCTGATGGACGAGTACGACTCTTTTGCGGGCATGGGCTTTATTATCCTTGCCCTCATACTGGCCTACCGGTATGGACTGCTGGAAACACGGACCAAAACGAAGCTCGTCCTGCTGTCCGCTTTTATCCTTGTGATTCTGGAGTTGGCCATTATACGGGAAGGGGGAGACCATATCGGGTCCAGCATCAATATCCTGATGTACCTGGCGTTTTTCATCACCATCACCTATCTGATCTATTCCAGCGAAATCAACCGGATCCTCTACAGCGAAAAGGAGTATAAAAAGAGCCTCCACGAAATGGAGGAGGAAAAGCGCCAGCTGGCCCGGGACATCGAATCCCATCACAGGGACATCCGGGAAAAACAGAGCCGTATCGACGATCTGGAAGACCGCATTCAGAGGCTCACACCCCCGGATAAAACCCTGGATCTCGGTGCCTTCGGAATAACCCCCAAAGAGGAGGAGGTGATCAGGGAGTTCTGCCTCAACTCCCATCTGACCAACAAGGAGATCGCCCATAACCTGGGCCTAACCACAGGGACGGTAAAACAGCATTTCAGCAGGATCTTCCGGAAAATGGGCATCCGTTCCCGGCAGGAACTGCTAGACAAGTGCCGATGGAATTTTTAAATCTGATTCGCCGGATTCCGACTTTTTCCTGCTCCCGTATATGCGGCCGTTTTCATCTATCCGGTAGATCATTACTTTCAGACGGGATCCGATCAGATTTTCCGGGTCCGGGTCTTTGTTCTTCTGCAGTTCCGTAAAGGGGATGAGCACCTCAAATCTGTTATCCAGCTTTCCCAGCAGAAAGGTATGGTATTTTCTGACTACCTCAACGGTAATCAGGGTGTACAGCTCGGGGAATCCGGGCATATTCCTGGGGTCCAGGATCTGTGTTTTATGGCTCAGGATCAGCCGGCCCCGTTTCCGGTCTATCTCTTTCAGTGCCAGGGAATATACCCCGCCCGCCTGAAATTCCGGGAGGGGCTCCATCAGATTCCAGCTCCAATCCTCTTTGTAGAGAACACCCTTCAAACCATCTATATCCAGAATGACCACTCCCTGCTGCTGTTTGACCACCCGGCAGTTCACATAATGGCCCGGTTTCAGCTTTTGCTGGCTGACTCTCTGTTCAAACTCCTTCCGCTTTTCCGAAGATATCGCCGTAGACAGGCAGCGCACCGTGCCGTTGAGACTCAAAGAGTCTATCAGATAAAAACGGTCGGAGCAGATCCGGCACTCCTCATCAGGTAATTCCCCGTCATTCTGATACACCCCTATCCGGATATGGGGAGAAAAGTAACAGTCCCGGGTGGCATAGGTCAGAAAGTGGATCAAGCCTGTGACTTCTTCGTTCGATTCTAAGCTGCTGAGAGGAAGGTTCTCCAGCTCGGGCAGTAAGATGTTCATCAACAGGCCCCGGTCATCCAGATCGGTGAGCTGCAGATACAGTTGATGAATATCCGGTTTATCAACAATTCCCGGCAGATACCCGCTTCTGAAGATTTCCACCCCGTCGATTCCCATGGAACAGGCCAGGCCCCGTAAAAGGGCCATTTCCAGAGCTTTGCAGTGAACTTCCGAAATCTTCCAGAATTTCTGCCTGTAGTAAAGATAGAGATAGTGGGAAAAAGCCAGGAGAACCTGCCGGAGGTCATCCTCCGGATTGTTAAGTACAGGAATGATATGCTTTTTCCGGCCGGCCCTGTACTGTTCCAGATTGTAGGGGCTGACCCATCTGATCCCGAAAAGGGAGTTCTTTTTATTCAAATATCCGGAGATGCAGTTGTGAATGAACGCATTCAGCCGGAATCGCTTTAATCTGCCTGCCATAATGAACCTACAGGGTATCGGTCAGGTATTCCCGACACAGGATGCTGCGGCAGCAGAACTGGTACCGGCCCTCCAGAATTACAAGGAAGCCGATCTCTTCGGGCCTGATGGGTTTACCGCAGCAGAGACAGAAGGCGTGTCCTTCGGGAATCAAGGTTTTCAAGTCCCTGCTGTGAATCCCCGGCAGATTATACAGGTTCCCCACAGATACATGCTTGAAATATTTATTGGCTGCGAATTGGAGCAGCCCTTTGATTCCCTGCAGGGGAGGGGAGCTGTTTTTCTTTATCTGTCTTATCATTTTCATACTCTTTTTTTAGATAGGATCGTTCTATCCTACTACCGGAAGAGCAGATGAAACAGACTAACTTTGGTTATAGGTGAGGGGTTATCTCTTTAATATTCTTAATTAAGAATCCACTATTACCATTTTCATCTTTTAAATAGGAACGTCGCAAATCGTTCTGTTGTAGAAGTTTCAGCGGTCATCCCGCCGAATTAATTTCAAAATATGACAAGAAGTACCGGACCCCTGGATAGCCTGGCCTCCAAAGGGGGGTATGGCGCAAAAAGAATGGTTGGAAATGAGTTAATAAGACTGCTCTGTATAGATTAACCTTTCGAAATAGAGTACTGTTCTCTGACTCCCCAGGGGGAGATGGAAGGAAAAAATGTCACATAATAATTCATATAATAAAGATTTGCGGAATATCGCCATCATCGCTCACGTAGACCACGGAAAAACCACACTGGTGGACTCCATGTTCCGTCAGAGCGGTGTGTTCCGGGAAGGCCAGGAAGCCGAAGAGAGGCTTATGGACAACATGGACCTGGAAAGGGAGCGGGGGATTACCATCGCCGCCAAGAACTGTTCGATCATGTGGAAAGGGGTGAAGGTGAATATCCTGGACACCCCCGGGCATGCGGACTTCGGAGGCGAAGTGGAACGGGCCCTGTCCATGGTGGACGGGGTGGTTCTGCTGGTGGATGCCTCGGAAGGACCTCTGCCCCAGACCCGGTTTGTACTGACCAAAGCCCTCCAGGCCGGTCTGGCTGTTGTGGTGGTTATCAACAAGATTGACCGGGCCGACGCCAGGCCCGCGCAGGTACTGAGCGAAGTGTACGATCTGCTGATCGATCTGGATGCTCATGAGGATCAGCTGGAATGCCCTGTGCTGTTTGCGGACGGCCGGGCGGGGATTGCCAAGAAAAACCTTGAAGATGCTGCGGAGAACCTCCATGTTCTTCTGGATACCATCGTGGATGAAGTTCCTCCTCCCGCCTATAACGACGCCGAGCCTTTTCAGATGCTGGTTACAGACCTCTCCTACTCGGACTACCTGGGCCGTCTGGCCATCGGGAAGGTGGTGAACGGGACGGTCAAATCCCGGGATGCCCTGATCTGTATCAAAGAGGAGGGCAAACAGGTTCCCCTGAATGTTTCCAAGCTGCAGGTCTATGAAGGACCGGCCCTGGGCGAGACCGAATCGGCAGCGCCCGGCGAAATCGTGGTGCTGGCGGGGATCGAGAATGTCCATATCGGAGACACCATCTGTACCAAAGGGGCGCCCAAGGCCCTGAAAAGGATTACCGTGGATGAGCCCACCGTTTCCATGCGGTTTACTCCCAATAACTCTCCCACCCTGGGGCAGGAGGGGAAGTTCGTTCAGTCCAGTAAAATCCGGGAACGCCTGGAAAAAGAGACCATGCTCAATGTATCCATCAAGGTGGAACAGATGACCGATAAAGAAGGTTTTATCGTCAAGGGACGGGGTGAGTTCCAGATGGTTATTCTGATCGAAACCATGAGGCGGGAAGGATTTGAACTCTGCGTGGGCCGTCCTGAAGTTATCTTCCATTACAAGGACGGGAAAAAACTGGAGCCCATTGAGCATCTCTATGTGGACTGCGAAGAGACTTTTACGGGGATCGTCACCGAAAAGCTCTCCAAGAGGAAGGGCCGGATGATCAGCTATGTGAATCACGAACACGGACGGGTTCGTCTGGAATTCTCCGTACCTTCCAGAGCCCTGATCGGTTACCGGGATGAGTTTCTGACCGATACCCGGGGTACGGGGATTATGAACTCCTACATTTCCGA
This sequence comes from Oceanispirochaeta sp., assembly GCA_963677615.2. Lineage (GTDB taxonomy): Bacteria > Spirochaetota > Spirochaetia > DSM-2461 > DSM-2461 > Oceanispirochaeta. The sequence continues at coordinate 67,944 of CAXXQW010000015.1, read as the reverse complement.
CTATGAAGAGTACAGGGGAGACTTCCCCGACCGGTTTACCGGGTCTCTGGTGGCCGACCGGTCCGGCGAAGCCGTTCCCTATGCGCTTTACAACCTGGAACCCCGGGGGCAGCTGTTTATCACTCCCGGCGAGGTGGTGTACGAAGGGATGATTGTGGGAGAGCATAACCGGGACAACGACCTGAATGTGAACCCCTGTAAAACCAAAAAGCTCTCCAATGTGCGGGCCTCCGGAAAGGATGATGCGGTGGTTCTGACCCCTGTTCTTCCCATGACCCTGGAACGGGCGATCCAGTTTATCCGGGAGGATGAGCTGATGGAGGTTACGCCCAAGTCAATCAGACTGCGGAAGGCTGTCCTTTCGGCCACGGAACGGAAAGTTCTGGAGAAGAGGGGTTAGGTAATCTATACCGGTAGTGGAGCTGCAGAAAAAAATCTTTTTTCTGCAGCTCTGGAGAGAACCATAATCTCCATTTTATTTCTTTTTATACAAAAAAAATCCTGTAAAACAAAAGATCCTGCGAATTCTGTTGATTTTTCTCCTCCGATACTTATGCTGAAAAGTTAGGATACTCTTTAACAGTGAGCAAGATCTCAAAAAGAATGTACATACTGCTGGTCCTGTCGATCGGCTTGTCAGTCACCATATCATCCTGGTTTATTACAGCCTACTTACTAATCCAGTCGGAAAAGGATCAGAAGGAGATTCATAAAATTCATCTGGAAGGCCTGGTGGACAGCATTGAGCAGTTTCTGATGCATGCGGTCACTCTGAATTATATGCTGGCTATCAATCCTGTTCTGACCGGATCCGTATCCCGCCGGGACTCCTGGGAAGACCGCAGCCGTATCTACTCTGAAACTTATGATACCCTGGGGCCGTTGAGCCGCCGCTCCGGGCTTCCCCTTCTGGCGGAAACCCATCTGAGCTACAGCTTTGTGGAACTCCTTTTCCTGCAGGATGCGGAAGGAGACCAGACTGCCCGCAGCTTCGGTCCTCTTGGCCGCAGAAAGGAGCGCTGGTGGTATAAGCGGATCGCAGCCGATCAGGATTACCGGCCTTTTCTTTCCCATTCCTACTATTCTCTCACCGGGGATAAGCCTGTGGCATCCATTTTTCATCCGGTTTTTGATGAACAGGGTTTTGCGGGCATTATGGGAATGGATATCAATTTTCATCATCTTCAGGAGCTGACAGCAGCTTATCTGAATTCCGAAGAGATGTACGCCATTGTCGTGGATATGAACGGTGTGATTATTGCCCATCCCGAAAAAGAGAAGATTTCGGAGATCTATAATCTGGTAGATATGACCAGGTCTGTACTGCCCAGGGAACGTTCCGGTGTTTTGAACGCACAGGGGTATCAGGATATGGAGGTTTTTTCTCTGGACTGGCCGGAAGATCTTGCTGCCGCGGTTTCTTCTGCTGTAAAGGGGCAGGAGGGGATGCTGAGGGATGTGGTTGTTGAGGGTGTTCTCAGCAATATCTACTATGCTCCGGTCAATCTGCATAATGCGGGGAATGAAGGGGAGAACTATGCTGTTTTACTGGTACGCAGCAAGGGCGGCCTGATCAGGATGCGCAATCTGATCCTCCTGGGCGTTACCATTTTTGTGATTATTGTGATTACCGTTCTGGTTTTTATTTTCAGCAGGGAGTACAACCGGAACATTATGCTTCCTCTGGAGAAACTGATACAGTCCATGATGGATGCAGATCATCACGATTATGAAGAGCTCGTCATGGACTCGGAGGATGAGTTTTTTCTTCTGGCCGGAGCCTATAACGATCTGAGGCGGAAACTGGATACTGCAAACCGCAGTCTGAACGAGAAGCTGACTATACTGAAAGAGAGCGAAGCCGGATACAAGGCTTTTGCCGATATAGGATTGGCTTTGTCTACAGAGAAAGACCTTGATAAGCTTATGGAGCTGATCCTGACCAACGCCAGAAGCCTGACCAATGCGGATGGAGGAACCCTCTATCTCTACAACCGGGAAAAACGCTGTCTGGACTTTTCGATTTTGTATACCGAAAGCCTGAACTTTCATATGGGGGGAACCAGCGGAGTTCCAGTCTCTCTGCCTCCTGTCCCTCTTTATAATGAGAAGGAAGAACCCAACTACGCCAACGTCTCCTCCTGTTGTGCTCTCACCAGTGAGATTATTAATATTCCCGATGTCTACTCAGCGGAAAAATTTAATTTTCAGGGAACCCGGGCCTACGATGAGAAGAACGGGTACCGTTCCCGGTCCATGCTGGTGGTTCCCATGAAGAATATGGAAGATCAGCTGATCGGGGTGATCCAGTTGATCAATGCCCGCAGAGAGGGAACTGATCAGGTTGTGCCTTTCAGCCAGATAGATGAAAGCCTTCTTGTCTCTTTGGCATCCCAGGCGGCGGTAGCCCTGACCAACGCAGATCTCCATAAAAACCTGGTAGAACTTTTTTACGCTTTTATCAGAAGCATCGCTACAGCAATTGATCAGAAATCCGCTTTTACAGGGGGGCATATCCGCCGTGTGGTAACCCTGACAATGATGATTGCCGAGGAGATAAACAACGCTGAATCAGGAGATTTTGCGGATTTTGAATTTACTCCGGATCAAATGGAAGAAATCCGCATTGCCGCCTGGATGCACGACATTGGAAAGATCACCACCTCCGAATATGTGATGGACAAGCAGAATAAGCTGCAGGGATTTCTGGATGGTATTGAGGTGATCAGGAACCGGTACCACATGCTGATGCAATCTGTTCGGCCGGAACTGGTCCGGCCTCCCGGGGATGCTGGTTATGAGGAGCTTGCGGAAGAGCTGGCGTTTCTGGAAAAATGCAATATTCCCCGGGAGTTTCTGAAGGATGAGAACCTGCAGCGCCTGGAGTCGATCCGGGAAAAGCGCTTTATCTGGGGAGACCAGGAGCTGCCCTTCCTGACGGACAGGGAGTTTGAGAATCTGTCCATCCGGAAAGGCTCCCTGAACAGGGAAGAGAGGAAAAGCATGGAGCAGCATGCCGAGGTTACAAGGCGGCTGTTGGGGGAACTGCCCTTTCCAGGTCACCTGGAGAATGTTCCCGATTATGCGTCCATGCACCATGAAAAGCTGGACGGCTCGGGTTACCCGGACGGAATCGGAGGGGAGGATCTTCCCCTTCAGGCCCGGATCATCGCCGTAGCGGATATCTTCGAAGCTCTCACCGCCAGGGACAGACCCTATAGAACCCCTATCAGTTTTGACAGGGCATTGGACATTATGAAGGATATGGTGACAATAGGGCATATAGACGGGCGGATTCTGGAACTGATGATTTCATCGGGTATGGTTTACCGGTATGCCCAGGAAGAGCTATCCGAAAAATAATTCTTCTTTTCAGGTTTGCAGAACTTATGTCACAATAAATTGAAATCTTTAATTCTGGAGAAATAAATATGAAAGTGATTCTTGTAAACGGAAGTCCTCATGATAAAGGATGTACATATACGGCCCTGAAGGAAATTGCCGCGACTCTTGAAGGAGAGGGCATTCTGAGCGAAATCTTTCAGATAGGAATTACCCCTCTCTCCGGGTGTATCGACTGTAAAAAATGCGCCACCCTGGGAAAGTGTATTTTTAACGATGCGGTCAATGAATTCCTGGAGATGGCACCCTTTGCAGACGGGTTCATTTTCGGGTCTCCCGTCCATTACGGCTCAGCCTCGGGGGGGATGACCTCCTTTATGGACAGGGTATTCTTCTCCGATTTTATCTCGGGTAAGAATCAGTTCAAATTCAAACCAGCCGCTGCTGTGGTGGCAGCCAGAAGGGCAGGAACAACCGCCGCTTTTGATCAGCTGAACAAGTATTTTCATCTGGGCCAGATGCCTGTGGTCACCTCCCAGTACTGGAATATGGTTCACGGGGCATCCCCGGAAGAGGTAGCAGGGGACGCGGAAGGCCTTCAGACCATGAGAGTTCTGGCCAGGAATATGGCCTGGCTATTAAAGTGTATGGAAGCGGGAAAGAACGCGGGAATCTCCCTTCCCGAAGCAGAGGATAGGATTTTTACCAACTTTATCCGGTAAGGAGGGAATATGAAATACAGAACCCTGGGAAAAACAGGATTGGATGTTTCGGTGATCGGGTTGGGAACCTGGCAGTTCGGCGGCGAATGGGGCGTGGATTTTACCCAGCCTCAAGTGGACGCTATTTTTGACGCTGCCAGAGAAACCGGAATCAACCTGATCGATACGGCTGAGTGCTATGGTGACCATCTCTCTGAGGAGTTTGTGGGCCGGGCTGTTAAACAGGACCGGGACAACTGGGTCATCGCCACCAAATTCGGCCACCATTTTGCCGGACACCTAAAGCGGGATCAGCTCTGGAGTGTGAAAGATGTGGAAAAGCAGCTGGAAGGATCTTTGAAAAGCCTTATGATCGATTGTATCGATATCTATCAGTTTCATTCGGGGAAGAATGAATACTTTGACAACCAGGAGCTCTGGACTTATCTGGATAAGCAGAAACAGGCGGGAAAGATCCGCCATATCGGGATCTCCATCTCCAACTCCCACCCGGGGGTGCTGGATTATCAGTCCGCCAAAGCCACCGAGGTCGGAGCGGAAATGCTTCAAATCTACTATAACCGACTGGACCGCCGCCCGGAGAAAGAGGCCTTTCCCGCCTGCCGGAAGCAGAATCTGGGTGTCTTCGCCAGGGTGCCCCTGGCCAGCGGCTTTCTCAGCGGCAAGTACCGCAAAGGCGATTCCTTTGCATCCAACGATGTGAGGGGAGCTAAAACTCAGGAAGAGATAGACGCCATCCTGGAGGAAGTGGAGGAAATCCGGAAAAACGAAGTTCCCCGGGATGTTCCCATGGCCGCCTGGGCTCTGGCCTGGTGCCTGAAGGATCCTGTGGTTACTGCCGTGATTCCCGGAAGCAAGAATCCTGACCAGGTCAGGAAGAATGCGGCTGCTGCGGAGCTGGTTTAGTCTTCTTCCGGCTGACGTATAGGTAGAATGATGCTGACCTGACATCCACCATCGGGATTGTTGTTTAAAGAAATACTGCCACTGTATTTCGTTATAATCGAGTGGCATATTGAGAGTCCCAGACCGGAAATCTTATCCCTTTGTTTTGTGGAATAAAAAGGGATAAACAGATCTCTGTTTTCAGGAATTCCGACTCCTGTATCCCTGAAAAGGATGCAGAGATTTTTTCTTTCTCCGGCAAAATGAATAAATGTTTCGATGGTGATATCTCCGCCATCAGGCATAGCTTCCAGGCTGTTTTTGAACAGGTTCAGAAGGACCTGTTTCAATTCATTCCTATTAATGGTTATCTCTATATCAGCACACTTTTTATTGAAGTGTACCTGTACATTTTTTGAAAAAGTGTTGTAGTTTAAAAGGTCAATAATTTCCTGAATCAGGTGATTGATGTTAATCTCATCACTGGCTAGTTTGTCTGTACCCAATTCCTGAAGGTTACTGACAATATGGGTAATATAATCCAGCTCTTTCTGTACTTTCCGGACAATTTCCTGAAGATCTTTGGAACTGAATTTAAACCTGATATTCGTCAGGTAATTGTAGATGATTTCAAGAGGATTATTTATTTCGTGAGCGACACTGGCTGCCACCAGTCCGAGAGAGGCCAGCTTTTCAGAAATAATATCCTGATTCTGAAGATTGCTGTACTCGGTTATATCTTCCAGAAGGATAATACTTCCCAATAGGAATCCATCATCTTTTACCGGGAAAATACGGACATTGAAAATCCCTTCTTTTCCATTAATGCAAAGATTGAAATGAAAAAACTGTTCCTCCTGAAAGTTGTTGATACTCCGGATTATGGTATCTATCTGTGCGGCATTGGAATCCTGGAAAAGTTCAGACACCTGCTTTCCCAGGTAGTCTTTCTGGCGGAGTTGAAAATTCTTCAGGAAAAACTGATTAATCAGCCTGATGGTTTTCAGGGTATCGATTATCAGTAAATTCACAGGGAGGTTCACAAGGATGGCTTCATTGTATTTGATCAGTTCGTAAAATGCGGTAAAGTGATTCTGTGATTCGTCCAGATCGGCTATCTGGGTATATGCCATTTTTATCAGCTGAATTTTATCGACCTGTCCGATCTCATCTGAAAAAATATTCTGACCGTTCCGGATGATTGTTATCCTGTCTGCCAGTTCATTAATCCCGTCTACTTTGTGAGTAATAATCAGTATAGTACAGCCTCTCTTTTTCAGATCAAAAATGATATCCATAATTTTCGGGAGGGCTGCTGTAGAAATATTTTCCAGACTCTCATCAAGAATGAGGATCTGTGGAGTTTCTCTGATATTCACAAGAATTTCCAGAACTGTTCTATCCGACCGGTTCAGGGATTTGGTAAGCTGTCTTGGATCCAGATTGAATCCGTATCCGTCCAGAAAATCCTGGGCTTTCTCTATCAGCAGAGCTTTGTGCTTCCATGAAAAGAAGGGGATTTTTTTGTCCGCATAGAACAGGTTTTCTGCTACTGTGAAATAGGGATTCAGTGCAGAATCCTGATAAACCATGTGTACTTTCTGAAGTCTGGCTTCTTTCAAAGTGATAAAATCATAATTTTTATTGAAGATTCTGATATTGCCGGACTGAGGAGCAGTATATCCGCTGATAAGTTTGGCCAGACTGGATTTCCCGGCGCCATGTTCTCCCAGTACGGCATGGATTTCCCCCGCATTGAGTGTGAGATTAACATTGTCCAGAACCTGTAACGTACCAAAGTGCAGACTGACATTGGTTAATGAAATGGTCGGGGCAGATTTGGTAGCTGTATTTTTCACAGGGTTATCCTGTATTTCTTCATTTTCAGATAGAGCGTATTTCTGCTCATATTGAGAATCCTGGCAGATTCGGATTTGTTGCTTCCTGTTATAGAGAGGGTTTTTTTAATTAATTCCAGCTCCTGCTGCTCTACAATGCTGAAATTATCAACCGTCAAATCATTGGATTCAAAAAATCTTATGGAAGGAGGAAGGTCAATAAGCCTGATAATATCTGATGTACTGATGGTTGCTGCATAATTCAGGATATTCTTAAGTTCTCTGATATTTCCCGGCCACTTGTACCGGTGAAACACGGAATTCACTTCCGAGGCCAGAGTTTTAATACACTGGTTATTTTTTCTGGCAAAATCACCCAGAAAATAGTTGGTCAGCATGGGAAGATCCATCAATCTTTCCCTGAGAGGGGGAATCCTCAAAACTGCAGTGTTGAGACGGTAATAGAGATCCTGACGAAATTTGCCCTGTTGTATCAATTCTTCCAGGTTTTTATTGGTGGCTCCAATGAACCTGACATTTATTTTGACCGTTGAATTTCCCCCGATCCTTCGAATCTCCTGATTCTGTAAAACCCTGAGTATTTTGACCTGGATTGTCTCGGGCATATCTCCGATTTCATCCAGAAAGAGGGTTCCTTTATCAGACTGTTCAAATATTCCCCTGAAGCTTGAATTCGCCCCAGTATATGCCCCTTTTTCATGGCCGAACAGTTCATTATCCAGAAGAGATTCTGTAAATGCGGCGCAATTGATTTTATTCAGTTTTTCGGCTATCCGATTGGAGTGCTTGTAAATATAATCAACAAGCAGTTCTTTTCCTGTGCCATTCTCCCCTTGTATCAGCAAGGGAAAATCCGTTGTTGCCAGTTTTTCAGCCCGATTGAGTGTTTCGGAAAAAACCGGATTCAGTGATACCAGGGGAGGGAGCTCTTCAATCAGCCTTTCCTTCAGGGACATGTTCTCTTTCTGAATCCTGGAATTCTCATAGGCTTTTTCAACCAGGTGACATAAATGATCAAAATTCAGAGGCTTTTTCAGATAATCAAAGGCTCCCAGTTTCATGGCAGTTACAGCAGTTTCCACTGTGGCATAGCCTGTAATCATGATGACCGGAATGTTCGGATAGTCTTTTTTCAGGCACTTCAATGTGTCCATCCCATCATCATTTCCCAGCATGATATCCAGAAGAATCACATCAATCATGGTGCTTGTCAGGATCTGCATACAGGCTTTCTGTGATCCCGCATAGACCAGGTTATGTCCGGTGAAGCTGAAGTTTTCTTTCATGATGGAATAGATGCCTTCTTTGTCATCAACCAGAAGAATATCCATAAACTGTCCCCTTTTTGATTGTCCTTTGAACTGTCCTGATTTAGGACAAACACATGACACTTGTCCTTTTTTAGGACAGGTAAAATCATATCATGGTTTACTGAAATGGGAAGATAAAATATGGAAAATTTATTTTAATGATTTTAAGTTGTTTTGGTATATGAAATTATGATTCTATTAAAAGTGGCGTATTTTTTTTGGCATCTCTTTTGCAATAAGTAGGAAAAAAAAGGATTGTATATGAGTGTATTATTAGAAGCCAAAAATATATGTAAGTCCTTTCCGGGTGTGAGAGCTCTGAATGACGTTTCATTTCAGCTTGAATCGGGAAGCGTGCATGCATTGATGGGGGAAAACGGAGCTGGTAAATCTACTCTTGTGAAATGTTTTATGGGGATCCATACTCATGATCAGGGGACGCTGAATGTTCTGGGCAGAGAGTATAAGTTTTACCATCCCAGGCAGGCGATTGATGCCGGTATAGCCATGATTGAGCAGGAGCTGACTCCTGTTGATGAGATGACTGTTGCAGAGAACATTTTTCTTGGAAGAGAGGATATCAGGAACGGCATATTTCTGGATTATGACAAAATGAACAGAAAAGCATCGGATATGATGAACCGTCTGGATCTGGATATCGATGTTACCATGAAAATGAACGAGCTCAGTCTGGCGGAAATCCAGATGGTGGAGATAGCAAAGGCTCTTTCCTACAATTCTGAAATTATCATTATGGATGAGCCGACCAGTGCCATTGGAGAAAAAGAGGTAGAAAATCTTTTCAGAATTATCAGACTTCTGAAAGAGGAAGGGAAAGGGATCATCTACGTTTCTCACCGGATGGAAGAAATCTTTACCATTACTGATAAGATCACAATTCTCCGTGACGGGGAGTATATTGATACAGTGATTACCCCGGAAACTCAGCGTTCTGAAGTGATTGAGAAAATGGTGGGACGCCGTGTGGACGAAGAGTATAAAACGACAAATATTCCACAGAATGACCTGATGCTCCAGGCTGTTGGTTTTTCTCAGAATAAGGTTCTGGAAGATATTAACATGGATTTGAAAAAGGGTGAAATCCTGGGAATCTTCGGCCTCATGGGTGCGGGCAGGAGCGAATTCTGCGATCTTCTCTTTGGAGTTACTCCAAAGGATTCGGGCAAACTGTTCATTGAAGGCAAACAGGTCACTATTAAGAAACCGAAAGACGCCATGAAATACGGGATTGCCTATGTTACGGAAGACAGAAAGAACAGCGGTCTCTATATGAAGGGTAACGTAAAAGACAACATCTCTCTGGCCTCTTTAAAAGAGATGAGCTTTATGGGATTTATCAATGAGAAAATTGAAAAGGTTAAAGCAGATAAAATGGTGAACCTTTTTAAGGTGAAAGCCAGTGGGTTGGACCATCTTGTTGTCAATTTGAGCGGTGGAAATCAGCAGAAAGTTGTATTGGGGAAATGGGTGGCCAGAGATCCAAAAATTCTGATCCTGGATGAACCGACCCGGGGTATCGATGTGGGTGCCAAACGGGAGATTTATGAGTTTATGACCCGGTATGTGAATGAAGGGTATTCAATTATACTCATATCATCAGAGATCCCCGAGATTCTCAAGATGAGCAACAGGATCATCATATTTAAAGATGGAAAAATTCAAAAAGAATTATCAAGGAGCGAAGCGGATCAGAACAATGTTATGCACTACGCTTCGGTAACACAGTAAAAAATGGAGGATATCATGCAATCAGGAGAAATAAGCAGGAGATTTGATAAAGAGTTCGTAACGAAAAAAGTAAGTGAATATGCCATTGTTCTCGTATTCCTTCTTTTCTGTTTGGTTTTAACTTTTATCAGTCCGTATTTTTTAACAAAGCAGAATATTATGAATGTGTTCAGACAGGTTTCCATCAACGGTTTACTGTCAATCGGGATGACTTTTGTCATTCTGACAGGTGGTATAGATCTGTCTGTAGGCTCTGTGCTTGCTTTCGGCGGAGTTGTCGGGGCCAGCCTGGCCAGTTCGTCTTTCGGTGGTAATGTCGCGCCCACAGGTGTGAGTTATCTTGTTGCAATTCTGTCGGGAATCCTCCTGGGGGCGGTAACCGGAGGCATCATTGCCAAATGGAAAGTGGCGCCTTTTGTTGTTTCTCTGGGTATGATGAGCATTGCCAGGGGCCTGACCTATATCTATACCAACGGGATGCCCGTTCCTAAAATAGATAAGAAATTCCTTTTTATCGGAAAAGGTTCATTCCTGGGATTACCAATGCCGATCGTTGTTTTCATCCTCATTTTTATCCTTGCCTGGATGACATTGTACAAAACAAGGTTCGGTCGGTATATCTATGCGGTGGGCGGATCGGAGAAAAGTGCCAAAATCTCGGGTATCAATACCAGACTTATTGTTTTTTCGGTCTATGTGATAAGCGGTTTTTTGTCTTCTCTTGCCGGAGTGATCCTGACTGCAAGAACGACAGCGGGGCTGCCTCAGGCTGGAACTTCCTATGAGCTTGATGCCATTGCGGCTGTCGTTATCGGAGGAACCAGTTTATCAGGAGGGCAGGGGAGCCTGGTCGGGACGGTGTTTGGTGTGCTGATCATCGGTGTTATCAATAACGGTCTGGATATCCTGGGAGTCTCTTCGTATTATCAGCAGGTTGTCAAAGGTGTCATTATTATTGCCGCCGTACTGCTGGATTCATTTAGAAAAGTGAAAAGCCGGTAAGGGCTTTCATTTTAATATTTTATCTCATCTAAAGGAGTTTTTATGAAATCACTGAAGAAGTTTCTTGTGACAGCGCTGGTTCTGATCAGCCTTACGGGCATGGCTTTTGCCAATGGCCAGCAGGAAGAGAGTGGGGAAAAAACCTACAAAATCGGTGCTGCCGTCTATGGTCTGAAAGGAGAGTATATGAGACTGTGGGCAACGGCTCTGGAACGCCATCCGGCAGTTCAGAGCGGACTGGTTGATGTGACCGTTTTTGATGGACAGTATGATGCGGGAGTTCAGCAGTCCCAGTTTGAAACCATGGCTGCTCAGCATTTTGATGCCATCCTCTTTGTTCCTATTGATATTGAAGCCGGTGCGGCAGCAGTGGAAGTCGCTCATGAGGCAGGAATTCCTGTAATTGGTTCCAATACAAGAGTCAATAGCGATGTGTTAACATCCTATATCGGTTCTGATGATGTGAAATCGGGGTATATGGAAGCCAAAGCGGTCATTGATGCTATGGGCGGTTCCGGAAATGTTGTGATCATCGAAGGGCCTATCGGTCAGTCTGCACAGATTGAAAGACGCAAAGGCAATATGAAAGCCATTGATGAATATGGCGGAAAAGTGAATGTTCTGGAAATGAAAACCGCGAACTGGTCCAGAGCTGAAGCCATGAGTCTGATGGAAAACTGGCTCAGTGCTCATCCCGGAGAAATTGACGGGATTATAGGACAGAATGATGAAATGGCACTTGGTGCTATCCAGGCAATTAAAGATGCCGGTCTGAGTGTAAAAGATTTCCCTGTTGCTGGAATCGACGGTGTTACCGATGCCATGCTTGCTGTTAAGAATGATGAAATGGTTAGTATCCTTCAGAACGCAGTCGGACAGGCTCAGGGAGCTCTTGATCTTGCCCTGAGAGCAATTATCGGAGAATCTTATTCGCCTGAAGCAGCCTGTTGGGATGATATGGAATGGGGAAGTACCATGCAGGATGTATATAATGTTCCCTGGGTTCCCATCACTCTGGATAATGTAGACGGACTCCTCCAGGAAAGAGAAGCCCTGACTACAAGAAACTAATTCTAGCGGATCTATCAGCCGTGCAGGGCTGATAGATCCTGACAACATGAGGGTGTTGCTATGATTCAATATAAAGAGTTTGACAAAAATTTCAACCTTGATGGTAAAAATGCCATAGTAACCGGCGGGGCAAATGGTATTGGAAAAGCCATTGCGTCACTATTTGCTGAAAAGGGAGCAAATATTTGTATTTTCGATCTTTCAGATGCCGGTGATGACACCGCGAAAGAACTGGAAGAGAAATTTAAAATTAAATGTGTCTTTTCAAAAACAGATATAACCGATTTAGACAATATTCAGAAATCAACAGATTTTGCAGAAAATCAGTTGGGTTCCATTGATATTCTGGTGAATTGCGCCGGGGTCGTTTTTCTGGATGCGGCGGAAGATTTGAGTGAAAAATACTGGGATACTACTATTGCGGTAAATCAGAAATCCATTTTTCTCTGTTCCCAGATAGCTGGAAGGAAAATGATTCAGCAGGGGCAGGGGAAAATCGTCAATATGGCTTCCCAGGCTGGAGTTATTGCACTGGATAAACATCTGGCATACTGTGCTTCTAAAGCAGCTGTTATTTCTATGACAAAAGTTCTTGCCTATGAATGGGCTCAGTATGGAATTAATGTTAATGCTATTTCTCCAACAGTTGTTTTGACAGAATTAGGTAAAAAAGCATGGGCCGGAGAAGTCGGTGAAGCTATGAAAAAATTAATCCCCAATGGCCGGTTTGCCTATCCTGATGAAATAGCTGCGGTAGCGCTCTTTCTGGCCAGTGATGCTTCTGCCATGATCAATGGGGAAAACATAATTATTGATGGTGGATACTCCATAAAATAATTTTAACAGTGATAATGAAACTTCAAAAAAAGTTATACGAAATATATGGGCTTAAACTGTCCGGAGGAAATATGAAAATAGCATTAGGCTGTGATGAAGCAGCCTTTGAAATGAAAGAGGCCATAAAAAAATATCTGGAAGACAAGGGACACACAATACAGGATTTCGGGGTTTTCAACACCGAGCCCAGCCTTTATCCCGATGTGGCGGCTGCGGTGGGAACCTCAATTGCCAAAGGGGAAAATGAGAGGGGAATCCTGATGTGCGGAACCGGTCTGGGAATGGCTATTACCGCCAATAAAGTTCCCGGCATACGGGCTGCAACCTGTCATGATGCCTACTCGGCCCAGAGAGCCATGAAAAGCAACAATGCCCAGATCATGACCATGGGCGCCAGGGTGATCGGACTGGAACTGGCTAAAAACCTGGTTGATAACTACCTGGAATCGGAATTCCAGGGGGGAGGATCCGCCCCGAAGGTGGACAAGATCATGGAGTGGGAAAAAGAACTCCATAAACAGGCCAATTAAAAAAACAGGAAAGGAGCAGTGACAATGCAGAGAATAATCAACGATCCCAACCTTGTTGTGGAAGATATGTTAAAAGGCTTTCTGAAAACCCATAAGGATTTAGTCTCCTCCACGGAGCACGAAAGGGTTGTGAAATATAAAGAAGCCCCCGTAGCCGGAAAAGTAGGTGTGGTAACGGGGGGAGGCTCCGGTCATAAACCGGCCTTTGTGGGGTATGTAGGAAAGAACATGGTTGATGCAGTTGCGGTGGGAGAGGTTTTTGCCTCTCCCACTGCGAAAGCCTTTTTCCAGGCTATGAAAGAAGCCGACTCCGGTGAAGGGGTTGCCGTTCTATACGGGAATTATGCCGGTGACAACATGAATGTCAAAATGGCAATGAGAATGGCCGAAAAAGCGGGTATGAAAGTTAAAACCGTGGTGGCCAATGACGATGCCGCTTCGGCTCCCAGGACGGAACTGGAAAAAAGACGGGGGGTAGCCGGAGAAATCCTCATGTGGAAAGCCGGCGGAGCCAAAGCCTCTCTGGGAGGCTCGCTGGATGAAGTCATTGCCGCCGCCCAGAAAGCGATCAGCAATACCCGGAGTGTGGGAATCGGTTTGACCTCCTGTACCATCCCTGCGGTGGGGCATCCCAACTTCTCTATCGAAGAGGGAACAATGGAAGTGGGAATTGGTCATCATGGTGAACCGGGAATCAAGGTGGGTGAACTGAAATCCGCTGATGAGATGGCCCGGGAAATGGTGGATGTGATTGTTCCGGATCTGCCTTTTGAGAAGGGAAATGAAGTGGTTGTTCTCCTTTCCGGTTTGGGAGCCACTCCTGTGATGGAGCTGTATATTCTCTATAACAAGGTGGAGGAACTCCTGGCAGAGAAGGGAATAACCGTTTACCGGTCCTATGTGGGGAATTATTTTACTTCTCTGGAAATGATGGGAGCCACCCTGACGGTTATGAAACTGGATGAAGAACTGAAAACTCTGATGGATATGGAAGTCAATTCCATGGGCCTTAAACAATTCTAAAAAATAGTAAATTCCCCGATCCCTCCCCTGGTTCCTGAGCGGAGCCGAAGGGAAGGGAGTCAATTATTATAATAGGAGCTGAATTATGGCAGATACATTTAAGAACAGCGCCGGCCAGGTTGTTGTGGATAACCTGGTGGAGTGCATAAAAAGCAATGTGGATTACTTAAGTGAAGTGGATGGTAAGATTGCCGATGGAGATCATGGTATCAATATGCAGAAAGGGTTTACCATTACCGGTCAGAGAATCGAGGGGAAATCCCTCAGCTATACCGAAGCGCTGAATGTTCTCGGAGACGTTCTTGTTTCGGAGATCGGGGGATCCATGGGACCCATTTACGGCAGCTATTTTATTGAATTGGGTGACGGCTGTCAGGGCGTGGAAGATGTGGACAAAGCCACCTTTCTCAAATCTTATGAAACCGCACTGGAAGTGGTCCTTTCTCTGGGAACAGCCAAGCTGGGAGATAAAACCATGCTGGATGCCATGATTCCCGGGATTGAAGCCCTTAAGGCCGCAGTAGAGGCTGACAAGCCTTTTGCGGAATGTCTTGATGAGATGACTGCTGCGGCAAAAGCCGGTATGGAAGCAACAGAGGATATGGTTGCCAAAGTGGGACGCTCCGCCCGTTTGGGTGAACGCTCCAGAGGTGTTCTGGACGCGGGAGCTGTCTCCTGTTTCCTTATTATTGAAGATATGGGGAAAACCATAAAAGAACTTTTATCTTAAACTTGTTTTATTGATTTTAAATCAAAAAGTCTTATTTTCCTCCTTTTAAAAGACTTTGAAACAGTCGGGATCGAACCCCGGCTGTTTCTTTTAAATTAGAGGGGAAAAACTTCTACTTCACCTTCCTGCCCTGAATATAAACCGACCGGATGTGATCCGGGGTTGTCCGGTAGAGGATTTTCTGAAAAACATCCTCCAGGTCTGTGTCGTTAAATAATAGTACCGGAGTTTCCCCGGCTTTTACATCCACCACCTGAGCATCAAAGGCATAGCCGGGAGCCAGTTTTCCCACAGGAAGGCTGAGAGATTCTCCTCCTCCTGCAGTGGCAAGGTAAAAAGCCTCTTTCAGGCTAATCCGGGAGTCCGGCTTTCCTCTCTTTTCAGGAGAGAGGTCCGGATTGGTTCCGTCTTCCAGCATCCGGGAAGATATGACTGCCTGCCGGAGATTCTGAAAAATGCCGGGAGAGTAACCTGCTGAGATATCCGTCCCCAGTCCCACTTCCAAACCTTCGGTAAGATATTCCCGGATGGGAGCGGCGCAGTTGGCAAAATAGGCATTGGAGAGGGGGCAGTGGGCAATGGCTGTTCCGGTTTTTTTAAAAAGCGCCCGATCCTTCTTTTCCAGAAGGACGCTGTGGGCCATAACGGACTTCTCCCGTAACAGGCCGAAATCATTCAGGGCAAAGGCATCGTTTTTCTGAAACCTTTCCCTCACAAAGCTGTGTTCCCAGTCTCCCTCGCTGCAGTGGGACTGAATATGAACATCATACTTTTCCGCCAGCTCCCCCAGGCCTTTCAGGGCTCTGTCGGTGCAGCTGGGAATAAAGCGGGGAGTCACTACAGGGTAAACGCCCTGAAGACAGGATTTTCCCAGCTCTTTTACGTCCCGGATAAAATCTTCCGTATCTTTCAGGGCCGAACCGGTTGAGGCATCCCTGTAAAAGTCGGGGTTCTCATCGGGATGGTCCATCACCACTTTACCTACCAGGGCTCTCTGCCCTTTCTCCGCACAGATCTCTGCCAGGAGGAAGCTGCTCTGTTTATGGATTGTGGCAAAGTACATAGCTGTGGTGGTTCCGTTGGCAATCAGAGTTTCCACCAGGTGGGTGTATACCTTCCGGGCATAGTGCATATCACTGTACCGGGATTCCAGGGGAAAGGTGCACGTATTGAGCCAGTCATTGAGAGGGAGATCCAGGGCGGTTCCGATCTGGGGCCACTGGGGTGCGTGGATGTGGAGATCCACAAAGCCGGGAAGGAAGAATTCCCCTGGCTGGAGTTCCACAAGTTTATCCTCTTTCTGCCCCTGAGCGGATGTCTCCGCGTATTGATCATCCTCCGGGAGGAGTACGGATTCAATCATACCGCTTCCATTTACGCAGAAAAGGGCATCTTCCAGAATCCGGATTTTATCAGGTGTTACAGATGTAAAGGCTGTTCCCCTGAAGATGGTATCGCAGGAAGCCGCCATTACTGCTCCTCCTTCTGGCACACTTCCAGAGATGTCAGATGATCCAGCAGTTTCATCAAAGTCTTTTTCAGCTGAATCACTTCCTCTTCAGAAAGGTCGTCTGTCTGCAGCCTTTCGATCAGCCTGAAAGGAACCTGGGCCGCTTTTTCCCGGAGCTCTCTTCCCTGCTCAGTAAGAGTGACAATGACCTTTCTTTCATCATTCCTGTCCCGGACCCTTTTCAGGAGGGTGTTCTGTTCCATCCTTTTGAGAAGGGGGGTTACCGTATTGGTGTTGAGAATCAGCTTTTCCCTGATCTCGTTTACGGTCAGGCCGTCGATTTCCCAGAGCACCATAAGAACCAGGTATTGGGGATAGGTTATCCCCAGTTCATCCAGCAGGGGCTGATAGGTCCGGGTGATCAACCGGGAAGCCGCATACAGGGGGAAGCATATCTGGTTTTCCAGTTTCAGCTGTTCGTAACTCATAGGTTAAAATACTTGGTATCCGCCGGGAAAATCAAGCTGACAGGTTTTCTGATCTGGAGTTTAGAAGCTTTTCAATGTCTCCCGCCAGTCTGGCCGGATCGGTTGCGGGGCTGTACCTTTTTACTGGGATTCCGTTTTTATCCACCAGAAACTTGGTGAAATTCCACTTGATGCTGTTGCCGATAATTCCCGGATTCTTTTTTCTCAGGTAGTCAAAGAGAGGATGGGCATTCTGTCCATTTACATCTACTTTGCTGAAAAGAGGAAAGGTCACGCCAAAATTAATACTGCAAAACTCCTGGATCTGTTCATTATTTCCCGGTTCCTGATGGGCAAATTGATCGCAGGGAAATCCCAGTATCTCCAGCCCTTTGTCTTTGTAGCTTTCATAAAGCTTCTGCAGTTCCCTGTATTGGGGAGTAAAACCGCATTTGCTGGCAGTGTTTACGATCAGCAGAACCTTTCCTTTGTATTTCTCCAGGCTCACACTCTCTCCCTTGATGGAATCTGCTTCGAACTGATAAATGTTTGTACTCATGTATTTCTCCTGCCAAAATAATATCTACTACGATAATATCGCGCACGATATAAATATGTCAATCAAAATAGTCAGGATTTTTGAAAAAAGCCGGAAATGGTATTAGCCAGGGGAGGGTTCTCCCCTCTCTTCAGCAGAACTGGAGAGAAGGGAGAGTGCAATAGGAGTTATGCGTGACCAGAGGAGAGGAGAACTTCTTTCATTTTGTACATGTAGTAGTTTTTCATCTCCTCTTTGCCGAGGTTCAGAAAATTCCGTTCTTCTATGGAGCCGCTTTTATCGGCCAGTCCCTTGCGGAGCGCCGCCATAAAAACCAGCCTTCCGTCTGAATGGATGTTCACCTTGCATATACTGGTGGGCGCCATAGCTTTGACATAGGAATCTGGAATTCCTATCGCTTCATTCAGGGTTCCGCCGTAACTGTTAAACAGTTTTACATACTCCTCGGGAATAGCTGATGCACCGTGCAGAACAAGAGGAAGTTCCGGTTTTTTCAGTGATATTTCCTTCACAATATCTGTTTTGAGAGGGGGAGGAACCATATTTCCTTTTTCATCCCGGATCAGGTCTTTGGGCTGGAATTTTTTGGCACCGTGTGCTGTTCCCGCAGAAATGGCAAGGCTGTCTACCCCGGTCCTCTCGGCAAAATCAATCGCCTGGGCAGGATCGGTATAGCGTTTGTCGTCGCTGATCACCTCATCTTCCTGCCCCCCGATGATTCCCAGTTCTCCCTCAACATTAATATCCGGATCATAGGACTTCGCCATTTTGACCACTTCCGCTGTGAGCCTGACGTTCTCTTCGTACTCGTGGTGGGATCCGTCGATCATGATAGAGGAAAAACCGAGCCGGCAGCATGCCTCACACTGTTCAAAGGTCGCGCCGTGATCAAGGTTCAGCGCAACGGGAACAGGGGTGGTCCTGTCTTTATCCGCCAGGAATCTGTTGTACTCCATCCCGCCTTTTACTACATGGGGAAAGATCTCCTTCCTGAAGTGACTGACTCCTCCCCAGGCGGCCTGGAGGATAATGGGAGAGCGCGTTTCATGAGCTGCTTCTATAATAGCCTGCATCTGTTCTACGTTGTTGAAGTTGAATGCCCCTACCAGGTATTTATTCTTCAGGGCATCTTTCAGGATCAGTCTGCTATCTGAAAGGCCCAGGTCTTTGAAAGTCATAGAAGTACTCCTTAAGAATATATCTTGTAATGTGTGATTATCATACATTATGATTTAAGACTTAGATAGTCCCGGGATTATCATTTTCCGATCAAAAACACTATTTTGGAATATGAAATCGACACTAGGATACCAAATGAAATGGATATTCCGGATCGGCCGGAAAGCTACTCCTGAAGGGTCTCTCTCTCCTGAAGGATCTGTTCCATCTGGGTAAGATATTTTTCTGTCAGGATCAGCCGGTCCAATGTTGCAACAGGAATTCCTGTAAGTCGTGAAAGGGCAAAGGAAAACCCCCTGATGATATTCCGGATTTTCATCACTGAATCCTGCTGATGTAACGGTCCGGAGAGAACAGCATTCAGCTGACGGCTCATGCCGTTATCAAGGTGATGGATAAAAACGGCAAGGATCTCAGGATCCCCCTCGAAGTCGCAGAGCCCTTCTTTTCTGCCCTGTTCGAACAGCCTGGAAAAGACCCTTCTGTACAGCTCTTCGCTGTAATGGCCCATGATCTGTTCCATAAGAATATTATCGGGATTCGGCTGAGAGGAATCGGACCCCTTCTGGAATTCCGCGGCCGCTCTGTTCATCCGTGATTCCCGGGCAATGCCCATCACAGTCTGCAGTTTTTCATGCATGTTTTTTTCAGGATCTTCCGCAATGGGAAGGAAGATTTCCTTCAACTGCCGGTAGTGGTTGCGGCAGATCTCTTCCAGCACCTCCTCTTTAGAGGTGAAGTGATGATAAAGGGCCCCTTTCGACAGGCCGCAACTGTCGGCAATCCTCTGGATGGTCGTTTTTTCATAACCGATTTCCCTGAAGAGATTTTCCGATTTTACGAGTATCTCCTCATGGGTTCTTATCCTCTGTTCTTCCCGCTTGTTCATCAGCCTCTTCCCGGATTTGCATAATCCTGTCTCTTTCATGATATTAGTATTTTTTCTCTGCCCTGGAAAGTTCCTGTCCTGGGTTCTTCAGTAACCTCCGGCTGTGAGCCAGTCCAGCAGGCTTTTCTCCCTGGAAATCCCGGTTCCGCTGTTTTCAAAGGTGTCTATGATATTTCCATCCCTCATATAAAGGACTTTCCCGGCCTGTGCAGCCACCTTCGGATCATGGGTGACCAGGAAGATGGTCACTCCCTTACGGTTGAGCTCGCTGAACAGGGAAATGATCTCTCCGGTAGTTCCCGAATCAAGGGCCCCTGTCGGTTCATCGCCGAACAGGATCCCGGGCTCATTGATCAGGGCCCGGCAGATTGCCGCCCTTTGAAGCTGACCTCCCGAAGCCTGGGTAACAGACCGCTCCGCCAACTCATGTATCCCGGCCCTCCGCATAAGTTCCCCCGCATCCCTGCGTAATTCCCGCCTGGGTTTCCGGCGGGCCAGAAAAGCCGAAGCCAGGATGTTGTCTCTCAGGTTCAGGTTTTTCATAAGATGGATCTGCTGGAACACAAAGCCCATTTCATGAAGGCGCAGGTTTGTCAGGGCTTTTTCCGAAAGGTCTTCCAGTTTCCTGCCCGCAAAATCCACGCTCCCCCGGGTCATCCGGTCCAGTCCGCTGATATTATAGAGCAGGGTGGACTTTCCCGATCCGGATGGTCCCATGACGGCAATATAATCGCCTTTTTCCACGGTGAGGCTGATCCCGTTCAGGACCGTTTTTTCCTGTTCTCCGTTTGAAAAGGTTTTAACAAGGTTTTCCGCTTTCAGTATGGTATTCATTGATTTCTCCTAACCGGCGTTCATGGCCGAAATGGTTTTATGGTTTATTTTCACAGTTGAAAGTCCTGCAGCGCCGAGGACTGATAAAATCATTGACAGAGGCAGCAGGAAACTGGATATCAGGGGATCGATTTCAAACCGGATGGCAGAGGCTCCCAGTAAGGACCAGACCAGGCCTGTCAGCAATTCTCCTGCCGTATTGGCTGCAAGGGTTCCCAGAAGGAATCCGGCTGCACAGAGAACTGTCACTCTGATCAGGTACTGCCACCTTATATGGGATGAGGAAAATCCAAGGGTCCGCATGATGGCAATATTTCCGGAATCCTTCAGAATCAGGAGTTTCAGGAACATAGCTGTTATGATCCCTGTTATCAGAATAGAGGAGAAGACAGCAGCCAGGGCCATCCTTTTCAGCTGGTCCACAATGCTTCCCAGTGTCCGGGACACATAGTCTTCCAGCAGACTGACCCTCGCCGGACTGAAGAGCTGCCTGAACTCTTCTGCCTTGGCCATGCCGGTTTCCGGATTTCTGAGACTCAGATTGACAATATGCCAGAGGACCAGATCGCTCTCGGGGGGATCAAAAGCCTTGGCGGTATACCCGCCGTTTGTGACGTCCTGATAGATGCCGCTAACCCTCATTATGCGGGATCCCCTTTCCGAATAGATCCTCAGTTCCCGGCCCGGTTCAGCCTGCAGGCTTCTGGCATTCATCAGGGAAAGGGCAATCTCTCCCGCTTCATCCGGGGCCGATCCCTGTTGATACTCCAGAGGGAAGGTCGTGAAGTCACCGGTTTCCACTATCAGGTTCTGCATTTCCCCCTGCGGATTCCGGACCTGGTACCGGCTGGTTTTCATTACCGCGTAGCGGGATACTTCCGGATCAGATGCAAGGGCTTCTGTGACTTCCTCAATCCCCAAGCCCCTGCTGTCGCCCTGCCTGAAATCTATCCGGATATCGCATTCCCCTATGCCCATGTACCGGACAAATGAGGGGGAGCTGATGGTTTGGAAAAGGTTCACAGGAACCAGGAGGATAAAAGAAGCGGCAATATAGACCGTTATCAGAATCCGGTAGAATCTGTGGCGGAGAAGGATATCCCTGATCCCCAGAAGGGTATTGATTCCCAGATAAGGGGATCCCCCGATTTTCATCGTCCCTGTTCTGCCCGGTTTTTCCCCGGTTCCGTCCCCTCTCAGTCCTGCCACAGCGGATATCCTCTTAAATCTCCTGAGTGTGACAAGGCAGAAAATCAGAACCGTCAGAAAGACAATACCCGGTCCCGCAAAGGTTACAAAACCCCAGGAGCCGGCGGCTCCGGTTCCTCCCAGGTAGAGGCTTACTTTCTCTCCCAGCTTTCTGCTCAGGATGCGGGAGAGGCCGAATCCTCCCAGGGAGGAGAATCCCGCCAGTACGGCATATTTTGCCAGGTAGAGGTTTCTTAAATAGCTCAGGGGGATGCCGATGGCTTTCATAATGCTGATATTCCTGTGTTCCTCTTCCATATTCGCAAGGAGAGAGAACCGCAGGCAGAGCAGGGCGATTGCGCTGAAAAGCAGGGTCAGGAGTATGAGGAGGGCAATGGTAATGCCCCCGGTCAGAGCATTGAGGAGCCGGAAAATGCCCTTGCTTACGGCCGGGCCGTTTCCGGGAAGTCCCGATTGTCCATAGGACCTCTCAAATTTTTCCGCATCACCGGGATGATGGAGAAGGAATTCTATCAGATATTCGGATACGCCGATCCATCTTTCCAGCTCATCAAAATCCCGGGGATTCATGAGGAACCTTTTGGAATGGACCAGAGCGGGATTCATCTGGGCATCCCTGAGGAATGCGGCGATCCTGAACTCCTGTTCATAGCTGTCTTTCCGGATAACAAGGGGATCTCCCTCTTTCAGGTCCAGCTTTTCCATAAAATAGAGGGGAACCGCAACCTCCCCTTCCCGGAGTGGAATCACCCGGTTCTGCAGATCCAGCAGAAAATCAAACCCTTCGTTCCGGGTCACAAAGCCCAGGTCCATGACGGAGCCCGCCAGGGATTCCATTTCATCTCCCAGCAGAATATCGGATCCCTCCAGGTTTACCATCTCTACAATCTGATGATCCTGAACGAGAGGATTTCCCCGGGCCCAGTTCTCTACCTGGAGCGGGTCCAGTTCCCCCGCGTGCATCTGCACATAATCCGGAACCCGGGCCAGGCGGAACAGGTTGTCCACGGCTCCGGTAGTCTGGAGTATCAGTGAAACCGCCGTTCCTGCCATCATGGCCGGCAGAAGGATAAAAAGGATCAGAAACAGGTTCATCAGCTTATTGGTTTTCAGATCGTTTATCAGAATTTTAACAGTCATGTAACGACTCCTTTGGTCGGGAGGGAAAGGATCCCTCCAGTTTTCTTATGGATGAGGACCGGTGGATACCCAGGGACATCAGGCAGACCGCCAGACCGGAAAGGCTGAAGAGCAGCGCGATGCCGCGGCCCTCTCCTGTGCCGAAAATGCGGCCGAGGCTGGGGGCAAAAAGGCCATGGGGCATAAGAAGGGGAATGAAAATCCCTTCTGCCAGGACACCTGCCAGGGAGAAAGCCGCGATGGAGCCCGCAAAAGTGAGGAAAGAGATGGAAGACCAGACCCTGCCCTGAAGCCGGGAGTCGCAATTTTTCCGGATCAGAACTTCTGCTGCGGTATTGACTGCGGGAAGGGAGAGGAAAAACAGGAACCCCGGTATCAGAATCATGGCTGATGTTTCGTGCAATCCAAGAACCCCGAAGGCTGCTCCTGCCAGACCCAGGGCACCGGAAAGCTGCAGACGGAGGGATACACGTTCCGTGATGACTCCCGAGAGGATACCTCCGGTCAGGATTCCGGTTGCACAGAGGGACTGGAGGGCCCCGAGCTTTTCCACCGTCTCAAAAGAGAGGACAAGCGGGGCAAGAAGCGACTGTAGGAGTCCTGTAAAAAACAGGATGCCGCTGATGATTATGACCAGGTCTCTGATGCCCCTATTGCGGAATACAATCCTGAAGCCTTCCATGATTTCCCTGCCAACGCTCTCCCTGCTTGTCCTTTCGAGCCTTTGGAGGGGGATGAAATGGCTGACCGTGTATATCCCGGAGGCTGAAGCCAGGAAGGTGATAATATCTGTCAGTAGAACCGCCTTTATGCTCATCCGTGACATCATCAGCCCGGCGGCAAAAGGGGAGAGCAGAAGGGGCGCTCCCGACAGCAGCTGATTCAGTCCTCCGGCCTTTCCGTACAGGGCAGGCGGTACCAGATCAGACACCGATGCTTTATAGGCGGGATTCAGCAGTCCTGCAAAAAGCGAAGATGCCGCCAGACCTCCGTAATAAGCGGGAGATCCCGCTTCTGAAAAGAAGAGTGAGCAATAAAGGAATCCCATGGCAGCGGCGGAGCCGATATTGCCCGCTACCATAATCCGTCTCCTGTCGAACCTGTCTGCCAGGTACCCTCCGACGGGCCGTATCAGAAAGGAAGGCAGGAAAGAGGCCAGAAGAACCGTGCCGGGGCTGCCGGCATTGCCTGTCTGTTCAAATACATAGGCCGTCATGGCAAACGCGGTGAGCCCGCTGCCGAGGGCGGAGAGCATTTCACAGCACCATACAATCAGGAAAAGTTTCATTTCGGATCTGCCGTTCATCTTCGTATTTCCTCTTAAAACGCGTAGGCCAGCTGGAGGTTCCAGAAGAATCCTCTTCCCAGATCCTCTACGGCTCCGTCCGAGGCATATTCCCGGCCTTCCATAAGGTAACCGCCGGTCAGTTCCAGGAGTGACAGGTCCAGGGTTCCGTAAAGGGCTTTCCAGCCGAGAGAGTAGGTCTCCCCGGCGGTTCCGTCCAGAACTGCTTCATAGTCTTCCGCCAGGATGCCGAATCGTAACCCCGCAAAGTCGCCCAGAGGATGGGTGTCCCTGAAAAAACGGTACTCTCCGGAGATGTCATATTTCATGCCTCTTCCGGAAAGATCCCCCGGATCAACCAGCAGAAAGGACCCGTTCAGATGGAACCGGCTCCGGGGAGCCAGGACAATATCCATCATGGGGGAGGTGGTAAAATCCAGTGATATATCGGCCAGAGCGGAAGTAAAGTCGTAGTGGATGAAGGGAAGAGGCAGGACCGGTATGTTTTTCCCTGCCGGGGTTTCCAGCCCCCAGTCGGAAACAGCCAGGGACGCTCCCAGCCGGAAACTGTGGTTTCCGCTGGCATAGAGCTCGTATCCGTACCCGCCCACAAAGGTAAATGTCTCCATTCCGCCAGCTAAGGGGAGGTCTGAATAGCTTTTCAGAAGGGAGAAAAACTGGTGTTTCTCTGTGGTTTTCTGTATCAGAAAATCCAGGTTTCCGTAGTTTTCCGGAGTCTCCCGGGAGGAGGGGACGTCCATGTTGTTCCCCGAGTAGAGGGCAACAATCTGCAGGGAATCCCCTTTTTGGACGATAAGCCCTCCGCCGGCCTGCCGGGTATCCAGGTCCTCCCAGCTATAGCTGTTGGTAAAAGCCACTGGAAAGTATTCTGGGACGGAATCCCTTTCTCCAGACTGCGCAGAGAGCAGGGTGATTCCTGCCAGAATTATGATTGTCAGTAGTGTCTGTTTCATTTTTTCCTCCTATCGGAAATAGGCTAACTGTTAGTCGGTGACCGTCGGTCAGTTAAATATAAAACAGGCGGGGATAGTAAAAGTGTTACTTTTTCTGAAAGATTAATTCTCTACGGTCTGATTGCCCGGCAAGCAGCCGAGTCTAGCGGATTATGATCCTGAAGGGACTCAAAAGAGACAGGGCCTCCGGCGCGGAAAACACGGCTTTCTCCACTCTGTTATGGAGAGGATCAATGGCATAGCCTGAGGCGTTATTGAATGCGGCCTTCCGCAAATCCGTATTGTGAAAGAGGGTCTCTTTAAAGCGGGATTTTGAGAAGTCTGCTTCCATGAGAAACGTGCTCTGGAAGGAACAGCCTGTAATATCACAGTCGCAAAACTCAGCGGCTTTCATGGACAGCTCCGTAAAATTACAGCTTTCTATGCGGCAGCCATGGCAGGACAGCTCAAAGGCGAATTCGTTGCATTTGTAGAAGGGGATACCCAGAAGTTTGCATCCCTCAAAGACAGTTTCAATGATTTTTGCCTCATCGAAAAGGGGATTAGTGATGTTGCATCCCTCAAAGGAGCAGTCTTCAAAGGTTGTTTTTAAAAGAGAGGTTTCCAGGAATTTGCAGTCCAGGAAGCGGCAGTTGTAGAACTCCTTACCCGAAAGGTCCAGGAATGAAAAGTCCTGTGAACGGAACTCCTCCTGTTCGAATCTCATGGTGTTCCCGATTTCCTCTGTCAATCGAATATCCCCCGTATACCCAGTTCATCCCTCAGTTTGGCATTAATGGTGTTCAGTTTTTCCATCAGGGAGAAGTATTCATCCTGTTCCGCCTCGGGTAACTGTGACAGGTTCCGGCGTATATAGGCCCAGTGTTTTTCTTTGAAATCCTTCACCAGAGACTCCCCCGACGGGGTCAGGCCCAGCTGGTAGACCCGTTTGTCATCCGCTGCCCTGTCCTTTTTCAGGTACCCCATATCGGTCAGTTTCCTGGCCACAGGCGTAAAGGAGCCTTTTTCCAGCTGAAGGATCTGGCTTATCCTGGTCATGGGGCTGGTTCCCAGGATATCCAGGTAGATCATGGTTTGCAGATGGGTGGAGTTGAGACCTTCGGGAAACCGGTATTCCTGAAAAAACGATCTGAAGTAGATTTCGCTGATATCCCTTTTCAAACGGAAAATGTTCCAGAGTTCACCCGGATCTTCCATGGCCTCGTCTCTCCTTTTGATTTAACCTATCCTTTCTGCGCCAATTGTAACTTTAAAATGTTGTTATGGGAATTCTCCCTGTTCCGGTAATCCGACAGGAGCGCCAGGGCGGTGATAAGGATAGCTATCCCGTCAGCCACAGGAGCTGTCGCCCACACGCCGGTAAGGCCGTAGCGGGGAGGCAGGATCACCAGCAGGGGGATCAGACAGATAAACTGCCGGAGCATGCTCAGGATCAGGGCCTTTTTCGCCTGGGCTGTGGCCTGGAAAAAGGCAACCCCCAGAAGATTCACACCCACAATGGGAAGAAGCAGGAAGAAAATACCCAGTCCATGGACCGCAACTGCCATGGTGGGAGAAGAGGGAGCGATAAACATGCCCAGAAGAGTCTGGGGAAACAGGCGGAGCGCCAGAAATACCAGGGTGGAGAAGGCTGTTGCCCAGAACATAGCCAGTTTCATGGTCTGATTGACCCGGTCGTGCTGTTCCGCTCCATGATTGAATCCCACGATAGGCTGCATCCCCTGCTGAAGGCCCATGAGGGGCATAAAGAAAAGGGTGAACAGGCTGTTGATCGCTCCCATGGAGGTAATAGCCTGGGTGCCGCCGTAGAGGGCGAGCCTCTGATTGAGAAATCCCAGGGCCAGGCTGTTTCCTACGGTACCCGCAAATGTGGACAGGCCGGTAATCAGAATCTCCCTGACCAGAGAGGCTTTCAGCTTAAAATCCTGGATCTGCAGTTTTATACTGCTTTTTCCCCGCAGGTAATAGGATGCCAAGAGACCGAATCCCAGGAGCTGGCCGATAATGGTTGCCGCCGCCGCTCCTTCCACACCCCACTGGAAAACAATGATAAACAGGGCATCCAGAAGGATATTGGTCAGGGCTGAGAGAATCATGGCTATCATGGGCAGATGAGCCTGGCCTTCTGTCCGGACAGTGAAATTGAATACAAAGGCCAGCATATGAAAGAGAAAACCGATCAGGATAATCCTGAGGTAGGATTTCGACAGGGCTATGGTCGACGGATCAGCTCCAAAGATCCTCAGGATCGCATCCATTTTCCATTGGATCAGAATAATGACCGTGATATTCAGCAATACTCCCAGGGTGATGGCATTGCCGAAAAACTGTCCGGCTTTGCGGAGGTCCCTCTTTCCCAGCTGGATGGACATCAGGGCGGAGCCGCCGCTGGCAATCAAAGTGGCCATGGCAAAGAGAAACATCATCACGGGAAAGGCTACCGTCAGGCCCGCCAGAGCTTCTTCTCCTGCAAAATGTCCAATAAAGATCCTGTCTACCACGTTGTATATGGCATTGACAACCATGGCAATAATGGAGGGGAGGGAAAAGGTCCACAACAGCCTGCCGATGGGCATCTCCCTTAAATTGTCCTGTTTGCTCATCTCTTTTATCCTTCTGTACCGTTAGATTTCTAACTATCGAAGGAGAGGATACGATGTTTGAAAAACTTAGTCAAGTAGTTTGATTTCTAACTAATCCGAAAGCAGATGCTTTTCTGTTTTCCTGACCTCCCCCGGCCCATTGCCTCCCCCGGCCCCTTTGCCTCCCCCGGCCCCTCCGGAGGAGGGGAGCTGGTTGTTCTGGGGGGATTTTGGTTTTGACGGGTGGGAGATTTATGGGTTCTGGCGTTTAGGGCTGTTCTTTTATCCGGTTTTTGTCTGCTAGCAGGATGACCCGGGGTTCATGGGTTTCGGCTTCTGCCGGGTTAAGGGAGCAGTAGGAACAGATGATAACCTTGTCTCCCCTATGGGCAAGACGGGCCGCTGCTCCATTAAGGCAGACTTCTCCGGGTTTGCCGTCGATAATATATGTTGTCAGCCGGGCGCCGTTATTAATATTGAGGATATCGACTTTTTCATGGCGGAACATTCCGGCCGCTTTATAGAGGGAGGGATCGATCGATACAGAACCCTCATAATTCAGATCTGCATCGGTAACAGTCGCCCGGTGCAATTTTGATTTCAGCATTTCTATGGTCATTGGTTGATCTCCTGTAAATAATAAATTCCTTCCAGAACAAGATCCGGTTCGATCGCATCAAACAGCTCCTCCTTCTGAAAAATACCGGCCAGTCCGCCGGTTCCGATGATAAGAGCGGGCTCCAGAGGAAATGCCTCCTGCTTCATCTTTGTCAGTAGCTCCCTGACCGCTCCCAGGTTTCCCAAAAAGAGCCCCGATTGGATACACTCTTCCGTAGACAGGCCGCAGACCTGAGCGGGAAGCGCTATTTCTGTATGTTTCAGTTTTTCCGCTTTTGCGGTCAGGGCATCCCTTCCCATAAGCACTCCCGGGAGAATAACACCTCCCAGATGTTCTCCCTGACTGTTTACTGCTTCTATATTTGTGGCCGTACCCATATCCACCAGAAGGAGGTTTTTTTTGGGGTATTTCCGGGCTCCTCCTGCCGCCAGGGCCATCCTGTCGCTTCCCAGCTGCTCTGGATTCCTGTAACGGGTCTTCCATCCGGTTCCTGCAGAGCTGCCGATTCTGAAAATCTCTTTGTTAAAGGCAAGAAGGAAAGCCTTTTCAATAAGGTGATTCCGGGAGGGAGCCACACTGCTGTATCCACCCCGGGAAAGACCCTTTGCAGGAACCCTGCCCGATTCCCACTCTCTTTTCAAAACGCCACTCAGGGCCTCCGGCGTGGCTTCTTCTTCAGCAGAAATAACAAATTTGTGAAGGATTCTTCCCTCGAGGAACAGTGCTCCCTTGAGCCGGGTATTTCCTCTGTCAAGGCAGATCACCATGGGGATATTTCCTTTTCCATAAGAAAAAAGAGGGCGTGGGCTATCTCTTCTTTGGTTTTCGTCCTGTGGAGAATCCTGCCGGACGGGGAGTAAATCGCTGCAGGGTGTTTTTCCTTTGTAATTTCCGGCAGGTTGTTGTGGACCAGAATGTCGATTCCTCCCCGGTTCAGAATGGTTCTTACAGCATTCTGCATCTCCCCCATAGAGATGGTATTGGTCAGTTTGAACCCCACCACAAGGGGAATCCTGTTTTCAGGCGCGTAGGATTTGATCCTCTCCAGGATTTTGGGATTCCGTTTCATATGAAGGGTGAGGCTGCCATGGGAGGGGAGCTTCCCCTTGCCCCGGGGTTTTAGTACAGAGCCATTTTCAGTTCTGATATGATCAAGGGAGAAATCACTGACAGCAGCCAGGTGTATGACCCCGTGAAACTCTCCGGTTTTCAGAAGGTATTTCATTTTTCCATGAAGATCCCGGAAACTGCTGAAAGTGGCTTTTCGGATTTTTCCCGAAGGTTTCACAGCTCTTTTTCCATAGAGAAGGGTGACCGTAGCACCCAGGTCGTTCAGTTTTTCTGCCAGAAAGGCCCCGGTTCTTCCTGTGGAAAAGTTTGTAATCGATCTGACTCCGTCAATGGGCTCTTCTGTGCCTCCGGACGTAATGAGAATATTCATTGAAACTCCCTGATCAGTCTGGCTATTTCCGATGGTTCCGGCGCCCGCCCTTTCCCGGTGGCTCCACAGGCCAGAATCCCTTCATCGGGTTCTACGATCCGGGAACCCCAGCTTTTCAGGGTATTCAGATTTTCCTGAACCGCCGGGTGAGCGTACATGTGGCTGTTCATGGCCGGGCAGATCCAGTAGGGCTTCCGGAAGTTATTGGCCAGGAACACCGCAGAAACCAGGTCTTCCGCCAGACCTGTCCTGAGCCTGGCGATGGTGGCGGCCGAGGCAGGATAGAGTATTATCAGATCCGCCCATTCGGCCAGGCTGATGTGGGGAATCTTGTACCCGGGAGAGAACATATCAGTGAAAACCGGCTCTCCAGTGATTCCTTCCAGTGCGGCGGGGCCGATAAACTGCAGGGCCTTTTCGGTTGCCGCGGCTTTGACCTGATACCCCGCTTTTTTCAGTTCCGATGCCAGAGAAGCCGCTTTGAAGGCGGAAATCGAACCGCTGATGCATATGAGAATCCTAAACAGGGACATTGTCGATCAACCTCGCTTTTCCCAGAAACACCGCACCGAAGATCCGTCCTTCCCGAATTTTCAGATAATCCACTTTGAAACCGTTTTCTTCCAGTGTGCTTCCCATCTCCTTCAGGGATTTCCCTGAATGGAGAGTCTTGTAAAACAAAGGCGCTTTTGATAGCTCCCCGGGTGTGAGCAATTTGTTCCGGGAACTCATGGCCAGGCCGCTGTTCTCTCTAATCAGGGGGCAGGGGATAATCTCTGTGTCCAGAAAAAAGGCCTCCGCCATTCCCTTGATAAGCCTGTACTGCTGCCAGTCTTTCTCTCCGAAATAGGCGCGGGAAGGTTTTGTGATCTGTAAAAGTTTCATAACAATCGTCAGGACGCCGTCAAAATGGCCGGGCCGGGCGGTTCCGCACAGATCCCCGGAATAATCGGTTTCCATAACCTTATACCGGAAATCATCGGGATACATCTCCTGGTATTGGGGATACAAAAGATAGTGTACCCCCGCATTCTCCAGTTTTGTTACATCCTCCTCCCAGGTGGCGGGGTAGTTTTTCAGATCATCCGGATTGTTGAACTGGGTAGGATTAATAAATATTGACACCGCAGAGATCTCATTCTCTTCTACCGCTCTTTCCACCAGGCTGAGATGACCCCTGTGGAGAGCTCCCATGGTCGGGACAAAGCCGACACTTTTTTTTCTGTTGTCCAGATTGTTGAAAATCTGTTTCCACTGCTGGACAGACCTGATAATTTCCATTACTTGTAACTCTCCTTTGTGCTGGGGAAGCTCCGTTCTTTTACAGCCTTGTCATAGTCGTTCAGGGCCTGTTTCATAAGATCAAACCCCTCCATAAAGGTGCGGACAAACCGGGGGCGGAAACTCTTGCTGCATCCCAAAAGATCCTGTAACACCAGAACCTGGCCATCGCAGCCCGGGCCGGCGCCTATACCTATGACAGGGATTTTCAGGCTACGGGAAATGGCTTGCGCCAATGGAGAGGGAACGCACTCCAGTACCAGAGCGAAACAGCCGGCCTCTTCCAGTATCCGGGCTTCCTCCAGGAGCTGAGCGGCTTTTTCCTCCTCTTTTCCCTGAACCTTGAAGCCCCCCAGCTGGTGGACCGATTGAGGGGTCAGGCCTATATGCCCCATCACCGGAACACCCGATCGGGTAATATGTTTAATAATGCCGCAGTGGCCCTCAGATCCTTCCAGTTTGACCGCATTGGCCCCGGCCTTCATCAGCAGTTCCACTGTGTCCATGGCGGTTTTCAGGCCTTTGCGGTAACTGAGAAAAGGCATATCTCCAATGATAAAGGCTTCGGGGGCACCCCTCCTGACGGCTGCGGTATGAAGAGACATCAGCTCTCCTGTCGCCGGGATCGTAGTGTCGTGGCCGTGCATGGTCATGGCCAGACTGTCTCCCACAAGCAGGCAGTCCACCCTGGATTCCTGGAGGATCCCGGCGCTCCAGCTGTCATAGCAGGTCACCATGGATATGGGACGATTGTCTCGCTTGTACTGCTGAAAATCCGGTACGGTCATAACGTTATTCCCTCCTGCCAGCAGGCGGAAACAAAGGAGCGGTAGATCTCCTGAAAAGGATCACCTTCAAGGGCGCGGATATTACCCGCCACCGTGGCCAGATCCTTTCTGGCCAGAGGGCCTGTGAGAGCTCCCTTCCAGTTAGTCTTCAGATTATGGATGGTCTGTTCCATGTAGGGGATGAGAAGTTTTTCATCCAGATTCAGTTGAGAGCTGAAACCGGAGAAAGCTTTCTGCCACAGGAGAGTGGTAAAGTTGCCGCTCAAAACACAGAGTGTGTGGTAAAGGGCTTTTTTACCGGGATTCATGGAAGAAAAAGGGTTGGGGAGTTCCGGAAACACATCGGAAAATGACAGCTGATGGTCCTCAGAAATAAACGGGATGGAGCGGTAGGTTTCCAGAGAGTAAAGCTCATGGGAAAACGTCATCAGAGGGTGGAGAGAGGGAACGTTATTTAACACAAGACTGCCGGAAAAATGGATGGGGTTCCGGCTCATCAAACCCGGATGTTCCCTTAAAAAGGGTTCAATCGCATCATCACTGATTAATAAAAGAGCCGCCCGGCATCCTTTAGCAAATTCTGCAGGGTCTTCCCGGTTTTCCTTCCGGGACCATTGGCGGCAGGGAATGCCGCTTAAAGAAAGATAGTGCGCAAAATGACGGGCCATCCGGCCATCGCCGATCAGAGCGCAGGGGAGGTTGCTGTTCATGGTACCTGTCCTCAGGATCAAGTCCTATTTCAATTTTTTTTAATATTCTTCCGGCAAATCCGGGTTTACCTGCCATCAGGCTCGGCGTCTCGGACCGGAAGGGTTCTATTTATATACTCATCTATTTCGTACCTGTCAAGTTTGGCAAAGATCTATATTTCATAGTTTTTTTATAGGAATCCTGTGAATAACAGGCCCCTTGGATTTTTTTTAAAGAAATATGGCCATTTTTGGTTTAATCTATTAAATAGACAACCTTTAAATTTTGGAGAGAGGAGATTTTATGGAGAAAAAAACGAAGTTTTTAATAGTATTGCTTATACTATGTATTCCCATGCTGGCCATGGCACAGGTTACGATTGTCCCGCCAACAGTAACTGTCCCAAGTAGTGTTCCTTTTTATGATGTTATAGAGGGGATAATAAATGATCAATTGGATACTGCCGCAAATGATATGGAAAACCAGATCAATACTGAAATCGGACCCTATATCGGACAGGACTCTCTTGTCACCGGTTTTGCCAATGCCGGTGCAGCAGCTGCACACAGCGGTACTCAAAGGGCATATAATGACTATAAAGCTTTTGCATTGACCGTAGGTACTGGCTTTGCCTTGTCTGCGCCGTCCAGCGACCCATCCATTCTGGAACAGGCACTGGCGGATATTGAGACAGAAGGGGATATATACTTTGGTGCGGCATTCCAGCCTGTTTCCGCCTCCCTGGGTATTAATATGGGCTGGCTGGTGGATGATCTGTACGCCACAGTGAAATTCGGATATGCCAACCTGAGCGATGGGACCATTTCTCAGGACTTTTCTTTTAAAACCATGACGATCGGTACCCTTTTGAACTATCAGCTTTTGCAGTCCCGGCAGCTGCCTCTTGGATTTATAAGATGGCGAGGTCTCTCCCTGGGCAGTGGTGTACTTTATCAGAGTAATGAGTCTGTTTTTAAAATCGAATTTCCTATAGATGATCAAAATGTTAGTTTTGATACAGGTTATATAGGAACTCTCAATGCCGATTTGACTGTTGCTCCGGAATTGACAATTGGTGCTTCGTCAAAATCTGTATCAATTCCTCTGGAAGCTACAACAGGTTTCAGGCTTCTTTGGCTGCTTGATATCAGTGTGGGAGCTGGTGTGGATATTGCTTTTGGAAGTTCTGCAGTTGATCTGGCTGTTGATAGCCCTGTTATCGTTGAACAAAATAGTACTTTGGATCTAACTTTCAATGAAGGATCTGTCAGCGTAGATGCCGGAACAGATGGAGATGGACCCCAAATTATGAGACCCAGACTAACTGCCGGTGTAGGACTCAATCTTGGGCCGGTCAAGATCGACTTCCCCATGATGTACTATCTGGACTCTGAAGGTGTGAGCGCCATGGTCGGCGCCAACGTCGGTATCGTTTGGTAGTCATTGCCCAGGTAACGAGGGAGTATTTTCCCTGATTTTACCAACAATAAAGCCGGTAAGAGAGTATATATTCTTTCTACCGGCTTTTTTTTTACGCCTGATAACCAACTTTTTCTCTACAATTTTCTTTCCTGATCCTGATATTCCTTTCCTTGTATTGTAATACTCTAATAATATTATAAAAATAGTAATATATAAGGGAATTCACTGCCCTGAAGTCTTAAAATAGAGAGGGTTAGGAGAATGGTATGAATATTCTGAAAAGTCTTTTAATTCTAAGTTTTTTTATGGTTTTTGCCAATTTGGCAGGACAGAGCAATTCCATTGTGACAGAAGTTATCCGGTACAAAGCGGGAGGAACTGAAATGCAGGGGTACCTGGCTTATGACAGCTCTGTGAAAGGACCTCTGCCCGGTGTGATTGTGGTACATGAATGGACGGGTCTTAATGACTATGCCAAGTTCCGGGCCAGAGAATTGGCAAAAGAAGGGTATATCGCCTTTGCCGCCGATATGTACGGAGGGGGAAAGGTTGTTCCTTTTGCTGAAGCCAGGTCATTATCAGGGCAGGTGGGATCGGACTTTCCTCTGATCAGGGAACGGTTCAATGCGGCTCTGGACGTTTTGAAAAGCCGGCAGAATGTAGACAGAAAAAGTATAGGTGCCATCGGTTACTGTTTCGGAGGCGGAATCGTATTGAATATGGCCCGGATGGGAACGGATCTGCAGGGTGTTGTCAGTTTTCATGCCAGCATTAATACAGGGCTGGATGCCGGTCCCGGGGATGTGAAAACCCGCTTGCTGGTAATTCAGGGAGCCGGAGATCCGGCAGCTCCTCCTGAGAAACAGAGAGCTTTCAGAGAAGAGATGGACAAAGCCGGTGCGGATTATAAGTATGTTATCTATCCCGATGTGAATGCCCACAACTTTACCAACCCCGAAGGATCCAGCTATTACCCGGAAGAAGCGGAAAAAGCCTGGGAGGAAATGCTGGATTTTTTTGATTCTGTTTTGTAGTTTCTTCCCGGTATTTATCATGCATTAACTTTTCATCATGGTATATGATCATGTCCATGGTGAAAAGATGGATTATGAAGCCCCAATAACTCCCTCTGGTTCAATCTGTTGATAGATATTGAATTTTTTATGGCTTTTGTCCTAACTGCGTCAATCTTCCCGTCGGGTCATAAAGATTCCGGCATTCCCGAAACAATCAATTCGGCTCACCAATCGGGGGATTTCCTTTTTCTCGGATCGAAAGTTCCCTATCCTGAACCGGAGAGCATGAGCTATACAGCAATACCCGAAGGTTATGATGCGAGCTTTATTTACTGGCTGAACAGACACGGATCCAGAAACCTATCGGGATTCAAATACGATAAATCCTGGCTGGATATGATTGCTCTGGCCGAAAAAGAGGGGCAGTTGACCGAAATGGGAAAAACTGTCAAAGCGGACATTCAGAGAATTGCCAACTATGAGGCTGGTAAATACGGTTTGCTGACCTTGCTGGGTAAAAATGAGCTTTATCATATTGGACAGAGAGCCGGTGTTGTTTATCAGGACCTTTTCAGTTCCAATAAGCCTCTGCTTGCCGATGCAACCCGTAAGGAGAGAACCCGGGAATCCAGGGACAGTTTTTTGACAGGGCTTTTAACCACCGGTTACGAAGGAGAAATCACTTCAACCTATTTCAAGAAAAATGTCGATCCCTATCTGAGAGCCCTGGATATTGCTCCCCGGTTTGACGAATATAAAGAGGAAGGGGACTGGCAGAAGAATATTGTGGCATTTACCCGGACCGATGAAGCTCGTGTAATGACCCAGAGAGTTGTCTCACAATTCTTTACACCGGAATTTGTGGAAAGGCTTGATAAAGGGGAGTTTGAATTCTACAGCGAGGATGATGATGATGTTATTATCAACAGTCTGGCCACGGCTACCAATGCACTCTGGGAGTTGTATATCATCCTGCCGGCTCTGAAAGACGACGGCTTTTTGGATGTGAATATGAGTAAGTATTTTACTATCGATGAGCTGGCTATGTTTGAAAAAGTACAGAATGCCAAATCCTTTTATACGAAAGGCCCCGGAGATCCTGATGAAGAGCCTATCGCTCTGGAGATTATGGCGCCCCTGGCAAAACGGATGATCAACGAGGTGGAAGCGTATCTGGCAGGAGACTCTCCCTATCTGGGTGTATTCAGTTTTGCTCACGCTGAAACGGTCGTTCCCCTTGTGGGATTTCTGGAAATTGAGGAATCTGCGGTTCCCTGCGATGACATCGCTAAAGCAATCACTTACTGGGATGTGGCGTATTATGGTCCAATGGCTGCTAATCTGGAATGGATTGTGTATACCCGGGAAGAGAAGGATCCTCTGATAAAGATGCTTTTAAACGAAAAGGAGACAACCTTTGCAGACGCCCTGATTCCTGTATCCGGACCCTACTATAAATGGGAGGATGTGAAGGCCTATTATGGCAAGAAAGTGGAATAACTCGGATTTGGCCTTGAAACGACCCTGGAGGATAATATCAAAACTCTGGAAGAGAAGTATTAGATAGAACCGGGATGGTAAAGGAGAGAAGGAAACCATTTAAAATCTGCGGCAGGATTCTCATTAAAAAATTTCAATTCCTGCCTTATCAGGAAGGCTCCCGGTAAAGGGAGCCTTCCTTGGTGCTTGCATCCTCCTGTGGAAACTCTGTTTGAAAATACAGTTCTTCCTCCGTTGTTTTGAGAATATTCCTTCTATGGTGTTATACTTGAATATAAGGATAACTGTTTTGGAGGAACATTATGAAAAGTATGAGATTTCTGACAATTGTTCTGGTTCTGTTCAGCTTTTTTACAATCGCAGCCGAAGAGAGCCGGGAGCAGGTCAGTGACTACAATGTGGACGGCTGGAAGATCCGCTACGCATCTCCCTCATACGGGATTTCCCTTTTGATGCTGGATGTCAGTTCTGATGATGTATCAGAAACAATTGTTGTTCCCGGTTTTGATTTTCGGATTCTCAATGGTGTCAATGTCTCTAAACGGGGCGGTTTCTATACCGGTTATGAGGTGGGGGCCACAATTTATGCCTTGAGTGAATCAGACTCGTTTTACCTGAATGATGACTCATTAAATGTTCATCTTGCGGGTTTTTTTGCCGGGACTGTCTATATTATGCAGAAGTACGGTTATCGGCTGGATCTGGGCGGAAAAGCCGGGGGCTTGAGTCTGGGGCCGGAAATCGGGATAGGCATACAGGTCGGCGGCGGATCCTACGATATTATAGATGATTCTGATGGAGAAGAAATCGCCAGCGGCGGTACCGAGACCCCTTTCGGGATGCTTATGGAGCTGACTTTGGAGGGCACCCTGAGGATGGGGCAGAACACCCGGCTTTTTGCCGGTTTGGGAGCTAATGTGTCCAATCCCATGTTTGACAGCATCGATGGCGGTTCATTCAATAGTCTCGATATTGAACAGCTCCCTGTCAGGCCTTTTCTGCGCGGCGGTTTCAGTATGAATTATTAAAATGTCCGGGCCGGCCTGAAGCTGGAAAAACAGGGAAAACTGAGTTAATATCACGTTTGTGACATTCAGTTTTTCATTTTTAACATTGCTGTTATTCCTCGGTTTCGGTCAGGCTCTGACGATCTCCATAATTCTGATCTTCCGTTTTTTCCGCAAACAGCACAATGATATCCTCTTTAATCTGCTCTTTTTTCTAACTCTCTATATTTATCTCACGGATCTTCTGGTACCTACAGGAATATTCCGGGGATTGCATTTTCTCCTTTTTACAGACTTCCCTGTGCTGTTTCTTATCCCGCCGGTACTCCTTTTTTATGTTCAGAAAACAATCGATGAGAAAGGGAATTTCAGAATAACAGGTTTCAGGATCCTCCACTTTGCTCCGTTCCTTGTTATTCTGATCTTTCATATTCCCCGGTTTCTGATAAATCCCGGGGTGAAAGTGGATATGTTTGAAACAGGGATGATACCCCCGCCTTTTATCGGGGGTGTCAGTATGTTTTTATTGGGTATCCTTCAGTTCTTTCTGTACCTTCTTTATTGTTTCTATCTTGTATTTATCAGGGTAAAGCGGGATCAGCGCTCCCGGATCGGCAGTCTGAAAACCATTCTCTTTTTTTATCTTATAATTTTCCTGAGTTTTACATACTTCCTTCTGATCTCCCGCAACTATCCTCAAAGAGATTTTTCATCATTCAGGCTGGCTCTGGATTTTCCCATAATAATTATCAGTGTCTACTATTACTATATTCTGATCAGTGGAAAAGAGCTTCCTCATCCTTCGGGAGAGCCGGAGAAGAAGTACCGGAAGTCGGGATTGCAGCCCCGTGAAAACTGTCAGATCTGTGATGATCTGAGCAGGATTATTGTAAAGGAAAAACTCTGGTCCGACCCCGATCTGGATTTACGGGGGCTGGCAGAAAAAACCGGCTACACCTATCACAATCTGTCACAGGCCATTAACCAGACAACCGGGCTGAATTATCATGCTTTTATGAACCGGTACCGTATTGAAGAGGCCTGCCGGCTTCTGCTGGAGACGGAAATGATTATTCTGGATATTGCGTTTGCCTCAGGGTTCAACTCAAAAGCAACCTTTAATACGGTCTTTAAAAAAGAAAAAAACTGTACTCCAACCCAGTTCAGAGCCAACCATAGAAAAAAATAGTCAAAAAAACGTCTCATCTTATCGGGTAAAACGATATCGATTTTTTTTATCGTATTATTCCCCCAGTTTGGTTCCGCAGAAGACTGTCCTCTTCGGTTGCGGAACTTCGGGAGTACCGGTTATGGGAAAAAACAGAGATGAAATGTCACTGATGGAGCATATCAGAGAATTGCGGGTGAGACTGCTGGTATCGCTGGCTGCAGTTCTGACCGGAGCCATTGTGTGTTTCTCATTTTATGACAATCTCTTTTCCTTCTTTTTCGAACCCTTCTCGGTTCTGGAAGAGACGTTGGGGGAGATGCTGTTTGTGAATTATATCTATGAGGGGTTTCTTATAAAAATGAAACTCTCCCTGATTGCGGGAACAGTCCTCTCCTCTCCGGTACATCTCTACAATCTGCTGGCCTTTATCTTTCCGGGATTATCTGTAAAAGAGCGCTGGACCATAGGCCTTTGCCTAATAGCTGCAGTGGTCCTTTCCTTTCTGGGATTTTTCTACGGATACTTCTATATTGTTCCCATTTCCATCCGTTTTCTGACCGGTTCGGGATTTATACCCGAGGGAGT
Organism: Oceanispirochaeta sp.; assembly: GCA_963677615.2. Lineage (GTDB taxonomy): Bacteria > Spirochaetota > Spirochaetia > DSM-2461 > DSM-2461 > Oceanispirochaeta. The sequence goes on along the minus strand of CAXXQW010000015.1, from coordinate 28,796 downwards.
GGGAATGCTCCTCAGTTTTGATAAAAACATTTTTTATGTTCTGAGGTTTCTTCTGGGGGGAGTTCTGATTTTCCAGCTGCCCATTGTTATGGAGGTTCTGCTGATACTGAATCTTGTCAGCAGAAAACAGCTTCTTAATGCCAGCCGGTTTGTCATTCTCGGTACATTTATCATTTCGGCGCTATTCACACCGCCGGATTTTGTTTCCCAGATTGCCATAGCGGTTCCTCTGATCGTGCTCTATTTTGCAGCCCTGCTGACCGCTTTTATATTCAGATTCGGAAAGGGGAAGGACAGTGTTTAATCTGGGGGGAACTGAAATCTTCGTGATTCTGGTTATTGCCGTATTGCTGGTCAGGCCGGGGGATGTTCCCAAAATCTCCCGTAAAATCGGAAGGTTTCTCGGTATGCTCAGAGATTTGAAGGACGGATTCTACCGTGAAATGAATTCGATGACAAATTTGAATGGATCTTCTGTAGAAGAAGATGATAACAAAGTGAAATATCAGTCAGATGAGGAAAGGGAGTAATTCCTGGTCATTGATATTGAAATAACCGCCTGTAAAGGCACCAAAAACCATTTAAGGAGGATTCCACCATGATTGGAACCACAGAAATTATTGTTATTGCCGCTACAGGCATGGTTCTTTTCGGAGCATCTGCCCTTCCGAAATTTGCCAGATCCATCGGACAGGCCAAGAAAGAGCTTGAAAAGGGAATGAAAGAGGGCTTTGACGGAGAAGAGGATGCTGACGTTTCGGACACCTCACCCAGCAAAAAACGGAAAGCATAGACCTTATACAACTGATTAATTTGTAAAAAACTTAAAAAAACTCAATTTCTCAAACCAGACGGAAAAGGTGTGTCCTGTAAATCCGGCAGGGGAAAGTATTGATCATTCATATTTTTATAGGAGTTGGAAATGGGAGATAGTATATCAAGAAGAAGGTTCCTGAAAGGTGCCGCCGGAACAGTTGGAGCTGTGGCCATCGGAACATTAACCGGCTGTAAAGTTGGAGGGAAGGGTGTTTACAAGCCCGGGACCTATAGCGCCAAGGCCAAGGGGATTGGAGAGGTCAGTGTAAGCATGACTTTTTCTGAAAGCAGCATAACCGATGTTGTCCTTGATGTGGTGAACGAGACGCCTGAAATCGGACAGGCCGCCGCGGAAAATTTGAAAAAAGCCATCCTTTCTGCCCAGTCTGCAGAGATTGATGCGGTCAGTGGTGCTACCGTAACCTCCAATGCTGTCAGGAGTGCGGTGGAAAACTGTATTGCCCAGGCGAAAGGGGAGAGTGTTGTCTCAACTGTTTCAGCTGCTTCCGAACATGCCGAAGAAGATGACTGGCTGGGACATGAACCGAAAATAGATAAGGTCGACGAAGTTCAGGAATACGATGTTGTCATTGTCGGTGCGGGGCTCTCGGGGATCTGCGCCGCCAGAGCAGCTGCGGAGGAAGGAGCCAGGGTTGCTATTATTGAGAAGTCCGCTTCTTTCAACTGCCGTTCCGGTGAGTATGCCCTTTTGAATGGCCGTCTTAACAAACGTTGGGGCAGAGAGAATATAGTCGATAAAAATACCGTGGTAGACCGGCTTATGAAAGAGACAACCTACAGAACCAAACGTCCTATACTGACCAAGTGGGCCGATCATGCCCATGAAGTGATGGACTGGTTTATCGATGCCTACCCCGAACTGACTATCTGTGATTCCACCAGGGAGAAGGTTACGCAGGAACAGTTTGACAAAGGAATTCTGGTTCCCCTGTCATGGCCCCTTCCGGAAAAGTACAATTATAAAGAGGAAGATTTTCCCACTTTTCCCTCATCCATGGAGTTCCGCTCCAGCCGGAGAGATCAGCAGGGTTTTATTGTGGAAGCCCAGCTTAACGATGCTGTCTCCCGGGGGGCAAAAGTTTTCTACGGATGTTTCGGAAAGAAGCTTCTGAAAGACAGTTCCGGAAGAGTGACCGGTCTGGTAGCGCAGAATACCAAAGACGGTAACAAATACATTCAGTTCAATGCGAAAAAAGGTGTGATTCTGGCAACCGGTGATAACAGCGGGGATGAGAAGATCCTGAAGCATTTCACTCCGGAAGTTTTGGAAAAGAAGATTGCCCGGATGGCTGAAATGGGGATCCTCGGTGTGGATATCAACGGCAAGCCCATCAGTACCGGAGATGGGTTGCGGATGGGAGCCTGGGCGGGAGCCAAGGTTCAGGACTATCATGCTCCCATGACCCATCATATGGGAGGAGGCCAGCCCGGTCAGACCATCGGTGTCACTCCCTTCCTTCAGATTAACAAGCACGGGGAACGCTTTATGAACGAATGCATCCCCGGGCAGCAGCTGGAAAATCAGATTGAGCTCCAGCCGGACCATACTTCCTTCCAGATTTACGATGCCGACTGGGGAAAGCAGATACCCTTTATGCCGGCGAATCATGGAGGCCTTTGTTATATCATTCCCGAAGGAGAGGATGAATCCAATCCCAATTATGCAGACAGGCAGTACACGAAAATCTCTGCCAAAGAGAAGGAAGGAGCCTATACGGCAAAAGCCGATACCATCGAAGGGCTGCTGAAAAAGCTGGGATTTGAAGGAGAGGCGCTTGAGAAAGCTCTGGCAACTGTGAAACGCTATAATGAACTGGCCAGAAAAGGGGTGGATGAGGACTTTGGAAAATCCGGCAAAAGGATGTTCCCTCTGGAAAAAGGCCCCTTTTATGCCAATCAGTGGGGAACAACGGTTCTTCTGGTTTGTATCGGCGGTCTGGAAAGCGATGAGGAGTGCCGGACATTCACAGCCGGCAAGCCGGAAAGCCCCACAAGGGATCCCATCCCCGGCCTGTATGTCTGCGGTAACGTCCAGGGTAACCGATACGCTGTGGAATATCCCATCTGTATGCGCGGTGTGAGCCACTCCATGTGTGTCTACTATGGCTACGTGGCCGGAAAAAATGTTGTGAAAGGGGTGTAATGGTTTACGGATGTGTTGCTGCACAGTAATGCATTTTTGTAATAAAAGAAACCGGCAGTCTGTCGGAAAAAATCTCTCTTATCTTTATCAGCCCGCCGGAGTTCCCGGCGGGTCTTTGCCAGCTTTTCAGGGCATTCAGACGGATCGTCCATTGACCAGCGGATCTCTGGCTATATTGACAAGGCTATGAACCTGGCAGAAGGTATCCCTACAAAAAATGTAGTGATATTTCAGATGAAAAATCTGTTTTGAAGAAGCCTGATCTTTTTGGGGAGACAGGAACGCCTGATGTTATGTAAAAGTTTGCATTGAATGTAATTATTGTTATATTTTTTTGTGTTTTTTTAAAAGGGATAAATTTGAGAACAAAATTGCAATAAAAAAAATGTTTTTTTTTATAGAAAAACATTATTAAATAGATAATGTTTAGAAAAAGTGTTGTAACAGTGGTTGATTATCACTGGTATGACCTGTGTATTAAGGGTATTCGGAGTATAGACAGTTTTGTCTATGGAGGACATTTTATGACAGCAATCAGTGTAGTTCTGGTAATAACTTCCTGTTATTTCCTGATGAAAAAAGATTAACTTGAGAATTCTGCTTTCAGGGGCGGCATGTTTACTGCTGCCTCTGAACAGGGATCTTACTCTATTTCTCTCTCTTCTCTTCAATAATCAGATACAGCACAGGAATGAGTACCAGCGTAATGAGAGTGGATGTTATCAGCCCTCCTGCTATGGCCTGCCCCAGGGAGTCCAGGATATCTCCTCCTTCTCCCAGGCCAAGAGCGATGGGAAAGATCCCCAGTACAGTTGTCATGGTGGTCATAAGGATCGGTTTGAGACGGCTGGAAGCTCCTGTAAGTACGGCGTTTCTGAGCTCGGCGCCTTCTGAACGCAACAGGTTGATATAGTCTATCAGAACTATGGCATTGTTCACAACAATTCCCGAAAGGGCAATGATACCCAGCATGGATACGATATTCAGGGTGGATCCGAATATCAAAAGGCTGATGACAACGCCCACCAGGGTAAACGGAACACAGGCCATGACAATCAGGGGCTGAATAAACCGTTCAAACTGGATAACCATAACCATATAGACAAGAAAAACAGAGATCATCAGTACCAGAATCAGATCGGAAAAGGCATTGGCCATTTCTGCCGCACTGCCCCCGACCTCCCAGTCAACACCGGAAGGAAAATCTGCCTTCCCAAGAAGTTCCGTCACTCTTGCCTGGGTCTCTCTCAGGTTGTACTCCCGCAGCTGACCTGCCAGGCTGATGGAAACCATGCCGTCCCGATGTTCGATAGCAGACACGGTGTTCTCCCTGGACAGGGAGGAAAACGACTGCATTGACACAAGATGCCCTGCTGCGCTCCGGATCCATATCCTGTTAAGAACATTTTCATCAATTCTGCTGTCTCTGTACCGGGAAGTCAGGGTAATGGGAATCTCTGAGGAGCCGCTTTCTGCTCCCCTGTAGCTGCCGGTTTCTATCCCGTTGAACATAATACGGTTTGTCCTGACTGCCTGAACGGTAGACACACCGAGAACACCCATGAGCTGATGATCCAGAAGTATCTGCAGGTTTCGGCGGTCCGAGCTTATATTCCTGTCCACTTTTACAATATTGGGATCTAGCATCATGATCTTTTCCACCATATCGGCCGAAAGGAGTACATCGTGAAAATCTGTTCCTCTCAGATTTATGATAAATCCAGAACCACCCACACTGGCATCCAGGAGTTTGCTGAAGCCTCCGTTTTTTACTGTCACATCAATATCAGGAATCCGGCGGGGGAGTTCATTCTGCAGTTGGCTGATAATCTCGAAAATCCCCCGTTTTCTGTCGACCACCCGCTGAAGTCTGACAATCGCAAAGCATCTGTCCGGGGTGGAGCCTCCCAGATTGAAAAAACCTTTCTGACCCGCATAGAATACGGCTGTTTCCACCTCGGGCACCAGAGAGAGGACTTCGCTTTCCACGGCCCTGGCTTTGGCTGCAGTTTCTTCCAGAGAGTATCCCTGAGGGGTGGTGATGGCAATATTCAGTTCGTTCATATCCGTGGCAGGAATAAAGTCGAATCCCAGAAAGCGGGTAACCATAAAACTCATAATCAGCAGAGTTATCGCCAGGGTCAGTACAAATGCTCTGTTGTCCAGGGAACGCTCCAGAAGGGCATTGTATTTTTTTTCAAGCCGTTTCACGGCTTTTTCCATAAATCCAAAAACAATATCCAGTCGGGGAGGGCGGGTTCCGGGAGGCGGGGCCGCCTTGAGGGTGTGAGCTGTGAGAAAGGGGATCACCGTAAGGGCAACCAGCAGGGATCCTGTCAGGGCAAAGGCCATGGTCAAGGATATATCCCTTAATATCTCACCGATGATTCCCTTAAGAAAAAGCAGGGGGACAAATACAGCCAGGCTGGTCAGGGTCGAAGCCGTAATAGCTCCGCTCATTTCCCGGGCTCCCCGGATACTGGCCTCTTTCCTTCCGTGTTCTTCTCTCAGGAGGTAGATCCGGTGTATGTGCTCCAGCATGACAATAGAGGCATCCACAATCATTCCAATGGCAATGGTGAGGCCCACAAGGGTCATCATGTTCACAGTCATCCCTCTGAGCTGCATAGACATCAGCGCAATCATCAGAGACAGGGGGATGGAAACAGAGATAATCGATGTGGTTCTGAAGTTGTGCAGAAAGAGAAATAGAACCAGTATGGCCAGAAGTCCGCCGGTCACCGCTGAATTCAGAACGGAAGTCAGGGAGAGCCGGATAATCTCGGAATCATCGTTCAGCGTGGAAAAGCGGATGCCTCCGGCCTGCTCTCTTTCTATCTGAGCCAGTACATACTTAACACGGGAGAGGGCCACGGTTGTATCGGCATCTTTTGTCAGATCCACTGAGACTGTTATGACCTCTTTTCCTCTGGTGATGGGTATAACCGGGGAATCTACAGGACCTATGGATAAAGACGCAGTCACATCTCTCAACCGTATGGGGGTTCCCTCCTGGTAGCCTATCACCAGGCCCGCCATATCTTCCAGCCGGGAAAAGCGTCCGTTTGTCCGGATATTCATATTTTCCCCCCGGATGTCGGTAGAGCCTGCAGGAAGGGACAGGTTTCCCGAAGAGAGAACCTGCGCGATTTCCAGAGCGCTTAATCCCCGGGCAGGCATCTTGTCCGGATCCAGAACAATCCGGACTTCCCTGTCGACTGCGCCGTTGACCGAGACAGAGGCTGCGCCGCTGATTTTGGATAGCCTGGGAATGACCTGGTCTTTCAGGTAAGCTGTGACCTGTTCCGGAGGGAGGAGACTTTCCACAACTGCCGTGTAGGCCGAGAGGGCTGCGGTGGAAAATACATGTATCTGGGGCAGCCCGGAGATATCATCCGGAAGGAGAGGCATCGCATTGTTTATCAGTTCCCGGATATCCACAATACGGGATGCCGGATCTGTCTGCATGGTAAAACTGATTCTTATAATGGATGACCACTGAGACGAGGTGGATGTCATTTCCGTCACCCCGTCCAGGGTGGAAAGGACATCCTCCAGAGGGTTGGTCACTTCCCTTTCCACATCTTCCGGTGCTCCTCCGGGATAAAGAGTTATAATCGTTGCCTGAGGCATTTCCGTTTCTGCAAACAGCTGTTGTTTCAGACCGGATAATGCCGCTGCGGCAGCGACAAATAATGCTGCCAGCAGGATCCCGACGACCGCGGGATGCCGGATGGAGTACTCAGAGATCCTCATGGAGATATTTCTCCGTTAACAGTGACAGGCTGTCCGTCTGAAAGGAAATGCTGCCCCTGGATAATAAAATCCAGAGGCATCCATTCAGGAGGGACCGGGAAAAGGTCGCCGTCATAGAAATCCGGTTCTACCTGGAGGCTGCGGGCTGCTCCCAGGGCATCCACATACCACAGAGACTCTCCGTTTTTCAGAGTTTCCGCCGGAAGGTACCAGCTTTCATCCAGAGACTCCAGGGCAAAGCTTATATAAAGGAGCATCCCGGGACGGATATCCCGGGGAGAGGGTATTTGCACTTTCACTTCGAAATTCCGGGATTCCGGAGAAATATAGGGAGCTGCTGAGTCGATCCGGCCAGGGATCTCTTCATTTTCCAGGGCAGATGGTTGTCTGAGAGTCACTTCCGGCATGGAGCTTTTTTCAGAAAAGTACCGGTAGTACTCTTCCGGCACAGAGACGGATACGGCCAGCTGATCAAGGCTGCCGATGGTGACAATGGGAACCTGGGGAGCTACGATGCTGCCCTGATTGATATGTTTGATCAGGATTGTTCCATCCACAGGAGATATTACATTGGTATACTCGTATTGGAGAAGGGCCAGATCATACTGTGCCTGAAGGGATTCGTATTGGGCTTTGGCGTTCTCATACTGTTCGCCCGATCCGGCACCTGACTCGTAGATTCTGCTTACCCTGTTGTAGGTCCATTCTGATACCCGGTACATGGCCTCTATCTGATTCAGGGTGAGACGGTAAAGTTCCGGATCTATCTTGGCAATGATCTGACCGGCTGTCACCTGATCTCCCACGTCCACCAGGAGAGAGTCAAGAGTGCCTGATATCTTTGGCAGAACCGTCACCTGATTTTCCGATTCGGCAAAACCGGTTAGTTCCAGACTCTTTTTCAGATATCCTTTGCGGGCTTTTATTACGACCACAGGAAGTTTCATATTCTCTGAAATCTCCTGCCTGCTCCTGCCGTACCATACCCAGGAAAAACTGAGGATGGCAAAGAGAAAAAGGAGAATCGCATAGGGGAGAAGTTTGTGTTTCTTCACGAAAACCTCCCTGGAAAATCAATGGAAAAGGGGTTTCATCCTATTTGAAACTATAGTTCCTGCTATGAGGGAAAACAATAGATCCTTGACAGAATCCTTTTTGTATTCCACTATATTTGGTATCTGGGATCTCAGATACCAAATGTAAGGAGAATAGTATGACCGATCTGTCTTTCATAAAAGGAATTGTCCCCCCTATTCTGACACCCATAGACAAAGATGAAAAAATCGATGAGAAAAAACTGCGGGACCAGGTGGATTTTGTTATCCGGGGCGGTGTTCACGGAATCCTTGCCTACGGCAGCAATGGCGAGTTCTATATGGTCGACGATGATGACTACAAAAGGGGCCTGGATATTATCATCAGCCAAACCAGCGGCCGTGTTCCTGTCTATCTGGGGATTGGTGCCATCAGAACAAAAAAATGCATAGATCTTGCCCGTATGGGGCTGGAAGCCGGAGCTCAGGCGATCAGTCTTCTCCCGCCGATGTTCATCAGTCCCAACGAAAAGGAGCTGTATGCTCATATCTGTGCTGTGGCAGATGCTGTGTCTCCCATGCCTATGCTCTTATATAACAATCCGGGGCGAACCCACTATGGTCTGAGCCAGGATATCGTTTACAGGCTCTGCCATGAGAAAGAAAATATTGTGGGTATTAAAGACTCAAGCGGTGACATGACTCAGACTGCCGAATTTATCAGGCGGAACAGCGATGTGGGGTTTAAGGTTTTCGGCGGTAAGGATACTCTTATTTACGGAGCTCTGGTCCATGGCGCGGTTGGTGCCATAGCCACCACAGCCAATTTTGTCCCCAAACTTGTAACCAATATTTACGAAAACTGCCAGAAAGGGGATATCAAGGCCGCACTCAAGGACCAGTACATCCTTAACCCGATCAGGCTCACTATGGATAAAGCCAGCTTTCCGGTGGGAACAAAAGATATGGCCAATCTGGCAGGACGCGAAGCAGGGGCACCGTACCTTCCCAATTTCTCCACAGACAATCCGGATATTCTGAATCTGATGGCAGAGCAGCTGAAGACCAATCCTTACGATTGAGTTTTTCCCAGAGGCTGATCATGGGGTCTGCCTCTTTCTGACCGTTCTTCCGGAGGAACATTATGGAACAGAATCACTTTAAGGGGATTTTTGCCATTCCCCAAGTATCATTCACTGACAATAACGGGATCGATTATGAAGAAACCATGCGCTGCATCCAGTTCCTTCTGGACTGCGGAGTTCATGGAATTGTCCTGCCCGTATATGCTTCAGAAGTTCGTACCCTGACGGAAAAAGAGCGCATCCGGATTGTAGAGATGGCTATTAGTCTTATAGACAGACAGGTGCCAGTTGTTGCAGGAATTTCTTCTGACCAGATTCAGAGTGTACTGACCCTGGCTGAACATGCCTGTCAGTTGGATGCGGATGCTGTTATTGCCTACAATCCCACCACTCTGTCCGGTGATGAAACAAAAGATTATTTTAAAACTATTGATCATATCATAAATATTCCTCTGTTTATCCAGAACCTCGGTCCTGCTTTCGGTGGAAAGTCCATGTCAGAAGATGTGATGAAAAGTATCATAATGCAGAGTGATAACCCCTGTTATATTAAGGAAGAAGGTTCGGATTTTTTAAAGGTTCTCCCCAAAATGACCGGTTTCAGGGATCAGCATCCGGAAAAATTGCTCGGGGTTTTTGGAGGGCAGGGAGGCCGATTCCTTTTTGAAGAATTCCGGAGAGGATCGAATGGTACCATGCCTCCATCCCAGCTTGCGGATATCATGGTTGATATCTGGAATCTTCTGGAAACGGAGAAAGAGGAGGAAGCATTCGATCTTTATCAGAAAGTTCTGCCTCTTCTGCTGTTTTTCGGAAATAATAAGATTCCATCTTATAAGGAAATTCTGAAAAGACGGGGCATCTTCAGCAAAACCGTATGCCGCCCGCAGAACTGGCCGGTTATGGATAACATGTCTTACAGAGATCTGGACTTTCTGATGGAGCAGATCCAGCCATACCTTCGTGTTAAGTCCTGACCATATGGTTTCCGGCAGGTATGGAAAAGAAAAAACTATGGTAAAAAATTTTAATACTCTCTTAACTTATTCCAGGGATCAGGATAGATTTTCGGACATGACCAGGAAGTTACAATGAAAAAAATTGCCGTATCCAAACCCATTTCAGCTCAGGTCGCAGATGCGATCCGGAAGGGGATTCTCAACGGGGAATTCGCTGCGGGACAGAAAATCTCCATCAGTTCTATCTGTTCTGCCCTGGGTGTGAGCGCCACCCCTGTCAAGGAGGCATTCAAGGTTCTTCAGGCCGAGGGCCTTCTGGTTGTGGTGCCCCGTTCGGGAACCATCGTCAGTTCTTTTGCCAGAAATAATCTGCAGAACATTGAGTATATCCGCTCGTCCCTGGAGGGGGTTGCTGTTTACCTTGCAACGCAGATTATCAGCGAGGATGAGTTGGCGCTTCTTGAATCTCTCCATACCCAGAGTACCCGGGCATCAGAAGCCGGTGATATTGAGACCATGATGGAGAAAAACTCCGAGTTTCATAAAAAATTGAGAGAAGCCTCCCGGAATCAGTATCTGATATCCCTGATCAACCAGGTGGTTTCGGTTGAGCAGTCTTTCCGGAAATCCGCGCTAATGACTGTGAAAGAGCAAAACAGGGGATTGAAAGAGCACCATGAAATTCTGGAACTCATAAAAGCCCGCAATGCGGAAGGGGCCGAGCAGATGATTATTCAGCACATCCGGAGAACCGCCGGGATTGTTATAAATGAATTTGAAAGTAGTCCTGAAGAGGATTAAAGATAACCGGAGTTTCATATAAGTCACTGCGGAAAATAACAACTGTAGGAGAATAGAATCATGGAAAAGAATTTTATCGTTATAGCAGAGTTTTTTCTCAAACCGGGCACTATGGAGGAGTTCATAGGTTTTGCCATGGAGGATTCGGAAAAGTCATTAGCCAATGAAGAGGGATGCCTGAATTTTGATGTCCTGGTTCCCCGGAACAAAAAGAATGTGGTGATTTTGTACGAAATCTATAAAAGCCGGGATGCCTTTGATACTCATAGAACTATGCCCCATTACCAACCATTTAAGGATGGTACAAATCCCCTGCTCGCCAAAGAGCCGAATGTGCAGTTTTTAAATACGATTTAAAACCGGCAGCAGGATAGAATGGGGTAATGGCTTTCTAAAATGCCTTATTAGGCTAAAATAGTATAATAAGGCATTTATGTATTGCATCATCTTTCATGGTTTTATGGGTGGGTGAAAAAAAAATCGACAGTTTCTGATGCTATGTGATATTTTCATCCCAATGTTTAATGAGGAGACGAAAATGTCTAAAGCTATAACAATTGGTATTATCGGTGCCGGACGCATCGGTAAGGTCCATGCTCAGAATATTTCCCAGTTTGTACCTGAATTGAAAATCAAAACTATTGCAGATCCTTTTGCCAATCAGGATACAGAAGATTTTGCAGCCCGTTTTAATATTCCCCATGTTGTAAAAGATGCCCGGGAAATCCTGGATGATAAGGAAATTGAAGCTGTCCTGATCTGTTCCTCCACAGACACCCATTCCCAATTTATTATGGAAGCAGCTGCTGCCGGAAAACATATTTTCTGTGAAAAACCCATTGATTACGATCTGACAAAAGTCAGAGCGGCAATCAAAGCAGCGGATGATGCCAATAAAAAACTCTTTATCGGATTCAGCAGACGGTTTGATCATAACCACAAAGCGGTTCGGGATATGGTTGCTGATGGTAAAGTGGGAGAACCTCATATTATTAAAATAAGCTCCAGAGATCCTGAGCCGCCGCCCGTCAGTTATGTCAAAGTTTCAGGCGGTATTTTCTACGATATGATGATCCATGACTTTGATATGGTCAGATACCTTTCCGGCAGCAATGCTGTGGAAGTTCATACACAGGGGGCTGTTCTGGTTGATCCTGCAATCGGAGAAGCCGGCGATGTGGATACTGCCATTGTCACCATTAAACTGGAAAGCGGAGCCATCGCTGTGATCGATAACAGCCGGAAAGCTGTTTATGGATACGATCAGAGAGTGGAAGTTTTCGGATCAGAAGGTATGGCCTGTAACGAAAATGATCTGCCCCATACAGCATCCTTAAGCAATGGGGAAGGAACTACCTACAACCATTGTTACAAAATCATGTGGGATCGCTATACCCAGGCGTTTGCCGATGAAATGAAAGCTTTTGCTTCCTGCATCGCAAACGATACTGAACCTGCTGTCACCGGTATGGACGGTCTTTACCCTGTTCTGATGGCTGCTGCTGCAACCAAATCACTGAAAGAAGGCAGACCCGTAAAAATCAGCGAGGTGGAATAGTATGAAAGTATGCGCGAATCTTGAAACTCTGTACACGGAAGTTCCTTTTATTGAACGTTTTGCAAAAGCCAAAGCAGACGGTTTTGAGTCTGTAGAATTCTGGGACTATCGGGACAAAGACCTGGATGCTGTTAAAGAGGCTGCGGAAAAGGCCGGTATTGTAATCAGCGGTTTTAACGGAGATGCTGATTATTCTCTGGTTGATCCTTCCCACAAGGAAAAATATCTGGAGGAACTCAGGAAGTCCATTGCAGCGGCCAAAAAGATCGGTGCCTTGAGTGTAACGATCCACTCCAATGCTCTGGGAGACGGAGGGGTTGTTGTAAACCACTACAAAGAGCTTTCTCATACAGTCAAACTCTGCAGCATGTTTGATACTCTGAAAGAGAGTGCCAAAATTGCAGAAGAGGAGGATCTGAACCTTAATCTGGAAGGTTTGAATATCCTCACAGATCATGTGGGTAACTTTCTTGAAACCACACAGATGGCAGCGGAAGTTGTCCGTCTGGTGGGAAGCAAAAAGCTGAATGTTCTTTACGATGCCTACCACATGCAGCTGAATGAAGGGAAAATCTGCGATACCCTTTCAGAATTTATCGATGTAATCGGTCACGTTCATATCGCAGACGCTCCGGGAAGACACGAACCGGGAACCGGCGAGATCAACTATAAAAACGTTATGAAGCATCTGGAATCTCTCGGTTATAAAGGCCGGGTCGGCTGTGAGCTGTTTCCCAAGACCGATACGGCTACTGCTGTAAAAGCTATTATGAGTATTTTCTAAATAATACGTCTTTTCCAATTTCAGAGGTCATCCCGTACTCCTGTGGGATGGCCTCTTTCTGTTTTAAAAAAAAATCATTCTGTACTCCCTCGGGACAGTGCAAAGTGTCCTTTCAATACTTTTGATTATTGTGCCGGTTATCTTTTCTCGATCTGCTATAATTGTTCGTGTTGCTTGATAAAAAAAAGGATCGGAACTGGAATTGGCAGGGCAGAAAATCCTATATTCCCTGGTTGATTTTTACAGGGAGAAGTATCTCCTTTTTCTGTATTATTTCTGTTTTCTTTTCAATCAAATCCAGCATTAATGAAGCGGCTTTTTTTCCCATTTCGTAGTGAGGCTGCCCTATGCCCGTTAAGCCGCTGGAATACCCTTCGGGATCAGACCCGAAACGGATAATTATATAATCAGAATTCAATGTAAAGCCCAGGTCCGAGAGGACTTCTTTTACTCTTAACGCCAATCCGGAAGTCGTTACAAAGATACCTAAAGGATTTCTCTCTGATATTTCTTTTGCTGCCGTATATTTTTTCAGTGAATCGAGCAGATCTGTAGAATTTCTGTCCCGTTTGTTTATAAAGATTTTTTCAGAATCTTTTAAAATATTTGTGAACCCATTCAGCCTTGACCGGATGGAAGATGCCGTCAGGTCAAAGGATATGGTCAGGAAATTCGCACACTTTGCCTTCTTGAGATATTCTGCCGCATATTCTCCACCCGAATAATCATCCTGCAATACAGCATATCCTTCCCATCTCTCCACTGTTCTGTCGAGCAGTACCGTTCTGGATTTATTCTTTTCCAGAAATACAGTTTGATTATTGTCTGCACCTTCACTGGAGAAATTGCATGTGGGAACAAGAAGTATCCCGTCGCATCCTCTGTAGTCCAGGTCATTCAGTATCCTTTCTTCATTTTCAATACTGAACCTTGTTGTCATTATAATCATCAAATATCCTTGAGGAGATAAGGTGTCTTCAATGCCCCTGATCATCTCCACCATGAACTCTTCAAATACGTCAGGAAAGACTATGCCGATTGTCCTGGATATTTTATTATTCAGGGCCTGGGCAAAATAATTGGGTTGATACTGCTTTTCTTCTACAAATTTCAAGATTTTATTTTGAGTCTCCTGACTGATGCGGTACTGATTACCTTTTCCTTTAAGAACTAAAGACACAGTTGTTCTGGACAAGTTCAATTCATCAGCAATGTCTTTCATATTAATTTTCATATCAAATTTTCCTTGTCTTTCTTAAAACCTGAATGTATAATGCTAACATAGGTTAGCAAGCAAATCAACAAAATCCCCTATGAAAAAATATAAAGCTGATGTGTCTGTTATTATTTTAGTTTTGCATGCTAACCCAGGTAAGCTATCGTTCTGCAAGGGAGAAATATATGAAGAGAAGTCAAATTAATCAAATTATGGCTGATGCTAAAACATTTCTGGCGGAGAAATGCTGGTTGCTTCCGGAGTGGGCAACATGGAGTAAACAGGACTGGATTGATCATCAGGATATATGCAGAAATGTTTTTAATCACAACCTGGGATGGGATATCACCGACTTCGGTTCAGGAAATTTTCAGGAGAGGGGACTGTTCCTTTTTACTCTCAGGAACGGAGCTCCGGGAAAGCAGGGAAAGCCATATGCTGAAAAAATTATGATAGTTCGGGAAGGGCAGGAAACTCCCTACCATTTTCACTGGCATAAAATGGAGGATATTATTAACCGCGGTGGAGGAATCCTGCTGTTTAATATTTATAAATCCTCAAAAGATGAATCCTTTTCGGATGAAAAGGTATCCATTTATATTGATGACTGTAAGTACACAATCAATCCCGGAGAGCAAATCGGCCTGAAACCCGGTCAGAGTCTTACCCTGGAACAGAATGTCTATCATCGATTCTATGGCGCAGAAGGTACTGGTCCTGTTTTGGTTGGTGAAGTCAGCCAGGTGAATGACGATAGTTCGGATAACAGATTCTATGAAGAAATCGGCCGCTTTCCTGCCATAGAGGAAGATGAGGAACCCCTCCATTACCTATCATGCGATTATGAAATGTTAATGAAGGAGATGACATGAAAAAAATATCCGGAACAGGTTGCTGTCTCCTTGACTATCTTTTTACAGATATGGATTTCTCGTCAGAAATCTTTCAGAGGTTTCAATCAAAAAAACCTGGTGATGGTGGTTTGGTTCCAGGAAATTTGGTATTTTCTTCTGACTTGGCAGAATTTTCAGGTTTAAGTGAAGAGAAGGTACTGGAACTTCTGTCAGGCAGATCCCTGCCCGATAGCATCAATCTGGGGGGGCCTGGTGTTGTAGCAATGATTCATGCTTCACAGATGCTGCATCAGGATGACTGGAAAGTGTGTTTTACCGGAGCTATGGGGGATGAAGAGATCTCTGGGGAAATTAAAAACATTGTCCGGAAATATCCCATTGACTTTACAGAAGTTGTTTTTCCCGGAGAAGCTGCTGCATCTACAACTGTATTGTCCGACCCCGGATATAACGGCGGGGCAGGGGAGAGGACTTTTATAAACCGTTTGGGCGCCGCTGAATATTTACAATCTTCAGATCTGGTTATGGATTTCTTTAACTCTGATATTGTTCTCTGGGGGGGCACAGCTCTTGTTCCTCGGATTCATAATGATTTAACGGCATTGGTAAAAAAAGTAAAAGCTCAGGGAGGTCTCAATGTTGTTGGTACTGTTTATGATTTTCTAAATGAATCAAAGAATCCCTATTCTCCATGGCCCCTGGGCAATCCGGAAGAACCGGCATATCCCTGGATTGACCTTTTAATCACAGATTATGAAGAAGCTTTGAGACTCACCGGTGAAAGTGATGGGGAATCTGCTATAAAAGCGCTGAAAAATAAAGGGTGCGGATCTTTTATTATCACAAAAGGAAAAGAACCTTTATGCCTTTTCAGTGATGGGAAGGGAAATTTTGAAAAGCAGGATAAAATGTTCTTGCCTGTTAGTCCCTATGTTGATGCAGATCTGAAAGCTCACCCTGAAAAAAGAGGTGATACCACCGGGTGCGGCGATAATTTCGTGGGAGGGGTTCTTGTTTCTATAGCCCGGCAGATTAAGAAATCGGATAATCGGATTGATCTGGTTGAAGCTGCCGTCGAAGGGATCTGCAGCGGCGGTTTGGCTCTTTATATAAATGGCGGGTGCAGGCCGGAAAACTATCCGGGAGAGAAGGAACATCTGATAAAACCAATTCGGGAACATTATAAAGAAACTGTTTTACTGGAGGTTGCAGGATGAAAAAAGCCGTGGTTTTCGGAGGCGGAAATATAGGCCGTTCGTTTATTGTGCCGGTGCTGCAGGAAGCTGGTTATCATGTGACTATCGTGGATATCAGCAAGGATCTTATCAGTGCACTCAAAAAAAAGAAGGAATATACAATTGTCATTAAATCTGATTCAGGCAACACAGTTAGAATCATCAGGAATTTTGACTGCCTCTGTCTCTCGGATGACACAGCCATCATGGATTTGCTATGCCAGGCAGAACTGATCTCCACGTCTGTCGGGCTTGCGGGAATACAGGGGGTTTGCGAATTCGTTGCGAAAGTTCTGCCGAGAAGAAAATCTGCTGCTTCAAAGCCCCTGGATTTTATTCTCGCCGAGAATATACGAAACGGGAAAGCCTACTGTTATGATATTTTCAGGAATCTACTCGGCGAAGAGTATCCGCTGGAGCAGGAATTGGGAGTTGTTGAATCCAGTATCGGAAAGATGGTTCCTATTGTTCCGGAGAAAGAAAGAAGCGAAGATGCGTTAAGATTATTTGCAGAGCCCTACAATACTCTTATCCTGGATAAAGACGGATTTTTAAATGAACCACCAGAATGCAACAGTATAAAGCTGGTTTCTCCCATAGCGCCCTGGGTGGATAGAAAGCTGTTTATTCATAATTTAGGTCATGCCGCAGCGGCGTATCTGGGAAGATTGTACTTGCCTGAAAAAAAATATATCTGGGAAATTATGGAAGATGCCCTTCTCAGATCCCGGGTGCAGGCTGTCATGTGTGAAAGTGCAGAGGCTCTGCTCCTGGAATATCCGGAAATATTTGATAGAAAGGATCTAATGGAGCATATTGAAGATCTTGTTGAAAGATTCTCCAATAAGGCGTTAGGCGATACTGTTCAGAGAGTGGGTAGAGATCTCAGGAGAAAATTGTCGCAATCCGATAGGATTGTTGGGGCGATAAAATTGGCCGCCTTGCACAGACTTCCCTATAAAAACATTTTAAATGTTTATAAAGCGGCATTGCTGTTTGAAGAAACCAGAGACTCGAATCTTACGGATTCTCTGATCAGTTCAGTGGCAAATGATTTAAACCTGGTGGAATTAATAGAATTGGTTTCAACGTAAATCAGTTATAGAGAGCTGGTTTACAAAAAAAATAGAAAATATATCGGCATGTTTCCGGCAACGTACAGGATTCGCAGAGGTTTTATGCTGGAATAATTCTTTTTACACAAATGTTTGAAAAGCATTAAAAGAAAATAAAGAGGGAAGTCCGGCGTGGAATTATAGGGTAATAAAACTGGAGAATAGGAGAGTTATTGATTTGGAAGGGAAGAGGATACAAGAGGCAGGGCAGAGAAAATCTGTCATCCTGGAGCATGATTTAATACGGGTCCTGATTAATGAGGATAAAGGGATGATACCTGAATTGAATATGAAAAAAGGGGAATCCTGGATAAACTCCCACTGGGCAGCCCTTGTTCAGAGCTAACAGCAGCCGAAAGTGGAATTCTCAAAAGCATTCAGAGTTCTGAAAAGCGCCTCTCCTCTATGATATTGCCGGCAGCTTCCCTTGTGTTCCCAATTTCGGTCCTGAAAATAATGCCCGTGGTTATGCCATCCCTTCCCATGGCTTTACTGCTTTCCACAGATGGAATCAGGATGAACCGGCATGCTGAAGGATGCAAAGGGTGTCAGGTTTTTCAGTTCTCTCGAACCGGAGGTACCAACTCTGGGCTGTGCAGGACGGGCATACGGATCAAACTTTCTGTTTAAGGGCGGAAAATGTTACAGGATATTTTGCAAATGGCATGGATCTGGCTCTGAAGCATCCCGTCTTATTGGGAAATCCAACCTTTCAGAACCTGCTGCCAGTTGTGACAAAATCTCTATGCAACGGCATCCTTTTTCAGACATATCAAGGGGATTCCCTGGAAAGGGGAATACAATCGGCAGAGCTCGTTGAAGGCAGACCGGTACTGATCGGTTACGATGGAAAACCTGAAATAGTCAAAGCAAACTGGGATTGTAAGTAATTAAACAGCGCTATTTTAAGGGCTCCTGACATATTACACTCCCAGGATAATTGAAAAGCAGAGCTTTTTTCAGAGATTTATAAAAGGGGTGATATCAAAAAGTTAAAGCTGTTGTGCTGCTGAAAAAGAGGACCCTGCCGGGAATAAACTCCCGGCAGGATCCTCAAAGGAGTTTTACCCAAGTACATCCAGAATGTTCCGGACCGCACTTTCTGTGGCCCGATCAACGCTTTCGGTGGTGAAACCGCCTATATGCGAAGTCAGTATGACCTTGGGATGCATCAGCAGCGGGGTCAATTCCGGCGGTTCAGACTCAAAGGCATCCACCGCATACCCTGAAACCCTGCTGTTTTCCAGAGCCTTCAGAAGGGCATTCTGATCGACCAGCTGAGCCCTGGCCGTATTAACAAGGTAACACCCTTTTTTCATTTTTCCGATCACATCTTCATCTATCAGCGGCTTTTCTCCCGCAGGACAATGGAGGGTGATGATATCGCTTTTTGAAAGGACCTCTTCAAGCTCGGCATAGTGGAAAGAGGGAATCCTTTCCGATAGGGTTTTATCCGGATAAATATCGTATCCCAGGATATTCATATCCAGCCCGGCGGCCATTTTTGCCACATACTGTCCGATCTGTCCGGTCCCGAGGATTCCCAGTGTTTTGCCTTCTGCTTCCATGCCCTTTTCTCTTTCCCAGCCGCCGTTCTTGATGGATATGCTGGTCTGAGGAATGAAGCGGAGGAGTGAGAGCATCAGCGCAACAGCCAGTTCCGCTACGCCCCGTGAGTTGGCACCTCTGGCTACCTGAAGGGATATGCCCATCTCTTCGGCAGCTTTTCTGTCAACATTGTCTATGCCCACACCGTTCCGGCTGATAACCTTCAGTCCGGCGCATCGTCTCAGAACATCCGGGCTGACCTTTTCCACACCCGCCAGGTAGCCGATGCAGCCTGGCAGGGCGTTCATGAGTTCCTCTTGGCTGGGCTGTTTTCCCGGAAAGGGGGTTAACACCTCATATCCTGCTTTTTCCAGCTCCCCGAGAAAAGGGTGACCCTTCTTGCTTAGGGACCGGGGGGTGACAAGGATCTTTCCTTTGCTCATAAAATCCTCTCAGTTCCCCCATTTGGGATTGTCTATCACTGCCCAGCTGCCGTTTTTTTCAACCACCAGCTTCCGGAATCCCTTCTCCTTGATCGAGCCGTAATCGTGGCCCGCGTCAGCTCGGAAAACGTAGAATGTGATCAGAGTCTCTGAGTCGGAGAGGTTGATGCTTCTGTGGGCATATCTTCCGGGAACATAAACGGCCTGGCCGGGGCGCATCTCCTTGTAGATCACATCTCCCTCGGGGCTTTCCATCATCATCATACCGTAGCCGGCCTGACAGTAGTAAATCTCTGCTGTATCCAGAATGGTATGGAAGTGGCCATTGGTCATGTGATATTCGTCCCCCACTTTTCCAGGATAGACTATGCTGGTGCCGAAGCACAGGTCGCTGTCCTTTTCAGGAACACCGAAATCGTAGAACCGGTAGATCAGATTGTTCCCTTTATCTTCCAGTTTCTGTCTGGCCTCTTCATCAAAGTACATATTTTTCATATCCGAGTAGCGTCTCTCCAGAGGGTAGATGCTGTCAGCCAGTCCTGTCTCAGGATCGAAGTGGGTGGGGGTTTTAATGTAATCGGGAAAATTCATCATTCAGCTCCTTGTTGAAGCAGCGATATCCGAGAGTTTTTCAAACTCAGGACCGCTGGTGGGTATGTCGATATGGAAGACTTCCGCAATGACACGGGTCCATCCGTGGATGAAGTAGAACCAACCGTCTTCAATACGGAGATTCTTCTCTTCCTTCCGGGCATTGGCCTGATCCAGGAAGATCAGATCGCCTCTGTAGTTGAAGTCCCAGACGATGCCGTTCTCGGGGAATTCCACATCATCTGTAAGGGGAGAGCCGGGCCGGTCTTTTCCCAGGCCGGTGGCATTGGCAATCAGGGAGCCCGGTTTCAGCATGGCCACAACCTTGTCGTTATCGGCAGGGTCGGGGCAGAGGTAGTATTCAAAATGGATATCCGTCCCGAGCTGCTTGTGGATTTCCTTCATTTCATTGAGCCGGGGCTCAGACCGGTTGCTGATAATGATCCTGCCCGGGACGGTTCCGCCGTTTTTCTTCTTGTTTATCAGGTAAAGGGTCAGAGCGAGGGAGGATCCTCCGGCTCCCAGAAGGTGCAGGTCCGCCCCGGACTCTTTCCAGTAGGAATCATCGGCTATGGCATCCAGGGAGAGGCCGCTGGTAATAGGGTCCTTGGCATGAGCCCAGAGCTCCTTTCCTCTTTTGGAGATGGAACTGGCCTCATCCAGCAGCCGGGCATATTCCCCTTTTCCTTCAAAAAGGTCTCCGCAGGCTTTCAGCAGGTCAAGCTTATGGGTTGTCACCAGGGCTCCCAGGGAGAGCTCATCATTTTTAATGAATTCCACGGCTTCCCTGTATTTTTCCGGTTCTGAATGGGGTTCGAAGTCAAAGCCTTTGATAAGCGCTTTGAGCCCCAGGTGGTCCGCCCATTTGGGGAATACCTTCATAATAGAGGACTTTCCGGTGGTAACCCCAATGAAGTACATGGTCCTTTCTTTTGCCGGTGTGTAATCGTTCATTTAACACTCCTGTTATTTTGTTGTCATTTGGTATCGATATTTGTTAGATATTAGAATGTTATATCCATAAATGCTGAATGTCAACAACAAATGATAATATATGCTTGACAAATGCTAATATAGAGCCTATTCTGCTAATAGAAATAACAACAAATAGTAATGAATGGAGAATAAAGTGGATATTTTTTCCCGTTTAGAAGAAGAAAAACTTGTGCCTGTTATTAAACTGGATACCCCGGAACAGGCGCTGCCCCTGGTGGATGCTCTTTCTGCCGGTGGAATAGGTGTGGCGGAAGTGACTTTCAGGACCGGAGCCGCGGCTGCATCCATTAAGAGAATCCGTGAGAATAGACCGGATGTTCTTGTGGGTGCCGGAACGGTTCTGACTCTGGAACAGCTGGATGCCGCCCTGGAAGCGGGAGCGTCGTTTATTGTGGCCCCCGGATACAATCCCGTCATTGTGGACGCCTGTATTGCAAAAGGCGTACCCATCCTTCCGGGAGTGACAAATCCTTCTCAGATCGAAGTAGCCATGCATGCGGGACTGAAGGTCCTCAAGTTTTTCCCCGCCTCTCTGTCTGGTGGTATTCCCATGCTGAAAGCCTTCGGCTCTGTCTATAATGCCCGGTTCATGCCGACCGGCGGTTTGAATGTGGATAATTTTACAGATTATCTGGCTCTTCCCAATGTGGTTGCCTGCGGTGGCAGCTGGATGGTAAAGGCCGAATATATCACTCAGGGGCAGTTCGGGACGATTACGGAACTCAGTGCTGCTGCTAAAGCGAGGATTCAATGAAATCACAGGTAAATGTTGCTGTTATAGGAAGCGGTAGGGCGGGAATGATCCATGCCCGGAATTTCGCCCGTTCCGTACCGGGAGGAAGGCTGGTGGCCATGATCGACCCGGTGGAAGATGCCGCTAAAGCCGCAGTGGAGGAGCTTGGTATAGACAAATACTATCTGGATTACCGGGACGCCCTCGGAGATAAGGATATCGATGCTGTGGTGGTTGTTACGCCTACGGCCTACCACAGGGATATTGTGGTCAATGCTGCTGCGGCGGGGAAACATGTGCTGTGCGAAAAGCCTATGGCCATGACCGAGAGCGAATGCCGGGATATGGTAGATGCCACAAAAAAAGCGGGTGTGAAACTGCAGCTGGCTTTTATGCGCCGGTTCGATGAGAGCTTCCGTCATGCCAAAGAACGGATTGATGCAGGTGAGATCGGAGATGTGGTCTGTGTTAAGTCCCTGACCCACGGACCCAGTATTCCCCGTCCCTGGATGTACGATATCAAAAAGAGCAACGGCCCTCTGGCGGAAGTCAGCTCCCATGATATCGATGCCCTTCACTGGTACAGCGGCAGCTATATGAAAGAGGTTTACGCCATAGCGGGTAACTACAGATGCCCCGATGCGGTGGAAGAGTATCCCGACTTCTATGACAACGTCATTATGAACTGCCGGTTTAAAAACGGCGCCCAGGGAATGGTGGACGGAGCCCAGGGGGTTCTGTACGGCTACGATTCCAGAGTGGAGATCCTGGGGACAAAGGGGATCATCCATGTGGGGAAAAACCAGAATTTCAGCGTCCTGACATGTACCCCCGAGGGGATAAGTACTCCCTTTGTAAAAAGCTGGCAGAACCTGTTTATCGATGCCTACAGGGGAGAAGACAAGGCCTTTGTAGACTGCATACTTAACGATACAGTGCCTGAAGTAACCGGTCTGGACGGGCTGGAAGCTGTAAAAGTTGTGAATGCCGGAAACAGATCCATTATCGAAAAACGTCCCGTGATTCTGGAAGACCAGGACTGACCGGGAAAATAGAAACCGAGGAGATATAAAATGAAAGCAGCAAGACTGTATGGAATAGAAGATATCAGGGTGGAGGACATTTCTGTCCCCGAAATCACGGCGGATGAAGTCCTTATCCGGGTGAAGGCATCCTTTATATGCGGAACCGATGTGAGGTTCTACAAAACCGGAAAGCCCGGCGACTCGGAGCAGCCTCTGGTGGCGGGGCATGAGATTGCGGGGGTTATAGAAAAAGTCGGCGCCGATGTGACCGGATACTCTGAGGGTATGCGGGTGGGAGTGGCTCCCAACTACGGATGCGGTGTCTGCGATCTCTGTACCAGCGGTAATTCCCATATGTGTCTGGATTCCAAGGCATTGGGTGTGACCGTTGACGGGGGATTTGCCGAATATATGAAAGTTCCCGCCCGGGCGGTAGCTCAGGGGAATATCTCTCCCCTGGAAGAGAGTATCAGTTTTGAGGAGGCTGCCCTGGCAGAACCCCTCTCCTGTGTCTACAACGCCTATGAGAAAATCGGGATTTATCCCGGAGACAATGTGCTGGTAATAGGCGCCGGACCTATCGGGCTGATGCATATCAAAGTGGCTTTCCTGGCAGGTGCGGCGGCGGTTTATGTGACCGACCTCAGTGAGGAAAGGCTGGCTCTGGCCAAGTCACTTGTTCCGGATGTCAGGATCCTGAATAATGACGGACTGGAAGAGTCTGTAAAAGAGGTGACCGGCGGAAAACTGATGAATCTGGTTATCACAGCCGCTTCGGTTCCTGTTATACAGGAAAATGCCTTTAAATATGTGGGACTGGACGGACGGGTTATGTTTTTCGGCGGGCTGCCCAAAGGGAGATCGGAAGTGAAACTTGATACCAATGAGATCCATTACAAGCAGCTTACGGTTGCCGGAACGACCAGGCAGAGCCTCCGTCAGTACAGAACCTGTCTCAGGCTGATAGCTTCGGGGCGTTTAAAAGTCTCGGATCTGGTGACTTCCTCATCTCCTCTGGAGAATATAAGCGATGTTATTGCCAATGTGGCAGCCGGAAAAGGCCTGAAAAGCGTTATTAAGATCTAATATACTATAACAAAAGGAGCAGACGAAAATGGGCAAGGGATTACTACTAGGGGTGGATATCGGTACTCAGGGGGTTAAGAGTTCTCTCTTTGACCTGGACGGAGGGTGCCTGTCCACGGCATTTATACCTTCCAGACTGTTTCAGCCTGAACCCGGAATCACGGAAGAGGATCCTGAGTTTCAGCTGGATTCGGTGTGTAACTCCATTGGCGCCTGTCTTCGCGATGCTCCCGGAGTGGATCCTTCGGATGTGAAATGCCTGGCCATTGACGGGCAGATGGCGGGAGTGATCGGAGTGGGGGAGGACGGCCTGAATGTGACTCCCTACGACTCCTGGCTGGATACGCGATGCGCCCCCTATATCGGGCTGATGAAGGAGAAAGCCGGGGATGAGGTTATACGCAAGACCGGAAATCCTCCGAGCTTTAATCACGGCCCGAAAATCCTCTGGTGGAAAGAGGAAAAACCGGAGATCTATAAAAACATTGTGAGCTTTGTTCAGCCCGCGGGGTACGCCGCTATGAGGCTGTGCGGTCTGAAAGGGGCAGAAGGGTTTATTGATAGAACCTATCTCCACTTTTCGGGGTTTGCTGACAACAGGAATGCCTGCTGGGACAAAGGCCTCATGAACATTTTTGATATCAGTGAAGAGAAGCTCCCCCGCATTGTCTCTCCAACGGATATCATCGGAGAAATTATCCCGGAAATGGCAAGGCGCTGCGGCCTTTCAGGG
Source organism: Oceanispirochaeta sp. (assembly GCA_963677615.2). Classification (GTDB taxonomy): domain Bacteria; phylum Spirochaetota; class Spirochaetia; order DSM-2461; family DSM-2461; genus Oceanispirochaeta. Next base: position 4,264 of record CAXXQW010000015.1, on the reverse strand, counting down.
CCGGTGCCGGTAGCCGCGGGATGCGGAGATACGGCCGCGTCCTTCCTGTCCTGTGGTGCGGTGGAGCCGGGGATCTGCGTGGATGTGGCCGGAACCGCCAGTGTTTTCGCAGCCACTACCGATGAGTTCCGCTGCGATGTCGATACCCGGGTTATGGGCTGCGGAGCTTCCGTGACGGAAGGCCTCTGGCATCCCTATGCCTATATCAACGGCGGAGGGATGAATATAGAATGGTTTCTCTCAAATGTGCTCGGTCGGGAGAAAAACGATCCGGAGAGGTTCCGGGGAATGGAGAATGAGAATCTGGAACCTAAAGAGAATGATCCGGTTTTCATTCCCCATATGGCAGGACGGGTCAGCCCCAGCCAACCTGACCTGAAAGGGACATTTGCCGGGCTGAGCTGGAATCATACCCATCAGGACATGTTCGCGGCCATAATGGAAAGCGTTTCACTGGAATACGGAATTTACCGGAACTCTCTGAAGGGTATGTATGAAAATTTAACTTTAACCGAGCTGAGGATTACCGGAGGAGGAGAGAACAGCCGCATCTGGAAAGAGATGAAATCCGGAGTGCTGCAGGTTCCTGTTGTTGCCATAGAGCAGAATTACGGTGCTCCCATGGGTGCTGCCATTGTGGCGGGAGTTGCCTGCGGGGCTTTTGCTTCGACAGTTGAAGCCGTGGATGCCTGGATAAACACAAAGGAGTCTGTTTCCTGTGATCCCCGCTGGTATGGGCATTATGAAAAAAGGGTTGGAAAATATGAATCCCTTTTAAACCATATGAACCGGTACTATGCGGGAGAGGAGCGGTGAAAAAGGACCTTTTTTTTACAACAGAGGAACAGGCTGCGGACTTCTATCGGGAATGGCAGGGCGATGGCGTGGCATTGTGGTGGCTCGGGCAGGCGGGATTTCTGATCTGCTACAGAGGCAGGAAAATACTGATCGATGCCTATCTTTCGGATGTGCTTGCCGAAAAATACAGGGGCACAGATTTTCCCCATATCAGGATGATGGATCCGCCCCTGCCTATGGAGTCTCTGACAGAAATTGATTACTGCATCAGCTCCCATGCCCATTCAGACCATATGGACCCCGGTTTGCTGCCTGTTCTTGTCAGAACAAGCCCCTCCTGCCGTTTTATCGTTCCCGAAGCGGTGCTTCCGATTGCCCGGGAGAGAGGGGTTCCTGAGGGACGGCTTATCGGGATTAATGCAGATACCACTCTTTCTCTGGCTGCAGATATGAGTCTTTCGGCTATTCCCGCAGCCCACGAAGAATTAAAACAGGATGAAAGGGGGGGGCACTTTTTCCTGGGATATTTTCTGAACCTGGGAAAATACAGGATCTATCATCCCGGGGACTGCCTTCTCTATGACGGATTGGATAGGTGGCTTGAGGGGCCGGCTATAGACCTGGCTCTCATGCCTGTGAATGGAAGAAAGGAAGAGCTGAGTAAACGGGGGATCGCGGGGAATTTCTCACTGGGTGAAGCCTATCAAATAATGCGGGAACATGATATAACCTATCTTGTCCCCCACCATTACGGGATGTTCGATTTCAATACACTACCCAGGGAGGAGCTGGACGCATTTATTCGGAAAGAGTGGATGCAGGAAAGGATCCTCCCCGCAGAAACCGGAGTCATGTATCACCTTTTCAGGACGTAAAATATGAGTAATCAGATTGGAACTACCCTCTTTGCGGAGGAACGGAAAAAAAGGATTGTAGAGTATATCAATGAGAAGAGACGGGTTACCGTCCCGGAGCTCTGTACCGCCTTTTCCGTCTCCGGCGCGACCATGAGGAACGATCTGCGCGAACTGGGGGATGCCGGTCTGATCACCCGTACTCACGGAGGGGCGATCAGAAAGTCCCGCACCGGTTATGAGCCGGTCATGGAGGTCCGTTCGGATAAAAATCTGGATGCCAAAAAACTGATTGCCCGGGCGGCCCTCAACGAGATAGAAGACGGTGATACCATCATCCTTGATACGGGAACCACTGTAAAAGAACTGGCAGGACTCCTGGGTGAAAAAAAGAATCTTACTGTTGTTACCAACGATATCAAAGTTGCGGCCGATCTGGAGGGATTCCCCTCCTGCGAGGTTCTGGTTATAGGCGGGCTCCTTCGCAAAGGGTTCCACTGCACCGTCGGATACAGGATGTTCTCAAATCTGGAATCCCTGTCGGTGGATAAGGCTTTTCTGGGGGCCAACTCCTTTTCCGCCAGAAAAGGGGCCAGCACGCCGGATATCTCCCAGTCGGAGATCAAACAGCATATGATCGCCATTGCGGCGAAAGTTATTATCCTGTGCGATCAGACTAAGCTGGAGACCGATTCGTTTATCAATTTCGCTTCTCCTGAGAAGGTGGATCTGCTTGTTACCGACTCCATCAGTGAAGATCTGCGGAAAATGTATGAAGAGCTGGACATCAATGTTCTCAGTTCGGAAGATTAGAATTTTCATGTTATAGTAATTGGATATTCTAACCCATATCTGAATTGTTTCAGTCTGTACCAGGGGAGTCCGATGAATAGAAATATCCTGATTGTTGATGATAATTTCAGAGCCTACAAAAGCCTTTCCGTAAACTTCAAACCCCTGGGATATAAAACATTTTATGCGGCTAACGGTTCGGAGGCCCTGCATTCTCTGAAACAGAACCGGTTTTCCATTATCCTCCTCGACCTCATGCTGGGGGAAGTGGACAGCCGGGGGCTTCTGGATGAAATCCTTAAAACCGATGATGCTCCTCCTGTCATCATGATAACCGGATTTGCCTCCATTGAGAGTGCAGTGGATTCCATAAAAAGGGGCGCCCTGAACTATATACAGAAACCAGTGGGCTTTGACGAGCTGCTGAATATCATCGAGAAGGCAATCAGCAGAAAATCCCCCGCCTCTCTACCGGAAAGCGAATCGGACATCGGGGATTTCAGTGAATCCCTGTCTCCCCAGATGGTCTCGGTCCTGGGGCAGGCCAAACGGCTGGCGGCTACGGATCTGCCGATTCTCATCCTCGGTGAAAATGGTACGGGCAAAGAGCTTATGGCTGAGTATATACACAGCCATTCCGCACGGAATCAGCTGGAGTTTCATAAAATCAACTGCGCCGCCTTTCAGGAAAGCATCCTGGACAATGAGCTTTTCGGTCACAATAAAGGGGCCTATACAGGGGCGGATGACGATTATAAGGGAATCTTTGAACTGGCCCACGGGCATTCCCTGTTCCTGGATGAGATCGGGGATATGTCCCTGGCCATACAGGCGAAAATCCTCAGGACCCTCCAGAACAGAGAGATACGGAGAATCGGAGGGACCGGGATTATTCATGTGGATGTCCGCTTTATCGCCGCTACAAACAAAAACCTGGAAGACATGATAGAAGAGAAGACCTTCCGTCAGGACCTCTATTACAGACTGAGTACAGCGGTGCTGCATATCCCTCCCTTAAGGGAAAGAACCGCAGATATTCCCCATCTGGCGAAACAGTTTCTGAAAGAGGACGACCGGGATCTCAAATTTTCTGATGAGGTGATGAATCTGTTCCTGAAATACCCCTGGCATGGAAATATCAGGGAGTTGAAAAATGCTGTTCAGTACGCCAGGGCTCTTGTTCAGGACGATACAATCATGCTGAAGGATCTTCCCGGAAATATGCAGAATCACAGATCTGCTGGAGATGGTTTTATGACATCGAACATCAGGGAACTGGCGGAAAAGGATATCATTGAGAAGACTTTGAAAAAATACGGTTTTAATAAGTCCAGAACCGCCGGGGAGCTGAATATGAGCCGCAAGACCCTCTATTCCAAAATTGAGAAATACGGAATTCCCCTTGAATGACAGAAGCCGCAGGCCCGACGGGGACATCCTTACCCTTGAAGGGATCTGTCTCAGCTCCCGGTTCAAGAATGTCCTGGATGATATCAACCTGTCCCTCAAACCGGGAGAGATCCATGCGCTGCTCGGGGGTAAGGGGAGCGGAAAATCCCCCATCGGGAAAATCATTTCCGGAGCTGTTAAACCCGATGCGGGACGGATCCTCTATTTCGGCATAGACCGCCGCAGTTTTTCCCGGAGGGATCTTCAGCCGGTAATCGGGATGATCCATCAGACAAGAACCGCCAATCCCCATTTTACAGTCTGGGAGCACCTTTTTCACGACAATCCCGGGGCCTATAAAGGGATCCTCCTCTCCAAGGGGAAACTGAAGCTGCGGGCGAAAAACATTTTAAGCGAATACGGACTGGATC
>CAXXQW010000014.1:0-209349 GCA_963677615.2 Oceanispirochaeta sp. | reverse complement strand
GTTTCTTCCAATATTTTTCTGGGAAAAGAGTTTAAATACGGTCCCAGTTTTGTGAATCAGAAAAGAATAGATAAAGAGGCGGAAAAACTGCTGAAAGAGCTGGAAATCGATATTGATCCCAGAGCATCCATGGCAGATCTTTCCATTGCCAATGCCCAGCTGATCGCAATAGCAACGGCAATATCCGATAATTCAGAAATCATTATAATGGATGAACCCTCTTCGGCTTTGACAGAAAAGGAGAGCAATCAGCTCATCAGCATTATCAAAAGACTACAGAAATCAAGAGGCCTGACCGTAATCTATATCTCCCATAAGCTGGATGAACTGTTTGCGGTGGCTGATAACTACACGGTTCTCAGAGATGGTTCCAGTATCAAATCCGGATCCATGGCCGATGTGGATAAAGCGGATATCATTAATATGATGGTGGGCCGTACTATGGATGAGTTTTTCCATAAAGATCCCACTGTACCGGGAGACACCATTCTGTCAGTGAAAAATCTATCCAGGGGAAAATTCTTCCGGAATGTGAGTTTTGATCTCCGCGCTGGTGAGATCCTGGGATTTGCCGGCCTGGTGGGAGCGGGTAGAACAGAAGTGATGGAAGCTCTTTTCGGTTATACGAAATCTGATTCAGGAGTAGTCTTTCTTCATGGAATAGAGTGCAGGTTCAATAGCCCCATGGATGCTATTAAATCCAGAATAGGATTTGTCACAGAAGACAGAAAAGCTTCCGGGATCTTTCCCGAGCTTTCCATCAAAGACAATATGATCATGCCTGATCTGAATACATACATCAAAAAAGGTCTGCTCAGCAATAAAAAGATCAATTCCAACAGCTCAGATCAGAAAGACGCCTTGCGGATTAAGACCCCTTCAATCGAACAGCTAATAAAGAACCTGTCCGGTGGAAACCAGCAGAAAGTCCTGATTTCCCGGTGGCTTTTAATTCAGCCGGAAGTTCTGATTCTGGATGAGCCCACCAGAGGAATCGATGTGGGTGCCAAAGCGGAAATCCATATGCTGGTTTCCAAACTGGCGGCGGAAGGGAAGGCTATCATTATGATTTCTTCGGAAATGCCGGAGATCCTCAGTATGAGCGACAGAATTATTGTTATGCATGAAGGGGATGTTACGGGAGAGCTGAGTAGCGATGAAGCGACGCAGGAAAAAATTATGCACCTGGCGACAGGTGAGACTATAAGCACTTTTCAGGAGAAGGGGTGATGGATATGGCTATGAGTATAAGCGCCAGCATAAAAAATATTAATTATTCGGCATATTTGAAAAAGTATGGAATCGTTTTGATCCTGTTGGGAATCGGGCTGGTTATGTCCTTTGTTTCACCTGTATTCCTGACCTTTCAGAATCTGACCAATATTGTTCGTCAGGTTTCCATAATCGGCGTTATCGCTATCGGTGTAACATTTATCATTATTACAACAGGAATCGATTTGAGTTCCGGTTCTGTTCTGGCTCTGGTGGGTGTTATCGTTGCATCCCTGTCTCAGTCTGTAGTAATGACGGATCAACCGGTAAGTATGACACTGAATCCCTACTTTGCCATTTCAGTGGGATTGGTGGTAGGAGCTTTGACCGGTTTTATCAATGGTTTCTTAACTGCCTACGGACGCCTTCCGGCCTTTATTGCAACTCTGGGTATGATGACCATCGCCAGAGGTGGAGCTCTTCTTTATACAAACGGACGCCCTGTTGCCCGGTTGAATCCCACTTTCTTTGAGCTGGGTACCGGTTCCTTTATGGGAATTCCCATTCCCATCTGGGTGTATATCGTAATTGCGGTGGTCTCTTTTATTCTGCTTTCCAAAACCACCTTCGGCCGTCATGTTTTTGCGATCGGGGGGAATCTGAATGCAGCAAAGCTCTGCGGTATTAATGTCAAAAAAAGCCTGGTCATTGTTTATACCTATGCCGGTTTCCTATCCGCAGTTGCCGGTGTTCTTCTGGTAACCAGAACCGCAGCGGGTAACCCTGCCTATGGTTTGGGATACGAGCTGGATGCGATTGCTTCTACTGTAATAGGCGGTACCAGTTTGAGCGGCGGTATCGGATCCATTCCCCTTTGTGTTGTGGGTACTCTGATTATCGGCGTGGTCAACAACAGCATGGACCTGATGGGTGTAAACGCCTACTTTCAGCAGATTGTCAAAGGTCTGATTATCCTGGTAGCTGTTCTCATTGATATGAATAAGCATAAAGAAAGATAATTTCCTCCAAAAATAATCTTTCAAACCGGCTCCTGTCTTTGAGCGCAAACATAGACAGGAGCTTTTTCTTTGTGTTGGCAAATATCATTTTAAAACCGGATTGAACGGAATTTCAATGGTGTCATTCCCGTCTGTTTTCTGAAGGTGGCAATAAAATGTGAGGGGGTATGAAAGCCTGTTTGCTCTGCCACTTCATTGATATTCAGGGTTGTGCTGATCAGAAGTTCTTTGGCCAGTGAAAGTCTTTTGTAAATCAGATAGTGATGGGGGGATATTCCCAGGTGGGATTTGAATTTTCTGGCAAAATGGTAGGGGCTCATATTAGCCTTTTCAGCTATAGCCTGAAGTGACAGGTCCTTTGTGAAATTGGCATTGAGAAAGTTCAGGGTTTCTTTCATGGCATCTGCCGGCTCTGAGTGAACAACGGAATGTCTAGTAATGAGATGACTCAGTATCCTTTGCATCTCAATGGCAGCCAGATCTTCATTCAACTCCTCTTTTGCCATCATCTTCAGAACCCTCTTCAGGGAATCAATGACCGGAGCATCGGGGTATGATGAAATGACAGGACCGAAGAGGGAGAGAATCCTTTCATAGTAGGGACGGCTCGGCCCTCCTCTGAAGTGGATAAACTCAAATGCACAATAATCCCGGCACCAATAACTGTGGGGCAGGCGGCAGTCTATCAGCAGAATTTCATTGGGACCTAATGCATACTCCTGTCCCTGATAATCCAGAAAAAGATTCCCTTCTGTCTGCCTGATGAGAAGAAGAAAATCATGGTCTTTCCTTTCTACCAGATATTCGTTGTTGCAGATGAATTTGCCGGAAAAATAGAGGGAAATGATATGGGATTCCGCAAAGGATCCCGGGTGATGAATAAACATTTCCGAACCGGGAAGAACACCCTTTTCATTTACCTTCATAGTCGCGTCCTTTTAGTAGCAAGAAATTGATATTATTGCGCAATTCTCTTCGATGACAGCAGAGTAAAGTACCATTATATTGTGAAATATAGAAAATATCAAAAAGGATTTTAATTATCTGGATTGTGATATTTATTCAGGAGGGTAGGAATGAGTAAAGAAATCAGGATTGGGATGATCGGTGCCGGATGGATGTGCGGAGCCCATGTGAGCGCTCTCTCTAATGCAGGGAAAATCTACGGTGAAAAAATCGGGACGCCTATGTTGAAAATTGTAGCGGATACGGTGGAAAAAGCTGCTGAAAAGGCCATGAAAAAATACGGATTTGAGAAGTTTTCAGGAGACTGGAAATCTGTGGTGTTATCTGATGAAGTCGACCTGGTGGATATTGTTACCCCCAATGCGTTCCATTATGAAATAGCCAGAGCAGCACTGGAAAATGGAAAACATGTCTACTGTGAAAAACCCCTGTCACTGACAGCAGAACAGTCGGAAGAGCTGGCGGAGCTGGCGGAGAAAAAGGGCCTGTTTAACTATGTGGCCTATAACAATGTTATGAATCCGGCCGTTTCCTACATAAAAAGCCTGGTCGAATCCGGAGCTCTGGGAGATCTTGTGAGATTTAACGGAACCTACGATCAGGATATGCTTCTGGATCCGTCAATTCCTATCTCCTGGAGGCATAAGAAGGCTCAGGCCGGTTGCGGTGCTCTGGGAGATCTGGGTTCTCATCTGCTGAGTGTATCCCAGTATGTGATGGGCGATATTGCAAAGGTTGTCTCTCAGTCACAGATTTTTATCTCACAGCGCCCTTTTACGGCAGGGAATGTGGAAACAGGACCTGTGGAAACCGAGGATGTTATGACGTTTATGGTTCAGTATGCGTCTGGTGCATTGGGGCAGATATCGACCAGCCGAATCGCTACAGGTAAAAAAAATGCTCTGACTGTGGAAATTCAGGGGACTCTGGGAACTGTGAATTTTGACCTGGAACGGCTCAATGAAGTGAATGTTTACTTTCATCAAGATGAAAGTGTCCATCGGGGGTTCCGGAATGTTCTGATGGGGCCTGAGCATGGAGAGTTCCGTATGATACAGCCCGCTTCGGGAATCAATATCGGTTACAACGATATGAAAATTATCGAAGCCGCCAAAGTCCTGGCTGTGCTGAATGAAAAACAGGATTATGTCTGTGATTTCCGGTTCGGTGCAAAGATTGATGCGACTATCCAGGCGGCTCTGAAGTCGGCAGAATCGGGCCGTTGGGAGTCTGTATAACTCCCCATTCATAAAGAGAGAAGGAGATATGAGTATGAGTATAAAAATAGGGACAGCACCGGATTCCTGGGGAGTCTGGTTTCCGGAAGATGAATATCAGATGCCTTGGACAAAAACCATGGCGGAAATGGAGCAGGCTGGATACAGAGGTGTGGAACTGGGACCCTGGGGATATTTCCCCAACACTTATGAAAAGCTGAAAAAGGCATTGGATAAACACTCTCTGGATCTGGTGGCCACCACGGTGGGAGCGGACTTTTCCAGTGATCAGTCTGTGAAGGACCTTCTGAAGACGATTGATGAAATTGCACTGCTTCAGAAACATTTTAATCAGGCAGCGTATGTGGTCCTTCTACCTGCCATGTATACGGATCTGAATACGGGGGAACAGACTCTGCCAAAAGAATTGAGTGATGAAGAGTGGGTGAGGGTATTCGCAAACCTGCAGAAGGTGAGTGATTATGTGAAGGATCAGTATGGTCTTGTGGCAGCATTGCATCCCCATGTGGAGTGCCATATCGAAACGGAAGTGGAGATTGAAAAGGTTCTGAACAACACGGATATCGCCCTCTGTCTGGATACAGGACACCATGTCTACGGCGGGGGAGAACCAGTCTCTTTTTATGAAAAGCATCATGAGAGAATTCCTTATGTGCATGTGAAAGACTGCGATCTGAATGTGAAGAAGGAAATGGAAAAGAAAGGATGGTCCTTTGCGGAAGCAGTAAAACATGACATCATGTGCGAACCCGGACGTGGTGGTATCGATTTTAAAGAGCTTTTTGCAGTAATGGATAGATGCGGGTACGATGGGTGGGTCGTGGTGGAACAGGATCTGTATCCTGCGCCTTTTGACCGGCCATTTCGGATTGCCAGGAGGACTTATGATTTTCTGACTGGCTGTTTAAAGTAATTTTTGATTTCAATAGGGGAGATTTTTCTAATTTTCAAATTATTAATATGTCCCTTCTTTTCAGAGCCCCCTTCTCCACCAAATACCCATAATACAATATCCTGCCCATTCTTGTTTTCAATCCATTATCATTTTATACTGATGACTCTTATACGGTTTCATAGCAAAGGTGTTCTCATTTGACGTGGTATAAGCGGTTTTACCTGAAAATATTTCTATCTATCTATGTCTCAATACTGTTTTCCATCGCCTGTCTTTCGGTAGTCTCGTCTTTTGTTATGGGAAATGTGCTGAAAAAGAGCGCTTATGACGAATTGATGGTGGACAGTCTGACTCTGAGAAAGCAGCTGGATCTGAATCTGGCTTTTGTAGAAACCACTATCAGGCAGATCGCTGAATCTGATGCTGTGATTAATCTGAATATGGAGGTTATTGACCGGACATCCCAGAGGCTGATCGAAAGAATGGATCTTATCTCCCAGATTTATATTATGGATTCCCGGGGCATGCAGATATACAAATCCTCCTATACGGATACCCTGGGCGACCGGTCGGACCGGGAGTATTTTCAAAAAGCCATCCAGGGTTCACCCGTTTTTTCCGATGTTATCATTTCCCGGAGCACCCATGTACCTATTACGGTATTTGCCTGCCCCATTTACCGGAATGGTGTCATCGACGGGGTTCTCGGTACCAGCATTGATCTCTCCTATCTGAGTGAACTCTCCTCAACCATACGGTCCCACAGCGAATCCTATGGCTATGTGGTTGATCTGGAGGGGCATGTGATCGGGCATCCCGACCAGGATCTTATCAACGGTATGGATGATTATCGTTATATGCCTATGGTAAAGGATGTGCTGGAGGGAAAGACGGGAATAGGAGAGTACTCCTTTGAAGGCGTTGACAAACTGGTAGCCTATACGCCATCGGATATATCGGGTTGGGGGGTACTGGTTCAGATTCCCCTTCATGAAGCTTTTATAACCATTTCTCTCTTTAACAAACTGCTTTTTCTTACGGCTCTTCTTATGCTGTTGGTTCTTTTTCTGGTGGTTGTCATCATATCCCGCCGTTTGAATAAACCGGTAGATGTGATCATCGGAATGATTGAGAGTATCGAACAGAACAGGGTACTCAACCGGATTGACTATGACAGGAATTATGAGTTCGGGAGAATCCAGAAAAAACTGGTATCCATGGACAAGACAATCCGGAAATACTACTCGGATCTGGAAAATCAGGTGGAAGCCCGGACCAACCAGTTGAAGCGGTCTCTTCAGGAACTGGAAAATACCAAGCATGAGCTGGAGCAGGCTAATGAAAGACTCAACTCCATCTCCCTGACTGATGCCCTGACGGGGCTTCCCAATCGCCGAGCTCTGGATGAATACTGGGAAAATCTGAATTGTATCGGTCAAAGGACAGATCTCCGCATTGCTGTTCTGATGATCGATATTGACTCTTTTAAAATTTACAACGATTCCTTCGGCCATCAGAAAGGGGATGAATGCCTGGTCCAGGTGGGAGCCTGCCTGAAAGAGCAGTTTCATCGCAAGGTGGATTTCATTGCCCGTTACGGCGGAGAAGAGTTCATTATCTGTCTGGGAGATCTGGATGAAAAGGGCACCCGGGATATTGCCGGGAAACTGAACCGGGCTGTGGAGAATCTGAAAATTCCTACAGAATCCACAGTGCTGAACGGGTATGTCACCATCAGCATCGGAGTCGCCTGGACCCAAAATCTGAAAGAGAAAACCATTGATGATCTGATCCGTGAGGCAGATAAAAATCTCTACAAAGCCAAAGCCGAAGGAAGGAACCGGTTCTGCTAGAGGGAAGGTTTATGTATGAATTATGCCCGGGGATCTGTTGTCTCTACTTTCCGGACATCAGTTTGAGTAAAATCATTACCTTTAAAAAGCAGGGGCTCATTCATGTATTTTGACAGGGCATAGGAACAGCAGTCTCCCAGGTTTAATGAGGCAGGATGTCTTCCTTTTCCGAATTTCAACCATCCTTCATATGCCAGTCTTCTCATAGCAGCATCGAACGGGACAACCTGTATATCGCAGTTATACATAAACCGTTCCAGAATCTGATGACCCTTCTCTCCCTTTCTGGCTTGTATAACAATATCGGCTTCCAGGGCGTTAAATGGTGAAATGAGCTTTTTCTCTTTTCCCGAGAGATGGTAAATATAGTTGTCCCTGTCATCCTCTCCCAGAAGAACCGCAAGGATTGCCGAAGTATCAATTATCATTTAAAGATTCCCTCGTTGTTATATCCCAGAATCTCATCGGGGGGTCTCGTGTCCAAATCGTTTATACCAGAACATTCATCAGACAGGGCTCTGATTGTTTCTTCCAGAAGGCTTCGGTTCTCCATTTTCTGCTGAACAAGAGATCTCTTTTTCTCCTCCAGTGATTCCAGGATCACTTTTGTCATGGAAATGTGTAAGGTTTCTGACAGTTCTTTCGCCAGAGATTCGACCAAGGGATTTCTTATACTGATAGCCATATTTTCTCCTTGTATATACAATGTAGTATTGTATATACAAAAAGTCAAATAATTCAAATTAAATGCATATTCACATCTGTAAAAAAAGCAGATTTTCTTTAATTTTTACTTTAGTATACTAAGCAATCCAAATTATTGTTAAAACTGATCTATTTATATTATATATCTGTATTTAAGCGATTTTTTATGCCAGTCCAGGCCTCTGGCTTTTCCTAAGGATAGAACGATTCTTTTCCTTCTGGAAACAAGGCCGGAGAGTTTTGCCGAATGATCCCTTTACAAAGACCTGAATTCGCCGTATAAGACTTCAGAATACCTTAAATCCCATACGCTCCGGCACTGGTGAAATGAGTGGATTTCCAAAAAGACCTGCCTCTGCATAGACGTCGCAGGATATATTGTTATAAAGAAGGGGGTGTTCCTTTGAGTTCAGCCTTGGATAATAGCGGAAACGCTAAAACACCGGTCTTTTCATCAGATGTGCCTAAGCCTGAGGGGCTTTATGATCTGTCTCCTGATGAATACTTTCTTTCGCAGGAACAAAACGAATCGGTGGTACGTTCCTATCCCCGCCGCTTTCCTATTGTTATCAAACAGGCCTATGGATCTCTGGTGGAAGACACCCGGGGGCAGATTTTTCTGGACTGCTTGGCCGGTGCGGGAACTCTGCTGCTGGGATACAACCATCCCGAAATCAACCAGGCTCTGAAGGATCATCTCGATTCAGGGCTTCCCTACCAGACCCTGGATATCACCACCCCTGTAAAAGACCGGTTTATCAAACAGGTCAAGCGGCTTCTTCCCGAGGCCATGGCGGAAAATCTGGTTATCCAGTTCTGCGGGCCCACCGGAGCCGATGCAGTCGAAGCTGCTATTAAACTGGCTAAGCAGACCACCGGGCGCAATTCCATGATGGCCTTTCGGGGTGCCTATCATGGCATGACCAATGGTACCATGGGGATGATGGGGAACCTGGGAACCAAAGCCCGGCGTACCGGCCTGATGGGTGATGTCCATTTTATGCCTTTCCCCTATAGCCTGCGCTGTCCTTTCGGACTGGGGGGAGATGAGGGAGCCAGAGCGGGGATCCGTTTTATTGAGCGCCTTCTGTGCGACGATGAATCGGGGGTGATGAAACCAGCTGCCATTATTGTCGAGCCGGTTCAGGGTGAAGGGGGTGTAATCCCCGCCCCGGCATTCTGGCTGAGGGAGCTGCGGCGTATCTGCGATGAACAGGATATCCTGCTGATCTTTGATGAAATCCAGTGCGGTGTGGGTAAAAGCGGGTACAATTTTGCCTTTGAAGAATCCGGTATCATTCCGGATATCCTCTGCCTTTCCAAGGCTATCGGCGGTGGATTGCCCATGTCCATCCTTGTGCTGAACAAAAAAGTGGATACCTGGAAACCCGGTGAGCATACCGGAACCTTCCGGGGAAACCAGATGGCCATGGTTTCCGGAGCCAAAGCTCTTGAGATTGTAGAACGTGACAGACTGGTGGACCATGCTGCCAGAGCCGGGCAGTACCTGCGCGAAGGGCTTGAAAAGATTCAGAGCCGGGTCAAATGTATTGCCGAAGTTCGCGGAAAAGGCCTGATGCTGGGAGTGGAAATCAGAAAACCCTCTGGTGAAATCAATAAGTTTGGTGAACCTGTGGCAGACGGGGAGTTGACTCTGAAGATTCAGCGTGCTGCCCTGGAACGGGGACTTATGGTTGAAAAAGGGGGCCGGGAAGGGTCTGTTATCCGGTTTTTACCACCTTTGAATATATCCTATGAGCAGATCGATTTTGCTCTGAAAGTTCTGGAAGATGCTATAGTAGCCGTAGGAGGTAATACCAGTCATGAAAGAAAGGCAGCTGTCTGAGGATTGGCATCAGTATTTCCTGCATACCGGCAGCTCGGGTAATGCGGGGGTTCCCGACATTGTTCATCATACTGTACAGGAAATTCTCGCCATGCTTGATCAGGCAGAGAAGCCCTATTCGGGGGTTGATCCGGAATCACTGGAAACTATGATTGCAAATGTGGATCTGGATAAGGGTGATACCCCCCTGAAAGATGTCATTTCCGAGGCGGTTTCTCTAATAGGGAAAAACTCTATCCTTGTTCAGCATCCCCACTGCATTGCCCACCTCCATACACCGCCTCTGATTTCTTCAGTGGCGGCCGAAACGATCATAGGAATTCTTAATCAGTCCATGGATTCCTGGGATCAGGCTTCGGCAGCCACCTATGTGGAACAGAAGGTGGTCGATTGGGTCTGCAGTAAATTCGGTTTTCAAGACGGGGGAGACGGGATTTTTACCAGCGGGGGAACCCAGAGCAATCAGATGGGGCTGCTCCTCGCCCGTGACTGGATCGCCCACAGGATCAGCGGTCATTCCATACAGAAAGACGGACTTCCCGAATATGCTTCGAAACTCCGGATTCTCTGTTCAAAAAATTCCCATTTTACAGTTCAGAAAGCGGCTGCCTGGATGGGGCTGGGGGAGAGAGCCGTGATTCCTGTCGATGTCCTTCCCTCCGGAGAGATGGATGTCCGCCAGCTGGAAGGTGTTGTAGAAGAGGCAAAATCCCGGGATTTGATTCCCTTTGCTGTTGTGGGCACCGCGGGAACCACAGACCATGGTGCTATTGATAACCTGGTAAAGATAGCCGACTGCGCTGAAAGGCATGATCTCTGGTTTCATGTGGACAGCGCCTACGGAGGGGCTCTTATCCTGAGCAGTCATAAAGAGAGACTGGACGGGATTGAAAGGGCCAGTTCCATTTCGGTGGATTTTCACAAACTCTTCTATCAGACCATCAGCTGCGGAGCCTTTCTGATCCGGGATAAATCCCATTTGAGGTTTCTCCTGCACCACTGTGAGTACCTGAACCGGGAGCATGATACCCTTCCCAATCTGGTGGACAAATCCCTTGCCACAACCAGACGCTTTGATGCCCTGAAAGTATACATTACCATGCAGAGTGTAGGCCCCCGTACCCTGGGAGCCATGTATGATCATCTGATTCAGCAAACCCGTGAGGTGGCGGATCTGATCAGATCCCACGGGGCTTATGAGCTTCTGGCGGAACCTTCACTGTCGACCCTGCTGTTCCGGCTGAAAGGAGATCCGGCGGCTGATCCGGATTCCCTGAATCAGCGTGTCCGTCTGGAAGCGTTGACCCGGGGGGACGCTGTGCTCGGTGAAACACGGGTGGAAGGGAGGACGGCTCTGAAATTTACCATTCTGAATCCCTGCCTGAGCCTTTCGGATTTTGAGAGCCTGCTGGAAAAGATTGCCCTACTGGCAGATGAACTCCAGTCATCCTGATTTCTATTTACCCGAAAAAAAACCTGTCCGGTTAACAACCGGACAGGCAAAACCCTTTTCAACTGGAGAAAGTCCAGTGAATATCTACTGTAATTTTTCCATACCTTCGGCAATGGAACTGATCAGGTAGGGACGTATGGTTTCGGGGGTGACCACGTCGTCAATGGAACCGACTTCCTTGGCCCTTGCCACACTGTGTATCTGGTCGAATTTCTGCCCCAGAGCGGTCTGTTTTTCGTTGTACACTTTCTGGAACAGTTCATCATAGTCTTTCTGGGTACACATGCCGCTGTCCAGAAAGTTTCTGACTTCCGCAATCCTGGGATCCAGATAGGTCTCCCGGGAGACTTCCCTGGGGAAGACAACCGCGGCTGCGGGGGCTCCACCCAAAACAGACGCATAGGAACCCTGTACAGCCCCGGCCCGCATATTGGGGTTCAGGGATTTGGAGAAGACCACATAGGCTCCTCCATGATAGCGGGCTACAACCAGGAAGGCGATGGGGCCTTTGAAGTTGACAATGGCCCGGCCGATTTCCGCCCCGTATTCCAGCTGCAGGTTTCGCAGTGATTCGGGGGATCCGTCAAAACCTGAAAGGTTTGCCAGGATGACCAGAGGCATTCTTCCGGAAAAGGAGTTGATCCCTCTGGCTACCTTTTTGGAGGACTGGGGAAACAGGGTTCCTCCTGTCCATGTTTCCGGCCCATCGTGGGGGATCGAGCCGAACCGGGGGATCGGCCGGCTTTCGATTCCTATCATTCCCGCAGCGTAACCGCCTATCCTGGTTTCCCAGACAATAGAGGTATCGGCATCTTTCATTCTCTGCCAGCGTTCAAAGTATCCGGCGTCTTTATCGATGACAGCACTCATAACCTGGCGGATATCGAAAGGTTTCTTCCTTTCGGGGTTCTTGTACATACTGAAAATATCCCCGATGGTTTCGAATCCCTGATCCAGAAAATCGTTGTAAGCCTCTTTGGTAATATCTCTGTCGGCAGGATCACTGGTCTCCATCCTGGGCGGGAAGGCCTGGCCTGGTGCTTTGTAACTGTATTTGTAATGTTCCAGAAGCATCCGGTAACCGTCTGCCAGGGTTTTGGCCCTGAGCTGGCACTGGCCGTTGGGAGCCATGATCTTTTCGGCGCCGCCGATATCCAGGTTGGTCTCTCCCGATACGGAACCGGAAAAGTCCAGAGCTCTTTTTCCCGTAAGGAGCATGGAGGCGTCATCAGTCATGATCAGGATGCCCTTGGTATGCATCAGCATGGTGGATTCGGCATTCCAGTAGGATTGGGCCCCCACATTCACACCGGGAACAATCACATTGATTTCACCGCCGTTCTGGGTAAACTCGATGATCCGTCTCAGGGCAGCGGCTGTCCAGTCCAGGTTTTCTGTTCCTGTCTCCATATCGATTTTTGCACCCGAAGAAATGGGCAGCCACTCTACAGGAACACCGCGTTTTTCGGCCAGATCCAGAGCGGCAATTACCCTGCGGCTTTCGGGTTCCGCCAGGCTTCCCAGGTCTTTTGTGGGATCCGAGAGAAGGATCACCCTCTCCATTTCGGTTTTCTGATCAGGATGGGGATGTTTTATAATACCGAATACCACATTGGCGGTATTTTCACCATAGATCCTGTCCCGTACGGAGACGATGGACTGCTTGCCCTTTTTACTGACTTCGATGTCGAACTCTTCAAAATCACCCCGGGGAAATCCCTTATAGAGGGGGAGTCCCGCATAGGTAATCATCTTCAGGAATTCATAGGGGTAAACCATATTCCTCTGACGGGCCCGGACAACCTTGCCGGTGTAGTTGTCTGCCGGTTCAAGCGCATCTATCCGGGGTTTTCGGCTCCTCATGGAGTACTGATCCTGATAGAGGTTGCTGATAATCAGTTCCAACTCTCTTACTTTATCTTCCGACCAGCGTTTTCTTCTGGTGTAGACAACCACTTTCTCCAGACCCAGATCGTGGGTCTGGGGAAGGATCTTGTTCCCGTAGTTCTGCATCTGCTTCAGTTTCAGGTTCTGCAGAGACCTGTTGTGCATGATGATCCTGTTCCACTGAAGGCGGAACTTGTATTTGGCCTGAACAGAGCGCATGGCAAAAACCGCATCGCTGAAGGCATTTTCAAAAAGGATCATCCGGCTGATATTGTTTTCATCGGCCCATTCGGGTTTGGGAT
This sequence comes from Oceanispirochaeta sp., assembly GCA_963677615.2. Classification (GTDB taxonomy): domain Bacteria; phylum Spirochaetota; class Spirochaetia; order DSM-2461; family DSM-2461; genus Oceanispirochaeta. Next base: position 195,973 of record CAXXQW010000014.1, on the reverse strand, counting down.
CCGAAAAGGAAGCCAGAGCGAATAGCCTTTTTTCCTTGGGATTCTCACTGGCTGTCGATTCCAGAAGGGTAACTGTATTGGATTTGTACAGGATCGTATGATCAAACTTCTGCAGGCGGATAACCCTGAGTTCCCGGAATTCCAGAGGACTGAAGCCTCTGGCCAGTCTGTACTCTTCCCAGCTGTTTTCATGGTTCATGTAGGTTCGGTAGAACTGATAGGTATCGGGAGCAAACCAGCCCACACAGAGCTTGGAAACCCGGGAAGACACATCCCAGGGGGCTTTGGCCAGATAGGTTTCATCGGCTTTTTTCCCGGACCGGATGATAAGGGTCATGGTGAATTTGGCTTCTCCCTCTACCAGAGAAACAAAATCGGTAATGATATTTTCATTCAGATCCTTTTCGTCAATAACACAGGTGAGATCCCTGTGTACAAAGTCCATATCCAGGTTCCGGCTTTCGCAGTAGTAGGCTTTCAGACCTTTTCCGGAAAGGAGTTTTCCCGTCAGGAACTCTCTGTCCCTGTTAAGCCTGCGGCCTATTGCCTCCAGTCCAAGGACTTTATTTTTTTCATCCTTATGGAGGGCTGTTTCTGCCAGCTTGTCCATAATGTCGCCCGAAGCATCGATGATCTCTTCCATAAAGCCGTTGGTCTGACTCTCTTTGAGCATCTTATCCAGGGCTCTTTTCTGAGCGGTCCGGATTTTTTCCACTGTAATGGCATCGATGATTCTGTACCGGGCGTAAAGAGCCGCATCCGCCGTGGAGGGATCCAGCATCTGCGTCAGTTCCACAATCCTGCTGATAACAGACGAGAGTTTGGGGTGGATCTCCTGAAAAACAGGGAGATCTTCCAGGGCAAAAAGGATCTGCTTGAGGATGTCATTTTTCTTTTTCAGCCTGCCGTGGGACTGATAAATATAGTAGAGTGCCTGATTCTGTGTTTCCTTGTCCGCATCGTCTTTATAATAAAAGGCGGTACATCTTTCCAGGTCGGCCAGGAAGTCTCCCGGAAGGCCTTTTTCCCGATCTTTCTCCCGGAGGAAATAGTGGGTAAGAAGCTCCTGGTAGCTCATGGGACGGGTAAAGCTGTTGGTCAGTACCTCTTTGTCTCTGAAAAGCTGTTCCACCGCTGTATAGGCATCCAGAATCCGGATCAGCTGGGGAACAAGTCTTGTCAGGTACTCCTGATTCTCTTTGGTAAATTCCACAAGCTGTTTGAACGCTTTCAGACTGGAAGATCCGTAATCGTATCCCAGAAAGACCGCATTGAGCTTCCGCAGGAGATAATTCCACTTCTCTTCACCTTCCACCTGAATCTCATCAAAAGAGACAGGCTCGTTTGCTTCGGATTCCTCTTCCGCATCCTGATCTTTCAGATCCAGCAGCACCAGAGGCTGGCCAGCTGTAATCTGGGAGCCCGGTGCCACGCAGATTTCACTGACCACACCGTCTCCGGGGGATTCCACCAGCATTTCCATCTTCATGGCTTCCAGAACAAGCAGTACATCACCCTTGCTGACTTTTCTTCCCACTTCGGTTGCCACATTCAGAACGATCGCAGGGGAGGGGGATTTGACGTATCCGCCCGAATCGCTTTCCAGCATAACCGGGTAGCCGTCCACTTCACACTGAAGCATATCCGCCCGTTTCACCATCAGGATATTGTAGCGTCTGCCGTCCAGTATCAGCAGGGATTCCTGATCACCCAGCCTGTAGCGGCAGATCAGATCCTTCTCTTCGTAGCGGATGTGGTAGGTCTCTCCTCCCATGGAGCGTACCTGGAATTTATAGCTGTTCCCTCCGGTACTCAGGTTTATTTCGTATCCTGCGGCGCTTACGAGAGTTCGGGGATGACCGATCCGGCTGATTTCATCTTCAAAATTGAGATAGTCGGTTCTGAAATTCCGGTTGTACATCTCTACAGCGCCGGCCAAAAGGGCTGCCCGTACTTTGGCATTTTCCGGTTTGACAACCCGGGTTTTCAATAGCTCTTCCACAAAGCCTGTGTGAACGCCGCCCTCTTTGATGTTTTTGTTGTTGAGCAGTTCCAGCAGGAATGCCCTGTTGGTGGTTCCGTTAAGAATATTGATTCTCAGGGAGTTCAGTGCCTGCTCCAGCCGAGCCAGGGCTTCCGGTCTGGTGGGGGCATGGGCGATAATTTTGGCAACCATGGAATCAAAATCTCCGGGAATGGTACTTCCCTGTTCGATTCCCGAATCAACACGGATACCCGGTCCTGCAGGAGCTTTGAATAAAATCACCTCTCCGGGGGCAGGGCTGAAATCCCTGTCAGGATCTTCCGCATTGAGCCTGACTTCCGCCACGGCTCCAAAGGGTGCTCTGTCGGAAAGGTCCACTTTCTTTCCCCGGGCCACATCAATCTGACCTTTTACAAGATCAACCCCGTAGAGGGTTTCTGTAATGGGGTGTTCCACCTGAAGTCGTGTGTTCACTTCCATAAAGTAGAACTCTTTCCGGTTAAGATCGTACAGGTATTCCACTGTACCGGCTCCCACATACTCTGCTGCCAGAATCAGCCGTTTGGCGGCTTCCTGCATCTCTTCCAGCATCTCTTCAGGGAGTCCTGCCGGCGGTGTTTCTTCTATGATTTTCTGATTCTTTCTCTGGACAGAGCAGTCCCGGACGCCAAAGGTATTGACTGTCCCATGGCTGTCTGCCAGAGCCTGTACTTCCAGGTGGCGTCCCTTTTCCACAAGGGCCTCGATAAAGACAACATCGTTCCCTGTTATTCTGACAGTTTCATCCCGGGCGGATTTAAACTGGGTTTCCAGCTCTTCCGGAGTTCGGACAAAACGGATTCCCCTTCCCCCGCCGGCATTGGCGGCTTTCACGATGACAGGGTATCCGATCTCTTCGGATATTTTCCGGGCATCATTCAGATCTTTTATGGATCTTTTACTCCAGGGCAGGATGGGCACATCCGCCTTTTCTGCCAGATCCTTGGCTTCAATTTTATCTCCCAGCAGAGACATGGCCCTGCTGGAGGGACCCATAAAGAGGATTCCTTTCTTCTCTATCTTTTCGGCAAATACCGCATCTTCCGATACAAAACCCCAACCAACCCAGATAGCGTCACACCCGGTTTTCTCCAGGCCTTCCAGCATCAATTCATGGTCAAGGTAGGGGGATTTCTGTTTTCCCGGAAAACCGCTGAGATCCGAGAGTAAAAGAACCTGATCCGCCATTTTGACAAAAGGGGCATTTTCTTCCGCTTTGATGTAAAATGCCACGGTCTGTAATCGGGTTCCGTGTAAAATGTTGTATTCCTTAACAGCTCTAATAAAACGGAGGGCGGCTTCTCCCCTGTTGATGATGCCTATCCTGGCATCATCTTTCAGAATGGCTTTGTCCTTTTGCATGATCCTTCCTTCATCTTTTGCTTGGTAAGAATTGTCTGGCGCTGCAGACGCCTGTGACACTCTTCCGAATTTCCGGCTTTATCGGTTCTCAAGCCGTTTCAGTTTTTTTAAATATTCGGTTTTGTTTTTATTTTGACATTTTTTTATATTTTGTCAATATTGTGCAATGAAGAATCCCTGTTTATGAGATAGATTCTTTCTATGTAAGGATTTTCTGATTATATGACAATAGGCGGTTTTTAAAAAATATACCCCCATGGATACAAAAAAAGGGTAGTTCCATAGCCTGTATGAAACTACCCTCTGTCTACTGTATGACTCAAAGAGATAATTACTGTTCGACTGCTGTGAGTACACCCTTTATGGCAAGAATATCATTCTCATAGGTAACCTGCAGATCTCCGTCCCAGAAATACATTGCCTCTTTGCTGGCTCCTGCCCACTGAACATTTTCGGAGAATACCTTTTCGAAATCTACGCCTTTAGCGGTTCCGTCACTGGTAAACTCAGCTTCCAGTTCCTGGGGGGTTCCGATTTTCCGGCTTTCGAATTTTCCTTCCGGAAGGGACAGGATCCCTTTGGAATCGGTGGTGAATCTGTAGGCGGTTCCTCTATGAACATACTGAATCACAATCGAACCGTCGCTGTTTTTGATGGCATGAAGGTTGTCATTTTCAATCTGACTTGCTCCGTTTACACCAAACAGAAACAGACCTCTCAGGCTGGATCCCATAGCTTCCTTGGCTTCCACGTCGTACAGATACATCATAAAAAGGTGAGTGGAACCGGCTACGGATGCTCCGGATGCCGCATCATAGGAGTCTTCCGCTGCCATGTAGCGGACATTTCCTTTCCAGTTGAAGTGGTTCATGCTTTCATCACCCGCCAGGCTCACCTGGAAATCTATGGTAAGGTCTTCGCTGCCGTCAGAGACAGCCGGAGCTTTTTCCTGTACCACAGTGACAGGGGCTTCCTGTTTTCCGCAGCTTATGAGCATCAGAGAAAACGCAGCTAGCAATACAATCAGTTTTTTCAGCATAAAAATGCCTCCCTTGGGTTTTTCGGGATCTATCTTACTTGACCCTCTATTTCTTTGAAGGCTGCTCCCGCCTGTATCAGGGATACAGCCTATTACTGGAAGAATAAGATACCCTAGGGAAATGGTCAAATTAATTCGATTTAAATTTACTGATTTAATTCAAACAAACTCTCCTGCTGGAAATTCCCCGGTTTATCCCGTACAATTTTTTTATGGAAAATACCTTCAACCATATTATCATCGGAGCTTCCAGAGCGGGGCTGACAGCTGCGGAAACGATACGGAAGCATAAACCCGGGGATTCTATTCTGATTTTGAACAGGGAGGATCGTCTTCCCTATAAAAGGACCAATCTGACCAAAAAACTGGCAGAGGGATTTCAAAAGGACGATTTTGCCCTTTATCCCGTTCAGTGGTATGAAGAGAACCGTATAACCCTTTTAAACCAGGTGGCTGCCGAGGAAATTGACCCTCTGGAGAGGTCCCTGTCTCTCAGCTCAGGAAAAAAGGTGTTCTGGGAACAGCTTCTGATTGCTACTGGGGCTGTCCCCTCGCATCCTGCCATACCGGGAATCGAGCATGTTCTTCATTTACGGGAAGCCGCAGAGACCGAACGGATACGGGAGAGGATTCTGGAAAGCCGGAAAATTCTCATTCTCGGTCAGGGAGTGGAGGGTGTAGAGCTGGCCGAGCAGTGCCGTCTTATGAACCGTGATGTGGTTGTCACCGGCAAGGATGACCGGCTGATGAAGCGCTGGCTGGATCCGGAACTCTCGCAAAGGCTTCTGAAACTTTTAAGCCTGAAAGGAGTTACCTGTCTGTTCAATGCGCCGGTTGTCAGGGTTGAATATGATGAAAGTGCCGATTATCCCTACACGCTTGTTAGTAAAGGAAGTGTTCAGAAAGCCGATCTTATTCTGGCATCCCTGGGGATCCAGGCCAATCTGGGGCTTGCTGCATCCCTGGGTATTAACGGTGCTGCGGGTATTAATGTGAATACACATATGGAAACGGCAATTCAGGGAATCTTTGCCGCCGGTGATGTCATTGATTCAACAGCTTTCGATTCCTACGGCCTCTGGCATACTGCCGAGTATCAGGGCGAGATTGCCGGATTGAATATGGCGGGTATTCCTGCCGGTATGGAGGACCGTCCCTCCCGGTTAAAATGCGAGATATTCGGAGATTTCTTTTTTTCCATGTGTCTGAAAAGGGTTCATCCCGATGACACCGTCACAGGCTGGAAAAAAGATGAATTTCTGGATCGAAAAGGGCGGTATCTGAAGCTGTTTCTGAGGGACCAGCGGATTATCGCCGCTCTCATGGCGGGAATGGATAAGAGAGGGGCCAGGATTCTGGAAACAGCAGTGAGAGAAAGAAAGCATCCGGAAGAGTTTTATAAATTGATAGACAGTTAAATATATATATTGCAGACAAATACTGAAAATAATATAAAAAGGAGTATTTTTGTAGATTAATACTAGTAAAATGATTAGAATACTAGATATGAAAGCGATAAGTATACCAAAAAAAGTCAATTACTCTGTTGTTCGTCTGGTGGCGGGACAGGTTTTCCTGCTTTCTCTTGTCTATATAGTGACAAAGCAGCCAGTTGTTGCAGGAGTCCTCCTGATGGATTTTGCTGCAAGAGCCCTGGGGTATCCTCAGTTCAGCCTTCTGGCTTTAACCGGGAGGGTCCTGGCTGAGACCGTAAACCTCAGAGTTCGGCCAATATTTTTCAGACCCAAGAGATTTGCTGCGGCTATCGGGTTTTTTCTCTCCCTCCTGATCGTAGTTTTTTCCATAATGGGTAATGTCTACCTGTCTTTTGGATTGAGTGGTCTTCTTATGATTTTCTCATTCCTTGAATCTGCCCTGGGATTCTGTGCGGGATGCAAAATCTATGCATTTCTGATTCAGAAGGGCTGGATATCTTCCGATAACTGCCCGGATTGTGCAGGATGAGTTTACAAGCTAAACAGATTTTCTAGGCTGAGCGGATGTCGTTCAGCCTTTTTTTATGACACTTCATTTTCTATATATTTTTTCATTGTATAAGAATTTCAATAAAAACAGATTGACAGCTGATAAAACCAGAGCTATCATGCAGTCATGATGTCAGACAGCAGGACAGCGGGACAGCTGAAACCATTAACTAAAAAAACTCAATCAGAACAGGTCGTTGATATTCTCAAGGAGTATATCGCATCTGAAGAATTGAAAGTGGGGGATAAACTCCCCCCGGAGCTTACATTGGCCAAGATGTTAAATGTAAGTCGTTCTACCATCAGGGAAGCTATCAGGACTCTTTCTGTATTGGGATATATTGAAATAGTCAATGGCAAAGGTTCTTTCTTAAAGCAGAAGGAAGAAGACCTGAGAATGAATCATATTTTCTCATGGTTTGAAAACCACCAGATCGAGCTTGAGGATTTTATTGAAGTCCGAAAATTGATTGAGCCTTATGCCGTACAGAGGGCTATAAGTAATGGAACTGAAGAAGAGTTGAACAGGATTGATGAAATCCGTCGGGAATATGAACAGGAAAAGGAAAAAGGTCCTGGACCTAAACTGGGAGAGTTAGACGCGGAATTTCATCAGGCTATTGTAGATGCCACTCATAATCAGGTTTTATGTAATATCTATAAATTTGTTGTAGATGCTTTTGCTGACTACAGAAAGCGGTCCTTCTCTGTCCAGTATCATGCTGACAATGCCATTGTCCCTCATAGGAAAATAGCAGAAGCAATCATGAAAAAGGATCCGATAGCTGCTAAAAAAGCCATGATCGATCATCTTAAAAAGGTCTATGCGGATATGTCTTTCAGCAGACATTCCGATGACAAATAAAACATTCTCAAATATAAGGAGTTAGAAATGAAAAAACTACTGGTTTTGCTCTGCGCAATCTCAATGGCAATTCTGCCTTTAAGCGCTGAGGGGCAGAAGGACAGCGGCTCGGAAACGATCAAGCTCAAAGCCTATGTTCCTACCAACCCCACAGCAGTTCCTACTAAAGCTTTAATGCTTTTTGCAGAAAACGTCAATAAGAAGTCTGAAGGAGCACTGAATGTAGAGGTTTTTCACAGCGGTCAGCTGGGTAATGACCGGGAAGGTATAGAGTCCACCAGAATCGGGACTATTGATATTATGTTCGCCGGTACAGGCGGTTATTCGACTTTTTATGACAAGACCAAAATTTTCGATCTGCCTTTCCTTTTCGACAATGCTCAGGAGGCTTACGAGGTTGTTAACGGGCCCGTGGGAGAGGAAATCTTTGCCGATATGGGAAAATTCGGTCTGGTATATCTCTCCACAGGAGATAACGGAATGCGTCATCTCAGTACATCCAATACTCCGGTACATAGTCTGAAAGATGTTAAAGGTCTGAAAATCAGAGTCCCCGGTATTGATACTTATGTAGATCTTTGGAGCAGCTGGGATGCTATTGTTACACCCATGCCTATTACTGAATTGTATATGGCTCTGAAAACAGGTGTTGTGGAAGCCCAGGATAATGCACCGTATCACTCTGTTGCCAGCAAGGTGTATGAAGTTCAGAATTACTATTCCATGATTAATTATATGTGGATGGGGCTGACCATGGTAATGAATAACGCCAAATGGGCGACTATTCCTTCGGATCTGCAGAAACTGATAAAAGAGGAAGCCATCGCGGCAGCTAAATGGTCATTTGATGAAATTGAAAGAGACAATGTCTCTGCCCTTGAAGCTATGAAGAACAGAGGTGTCGAGATCGATATGAATCCCGACCGTGAAAGTTTTATGGTTGGAATTGATGACTTTTACAATTCATATGCTGATGAACCATGGTTTGATAAAGAGTTGATTGATACTCTGAGGAATAATTAAAAAAGATTCGAAATGTACCTCGGGAGTTATATGGGATGATTGTAAATAAATTAAAAAATATAAATAGTAAAATTACCTGGATTATCGGGTACCTTCTGGTACTGACTGTTGCTTCCATGGCGATATTGATTATCACATCGGTACTTGTAAGAAATATACTGGGATTTTCATTTCAGTGGATTGTAGATGTGAACCGGTTGATATTTGTCTGGATGTGTTTTCTGGGGCTTATTTATGTTAATGATAAGGATATCCTTATACGTTTTGATCTGATTGATCATTACTTCTCCCCCGGGGTGCATAAAATCGTCACAATTGGCAGGTATGTGCTATCCCTGTTCCTTTTCTGGATTATGGTAAAGGCGGGGCTGCAAGTCAGTCAGTTTGCCAGAGCTCAGGAATTTTCTACTATTCCTGTTTCTACCTGCTGGCTTTATCTGGCAGTGGTAACCGCTGGCTGCTTACTCATTTTCCAGACATTGGTGAAGATTCTGGAAGTTCTGGTCTCTCCTTCTTCTCTGATGCAAGGTGAGGATTCGACTCTCTGGGAAAGGACATAATATCATGCTAGTACTTTTTCTCCTATTTTTTGCCCTCATTGCAATCGGATTCCCAGTTGCTATTTCCATAGGATTGAGTGCAGTTTTCTCTCTTGTATCCTATGGATATCCCCTTATCGTTGTCGCTCAGAAAATGGTTACGGGAATTGATTCTTTTACATTTATTGCCATTCCTCTGTTTATCCTGGCAGGGGAACTTATGAATGTCGGTAGAATTACGGATAAGATTTTTAATTTTGCCAAAGCGAATGTTGGATGGATTCCTGGCGGTCTGGGACATGCTAATGTTGTGGCTAGTGTTATATTTGCCGGTATGTCGGGATCAGCCATTGCTGATGCGGGAGGTCTCGGGACGGTTGAGCTTAAAGCCATGAGAGATTCAGGGTTTGATGATGATTTTTCCAGTGCTGTGACCGCAGCCAGTTCAACCATCGGGCCAATATTCCCGCCCAGTATTCCTTTTGTGATTTACGGCGGTATTGCCAGTGTTTCCATAGGAAAGCTTTTTCTCGGAGGAATCATTCCCGGATTGGCTATGATGTTAGCCCTGATGATTATGATTTTCTTTTATTCCATTAAAAAGAAATATCCGCGAAGCAGGTTTTCAATAAAAAATCTTGCTATGGAATTTTTCCGCTCCCTTATCCCCCTTCTTACACCGGTAATTATCTTAAGCGGATTCGTTACAGGGTTGTTTACACCAACAGAAGCTTCAGCGGTAGCTGTTTTTTATGCTCTTCTCGTGGGAGGGCTGCTGTATAAAGAGATCTCGATAGAAAAGCTTATTACTGCCATAAGAAATACAGCTGTTACATCAGCAAATGTCATTTTTATTATCGGTACGGCGACTTTATTCTCTTTTCTTCTGACCAATGAAGGATTTACTCAGGTAATCTCTAATACTCTTTTTTCAATATCCGAGAATCCCACAGTCATTCTTCTTATAATTAATGTTGTGCTGTTTCTTCTTGGTATGATTATGGAACCCGGGGCTATTTTAATAATGCTTCTTCCCATACTTCTGCCCATTGTAGAGAAATTGCAGTTTGACTATGTTCACTTTGGTGTAATGATGATTCTCAATCTGATGATAGGCCAGGTAACACCGCCTTTCGGGATGTGCTTATTTACTATAAGTCAGGTGGGGGGAGTACCGATTCATCGTTTATCCCGCTCTGTTATACCTTTTATATTCCCTCTTGTTGTTGTCCTTATGTTAACAGTTTTCATTCCTGAAATGATTACATGGTTGCCTAATATATTAATGAAATAAAATCTTTTGAGGCCTTAATAAAAGGTTTCAGGAACTACTTTTTATTTTCCCGCTTTTTAATAAGGCGGGATTTTTTTTCTATACTTCCTGACTTTGTACAGTGGTTGAGGCCCGGACAGACGGTCTATGGAAGGACAAATCCCATTATTCATAAAGGATATTCGTACCTGCCTTCTGCATGATCTGGATGGAGACCATTTTATTCAGTTTCATAATCCGAAAAGTTGTCGGAGATTCCAGTTGCTTTTCTTTATACAATACTATTTGCTAAGGATAGTTTTCTTTAAGAATAGATAGTTTCGCTCTTCAGCTCCTTCTTGTTTAATTTAATAAGATTGAATACACCTGTAAATTTATTGGAATTGTGCTAAAAGTTTATTCTTTTATTGAAGATCCACGAGGGGGGCTCTTCTTTTAAACGGCCTGGGGTTATCTGCATACTGGGGGAGTTATAAAAAAATGGAGGAACCTTAAGTTGGGCTCCTCCAGGAAGTTTACATCGTAGGTTTTACAAGAAATCTGATATTTTTTGCATAGCATCTTCTATCATTGTCTTTTCCAAACTGGTAAGAGTGCCGAAGGGTTTACGGCAATTACCAATATCAAGCCCTAAAACATTCATACAGTATTTGGCAGCAGGGAAAACATTGATGTTAACCAGAGTTTCGATAAATTCATTGAGTTTGCTTTGTAATCCCTGAGCCTGGGGAATCTCCCCCTTATCAAAAGCATTTTTAATTGCTCTGAGGAGTTTTGAACACACATTAACCGTCGTTCCGATGGTCGATGTTGCACCGGCCGTCAGACTATACAGCCAAATTTCATCGAATCCGTTTATGATCATCTTTTTCGGAAAGGCCTGCTTAATCCGTTCCAGTTCATACAGGTTCATAGATGTATGCTTAATTCCGATAATCTTTTCATCTTCCAGAACACTGTTACCCTTGGAAAAGGAGATCCCGGTAAACTGAGGGATGTTGTAGACGATTACACCAAGACCTACCGCATCAACCACATCTTTGTAGTACTGGAAAATCTCTTCCTGCTTGTATTTGTAGTAAATCGGCGGAATCAGGGAAACCGCAGAAGCTCCGTTTTTTTCTGCATGTTTTGACAGAGTTATTGCCTCTCTGGTGCTTAAAGCCCCCGTATGAACAATAAAGGGAACATTATCACCTGCTTCCTGAGCAACGATCTCCACAATCTTCATCCGTTCCTCTTTTTCCAGAAGAAGACCTTCTCCTGAGGATCCGCAGCAGTAGAATCCTTCTACACCGTGATCTATTTCAAACCGGACCAGCTCTTTCATACGATCAGTATCAAGTTCGCCCCCAGCTGTAGCTGGTGTAAAGAGAGCGGAGTAGATACAGTCATTTTGGATAGGCAGGTCTACCATGCGGTCCATCCTCCATCCATAATCAGATTGGAACCTGTCATATATTTGGAAGCATCAGAAGCCAGGAAGATAATGGCTCCGTTGTATTCATCTGCCTGAGCCATACGGCCGATAGGCATTCTGTCGCAGTAGTTTTTCTGGAATTCAGCATCCTGGGTATCCCGCCATACACCTGAAGGAGTAAAAGTATTCACACGTATACCCTTCTTTCCCCAGTAGGTAGCACAGTAGCGTGTCAGATTATAGATACCGGATTTAGCCGCAGAGTAAGCAACAGGTTTAATAAAGGGAACGCCGGTTTTTTCAGCTTTATAGGCATAAATATCCTGAATGGGGCTGACCATACCATAGATAGAACCGATATTGATGATAGATCCGGGTTTACCGGCTTTTACCATTCGTGCACCTACGGCCTGAGACATCAGAAAGGTTCCGGTCAGGTTGGTTTCTACTACTTCCCGAAATACTTCTTCGGGAAACTCTTCAAAAGGACCGGAGACTTCGGGGGGCGCACTGGGCTGGGTATCGATACCGGCGTTGTTTACTAGAGCATCGGGAACACCCCAGGTTTTTTCCAGATCATCCAGAAAAGTGTTAATGGAATTTTTCTTGGTAATATCAACGGCATAGCATTTGACATTTCCACTGTCCAGAGTCTTTTTTCCCAATATTTTTTCGGCTTTTTCTGCATTGGCAGAACGGGAGAGGACAGCAACCTTGGATCCTCTTTTGTAGAATTCTTTAACAAACTCTGCTCCGATCTGTCCAAGACCGCCAGTAATTACCACAATTTTTCCTGATACATCAAACAATTCATCTTTCATAGCTATTATTCCTTAATTATTTTATTCTGTTACACTTGCAAAAAGTGTCAGTTCATCATAGTTCAGATCAACACCAAGACCCGGGCGATCGGGAATGTTCATAACTCCGTTAACAGGAGTCGGAGCATTTGTAAAAGTTCTCTCGACAAGTTCATTAAACATAAACAGACTTTCCAGAATCACGCCGTTGGAGAAAGCGGAAAGCAGATGCATATGAATGAAATCGAATCCGTGGGGAGCGTAGGGAATATTATAGGCCTGGGCAAAGGATACCATTTTCCGGCCTTCGGTAAAACCGCCGCATCGGGTGATATCTGACTGAAGGTAGTCTATACAGCCGTTGGCGATCAGATCTCTGGCTCCATACCTGGTATATTCATGTTCTCCTGATCCGCAGGGGAGAATCCCGGCCGCTCTGAATCGTGCGAGTCCCGGAAGGTCATCTGCAAAAACAGGTTCCTCAAAGAAGACAATATTGCAGTCCCTCAGTTTATATGCCAGTCTTAGTGCCACCGCTGAAGTAAAAGCATTGTTTGCATCCAGCATGATTCCCATATCCGGCCCGATGGCTTCGCTGAGAGCCAGGATACGACGGGCATCCTCATTGGGATTCTTTCCGCCATCTACGCCGATTTTAACCTTGATTGTTTTGAATCCGGCATCCTTCATGATTTTCGCTTCATCAATGAGCTGATCGATGGTGTAGGACGTCCAGCCGCCGGTAGCATAACAGTCGATCTGTGTCCGGCTTCCTCCCAGCAATTTGTATAGAGGCAGTCCAAACATTTTACCCTTAATATCCCACAGGGCAATATCCAGTGCACTGTAGGCGCAGAAAGCCAGTCCCTTGCGTCCTACTCCTCTCATGTAGGCAAAGATTTCGTCATAGATTGCCTCTGTTTCCAGGGGAGACCGGCCGATTATTTTAGGTCCGATGGAAGAACGGATGAACTCGCAAATGGCTTCTCCCCCCACTTCATGGTAGGTAAGTCCGTAACCGTGAATTCCATCATCCGTAGTGATATCGACTACAACATAGCCGATGGTTTCAACTTTTCTTGTGGCGTCGGAGAAATCACCCTTGGCTTTTGTTTCAATGAGATATGTATCAATTTTTACAACTTTCGAATCATGCATACTTTAAACACCTCTTTAATATTATGTAACGATAGTTACCCTTTTACGGCTCCGGCTGTCATCCCGGCAACCAGATGCTTTTGGGCAAAGAAGAACATTATACAAACCGGAATGATCGTAACGATCCCTCCCGCTGTCAGGAGATCCCACTGAACCCCCAGCTGTCCTATAAGATTTTTTAGAGCTATGGGAATCGTACGGCTGGCGACATTGGTAAACATCATAGCAAAAGTGTACTCGTTCCATGAGTTCATAAAAATGTAAATCCCTGTAGCCATCAGGCAGGGGGTCATAATGGGAAGAATAATCCGTATAAAAGCTGTCCCTCTGTTACAGCCGTCTATCAACGCTGCCTCTTCCAGAGAAATAGGCAAGTCATTAATGAATCCGTTTAACAGCCAAACAGAAAAGGGGATCGTAAAGGTTGTATAGGAAAATACAAGTGACGCATGAGTATACAGAAGCCCCATTTTTCTCATAATGGCGTAGAGAGGTATCAGTAAGAGGACTGTTGGAAACATGTTGTTAGAGAGGAACATGAGCATCAATGCTTTTCTTCCTTTGAATCTATACCGGGAGAAGGCATATGCGGCTAAAGTGGATACTGACAAAGAAACTATCGAAGTCAGGAAAGCCACGATAAAACTGTTTTTCATAGCAGAAAAGAAGTTAACAGTTGTTGTAAACAGTTTTGTATAAGATTCGAAGGTGATCTCTTTCGGCCAATAAGTTGCCGTTCCGTACAGTTCACTTTCTGTTTTTAAGGAAGTCACCAAAGTCCAGTAAAAGGGAAACAGAAGAAAGAGTAAGATTATAATTAAAGGCAGGAAGAGTAAGAATACCTGCTTGATATCTAATTTATTTTTCATTTTGCATCCTTGAAAGTGGCTGACAGATAGGGGATGGCAACCATTGAGAGAAGAATGGCCAGAAAAATAGCCATAGCAGATGAATAACCAAGATTCAGAGCATTTCCCTTATTATAGACATATACACTTAAGGTCTGTGTTGAGTAGGCAGGACCGCCCTGTGTCATGTTGAATATAACATCTACTGAGTTGGCAACCCAGATAATTCTCAACAGCAGGGTCACATAGAGAGAATTTTTAATAGAGGGTATGGTTACATAAAATAGGCGCTGAATTCGGTTTACTCCATCCATTGCAGCGGCTTCGTACAATTCTTCTGGGACAACCTGCAGTGCTGCCAGTAGCATCAGAGCAAAGAAAGGGATTCCCTGCCAGATAATAGCAACAATTACACAGGGAAGAGAGCTGGATGTTAACGAAAGAAAAGGTATGTTATCATTAATTATATGGAGTTTCATTAAAATGTCGTTCAATACCCCAAAGTTCCCGTCATAGATCCAACGCCACATTAAACCGATTAAAACACCCGGAGTTACCCAGGGAATCATACTGACAGCACGGACTAAACCGCGTCCCTCAAATTTATGATTCAGCAGAATAGCTAATAGAAAACCGAAAATAAATTGAAAACCGACTCCAAAGAATACCCATAGGATCGTTCTCCATAGAGCGCCCCAGAAGAGTGGGTCTTTAAACATATTTACATAGTTCATCAGCCCAATGAAACCTATCTCCTGAGGTCGTCTGAGGTCGTAGTTCTGAAAGCTCATGACAATAGCATTCAAAATGGGAACAAATACCACCCCGGCAATGATCAGAACCGCAGGAGCGACTAATACATATGGCCATATATTTTTATTTGTTTTATCCACATATTACTCCTAAAGAGTTTGAAAAAAGGAGCGGTCCGTGAACCGCCCCGATTATTAACACACTTTCAAAATGATTATCTGTATAGTCCTTTATCCAGAATATTCATGCATTCAGAAGCACTGATCTTTCCAGACAAGGCTTGAGCAACTGTGTTCGGCCAGATAACAGATATCCACTCTGTTGTTGTATCAAGAATAGGAAGGATCCCGGCATAACTCTGACTGTCAATAGACGCTTTCATAAAACGATTATCCTGAAAGAATGCCCCTTGGGATACAGTTTTGCTGACAGGGACATTTCCTGTTCCTTCGCACCACATTTTTTGTCCTTCTCCGGCAGCCAGATAAGAAATCCACTCAAAAGCAGCATCTTTGTTTTTACTGGTTTTAAAAATAACTGTTTCGGTATCACCCATAGAGGTCCATTGACCAACTCCTTTGGGGAAAGGAAATGCAGAAACATCATCTCCGAAAGTTTCAACCATACCTTTAGAAGAACCTGTATGGTGAATGGTCATGGCAGTCAGACCTGATTTGAAGTTTGTAATGATTTCACTAAAACCGTCGTTTGGAGCCGTAGGAGGAACATAGCCTTTTTTGTAGATATCTATAAAATCCTGCATTCCTTTTACAGATCCGGTGCTCATAAGATCTTCAAAGCTTCCGCCTCTACCGCTAATAAAACTTCCCCATGGTTCCTGACCGCCCTTGGCGCCTCTCATACCATAACCATATACATCGGTTTTGCCGTCTCCATCGACGTCCATAGTACATTTTTTAATGGCTTCCAGAAAATCACTGTATGTAGTAGGAACGCTAATTCCGGCTTTTTCAAAAATTGAAGGTCTGTAATATACGTATAGAACTTGAATATTCCAGGGCATGACATAGATCTGTTCGGAATTTCCTGCTTTTTTCATAATGTTGTATATATTGCCGTCTATATCATCTTTTTTGGACCAATTGTTTATGTAAGGAGTTAGGTCTTCCAAAAGATCATTATTGACAAACAGGGGAGTGGATGTCAGTTTCCAGGTAGCACAATCAATATCTCCTCCACCCATCATCGTATTGAATAAGTTTTCTGAATAGGCACCACCATCCCAGGGAACTTCTTCTCCGACTACCAAGATACCGTTTTCATTTTCTGCATTAAATTTCTTGATAATATTTTGCATTAGCTGAGAATAGTCAGTGTTATCTGCCCAATAGCGGAAAGTAATGATTGTTTTCCCCGAATCCTCACTTTTTTCCTGTTTCCCCTCAGAAAAAAGAACCACACTCATCGATATGAGCAGTAAGCCCAAAACTAAAATTTTCCTTTTCATAAAGATCCTCCTTGAAATTGAATGACAGCAGATTGTCGGACAATTTTTGTGTTTCTAAAATTATTGCCTCAAAAATCAGATCTGTCAATAATAATGATTTTTTTGAGTAAAAATTTATTATATATCTATATAGTAAGTAAATAAGATATGTTGTATTAAATGTTTGTTATTAATGATAAATTCTTGACTGCTGACATAATTAGGTGTTACTATGTTTTTTGTCGGACAATATGATGAAATCAGTAAAAAGAGTATCAGTTACAAAACAAGTTGCAGAATCCATAAAGGAATCGATCATAAGCGGTCAGTTTGCAGTAGGGGAGAAACTCCCAACTGAAGCCAGGCTCTGTGAAATACTTCAAGTCAGTCGTTCTTCTGTAAGAGAAGCTATGCAAGCTCTTCAGGTTGAAGGGTATGTAGAATTGATCCCTGGCCGCGGGGCTTTTGTTAGTGATAATAATTCTCATGATTATGATACGGTCAGAAAGTGGTTTATTGAATCAGTTCCAACTCTAGAGGACTATACAGAAGTAAGGGAAGCCATAGAGCCTCTTGCTATCAGAATGGCCATACAAAGAGGAACTGAAGAAGAATTAGAAACTCTTCTAAAGATTCATAAGGATTTTATAAATGCAGAAAAAGAAAAGAATATAAGCCTTATGGCCAAACTGGATGAAGAATTCCATACTCAAATTGTGCTTATGTCTCATAATGCACTACTAAATAAAATTAATACTCTTCTTGCTGCAGAATTAAAAAAGTACCGGGTTATGTCTATTTCAGTAAAAGAACATTCAGATAATACAATCAGGGAGCATGAATTAATCTGTGAAAGTTTAAAAAATCGTGATGCTCGTCTAGCAACCTCTGCTATGTTGAAACATCTTGATATGACGCTGACAGATATGAATAAAGTTATTCAAGGACAGCTGAATAATGATGATTTATAGAAATCAGACATAATAATCAGATAATTGAAAGGAATCTCTTCTATGAAGATTAAACAAGTAGATCATGTCACTATAGTAGTAAAGAATTTAGAAGCAACAAAGAGATTTTATGGAGAACTTTTAGGATTTAAATTTCTGGAATCTGTAAAATTGGGAGACCATATTTGTCATTATTTTAAAATTCCCGGTGGGCAGAAACTGGAACTCACAGAATATCTCTATCATACTGATGATGCTTCATTCAAACCTAATGAAAGAGGTATTTTACGTCATTTAGCTTTTGAAGTTGATGATGTGAAAGAGGTGGAGAAGGCTCTGGATGAGGCTGGGTATAAGTTTCATTACCCTGTTGATTTCACATCTGAACTTGGAGTTAAAAACGGCTTGGTTAAGGACCCAAATGGAGTAGAACTGGAATTTATTGAATATATTTAACTTATTGGGAAAATTTTCACTTGTTACTTCTAGAGCTGGGAGTCATTTTTTTAATATTTATCTAAATGATAAGATTTAAAAGTCCCGGAAAATCAATTCCGGGACTCTTCAAGGTATTGGATTATATACTGAATCAGCCTATGGCATCCAAACCTCTTTCTCCGGTGCGGATCCGTACGCACTCTTTCAGTTCGGTAACAAAAATCTTTCCATCTCCTATATTTCCGGTTCTGGCCCCTTTTACGATCGCATCGATGGTTTTTTCCAGGAAGGGTTCGGTTACGGCGATTTCAATCTGAATTTTGTTTCTCAGGATCACTTCTGTGTGAACGCCGCGGAAACTTTCGTTGTATCCTTTCTGCTGACCGCATCCTTTTGCGGAAGTTACGGTCATTTTATGAACGTCAGCTTCAAACAGAGCCTGTTTTACGTCTTCAAATTTCTGGGGCTGTACCAGTGCTGTAATCAAATACATTATATATGCCTCTCTTTCTTCGTATTATTCGATAATCTGGAAACCTGTGTAGGATTCCAGTCCGTGTTCCCCGATATCCAGACCCAGGTTTTCTTCTTCTTTGGTAACTCTCAGACCGATTGTAAGGTCGATTACCTTGAAGATTGTCCCCATGGTGGCAACAACAAAAACAATGATGGCGGCAATTCCAAGGGCCTGAATACCAAACTGGGCAAAACCGCCTCCGTATACCAGACCGTCATGGGGGAGTCCCAGAGCGGCTTTTCCGAAAATACCGATAGAGAGGGTTCCCCAGATACCGTTCACACCATGAACAGGGAAGGCGCCGACAGGATCATCAATCTTCAGTTTATCCAGTCCGATAGCTGCCAGAACGACCAGTACGCCGCCAACGGCACCGATCACAATGGCTGCCCAGGGATCAATAAACGCACAGGGAGCTGTTACGGCTACCAGACCTGCCAGAGCACCGTTAAGGGCCATGGAAAGATCGGGTTTGCCGGACTGTTTCCATATGGTGATCATGGCCAGTATACCACCGGCTGCTGCTGCCAGGTTTGTATTGATTGCCACCCGGGCGATAAGGTCTCCGTTTCCAACAGAAAGGGTGGAACCGGGGTTGAAACCGAACCAGCCGAACCAGAGGATAAATACACCCAGTGACGCCAGGGGAATATTGTGTCCTGCAATCATTTTGGCAGTACCGTCAGGTCTGTATTTTCCTGTACGGGGTTTGAGCATCATGGTACCGATCAGGGCTGCCACACCACCTGTGGTATGAACAACACCGGAACCGGCAAAATCGTTGAAGCCGATGCTTGCCAGCCAGCCGCCGCCCCACACCCAGTGGCCAACGATAGGGTAGACAAACGCGGAAATCAGGAACGAGTAAATAAGGTACGCTTTGAATTTCATTCGTTCAGCCATTCCTCCGGCAACGATTGTTGCCGCAGCTCCGGTAAACGCCGCCTGGAAGAGCCAGAAAGCAAAGAGGGGTACGTCGGCTGCGCTTTCTGCTCCGACCATAAACCAGCCGGAAAGTCCCATGAAACCGTTTCCTGTTCCAAACATCAGGGCGTAACCAAAAAGGAAATACCCCAGGGAGGCCATACAGAAATCCAGAAAGTTCTTTGTCAGAATATTGGTTGTGTTTTTTGCCCGGATAAATCCGGCTTCAACCATACCGAATCCCGCCTGCATAAAGAAAACAAGAAACGCTGCAAACAGAACCCAGAAGGTATCCAGACCTCTGATGATATCCGCCATATTCGTATCAGCGGCTGAAAGGGAAGAGAAGGGGATGACCAGCAGAAGCACGGTCGCAATACCCACTCGTGATAATAATTTTTTCATCTCTAAGTGTTCTCCAGTTTTTTAGAAGTTGTAGGTAATATTAGCAATAACTGTACCAGTATATACATAAATGTATAAAAAATGTGCCTGTTATTTATTAAATTCATATAATAAATAGAAATAACAGAAAATTACATAAAGGTTTAAAACGGCATAATGTACATAAAGGTTAAAAAATGGATTTTTGGGGCACATTTTGGAAGGTTTATTTTTGCAAAGCTACATAATTGTATTGTTTTGGCCATCAAGAAGGACGATTTTTTCTTTTATTAGTAGAATTTCGGGTATATAGTAGGGAGTACGGAACCTTCGGAGGCACAAAATGGATAAGCTCAATGACTTTGATTTTCATAGAACCCAGATAGGGTATATTACCGAGTGCGTTGAACCTATCAGCGGTATTATCACAGTCAGAGACAGTATCGGCTACTTTGAAAATGATCCGGAACTGCAGGCCCTGCCGGTAGAACTGGAGCAGGGATACGGAGTCTTGAGCAGGGATGATCTTGAACAGGATAAGATAGGATTCCGGAATGCCAGCAAACCGGTTTCGTCTCTGAATCTGCATCAGGGAAATTACGAAAGCATCAACAGCCGTGAAAATATCAGAAAACTTTTTCTGCAGATTGCCGGCGGAGAACTGGAAGAGCTGAAATACTATGTGGTTTATCATAACAATAATCTGTTCGGAGTGGTGAGTCTTCATAATATTATCAGGCATATTTCGGATATTCAGAACTGGGAAGTAAAGCAGGCCAGAAAGATGCAGCAGAAGGTTCTGGAAAGAAATCTCATAGAAGATTCCTCCTTCCGTATTCAGGCAGATATCCGCCTGTCCCATGATTTGGGAGGAGATTACTACTATTCCGCCCATATTTCGGAAAATCTTTCCATGATCTCCTGTTTTGATGTGAATGCAGATCATATTACCGCATCCATGATCAGTGTCATGATCGATGCCTATTTCAAAACCCGGAATTATCTCCATGAACTGGAAAAGGAAGATGTGGAAAAATTGATCCTGGGGCTGAATTCTCTTCTTCTGGAAGAGATTCCCCAGGATAGTTCTGTCAGCGGATTGTTTTTGTTTATACGGAAGAATGAGTCAAAAGTCTATGCCTATAATTTCGGTTATACCGCGCCGTTTTTTATTCTCTCTGAAGAAGGAAAAATCCGGGCAAAAAAAGTCTCTGCCCAGTACAGGCCTCTGGGAGTCGAGGATATTGTGATTTTCAGGGATGCTCCGCAGGTGTATGAGATGGATAATCTGAAAAGCATATTTATCTATTCCGACGGTGCCGAAGACTGTCTCAACCCTTTTGGAGAGAAATTCGGTATGGAGAGGATCAAAAACTGCCTGGTCAAGAACTTTAAAAAACTGGGAGACGGTTTTTCATCCATCCTGTACGATGAGCTTGATCAGTTCAGGCATTCAGCCCCTCTTGTGGATGATATAACGACTTTGGTTGTACTTTTCAGGTGAAGTTTCCGGGGAGGGGATCATGACATCACTTGAATCCCTTATTGACCATCTGAAAAGGCGGGATGTCTTATCCTGTCCTGATCTGGAGCGGGCTTTTTCTCGGGTAGACAGGAGGGATTTTGTTCCTCCTTCCCAGCAGATCTTCGCCTACGATGACAGAGCTCTTCCTCTGGGATGGGGACAGACGATCAGTCAGCCTTATACAGTTGCGTTTATGCTGAATCTTCTGAATGTAAAGAGGGGGCAGTCCATTCTCGATATAGGGACCGGATCAGGATGGACAACGGCGCTTCTTGCTTTCCTGTGCGGACCAGAGGGTGCCGTTACAGGTTTGGAAAGGGTGGAGGAACTGGTGAATTTCGGGAAAAACAACCTATCTGTCTACTCCTTTCCCTGGGCGGCGGTTTACAAGGCCGGACCGGATTTGGGAATCCCCGGACAGAAATTTCAGCGCATTCTGGTTTCCGCCTCGGCCCGTATTTTTCCGGATTCCCTGGTGGAACAGCTGGATGATCAGGGAATCCTGGTCATCCCGGTAAAGAATTCCCTATGGAAAGTCCGGAAGAGTGGAAGCCGTTTGATAGAGGAAGAGTATTCTGGATTTGCCTTTGTTCCTCTTGTCTATTGAATCTTCCTATAGGTAAAATTGGGAAAATACTTACATATATGTATCTTTAAGGGGATGTCGCCCAAGAAATTCTTTTTGAGGTTTTTCTGTTTAATTCCTTTCATTGAAATGATATGGAATATTGTTTTTTTCAGGATTTAACATGGCACAATCCTTGCTTTTTTTAAGACAGGGAGGTTCCAAATATGAATCCTTTTAAAAATATTAAACATACTGAGTACAGAAAGCACAATGGGTTGCTTGAAGCAGTTCAGGTCCTGGAAGAAACGGTGTATGAAACTTCTGCAGGTCCTCTGGTTCCTGTCTATAAAACCGAGGATTTCGGACGGAAAAAATTGATGCCTGTCAGGTTTGACAAATATGGTAATATCCGGTCTATCCCGCTTCAGGATGCGGTGAATATCAAAACTTCCTGCGGTACCTTTTCTGCGGAGCTTCTGACCTTCTATCCGGGGGGAGAACTCTGCCGCCTCTTTCCTTTAAACGGAAAGCTCTCCGGGTACTGGAGCGAAACCAATGAATACGAGCTTGCTGAAACTGTGAAAATACCCACTTCGGTGGGAGACCTGGAAGTGAAACTCCTTTATCTTCATTTTTATGAGACCGGAGAATTAAAGAGTGTCACATTCTGGCCCAGGGAAAAGGCTGTTATTACCACACCTGTGGGAAAAATGAAAATCCGCAGGGGTGTTTCATTTCACCCGGATGGCTCCCTGGCATCCTGCGAACCCTCGGAGCCAGTGGAAATTCAGACCCCCTTCGGAAAAGTCAACGCCTTTGATCCTGATCCCAATGGCATGAACGGCGAGAAAAACTCCCTTCAGTTTGATACAAAAGGCAATATTGCCGCTTTTGCTACCAACCAGGCCGAGTTTAAGGTTTCTGATCCTGAATACGGTGATCTTCTGTTTCAGCCTGATCTCACTCACTCCATGTGCAGTGATCTTGTCATGGTCAGACAGGGGCTTTTTGTAGAACTGGAAGAGGAGCATGTCCTTTTCCGGTCTATGAGCGGAGTCATCGGGAGAACATCAAGGAGCAATACCATTGAGATGATCAAACTGGATCCGGCGCCTGTTTCTGCTCCCGTGCCGTCCTGCTCTCTCTGATAACAGAAAAAAAAAGACATTTATAGAAGAAAGGTATACTATACTTGTTACCAGGATATGAGACACAAAACCTTTCTTTCTGTAATGTTTTTCCTGTCTGCCTCTCTTTCTGTTTTTTCCCAGGTGCAGGATAATCCTGTGCATGTCCTGTACCTGAACTCCTATGATTCCCGGATGAGCTGGCCGCGGGAGATACTGAAAGGCATCGAAGATGTTCTTGATCCGGACAGGAACAACATTGTTCTCCATATTGAACATATGGATACCAAGGAATTCACTTCTGAAGCCTATTATGAAGCCTTTCGGGATTTTATGGCAAAGAAATATATCCAAACAGATCTATCCCTCATCCTCTGCTCGGATAACAATGCCTTTGATTTTTTAAGGAACAATCATGACGTCCTTTTCCCTCATGTTCCTGTGGTTTTTTCGGGAGTTAACGATTTTGAGGAGTGGATGATAGACGGTCTGCCCGACTTTACGGGAATTGCAGAGATAATTTCTGTAGAAGATACAGTGGATCTGGCTCTTAAACTGCATCCGGAAACCGAAGAGATCTATATCATTAACGACTATCTTCCTACAGGCCGTGCCTGGAAGCGTGATCTGGAACAGAGACTGGCCTACCTGGAAAACAGGGTGCATCTGAACTATTCCGGGGATCTTCCACTGAAGGAACTTCAGAAAAAAATCTCTTCCCTTTCGGATAAATCACTGATTCTTCTGGGGGTATATTACTCTGACCGGGATGGGCGCTTTTTTACCTATGAAAAATCGGGAGAACAGATTGTTTCTGCCAGCAGGGTACCTGTTTACTGTCTGGTTGAGTTTAATATCGCCTCGGGTGCCCTGGGGGGAAAGCTCATCTGGGGGTATGCTCACGGCACCAAAATGGCCGAAATCGGTCAGCGGATTCTGGCAGGGGAAGCTCCTGAGAGTATCCCTGTGGTCAAAGAGGGACTGAACCGGTTTATGTTCAACTATCCCCAACTGGAGAGATACCATATCTCTCTTGATGACCTTCCCGAAGAGAGCATTATTGTCAATCAGAGCTATTCACTTCTGCAAGAGTACAAAACCGAAATCCTGGTGTCACTGGTCTCGGTTGTATCATTAATCATTATTGCTATTGCTCTCTTTGTAAATGTGTTAAGAAAGCATCAGGTGGAAAGAACTCTCCGGGAGCTGTCAGAAGCAACATGGGAAGGGATTGTGATCCATAAAAACGGGATGGCAATTCAGTTTAACCAGATTTTTCTGGATATGTTCGGCATTGAAGCCGAGGAGATTCTGGGCGGGAATATGCTTGAGAAAATCTTTCCTCCTGAATCCAGAGCCATGGTGCAGCAGCGGATCGATGAGAATAATACGGACCCCTATGAAGTAACGGCCCGGAAGAAAAACGGAGAAGAGTTTCCCGTTGAGATCCGCTTAAGGGAAATTGAGTTCAAAGGACATCCCGTACGGGTGGCTGCCATCAGGGATCTCACCGATCAGAAAAATATGGAAGCCCAGGCCAGCCAGTCGCAGAAGCTTCAGGCAATAGGAACACTGGCCGGGGGAATCGCCCATGATTTCAATAATATTCTCAGTGCTGTTGTGGGATATTCTGATTTGGGAAAGATGATCAGTGAACCGGATTCTGACTTCCATACCTATTTTGACAATATTCTCAGCGCCGGCAACAGGGCAAAGGAGCTGACCAATCAGATCCTGGCATTCAGCAGACAGGGCGGAGGAGAGAAGGTCTCTGTCAACTTCAGCGCCATCATCAAGGAAACTGTTGGTATGCTCAAAGCATCTCTGCCTTCCACCATTATCATTGAACAGCAGATAAGCACTGCCGTCTGCGTAAAGTCCGATCCGGCTCAATTGCAGCAGCTGGTCATGAATCTCTGTACCAACGCGGGGCTGGCCATGAAGGAAAACGGAGGAGACCTGAGTATCCTCCTCCGTGAGTTTTATCTGCCTCAGACCCAGACCATTACCTCTTTCACTTTGAAGCCGGGGAGTTATGCCGAGCTGATTGTCCGTGATACGGGATGCGGTATGAGCGAAGAGACCATTGCCAGAATCTTTGAGCCATTTTTTACCACCCGTGTCCACGGGGGAGGTACCGGACTGGGACTTTCGGTGGTACATGGTATTGTTTCTCAGCTGGAAGGAGCTCTTAAAGTGGAGAGCCAGCTGGAGAAAGGAACCGCTTTCACAGTGTATCTTCCCAGCTGCGACAAAGAGGATCTCTTTGAAAAACAGAGTCCTCCAGCGGTTCTCGAAGGCGGGAAAGAGAAGATACTGTTTGTGGACGATGAAGAGGTTCAGGTAAAACTGGCAGAAGAGCTGCTCAGACCTCTGGGGTATGATGTCACCGGCCTGACCAGCAGTACAGAAGCTTTTGACCTTTTTATGAAAGATCCCGGATATTTTGATCTGATCATTGCAGATGTCACCATGCCAGAGCTCCCTGGAGATATACTGGTGGAGAAAATCCGGACTGTCCGGAAGGATCTGCCTGTACTTATGTGTACGGGGTACAGCAGCAGGGTGACTCCTGAAAAGCTGAAGACACTGGGAGTGTCTCATCTATTAATGAAGCCCCTGATGCTCAGGGATTTTGCAGAACAGATCAGAAGGGCTCTGGATACATTCTCCCCATAGGGACTTCCGGAGATGGATGTTTTTTTTAGTTGTACACGTGTACTTGAAGTTCCCGGAAAAATAGTATATGCTAGGTTTTGAGTTCTGCGTCCTGCGGTAAAAGGAGTACAATTGTGGGGAAAATTCTGATAACCGGCGGCGCCGGATATATTGCATCTCATACCAATATAGAGCTAATCCGGGCAGGATATGATATTGTTCTTGCGGATAACCTGTGCAACTCATCCATGGAGTCTGTAAAAAGGGTGGAAGAGTTAACCGGGGTAAAAATACCCTTTTATAAAGTGGATCTGAAAGACATTGATGCACTCAGAGGGGTCTTTGACAAAGAACCTTCCATTTCCGGGGTTATCCATTTTGCTGCGTTAAAAGCCGTGGGCGAATCTGTCCAGAAACCCCTTATGTACTATGAAAACAATCTTACAGGCTCATTGAACCTGTATAAAGTCATGGATGAAAAGGGCGTTAAGCAGCTGGTTTTCTCCTCATCTGCAACGGTATATGGGGATCCTGCTACGGTTCCCGTAAAAGAGGACTTTCCCCTTCAGGCTACCAACCCCTATGGCCATACCAAGCTTATGATGGAGCAGATCTTGATTGATGCCGCCAAAGCCAAAAGCTGGGATATTACCATCCTCCGGTATTTCAACCCTGTAGGAGCCCACGAATCCGGACGGATAGGCGAAGATCCCGAATATCCCAATAACCTTTTGCCCTTTGTATCCCAGGTCGCTGCGGGAATCCGGGAAAAAGTCATGGTTTTTGGAAATGACTGGCCCACACCCGACGGTACCGGCGTGCGGGACTATATCCACGTGGTAGACCTGGCTCAGGCCCATGTGAAAGCTCTGGATAAACTGCAGGTGAAACAGGGAGTTTCCATCTATAATATCGGTACCGGTAAGGGGTATTCTGTCCTTGAGATGATCCGGGCTTTTGAAGAGGTCTGTGGTCATCCCATTCCCTGGGAGTTCGGCCCCCGACGGGACGGCGATGTGGCCACCGTGTACGGAGATCCGGAGCTGGCCGAGAAGGAACTGGGTTGGAAAGCCCGTCTTGGACTGAAAGAGATGGTTGCTTCCGCCTGGAAGTGGCAGAGCCTGAATCCTCGGGGCTACCGATCCTGAGGCCTTACAGTTGACTATGTTTTCATATAATGGGTTAATATAAATAAACATTATAGCAGAAAACAAGGAGTCACTATGCCCGAATTTGCCAATCCTTTTTCAGGGATGAAAACTGACAGAAAATTGACCAATCAGGAACTGGTAAGAGCTATCCGTTTTATGGTTGCAGCTGAGTATGAAGCCATCCAGTTATACGAGCAGCTGGCTGATTCCACAGACAACGAACTGGCTAAAAAAGTCCTTATGGATATTGCGGATGAAGAAAAAGTCCATGCGGGAGAATTTTTTCGCTTATTGAAAGAACTGGAGCCGAAGGAACAGGGCTTTTATGATGACGGTGCAAAGGAAGTGGAAGAGGAATTCCTCTAATTCTCCCTTATGTCCCTGTCTTTAATTCTCAATTAAACTGGCCAGCTCGCTTATTCCCTTTTCCAGTGTTTTTGTTATGGGGGTTGCAAAACTGATCCTCATACAGTGCCGGTATCTCTCTTCCGGAGAAAATGCCTGGCCCGGAACAATGCTGATACCCCGGGCCAGAGCCTTTTCAAAAATATCCAGGCAGTCGGTGTTCCCGGGCAGCTGAACCCACAGGTAATAGCCTCCCCGGGGACGGGATACGGCAGTCTCGCGGGGAAAGTTTTTTTTCAGGAGAGCTCTCATTTCCAGAGCCTGACGGGCCATGGTTTTCTGCAGACGGATCAGATGCTTCTCATAGCGGGAGGTCTTCATATACCGGGCCAGGGCTTTCTGGAAGAGCCCGCTGTTTCCCAGAGTGCCTGCCATTTTCAGATTCCGGCAGCGCCGGTGATACCGTCCTCCCATGATCCATCCAATCCGCATAGCCGGTGCCAGGGTTTTGGAAAAGGAGGAGCAGTAGATTACCCTGTCGTTCCGATCGTAACTTTTCAGGCACTTCTCCTGTTTATGTTCAAAGGAACAATCGTGGTAGATATCGTCTTCAATAAGTGTCAGATCGTATTGTTCCGCCAGATTCACAGCCCTCTCCCTTGCATCGGGAGGCATCACATAGCCCAGAGGATTCTGGTAGAGCGCGGTCATTACCACCGCTTTGACATCTTCCTTTTGCAGCACTTCATCCAGGCAATCCAGATCCATCCCGTTGTCAGGGGAAGTGGGAATGGTGATAATCCGTCTTTTCAGTTCCTTCAGGAGCTGAATAATTCCAAGGAATACAGGACTTTCGATAGCGATGACATCCCCCGGGGATGAGGACACCTGAATCGCCAAACTGAGTGCTTCGGAGCAGCCGTTGGTCAGAAGAATCTCCTCTGTTGCTGCGGAAACCCCGCGGAATCTCATCACAGTGGCAATCTCTTTCCTCAGTTCAGGGGATCCCAGTTCGTCAGTATAGTCCACTAGGGTTTCCGGCTGGTCGATCATTAACTGATTGATTTCCCGCTTGAGTGAGGAAATCGGGAGATAGGAACTGTCGGGCACCCCCGCTCCCAGGGGGATAATGGTCCGGTCGTTGCTGGCCTCCACTATCCGTCCCATGATGCTGATGGGTTCGGCCTCCCGGGACTGTAGTGAGAAGTGTTCCATCTGGGGAGAGGGGAGGGGGGCTGTCTGTCCTTCTGCTGCAAAATATCCCGACTTCTCCACGGCAAAAATACGCCCCTGGGCTTCGAGTACAGCATAAGCCTGCATCACCACCGATACGGAACAGTTGAAGCGTCCGCTCATAATTCTGAGAGAGGGCAGCCGTGATCCGGGCAGGATCTCTCCCGCATCCAGTGTTTGGGATATCTGACGGGCAATTTCTTCATATTTAAACTCTGTTGCCGGCATAACCATAACAGAAGGGTAATCTGTTATGGTTCAAAAGTCAAATATCTGCATCTGTTGCAGTTTTGCTGTTCCCTTCATACTGGTTTCAGGATGTATATCCGAAAAAAGCCAAAAGGAGTCAGTTATGAAGTCAATTTTATTTCCGGTTATCCTGTTTACCCTGTCCATGACCGTCACACCCGGTCCCAACAATATACTTTTAACCGCATCGGGGGCCCGGTTCGGGTACAAAAAAACCATGCCTCTGATTGCGGGAATCGTCCTGGGGCTTTTGAGCCAGCTTATCCTGAGCGCATGGGGGCTGGGGTATCTGTTTCAGGAGTTTCCTCTGTTTAAAAATGTTCTGAAAGTTGCCGGTACCGCATATATCCTCTATCTGGCATTTAAAATTGCCTTTAAGAGCAGGGTGAACAGCAGTGAGGATCACAATCAGAAGCCTTTAACAACTCTCCAGGGGGCAGCTTTCCAGTATCTGAATCCCAAGGCTTATATCATGAGTATAACCGCCATGTCGGTCTTTCCTCTGGAGGGACAGGATTTCCTCCCCTCAGCTCTCCTGATCATTGCCTCTTTTCTGGTCATCACACCTCTTTCCATTTCTGTCTGGGCCTATTTCGGTTCTCTGCTGAACAAACTGTTTCCTCCCGGGAAGAGCCGTCAGAAAATGAATTTCTTACTGGGCGGGATCACTGCAGCGTCGGCTGTCTTTATTATTCTGTAAATTGAATGGCAAAAATGACGCGGCTCGCTTTGATAAGGTGAATTACACAGAGTTTCATTACTTAACTACATAAGATATTATTTGCAGAATGGGTCTGTTTTTATTCTCCAAATAAGTATACAATTGGTATACGATTTCAATCAGGAGCCTTGATCATTTATGCTTTTATCCAGAATCAATAGTTTCATTTCCAAATACCTGATCCTTTTTATCCTTGTTACTCTCGGTTGCGGTTTTTATTTTTCAGAAACTCTGATCCGGTTTTCCGGATACCTTCCCTATTTTCTGATGTTTATGGTTTTTATCCTGGGGACATCCTGTGATCTGCAGAGTTTCAGGGATGTTGTGAAAAACCCCAAAGGATTTCTCATTGCGCTCCTGGTTCTCTATATTTTCATACCGGGGATCGGTTATGGCATCGGCAGGATTTTTTATGCTGGTTCTCCCCAATATGCGGTGGGCCATTTTCTCCTGGCTGTTTCACCGGTTGCCATTACCTCTATGATCTGGACAGGGTTTATCGGCGGGAATCTTGTTCTTGCCCTGTCAATCATTTCAGCTGCTACGGTGCTCAGTGGTTTTGCGATTCCATTTCAGATGTCCTTTTTTATGGGAGAAGTGGTAGCTTTTGATGCGGTGGCACTTATGCTCAGCCTATTGAAAATGATTGTTTTTCCGGTGATTGCGGGGATTCTTGTACGTCAGAAAGCTCCCGGTTTTGTTGAAAAGACAGCTCCCGGCGGCAATCTTATGAACAAAGTCATGATGCTGATGATCCTGGCTGTCAACGGGGCTGCAGTCAATCCCTATATTGACAACTTTGACTGGTCTCTGATCAGAATGTTTCTGATTGTGGCACTGCACCTTTTTCTGAATTACGCAGTAGCCCTGGCGGCCGGCTGGAAATTCCTGGGCAAGGAGAGTCGGGATATCCCTTCTATCGTCTTTGCCTCGGGTATGCGGAACAATGCGGCCGGAGTGGTTATTGCCCTGCACTATTTTGGTCCTGAGGTGGCCTTGCCTGTGATTATCTGTATCTTTATGCAGCAGCTGTCTGCAGGGGGAATCTATTCGTTTATGCAGAAGGTTTTAATCTCACAGGAAAAGAGTGCATTGACTGAAACGGAGTAAGACTGTTCTGTCATATCTACTTTGCTACACAGTGAAGTTGGGCGTCATGTGACGTATCAGTTAAATCATGATATGTTTCGTTTACCCAGAACCGGGCAACTTTTGTTGTGCCGAAGGTTAATTTATCCACTTGTAAATTCATCAATGTCATAAGGTCTGTCCCGTCAGAAAGAGCTGTCATACTGATAACAGAGAAATCATCTTCATTCACTTTCCAGACTGTTGCCGCTCTGTCATTTGATTCTCGATAGTTATTAAGTGATATCAGGAAAAGCCATCCTGAACCCAACATTTCTGTGTGATTGCAAGGGTTTCAATACCCCGATGTATGAGTTATGGCTATCTGTTTTCAGTCTGTCAGGGTAAAACTGCATCTCAATGCCTTCTTGTCCGGAATTTCGTGATTGGCATCTTAATTGCAAGAAAATGTAATAATTAAAATTCAACAAAGAACATATTAAAAAAATACAATCGGAGTCTGCCTGTGAAGCTGCTAATTGCGGATGATTCCAACATTATCCGGCGAGCCATCCAGTTTTATCTGAAAGAATTCAATATGGAGATCTGCGGATCTGTCAATAACGGGGAAGATGCGGTGCGCTGCTACAAAGAACAGAAACCAGATCTGGTTACCATGGATATTACCATGCCGGGCATGGACGGCCTCAGGGCTCTGGAAAAAATCATCGATTTTGATCCCGAGGCCAATGTCATTGTCATCTCCGCCTTGAAAGACAAGAGCACCGGTATTAAAGCCCTCAGTCTGGGGGCCTGCGGATTCCTGTCCAAACCTTTTACCCCGGATCAGCTGAAAGAGGAGATCCAGGCTTTTCTGGAGGAACAGAACCTATGAAAGAAGAAGAAATCAAGGTTTTTATTGATATTGTGACCCATTACTTCAGGGAAATATCGGGAGAGGAAGCCCGGATGGGCGTTCCTTTTATTAAAAATGACAATCTGTCTGTAATGGACTATACCGGAATTATCGGTATTTCCGGAAAATACAGGGGAGGAATCTACCTTTCTGCCAACAACGGGATTCTGGCGGAAGTGGCATCCTGCATCCTTGGACTGGATGCTGCCATGGTCGATGATGAAGCCAGAGAGGATATGCTGGGAGAAATCACCAATACGATTGCCGGAAATGCCAGAAGCAGTTTCGGAAGCCAGTTTATGATCTCCGTTCCCATCGTGATCAAGGGACGTCCCGAGGATATCTCGTTCAAACTGAAACCTCCGGTCTTTGTCGTCCCCATCAGCTGGCGGGATCACTCCTGCTTTCTGGTTATCGGGCTGGAAAAGGAGGCGGTATGATGGATATTCAGCAGCTTCTGGATGTACTGTGGGTTATCATGGCTTCCAGTCTGGTCTTTTTTATGCAGGCCGGTTTTTCCATGGTGGAGTCGGGGCTGACCCGTTCAAAAAACAGCATCAACGTGGCCGTAAAGAACCTGACAGATCTGGGCGTCTCCATTTTGATTTTCTGGGCTATAGGATTTGCTCTGATGTTCGGAAACAGTTTCCGGGGAATCTCGGGTATGAGTAACTGGTTTTTCCGCTTTTCCGATACAACCCTGATGGTTCCTGCGGCATTTTTTCTTTTTCAGGCCATGTTCTGCAGTACTTCCGCTACGATCGTATCCGGTGCTGTGGCGGAGAGGATGCGTTATGCTTCCTATATTATCAGTACCATTCTCCTTTCCGGAATCATCTATCCTGTGTTCGGACACTGGGTCTGGGGAGGGGCCGGTGGCGGCAGCATCGGACTTGGAGCAGGCTGGCTGGCATCCATCGGATTTGTCGATTTCGCCGGTTCATCAGTGGTTCACAGTGTCGGAGGCTGGGTGGGGCTGGCTATCCTTCTGATTATCGGTCCCCGGACCGGTCGCTTTTCGGAAGACGGAACATCCCGCCCCATTCCCGGCAGCAGTATTCCCATGGCGGTAGGCGGGGTCATTATCCTCTGGTTCGGCTGGATAGGATTCAACGGAGGAAGTACTCTGGTTATGGACGGGAGCGTTCCCGGCATCATTATGAGAACCTGTCTGGCTGCTTCAGCGGGTATGGTGGGAGCTCTGGCTGCGGGATGGATCTTCAAAAAGACCCCCGATGTGGGTTTTGTCCTGAACGGCGCACTGGCGGGACTTGTTGCCATCACCGCTCCCGTTCATGCTGTGAATGAGATGGAATCTGTGATTATCGGTGCTGTAGGAGGGCTGGTGATGCTCCTCTGTACAGAACTCCTGGAGAAACTGAAAATTGATGATGCCGTGGGAGCCATCCCGGTTCATCTGGCTGCGGGTATCTGGGGAACCCTGGCTGTGGGTATCTTCGGCGATCCTGAAATCCTGGGAACAGAGCCGCTTTGGGGGGCCCAGTTTCTGGTTCAGCTTATCGGTGCAGGTGCCTGCGGGCTCTGGAGTTTTCTGATGGCCTGGATCATTCTGAACATTATCAACAGGATTTCTCCCTTGCGTGTTTCCACTGAAGATGAGCACAAGGGGCTCAATGTGGCCGAGCATGGAGCATCCACCGAAACCTATCAGCTTTTTCAGGTAATGGAAGAGCAGGCCCGGACGGGAGACCTCTCACTGAGAGTCCCGGTAGAACCTTTTACCGAGATCGGTCAGATCGCCGAGCGATACAATTCCGCTCTGGCAGGGTTCGAAGAGAACTCGGTGGCCCGGAGCGACTATCAGACCATCCTGGATAATGTAAGCGACGGCCTGTTTCTTATTGACAGCGGGGGAGCCATCTCTCCCAATTATTCAGCGGCCACAGAAGAGATCTTCTGCCGGGAGGATCTGGCGGGAGTCCGGCTGGAAGAGCTTATAAAACCCATGCTCACAGAAAAAGACTTTAAAGCCTTCAGCGATTATCTTCCTCTCCTTTTTGATCCCAAAATGAAAACCAGAACCCTGGACAGGCTCAATCCTCTTTCGGAAAGCCCTTTCTATCTGGATACGGGAAAAGGGGATTTTACCACCCGGCATCTTAAATTCCGGTTCAGCCGCATCGCTTCAGAAGGAAAAATCACCCATCTGATGATCCTTGTAAATGACTGTACAGCCGAGAAAGAGATCGCCCAGTCCCTGGAAGCGGAGAGACGGAAAAACCAGGGAGAAATGGAGATGTTCTACAGTATTCTCCATCTGCAGCCCGACCTTTTTCGTGAATTTCTCAAGAGTGCTGAAGAGGACCTGGACAGGGTAAACGAGACTCTGGAGCATGAGGAGGGCGGTCTTGTTCAGCGTCTGGAAAAGATATTCCGCCATGTTCACTCGGTAAAAGGAAACGCATCCCTTCTGGAACTGGATTTTATGGCCCAGAGAGCTCATGATTTTGAAGATGCCGTTCAGGAGCTTCAGGAGAAAGAAAATCTTCAGAATGATGACTTCCTCAGTCTCACAGTTATGCTCAGCGAGATGTATGGAGTACTGGATCAGATCCGCAAGCTGATGGAAAGGCTCAGCAATTTCCGGGAAAATATGGTAAAGCATGATCAGATGGGAGGGGAACTTATAGCCCTCTCCCTTCAGAAACTGGCACGGAAAACTGCTGAAGACCTGGGTAAGAAGGTGGAGTTCCGCTTTCAGGATTTTCGGAGCCGGGACATTCCTCCTGCCTACAGAAAACCTTTGAAAGACCTGATGATACAGCTGGTTAGGAATGCGGTTTCCCACGGAATTGAAGAGGAGAAACTCCGGATTCTTAACGGGAAAACTCCGGTTGGCCGTCTGGAGATTAAAAGCCGTCTGGATGAAGGAGTTCTCACCCTTACTGTCAGGGATGATGGCCGGGGGCTGGATTTTTTCAAACTGAGGGAGCGGTCGGTTCAGCTTTTTCCGGAAAATCCCCCGGAAGATAAAAAAAGCCTGTTCCTGTCTATGTTTCAATCCGGAGTTTCCACCTCCGATGAGGTGGATAAGCATAGCGGCCGGGGCGTGGGAATGGCTCTGGTGAAAACCATTGCTGAAGAGCTGAAAGGGAAGCTGGTGGTAAAAACCCAGGAGAACAGGTTCTGCGAATTTAATCTCTTAATACCTCTGGAGGGCAGTCTATGACACCTGATGCGGGACTTCTGGAGAATATCTCCCACGTGTATGAAAA
Organism: Oceanispirochaeta sp.; assembly: GCA_963677615.2. Taxonomy (GTDB): domain Bacteria; phylum Spirochaetota; class Spirochaetia; order DSM-2461; family DSM-2461; genus Oceanispirochaeta. Next base: position 161,428 of record CAXXQW010000014.1, on the reverse strand, counting down.
AATTCCCGGTCAGGATGAGGATGTGCACATCTTTGTTCTGGAGATGCCACGGGAGCTGGACAAGGAAGACGGCCAGGGAAGGGTTTTGAGAAAATCCGAATCGGGCAGGCGAAAATCCAAAACCGTCAGCATGCTCAGCCACAGCCTCTACTATGTGACCGAAGACTGTCCGCTGGACCGCCTGGTGGAGGAACTGTCGGTTAAGAAAAACCTCTTTTCCATCGGGGTGGTCGACTCAAGAGGAGAGGCCAAAGGGCTAATTATCCGCCGGGAACTTTTTGATCTGGTGGGCCGTTCGGGAAATACCGATCATATGAAGGGTAAACGGGCTGTGCAGGTTATGAAACTTGTAAAAACCTTCGCACCCGATACCAGCGTTTTTTCGGTGGGGGCGGTTGTGGAAGAGGAGATGAAAGAAAACCTTATCGTCTATTTTATGATCAAGGATGAATACGGCCGCTTTGCAGGTTCCTTTTCGACCAAGGATCTTATGATTTTCTATGCCCGGGCCATGAACCGGGAAATGCAGCTGGTTCAGGAGATACAAAGCCGTATTGTAGAGCCCGAATCACGGCTTGAGTTGAATAATGGAGGTATGATCTGCGGCGTGAACCGCCATGCCAGGGAAGCCGGAGGGGATTACTATCTGATCCGCAGGCTTCCGGACGGACGGATCTTCTATGCTCTGGCGGATGTGTCCGGCAAAGGTTATGCGGCCTCTCTCCTGACAGCCATCATCGGTTCTTTTCTGGAAAACACCACCTTTTCCAAAGGCCTTTCCTCATCCATAGGGAAACTCAATAAATTTCTGCAGGACAAATTTTCCGAAAAAGGCCTTTTTGTGACAGGAGTTTTTGTGCTGTTTGATGAAAATAACCCCGTCATGGAAGTCTGTAGCTGCGCTCATCCCTTTTTCTATGTGCTGAGAGAGAACAAATTGAGAAAACTGAAAAGCCGGTCTAATCCGCCGTTGGGTCTGGAAGGGGTCGATATACTGGAAAGTTTCCATATCCGGCCCGAACAGGGGGACTGCCTGTTTCTTCTCAGTGACGGTATTCCCGAGCAGATGAATGAACTGGGTGAAACCTATCCGCTCGTATCTCTGGCTTCTTTAACAGCACAGATGGACCATAGCGATTTTCGCGAGACAGTCCTTACAAAAATTGACAGCTTTCGGGGGTTTGCCCCCCAGCATGATGATATCAGTCTGCTGATCCACCGGATTTCATCCCGCTGAAATACCTTCCTGTATCACGGGAATGCATTTTAAAGATTGCCAAGTGGGGCTTTCCTTGTTTGTGCCGTAATTGTTATAAAATAAGTAATGTTTTTTTACCATGGATTTTGATTTATTCTTATCAATAAGATGATCAAAACCCGGAGGATCTGGTTATGGATAACAGAATCGACTTACAACCTTTCGGGAGATATGAAATCCTCTTTCTCATGGATAATCCGGAAGGACTTCAGGGAGGCGAGGGGAATGTTGTTTTGAGTTTTCTCCCCTGCAAAATGCTCTCTTTCACCTGGAATGCTCCGCCGGATTTTCCCCTTATCAGAAATCATGAGCATAAAACATGGGTTGTTGTGGAATTTGAGGAAACTCCGGATAACACTACGACACTCACCTTAAGTCATCTTGGCTGGCTGAAGGGAGACGAATGGGATCAGGTTTTCAATTACTTCGATCAGGCATGGTCCCGTGTCATGATGTCTCTGGAAGAGAGCTGTCAGTAAACTGCTGACAGATTATTCCAGAAAACCTTCTTCGGAAATGTACTTTCTGGCCATGGCCAGGTCTTCCGGGTCAATCTGATCGGCGTATTTGTCCAGAAAATCGTGATCGTATTTGGCGGCGCACCAGAGAAGGCTCCAGACAGAGTTGTTTTTTTCCGGGCCAAGGGCTTTGTATATCCGGTAAACCTGAAGGTAGGATTTCATCAGTTCATCTGTTTCAGCAGGTGTATACTGATCGCCTTTTCCCAGCCGGTTATAGATGTCGATGATCTCTTCGGGGTAGATCAGGTCGGGATCATCGGTACGCATATCGTTGCGGACATAAAGATCGGGCCAGAGAAAAATATCCTCCCAGTAGTACCCTGTGACCAGTGAGAAAGATTCCCCTTCCTCCACTTTATGGGTGGTAACCACATAGCGTTGGGGGAGTGAGGATGCCGCTGGTACCATCTGTTTCTCCTCCGCTTCCGCAGCAGAGGGTTCCTGAATCAGCTCTTCAGGGGCTTCCGTCTTTTCCTGCTCAGACGGTTCGGGTGCTTTCGGTATCTGCCGGGCTGTCTCGGGAGACTGAACCATAACAGAATCGTTTTTTGAACTGATTTTCTCCTGACGCATATTAATAAAGAAGTAGGCTCCCAGAAGGAGTATCAGAAGAAAAAAGAGGATAAACAGAATGGTACGCAGCGACTTTCTTTCCATGTCTTATAATTATCGGTGATACTTTCGTAAAAATGAATCAACCAATTAAGTTTTTTTCATTCTGCGAATTCTCCGGTGAGAGAGAGGCCCGTAGACCCTGTAATCCGCACACGGGAGAACTGACCTGCCAGCTTCTGGTCTCCACCGGAAATGTGGATATTGATTTTGCCTTCCGTAAGACCGGACAGCTTCTTTCCATCCCGGGATTTTCCGGTTATCAGAACAGTCAATTCCCGTCCCACCAGTTTTTCATTGTACTCATGTGCCGATTTGATAAACACATCTGAAAGGATATGGAGCCGCTCTTTTTTGATCTCCAGAGAGATATCGTCATTCCAACGGGAACTGACGGCACCCGGCCGGGGAGAGTAGGTGGCTATGAAGGCCATATTGTACTTGAACTCTGCCAGGGCTCTTCGGGTATTTTCAAACTGTTCGGGAGTTTCGTTGGTGAAACCCACAATGATGTCTGTAAAGATGGTGGCATCGGGCATGAGCCGCCTTATATTCTGGATAATCTTTCTGTAATCTTCCAGAGTGTGGTTGCGGTTCATCTTTTTCAGAATCTCGTTATCTCCCGACTGGAGGGGCAGATGAACCTGTTTGGCCAGGCAGTCGTACCGGGACATAATCTGAAGGACCTCTTCGGTCATATCCCTGGGATGGGGAGATGTAAAGTATACCCAGAAGGGGTGCTCTGAAGCTTCCCCTTTTTTTCCGATCTCTTCCAGGAGTTCGGAAAATGTGAGTTCCTCTCCCTTTTTGTCCAGGCCATAGGAGTTGACGTTCTGTCCCAGAAGGGTGATCGATTTATAGCCTCTTTCCAGCAGGCTGTCCAGTTCTTTCAGGATCTCTCCCGAGGGGCGGGATACCTCTCTTCCTCTGGTGTAGGGAACGGCGCAGTAGGTACAGAATTTGTCACAGCCATTCTGTATGGGAATAAAGGCCTCATAGGAGGAGTTGTAGGAGGGGGAAATATTCCAGAACTCGTTCTGATCACGATGATGGTTCAGTCCTGTGGGAGTAACAATCCCGTACTGGCTGATCATCTCGGGGAGTCCCGCTATGTCATTGGTTTCAAAAACCAGGTCAAAGCTCTTGAGGAACTTCTTTTTATCAGCAGGAAGAAGACATCCTGTTACAAAGGTAATAAGGCTTTTTTCCTTTTTCCATTTATTCCAGAGATGGATCCTGGTATGGACCCTGTCTATGGCTTTCTGCCTTACAGAGCAGGCCACAATCCCGAGGATATCGGCTTCTTCCTCATTTTCGGTGGAAGTAAATCCCATACTGTCAAATACGGTTTTCAGCCGTTCCGAATCGGACATATTCATCTGACAGCCCAGGGTGAGCACATAATATTTCATGGTAATAAAAAGCCTCTTTCTTTTTTTTAATGCATTTTGAACCAGCTTATGACTTCATCGGCAACCTGTTCCCTGTCGCAGCCATCCACAATGACATGGGGACTCTCTTTCAGTACGATGCGTTTTATTTCTTTGCTGGTTATACCGTTCTCTATAAGATCCGCTGCTTCAGGTGGTACCGTTTTATCTCCTAGGGAGACAATAGTCAAGGTAGGAGATGTGACATTCCCGAGTTTTTTTATAGCCATTTTCTGGAGGATAAGAAGATCATGGACTTTTGCAGCGTCATGATACTGCCAGTACTCTCTTCCGATAGCCCGCCTCTCTTCGGACTCCTCTTCTGCGGGAGACCAGTTGGTTCTGATCCTGGGAATGAGGTATTTCAGATAGGGTGAGAGATAAAACAGTTTGTTCCTGATACTAACCGCCGGAGCCATCAGGGCGATTCCATCGGGATCGAACTGTTCTGCCAGAAGCAGGGTCAGCACACCTCCCATGGAAAGTCCGGCTACATAGACCTTGCTGTACCGGCTTTTCAGATTGATATACTCATCAGTAACACAGCGTAGCCAGTCACGGTAACCGGTTTGGTGAAAGTCTCTGCCGTTGGTTCCATGACCCGGGAGCCGGGGGAGTGACACGGTGAATCCTTCATCTTTCAGGCGGTCGAAAAGATAGAACAGTTCTCCCGTGTAGGCATGGTGTCCGTGGATGAGAAGAACCGCCTCTTCTCCTTCTTCGTAAAAGCGGCTGTGAGCCGAGGGGAAAACAACTGTTTCGGCAGGTATCTTGAAGAATCTCATAATTATAAAATATCACGAACACCCTGATGAGGAAAAGAGAACTTAACTCTCCTGGGGCTTTTCCTCAGGTGAATCCTCTCCACGTACCAAATTTCCTGTATTTTCCTCTTCTCCATCCGGTTCGGATTCTTCTCCGGTTTCTTCGGGAAAAAGACTGAGAAGACTGTCTGCAAGACAGCAGCTGAACTGGAGGCCTATCTGGACAATATAGTACCCTTCCACCTCCCGGGAGGCGCAGAAATCCTTTAGGGATCCATTGATCATAAAGGGAGTCTGATTATTTTTCATTTCCACAAGAAAAGATTCTCCCAGATTTTCCAGCATCTCTTTTTCAATATCCATATACAAAGAGAGTTTCGACAGTGACAGATCTATGATCCGTCCGCTAATCTTCTCTCCTTCATCGGTTCTGATCAAAACCGTTTTGTGAATCCCGACCTCTGTGGCCTGCGGGCAGGTAAAAGATTTGCTATTGTAGAAGGGAGAGTGATGCATGCTCCGGAACTGTTCCTGCTGATGAAAAAAATCTTCCATCAGTTCCCTGTAATCCCGGGGTATATTCTGTAAGTCCGCTGTCAGAAGGCACTGGTTCCTGCTGGCATTGAGCTGCTGGAAATTCCGCATAGCAAGCCTGATAAACATAGGAACAGGTTTGGAATAGTCAGGCAGATGGAATTCCACATGAAGCATGATCCTTCCGGTTGATTCGGTGATGATCTTCTGTTCCCGGGGGCTCAGAATTAAAAGAACCTTGCAGTCTTCCAGTGAGAGCTGGTAGGGAACACAGGAGAGTTTGTAATCATCTGTCTGTAACCAGCACTGATTTCTGATAATCCCCAGTTTCCGGATCATATAGGGATTGAGAGTGACTGACTTGTGTTTTTTTTCTGTTTGGGACGGGGCTTGCTGTTTTGACATGCTCTTTATTATATAACTTCAGCACTATTTTTTGTGAAATAATTCCCCAATACTTTCGCCTGTGTGAATTCTTCTGATCGCCTCGGCAATCAGGGACGCGGCTGAAATGATTTTCAGGGAAGGAATCATTTTTTCCTGGGGCACATCCACTGTGTTGGACACAATCAGAGCGTCCAGGTTCAGGCTTTTCAGCCTTTCCACGGCCGGACCGCAGAGCACGGGATGTACCGCCCCTGCCATGATCTGTCTTGCTCCGGCGTTTCTCAGGGTTTCCACTGTTTTACACAATGTTCCTCCTGTGGATATCTCATCATCAAAAATCAGCACATCTTTTCCTTTGACCTCTCCCACTACATGGCCCTGAAGAACTTCAGTATCACTGATCCGTCTTTTATCGATGATTGCCAGAGACAGTCCCGCCAGTTCCGCAAAGTGAGCGGCCCTTTTGGCTCCTCCCGCATCGGTTGCCACGGCGACCAGATTGTCCGTATCGTAATGGGATTTTACATATTCCGCCAAAAGGGGTATGGCTGTCAGATGGTCAACGGGCATGCTGAAAAAGCCGTGGACCTGGTCGGAATGGAGATCCATGGTCAGTACCCTGTCTGCACCGGAGGTTTTCAAAAGATCCGCAATCAGCCGGGCGGTAATGGATATCCGGGGAGCATCCTTTTTATCGGATCTGGCATAGGAGTAGTAGGGGATTACTGCTGTGATCCTTCCGGCTGATGCACTTCTCAGGGCATCCAGGGTGATCAGAAGGGTGACAAGATTGTAGCTGACCGGTTCGGTCAGAGACTGAAATACAAAGACATCTTTTTCCCTGACGCTCTCCTGGATCTGTACAGACAGATTGTCGTTGGAGAACCGGGATACTTCCATGGGACTGAGATCCAGACCCAGCCTTTCGCAAACCTGGGAAGCCAGATCCGGATTGGAACCGCAGCAGAATATTTTCAGAGCATTTTTCATATATTTTTCCCCAGTACTTTCAATGCCAGTTCCACCTTTCCGAAAGGAGCGCTTATCTGGAATCCCTGTACATGTTTGTCTATGGCTTCACAGATCTCTGTGGCGATCCTGAGCCCTTCCTCTATGCCTTCCTCCCGGGTCTGACAGCGGCTCATCCTTTCCATAACCGAATCGGGAACTTCCACCCCGGGCACTTCGTTACGCATAAACTCGGCATTTTTGTAGCTCACCAGGGGCCAGACTCCCGCAATCACCGGAATTTCACCGAATGAGGAGGACTTCTCCAGAAAATTGAGAAGAGCCATGGGATCGAAAACCGGCTGGGTAATCGCAAACTCCGCCCCGGCTTCAATTTTCTTTCTGTACCGTTCCAGCTCCAGTTCGGGAGAGACTGCACAGGGATTGGCTCCCACTCCGGTAAAAATCGAGGTGGGCGGTGAGATAGGGTTCCCACCGAAATCACGTCCGTAATTCATATTGTGGACTACCCGGGTCAATCCTATGGCATCCACATCAAACACACCGGTTATTTCCGGATAATCCCCTGATTTGGGAGGATCCCCGGTAATGACCAGAAAGTTCTTCAGGCCCGCTGCCACGCTTCCCAGAATATCCGACTGCATCCCCAGAAGGTTCCTGTCCCGGCAGGTGTAATGAAGAACCGCTTCGATTCCTGCCTCTTTCTGAACCACCGAAGCCGCGATCATGGGGGAAACCCTGGCGCTGGCTCTGGGACCGTCGGGTATATTTATGGCGTCAATGCCGTGGTACGCGCAGGTTCTGGCTTTGCTGATAAATCCTGTCAGATCGGTGCTTCTGGGGGGTGTGATTTCCACGGATGTCACCTTGACTCCCTGTTTCAGAAGGCAGGCCAGACGGGATTTCCCTTCCTGGGGTACCGGCTGAAAATCCGGGTCTTCCTGCACGGCGGCTTTGATTTCAATATGTTTTTTCACTACGCTGAGGGCCTTCACCGCCCGGGAGGCAATCCGGATATGGTCCGGTGTGGTACCGCAGCATCCCCCTACGGCCCGTACGCCCAGTTCCATGAACTTTTTGGCGTATTTTGAAAAGTACTCCGGATTTGACAGGTAGATCATTCTGCCGTCCAGCTCCTTGGGGAACCCCGCATTGGGAAGAACAATCAACGGTTTTTCTGTCATGTTCACCGCCTCTTTTACCCACTCGTAGAGGTGGGAAGGGCCTGTCCCGCAGTTCAGACCGATCATCTGGACCGCTTCGCAGCTATTAAGCTTGCCGATCACATTCCCCAGCATTTCTCCTCCGGGAGTATACCCTTCTTCTGTCAGGGTAAAGGACGCGCAGACAGGTAATCCCGCGGATGATGCTGCCTCAGCTGCCACCAGAAGTTCCGCGCTGTGGCTGAAGGTTTCCAGGAGGAACATATCCACTCCGCCTTCCTTCAGGGCCTCGGCCTGTTCCCTGAAAACTTCGTAAAGTTCCTCTTTCCGATCCTCTGTGAGGATCTGACCGGATTTCAGACAGGGGCCCATTGAGCCTGCTACATACAGATCTTCTCCTGCCTGCTGGCGGGCCAGTTTGGCCGCGGCGATATTGATCTCTCTGACTTTATCTCCCAGGCCGTGTTCGGTCAGTTTTATCCGGTTGGCTCCGAAGGAGTTGGTTTCCAGAACATCCGCTCCGGCGCTGCTGTATTCCTGATGAATCTCACTCACCAGATCGGGGGAAACCAGGTTCAGCTCGTCGTAACAGCGGTTGATAAAAACCCCTTTGCTGTAAAGCATGGTTCCCATGGCTCCGTCAAATACCAGGGGCTGTTCCTTGATCCTTTCGAGAATGGGTTTCACTTTTTTTAACTCCTTCCAAACGGTTTTCTCTTTTTTTAAAAGTGTTTTTCAATCCAGAGGATCGAAATTGTCCTTGCTGGTGTAGCATAGGGGGCAGACCCAGGTATCGGGCAGGTCTTCAAAAGCGGTTCCTGGAGGAATCTCACCCATGGGGTCGCCCTGTTCGGGGTCGTATATATAACCGCAATTGATGCATATATATTTCATTTTTCCGCTCCTTAATCCTTTTATACAGCAAAATATTTTGCCTGGGGATGGTGCGCCACCAGCGCTGATGTGGACTGTTCGGGAACCATCTCGTAATTTTCCGTAAGGGTTATACCGATCCTTTCGGGTTTCAGCATTTCAAAAACCAGCTCATGGGCTGTAATATCCGGGCAGGAGGGGTATCCGAATCCGTATCTTGAACCCTGATACTGCTGGGTGACATATCCATGGATGCTTTCCGGCTCGGATGAGGCGATTCCCATCTCCACTCTCATTCTTTTATGCCAGTATTCGGCAAGGGCATCGGTAACTTCCACACTGAAGGCATGGAGCATCAGATAATCATGATATTCATCTTTTTCATAGAGCTGGGCTGTCCGTTTGGACACCTCCTCTCCTATGGTAACCACAAAAAGACCGGCTACGTCACCGCCTTCCTCGGCGCTTTTGTAATAGTCTGAAAGACAGAGGAAGGGAGCTTCTCCCTGCCGGGGAAAAGGATAGTCAAACTCTTTTCCATTGTGTTGCATCACCAGGTGGTCCCCGCGGCTTTCACAGGCAAAGTACCCGTAGGCTGCAGCCGGTTTGATTAACCCTTCATGGAGGAACTGCCGGCGGAACTCTTCATAGAGGGGTTCCACCTTGTTTGTGATCAGATCCTGATACTCGCCGGTTGTCATTTTGCCTCTTCTGTACCCCCAGCGGCCCCGGAAAAGGGCCTGTTTGTTGATCAGAGAGAGGACCTCTTCCAAATCTATGTCTGTTACAATCCGGTCGCCCAGGAAGGGGGGCTCCGGAACGGGGTTGTCCCTGAGAATTTCCGAATCTTTTCTTCCCGGTTTGACCGACCCGCCGGTTCCCTTGCTTTCCCATGAGGTGGCTTTGAGTGTACCCGCTTCAAAGTCTCTGACTTTTTTCAGGGCATCAAAGGCATCGGAGTTGTAGACTACCGGGCTGGTGTATCCGGGAACACAGCTTTCGGCTACAAATTTTTCCGTCAGGGCTGCACCACCCAGGAATATGGGAACCTTCAGTCCCGCTTCCTCGTACTGGCTCATGCTCTCTTTCATAACCATGGCAGACTTTACCAGAAGGCCGCTCAGGCCGATGATATCCACGTTGTACTCCCGGGCTTTTTCAATAACCGTTTCGGCCGGGACCTTGATACCTATGTTGTACACCTTGTATCCGTTATTGCTCAGGATAATATCCACCAGATTTTTTCCGATATCGTGCACATCTCCCTGAACTGTCGCCAGGAGAATTTTTGTCTGATTGTCAGCTTCTGTTTTTTCCATCAGAGGTTCCAGATAGCGCACGGACGCTTTCATGGTTTCCGCTGACTGGAGAACGAAGGGAAGCAGGATCTCTCCTTTTCCGAAGAGTTCTCCCACATGCCGCATGGCGGGTATCAGGATATCATTGATAATCCCCATGGGTGTGTTTCTCTGGAGAAGCATATCCAGCACATCTGTCAGGTCGTCCCTGTTTCCTGTAACGATCTTGTTGTACATCTGGGCTTCCAGGGGCTGCCATTTTTTATCTTTTTCGCCGTCATCACTGATTTTTGCATCGGAGAAGTGGTCTATAAAGAGTAAAAGAGGTGATTTGTCCTCATTTTTTACCCTGTCGTAGAGCAGGTCCATACAGATTTCCCTGTCCTCTTCGCTTATTGAGGCCAGAGGCAGGATTTTGGCGGCGTCGATAATGCAGGAATCCAGTCCCGCCTCCAGGGCTTCATGGAGAAACACCGCATTAAGGATCCGCCGGGATGCCGCGGAGAGCCCGAAGGAGATATTGCTGAGCCCCAGCATGGTGAGACAGCCGGGAAGTTCCTGTTTTATCAATCTGATGGCGTCCATGGTCTGTATGGCCGCATCCCTTAAATTTTCATCTCCCGCACCGACTGTGAAAGTGAGAGGATCGAACAGAATATCCTGGGGACGCAAACCGAATTCATCCACAGCAATGTGATAGATCCGTGTTGCCACTTCCAGCTTTTTGGCTGCTGTCATGGCCATGCCGTCTTCGTCTATGGTTAGCGCCACTACAGCGGCACCGTATTTTTTTACCAGTTTCAATACCCTGTAGATGTTCTTTCCCCCGTCCTCCAGGTTTACCGAATTGATGATACACCGTCCCGGGTAGAGCTTCAGGGACTCTTCTATCACTTCCGGTGTGGTGGAATCGATCATCAGCGGGGTTTTCAGGGAGCTGGCGAAAAGGGGGACCAGGGTAGTCATATCCTTCATTTCGTCCCGGCCTGCATAGGCGGTACAGAGATCGATCACATGGGCCCCTGCGGCTTCCTGGTCTCTTCCCATGGCAAGGCAGCTGCCGTAGTCGTCGGCCAGAAGGAACTCCCGGAATTTCTTTGATCCGTTAGAGTTGCATCTCTCTCCGATAATAAGAGGCTTGATTTCCTGAACTAGTTCTACTGATTCATAAAGGCTGGCAACAGAAGGTTTCACTGCTGTACCTCCCTTTCTGCCGGTTCCACCTGGGATACAGCTTCTTTCAGAGCCCGGATATGATCGGGGGTGGAACCGCAGCAGCCTCCCACCACTGAAACGCCCCATTTCTCAACAAAGGTTTTCATCTCTGCAGCAAAGTGATCGGGTGTCATGGGGTAGCAGGTTTTTCCGCCGATGATTTCAGGAAGTCCCTGGTTGGGCAGACAGGATACCCGTCCCGGCCAGTTATGACTCAGCCAGTGAATGGAGGACTGCATATCCTCGGGACCTGTCGCACAGTTCAGTCCGAAGGCAAACACCGGAAAAGGTTCAATCACGGCAGCCGCTGCGGCGATATCCGATCCGGCCAGCATGGTTCCGGTTTTTTCAATGGTAACGGATATAATCAGAGGGAGTTCCTTCCCTGTTTCTTCCATCACCTCTCTGGCTGCAATAAGAGAGGTTTTCAGCTGAAGGATGTCCTGAGCTGTTTCGAGCATCAGCAGATCCGCACCCGCTTCAATCAGAGATCTGACCTGTTCCTTATACGCGGCTGTGACCTCTTCTACTGTGATATGCCCCAGGGAAGGCAGCTTTGTGCCGGGGCCGCAGGAACCTGCGACCCATCCGTGTCCGCAGGTTTCCACTGCTTTCCGGGCAGCGGCTACCCCGGCGGCATTGATCTCTTTGACCCTGTCTTCCAGTCCGTATTCGCTGAGGACTATGGATGAGGCACCGAAGGTGTTGGTTTCGATAATATCGGCACCGGCTTCCAGAAATTCCAGGTGCATGGCTGTGATTTTTTCAGGGCAGCTCAAATTCAGATATTCGTTGCACCCTTCGTTCCCGTCCCACACTGAATCAGGCAGGTCCATATTTTGTATGCTGGTACCGCAGGCACCATCCAGGATTAACAGTTTTTTATCATGTAAATCCATTCTTTCTCCCATCTTTTCCTTGCATGCTTTTCGACCCATCGGTCGAAAGTGACACTAAGTATAGACAGTTTGGAAAGGAAAGTCTAAGCCCCCGGAGAGGGGTTTTTCAATTCTCATGAAAGCTGTGATAAATTTCCCTCTCATAGGGCTTTGGCTCCTCAAGACTTGACTTTAGGGCATAAAGGACGTAGTTTTTAAATACCAGTACGCCTGGATCCGTATCAAGGACCGGGACGTGAGGTGAAAAAGTGAAAAGAACAGATAGAATATATACGTCTCATACCAATATACCCGGTTCAGGAAATTTTCTGTGATGTCTGAAAGCATTGTCAGGTTCAATCAGGTGAGCTTTACCTATCGGGGAAACAGCGAACCCGCACTGGAAGATGTTTCCTTTTCCATCCCTCCCGGCAGCAGAACTCTGATTCTGGGAAGCAACGGATCGGGTAAAAGCACCCTTGTAAGGCTGATCACAGGGCTTCTGGTTCCGGATAAGGGAAATGTCTATACGGACGGACAGGATACGGGGGAGAAAAATAACCTCCGGCGCATCCGCAGAAAAGCGGGACTTCTCTTTCAGAATCCCTCCTCCCAGATTGTTGCAACAGTCGTACGGGAAGATACCGCCTTCGGCCCTGAAAACCTGGGTTTGAACAGCTCCGATATTAAGCAGAGAGTGGAAGACGCCCTGTCCGGAACAGGATTATCCACTCTGACTAAAAGAGCTACTCATGATCTTTCGGCAGGACAGCAGCAGCGGCTGGCTCTGGCGGGAGTTCTGGCCCTCGGATCGGGCTGTCTGATCCTGGACGAGGCCGCGTCCATGCTGAATCCATCAGCCCGCAGCGAAATTGATGCTCTACTGGATTACCTTCATGAAAAAGGGCATACCATTATTCAGGTCACCCATTTTATGCACCGGATATCTTCAGCTGACAAAATTCTGATCCTCAATAAGGGGAAACTGGTTTTTTCCGGGGACAGGGAAGCCTTTCTGGCCCGGGCGGAACGTCTTCATGAATGGTCTCTGAAACTTCCCGGAGTATATGCTCTTTCCCGGGAACTCTCACAAATCAACAGGAATATTCCTCTCTGTCTCAATGAAGCGGATCTGATCCGGTCGCTGAAAGAATCGGAGTTGTCATTACTCCCCGAGAGAATGAAGGAACCCAAAGAGCTGTATCAGAATCAGCAGCCCCTTATCTCTTTAAAAAGGGTGAATTTCGATTACAACTCTCACAGCCGGCACCCTGTTTCAGCACTCAGGAACATGGATTTTACCTTATACAAAGGGGAAACTCCGGTTCTAATGGGGACTACCGGCTCGGGCAAGTCCACCCTTTTGCAGATCCTCAATTCCCTTCTTGTTCCCCGGGAAGGGGAGGTTACTCTTCTGGGAGAGAATCCGATGGACCAGTCCTGTGATCTTGTCTCGTTAAGACGGCGGATCGGACTGGTGATGCAGCAGCCGGAAAAGCAGCTTTTTGCTCCCCTTGTGGGAGATGACATAGCCTACGGCCCCCGCCTTCTGGGATTATCCGGGCGGGAGCTCTCTGTGAGAGTGAAAGAATCCCTGGAGATGATGGAGCTTTCCTATAAAGAGTTCCGGGACAGGCCGGTGCGGGCCCTCAGCGGCGGGCAAAAACGGAAGGTTGCCCTGGCGGGGATCCTGGCCATGAAGCCCGAGATCCTGCTGCTGGATGAGCCTACCGCCGGTCTGGATCCGCTTTCGGCGGATTATCTGGAGACACTTCTTCTCAATTTGAGGGATCAGGGAATTCACCTGGTTTTTTCCACCCACGATGTGGATCAGGCAATCCGGCTGGGGTCCCGCCTGATTGTACTGGACCGGGGAGAAAAAGTTTTCGACGGGGCTCACTCGGATTTCTTCCACAGGCATGATCCTGTTCAGTACGGCCTGGAGTACCCTTTAGCCTGCAGAATCTGGTCTCAAGCGGGCCTGGCAGAACCTTCTCCCCTTTCAAATCGGGAGCTCTGTGAACGTCTGGGAAGAGAGTGCAATCTCCGGAAGGAGAGGGTATGAAAAATTTCGATTTTTCCGGAACCCTGGCTCTGGGACAGTATGAACCGGGAAATTCCTCCCTCCACCGGCTTGTGCCGGGGGCAAAGCTTCTTTCTGTGTTCCTTTTGGGAAGTACGGTTCTCTTCTCTCCCCTCTACCCGGTACTGCCTCTGCTTTTTCTCTTCTTTATGGTCCTCGCCCGGCTGGGCGAGCTCAAAATCCGGTACCTCATGAAAGGAATCCGTCCTGTGTTGCCCTTTCTTCTGCTGATCGGTATCATCCAGATTTTTTTCATAACCCGGGATCCTCAGGGAGTCCCCTTGTGGTCATACCGTTTTATCCGGATTTATCCAGTGGACCTTTACATGACGGGACAGTTATTCGCGCGGTTCTTCTCTCTGGTTCTGCTTCTTTCTCTTTTTACCTCGGTTACACCTTTTACCGAGATCAGTCATGGAACGGAATTCCTTTTAAGACCATTGGGAAGAAAATCCGGATTGGCATACGATATGTCCCTGGTGGTAACCATAACCTTCCGTTTTATTCCCATCCTTGCCCAGGAAGCGGAAAATATCACCAGGGCTCAGGCCGCCAGGGGCGGTGAGTTCGGCACATGGAAAACCTCTCTGGTCCGGAAAATCAGGCTTTATATCCCCCTGATTGTTCCTCTTTTTATTGCCGCACTGGAGAGAGCGGAAGTCCTGGTGGAAGCTATGGAGTCCCGATGTTATGAACCGGGAAAAACCAGGACAAGGCTGGATGAGTTTCACTGGAAAGCCCGTGACACCATTGCTGTAGGGACTGTTTCTCTGATGTTTTTACTGCTTCTGGGATTTCGGGCGGGATGGACGGGATTTTCCATACCTTTCAGCGGATCATGAAAAGGGTATGAAATTAACAGGTTATCGGGTGGAATTCTTTTCTGTCTGGAATCTGAAATGAATATAAAAGAACTCTCCGCATTCAGATTCTGAAGAGGGGGGCATTAAGGAGATTATCATGAGTGATACAAATCGAACGAAAAAAATTGTCATTACCGGTGTTATGGCAGCTATTTCTGTTGTTCTCGGTGCTACCCGCCTGGGATTTATACCCTGGCTCTCCGGGGCATCTCTTACGGTCATGCATGTACCGGTTATCATCGGAGCCATTCTGGAAGGCCCTGTGGTCGGCGTTGTCATCGGTTTTATTTTCGGTCTGTTCAGCCTGATTCAGGCTGCCGTGTCTCCCACTGGTCCGGTGGATGTTTTTTTTACCAATCCCCTTGTTTCCATTCTTCCCCGCGTGATTATCGGAATCACAACATGGCTGGTTTACAGAGCGTTTAAGGACAGGTGGATACCTGTGGCTGTTATCTCCGCTTCCATTGTGGGCAGTCTGACCAACACGATCCTTGTTCTGGGGGCTCTGGGAGTTGCTGGAGCTCTTCCCTGGGAACTGGTCGGCACTATCACGATTGCCAACGGCCTTCCCGAAGCAGGTGCTGCTGCTCTTCTATCCATTGCGGTAATCACCACATGGAAGTCGGTGGGGTTGAACAGAAAAGCCAGACTTGATGACCTGGAAGAAAAGTGATGCTGCTGGCTGTTGATATCGGTAATACAAATATCGTTCTGGGAATCCATAACGGCGAGTCCTGGATCAACCACTGGCGGATCTGCACCGACCCGGCCAAGATGCCCGACGAATACGGGGTGCTGGTCAGGGACCTTCTGCGGGAAGACGGGATCCACAGACGGGAGGTGGAGCAGGCTGTCATTAGCAGCGTGGTCCCCCGGCTGACTGTGAAAATCCGGGATATGATCGAGACACTGTTCTCCTTCAAACCCCTGATTGTGGGCCCCGGAGTCAAAACAGGTCTGAAAATTCTGATTGAGAACCCTGCGGAACTGGGAACAGATATCGTGTGCAATGCCGTGGCGGCCTATAACAGAATCGGCGGCAATCTGATCGTGGTGGATTTCGGAACAGCTCTGACCTTTACGGCTGTCAGGGAGCCCGGAGAGATTCTGGGTGTTTCTATCGCACCGGGGCTTCAGGCTGCGGCAGAAGCCCTCTCTGAGCATACCGCCCAGCTGCCGCAGGTCTGGCTGGAGCCGCCGAAACAGGCCATCGGCAAAAATACCATCAAATCCATACAGTCCGGTGTGGTTTTCGGTTATACGGGACTGGTGGAATCTCTGATAGACAGGATGAAGAAGGAGCTGGGAGGGGATGTCTCCGTGATCGGCACAGGGGGCCGTTCGGGAGTTATTGCTCCTCTGACAGACCGTTTTACCCTGATCGAGCCATGGCTGATTCTGGAAGGTCTTCGTTTGATCGCCGGCAGAAACACCCGGTTTTTTCAGGAACAGTAACAATATTGCCATGGGGCTGACAATTTAAAGCGCTGCCGGATCCGCCTTGGGGGATTCACTGTTTTGCAGAGTTCCTTCTGCAAAATAGTGAGGTGAGGCTTTGGCCTTTTTTTTCAGGTTCATGATCTGCCTGGTGAACTTTTCCAGAGATATATCCGGATCATCGGGCAGTTCCATCAAAGCTGCGCTTACCGTCAGAAGGGGAAATTTCCGGAACCTTCCGTTCCTGTCCCGGCCGTTGATATGCCCTCTGTTTCTGTCCTCTTCAGAGTAACAGGATGATACATCCCGGGCAAAATCTTCCTGTATGGTTCTGATCCTTTCGTAAATCAGTTCTTTCCTTGCGGGATCCTGAAAGATCACAATAAAATCATCACCGCCGATATGACCGATAAAATCCCTGGAAAGGGTCATGGTTTTTTTGAGAATTTCTGCAAAAAGGATAATCACCCGGTCACCCAGACGGAAACCGTACATATCATTGAAGGGTTTGAAATTGTTAAAATCGAAATAGACAACTTTTCCGGCAGTGAGAGTTCTGTCTTTTAAAATTTCCGTCAATTTATGATTGATCGCAAAGTTTCCCGGAAGGTGGGTCAGGGGGTTCTGATCCCGTGCTTTGGCGACCTCTTTCTCATTAATCATATCAATAAGACGGGATGGTTCCAAAACACCCAGGTATTTTCCCTCTCTGGTAATCAGTATTCCCTGGGATCCGGGCATGGCAGCTGCCGTCTTCATAAGAGATTCCAGACTTTTATTCTCATCAGAGATGGGAATCCTGGTCAGGAATGTTTCCAGGCCTTTGGAATGGCTTTTATTTCTGAAAAGGGAAATCCCGTAGGGTGAGTATACATATTTCTTCAGATCCTTTTCCCTGATGCAGCCGATGGGCTGCTCCATATGGTCGATAACAGGAAGGAGAGGGATCTCTTCTTTCCTAAAACGTTCCAGAATCTGTTCGCAGTCCGTATAGAGGTTTATGGGGGGGATCCTGACCAGTTTCTGATCCGGAAAGGAACCGGTTTTTTCACCTTTCCTTCTGCCGTATCCGCTGTTTTCACCCTCCAGGTTATAGTTATTGTAAAGTTTTGCTATCTCTTTTTCCGGACGGGCTATCTGGTAGCCCTGAAGAAAATCACATCCGATAAGACGGCAGAAATTGAGTTCCTGCAGGGTTTCGATCCCTTCTGCGACTACTTTTATCCCCATAAGATGGGCCATATTGACAATATTTTCTGCAAAAAGCTTTTTTTTGGGATCCTCATGGATACCCTCTATGAAGAAACGGTCTATTTTTACAACATCCGGATTGGAATGATAGAGAAGCTGAAGCCCGGAATATCCACAGCCGTAATCATCAATGGCAATCCGGAAATTCTGGTTTTTGTACTCTTTCAGAATCTCTGTGGCATTGCTGCAGGGAACAAGCTCGTGGCGTTCGGAAATCTCAAAGTAGAGGCTGCACTTCTGGATTCCCATCTCTTTCAGAATTTCATCCGTATTACCCGGACTATAGTCGGGCATTTCCAGAACCCTGTTATCCAGATTGTAAAAGAGACTTTTATTTTCCATTCCCGGGATGGACTGGAATTTGCTGATCGCTTTCCGGCGCAGCTCCAGGTCCAGGGCATAAAGGACTTTATCTGCGAATGCTTCATCAAGGAGAGAGAATACCGAGTGAAATCCGCACTGATCATGGTTTCTGAGAAGAGCCTCATAGCCGAATACATCTCCTGTAAAACTGTTGACTATGGGCTGAAACGCATAATCCAGAATGGCAGCCCTTTTCTTCCAGATCTTTGTCATCTCATATTTTTCCGTTTGAAATAAATTCTCAATTACAAGCATTGCATCTGATCACCATTTGTAAATAAATTCTTTTATCGTCCTGATCGTGAAGTCTGTTTGTTAGAATTCCGTGAGTATTTTTTTCCAAACCTGTTAAGTTGGATAATCAGCAGCAATGTCATGGAATTAAAACAGAAAATTTACCGATTTCTGACAAATCCTCTGTAAAAGATAGGAATCTGGAGGATCACAGGAATGAAAATTGTTTATGGATGCAACGGTGAAGGGAAAGGGCACGCTGCCAGAACAGCTGCTCTCTGGCCGGAATTGAGCCGATCTCTGGATATTACTGTCTGGTGTCCCGATTCGATCAGGGAGTTTCTTCATGAAAAGTGTCATGATATCCGAACACGTTCTATTCCGGGACTCCATTTTTCCTTAAGGGAACATAAGGTGGATTACTGGGGGACCATCATGATGAACACCCCTCTGATCGGGCAGTTTAGCCGGATGACCGGAAAGATGGCAAAGGAAATGATGGATTCCGGGGTTCAGGGCGTTATAAGCGATTTTGAACCTTTTACAGCGGCGGCATCAGCCAAAGCCGGGATTCCTCTGATTAATCTGAACCATCCCGCTGTTGTGAGGCGGTATTTTTCCCTGCTTCCCGATGCCATCAGTGCCAAAGCGGTGGCAACCTTTATGACCCCGCCGGCTCAGAAAAATCTGATCTGTTCCTTTTATGACGGAGATGTCGGCCCCATCCTGAGAGAAGAAATCCGTAAAGCCCGGCCCTCCCGGGGGGATTATCTCCTGGTGTATGTAAAAAAATCCTCCTCTGAACAGGTTAAAGAGATCCTGGCGGATTTTCCCGGCAGGGAATTTCATATCTTCCCCGATCCTGACAGGGATTTTATAACCTCTCTGGCAGGATGTGCCGGAGTTGTGGCTCCTGCGGGGCATCAGCTTCTGTCTGAAGCCCTCTATCTGAAAAAACCGGTTCTGGCCGTTCCCCAGCAGGGGCAGTATGAACAGCGGCTGAATGCCCGGATGCTGAGAGCCAGCGGTTGGGGAAGGGGGACGGATATGAAAAAACTGAAAGAGGATCTTGCCCGTTTTCTGCAGGACCTGAACAGTTTTCCCTTTAAAGCGGATCCTTTTCATAAATTTCTTACAGGAGACTATACGGGGATCACCGCATCCATTATCCGGGATTTCTTTGTCACCGAGACGGCCAGAGGCAGACTTTCTCCCCGGGTCAGCTGTGATTACCTGAGCTATATTCCCGAAAGGATTAAAAGGCTTAAGGAACGTACGGCCTGATAAAAGCCCTTTAGAAAAATTTGAGATTTCTCTTTTTTGTCGTTATAGTAAACACTGGATATAAAGAGGAGAAAATCAATGAAAAAAGTGTTAATCAAAATTGTAATGATCATGTTTCTGGCTCTTGTCGCATCAGGATGCGGCACCCTCGCTTCTGGAGGCAGCTTTTCTCTTTCTGAAATGGCCGGGAATACCATCTCTTCCGCACTGGGGCTGGATGACATGGCCGTGGAATTGCAGGCCATGGAATTCTTCGCCCTCTATGCTGTTTACGGATTTTACGGCGGGTTCGGATACGAGACCGGTTTTTCCGAAGGGGAAGGAGTCAGATGGTCTCATACTTCCGAGGATGAAGACGGTGAAAAAACCGACAGTCAGTTCGAACGGGTCTTTTTGAAAGATCTCGGCGGTGGACGGGGATGGTGGAGGCTTACTGTCTCATCCGAAGATGAAACAGCAGAGTATGAATTTCTGTTGAACCGGGAATCGGAGTTCGAGGTTCTCAGGTTCAGAGATCCCGATACCGGTGAAATTCTGGAGTATATACCCGAGACTGACGAGACAGATGAACCTGATTATTCAGCCGATGTCTCTGAGGAAGAGCAAGAGTATGAAGAGGAATACGCGGAAATTGAAGAGTATGAAAGCTATGAACAGATGGAGTATTCCCAATACAGTCTGGGAGAAGAAAGAATCACCGTAGGTGCCGGCACATTCACTGCAGAACATATGGTTTCGGAATACAAGGATAATTCTGATCCCGAAGATCCTATGGATATCAGGTCCGACTGGTGGATTACAGAGTCCGTACCCGGCGGGGTAGTCCGCTACTCCTGGCAGAACAATGCGGAGGGGGGAACCCTTATGAGCGAACTGGATGAGATCCTGAGCGGCCAGACCACCCGGTTGGAGTCTTACTGATTTGCATAAAAACAGATTAAATCCCTCTTTCTGCCTTGTCCTCAGCGGAGGCGGGGCCAAGGGGGTGTATCATATCGGCGCCTGGAAGGCTATCAAAGAACTGGGAATCCCTGTCCATGCTTTTATCGGCAATTCCATCGGTGCCATCATCGCAGGTTTTCTGGCTCAGGGACAGGAGAAGGAACTGGAGGATATCGGCAATAACATCGGTATCGATTTTATTATGAAAGTTCCCAAGGAGCTGGTGGTAAACGGAGAATTGAAAATCCGATGGGATCAGCTCCCGGCTTTCCGGAATTTTTATCACAGCATTATCCAGAACAAAGGAATTGATGTTTCTCCTATGAGGGAACTGATTTCCAGTAATCTTGATGAGAAGGAAATCAGGGATTCCGGCAAAGATCTGGGTGTGGTGACATTCAATGTTACCGATATGAAGCCTGTGAGAACTTTTCTGGATGAGATGGAAGAGGGAACCGTTCTGGACTTCCTTCTGGCCAGTGCTGCTGTTCCCGGTCTGGAGCAGACAGAAATCAAAGGGAAGAAATTCATAGACGGCGGCGTATGGGACAATATGCCTTATGATATGGCCCGTGCCAGGGGATATAAAAACATCATCATTATTGATATTTCGGGCATGGGGGTGAACAGAAGGCCCAATATAGAAGGTTCCCATACGGTTTATATCAAAAACTCCATCAATATGGGGGGGCTTTTCGATTTCAACAAGGAGTTTTTGGGAACATTCAAGAAGCTGGGGTATCTGGATACTCTCAAAACCTTTGACCGTCTGAAAGGGTATAAGTACTTTTTTGAGGCTGATGCCAAAATGGAGAAATATCTGGCAAAAAAACTGGAGAAACCGGATATAATCTCCTACCTGGAGGGATTTATTCCCCATCAAAGGGAGAGAGCCTGGTTCCAGGGGAAAGACTGGCCCGTCAGAAAAATTCTGCCAGAAAATATGCAGAAAAACCGGGAAATTCTCTACAGTCTGGCAGACTGTACCGCTTCGGTTTTTGCTCTGGAAAGGATCCGTTCCTACAAAATCCGTGAGTTGGTAACCCTGGCGGAGAAGCGGAAAAGTCTGGTTGAAGAGCGGCTTGAAGATCTGAAGCGCACTATTACCAGAGCTGAGATTATGCAGCTTATGACCAAGCTGACCCTGTTTTTCAAAGAAGCGAGAGATCCCGATAAGGATGTAGAGTCGCCCTACTATCATTACCGTCTTGTTCAGGGTGTTCTGGAACAGGATGATAACTCTCTTTTGATGAAAGGCCTTTTTTCCTACTATCCCGAGTTGAGGGGGGGGCTAGTCTTTTTGAATCTCATGACCGATTCCTGATTTTTTTAGTTAAAATCCGGGAGTATCGAAAAAAAGGATCGCTGTTTTGCTGTCGGTTTCCCTCAGGGGACGGATTCTGAGAATATACCGGTTGTCTCCGATCTGCTGATGCATACGGAATTCCCGCCAGCCATCCTTCAGTTTGTTAAGCAGGCTGGATTTCAGATGATCCGGAAAGACCGTTTGTGCGGTTCCCAGTTCCATGGCGACTTTCAGGTTGTAGATATCATTACTGAGAATAATATCCAGATCTTCATTCAGCACAACCGCAGCCTGGGGCAGGATATTTAAAATGGCCGAAGAGAGAGCAAGGTCTTCTTCCCTGGGGCGATCTGATTCCTGAAAAGCCGAGAGGATCACCTTCATGGACTGCCTGTTGGCTTCGGCAGTGTGAAACTTTTCAACACAATCCCTAATTGTTGCCAGAAGATCCGGCGGCTTCCAAGGTTTTTTCAGAGATGAGCATATGTCTTTTTTTTTCCTGGATTCTGCTATCAATTCAGAGCGGGGATTGGAGCTGATCAGACAGCGGACAGTTTCGGGATAGCGGCTTTTTACCTGCTTCAGAAAATACAGGCCTCCGTATTCCGGAATATCTTCATCACTGATGAGGATACTGGCTCTGTACTTTTTAAGGACCTTAATGGCTTCTGTGCTGCTAGTGGCGGTATAGACTTTAAAATTTTCTTTTTTCAGGCAATTCTTTATGGAACTCAGCTGATCAGAGTCCTGGTCTACTGCCAAAACTAACGGTTTCCCCACTGTTTTTGTCCTTTTTTGAAAAACGGCCAATCCCTTCCCTATAATTATGAAATTTTCGTTAGGAAAAATCAAAAAAAGAACTAAAAATAATCAGGATATCTTTATTAAAAAAAAGCTTGGGATGATTTATGGGATTTTTTCCTATATACAAAACTGATAAGTAAGATTAAACTCGGTTTTATGAAGAAAATGGAGGATTCTTGAAGAAATGATGAAGAAGTATATTTTACTTTGCCTTTTGGTTGCATTCAGTTTATTCAGTTGCAGCCTGTTAGACAGTGGCAGTCAGAGCCATACATACTATATTTTCCCGGCATAATTGTTCAATTTTTCTACTGCTGTTAATCCCTTTTGAATAGGCGAAAAGTACAATCTTCAAAAGGATGGCAGGATCATAGGCGGGAGCTCCTGTTTCATCATTTTCATAATGGTTTTCAAAGACAGACATATCAATTTTATCATCAATAAGATGACATAGTGTGTATTTAAAAAGTACCTGGCAAAATCTGTTTTTCAAAACTTACGGGGATCATCATTGTCTGGTCATAAGAATAGTCTTTATATCTAGCCATAATTGAAAACCTCCCTTTTTGAAAATTTTACCATGATTTGGGGGAGAGCTGTAGAAAAGGTGACTTTTTCTACAGTCTCAACAGTTTTTTAAGCGAATCTGTTTATATTCAATTTGCTTGACTGGGGGGCTGCAATCATTGTCTGCCCCCTGTCTATTTATAGCAACGGATTTTGTTCTTTGCATCTCTTGAGATACACCTGGCTGGTTTTGTCTTCCGGAATTTTTTTCAATACTTCTCTGAAGGCTGTTTCCGCCTCATCGCAGGATCCACTGGAGAAGAGGGCCAGGGCCTTATAGAACTCCTGCCGGTTCTGTTTCTTGGCTTCCAGGATGTCCGGGGGATTCGTATTGAAGAGTTCGTAGATGGGAATGGGCTCTTTTTTTCCTTTTACCATAATCTGTCCGATATACCGTTCTTCCAGGAAGTCCTTTTCTTCCAGAGACTCCCATGTGGATTCGCTCATGGCTATCTGAAGACCATAGTCTTTGGTCAGGGATTCTATTCGGGAGCAGAGGTTTACCGAATCGGAGATTACCGTGCTGTCCATCCTCTCGTTTTCTCCGATGGTACCCAGCATCATGCTTCCGGTATGGATACCTATACCCAAACGGATACTGTCGTAGCCGCAGCTCTTTCGGTGCAGGTTATAAATCTTGATCTGTTCCTGAATCTGTATGGCCGCTTTGACCGCAGAGTCGGCAGAGCCGGGAAACAGGGCCATGATCCCGTCGCCCACATACTTGTCGATAAATCCTCCAAACTGCCGGATAACAGGGCCGATTCTTTCCAGATAGGAGTTAAGAAAGAGAAAGTTTTCCCGGGGGGTCAGATTTTCCGAAAGGGTTGTGAACTCCCGGATATCACAGAACATGATGGTCATTTCCAGCTGGGTATGGTCACCCAGTCTGACATCGGCAATTTTTTTCTTTCCCAGAAACCTGAGAAACTCCTGGGGAACAAACCTCCGGAAGGAGTTGTTGGTCTGCTGGAGTTCCATGGAAAGGGATTCGGATCGGGAGAATTCCCGGCCGATATTCCAGCTCATCAGAGCTGCCTGGGACATGATGAAAAAAGAGAGCCCCACAGGGACCAGATGGGCCGACTGAATAACGCCCTGGGAGTAGAGGATATCATTTATAACGGTTCCCAGAAGTATAAGAAATCCGATAAGGGTTACCAGGGCAGAGTGATTTCTGCGGATCACGTGCCTGACAATCACACCAAAGATCACAAGGCTTACCATAAGAGTGACTACCTGATAAAAGATCAGGTACCGTGAATATACGCCATGGGGGAATATCAGAATCAGAAGAATAAAGATTAGGCTGGCAATATGAACCGGGTATCTGATAATCCGACTCCACTTGAAGCCGTATTCGTGAGAGATAAACTGGAGAAACAGGGGAACAGACAGACAGAATGTGAGATAGCCTATTTTATTTTCCAGAGCCAGGGGGAATGCGGGAAACATTTCCATAAGGGTATGTTCTCCGTAAATAACGGTTCTCAACCCCAGAACAAGAGAGAACAGACCGAAAAACAGGGAAGGTTTGTCATTCTTTTTATTAAGGTAGAAGCTCAGGTAGAGGAGGCCTGAAATCATGAGAACTCCGAAGATGAAGGCATCCAGAAACTCGGTCCTTTTTTTCTGGATTGTCATTTTTTCGTAGTTTCCTATCAGATACGCATCCAGAATCCCGCTCCGAAGGTCTTCATAGTTGGATACCTGCACAATAATTTCCAGTTCTTCTGTCGGAGGGAGCTTGTGAACACCCAGAAGGTCTCTGTTGGTATTTTTCTTCCATACAGGAGAAGGGGAACCGTTTTCGGCGATCATGTCCCCATTGATAAAAATCCTGTACTGATTCTGTGTATACTTTGTTTTGAGCCCCAGGGGAAACTCTGTTTGCGGTACAATGACTTTGACTCTGAAAGTTCCATATCCATAGCAGGGAAAGGCGTCGTTGCTGGTCCATGACCCCGGTACTTTCAAAATGCTGCGGTCTTGCGGAAAAGTCTCTCCCGGGCTAATCAACTGGTTCCAGTAAAACTCCCAGTCTCCTTCCAGCTTTACACTGTTTTCCATCAAATGACTGTTTGACAGATCAAGGACCGCATCTTTGGAAAAAGCCAGGCCGGTCAACAGGAAAAGGATTAGGGCGGTAACTATTTTTTTAATCATTTTGAACCACATGCATTTTTTTAGATATAAAACAATTATACTCATGATTCCAGAGAATTGTCCATGATGTTTGAAGAGCCGGGAGAATTCGGAGTATAATGCGGAATTATGAATGAGAAACGGTTCCTCTATCTGATTCTGACCCTGATTTTTCTGTTGATGACCATTATGAATACTCTGGTTATGACCAGTCAGATTCAGAGGGAGATGCATGATTTTCTGGCCGAATCGGAAAAGCTTTTGTACAGCATGTATCAGTCGTATGTGAACGGTACGATCCATGAGGAGAACTTTCCCGGAGAAATTCATGGTGTAGGTCTTTATAACTTTTACGGAGACTCCCTTTTTACCTATGGCACGGCACCGGATGCAGTGGAACTGATCAGCCAGAACCGGCCCTATTTTGATAAAGAGAGGAATACAGTCATTATGATCCGGGATCTGCTGGATCCCTTTGTTCCCTTTGAAGACAAAAACCGTATCGGCGAATCGGCCAGGGAGAATGTGCTGGAAAAAGCCCGGGAAAATACGGAAGAGGAAAAGCAGGCCCTTTTAAGGGTGATCTATCTGGAACTGACCGATTCTCCTCTGAAATTCATCCGCAGGCGGTACCGGGTTTTTATGGGATCCGTCACAGTGCTGCTTCTTATGATAGTGATCTACATAGGCATCCTTTATGTGAGGAATCTAAAATACAGGAATCAGATTGAATCCCAGCAGAGGCTTGTCATGCTGGGGACTGCTGCCAGAACCCTGACCCACGAAGTGAAAAACCCCCTGAGCAGTATCCGTCTTCAAACCAGTGTTATCCGCCGTTCCGGATGCGGCCTTCATGAACCGTCCCTGAAAATCATAGAGGAGGAGGTGGGACGTCTGGCTGCTATGACCGAGCGGGTGGGGGATTTTCTCAGACATCCCGAAGGGAACCCCTGCCGAACCGACCTGGTGGGGGAGGTCTGCAGAATCCTGGGGAAAAAAGAGACTCTCCTGACCTGCCCTGATCTGACCGGTAAGGGACCTCTTTACGTCAGAATTGATCCTGAGAGGTTTAAGTCCATTGCGGATAATCTGATTAATAATGCTGTGGAAAGCGGAAGTGATCCTTCGGAAATCCTGGTTAACCTGGAAAGGAAAGGCCACGAAGCCCTTTTTACTGTCAGCGACAGCGGCTGCGGTATTGACGGGGAGGATCTGAAGCATATCCTGGATCCTTTTTTTACCACAAAATCCCGGGGCTCCGGAGTGGGGCTTTCGATTGTGCAGACCTTTGTCCAGGCTGTAGGAGGCCGTTTGAATATCGAATCTGAAAAAGAAAAGGGTACTTTTGTGTCTGTCTGGTTCCCCCTGATGAAGGATGTTTAGGCATGCAGATACTGGTGGTTGATGATGAAAAAAACATCCGCGAAAGCCTGAAAATGATTCTTGAGCAGGAGGGCTATAGCGTAGAATGCGCAGAAAACGGTCTTTCCGCCCAAAGGATTATCAAAGAATCCTCTTTTGATCTGGGTATCTTTGATCTGAAGATGCCGGGAATGGATGGACTTGCCCTTCTCGGATGGCTCCGGGATGAGGAAAAAGAGATGTCTGTCTATATGATCAGTGCCTTCGGGCAGGTGGAGGATGCGGTCTCCGCATTAAAAATGGGAGCAGATGATTATATTACCAAACCCTTTGACCCGGATCTTCTGGTGGAAAAGGTCCGTCTGATCGATACGGTCCGGACCAGGGAGAGCCGCATGCGGGAGGGACGCCATATCCGGGAAGGGGAATTCTTCCTGGGAAACAGTCCGGATGCGGGGAAACTCTACCGTCGGATGGAAAGGATTGCGGCAACCCGTTCCAACGTACTCCTTACAGGAGAAAGCGGTGTGGGGAAGGAGGTCTCTGCCCGGCTGATCCATCAGTGGTCAGACAGCAGGGACGAGCCTTTTGTGGCGCTTAATATTGGAGGGGTTCCCGAATCCCTTCTGGAAAGCGAGCTCTACGGTTTTGAAAAAGGCGCTTTCACAGGAGCCGACAAACAGAAGCGGGGGCTGCTGGAAACTGCCGGGACGGGAACCCTTTTTCTGGATGAGATCGGCGAAATGCCTCTGCCCCTGCAGGTAAAACTTTTAAGGGTTCTTCAGGACCGTACCTTTCGGCGCCTCGGCGGGCTGGCTGATCTTTCCATCGATTCCCGGATTATTACGGCAACCAACCGGAATCTGGAGGACATGGTCGTGGCAGGCAGGTTCCGGGAAGATTTATACTACAGGCTCAATGTGGCCCGGCTGGAAATCCCGCCCCTACGGGAGAGGATGGATGAACTGCCGATGCTGGTGGGGTTCCTCCTGGAGAAACTGAATAGGAAGATGGGGCAGAATGTGACCTCTCTCAGCAGGGACGCCTGGAAAAAACTGGAATCCTATAGCTTTCCCGGCAATATCCGGGAACTGGAGAATATTCTGGAACGGGCCATGATCTTCTGCGAAGGAGAAGTTCTTCAGGAGGAGGACCTGGAGCTGCAACCCCCGGCGCTGACAGATAAGCAGGCTCCTTCCGGGGGAGAGAACACTGTTAAAACCCTGAAGGAACTGGAGCGGGATTCCATCCGGGCCGCCCTGCACCGCTGGGAAGGCAACCGCAGCAAGGCCGCGGCGGAACTGGGGATTTCAAGAAGAACCATAATCAACAAAATCCAGGAGTACGGCCTGGATCAGTGACTTCGGCTCCCTGCCACCGGTAATGTATGGGTAATTCATGAATTGCCCATACCAAGCCGTTTTAACTCTTTTGTTCAGTGGGCTTGAAAACCTCTTTCCTGAAAGACTTACTGGTGGCTGAGCAAAGCTGTGCTGAAGCCGAAGGCACTGAAGCTACTGTGCACTTTTTGCCATCTGTGCACTTTTTGCACACCTGAATCTGTTCACACTCATTCTGAATACCTCATTTATGCCTTTTTTAGGGATTGGCACGTTTCCTGCAATAGGGGAGTAAGACCATCTTTAAAGGAAAGGTTTATGAAAGTAAGAATACTTATAGCAAATCTATTACTGATAACAGCAGTCCTGCTCACCGCCGAATCGGAACAGGTCCTTACCGTTCAGGAGGATCAGGCTGTGGCATTGGCAATGGAAAACAATGTGAGCCTGCGTTCGGCATCTCTGGATCTGGAGAGTGCCCGGGCGGGTTTGGATAACAGGTGGAATCTGATCCTTCCGGATTTTTCGGCTTCCACCGGGATCTCCCGGTCTGATTCTTTATTGACCCGGAGCGGTTCCGGAAGCAGCGGCTGGAGCGTGAATGGTTCTCTTTCCGCCCAGTTAACCCTGAGCGCATCCACAGCGATCAGTGCGGCTGGAACTGCTTTAGCCTATCAGGCCGAGAGCCTCAGCTACGATGCCGCCAGGGAAGAGCTCATTGTCAGCGTGAAAAAGCAGTTCTACTATCTTCTTGTCAACAAAGAGAATATGGATCTGCAGGAACGGAATCTCGATCTTGCGGAAAAGCGCTACCTTCAGGCTAAAACCAATTTTGAAAACGGCCTGGCTTCTGAGATGACGCTTATGGAAGCCCGGAACTCCTATGAGAGCCTCAAGCCTGATCTTCTGGATACAAAAACCAGTTATGAAACCCAGCTGATGTCGTTTAAAAAACTGCTGGGCCTGGACCTGGACAATCCCATTGATATTGACGGATCCCTGGATGTCCAGCCCCTTGATCTGGATGGTGAGCTTCTGATTGATACCTATCTGATGAACAGGCTGGATGTGCAGGCGGTGATGAAAGCCCTGGAAAACGCAGAGAATCAGCTTTCTTTGACAACTGCCGGCAACCTGAGCCCTTCTGTGAAACTCAGTACCGGCTGGACCAGTTCCGCTCAGGATATTTCCAAACCTGACTGGAGCGATTCCCTGACCGTTTCTGCCGCAGTCACCCTGCCCCTGAACGGGTTTATTCCAGGGTCTTCAGAGTCTCTGGCCATAAAGGATGCTGCCCGCTCAGCAGAACAGGCCAGACTCTCTGTGGAAGATACCATCCTGAGTGCGGAGCAGGAGATAAGGACGATTCTGATGGAACTGGAAGGTTACCGTCAAAATATTGAGATTACAGGGCTCAGTGTGGAACTGGCTCAGAAAACCTACGATATGACTGAAGCGGCCTACCAGTCAGGATCCAGAGAACTTCTGGATGTGGAAGACGCTCAGAATAACCTGCTCGAGGCAGAACAGAATCTGCTTTTAAGCCGGTATAACTACCTTTCAGGGCTACTGGATCTGGAATATGCCCTGAATGCCGACTTGGAAGAAATTATTACTTTGGGAGAATAGTATGTCTGAGAAAAAAACAAAAAATGTAACAGTAACGGGGATCATCCTGATCCTGTTGATAGTTGCCGCAGCCGGCGTTATCGGTTTTTCCATGATCAAACAGGAGGCCCCCATTTCGGGTGCTCCCGGAGGAGGAATGCCCGCAGGAATGCCCGGAGCAATGGGCGGATCGGACCAGAGCGAAACTGTCACCTATACAATAAAAGCCCAGGAGATGCTTCCTGTGACTATGGAAGATTACCTAAAGTTTAACGGAGATGTGATTGCCGAGAACAGCGTGGATATCTATCCCGATACAGCGGGAAAACTGATCAGCCTGGACGTCTCTCTGGGAAGTTATGTGCGGAAGGGCCAGGTGATCGCCGAAGTGGATCCCTCTCTTCCCGGGCAGGTTTATGTGGCCAGTCCCGTCAGGTCCACCATTACCGGTACGGTGACGGATCTTCCCTATAAGGTGGGGGCTACCATCTCTTCCACAACCATTCCCCTGGCTACTGTAGGCAATCTGGAAGATCTTCAGATAGTCAGTTATATCCCTGAAAAATATATGGCTTCCGTCGCTCTGGGACAGAGCGCCGAAATTACTTTCGAGCCCTATGGGGACCGGATCTTTACCGGGATCCTGACGGAAATCAGTCCTGTTGTGGATAAAACATCGCGCACTCTGGAGATCACCATCTCTCTGGATGAGAGTGACAGTCTGATCAAGTCAGGGATGTTTGGTTCGGTCCGCCTGATTACGGATGTAAAGCAAGGGGTTTTCTCACTTCCCTCCGAATGCATCATGGACACAGCAGGCGGTTCTTTTGTGTATGTGGTTTCGCAGGACAATACAGTGCGTCAGCAGATTATAGAAAAAGGTCTGGAAATTGACGGCGCTGTGGAAATCACCTCTGGGCTGAACGAAGGCGATCTGGTTGTGACAAGGGGTGTTTCCATGCTGAGAGAAGGCTCTTCTGTAAGGATTGCCGAGTAGGAGCCGGTCCGGAAAGGGAAAGGCTCAGCAATTGTCCTTTTTTCATTATGAAGCGGGAGAATCTTTTCGGTGAGAAAGATTCGAAAGTTTTTTAGGAGTTTTATATGAATTTGACTGAATCTGTCGTTCACCGTCCCGTTACGGTGGTTATGTTATTCGCCCTTTTTATCGGGCTTGCCGCATTCCTTGTCCCTTCCATTCCGGTGGAACTTTTTCCCGACATGGAAATGCCTGTGATTATGATCAATACCCAGTACAGCGGCGCTGGTCCCGAGGATGTGGAGCGGAATATTACGGAAGTGCTGGAGCAGCAGCTCTCCAATGTGAGCGATCTGGAATCTATCAGCTCAACCTCATCGGAAGGCTACAGCAGAATAAGCATGGAGTTTGACTACTCCAAGGACCTTGATGAAGCCACCAGCGATATCCGGGATAAACTGGAGATGGTTTCGGGGATGCTCCCCGATGAAGCAGGAAGCCCCACAATCTTCAAGATGAACAGCGATAATATGCCCATTATGACTCTGGCTGTTCTGGGAGACCTCTCTCAGAATGAACTTCGCTCCATCGCTGAAGATACGGTTCAGCCCCTGTTGGAAAGGATTGGAGGAGTCGCCTCTGTTTCCGTACAGGGCGGTCAGGAAGAGATCATTCAGGTGAATGTCTCCCAGAACCGCCTGGAAGCCTACAATCTGACCCTTACCTCTGTAGCCTCGGCTCTGGATTCCCAAAACTATCAGGTCGGTTCGGGAAGCCTCCGGGAGGGGATGACCGAATACCTGATCAGAACCGATGCGGAGTTCGATTCTCTGGAAGACATTGCCAATGTGGTGGTCAGTTATACTACTGCGGGCAGCGATTCTACCTCGAAAGAGATACTTCTCAAGGATGTGGCCGATGTGGTCAGGACCAATACGGAAGAGGACGACCGGGTATACATCAATAGTGAGTACGGCGTGACCCTGTCTATTCAGAAAGAGTCGGACGCCAACAGCATCTCTGTTTCCGACAGTGTTACCGCAGAACTGGTCGCCATAGGGGAAGAACTGCCCGACGGCGTGGATGTGCTGGTGCTTTCGGATGATTCCACCGAAGTGGAATCGATCATGCAGCAGACCTATATCTCCCTTTTTCAGGGAGTTCTTCTGGCCATGCTGGTGCTTTTTCTCTTTCTCAGGAGCTGGTCCAGTACCCTGATTATTGCCTTTTCCATTCCCCTGTCGATTTTCATCACTATTCTGTTTATGTATTTTATGGGGCTTACCATCAATCTGATGACCCTGACCGGGCTGATCCTGGGGCTGGGTATGGTTGTGGACGGTTCGATTGTCATTCAGGAGAATATCTTCAAGTTCCGGGAGAGGGGAACCAAGCTGACCGCTTCTGCCATACTGGGCAGCCGGGAGATGGTCATGTCCATTACTGCCTCCACCCTGACAACGGTGTGTGTCTTTATCCCCATTATTCTGTTTGCCGATGACCTGGGTATGATCGGGCAGATATTCCGCTCCCTTTCCTGGACTATTATCATTGCCCTTTCGGTTTCGCTCCTGGTGGCTCTGACTTTTGTTCCCACCATGTCTGCCAACTACCTGAAGGTGTACACCCGGAAACAGAGGCCCCTGAAATCCCGTACCTTAAGAAAAGCGGATCAGGCTTTTGAAAAGGCCTTTACCAGACTGGATAAGGCTTATGAAAAACTTCTCAGCCGTCTGATGGATCATAAAGGGAAGGTTCTTGTTCTGGTAGCGCTCCTGATGATTCTGTCTATCCGGGGATTTTCCAATATGGGTATTATCCTGGCTCCGCCTATGAGCGAGGATTCGGTCACTGTTTCCATGACTCTTCCCCAGGGAACTCCTCTGGACGAGACCGAACAGGATATCCTTCAGCTGGCTTCGGTTGTAGAGGCAACCGGCGGATACAGGAATATGATTGTCACTGTGGGTGGTTCCAGCCGTATGGGCGGCAGTTCCAACAGCAATGAGGCTACCATCGAGATTACCCTGCCCGATTATAAGGAACAGACTGTCAGTGCCAATGAGCTGAAAAGCATCCTGCGCAGCCATTTTAACGATTTTCCCGCTGCAGAGGTGGAGTTCTCCTCCCGAGGTCCCGGCCTCGGGAATGATAATCCCGTGGATATCCTGATCAAATCGGAAGATATGGACGGCGCTGTGGAGTTTGCGGAAGAGCTGAAGCAGATGATCAGCGACAACCTTCCGGGAGTTACCGAACCGGCTACCGATCTGGATGAGGGAATCCCCGAACTGGAAGTGATCATTGACCGGGAGAGAGCCTATAACCTGGGGCTGAATATGTATACTGTGGCGAACGAAATCAGCGCCAGCATGAACGGTACCACAGCCACTACCTACCGTGTGGGCGGAGAAGAGCTGGATGTCCAGTTGATCCTTGATGAAGAGGACAAGAGCACCGTACCTGACCTGAACAAGATCTTTGTTGTAAACAGTTCGGGCACCAGAATTGCCGTATCCAATGTGGCCCATCTGGAAAAAGCGGTGGGTCCTGTTTCGATCAACCGGGAAGACGAGATGAGAACCGTTCATGTTACAGGCGGATTGACCGATGGATATGCCTCAACAGATGCCCAGAAAGATATTCTGGAGATGATAGAAACCCGGATGGTTGTACCCGACGGGATTGTATACAGCCTGGGAGGAGACTTCAGAGACATTTCCGAAACGGGAAGCCAGCTGATTATCGTGGGGATTATAGCTATCCTGCTGGTATTCGGCATTATGGCGGCTCAGTTCGAGTCTCTGAAAGACCCGTTTATCATTTTCTTTACCATCCCTCTGATGCTGATCGGTGTGGTGGCGTTCTATACCTTTTCGGGGCAGACTTTCAGCCTCATGTCGGCGGTCGGACTGGTTGTTCTGGTGGGACTTGTTGTTAACAGCGGTATTGTTCTGGTGGATTATACAAATCTTCTGCTGAAAAGAGGGTATAAGCTCCGGGAGGCCTGTATCACTGCTGGAGGAAGCCGTCTGAGACCCATTTTAATGACAACCGCCACCACCATCCTGGGGATGTTTCCTCTGGCTTTCTTCGGTGCTGAGGGAACCGAGCAGGTTCAGCCTATAGCCCAGACCATCATCGGAGGCCTTCTGGCCAGTTCGATAATGACCCTCTTTGTAACACCCGTACTGTTCGCGGTTATGAACAGAAGGAAATATGCATGACACGACTTGAAATCATTGCCAATAATTCTGTGGAACAGGATATTAAAGAGGCTCTGAACCGGGTAGAGGAGAATTTCAGCTTCTCCCGGCTCAATGCGGTTCACGGCCGGGGCAACAGTGATCCCAAAGCGGGAGATGCTGTCTGGCCGGAAGAGAATTTCATCTATATCATATATACAGATGATGCCACGGCCCGCAAATTTGCTGCCGCTGTCAAAGAGGTGAAGAAGAAATTCACCCTGGAGGGGATAAAGGTTTTTGCTATCCCTTTTGCAGCTCCTGAAGAGCTATAAGCCGTATTGCCGGTACTGTCTTTTTCACTCCGGGCATTCACCCGCCCCTCTCCCCTTCGGTTCCGTTCAGGGGCCTGAGAGGGGCGGGATTCAGGGAACCGGGACAAATTGACAATTCCCTTGTCTTATCCTGTCCATTCCGAGTATCTTTAAAATATGGAATCCAAGAGTACAAAGATCTATCACTTTCTGGAAAAGAAAATCGTTAAAGGTGATTTCAAGCCAGGTGATAAACTTCCCTCCGAATCGGAACTTTGTACGGAATTCAAGGTTTCCCGGGGACCGGTCAGAGCGGCTCTGGATCAACTGATGGCTATAGGACTGGTCTTTAAGAAGAAGGGGGGTGGGTCTTATGTGAGCGAACAGGACTCTTCCTCTGTTTTGAATACGGTCCTTCCTTCACTCCGTTTCAATACCAATGATTACAGGGAAATTCTGGAAGTCCGCCGCGGCCTGGACAGAACCTGTATAGGACTATGTCTGGAAAATCATGGGACCAACGACTACAGCGAACTGGATTCTGTAATGGCTGCTATGGAGAAAAAGCACACGATAGAGGATTTCTTCAGTCTGGACAGAGCTTTTCATACAATCCTCTCCGGTCTGTCGGGAAACAGGCTCCTCCATAATATGAATCTTCTATTGTGGGACCTCCTGCAGCACTGTCCAAAAGAGGAATACTACCTCCCCGACAGGCAGGAACGGGTCGCTGAAGTTAGAAAAATCTATCGCAGTATCAAAGATAATGATCTGGAGCTGGCGGTTCTCTACGCCGACCGGCAGCTGAAAAGAATTCTCAAACGTGATAAAAAGAGTCAGGATCCATCAGAAGATACCCACCGCTGGAATCCCTGGCTCTACGATACTCTCTAAACCCGGAATCCTCCCATTCTCCAGCTCTCAAATGAACTCTCCCCGGGACAGGAATATTTTTTAAATTTCATTTTACAGGGTGAAAATCCCGTGATACCATCAACTTGTAGTACAGGATGAGGGGAAATTTGAGGTTTTTACAACCTTTAAATGGATTGATAGATAATCTGTACTACAGATATAACTAATAATGGAGGGTATTCATAATGGGTTTAGTTATGATTCTGTTGCTCGTAGTCTCTATCGTACTCATTGTTGTCGCAACATCAGTGTTCAAGCTGCATCCTTTTATCGCCTTGATTTTTGCAGCGCTTTTTGTTGGTCTGGGGGCTTCCGCTCTCGGGCAGTTTGATGTTATGGAGGTGGAATCCACCATCCGTTCGGGATTCGGCGGGATTCTTGCCTATATCGGAATCGTTATTGTTCTGGGAACCATCATAGGGGTTTTTCTGGAAAAGTCGGGAGCCGCATTGAAAATGGCCGATTCCATTCTGAAAGTGGTTGGCCCCAAACGTCCCGGTCTGGCCATGAGCATTATCGGATGGTTTGTTTCCATCCCCGTTTTCTGTGACTCCGGTTATGTTATTCTCAATGCCCTGAGAAAGTCGGTAACCCATAAGGCCAAGGTTTCGGCAACCATGATGAGTGTGGCTTTGGCCACTGGTCTGTATGCCTCCCATACCCTGGTTCCTCCCACTCCCGGTCCCATCGCTGCTGCAGGTAATCTGGGACTTGAGGACAGTCTGGGGCTTGTTATTATCTTTGGCATCATTATCTCCATTTTCACCATGCTGGCCGGTTTTTTCTGGGCCAAATATATGGGCGGAAAAGTTGAGATTCAGGAAGACCGGGATAATGCCATTGCCTGGGAAAAAGGTCTGGATCTGGAAGAAAAGGAGATTGAAAATCAGTACGGTAAGCTGCCTTCCACTTTTATGGCCTTTGCTCCCATTCTGATCCCCATTGCCCTGATCGCCCTGGGTACCATTGCATCCTTTCCCGGAGATCTGATGGGCACCGGTTTTATAGCGGGTCTCTTCAAATTCTTCGGAAAACCCGTTATGGCTCTACTGGTGGGATTCTTCTTTGCTCTGGGACTGGCTCCCAACCTGAAAGAGGAAGTTCTGATGAAATGGATAGGGGAAGGTATAAAAATCGCCGGACCCATCATTCTGATCACCGGTGCGGGCGGTGCTTTCGGTGCTATTATCAAAGCTACTCCCGTAGCCGGATACCTGGGGGATTCCATGAGCGGATGGAGTATCGGTATCCTGGTTCCCTTCTTTATCGCAGCTGCCCTCAAAACGGCTCAGGGATCTTCCACCACAGCTTTGGTTACCACTTCCGCTCTGATGGCGCCTCTTCTGGCTTCACTGGGTCTGGATTCCACCATCGGTTCCGTTCTGACTGTTATGAGTATCGGTGCCGGAGCCATGACGGTTTCTCATGCCAATGACTCCTACTTCTGGGTTGTTGCCCAGTTTACCGGAATGGACGTGAAAACCGCCTACAAATCCCAGACCATGGCAACCCTGATTCAGGGTGTGGTGACCATTATCGTTGTTACGATCCTCTCTTTCATTTTATTGTAGTTCAGATCGCGTGTGTTTACACGGGGGCTGCCCTGCCGAATCGGCAGGGCAGCCCTTTTTTCGAGTTCAATTTAGCGGGGCAAACGGGTAAAACCGTGGTAACATGGAGGTCCATATGTTCTCGGGAGGTTTGTATTGGGATTTCTGCTGCTGTTGCTGCTCCTGGTTTCTATCGTACTGATTGTTGTTGCCTCGTCGGTTTTTAAAGTACACCCTTTTATTTCTCTCCTTTTTGCCTCTCTCCTGCTGGGATTGGGCGCTTCGGCTCTGGGGCAGTTTGACATTATGAGCGTGGAAGAGTCCATCCGATCCGGTTTCGGGCTGATCCTGACCCATATCGGGATTGTTATTGTGCTGGGTTCCATTATCGGAGTGTTTCTGGAAAAGTCCGGAGCCGCTCTGCGGATGGCCGATACTGTCATCCGGCTTGCAGGACCTAAAAGACCCATCATTGCCATGTCTGTTATTGGATGGCTTGTATCCATTCCCGTTTTCTGCGATTCGGGATTTATAATACTTAATGCGATTCGCAAATCACTGACAAGAAAAACTCATGCCAGAGCAGCTTCCATGAGTGTGGCTCTGGCTTCCGGGCTGTATGCCACCCATACCCTGGTACCCCCCACACCTGGCCCCATCGCCGCTGCAGGAAACCTGGGGCTGGAAGGGGAGCTGGGGCGGGTTGTCCTGTATGGGATCCTGATTTCTCTGGTTCCCATGATCGGCGGCTTTCTCTGGGCCCGGTTTATCGGGAGCCGGGTAGAAACAAAAGAGGATCTGATCAATGCAGAACTTTTCCGTAACGGTCTGGACGGGGAACCCGAGGGTATGAAAAATTTCCGGAAACTCCCTTCTGGCTTACTCTCTTTTGCTCCTATCGTGGTACCTATCCTTCTTATCGCTATTGGTACGGTGGTTTCTCTCCCTGCAGTCTCCCCGGTTCTGGGGAAGGCCTCTTCCCTTCTGATTTTTTTCGGGAATCCTTTTATGGCTCTTTTTATCGGCTTTCTGTTTGCTCTGGCACTGGCTCCCCATCTGAAAGAGGAAGTTCTGATGAAATGGATAGGAGAGGGGATCAGGATAGCCGGGCCCATCATTCTCATTACCGGAGCCGGAGGAGCTTTCGGAGCCATTATCAAGGCCACTCCCATTTCCGGTTTTCTGGGAGACGCCATGAGCCGGTGGAATCTTGGAATCCTTTTGCCGTTTATTGTGGCTGCTGCTCTGAAAACAGCCCAGGGCTCTACCACAACAACCATGGTTGCCGCATCCGCTCTTGTGGCGCCTCTTCTCGGTTCCCTGGGACTGGATTCTTCTGTGGGATCCATCCTGACGGTTATGAGTATTGGAGCCGGAGCCATGGTGGTTTCCCATGCGAACGACTCCTATTTCTGGGTGGTCGCCGAGTTTACAGGTATGGATATCCGAACCGCCTATAAGTCTCATACTATTGCAACAGGCATACAGGGGGTCCTGTCCATGGCTGTAGTTTTTGTACTTTTCGTCATCCTTTCCTGATTTTATCTTCTATACTTGAATTCGGATGAATACAGAGGTTGACAGGCCCCATACCGGAGGGAGAACAGTTATGACAAATGTAAAATTCACCATTGATGGAAAGAGCATAAGCGCTGTAGCTGGTACAAATGTCCTGGATGCCGCCCGTGAGAACGGAATACAAATCCCCTCCCTCTGCTACATGAAAGAACTCCTTCCTTCCGGTTCCTGCCGGATGTGTGTGGTCCAGGTGGAAGGCCTCCCTGCTTTTAAAAGCGCCTGCACCCTGGAAGTCCGGGAGGGGATGGTCATCCATACCTCCTCTCCGGAAATTGAAAAAGTCAGGAGAACCACCCTGGAACTCCTTTTGGCCGACCACGATTATGATTGCTCTGTCTGTCATCAGAACGGGGAGTGCGGACTTCAGGATCTTGGGTACCGCTATCAGATCGGCATGGTTTTAAACCGCCGTCTTGAAAATGTAGAAAATACCCATCACGGAAAACCCGACGGATCCTCTCCCGTTCTGATTTTCAGGCCTGATAAATGTATCCGCTGCGGAAGATGCATCGCATCCTGCCGGGAACTCCAGGGCAAAGGGGTTCTGGATTTTATGAACCGGGGGATTGAGGCATATCCTTCGCCCGAGTTTGTCCGCTGGAAGGACTCCTCCTGTGACGGCTGCGGGGAATGCGTTCAGAACTGCCCCACCGGGGCTCTCCGGGAGAAGCCTTTGAACGGCCAGTACAGGAAGATGGATCTGGACAGGATTGTGAGGACTACCTGCGGTTACTGCGGGGTCGGCTGTCAGATGGACCTGTGGATTAGGGACAACCGGGTGGTCAGGGTCCGGGGTGCAGAAAAAGAGACCCTTCCCAACCGGGGGCGGCTTTGCGTAAAAGGCCGGTTCGGCTATGAGTTTCTGAATAGCCCTGAAAGACTGACTGTTCCACTCATCAGAGACGGGGAGGGGTTCCGGGAAGCCTCCTGGGAGGAGGCCCTTTCCCTCGTGGCGGATAAACTGTCCTCTATCAAATCGGAATCGGGCTCTTCAGCCCTGGCAGGGCTCTCTTCCGCCCGGTGTACCAATGAGGAAAACTATATCTTTCAGAAGTTTGTGAGGGCCTGTCTGGGAACCAACTCTGTCGATCACTGCGCCAGGCTCTGCCATGCTCCCACTGTGGCCGGACTGGGCAGAGCTTTCGGGTCGGGTGCCATGACCAATCCCATCGGGGATCTGGCGGGAGCGGATTGTATTCTTATTACAGGAGCGAATGTATCGGAAACCCATCCAGTAACAGCAACGTATATCCGGAATGCCAGGGACAGAGGAGCGAACATCCTGATTGTTGATCCCCGCAGGATCGACCTGACCAAAGGGGCGTCTCTTCATCTCAGGCAGAAGCCGGGGACAGATGTGGCCTGGATAAACGGTCTGATTCATATCATCCTCAAAGAGGGCTGGGCCAATCAGGATTTTATCAGGGACAGGACGGAAAACTTCGAGGAACTCCGGAAAGCGGTCGAACCGTTTACACCCGGAAAAGTAGAGGAAATCAGCGGGATACCTGCCGCAGATCTAAGAAAAGCTGCCGAAATATACGCTCTATCTGAAAAGTCGGCTATTGTTTTCGCCATGGGAATTACCCAGCATACCACCGGTACGGATAATGTGCTCTCCCTGGCTAACCTGGCTATGGTCTGCGGGCATGTGGGCCGTGAATCCACAGGTGTCAACCCTCTCCGGGGACAGAACAATGTGCAGGGTGCCTGTGATCTGGGAGCCCTTCCCAATGTGTATCCGGGGTATCAGAAAGTGGATGATCCGGAAATCCGGGAGAAGTTCCACAGGGCCTGGGCTGCGGATTCCCTCTCGGAAACTCCCGGGCTGACGGTGGTGGAGATTCTGAGAGCTGCAGAAAAGGGGGATATCCGGGGGATGTATATTATGGGAGAGAATCCCATGCTTTCGGATCCCAATCTCTCCCATGTGGAGGGGGCTCTGAAAAATCTGGATTTCCTGGTTGTACAGGATATTTTTCTGACAGAGACGGCCCGGCTGGCTCATGTGGTTCTTCCCGCGGCGGCATTTGCAGAAAAAGAGGGGACTTTTACCAATTCGGAACGAAGAATTCTAAGAGTCAGAAAAGGGGTAGACCCTCCTGGGGAAGCCCTCCCGGACTGGGAAATTCTCTGCGATCTCTCTACCAGGATGGACTATCCCATGAGTTATGATTCAGTAAAATCCATAATGGAGGAGATTGCCGGGCTGACACCCCAGTACGGAGGAGTCTCCTATGCCAGACTCGAGTCTGGGACTCTGCAATGGCCCTGTCCTGATCCGGATCATCCGGGAACCCCCTTTCTGCATCATAACACCTTCGCCAGGGGAAAAGGAAAGTTTCATCCCGTGGATTTTATTCCCCCTGCGGAACTCCCCGACAGGGAGTATCCCCTGATTCTCACTACAGGACGTATGCTCTTCCATTATCATACAGCTACCATGACACGGAAATCCAAACCTCTGAATTCTTTTGCTCCCGGAGCGTATGCGGAAATTCATCCCTCCGATCTGGCAGAAAGAGGGATTACAGACGGCTCTGCTGTCAGGATCATTACCAGAAGAGGGACCATCGGGATCCCTGCCAGGGGCAGCACCCGCGTGGCTCCGGGAGTGGTCTTCGTTCCCTTCCACTTTGCCGAATCTCCGGCCAACAGACTTACCAGCGATGCCCTGGATCCCTATTCCAAAATCCCCGAGCTGAAAGTGGCCGCCTGCAGGATTGAACAGTGAAGAAGAGCGGGGTTGTTTCCTCTGTTCCCATCAGCAGGTTTTATAATAATGCATTCCTTTCTGTGGAGGATCCTGTGGTGAGCGAAACGTCTCTGGATATCTTTCTTGACGGGAAATTCCATACGTCCATTACGGTTCTGGATCAGGAAATAGAGTCCCTGGTAAGAGGACTCCTTTTTCTGGATAAGCGATTCCGCAGGCAAAAACCGGAAACCTTCAGAAGAGACGGGAATCTCTGCCATGTCACTCTTAAACAGGCAAAAGGCGGAAAAGACAAAATAATCGGGGGCAGGATGCGTATCAGTCCCGATGCCATTTTGAAGCTGGCCCAGGACTTCACCGCTCTGCCGACGCTGTTTGAAAAAACCGGAAGTGTCCATACGGCAGCCCTGGCTTCCTCTTCCATCCTTTTCTGGGCTGAGGATATCAGCCGCCGGCATGCTGTGCACAAACTGATTGGGAAATGCCTGGAAACTGAAACAGACTTTACCGGGAAAATCCTTTTTCTTACCTGCCGCGTCACTGCGGATATCCTGGACAAAGCGATAATCCCGGGCATTCCTGTTGTCCTGTCCCTCTCGGCACCCACCCGGGAAGCCGTAGAATCCGCCAGGGAGCACGGCATAACCCTTTGCGGCTTTGTCCGTAATGGCCGTTTCAATGTTTACTCCGGCGCAGAGAGAATCGGGTGAGAAAATTTCTTCTGTAAAACTTGAATCTGTTCTATCAACATCCCTATACTTTAAAAAAAGAAATAAGTTCAAAATGGAAAAAACTTTAAAAACCAATGAAATAAATCTGTATGCATTCCGTAACGGACTTATGAAGATGGCCCTCTTCATATCCCTCCTCTCATCGCTGCTGTTTATCATTATCTATATTTACATGGAACTGTTTTTTGTGGTGGGACTGGTTTTACTCTTCGGAGGGCTTTTTTCCGTTACCTATGTGTTTCTCTTTTTAAAAAAAGAATTTCTTGCCAAAATATGGCTACTATCGGTTTTTATACTGGATATCACTTTTATCTGTTTTCTCTTCTCGGTGGATTCGGGGTTTCAATTCTATTTTTTTATCGCATCCATTATTGCTCCTGTTGTTCTGGATATGCAAAAAAGAAAAAACAGAATCATCGCTTATGGTTATCTCGGGATTTCTCTCCTTTTCTTTCTGTTCTTTCATAACAGGCAATACCAGGGAATTGTCCATCTCCCTCTGTCCTGGCTGAGAATCTTCGAAAATATCACGTTGCTGACTGTAGCACTTTCGCTATTTATTATTTTTACCTCTTTTATCCGGGTTCTTGCCGGGTCGGAACAGCGGTTTTATAAGGCTTCCATTACCGATCCCCTTACGGGGGTCCTCAACAGAGGAGGATTTTTTGCCAAACTGCAGGACGAGTGGATCCGTTCCCAGAGGTATAACCTTGAGTTTTCCCTGCTGCTGTTCGATCTGGATTTTTTCAAATCCCTGAATGACCGTTACGGCCATCAGGCGGGAGATAAATCTCTGTGCCGTTTTGCCGATCTGGTTTCCTCCTGTCTGAGGGAATCCGATGTTTTTGGAAGGATCGGAGGGGAAGAATTTATGATCCTTATGGTCAATACCGGCACTGCCAGTGCTCTGGTCAAGGCAGACAGTATCCGCAAAAATATTTCATCGGAAGTTTTTTACTGGGAAAGTCAGCCTGTTTCCTTTACTGTAAGTGTAGGGGTCAGCTCTTTTCTGAAAAGTGACAAAACTCTGGATGAAGTGTATTCCCGGGCAGATAAAGCCCTGTACAAGGCAAAAACAGAAGGCCGGAACCGGGTGGCATCCCACTAGGCTTTAAGGAGTTGTTAATGGAACAGCCTATTGAAAAAGCAGCCAGGATGATAGGCATGGCTGAAAATATTCTTGTATTCACCGGAGCCGGGATCAGTACATCCAGCGGTATTGCCGACTTTAGAGGCCCCGAAGGTCTTTACAAATGGGCCGAAGAGAAATATTACCTTCCCTATCCGGAAGCGCTTTTTGATATCAGTTATTTTGTGAATGATCCCAGGCCCTTTTTTGATCTTTCCAAAAATCTTTTCCTCCTGGATTCCCGGCCGGGGAAATGTCACAGGTTTATTGCATCTCTGGAAAAAGAGGGAAAAGTCGCTAAAGTGGTCACGCAGAATATCGATATGCTCCATCAGAAAGCCGGTTCAAAAAAGATCGTTCCCTGTCATGGCTCATATGAAACAGCACACTGCCTGGGATGCAGGAAAAGCTATCTTCTGGGTGATATAGAGAAGGATATCCTGGAAGACAGAATCCCCGCCTGCCGGTGCGGAGGTGTGATCAAGCCGGATGTGGTCTTTTTTGGAGAGTCTCTGCCGGATGAATTCTATGCACTTATGGATTCTCCTCCCCAGGTTGACCTGGTTCTGATCCTGGGAACCTCCCTGAAGGTACAGCCGGCTGCCCGGTTTGCTCTGGATATGGCCCGGAAGTACCCGGCCATACTGGTAAACCTGGAAGAAACCGGATACGAGGATCAGATGGAACTCTTTATCCGGAAGGATCTGGAAGAGTTTGCCGACTCAGTATCCTTCCGTCTTAAGGAAACCGATCAGATCCTGCAGTAGAACCTTTTCTTTCCTCCGTCCCTCCGGGGATATTGTGAAAACTTCCGACCCGGGCCACCGGCTTTCTGCTGTTTTCAGGAGTTCCGGCCTTACCACGGCAATCTGCAGAAGGTCTTTGTTCTGATCCAGCCTTCTCATGCCTGACATCCAGCCGCTGTTTTTCAGGAATTCCAGAATGCCCGCTTCATCCAGGATAAAGAGATCTGAAGGTGGATCCTCATCCATATAACGGTTACCCCATTCCAGGCAATCCCGGAAGAAGTGCCAGCGGGGTGTCTGAATCTCTGCGATTTCCTTAGGGTTCCGGGGACTGTAAAGAGCCAGTTCTTTCTCTTCCCGGGTTGAGAGGTTTCTTGTGATCAAACGGTTCTCTCTTTCGGTTATGGTCAGCACTCCCGAGAGAGTCAAACCCTCTTTTTCCGCCAGGCATATCAGGGACCGGCAGAAGGTGGTTTTGCCGGCAGCCCGCTCTCCAGTGAGAATGATCTGTTTCAATCTCCTTCTCCCCAGATAAGGACCTTTCTCTTTCCTATCTCTCCAATTCTGACCGGTACATTGTAAAGATGTGTCAGATTCTCTTCATTCAGTACATCTCCGGCTCTTCCGGTTTGAACAATACTACCTGTTTTTAAAAGAATCGCATGATCTGCCAACCGCATGACCATATCCGGATCGTGGGAAGTGAAGAAGAGGCTGATCCCTCTTTCCTGCAGTTTTCTCAGAATGGTGAGGATCTTTTCCTTGTTGTGCAGATCCAGATGGGATGCAGGTTCATCCAGAAGCAGCAGCCGGGGCTGCTGGGTCAGAGCCCGTGCCAGAAGAACCAGCTGTCTTTCTCCTCCACTCAGCCTGGAAACGGTTCTCCCTGCCAGGTGGCCTATCCCGGTTTCCTCCAGAGAGGCCTGAGCAATCTTCCTGTCAGTTTTTCCGGGTGTTCCCAGAGGGGGGAGGTAGGGGGCTCTTCCCAGGAGGATATACTCCATCACCGAGTATTCAAAAGGGATCTTTTCATC
This sequence comes from Oceanispirochaeta sp., assembly GCA_963677615.2. Taxonomy (GTDB): domain Bacteria; phylum Spirochaetota; class Spirochaetia; order DSM-2461; family DSM-2461; genus Oceanispirochaeta. Next base: position 117,063 of record CAXXQW010000014.1, on the reverse strand, counting down.
CTGAGGAACCAGAGCCATAAACCGGCCTCTTCTCCGGTTGCTCCACAGCCCTACAGAGGTCCCGTCCAAAAGGATCTCTCCCATCCGGGGGGATCTCCAGCCCAGGGCCAGATCCATGAGGGTCGTTTTTCCTGCCCCGTTGGGCCCCAGAAGGGCTGTGGCAGATCCCGCGGCGATCTGTAAATTCAGTTTATGAAAGAGTGAATCCTGCCTCTCCTGCCAGCGGAAGGATATGTCTTTAAACTCCAGAATGGGTTTTCCGGTGTTCATATATGCCTCGTTAAAGGGGTGCGGATCATAAGAATCATAAAGATCCCTGCACCGGCCAGGGAGGTAAGAATCCCCAGGGGGATCTCTCCGGTGCTGACAGTTCTGGCCACATCATCGCTCAGGAGAGTAAAGATGCTTCCTGTCAGGAGTGCCGAAGGGACAGCCCTTGCCGTATCACTCCCTGCCAGCCTTCTGGCGATATGGGGAATGATCAGTCCGATCCAGCCTATGATTCCGCAGTAGGCAACCATGGCCGCTGTCATGATAACTGCGGTCAGAAGAAAAAGATTTTTTTCCAGAACCGGGGATATTCCCAGGGAGTGGGCTGTTCTGTCGCCCATGGAGAGCAGATTCAGTCTCCATTTGAAAAAATAGAGAACACCCAGCAGGGGAAGGGTGATTGGCAGGATAATCTTCAGTTCCTTCCAGCCGATTCCCGTCAGTCCTCCCATTATCCAGAAGGTGATCTCCTGAAGCTGGCTGCGAGGGTCTGCCAGGTATTTGAGAATTCCCAGGCCCGAGGCGAAGAGGGCAGAAATAATGATCCCCGATAGGATGAGCCTGATAATCCAGCCTCCATAACGGATCGAACGGGCCAGTAGTCCTGTGAGCATCAGAGCCAGGAAGGCAAAAAGAGCAGCAGAGAAGGGAATGGCCAGAGGATGCTCAATGTTGAGAATAATGACCAGAGCCGCACCGAATGCCGCTCCCTGTGAGACTCCCAGAAATCCCGGTTCCACAAGAGGGTTGCCCAGGATAGTCTGGAAAACCAGACCTGCCAGTGCGAGGACACTTCCCATAAGCATGGCCGTTATAATCCGGGGAAGCCGCAGATTCAGAAGAATATTTCGTCCAATGGAATCTGCCATCATCTCTCCCGGGGGAGTGAATCCCGGTGAGGGATACCTGCCCAGAAAGAGAGAGGCTCCTCCGATCAGTAACAGAAGGAGGAGAAGAAGAATGTTTCTTATGGGCAGATTGTTACCAGGTGCCACTTCGGATTAATTCAGTCCTTCCATAACAGGTTTTATACCGGTCTGAAAGGTTTCGCCGGATATCCCGTAGAAATCAGAAAAGAACTTTCCGGCTTCTTCTTCCATGTCCAGTTGGGGAAAAGCATCATAATTGAGAATTTTCGCCATCCACTGGAGTCCCAGAAGCCAGCGGGGGTCAGGCTGATCCCAGCTGTGGTAATCCATAGGGAAGGGATAGACCTCACCGTTCCGGTAGGCATCCAGTTCGTTCCAGTAACCGCTGGATTCCATCAGTTCAAAGACCTGATCGTAAGGGGTTCGGTAGGAAATGAGAAAAATCAGGTCCGGATCCCAGGCTGCGATCTGTTCAAAACTGACCGTGGTCCACCGTTCTCCCAGGTCTGCATCCTTCCATACCGGTTCCCCCCCGGCCATTTTCAGCATGGTGGTCTGGATAAATGTCAGAGGCGGTACCTGAAAGGCGCTGACACCGTCTTTTTCTGAATAGTCCAGTATGAGAACCCTGTTATTCTCCTGTTTTGGAACAGCAGAAACCGCATCCTGAACAGACTGGATCCTCTGATCGAACATCTGCTGGAGTTCTGCCGCTTTATGGGGATTCCCGAAAAGGGCACCCAGGGTTTCCAGATCGCTCTTCCATCCTTCAGGGGATTCCAGATTGAGGTAAACCACGGGGATGCCGAGGTTGGCAAATTCCTGATCGTACCTGCTGAAAAGAAAATCTTTCATAACCACCAGATCGGGCTTCGCTGCCAGAACCTCTTCCATATTGATCCGTCTGGAGAGGATCATTTTCTCATCGTAGGATGAATCCACCTGAGGAAGAAAATATCCCCGGCCCTGATTGCTGTCTGCCATGGCGATAACCCTCTTTTTCGCTTCGGGAAACAGGAACAGAGCATGGTTCACGATAAAAGCGGAAGATCCGGCCTGAACAATCCTTTCGGGAATTGCGGGGAGTGTAATTTCCCGGTTCAGGGCATCCACTATGGTAATGGCCGAATCCTCTGCAGAGGATGAAATCTCAGTAGCGGGGGTGTCCTGTGAACCTCCTGCCCAGAGTCCGGTATTTATGAGAAAAATTGATATGAGTAAAAGTCTGGTTCTTTTCATGGGATTAAGAATAATCCAGCATATCGGGTGTGTAAATAGATAATACAATGGACAGACAACCTGGTACCCTGAATCTTCAGGCTCAATTAGTCCTCCGGGGAATTATATAAATTCTTCCTGAAAGAGCCTGGTTCTAACCCTCTCCCAGAGGGAGAGGGGCTGGGGAGAGGGTCTGTTACAGCCTCCCCGTTTGTCTTGGTGAAGGGCTGGTATAACCTACTTCTTCGGAGGCATCAGATCGGTAATGGTTCCTTCCGCCATTTCAGCCGCCAGGGCGAAGGTTTCCGCCAGGGTGGGGTGGGCATGGATGGTAAGGGATACGTCTTCCAGATCGCTTCCCATTTCTACAGCCAGGCTGGCTTCTGCAATAAGCTCTCCCGCATTATTACCGGTAATTCCCGCACCCAGTATCCGTTTGGATTCGGGATCATAGAGAACTTTCGTCATTCCCTCGTTTCTGCCATTGCTCAGGGACCGTCCGCTGGCTGCCCAGGGAAAGACGCCTTTTTCATAGGCGATCCCTTTCTCTGCCGCTTCTTTTTCGGTCAGACCTGTCCAGGCAATTTCGGGATCTGTATACGCCACACTGGGGATACAGGCAGGTGAAAACTCGGAAGGTTCTCCCGCAATCACTTCAGCGGCAACCTTTCCTTCGCTGACCGCTTTGTGAGCCAGCATGGGCTGCCCGGTCACATCTCCGATGGCGTAAATGTGAGGCAGGCTTGTCTGGCGTTTCTCATTGACCGGGATAAACCCTTTTTCATCGGCAGAGAGCCCCAGAGCATCCAGGCCAATCTCTTCCGTATTGGGTTTCCGGCCGATACTGACAAGGACCCTGTCAAACAATTCTCTTTCTGGAGCCTTCTTTCCTTCAAAGCTCACCAGAATGCCTTCGGATTGAGGTTCCACACTGGTTACCCTGGTGGAGGTATAGATATTTTTGACTTTCTTTCCGAAAATCCTGGCAAGAGGTTTTACCAGATCTTCGTCTGCCGGCGGTATCAGCTGATCCATCAGTTCCACAACGGTCACTTCCGATCCAAAGGCACTGTAGACCGTAGCCATTTCAAGTCCGATGATTCCTCCTCCCACGATCAGAAGCTTTTCCGGGAATCTCTTCCACTTTCAGAGCATCCGCCGAATCCATCACCCTGGGGTCATCAAAAGGAAACATGGGAAGCTGAAATACCCGGGATCCCGATGCGATGATCGCGTTTTTAAAGGTTATGACGGTTTCCTGGTCACCTGTGGTTTCCAGAGTGTTCGGTCCGGTAAATTTTCCGGTTCCTTTGACAACCTGAACTTTTCTCTGTTTGGCCAGGGCACCCAGACCCTTGGTCAGAGCTCCCACAACTTTATCCCGGTGACCTCTAATGCCGTCCAGGTCCAGTTTCGGCGCCTCATAGGATATGCCGAATTTTCCCGCTTCAGAGGCTTCGTTTATAATCGATGCCAGATGCAGCAGGGATTTGGAGGGAATACACCCTTCGTTGAGGCAGGACGCCTCCCAGGGTATCCCGTTTTTCCACCAGCACAACCGACTGTCCCAGGTCTGCTGCTCGGAATGCCGCGGTATACCCGCCGGGACCGCCTCCCAGTACCAGGGTATCTATATTGATTGTTTCAGCCATGTATTTACTCTCCATCTCATTTTTTCGCAGACTATTATAGCAGAATTTTCTTCATATCTTCCAGCAGCTCTGCCAGATACCGGGTAAACCCTCGCCGCCAGGGCGCCGTCTATCACTCTGTGATCGTAGGAGAGGCTCAGGGGCAGTATCAGACGGGGTACGAATTCCCCATCCTGCCAGACCGGCTGCATGGACGACCGGGATAGTCCCAGTATGGCCACTTCCGGGGGATTGATAATCGGAGTGAACCCTGTCCCTCCGATGCCCCCCAGGTTGGAAATGGATATTCCCGCTCCCTGCAGATCCTGGGGCGAGAGTTTTCCCTCCCGGCCTTTGGCAGCAAGGTCCGTAATATCCCGGATGATCTCGGTCAGGGACTTTTTATCCACATCCTTGATTACCGGAACCAGAAGACCCTGAGGGGTATCCACGGCAATCCCGATGTTGTAATACTTCCGTATCAGAAGGGTCCCCGAAGGGCTGTCGAGAACAGAGTTAAACCGGGGGAACTCCTCAACCGCTTTATAAAGGGCTTTCACCACAAACGCCAGGGCGCTGAATTTGACTCCGTGGGTACCCCGGGCATTCAGCTCTTTCCGCCAGGTTTCCAGATTGGTGATGTCCGCCTGGTCAAAATGGGTTACATGGGGGATGTTCACCCAGCTGGCATGAAGATGGGGACCTGATATTTTCTGAATCCTGGTGAGCTCCGCTTCTTCCACAGGGCCGAACCGGGCGGGATTGGCCGGAGCCAGTTCGGGCAGACCCGAAACAGCCCCTTTTTGTCCGGGGTTCTGAAGTATCCTTTTTATATAGTTCTGGATATCCTCTTTCAGAATCCGTCCTTTCGGACCGCTGCCTTTTACCTGGCGCAGATCCGCCCCCAGCTCTCTGGCAAAACGTCTGACCGAAGGGCTGGCATGAGGGATCTTCCCTTTGGGAATGTCCCGGGATGGTGCCGGTGTCTCCTGTTTCTTCGGAGGCTCTTCCTGTTTTTTTGCAGCCTCTGCCTTCTGTTCAGGCGGTTGTGCAGAAGCTTCCGCCTGTTTTTCCTCTTCAGGAGCGGGTTCCCTACTGTTCTCTGCCGACTCTTCCGCTTCCGCCAGGGCTATGAGATCTCCTGTTTTGAGGGTATCCCCCTCCGCGGCCTTCATTTCTTTAATCACACAGTCAAAAGGAGCCGGAATTTCCATTACAGCTTTGTCGCTTTCCAGAGCCAGAAGAGGCTCTTCCTTTTTGACGCTTTGTCCGTTCGATACAAATATCTCCGCCACAGGGATTGCATCGGAGGTTCCCAGGTCCGGGACATGTATTTCTCTTATTTCAGCCATATTGCCTCCCTCCTTGTTAAACGCTCATGGGGTTGGGTTTGTCCGGATCCAGTTTGTATTTTTTCACAGCTTTCGCCACAACCGAAGTTTCCAGTTCTCCCTGATCTGCCAGTCCTTTCAGGGCTGCCACGGTAATATAGTACCGGTCAATCTCAAAAAAGCGTCTTAACTGTTCCCGGGAATCACTCCTGCCGTAGCCGTCGGTTCCCAGAACTGTCAATTTCCCCGGTATAAACCGCCTTATCTGCTCCGGATAGGCTCTGATGTAATCGGTGCTGATCACAACCGGACCATCATGCCCGTCCATAATCTGAGTCAAATAGGGAATTCTGGGTTTCCTGTCCGGATGGGTCAGGTTCCAGTGTTCGCACTCGGCTCCTTCCCGGGCAATCTGATTGATACCCGGAACAGACCAGATTTCCGATTCCACATCCCAGTCCTCTTTCAGAAGTTCCGCAGCGGCCAGCACTTCCTGCATGATGCTGCCGCTGCCCATGAGCTGGACGGTTTTTCCCTTTTCTGCAGTACCTCTGTAAAGATAGGCTCCCTGACGGATACCCTCTTCCACGCCATCGGGCAGGGCCGGCTGTATGTAGTTTTCATTGGTAAGGGTTATATAATAAAACGCACTCTCCATATCCTCGTACATTCTTTTTAAACCATCCTGGATAATCACAGCCAGCTCATAGGAGAACGAGGGATCGTAGGCGTAGCAGGAGGGAATCGTGGAAGCAACCAGAAGACTGTGACCATCCTCATGCTGCAGGCCCTCTCCGTTCAGAGTTGTTCTGCCCGAAGTCGCTCCCAGAAGGAAGCCCTTGGCCCTGATGTCCCCGGCGGCCCATGCCAGATCGCCGATCCTCTGGAACCCGAACATGGAATAGAAAATGTAAAAGGGGATCATATTGATGCCGTAATGGGAGTAGGCTGTTCCGGCGGCAATCCAGGAGGACATGGCTCCCGATTCGTTGATGCCCTCTTCCAGAATCTGTCCGTCCTTGTCCTCTTTGTACCACATAACCGAATCCGAATCCTGAGGTTCGTAGAGCTGTCCGAAGGGAGCGTAAATACCCAGCTGACGGAACATACCCTCCATACCAAAGGTCCTCGCTTCATCCGGTACGATGGGAACCACATTCTTTCCGATCTGTTTGTCTCTGGCCAGAGTACTCAGGAGCCTGACAAAAGCCATTGTGGTTGACATATCCTTATCGCCCGAGCCCTTGAGAATCGAGGAAAAATTATCCAGGGGAATGGCTTTGATCGGGTTGCATTCGGTATTTCTGGCAGGCAGGGGGCCTCCCAGCTTTTCCCTGGTCTCTTTCAGAAATTTCATGACTTTGCTGTCTTCCGCCGGTTTCAGGAAGGGAAGGTCATACACTTCATCATCCTTAAGGGGGAGATGGAACCTGTCTCGGAATCCGATAAGCGATTCCAGGTCCATTTTCTTCTGGGAGTGGGTGGCATTGGCGGCTTCCCCGGCGGCTCCCATACCAAACCCTTTGACGGTTTTCGCCAGAATCACTGTGGGTTGTCCTGAATGTTTCACTGCTGCCGCGTAGGCTGCATAGACTTTTCTGGGATCATGACCGCCCCGGCTCAGTTTGAAAATTTCCTGATCACTCATGTCCTTCACAAGGTCAAGGAGTTCCGGGTATTTTCCGAAAAAGTGCTCTCTTGCGTAGGCTCCTCCCCGGGCTTTGTATGCCTGATATTCTCCGTCCACCACTTCGTTCATCCGTTTTACCAGGAGCCCGGATTTGTCTTTTTCCAGAAGGGCGTCCCATTCGGTACCCCAGATTACCTTTATCACATTCCATCCGGCTCCCCGGAAGTTTCCTTCCAGCTCCTGAATGATTTTTCCGTTTCCTCTTACCGGTCCGTCCAGGCGCTGGAGGTTGCAGTTTATAACAAATATGAGGTTGTCCAGCTTTTCACGGGCCGCAAGAGCTATGGCTCCCTGTGTTTCCGGTTCATCGGTCTCTCCATCTCCCAGAAAGGCCCAGACTTTCCGGTCTCCCACTTTGGAAAATCCCCGGGCTTCCATATACTTCATAAACCGGGCCTGATAGATCGCCTGGATGGGCCCCAGTCCCATGGATACGGTGGGGAATTGCCAGAAGTCCGGCATCAGCCAGGGGTGGGGATAGGAGGAAAGTCCTTTTCCCTCGGTTTCTTCGCGGAAATGGTTCAGCTGATCTTCCGAAAGCCTTCCTTCCAGAAAAGCCCGGGAATACATGCCCGGTGAAGAGTGTCCCTGAAAAAATATCAGGTCGCTTCCGTTTTCTGCGTTCTGTCCTTTGAAAAAGTAGTCAAATCCCACTTCATACAGAGCGGCGCTTGAGGCAAAGCTGGCGATATGCCCTCCCAGCCCGGTGCCTTTTCTGTTGGCTTTGACAACCATGGCCATGGCATTCCATCTGACATAGGATGCCAGGTCTCTGGCCAGGGTGGTGTCCCCGGGCATCTTTTCCGATTCCTCAGGCGGTATCGTGTTGATATAGGGGGTTGTTGCCCTGTAGGGAATCTTGATCCCGTTTCTACGGGCCTGATCTATGAGATTCTGAATAAGGTAGTGGGCTTTCTGGTTTCCCTCTTCCTCTATAACAGCTTCCAGAGCTTCCAGCCATTCTCTTGTTTCTTCAGGGTCAAGATCCTGAAATTGTTTGTTTAAATCCGACATCTGTTCCTCTCATCTTTATGGATTTAAGGATTGGAGAATAATTACTATCATCCTTATAGTCTTAAAAGATGTAATATAAATATCTGCAATTCAAATTTTTATCGCAGGAAATCCCGGAAAAGTGGTATATTTTTCAAAAATAATACGAAAATGCTAATAATTTTGCGTTTTTCCTCTGGTTCTGATCCGGTTTTTCCGCAAAAAGGGAGTGTGCAAACCATGCCGGTCGTTTATAATAGGAAGCAGAATCCCTTATTCAGGAGTTGTTTCATGAGACATTTTTTCAGTCCGGTGAAAAACCGGGCGATATCGGTAATAGCGGTTTTTCTGTTTGCCCTTGTTTTCTTTTCATCCTGTGCCAGTTCCGAAGCCAGAGCTGCCAGAAGAGGCGACCTGGGAGCTGTACAGGAATTTGTAGAACAGGGCGGTGATGTTAACGAAAGACAGAAAGGCGGTATGACCCTTCTTATGTATGCATCAGCCGGCGGTCAGGTTCCCACAATAGATTACCTTGCAAGCGTGGGAGCCGATATTCATATGAAAGATGATGGCGGGCTTACCGCTTTGATTCATGGAGCTTCTTCCGGGCAGAACGGATCGGTTAACGCTCTCATCTCCTATGGTGCGGATGTGAATGCCGTAACCAACGCCGGTCAGTCTTCTCTTCTGATCGGGGCCTCCAAAGACTATTCGGCTATTGTGCAGACCTTGCTGGCTTCGGGCGCGGATTATACAAAAATGGATAATGCCGGGTGGACACCTGTGCTGATGGCTCTGAAGAAAAGTGCAGCAGATCCCTCGGGTATCAACCAGTCGGCTATGCTCCTTTTTGAAGCGGGAGCGGGATTCCGGATCAATGAAAAGCCTGTGAACTCCATAGCCTTCACAGCTGCCGAATCGGGAAACAGGGATGTCCTGCAGCTGCTGCTGGATCAGGGGCTCAATCCGGGGATCACTGACAGTAACGGCAACACTCTGCTCCATCGGTCTACCCTGCATTTTGAAATGACCATCTTTCTGATGGATCTGGGACTGAATCCGAACAGTATGAATTCCCGGGGTGAAACCCCTTTGACCAAAGCTGTCCAGAACGGCAGTCTTCAGGCCGTAAAGGCACTTCTTGCGAGGGGTGCCAGTACGGAAATTCCGGATAAAGACCGCAAAACGCCTCTTCTTCATGCCGCCCAGTCCAAAAATGTGGAGATTCTCAGAACCCTGCTGATGAGCGGAGCCAATCCCTATATTGCCGATTCGGCAGGGAACAGCGCTCTTCATCTCGCTTCTGCCGGTGGGGACGTAGAAAGCGCCAGGCTCCTTTTAACTGCAGGAATCTTCGTGGATGCCCGGAATCTGACAGGTCAGACTGCCTATGATATGTCTTTCAATAACCAGCAGTACGGAGAGCAGATCCGGCAACTTCTGATTTCCGCTGGTGCAGCGGTTCCGCAGGATGCTGCCCAGACAGCCAAGGTGCAGTCTGTTCCCGGTCCTGCTGCATCTCCGGAAACGTCCCCGGCTCCTTCCGCCTCAAATCCTGTAAAAACACCTGGTTCCGCAGTTTCCACACCACCTTCTGCTTCCTCACCTGTTCCGGCGGCAACAAGACCGTCTCCTGACACACCTTCAGCGGAAAAGGAAAAAGCCGCTTCCCCGCAAGAACCTGTGCAACCGGAAGTTCCCCGGGAACCGGCCGCTCCGGCTGATGAAACTCCCGCAGTTCCTGTTCAGACAGATTCTCCAGCCGTTGAAACACCGGTTATCCCCTCTGTGCCCGACATCCCTGCAGTGCAATCCTATTCCGTAAGGTTCAGCTGGTCAAAAATTACTCCCTCCAGGGCAGCGGGCTGGAATAACAGTGATAAAATCACTGATCAGGCAACCCTGACTCTCCAGTATTCCGACTCGGGCAGTCCCCTTTTATCACAAAGGGTCACAATTCCTCTGAAAGGTGTGAATGCCGATGCTTTTTATCTGGATAAAAGGGTAGACCTGGAAACGGGTAAAAGCGTTACCGGAACAGTTTCGATCAGGACAACCAGGGGGGGAATGCTGACAGGATCCGTTCGTGCAGCAGCAGAATCGGGTAATAGTCTTGTTCTGGTATTTGATGCCTTCGAATACAAAAAATAGGTAAAACTCTGTTTATTTTGCCCGGAATCGGGCAAAATAAACGATAAAATATGAAAAATCTCTGGAATTATTGGAAAATCGTCGATATTTGATGTATACAGGAACACGTATATGGCGAATATCGTTCTGGACGACCGGTTCAAAAACTACCTTTTAAACTCATATCCTCTGGAAGAATCCTTGCTGAACAGCATCCTGGATGACCTGGGAGAGCATTTCGGCCTTACCGCCGAGGAGTTTGTCTCTTTCAGGCACAGGGAGCTGCACAGGCAGGGATTAAAAAACGAGGAAATATACCGGATCATCCAGGAGGAGCTGGGAAACAGGCTTTTTCCCGGCCCCGCCCTGTCGGTCAGGCAGATCCGGCGGGTTATATACGGATAATCAGCAAACAGAGGGAGAGACATATGTGCGGTATAGTGGGATATCTGGGTAACAGGGATGCTGTTCCCGTATTGATGCAGGGATTGAAGCAGCTGGAATACAGAGGGTATGACTCCTCCGGTATCGGTGTGATCCATCGAAAGAAAATCCGTGTGATAAAAGAGAAGGGCAAACTGGATATGCTGGAAAAAAAGCTTGGCGAAAGCGTGGGCTCCCATATCGGAATCGCCCATACACGCTGGGCAACCCATGGAGGTGTGACCACAGAGAATGCCCATCCCCATAGCGGCCCTGCAGGTAAGGTGGCAGTTGTTCATAACGGGATTATTGATAACTATGCTTCCCTGAAGGCCGAACTGGAAGCAGCAGGGAATGTCTTTTTAAGCGAAACTGATTCGGAAGTTGTGGCTCATCTTGTGGAAGCCTACCTGGAACTGGGGCCTGAACAGGCTGTTTCCAAAGCCCTTTCGCAGCTTGATGGTACATACGGTATGCTTTTTCTCTTCCGGGACTATCCCGATCTGATTATCGGGGCCAGGAACGGGAGCCCCCTGGTTATCGGAATCGGTAAAGATGAGATGTTTTTTGCTTCCGATGCTCTGGCATTCGCCGGGTATACCCATCACGCGGTTTTTGTGGACGACGGCGAGATGGTTATTCTGAATAACCGGGATTACAGGATAGTCAACCGGAACAATATTGTGATCGACAAGCATGTGGAAGAGCTGGATCACCTGAAAAGCAATATCAAGGACAAAGGGAAATATAACAGTTTTCTGGAGAAGGAGATCTTTGAGCAGCCCGAATCTGTTTTCCGTGCTCTGGGGCAGGGAGGCCGTCTTCTCCCGGATTTCGGTACGGCCCTTCTGGGCGGCCTGAACATGGAGAAGAGGGAGTTTTATGACATCCGGAAAATTCATATTCTGGCTATGGGAACCGCCATGCATGCGGGAGAGCTGGGAAAATACATCATAGAGGATCTTGCCAGGATTCCTGTGGAAGTTTCGGATGCGTCCGAGCTTTGCGGGGTGAATCCCATTGTGGATAAGGATACTCTGTTTCTGGCCATCAGCCAGTCCGGCGAAACCCGGGACACCATAGCGGCTGTACAGGAAATTCAGCAGAAGGGGGGACGGGTTCTGGGAATTATCAATGCGGTTGGCTCGACCCTGGCCAGGATGACTGCCGGAGGAGCCTATATCCATGCGGGAGCCGAATATTCTGTGGCCAGTACCAAGGCTTTTACCAGTCAGGTTACCGTTCTCATCCTCCTGGCTCTGATGATTGGGCGGACCAGGGATATCTCTCTGAACAGAGGGAAAGAGCTGGTGCAGGAACTTACCCGGATTCCCGATAAAATCCGGGATATCCTCAAAAAAACAGACGAAATCAAAAAGATGGGGAATCTCCTGAAAGACTATCAGAGTATCCTTTATATGGGACGGGGGATCAACTATCCTATTGCGAAAGAGGCGGCCCTGAAACTGAAAGAGGTAACCTACATCCACGCCGAGGCTTACAGCGCCGGATCTCTCAAACATGGTCCCCTGGCTCTGATCTCCGAAGAGATGCCATCGGTATTTATCTGTACCAAAGGAGAGTATCAGGAAAAAACCATCAGCAATATTATGGAAGTCCGGGCCCGTAACGGGAAGGTCCTGGTGATCTCCAACTATGAAGACGAGAGTCTGAGAGCTGTGGCGGATGAGCTTTTCGTGGTTCCCGATTCGGATCCTCTGTTATCACCCCTTCTGACCATGATTCCCTGCCAGCTCCTCGGACTGTATGCCGCAGAAGCCCTGGGACGGGATGTGGATCAGCCGCGGAACCTGGCCAAGTCGGTGACGACGGATTGACCTTGAAAGCTTAGGATCAAACCAGCATCTGTTCCAGAAAGCGGAGTCCCGAATGGACAGCAGGCTGATCTGTCATATTATAGGCATCCTTCAAAGATACTATTTTTCTGTCCCGTTCAGCCCGTTCATCCCAGTTCTTTTTCAGTTTACTTACTTCAATGGGGAATGCCAGCATGTTTATGTGGGTATCCCCTTTTTTGTAGGCAACCCTGATCGGTAAATGGGTGACGGTTCCTACAATCCCCGCTTCTTCCTGAGCCTCCATAAGGGCAACCTGAAGGTGGGATCTTTTCCTTTCCTGCTGTCCTTTGGGGAAAATCCAGTGACCGTTGCTCCTTCTTGTAATCAGAACCACTTTTATTTTTCCTTTTTCCCTCAGATAGGGTATGGTTCCCACAACCCCCTCGTCCATTTGTGAAGGAAGAAGAGTCTTCAGTTCCGATTTTTTTACCCTGCACAGTTTCCTGTTCCTGTAACGGTCATCGAAGGTCACTTCCTCCCCGAAAAACGCCGGCTGTTCAAAGCTTATGGCATCGGCTTTTATATGAAATTCCACTTCACCGGTAATCAGTCCTTTCAAATGGTCCTTATAAACATCGATTTCCAGGGTATAACCCTGCCATACAGCCTGATATCGGATTTTTTCCAGCCGGTATCCCTCTGTGCCCGGCCAGAGTTGTGCAAACTGCTTCTGGCTGAGTCTGGTTTCCCACTCCCTGCGTTCCAGACCTGATCCAGTTTTTACTGTCTGATAGTAGTAACGGCCCTCCTGCCGGAGCCGGACTTCTCTTTTTTTATCTGCTGACAGATACCCCTGTCTGATAGATCTCTGAGAAGTATATTTCAAATCCTCCGGCAATTTCTCCAGAAGATATTTTCTTTCGATTTCGTAATGCATGGCACTAAATATACAGGAAACAGGCCGCTTGGTCTTCCTGTGTCTCCTTTGTATTTCATACTTTCCATGAGAGATCCGGGCTTTTGAAATTGAAGAAAAGTGGTTTTTCAGGGAGATATCAGGAAGTTATGAGCATATGTTTAGATATATATATAACTATAAAAATATAAAGATAAAAAAATATTGACAGCTGGTATTTGTGCTGTTTAAATAGAAAAGGAACAATATATGATTCCTTTAATGTTATTTCATTTCACATCTGAATCTATAAAAGAAAATTGATAATTTTCTTTCGAATTGCTCTACGGGAGATTACGCTTAAAGGAATAGGCTACACCAATTTACTGAAAACTTGACACTTTACAAAAAATGGAGGGAATCTGTGAAGTTTAAAACCGCCGTTATTTCGGTCGTGTTGGGCTTGCTTTTCTGGTTGGGACTGAACGGCCGGCTGGAAACGGGAGTTCTCATCGCCGGTGCCGTGGTCGTGGTAATAGCTGCCGCTTTCCATGTGAAATCCACAGTATTCGGAGAAGTGAAACTGTCACCCAAAGCGCTTTTCGCATTTATTGCATGGCTTTTGGTTTTTATTGTGGAGCTGATTAAGTCCAACATCGATGTGATGTTCCGGGTGATCGCTCCCCGCGTGAGAATCAATCCTGCTATCGTAGAGGTAAAAACACGGTTGAAGTCGCCCCTGGGGCGCCTGGCTCTGGCCAATTCAATCACTCTTACCCCTGGAACTCTCACCGCCGACATCAAGGACGACAGTCTGTACATCCACTGGATCGATGCGTCATCCACCGATGTGGAGGGGGCGACAAAAGCAATCGTCGCCAAGTTTGAGAAACATCTGGAGGTGGTCTTTGGCTGATCAAATTCTTATGGTCGCAGTTATGATCTCTTTATTGAGCATTGCTGTGATCCTTGTACGGTTCATAAAAGGGCCATCGGTTCTGGACAGGGTCGTGGCTTTTGATACTGCCGGTATCATTGCCATCTCCCTGATTGTCCTTCTGGCGCATATGGCCGGGCGTTTTATCTATGTGGATGTGGCTCTGGTCTATGGACTCCTCAGTTTTATAGGTGTTCTTGTTGTGGCCCGTTATCACGAAAGGGGGCTTTAGATGGAAATGATTGGTGCAATACTGGCCCTGATCGGTTCAGTTATCTTTTTTCTGAGTGCTCTGGGGCTGATCCGGATGCCCGACCTTTACAACAGGATCCAGACAGGAACCAAGGCCACAACCCTGGGAACCATAATTCTGGCGATCGGTATCTGCCTGATTCATCCCGAATGGACGGGGAAGCTGGTTATTCTCATTTTATTTATCGTTCTGACCAATCCGATCTCTTCCCATGTGGTAGCCCGGGGGGCTCATTACAGCGGTCAGGAAATGACTGTTAAAACTGTGGGAGACGCCCTGGAGGAAGAAAACGCAGAAGAGGAGGTCACAGTATGACGGTTATTTTTCTGATTGTCTCACTCTTTACTGTTGTGACGGCCCTTTATGCTGTTATGACCAAAGACAGAACCGTGGCAGTCCTGTCTGCAGGAGCCTCGGGGCTTTTCGCTTCCATCCTTTTTATCATGATGGCAGCACCCGATGTGGCCATGACCGAAGCAGCCATCGGCAGCGGGCTTACGACGTTTATCTTTTTCTTTGCCCTGAGAAAAGTGAAAAGGGGGCGGAAGAATGGTTAGAAAAGGTTTCATCCTTATTATGATTGTTGCCCTGGGTTTTATGCTTTGGGATTTTGCAGGAACCTACCAGAGTAAAGATGCTCTTTCCGAAGTCTCTGCCCATTATATTGAACAGGGACCTGAGGAGCTGGGAGCCGCCAATGTGGTGACTTCTGTTGTTGTGACCTACCGGGGGCTTGATACCCTGGGCGAAGTGACCATCCTTTTTGCCGCCGCAGCGGTTGTCGGTCTTCTGCTTCATTTGAATAAAAATGAAAATGAGATGAGAAGGGAAGGAAGTGAGCTCCTGAAAACAGGAACAGCTCTTCTGTTTCCTCTTATTCTGCTTTTCGGCGTCTATGTTTTTATTAACGGACATCTCACACCAGGGGGAGGTTTTCAGGGAGGAGCTATCATCGCATCTTCTGTGGTCCTCTCCGTGCTGGCTGATCCCAATAAAAAAGCCGGACACACCGTCCTGTCTGTGATTGAGTCTCTCTCGGGGCTGACATATGTCTTACTGGGTGCCGCAGGTGCTTTTCTTACAGTCAATGGATTCCTGGATAACCGGATCCTTCCTCAGGGAGAGTACGGTTCGCTTCTCAGTGCAGGACTTATCCCGGTTATCTACTCAGTTGTGGGGCTCAAAGTCGGTTCAGAACTCAGTTCTGTTGTTATTTCCTTTAAGGGAGAATCAAAGGAGGGCAAGGCATGATGGGAACCATTGCTATTATTACCGGGTCTCTTCTTATCCTCATAGGTCTGTGGGGAATCCTGACAAATAAAGACATGATCCGCATGATCGTGGGATTTTCCCTTTTTGATGTGGGGATTCATATTGTGATGCTCAGCGTGGGATACCGCAATGGCGGAACCGCCCCGATTATTGAGAAACTGTCGGATCTGGGAAAGTCCTATGTGGATCCGGTTCCCCAGGCTCTGGTCCTTACCGCTATTGTTATCGGTCTGGGAATTACAGCCTTCATGCTTACCTATGCGGTGAATATGTATGAAAAGAAGGGAACTCTGGAAATTGACAAGTTTGAGGAGTTGAAATGGTAAATCCGATTTTTCTCATAGTTATTGCCCTGGGAGCCGCTTTTCTCCTCGGCCTTTTCAGAAAGGCTTCTGCTTCTGTCCGTTCGGGGCTGACCCTGCTGGCACTGGCCGGGATGACTGCTGTCTCTGCCCTATGGGCTTATGGGATCCTTACCGGCAATGCCGAAGGGTTTCAGATTTTTACGGCCGGGTTTAAACCGCCATTATCCATTAACCTGTATATGGGCAAAGTAGAATCCGTGCTGGTTCTGCTGGTTAACCTGACAGCTTTCTTGAGTATGCTTTTTCTCCGAAAAGAGGTAAAAGCCACTTCGGTTTATATGCTGATGCTGCTGATGGTTTTTGTCATGGGTCTGAACGGCGTGGTTATGACCCGGGACCTGTTCAACCTTTTTGTGTTTATCGAAATTGTCAGTATCGCTTCTGCCGGCCTTATTCCTCTCCGGAGTCATATAAAGCAGCTGAGCGCGGGATTCAAGTTTGTCATTGCCGGTGCTCTTGCCAGCGGTTTCATGCTGATCGGTATTGTTTTTGTCTACTATACAACCGGATCTCTCAACCTGGATGTGATTGCATCCACCATGTCTCCCGCCCTGGCTTCTGCCGGATTTACGGGAATCTTCCTGGTGTTTATAGGGATGATCATGGAGCTCAAGCCCTTTCCTGTAAACGGATGGGGACTGGATGTCTATGAAGCCTCCCTTCCTCCAGTCGCCGCTCTTGTGGCTGCGGGAACCGCCAGTGTCATGTTTTATGCTTTCACCAAAGTTATGGCTGTTACAACAGGACACTTTGTGGGAGCCGCCATCGTTATCGGCGGAGCTACCTTTGTGGGGATGAATGTTCTGGCTCTGAAACAGGAAAAGGCCCAGAGACTCCTGGGATACTCTTCCATCAGTCAGATGGGACTTCTGGTTATGGCATACGGACTCCTCAGACAGGTCGGTGCTTCCAATCCGGATGTCATCCTTTTCGGTCTCCTCATAACCCATGCCCTGGCGAAAGCCGGACTCTTCTGGCTCTCAGGTATTGCAGGCAGGGAAAATATCAGGGACTGGTCTATCCTCAGGAAAAATCCTGTGGCTCTGATCGCCATGATTATCGCAGTATTCGGCTTGACAGCGTTTCCGCCGTTCCCCTCGTTTTTTGCCAAATGGGAACTGGTCATGGCCCTGGCGGCCAAAGGGGGCTTCGGTTTTATTACTGTTATCCTGGTTGGTTCCTTTCTGGAAGCCATCTACCTTTTCCGTTGGCTGGGATACGCTCTGAAACTGGATTATGATGCCGAAGAATCCTTCAATTCTTCCGCCGTTTCTGCTGTTCCTTCACTCCTTTTCGGGCTGACCCTGGTAGTTCTGGGTTATTTCATGGGTACCGGTTACGGCCTTTCCTGGATACCTCTGGCGGCGGTTTTCGCCTTCCTGATCCTGGATAAACTGGATTCGAGAATAAAAAATGTTTTTGCCCTGCTGGTTATCGGTACTTTTGGCTATCTGAATTACCAGAGTTATATGGGTGACCTGTTCAAGGTTATCTTTGCGGGTGTTTTTATCGGGGGAGCTTTCCTGACAACCCTTTCAGGATTCTACTATAAGGGTAGGAGAGCGGGATTTCATGCCTCTACCATGTCCATGTTTTTCGGTTTGTTTATGCTGCTATCGGCAGAAACCATGCTACAGTTTTTCTATGCCTGGGAGTTTATGGCCATTGGTTCCTACTTCCTGCTGATCCGGGGTAAAAAATCCATGCCCCACGGCTACAGCTACCTCATGTTCAGTATCGGCGGCTCCTTCGCCATGCTGATGGGATTTGCCATGGCCTATCTCTCTAGCGGTTCCATGGGAATGGATGCGCTGCATCATATTACAGTTTATCCGGCTGTGGCCTATTCTCTCATGCTGATAGGTTTTATGACCAAGACAGCGACAATGGGATTCCATACCTGGCTCCCCGGTGCTCATGGAGAAGCCGTGGCGGATATTCACTTTATGGCATCTGCGATCCTCCTGAAAGCGGGTGTTCTGGGTATTATATATGTCCTGTTGGGAATGGATCTGACTATGGCCTACAGCCATTGGATCCTGGTTACCCTGGGTTGGCTCGGTATCCTCAGCTCCCTGATCGGAAATGTGAATGCCGCCTTCCAGGAAAGCGCTAAAAGGCTTCTGGCCTGGTCCAGTATCGGACAGCTCGGGTATATCGTATTCGGTCTTTCCACCATGAGCCATATGGGATGGCTGATTGCTCTGTCCCTGTCTATTACCCACTTCCTGTATAAAGGGATTCTGTTTCTGATTATCGGTGGTATCTCCCTCAAACTGGGAACCCCCACCATGTACAAAATGGGCGGTCTGATCCGGAATATGCCCTTCAGCTTCCTGGCTGTCCTGATTGCCATCATTACCCTGTCCGGAATCCCTCCGCTTGTGGGATTTACCGCCAAGTGGATCCTCTACAACGTCACTGTGGGAAACGGCCTCTACTTTCAGGGAGTAATCGCCTCCTTCGCCGGTCTTGTGGCCTTCCTGTACCTGTTCCGTCTGATATTCTCTATCTTCCTGGGACAGCTCAAGGACGAACACCGCAAGGTGGGAGAAATCAATATCTGGTTCCTCATTCCTGTGTATCTTTTGATCGGCTATATCATGGTTGTCTCCTTCATGCCGGGTACACTGCTTGGTCCGATCGGTGACAAGCTGATGGCTCTCTTTCCAAAAGATCCCATCATCTGGGAAGGCTACCTGGCCAAATCCGAACTGGGTTACTTCAATGGAACCATGATTATGAATGTGTTTATGACCCTCTTTGTAATCAACTTCCTGATACTCTTTATCATGAACAAAAAAAGGGCTCAGAGAGTGAAACAGTTTAATATCGTCTATGCGGCTGAAAGACCCGCCAGACCGGAAACCACCCATTTTGCCTATAACTTTTTTGCTCCCTACAGACGGGCCGTGGGAGTTCTGGAATATCCCTTTGTCACCAAATTCTGGACCGGACTGAGTGATATCCTCCATGGATTGGGCGGTTTTTTCAGAAGGGTTTATACCGGAAACGGTCAGACCTATCTTCTTCAGATGGTCGTATTCGTGGTCATCACATACATGCTGACCAAAGGAGGAATGTAAGATGGAGTTTCAATATATCCATATACTCTATGCAGCCATTACCATCTTCGTGACCATCAACTACGGTCTGCTGCTGCAGGGAATTATAGGAAAAATCTATGCCAGGGTTGGAAAAAGGATGGGGATCCGGATCTATCAGCCCTGGATCAATATTATCCGTCAGTGGGTGACCCGTTCTTCCATCGATCACGGGATCATGTACTATCTGGGACCGGTCTTCCGTTTTACCGGAGGAGGCGGTATTCTGATCTTCCTGCCTCTGGTGTACGGAGCACCCCTGTTTTCCTCTTTTGTGGGTACAGGTGATCTGCTGCTGGTTCTTTACTTTATGTTTATCGGAACCCTGGGTATGGCCCTGGGGGGCGGAGAGGCGGGACATCCCTATTCGGCCATTGCCGTAACCAGAGGACTCTCCCAGGTTACTGCTGCGGAAGTTCCCCTGGTTCTGGCGATCTTTTCCATCTCCATCCAGTATGGAACCATGGATGTTATGAAGATTGTAGGTGCCCAGCAGGGCAGTTTCCTGAACTGGACCCTCTTCACAAACCCTCTGGCAACAGCAGCTGCCATGATCGCCTTCCTTGGATCCATGATGCGAAGCCCTTTTGACGTGGTCCTGGCACCCCAGGAGATCCCCATCGGGCCTCCCACAGAGTATCAGTCCCAGTTCCTGGCCATGCTGATGACCAACCGAACCATATTCCCGGTTGCCAAGACAGTCTTCTATGTAAACCTCTTTTTCGGCGGTGTAGCACTTTATGACAACTACCTCCTGACCTTTGTGGTTTTCTTTCTCAAGACTTTCTTCGTTTATATGTGGTCTGTATTCGTCGGAGTCTCTTTTCCCCGATTCCGGGTGGAACAGAGTATCCGGTTCTTCCTGAAGTGGCCCCTCCTGATCGGAGTGGCAGCCGTGATTGCGGCACAGATAAGGTATTAATTATGGCAAAAATGAATTATGGAAAACGAAAAGCCGATCTGGAAAAACGAACCGTCACAGGACCGGAAGGGGAGACCTTTGAAGTCGATCCCATGAAAGATTATTTCTGTGAGGAGCCTCCCAGGGTCTATGAACCTTCCAAACTGTCTCCTCTGGAAAAGTTCTATAACTGGTGCCGGGCGGAATCCATCTATATCCTCGGATTCGGAACCGGCTGCGGTGCTATAGAGATGCGTCCTCTTATGAGCCCCATGTACGATGCCTATCGTTATGGGGTTCACTGGAGGCCCACTCCCCGGCAGTCTACGGTATTTGTAATTGGCGGCTATGCTTCTGTTAAAACCATTAAACGGATTGTCCGGAGTTACGAACAGATGCCCGGTCCGAAATATGTACTGGCTGTCTGCAGCTGTACCATAAACGGCGGAATGTACTGGGACTCCTACAATACCATTAACAGGCTGGATCACTATATTCCCGTTGATACCTATGTGACCGGCTGCATGCCCCGCCCCGAAGCGATCCTGGACTCCATTGAAACCCTGAAAAAGAGGATCAAGGAAGGAAGAGCCGAAGGGCAGAATAAGTATGCCGAGAACTTTGACTGGTACAAAGCGAACCAGAAACAGATTATCAAAGACTGGGATATGCCGGATTATAACTGGTAAGGAGGTTTATGGATGGAAAAAGTCATCGAGAATGTAAAAAAACAGTTCAGCCTGTCCGACGTGACCTCCGCCCACGGGTACTTTATTACCTGTGATAAGAAGGATGCCGTCAGCATTCTGAGCTATCTGAAAAACGGGGAAGGGTTTAAACACCTTGTTCTGATAACTGCCGTGGACTGGATTGAAGATAATAAGTTTCAGCTGACCTATCTGCTCAACAATCCTGTTATGAAGAAGGAACTGGGAGTGAGGACCTTCATTAAAAGAAGCGTCTGGCCCGAGGAGTCTGAAATGTTTTCGGCCCATCATCTGTGGCCGGCTGCCAAAACCTATCAGCGGGAACTTCATGAAATGTTCGGAATAGACTTCCCCGGAAGCCCCGAGATCAACGAGCCCCTGATCCTGGAGTACTGGGATGATATCCCTCCCTACAGGAGAGACTTCGATACGAAAAAGTACTCCGAGGAGACTTACTTCCCCCGGGAAGGCCGTGGAACAAACGATCCAGCGGAATACATGAAAGAGAAGCTCTACCCCCATGAAGGAGAGAAGATAAAAAAGGGGGATGCGTAGCATGGGTCCCGTTTTTATTCGAATAGCGACCGAGACTTTTCCCAGGAAAAGTGCTCAAGAGCTGATAAAGGAAAAGAAGAATGCTTGATTACGGAGAAAAAAACCGGGAACTTTTTCCCGAGACGAAAAGCGACGGCACCATCGATATCGATCTCTCCAGCGGGAAATTCACCAAGCTCTGGCATGGCCCCAACCATCCGGGTATCACCGGGAACATGTCTCTGGAGCTGACCCTTTTGGGAGATGAGATCATGGAGTCCAAAACCCATGTGGGATACCTCCACCGGGGGTTTGAAAAACTCATGGAAAGGCGCCGGTTCATAAATAACTTCCCCCTGGTCTGCCGGGTGTGCGTACCCGAGCCGGATTTTAACGAATACTGTTATGCTGCGGCTCTGGAAGAGCTGGCGGGGGTAGAAATCCCGGAAAACGCCCAGTGGATCCGGACCCTCATTCTGGAAATGGCCCGTTTGCAGTCCTACCTGATGTGGATCGGCGGGCAGGCTGGAGCGTTTGGTATGGGCATGATCGGCCAGTGGACCCTCTGGGCCCGTGACCGGGTGCTTCAGATGTTTGAAGAACTTTCGGGAGGACGAATCTATCATATCTTCATCCTTCCCGGAGGAGTCCGAAACAATCTGACCGACGGTTTCAAGGGTAGAATGCTGGAGTGTCTGGCCGATGTAACCTCTATTCTCAATGATGTGGAGCGGGTCCTTTTCAACAATGCGGTCTTCAAAAAGAGAACTGTGGGGCTGGCTGTGATCGATCCCGACTGGGTAGACGAATACGGCATAACCGGTCCCAATGCGCGGGCGGCTGGAATACCCAAGGATGTGAGAAAGGACAATCCCTACCTGAAGTATCCCGAACTGGATTTTGAAGCTGTTACAGGAACGGATTCGGATGTTTTTACCCGGGCCCGGGTCCGGTTTGACGACTGTGTACAGACCATAGATCTGATCCGCCAGATTCTGGACAAAACTCCCGAAACAGGTGAGTTCAAGGCAAAAATGCCCAGTATGCTCCACTGGAAGATCCCCAAAGGGGAGACCTACAAAAAGGCGGAATGTACCCGGGGCGAGTACGGTTACTATATCGTCACTGACGGATCAGGTTACCCGAGACGAGTGAATGTCCGCGGTCCATCCTATACCCATGCTGTTACCCTGGCAGAGAAAATGCTGGTCAATGCGAACCTTGCGGATGTGGCGGGTACTCTGGTATCCCTCCATACCTATCCGCCCGAAGTGGAGAGATAAGATGGGAAAAACAAGTAAAACAAGCTTTAAAGACGTTCTTTATCCCTTTACGGTATGGAAGAACATTCTGAAAGAACCGGTGACGATCAAGCATCCGGAAAAAAGAGAGGGCTCCGACCGGTACCGGGGATTTCATACCAATGATATCGACAAGTGTATCGGCTGCGGTACCTGTGAGGAAATCTGCCAGAACGCTGCCATAGATATGGTCCCCTGTGAGGGCGTGGAAACAAAACCGGGGGATTCAGGGCTCCGTCCCCGTGTGGACTACGGCCGTTGCTGCTGGTGCGCTCTGTGCGTGGATGTCTGTACCACCAACTCTCTGGGAATGTCCAATAACTTCCGCTGGTCAGTAGAAGGGGAGAATCAGGAGGAAATTCAAAGCGGCGCTGCGGGCTCTCCCGATGACTACCGGTTTATCATCGGTGCGGAAGGCAAGTACTGGGACAAGGCGGAACTCGGGTATAGAAAGCCCGGTGATTACGATCTGACTCCCCCTGACCGGGTCAGTATGGACCACCTTTCCGCCAAGGAAAGGAGCGGTTCCTTTATTGAAATGATGAAGGGCTATTCAAAGGAGCAGGCTCTGAAAGAAGCCGACCGCTGTGTAGAATGCGGAATCTGTACCGCTACCTGTCCCGCCCATATGGGGATCCCCGCCTATATCAAGGCCATCCGGGATGATGATATGGAAGAGGGACTCAGGATTCTCTACGAAACAAACCCGCTGCCCGAAGTGTGCGGACGAATCTGTACCCATAAGTGCGAAACCGTCTGTTCTATCGGCAACAAGGGCGACGCTGTCTCGATACGCTGGCTGAAGAGGTATATAGCTGACAATGTTCCCGCGGAAAAATATAAAGAGATCCTGGGAACTGCGGATATTGCTCAAAACGGGAAAAAAGTGGCTGTTGTGGGGGCCGGACCTTCCGGTCTTTCCGCTGCCCATTACCTGGCTCTTATGGGGTACCAGGTGACCATCTTTGAAGCTCTGCCTCAGGCCGGCGGTATGATGAGGTACGGTATTCCCGAATACAGGCTGCCCTATGATCAGATCGACAAGGATATTAACTATATTGTTTCTCTGGGTGTGGAAATCAGAACCAGCTGCAAGGTGGGCAAAGAGATCACCCTGGAAGAGCTGAAAAAGGACTATGATGCGGTATTCGCCGGTACGGGGCTCCATCTGGGGCGTTCTACCAGAATCGAAAATTCGGATCATAAAAAAGTCTTCCAGTCCATCGACCTGTTGCGGAAAATCACTCTGGGTGAAGAGATCTATGTTCCCGAAAAGATCGTGGTTATCGGGGGTGGTAACGTAGCTATGGATATTACCCGGTCTTTAGCCAGAATCCAGAGGCAGAAATATGGAAAAGTTGATATTGTCACGACCTGTCTGGAACCGGCAGACGGTATGCTCGCCGATGATGAGGAAGTGGAGGAAGCCAAGGAAGAGGGAGCCATTATCACTCCTTCCTACGGACCTCAGAGAATCGAGATCATTGATGAAGAGAATGTTAAGGGACTTCATGTGGCAAAATGTCTGCACATTTTTGATGAAGAGGGCAGGTTCAATCCCGCTTTCGATATGGAAGATACCCAGTTTTATGAGGCGGATATGATTATTGAGTCTATCGGGCAGGCTTCTGACATCAGCTATATTCCCGAAAGTACTCAGGGGAACCTGGAGTTTAATCCCCGGCGGCAGATTGTGACCGATCCGGATTATCAGGTAAAGGGAGAACCCTGGCTCTTTGTGGGAGGGGATATAGCCAAAGGACCGGATGTGATTACCGGTATTGCCACAGGACATCTGGCCGCCCAGGGAATTGACCGATACCTTATGGGAGGGAAAAAATGAGTGAAATGAGAATCTCGGATATTTTGAAGTATTCCATCAGAATTGAACATGAGAGCATGCTTTTTTATCAGGAAGCGGCTCCCAGGGCATCGGGGGATGATGTGAAGTCCCTTCTGAGCGATCTTGCCGCCGAGGAAGTGAAACATGAGACCCGCCTTTCAGAGCTTCTGGATCAGATTGAAGACGGTGCTGCCGAAGGTTTTGATCATTCCAGCCTGGATAAACTGATTCAGAACCGGGAAATCCCTGCCGGAGCTGACCAGGAGGCTGTCTTGAAAGTGGCCCTGGAGCGGGAAGAGCATACACGGGATTTCTACAGCCAGGTTTCCACTATGACCAACCTGGCTGCCAATGTGGTGGATGTTTTTGATATGCTTTATATGCAGGAATCCGGTCATGTGACCAGAATCTCCCAGCTTTTAAGGAAACTCTAGTTGAGAGAATGTTTTTGTGTTCCCTGAGAGCCTCTGATGATGCAGAGGCTCTTTTTTGTATTTGTATCTGTTTTTATGAAAGTTCCTTGGAAGTGGTATAGTAACCGGGAATCACAGACAGTGCCGCTCCCAGGAACGGCGCTGTCAGATATATCCACAGGCCCTGAAAATTTCCCGATACCAGTGCAGGACCCAGAGTCCGGGCGGGGTTCATGGATGCTCCGGTAAGAGGGCCTCCCATAAGAGCCAGTAGAAAAACGGTACCCCCGATGGCTACTCCGGCCATAATCCCTTTTTCCTGATATCCGGTTGAAACATTCAGTATCACTGTCATCAATATAAAGGTAAAAATAATTTCCAGAACAAAGGCAGATATGTTGGTGCCGGCCGGAATGGTTTCTCCCATGGTGGCCACTTCCGGAAAAAGGAGCTTCAGGGTCAATGCCGCCAGAAATGTTCCCAGAAATTGAAAGATCATATACCCGGGAACATCCCGTGCGCTGAACCTCCGGGCAATCCAGAATGCCAGGGTTACAGCGGGATTAAAGTGGGCTCCCGAGAGACTGCCGTAGCTGTAGATCATAATCATTATAATGGCACCGAAAACCAGACTGATTCCCAGATGTCCGGGGACCCCCGTTTTTTTACTTACCATAATAGCTCCGCATGCGGTGAATATAAGGAAGAAACAACCCATGAATTCCGCAAGGTACCGGCTGAATCTCTCTCTTTCCATTTTGTTATCCTTTTTTTTATTTAGATGTTTAGCTAAATATAATGAATCTTTATTGCTGCTGCATTATCCCGGGTATGGTTTTCTGTTAGAAAACTGTTAAAAAAGGAAGCGCTCCTATAAAAAGACCACCGGCTGTTTTTTTCTGAGAGAGTTGATAAGGTAGATCTCATCAGCCTTTTCCAGATCATCCTTATAAATGATTCTCTCTTTGATGGCTCCCCGGCAAAGAAGCTCATTTCTGTATGTGCCGGCCAGCAGACCGGAACTCACGGGAGGAGTGCAGGGTTCTCCCTCCAGCACGATCACAAGGTTGCCGATGCAGGATTCGGTAATTTCCCCTTTTTCGTTCCACAAAATCACATCATCCGCATGGGGTAAAAGAGATTTATGGTAGTTGTATACTGACCTGTTGGTTGTCTTGTGGTAAAGAAACGGATCTGTTGAGCATACCGGCTCTCCGGATAGTTTGATTTTCCACTTTTCTGCAGCAGTATAAGGATAATCTTCACAACTCATATCTCCCTGTTTTGTCAACAGAAGACGGACTCTTCTGGCCTCCAGGGGAAAATGCTCTTCCTGACGTGCCAGAATGGTCAGGATGTCCTGCCGGTTACAGGGATAGTCAAAATAGGCTGCCGATTCGGTTAGTCTGTCCAGGTGGCGGTTCAGAAGGAAATAACCTTTCTCTGGCTCCCACAGGAGTGTTTCCAGCAGGCTGAAATCGGGCTGTTTCAGAGTCAGAACCCTGGCTTTTGTGATGGTTTCTCCGTACTCTTCCCGGGGAACCGAGTCCCAGGTGATCCCTCCCCCGGTACCATATTCAGCCAGGCCTGAACTGTTCTGAAAAACCGCGGTCCTGATGGCTACATTAAACTGAGCCTGCCGTCCGGGGGCCAGATATCCGATAGTTCCTGTATACAACCCCCGGGGATCAGACTCCAAATCGCGGATAATCTCCATTGTTCTGCATTTGGGAGCTCCCGTAATGGAAGCGCAGGGAAAAAGAGCTTTAAAAATATCAGGGACGGCAGATGCTGTTTCAGCTTCCACCAGGCTGGTCATCTGCCAGAGGGTCGGGTATTTTTCCAGGGTAAATAGCTTGGGAACCTTGACGCTTCCAGTCAGGGCTATTCGGCCCAGATCGTTACGGATCATATCCACGATCATCAGATTCTCTGCTCTGTTCTTTTCCGATTGTTTCAGCCAGGCCGCCTGTTTCAGATCCTCCCGGTAATCCGGGGCCCTGTGAATGGTTCCCTTCATGGGTTTTGACAGGATTTTTTCCCCCTGGAGAGTAAAAAACAGTTCGGGTGAGGCTGAGCAGACCGACCATGAATCCGTTTGTATATAAGCGCCGTAGCGGGCATTCTGGGCTTCCCGGATCTGAAGAAAAAAATCCCAGGGGGATCCCTTTAGTTTGCTTGCAAGCCGGTAGGTATAATTCACCTGATAGGTGTTTCCTTTCCGGATTTCATCCTGCACCTGAGCTACCCCTTTCAGATACTCCTCTTCTGTGATGCCCGCAGTCCAGGGAGTCATCTCATCCGGTACCTCCCCGGGGGACGGAGGTAGTTCGACGGCTACAGGTTTTTCGTAGATTCCGAACCAGAGAAGGGGGAAATCCTCTTTTCTGCAGGTAACCAGGGATTCATCAAATGCAGGAGAGGCATCGTAACTGATAAATCCGGCGGCATAGAGTCTGCTCTTTTCCGTCAGTTCCGAGATTTCTTTTAACAGGGGGAGTACATCAGGAATGTTCCGGGTTTGAAAAATCCTTCTGGGAGAACGAAATTCCAGCCATCGGTCTGAAAACGTATCATGAAGGATGACACTGTCGTTTACCGGCTCTTTCAAAAAAATCTCCTGCTTTCTGATTGGAAAAATCCCACTCTAACATTTTTTAATGAACTTTATAAAGAGGACAGGCGATAATCGAAAGATGAAAGAGCCCCCCGGTTACTGTATTCCCGATTTTACCGATTATTTTCTTTCAGATTCGGGAGCCGGCAGCGGTTATTTCTTTCCTTCCCATCAGGAAGCTCCTGTTGATTCGGCTATGCGGTTTTATATGAACAGAGCCTGTTTTCTTCTTCAAAAGGGCTGGAATAGCCGGGAAGCAGCTGAGGCCCTCGGGTTTCCCGAATATACGTTCTTTTGCGAAATGTTCAGAAAATATACGGGAGTCTCTCCCGACAGATACAGGGAGTGGTATAACAGGTTGAAACATCCCCCCTGATTGGAATTAGTCAAGTGAAAGTATCTGAATCACCCATTTTTTCTCTTTTCCTGACGATCACTCTTGCCTGACAGCTTGCCATAAAATACTCATATCAATATACTGTCAAGCAAATTAGATAATTTAGTATTTATTCCACGGAGGATACAAATGGGTAAAGTTAGAGTTGGATTCAACGGAATGGGAAGAATCGGTAAGAACGTAATGCGCGTTATTACTTCCCAGTTCAATGACAAAATTGAAATTGTAGCAGGTAACGACCTGGTTTCTGCTGCAGAAATCGCAGCAGGTCTTCCTAAAGATTCAATCCACGGAAAATTCCCTGTAGATGTAAAACTGATCAGCGACAACGTGATCCAGATCGGTGAACACAAAGTAACTGTATACGCAGAAAAAGATGCCAACAACATTCCCTGGGGAAAACACGATGTAGATGTTGTTCTGGAATGTACCGGTTTCTACCTGTCTACCGACAAGGCACAGGCTCACATCAACGCAGGCGCCAAGAAAGTAATCATTTCCGCCCCCTGTAAAGATGACACCAAAACCGTTGTAATCGGTGTTAACAGCGACACACTGACTGCTGATGACAAAATCGTTTCCAACGCTTCCTGTACCACCAACTGTCTGGCACCCCTGACAAAAGCTGTGGATGATTCTTTCAAAGTAATCACCGGTCTGATGTGTACCACTCACGCTGCAACAGCAACTCAGAGAGTACAGGACTTCTTTGGCGGCGGTAAAAACAGAGCAACCGGAAACAACATCATCCCCGCTTCCACCGGTGCAGCTATCGCAGTAGGTAAAGTTTTGCCCCATCTGAACGGTAAACTGAATGGTACCGCTCTCCGTGTCCCCACCGACACAGGTTCTGTTGTTGAAGTTGTTTACCTGATCGAAGGCAAGCACACCAAAGACGAAATCAACGCTGCTGTTGCTGAAAACGCCAAGAAAATCAACGCCATGTCCATCACCGGTCAGGTTCTGGATGTAAGCGATTACTACGAATGTTCCAGAGACTGCGTCGGCGAAGGCTGGACCTCTATGATGATCCCCGGCAACACTCAGGTAACTGATGCCGGAGAAAACACTCTCGTTAAAATGACTTCTTTCTACGACAACGAAATGGGTTACTCTACCAAAATGGCTGAGCTGGCTCAGATTTTCGCTGCTCTGTAAGAATTGGCTTCGGCTTCGCTCAGCCAGCAATGGTTCCGAGTATGCTCGAATCTGACCTGTCTTTGTAAATAAATATTATATAGACAGGATAAAAAAAGGATCGCTCCGGCGATCCTTTTTTTTGCTTATAAAACTGATACTCACCGGATCCCGGTGGCTGCCCATCGACTCCGCGGGTTCTTTATAGGGGAAGTGGGCCGGACAAACCGTAAACTGTTCTGGTAAACACAAAGTACAGGCAATTCCTGAATTGCCCATACAGACCTCACCGGATCCCAGAAGTCTGTACTGTATAGCACAAGTCCTCCCCCGGAGACGGAAACCCCGGACCCCACGGTGGCTGAGCGGACCTGTACCGAGTGAAGTCGAAGTGGCCGAAGCCACGTTTTTGAATCAAAACACCAATATCCCCAGTAGTAAGAAATTATAGGTTAGAATGGGAGCCTTTTTCATTCCGGGAAGATTGGCTTCGGCTTCGCTCAGCCGGCGATGGTTTTGTATCAGATTGCTTGATTCTGTTAGATCCTCGTTTCGCTCAGGAGATACCAAATATAAGCAATATATCTATTCGGAATTCTCGGTGGCTGCCCTTCGACTCCGTTCAGGGGCCACTAATAATAGCTATAAGCTTACTAGGAATTCCGGTGGCTGAGCGGAGCCGAAGCCACCTTTTTTACAGGAGAACACTCTATGAATATTGGTTACATGTACATTCTCAAATGTTCTGATGGGAGCTATTACACCGGGAGTACGAAGAATCTGAATCGGAGGCTTCGGCAGCATAATCGGGGAGTAGGGTGCAAACATACAAGCAAGAGATTACCGGTAAAACTTGTGTATTACGAAATCCATGAATATATCGGTTATGCGTTCTTACGGGAAAAGCAGATTCAAGGCTGGAGCCGGAGTAAGAAAGAAGCCCTTATTGCCAGGAATTTGAATGATCTTCATGATTTGGCTAACTGTAAAAATGATTCTCATTTTAGAAATCTGAAAAGTGATAAGTAAAACCTCTCAATAATTCCCGGTGGCCTCCCTTCGGCTTCGCTCAGGGGCCACCCATCGACTGTTTTGGCTACGTTCTGCACAAGTCCGCTTAGGGACCACAATTTCAAGTAAAGAAAAACATTCCATAATTTCCGGTGGCTGCCATTCGACTCCGCTCAGGGGGCACTAATAATATGAGATATATGCTTACTAGGAATTTCGTTGGCTGAGCGACTATTCCAATTGCATTCAAAAATAGTATCTATTCTGAATAAGCAAAAAAAGGACCAAAATCATTTGGTCCTTTGTATGATTTGATAAAATAATTGCTTGTATTATCAGTTATTAGAAAGCTTGATTCTTTTTGCTTGAGGCTGATCTCCTTCCGCTATTGTAACCTCTTCTTCAAAAACAGTTCTTTCTGCTCCACCGGAACTAGATGTTACAGTGATTGTATATGTACCACCGCCATAATAGGCATCCCAATAATCATAGACTGTTAAATATATTCCTCCACTATATGCTGTCGAAATACTGAAAGAGAGAGTTTCATCTTCCATATCAAAATTTTCATCAGCCCATACGGCATTATATTCATCATAATACATGAGATATCCATTATAGTCATATAAACCAACTTGTAGATCCAAATCAGTTCCTGATACCCATCTGACATTAACTGTGTATGTCGTATTGTAATTATAGGAAAATGTGAATGTATCCTGATCATCATACTCTGTTATTGAAGCATCATAAGTTGTTCCAACACTAATTTGATCAGCTGTACTATTGTAATCATTCGGCTCTGTTTCCGATGGATTGGAACTGCTTTCATCCGTCAAAAATACTGTACATCCTGACATCAGGAATGCACCTAAAAGTAATAAAAATAATAATTTTTTCATTGTTTTCTCTCTCTCCGAATATGGGTTGTCTGACTTCATTATAAAGCCCCGAAAAAAGTTTTACAACATTTTTACAAAAATCTTGAATTGACAGATGAATTTCTGCCGTTTAATTTTGAATTTATGAATGTTTTCCATGGGAATATCATAAGCTGTGATGAATCGGACTCGGTTTTTTCCTTTCTTGTAGAAAATGAAGGACGGATTCTCTATACAGGGAACACCCTTCCTCAGGTGTATGCCGACTGGCCCCTGGTGGAACTGGGGGAATCGGCTCTGGTTCCGGCTTTTGCAGACACTCACAACCATTTTTCCTCCTTTGCCTTTTTTCTTTCGGGTATTCATCTCTCGGGTTTTCAATCCAACCGGGAAATACTGGAGCACCTTGCGCATGTTCATGAAGCCTCAGGGGATGATATTCTGTTTGGATTCGGACTGTCCCCCCATTCGGTTGAAGAGAAGCGGATGATCACCAGAGAGGAACTGGATCGGGCCGTTCCGGGTTATCCGGTGTTTCTGGTTGCATACCACGGCCATTCCTGTGTGGTCAATTCCACTCTTGTCAATCTTCTTCCCGATCCTGTCAAAGAACTGAGAGGCTATGATAGGGAAACCGGTGAAATGGGTCAGGAGGCTTTTTATGCCATTGCCGACTATGTCACCGGATCTGTTTCTCCCATGGTTTTGATGAACAGGGTTATGGAAGCTTATGATTTTATGACACGGTCCGGTTTTGGTATGGTTCATACAAACAGCGGAGTGGGGTTTCCCCGGGATCTGGATGTGGATATCGAGCGATGGATGGGAAGAGGCCTGAGCGGTGGTTTTCAGACCAGAGTTTTTTTTCAGACCATGGATATCCGGAAGGTCACAAGACGGAGGCTGCCCCGCATCGGGGGGTGTTTTGCCACAGCTCTGGATGGCTGTTTCGGTTCTCGGGATGCAGCGCTGCTGGAGCCCTATGCAGGGACAGACAGCAAAGGCATTTTATTTTATCAGGATCAGCAGGTGGAGGAATTCTGTATAAAGGCCAATCGCCGGGGACTTCAGATTCAGATGCATGCCATCGGTGATG
This sequence comes from Oceanispirochaeta sp., assembly GCA_963677615.2. GTDB lineage: Bacteria > Spirochaetota > Spirochaetia > DSM-2461 > DSM-2461 > Oceanispirochaeta. Next base: position 85,045 of record CAXXQW010000014.1, on the reverse strand, counting down.
CCGCATTTGAACAGGCAGCTGGAGCTCTGGCTGCTGCTTTGAAGGATTTTCCCCGGACAGATCACAGGCACGGGATTATTCATGCCTGTCTTCCCACCGAACGGGGACTGGATCTCTGCGGGAAATATCATATCCAGATTCTCTGCCAGCCGGCGTTTCTGAACTGGGATCAGGAGCCTTCCTGGTATCTGCAGGAAATTCTGGGAGAGCGGGAACAGCGGCTGACTCCCCTGAGGGATATGCAGGATAGAGGTATTGCTGTTTCAGGAGGATCTGATGCGCCGGTAACCTTTCCCGATGCCATAAAGGGCATTCACAATGCCTGCAATCACCCCAACTCCGGGCAGTCCCTCACTGTTTTGGAGGCTTTGAAAATGTTTACCATCAATGGGTATAAAGCCGCTTTTGATGAAAAGGACGGGGGATCTCTGGAGAAGGGCAAAAGGGCTGATATGGTGATACTTTCGGAAAATCCCCTTTTTGTAAAAACGGAAAATCTGAAATCCCTGAAGGTACTGAAAACCTATCTTCTGGGCCGGGAGAGCTGTCATCACAGAAAACACGGATTATCCACCCTTGTAAAAGGGATGTTTTCCGGCAGCAGAATATAAGGCAAGGGAGATATTCGAAACAAATAAAGTTTGTTGAATCAAAAAGGATATCCTATTAAAATAGTAGTAAATAAGGAGGTTCCGGTGGCAAAGCTGAAAAAGAAAATGTGCAAACTGGCAAAAGAGGGCTTGAAGGAAAATGAAGAAGCTATCCTGGCCGAGGTGAGGCAGCCTGTTTATATCTGTAAAAAATGTTTACGGGTGGCAGAGAATAAAAAGCTCCTTTGTGACCCAAAGAAGCTGGAACAATAGAAAATCGAAGGAAAACAACAGGTATATTTTTAGGAGGTTGCGATGGTTATAGGCGTTCCCAGAGAAAATGAGGCTCTGGAAACCAGGGTTGCTCTGGTTCCGGACTCAGTAAAAAAACTACTCTCCTATGAGACTTTTTCGATACTTGTAGAGCAGCGGGCCGGGTCTTTTTCCGGGTATTCCGACAGAGAATATGAAGAGGCCGGAGCAAAGATCGTTCCCTCCAGGCAGGATGTTTTGGAACAATCGGATGTTCTTCTCATGGTCAATAAACCGGATAGCGAAGACCTGGATTCCCTAAAAAAAGGGACGACCCTGATCTGCCAGCTGGACCCTTTCAACGAACAGGAGCTGATCGGGAAACTGGCGGAAAAAGAGATTCTCTCTGTCAGCCTGGAAATGATACCCCGCAGTACCATTGCCCAGAAGATGGACGTTCTCAGCTCCCAGGCCTCCCTGGCCGGCTATATGGCTGTTGTCAAAGCAGCTGTCGAGCTGGGAAAGGTGTTTCCCATGATGATGACACCGGCGGGAACTATCTCTCCCTCCCGTGTCTTTGTCATCGGAGCGGGTGTGGCGGGACTGCAGGCTATTGCTACGGCAAAAAGGCTGGGAGCCAACGTTTCTGCCTTTGATACCCGTCCGGTTGTGGAAGAGCAGGTCCAGTCTCTGGGAGCCCGGTTTGTCAAGCTCGATCTGGGCGAAACAGGCCAGACAAAAGACGGTTACGCCCGGGAACTGACTCCTGAGCAGCTGGAAAAGCAGAGAGCTCTGATGGCAAAAGTCTGCAGCCAGTCGGATGTGGTTATAACCACCGCCAGGGTTTTTGGCCGCAAGGCTCCTGTTATCATCACCTCCGATATGCTTTCCCAGATGAAAAAAGGCAGTATGGTGGTTGATATGGCGGTAGACTCGGGAGGCAATGTGGAAGGCTCGGTTCCTGGGGACATCACTGATATCGATGGGGTTCGAATCCTGGGATACAGCAAACCTGAAAGGGATGCACCCTTTCATGCCAGTCAGATGTTTTCCGGAAATATCAAAGCTTTTCTGGAGACATTTATTGATCCCGATTCCAAACAGCTGAATCTTGAACAGGAACATGACATCCTCAAGGGCTGCGTTATAACCCGCGGCGGAAACATTGTTCATGAACGTTTTGCAAAGGAGGCATAGATGGAAGCTGTTTATCTTTTATTCATCCTTATCCTGTCAATTTTTCTGGGACTTGAGCTGATCAGAAAAGTTCCGGCCACTCTTCACACCCCTTTGATGTCAGGCAGCAATGCCATCTCGGGAATCACTCTGGTGGGAGCTCTGATTTCCGCTGGTTCCGCCGATTCCTGGGTGACTATCCTTCTGGGAACCTGCGCTGTCGCTTTTGCCACAATCAATGTGGTGGGAGGGTACCTGGTAACCGACCGGATGCTGGGAATGTTCAAAAAGAAAAAGGATGAAACCCCATGACACTATTTATCAATATTTTTTATATCCTTTCATCTGTCCTTTTTATTTTCGGTCTGAAACTCCTCAGTTCTCCTGCAACTGCCAGAAAAGGCAACTTCATTTCCGCCCTGGGGATGTTCATCGCTGTTGTGGTAACCCTGTTCAGCAGAGAGATTATCTCTTTTCAGTGGATTATGATAGGAATCGCCGTGGGAGCTCTGATTGGAATCCTGGCTGCCCGGCTGGTCGCCATGACGGCCATGCCCCAGATGGTGGCCCTGTTTAACGGCTTCGGCGGGATTGCCAGCCTCCTGGTGGCCTGGGGAGTTTTTCTGAAAAATCCCCTGACTGATAATTTTACTCTCCTGACTCTTTTCCTTTCCATCCTTATCGGAGGGGTTACTTTTACCGGAAGTATGGTCGCCTGGGGTAAGCTGGATGGTAAACTGCCCACGCGGCCGATTCTGTATGGAGGTCAGCAGTTTGTAAACTCCCTTGTTCTGGCCGCTCTTGTCGCTCTGGGTGTTTTTTTCCTCCTGCCGGGAGTTCTTCCTCTGGATTCCAGCCAGATTATCCTGGGAGCCGTGATTCTCTCACTCATTCTGGGAGTGCTGGTGGTGATCCCCATCGGGGGGGCTGATATGCCGGTTGTGATTTCACTGCTCAACTCCTATTCGGGGCTTGCTGCCTGTGCTGCTGGTTTTGCCATCCGGAATAACCTTCTTATTGTATCGGGAGCTCTGGTCGGGGCCAGCGGAATAATCCTCACCAATATTATGTGCAAAGCCATGAACCGCTCTCTGGCCAATGTGCTATTCAGCGGCTTTGGTTCTGCCGGAGGATCGGAATCCAAAGCGGAAGGGGAAGAGGGCGAGATCCGGCCTATCAATATTGATGATGCCTATCTTATTCTTGAAGCGGCCTCCAATGTGGTGATCATTCCGGGTTACGGAATGGCGGTAGCTCAGGCCCAGCATGCGGTGAAAGAGCTGACAGACCTTCTGGAAGCCAATGGCACGGAGGTGAACTTTGCCATCCACCCTGTGGCCGGAAGGATGCCGGGGCATATGAATGTCCTTTTGGCGGAAGCCAATGTTCCCTACGATAAGCTCCGTGAGATGGATGATATCAACCCGCAGATGGAAAATGCCGATGTGGCCATTGTTATCGGAGCCAATGATGTGGTCAACCCTGCCGCCAGGGAGGTGAAAAGCAGCCCCATCTACGGTATGCCCATTATCAATGCCGACAGGGCCCGCACGGTGTTTGTTCTCAAGCGTTCCATGAGAACAGGATTTGCGGGTATCGCCAATCCCCTGTTTTTCAAAGAGAATACCAGGATGCTTTTCGGGGATGCCAAATCCTCTATCCAGGGACTGGTGGCAGAGTTTAAAAGCGACTGATCCAATCACGCAGAAAGGAGAATCACATGGACAATTTTACTTTTCAGAATCCTACAAGGATCATCTTCGGGAAAGGTTCGGAAAAGAAGACCGGAGAGGCGGTTCTCCCTTTCAGCAGGAATATCCTTCTCCATTATGGAGGAGGATCCATAAAAAAAACCGGACTGTATGACCGGATTATCGCCTCTCTGAAAAACTCGGGAATACAGTTTACGGAGCTTTCAGGAGTAAAACCCAACCCGAGACTCTCTCTGGTACAGGAGGGCATCCGTCTGTGCAGGGAAAAAGGTATTGATTTTGTCCTGGCTGTGGGAGGAGGAAGCGTTATCGATTCGGCAAAAGCCATTGCCATCGGAGTGCCCTATGAGGGTGATGTGTGGGATTTCTACTGCGGAAAAGCCGTTCCGGAGAAGGCAATATCTATCGGCACAGTTCTGACGATTCCGGCTGCGGGAAGCGAGTCCAGCGACGGATCGGTTATCACCAAAGAGGAGGGGCAGTTAAAAAGACCCTGCGGTTCTCAGCTCCTTTATCCGAAAGTTTCCCTGTTGAATCCTGAATTGGCAATGACCCTGCCGCCAGATCAGATAGCCAACGGTATTACCGATATCATGGCTCATCTGATGGAGCGGTATTTTACCAACACTCCGAATGTAGAACTGACTGACAGGATGATTGAGAGTGTTTTGAAAACCGTCATCCATAACGGGCCTGTTGTTTTACAGGATCCCGGAGACTATGATGGGTGGGCCGAGCTGATGTGGGCGGGTACGATTGCCCACAATAACCTGCTGAATACGGGAAGAGTGGGGGACTGGGGCTCTCATGATATTGAGCACGAAGTGAGCGGTATTTACGATGTGCCTCACGGTGCCGGTCTGGCTGTGGTGATTCCCGCCTGGATGAAGTATGTCTATTCTCATGATGTCACGCGGTTTGCTCAGTTTGCCGTGAGAGTCTGGAACGTGGAACCTGACTTCAGGGACCTTGAGGCTACTGCGTTACAGGGAATCACAGCTCTGGAGAATTTTTTCACATCCATTGGCCAGGCTGTCCGTCTCAGGGGACTGGGGATTGACGGGAGCCGCCTGGCGGAAATGGCACAGAAGGCTACAGAAGGGGATGCCCGTCATCTGGGTGAGTTTGTACCCCTCTGGGAACAGGATGTGCTGGAAATCCTGAAACTGGCATTGTAGCTTTCCGGCCTGCTTCACAAAAAAACCACTGTATTTCTCATTCCTTCTGTTTTAGGATTGAAAGAAATCATGTTTGTTAAATTGTTTTGACCAATGTAAAAAGGGGATTTGTATGACCATACCTTCGCTATTTCAGGATATCGCTGATCAGAATAAAGATGTTGCCTGCCAATTATCTCGGGAAGGAGATGGTAACAGGTTTGTTCCAGTCACCTATGGTGAACTCTACAGCATAGTGGAATCCCTGGCATGGTCTCTGGAGAAAATCGGTGTTACCAGGGGCAGCCATATCGGATTGATCTGCGATAACAGAAAAGAGTGGCTGGTTCTGGATCTGGCTATTCTCTCTTTGGGGGCTGCGGATGTCCCCCGGGGCTGTGATACCATGCCGCAGGAACTGGAGTATATCCTTTCCTTTTCCGAATGCCCCATCGCAATTCTTGAGAATACCAGGCAGCTGGATAAAATTCTTCCCGGAGCGGAAAAGTTCAGTAAGCTTAAAAAAATTATACTCATCGATGAGGGGGCTGTGCCAGATGAATGCCCCTGGGAAATCCTGTTTTTCCGTGACCTGCTCAGTGACGGGACAAGCGGAAAAACCGGGGATTTTCTCAGAAGCCGGATCAGGGAAGGGGCCGGTGATGATCTGGCTACCCTTATCTATACTTCCGGTACAACAGGGGAGCCAAAAGGGGTTATGCTCTCCCATGCGAATTTTCTCTGTCAGATAGAGAACATACACGATGTAGCCAATCTGGATATCGGAGATATCTGGCTCAGCGTCCTTCCTGTCTGGCACTCGTTTGAGCGGGTGATTCAGTATATCGCTCTGGGCGCGGTCAATGCCATCGCTTACTCCAAACCCATCGGAAAGGTTATGCTTGTGGATCTTCAGGAGCTAAACCCCCAGTGGATGGCATCGGTTCCCAGAATCTGGACCGCCATAGAAGCAGGGGTTGTGAGAAATATCAAAGCCAAAGGGCCTGCCGCCTGGGGTATGTTCCGTTTTTTTATGTCGGTTGCTTCAGCTCACCAGGCCATGCAGGACCGTTTAACCGGTTGTGTCGCTGACTTTAGAAAAAAGTTTGTTCTTCCCTATTACCTGCTGTTTCCCATTCCCTGGGTTCTGCTGTATCCCATCAGAAAGCTGGGAGATCTTCTGATCTTTCAAAAAATACAGAAAAAGGTAGGAACCAGATTCAAAGCGGGAGTTTCCGGCGGGGGAGCTCTGCCTCCCAGGATCTATAAATTTTTTAAAGCCATCGGAATTCAGATTCTGGAAGGTTATGGTTTGACCGAAACCGCTCCTGTTGTAGCTTTCAGTCCCCAGCAGCACCCGGTGATGGGAGTGGTAGGCCGGCCCTATCCGCAGGGTACGGAAATCAAAGTTGTGGATGAAACAGGAAAAACTCTCCCTCCGGGAGAGAAGGGTGTGGTTATGCTCAAAGGCCGTCAGATCATGAAGGGGTATTATAAAAAGCCGGAAGAGACCGCAGGTATGATAAACCCGGAAGGCTGGCTCAATTCGGGCGATCTGGGCATTATGACCGTAAAGGGAGAACTGAAGATCATCGGACGGGAAAAGGATACCATAGTCCTGCTGGGAGGAGAGAATGTGGAGCCTGTTCCCATGGAGCAGAAACTGGCTGAATCTCCCTATATTGAACAGGCTGTCATTGTCGGCCAGGATCAGAAATACCTGGCTGCCCTGATTGTACCAGACTATGATGCTCTGGAAAAATATGCCAACGAAAACAACCTGGCCTATGAGAACAGGGTTCATCTGAAGGATGTCCATGCCATCCTGGAGCTTCTTACCGAAGAAATCAATCAGCTGATCAGCAGCCGGAACGGATTCAGGCCCTTTGAGCGGATTTTTAGGTTTGAAGTTTTAAGAAAGTCATTTGAAGTGGGAAAGGAACTGTCGGGCAAACAGGATCTCAAGCGCCATGCGATTGCAGAGATCTATAAAAAAGAGATCGCCCGGCTTTTTGAGTAACCGCTGATTATCCCGGGATCTGGTGAAACCCTCTCCCCCAGCTCCTCTCCCAGAGGGTGGGTTAGGGGAGAGGGGCAAGATCTTGCGTCTCAACAGGATCTTAAAAAGGCAGCTTATCCCCTTCGCCAATAGCCTGTTGCCACTGGAAATAGCCGTTCAGGTAGTCGAAAATGGCTGCATAGTAGTTTAGACGGGCTCCCGACAGACTTAATCTGGCATCTTTAAGATCAAGCTGGGTAGCCAGTCCGTTCCGTGCTGAAATCTCCATGATGTTATAAGCCTTTTCGGCTGTTTTCAATGTGGTTTCCGCAGAGATGATACGGGAGGAAGCTTCATCCAGTAGGAGCTGTAGATTGTTGATTTCCGTTCGGATTTCATCCTGCTTTTTCAGGAGTCCCACCTGGGATCGTTCCAGTTCCAGCCTGGCCTGTTCCATTTTGGCAAACCGGCTGCCCCCGTAGAAAAGGGGGACTGTCAGGGAAAGACCCGCCATCATGGCATCCGTTCCGTCCTGGAAATCAAACTCATCGCTCGATTTCTGCCATCCGTAGGTAAAAGATGCCGAGAGGGTCGGGAAGAACTCTGCTCTGGTGGCGCTTATATTGATCTCTCTCAGGCTGATTTCCCCCTGAAGGGCCTGATAATCCGGCCGGGAAGAGAGAATCTCTCCCAGAGATGTTTCCATCTCTGCTTCCGGAACAATATCCAGAGACTCGGTAAGGACAACAGACTCTTCAGGCGAAATACCAGCCAGATGTTTTAGGCTGGAAAGGGCCAGGTCCCTGTTCCGGGCGGCTTTGGTGGTTTCAGGTATGTTTATCTGCCAGTTCACCTCAGCCTGGAGTACTTCCAGTTCCGAAGCCAGTTCGTTTTCGTACTTCTTTTGAATGTCCAGATAGGTCTCATAGGCATTCTGTTCGGTTTCATAGGTTACCTTGTAGACCTCCTCCATCAGCTTTGTCTGATAGTAGACCTGCTTTGCTGCTGTCAGGATTCCCTGTCTGGTGGCTTCGTAGATGGTGCCTGTCATATTTTTGTACTGGCGGCTTGCTTCCAGGGCTTTGAATACCTTCATATCAAAGAGAAGCTGCTGAACACCTACCCCGTAGGAAAACTCATTATCCGCATTGTAGGGCACATCCGCAAAGATCAGATCATGGTAGCCGTAATCGTTGACAGCAGGAGACGCACCCACCGGATAGGGCTGGGTGATCTCGATAAAGTTTCTTGTGTAATCCACAGAACCGGCAATCATCGGTCTGGTCTGGGACCGGGCCAGCTTATCCTGGGCAATGGCCAGCATTTGATCGATATCCGCCTGGTAGAGATCCTTGCTGTTTTCTTCTACCATAACCATGTATTCCTGCAGGCTCAGATCCAGGGCAAACAGATTTCCCCATGCTGTCAGGCTCAGTATTAACAGGGTGAGTCTTTTTTTCATGCCTGTGCCTCCGCTTTTTTCAGTTGTTTCATTTTTTTCTTTTCCCGTTTGGTCTCTTTTCCGGATTCCAGGGCATTTTCAATTGCCGGGATGGCGAAAAGGGTCAGGAATGTGGCGGCGATGAGACCTCCGATACTGACCAGCCCCATGGGCTGCCGCATTTCCGCACCTGAAGATCCGATTCCCATAGCCATGGGAAGCATACCCAGGATGGTCGCAATGTTGGCCATCAGAATAGGCTGCAGCTTGGTGGGGCAGGCTTCCAGAAGCGCTGTCCGTACATCCTTTCCTGCAGCCCGGAGCTGGTTTGTGTATTCCAGAATCAGAATTGCATTGTTCACAACCATTCCGACCAGCATGATAATGGCCATCATGGAAACCATATTCATGGTAAATCCACCGATCAGGAAGAGAATAACCACACCAATCAGGGAGAGGGGTACTGTTGAGAGTATCAGTACTGGTTGTCCTACTTTTTCCAGAATCGCCGCCAATAGCATATAAGTCAGGACTACGGCGATAATAAAGGCAAATCCCATCTCTCTCATGGTGTCGGTCATCATCTCGGCATCACCTCCCCAGCGGAGTTTCACTCCCCGGGGCAGCATCTCATCCGCAATCTCCTCTATTGCGGCGGTGGCAGTACTCAGAACGGTTCCGGGAAGAAGGTTTGCAGTAATGGAGACCGAGGTTTTCTTATCAATCCGCAGGAGTTTGCTCACTCCTTCCTCTACCTCTATTTCTGCAAAATGGGAGAGGGGGTATACGCCGTTTCTGGTTGTTACCGGGATATTCCGGATACTTTCGTAGCTGGATACCTCCGTGTCAGCCAGGGTCACCCTGATATCGTACTCTCTGGAATCAGCTTTCATCTGGGTCAGAACAATCCCTTCAATGGCATTTCTCATGCTCATGGCCAGATCCTGTACGGTCACATTCATTTCCGACAGATTCTGCCGTTTGGGGTAGAGGGTTATTTCAGGCTTCCCGGATTTCACACTGGAGTTTATCCCTGTCAGGCCGGGGATATTTCGCATTTCCTCTTTCAAAAGCAGGGTATACTCTTTCAGCTGATCCATGTCGTTTCCCTGGAGATAGAAGGCCACAGGGGCAGTTTCTCCCCCCATGCCTCCCGATGCGGAACCCACTCTGATTACCGCTCCGGGAATATCGCTCAAGGCCGCCCCGATCCTGCCGGCAATCACGTCATTGCTTTCCCGCAGATCCTTGTCTATAAGTTCCAGGCTGAGTTTTGCCATATTGGTTCCCGAGTCCATACTGGACAGGGCTCCCAGGTTGGTCACAATCTGATGGACTTCGGGGAAGCCGGCTATCCGGTCCTCAATGATTTTTACCAGATCCCCTGTCTGGGATAGAGCAGCATCTTCGGGAAGCTCCACTTCCACCGAGACGGAGCCGCTGTCCATGGCCGGCTGGAATTCAAAGGGAATCACCGTAAACGCAGCCATGGAGAGGATAAATACAGCAAAGGTCGCTGCTATGAGCAGGGTGCTTCTAAGCCTGTTATGAAGGATTTTCTCTAGCAGGAAGGCATACCCTCTTTCCAGGGATTTGAAAAAATCTTCAATTTTCCGGGATACCAGGTTCTTCTTTTTCGGCTGTTCCGGAAGAAGAAGCGATGCCAGCATAGGGGTCAGGGTAAAAGAGATGAGCAGAGAAAAGAGAGTGGCAATAACCACGGTAAGAGCAAAGTCTCCGATAAACTCTCCTACAATTCCGCCCATGGTTCCCAAAGGAAGGAATACGCACACATTGGTCATGGTAGACGCTATTACCGCGATGGTAACTTCGGCGGTTCCCGATGCTGCGGCGGTTTTCCGGTCGTGTCCCATCCCTTTGTGCCGGAAGATATTTTCCAGAACCACAACCGAGTTCATCACAAGCACACCCACCGATGTGGAAAGTCCCATCAGTGACATCAGGTTCAGGGTTATTCCCATCTGGTTCAAAATGATGAACGTCGGGATAATAGACAGGGGCATGGAAAGGGCGACAATCAGAGTCGACCTGATATCATGAAGAAAGAAAAGCAGGATCGCTGCGGTGAATACGATACCCAGCAGGATGTTGCTCAGGGTGTCATTGACAGTATCCTGGATAAAAACAGAATCGTCCATGGTAATGTTCAGGTTGACGCTTTCCGGAAGGATCTCTTCCAGTTCCGGGATCAGCGCTTTTACCTCTTCGGCTACGCTAACCGGGTTTCCTTCCGGTGATTTGATGATACTCAGAAGGACTGTATTATCCTGCCGGATCCCTTCGCCTGTGTTAAAGTAGGTAACCCTCTGCCGTACGTCTTCCGAAGAAGGTTCAATCGCGGCAACCTGCCCCAGCTGCCGCATCCCCGCCGAAGTGGGAACCTCCACTTTTGCCAGTTCTTCCGCAGACGCGATTCTGCCTTTCAGGTTAACAGAGTAGTCTTCGCTCCGGTTTTGAAAGTTTCCTCCGGGCATATCCATATTGGCGTAGGCCAGGATTCCTGCCACCTGGGTCAGATCGATCGAGTTTTCATAGATTGTCCGGTTGTCGAATTCCACACGGATCTCCCGTTCAAATCCTCCGATTACGCTGACGCTTCCCACTCCGTTGATCTGGGAAATCCTGTCTTTAACGGTAGAATCGGCCAGGTAGAACAGTTCTGTGGACTCAATATCTCCGCTTAAAAGGATCTCCATAACGGGGGAAGCGGATATGTCTATTTTTGATGCTACCGGATCCTGAGCGGAATCGGGCAGATCATTTTTTATGGCATCGATCTTCTCTTTCACATCCTGAAGGGCGATATCGTTATCCTTATCCAGATCAAATTCCAGAATGATGATGGAGGCACTGTTTAAACTGTAGGATGTGATGGTCTTCAAAAGGCTGATCTGGCTGACTTCGTCTTCAATTTTTTTTGTGATCAGGTCTTCAATCTGCTCCGGAGCAGCTCCGGGATAGATGGTTTGTATGGTGATGTAGGGAATTTCCACATCGGGCATCAGGTTGAGAGGCAGGTTCATAAATCCCAGCACTCCGAAGAGAAGCAATCCGATCATCACCATGGCGATCAGAACCGGCCTTTTTATGGATATATCTGATAAAAACACAAGTTTTCTCCTGTTATTGTTTCTTATCTCTCTCCTCTGGTAGCATAGGCAGGCAGCAAGCTTGCCTGCGACCAGCCCTGAGAGAGAGGACATTATGGGCAAAGGTTTTCATGTCTCTTTTCTCCCCACACTCCCGAGGGGGCGGTGGGAGGCCCGGGCAGGTCGCCGAACGGAGCCGAATGGCTACTCGTTCAGCACCAGAAGACTGTCAGACTCTTCCACCACCAGCACAGGGGACTGATCCCGCACCAGAGTGGCTCCCTGGGTAATGAGCTTGTCTTCGGGCTGAAGGCCCGCAACAACCTGATAGAACATCCCCTGCTTTTCTCCTGTTTGTATGAGTCTTCTTACGGCATATCCGTCTTTATCCACATAGACATACCAGTCTTCCCGGGTTTTCAGTATTTCGTTTCTGTGAACCACAATGGTATCTTCAATAAGCTTTGTTTCAATATCAATTTCGGCTGTAATGCCGCTGGGTACTGTATGAGCCGCATTATCAAACCGGATTTGCACGGCAAAGGCTTTTTTCCGGTCATCCATGGCAAGATCCACTCTGGTTACCTCTCCCTGGAGCCTGATGCCTTCCCACTCGGCTGTGGCTCTCTGGCCAACACGGATCTGACGTATCTCATGGTCCGCAACCCATACGGTGCTGGTTAACTCATCGTAATTTGAAACGGTAAAAAGGGTATCTCCGGGGTGAACATTATCCGACTCCTGGACAGCCAGTCTTGTGATGTATCCGGATATGGGAGCTTTCACTTCGATCATATCGTTGACGGTAATCCAGTTGGCTTTCTGAACATCGTACTGGGTTTTGGCATCATCGTAAGTCTGCCGTGACACCCCGTTGTTCTCATAAAGGCTTGCCACCCTTTTGAAAGCCTGTTCCGCAGCTTTGAATCCTGCTTCCGCCTGGTAGTAGTTCGCTGTGGGGCTGCTTTTGGGAAATCTGATCACAGGCTGATCTTTTTCGACATAATCACCGATATTTACCAGAACCTCTTCTACCGTATCTGAAACCAGAGATGATCCGGTAGACTCTTTGGCGCCTTTCAAAGAGGAGGTAAATGTCAGATAGGTGGAGAAGTCCTGTTCTCCGATGGTTCTGACCTTTACCGGTATCCCCTGTTCCCTGTAGATCTCTTCCATGTTTTTCATAGCTGCGGGATCTTCTTTCTGACAGGAAGCCACAAGCACTATCAATAGTAGTATTACTGCGGGCTGAAGGATTGCTTTCATTATTTTTCTCTCCTGATATTCATTTTTCTTCTCATCCCGTTTACTGCATACCCCGGGTGAGTATTCTGATCGTTTCCTGGTGTCACCGGGGAGTTTCCCCACCGGTAAGTACAATGTACTGATTTTCTGCTGAAACGACTATTAACAGGAAGGGAACAAATCTGAACAAAAAGTTCAGATTTGTTTCATTTCCCTTCATTGCTATAACATATGAGGTGTGTAAAACTGTCACTACAATAGAATTTTCCGGGAGAATGGGATGCACGCGAAAATACTTATCGTGGAAGATGAAAAAGATATTGCAGACCTCATAGTCCTCTATTTGAAAAAAGACGGCGTTGAAACGGTTTGGAAAGAGACGGGAGAGGAGGCTCTTGCGGTGGCTGATGAAAGTACTTTTGATCTGATTGTCCTTGATATCAACCTTCCGGGAATGGACGGGTTTGAGACTCTCAGAAAAATCCGTCAGAAAAGTCAGATTCCTGTGATTATCGTTTCGGCCAGACAGGAGGATGTGGATATGATTCTGGGTTTCGGCATCGGTGCGGACGACTATGTGACAAAACCCTTCAGCCCCGGGGTTCTGGTCGCCAGAATCAGGGCACACCTCCGCCGGAGGGAAGATTCTGCTTACCAGGAGGAACAGGAGTTTGTTTTTGGTGATTTCAGGCTCAATACGTCCCGTCAGATTCTGACCCGGGATGACAAGGTGATCAATCTATCGCCCAGGGAGATGGATATTCTGGTTTTTTTAGTGAGCCGCCCGGGAAAAGCCTTTTCCCAGGAGGAGCTTTATAAAGGGGTGTGGGGAAATGACTTCGGAGATTTGAGTACCGTGTCTGTGCATATCAGAAGGCTGAGGAAAAAAATCGGAGAGGATGCTGCCAATCCCCGGTATATAAAAACAAGATATGGATACGGATACTTTTTTCAGGGGGATGATCTGTCTTGAAAAATTGCGGAAAACCCAGAGTCAGCTGGAGAATGATCATTCTGAATCTTATTCTTCCCTTAAACCTGCTTCTGTTGATGTTTGTTCTGTTTGTTCAGGTCTGGTACCTTCAGTTTGATGTGACTACCGGGGATATTCATGCCAAGCGTTATCTGGTAGATCCCCTGAAAAAAATATTTGACGGTAATCCCGGGAATGATGCCGAGATTCCTTCCTGGATCGGACTGGTTACCATGGAAGACGGGCAGATCTATTATCCCTATGATGAGCTGGAAAAACTGATGGAAACCTGGCATATTCCGGTCCATGACAGGCTGGAAACATTCCTCTCGGTTATGGTGAACAAAGTTCCATCGGAAATGAGTATTGTCAGTTTCACCTACCATGGCAGGAAAGGTCTGGTTTTTTATCTGGATGATCTTCTCCCCAGTGCCTTCAAGGTTCTTCAGAAACCCCGCTATCTGGTCAATCTCTTTCTTGTTACCACCCTGTTTTTCCTTTTGGGAGCAGGCATAATGTACAACCTGAAAAAAAAATATGGAAGAGCTTATCATGGCGGCAAACCGTCTGGGAGAACTGGATTTCAGCACCCCTCTGATTCCCAAAAAAGACAATGAGCTGAGTGATGTCTTTGTGGCTTTCGAACAGATGCGCAAAGAGCTGAACAGAACCAGAGATCAGGGGGTTAACTTCATGATGTCCATCTCCCATGATCTGAAAACCCCTCTTACCTCCATAAGAGGGTATCTGGAAGCCATGAAAGACGGGGTTGTGGATTCAGAGGAAGACCGCAAGACCGTTTTGAATCTTATGCTCAATAAAGCCGGTCTGCTGGAAGACCGCATCAATGAGATGCTGGATATTACCCAGGATGTTTCAGCGCATTTCTATAACATGGGAGAAACTTTTTCTGTAAAATCATGGATAAAGAAGCTGAATACCTACTGCAGGGAAGAGGCGTATCTTTTTGAAAAGAATTATATTTATCTGGAAAACTTCCAGGAGGATCTTCAGATCCATGGTGTGGAGAAGAGGCTTACCAGAGCCGTATTAAACCTTTTTGACAATGCCAACAGATATACCGGTCAGGGAGACACCATACGGTTCTCTGTCAGAATGGATGCGGAAACCAGGGAGCTGGTACTCATGATGGATGATTCGGGGCCGGGAGTGGATCCGTCAGACAGAGAGAGAATCTTTGAACTTTTTTTCCGAAAAGACAAGGGGCGAAATACCCGGGGTATGGGGATCGGCCTGGCTTCTGTAAAATTCGTCAGCGAAATTCACGGAGGAAGTGCCATGTGCAGAGAATCCGATCTGGGAGGCGCCTGTTTTGAGCTGCGTCTCCCAGTTCTGGATCAGAACCGGTCAGGCTCCTAGAACATCTTCGACGGTTTTCATGAGAATAGGATCAATCTTCAGGTTCATCAGGGTTTTATGATCTTCTATTATAAGACCCTTTTGAATCCTTGCTGTGTCTACAATCATCCTGACAGTACTTTCTATCGGAATTTTTGATGTATTGATAACAAGGTCGAAAGCATTGTTCCGGTCAGGATGGCCATGAAACCATCTTTCCACAAAGGTTTTCCGAATCTTATCCTGTTTTAGAACCTCTTCCATCGCAGCAATGCGGCTGGGATACTCCTCTTTCCGCATCAGACGGCTTACCCGTTCTTCCAGAGGAGCCCACAGTCTCACATTCAGCACATCCGAAAAATCCGGAAATACTGCAAAACTGCCCCTCCCCAGAATCACCACGTTTCCATGGACCGCAAGAGCCTGCATAACTTTCCGCAAAAAATCGATTACCTCTTCCTGAAAGGAGTCCATTCTGTCCAGAAAGCCCGGTGCCGATTCATAAACCTGGGAAAATTCCACCATGCCGTACTGATCCATAATCTTTTCGATGGTGTCTTTGGTAACGAAATAGTATCCCAGTTCATCCGCTACCTGCCGGCCAATGGTCCTGCCTCCGCTGTTGATAAGACGGGAAATGGTTATAACCTTCATAACGTTTACCTCCTGTCTTTAATTATAAGCATTTCTATTCTTCTCTGCTCTTTCAGGAGGATTTTTCTTATACTTTTTACAAAATTGAGATCTGAAATAGAGGGAAATTAACGAATCAGACGGATGCAGTCGCTGTCTATACGGATCTTTTTCTCTTTGTAGAGTACGCCGATGGTTTTTTTAAAGATTTTTTTTACTCATCTTTAATGCGGATTTTATCTCTTCAGGAGTACTTTTGTCATGCAGCGGCAGCATGCCGCCTGCCTTCTCCAGAGCTTCCAGTATGGTTTTGCCGGCGTCCTCGCTGGCTTCTCTGAATCCCTGTCTGTTAAGAGATACATCGATCAGACCGTCGGGGCGGATCTTTTTAATATATCCGGTCCTGCTGTCTCCCAGCTTCAGAGGTTCAAAAACCTCGTTTCTGTATAAAAGACCTTTGTATCTGTTTTCCAGGACTACCCGGATACCGGTTTCATTGAAACCGTATACCAGGCAGTTCACCTTCTGGTTTTCTTTCAGAACCGAAGTGTCCTGGTCAAAAAACTCATCGAACTTTGTTGTACCGATCACTCCCAGACCGTCGTAGTCGGGAATAAGATGTACAACCGCGGTATCTCCGATCTCCAGCTCCTTCCTCTGAAGTTTTGAGGGTACGAAAAGGTCTTTTTTTATACCCCAGTCCAGAAAGGCGCCGAAATCGGTTTTGGAGACAACTTTCAGAGGGGCAAAATCCCCTAGAACAGCCTGGGGGCGGCGGAGTGTGGCTTTTAAGCCGTCTTTACCGTCCAGAAACAGAAATACCTTCAATTCCGTTCCCGGAACAAGTCTTTCTTCCGGTTCCGCTCCGTGGAGCGGGATGAGCTGGCTGCCCCCTTCCAGCAGATAGAAACGTCCCGTATACCTTTTTACCTTGAGTGTATAGTATTTTCCCCCTGTGAGGGATAGTGTTTTCTCTTCCATAAGGGAACAATTATAGACCTTCTTTCCGGCTTTGTCACTTCTGCAGGAAAGGGAAGCTGTCATTATTCGGGAGATCCTGCTTTCTCCGGGTATTTTAGAAAAAAAGATGCAAACACCTTCAGAAATGGATACTATTAAGTGATATGGCATGGAATAAACCTATACCGCCTCTTTCCGAATCCCGGAAGGAAGATGCCGGTTTTAAAGAGCTTCTGGGGGGAGTGAAAATTCCCATCTTTGTTATTTCCCAGAAAACGAACAGGATCCGCTATCTCAACACCAAGGCGGAAGAACTTCTTCAAAGATCATCAGATACCATTGTGGGGCATCAATGCTGGGATATCATCAGCGATTCGTGCGACGGGAACTGCCCAATAAAACAGAAAGGCCATCTTTTTGATTATAAGGAGATGGTACTGCCGGTAGGGGGACAGAACCTTTATATCATGAAATCGGTCAGCTCTATCGATTTTTATGGAGAACCCTGTTTCCTTGAAACTATCGTGGATATTTCAGAACTGAAAATCTTCCAGAACAAACTCTCCCATCTGAGCCATCTCGAAACGGAAATGCTGAAACAGATCCCTCTGCCGGAAAAACACCTTCTGGTAACGGATTACATTGTCCAATCCCTGGATGCGGTTTACTGCAGCATCTGGATGATCAAAGAGAAAATGGGGGAGGAAGCAGAATTCCTGAGGACTGCGGAATCCGGAGTCAAACCGGACAGTGACAAGCCCGATGATACAGCCCTTCTCAGCCAGAAACAGCTGGACCGGATTGCCGCCGGAAAGTCTGAGTCCTTTTCCGGAGATTATCATCTGTACGGCAAATGGCTGGAAGATCAGGACAAAGGGAAAATAGGTTTCTTTATGGCCATAACAAAAGACCCTCTGGAAGAATCGGAGCAGTTTTTCTTTGATTCCATCACCAGCATGACCTCTCAGGTTATCATCAATTCCCATATTTCCCATGAGTTGGAATCAGCCCTGAAAAAAGCGGAAAAAACCGTGGCCCTTATGGAAGGGCAGGAGATCCGGCTCCAGCAGATAGAAGATAAGCGGGAGCTCCTTTCCAGCCGGTATGATATTGCCTACCCCATGCAGGATCCTGACGGCCACGGCATACAGTTTGAATCCGAAGCTGCCAGGGAAAAGGTCCTTGCCATGATGGAGGAGGCCGAAACCGCCAGACGGGAGCTGATCGAGTCGAATGAACAGCTTTCATTGATCAAACAGGCTATCAACAGTTCCAGCGATGCTGTGGCTATTTCCACCATCTCGGGAGAATTCTTTTATATCAACCAGACATTTACCGATCTTTTTGGATATAACATTGCCCTTTTGGCATGGTTGTCCCTGGACTCCCTGATGACCGTACCTTCTCATTTTCAGAAAGCCCTATCTTCCGCCTCTTCAGGGGCTCCCTGGAGGAAGCAGATGAAAATGATTAATAATGACGACAAAAAAATCGATATCTATTTGCGATGCTCCCCCTTTAAAGACGAAAAGGGAGATATTCTGGGGATTATCTGGAACTTTACTGATATAACCCTCCAGAAGGCAAATGAGCGTAAAATCCGTGAGTACACCAAAAAAATTGAAAAGGATCTCGCAGAAAAGAAAAACATGCTGGAAAAAGCCGCTCTTCTTCAGGAGAGCCTGATCCACAGAAGGCTCCCCCTTACGAAAGAAATCATCATTAACGGCATGTTCATGCCCTGCGAAACCCTGGGGGGGGACTTTTTCAGGATTCAGAAAGGGCTCTATCAGAATAAACTTGTGATCATCCTGGGAGACTGTACGGGCCATGGTATCGAATCTTCCATGGATGCCTCTCTTCTGACAAGTCTGGTAGACAGTAACCTTTCTATCATTTACGAAAACCGGACCGATCTTTTTCTTACAAGGATCAGTCAATCCTTTATGGAAATGTCCGATGAAGATCAGTTTCCTACCATGTTTGCCATGGTTATCGATCTGGAAGAGAATATCCTCTACTATTCCAATGCCAACAGTGAAATCCCTTTTCTAATAAGGAGCGGCGGAATCCGCCAGCTGGACAGGGCCGCAGGAATGCACATCGGCTATTTTGCAGAACCCGAGTATGAACGGAAGATGATAAAGCTGGAGCAGGGTGACAGCCTCCTGCTGTTCTCGGATGCCGTAATCGATATCGAAAAGACTCCCGAAACAAGGCTGGGCTACGCGGGGCTGAAGAGTATGATCCACGATACCCTCAACGGCGGGGAAGGGGCATTCGGGGATTTCCTCAACAGGCTGTACCGGGAGAACGGGAAATTCCCTCTTATTGATGATACCACCCTGATCCTTCTGGAGTATTGCGGTTCCGCATCTTTTTCCTATACTTTTTCGACCATAGACCAATGGCGCAGCAACCTGGATGATCTGAGGGATCTGATGAGAAAAAAACGGTATGATTACGATGAAATCGAGCAGTTTTCCATCGCTATGGATGAAATGTGTCTCAATGCCATAAAACACGGCAACAGGAACGATCCCGCCAGGCATGTACTGGTTGAAGGGGAAGTCAATGGAGAGTGGATCCGCGCCAGGGTTGAGGATCAGGGACAGGGGTTTGACCCGTCTGTCATTCCCGATCCTGTGGCAAACCTTGATGAAATTCTCAACCGGGGTATAGAAGAAGAGTATACCCATGGCCGGGGAGTCAGGATCTCTTCAGGCTTTGTGGACGAATTGACCTATAACAGCAAAGGAAACAGCGTCTTATTAAAAAAGAGCAAATCCGCCAGGTATCTGGTGGATCATAAAAAATGGACCTGCCAGGCATGAAAACCGCCGCGGGAGCAAAAAAAGGATAAATAAACTTTTATTTTCAATCCAAAAAGATTACTATTAAATAGCGGATTTTTATTACAGGTAAAATTTAAGAACAAGGAAATAATGCTGATTTTTCCGTACCGGGCATTGGTTTAGAAATACGATGAGTCATATACAAAGCACTGCAGATCTGGCATACAAGCTGAAGAAATTTGCTTCAGGGTTGAAAGAGTACACCGAGAACTGTGACACCATTATTTCCGGCATTTCCAGTAAACTTCCGGTTCTTGAAAAAACTGTGGACGACAACATTATGGAAGTTCGGGAGCTGCTGAATTTTCTCTTTACCAGCGGTTCCAGTGATGTGGCTTACGGCGTCAGGCATGAACTGAATCAGTTTCAGCAGCATATCAATGATTTTCTGGTGATTCTGAAAGAAACCAATGAAATAGACAGTGCTGTTTTTCAGAATCTGAAACAGACTGTAGGAGTTTCCACTTCCACTATCAATAAAATCCACGACATATACGAGATATCTGAAAATCTCAGGGTTTTTGCTATCAACTCCATTGTCTTTTCCCACAGGGAAGGGGATGCCGGGCGAGGCTATCAGATCATTGCCAACGAGTTTATCCGGCTGTCCGAAGAGATTTCCAGCAGTACTACCAGAATCAATGAAAAAGGCTTGCAGATGCAGGAGCAGATTGAAGCTTTCCTCAAGCTGATTGAAGAGTATGAAGATTTTATTTCCAATCATATCAGCCATGTTTCGGGAGAGTCCCGGGAACTGCTGGGAAAGTCAAATCTGAGCGCCGAGAATTTTTCCAAGCTTATGAACGACCTGTTGAACAGGCTGGATGAAATTAAAAAGCCTACATCCAGGATTATGGTGGATGTTCAGATGGAAGATATCATCAAACAGCAGATTACATCCCTTACCCGTTCTCTTAACGATTCGATCCTCATTGTCAATCAGAGGAAAGACAATAAAGGTGTGGACAGTGATAATAAAGTATACTCCCTGCTAAATTATGTCCTCCGTAATACGAATGGACAGATCCGCAGGGTTAATGATCAGATGCTGGATCTTATCAACCGCCTGGAGAGCCATTTTCATACCATCCATATGATTCTCAAGGATATTCAGGAAGATAAGGAGCAGATTAATACCCTTGTTATTCCGGAGGACAACAAGGTAAGCGGAGCATCCATCGTTTTTGAGATTTTCAGCTCTCCCGATAAGGCGATAGAAGATATTCTCAATGATTTAAAGCACGGCCAGATGCTCAAGCAGGATGTGATAGCTCTTTTTGCGAAAATCTTTACTCTGGTGAATGACGAGAAAAACATGGCCATGTCATTTTCTCCTATCATAGAATCTGTAAACAACCTCCTCCTTCTGGGGCGGATAGAACAGGCCAGGCACAGCCTGGCTCTTTCGGGTAATGACATAGGGGTTTTCTCTCAAATAAAAACGTCGGAACTGACAAATATCATAGAAGAAGTAACCGGATCCCACGGGATGATCGAGGAGAGCCTGGAAAAAATCAACCTGGCTTTTAATGAGCAGAAAAATAAATATGCCGGTATTGAAAACCGGCTGAAAGAGTCCCGGCAGATCCTGAAGAAGACAGAAACCATATTCCGGGAGAATTATTTTACGGTTGTCAGTGTTTCGGATATGCTCATGAAAGAGATCCGTTCGTATATCACCCTGTTTGAACAGTTGAAAAAGCTTCACCAGCAGATGGCCGGCAGTATAGAAATCAGTGATTCTCTGGCGAATGTGGTATCAGAGGTCCTTACGGAAGTAGGAGGGCCTGTGGATCTGGAAAACTGTGAATTCCATGATCCTCTGATCAGAGACCTTTATGACAAATACAAGGGGGATTTTATCCCTGTTGATGCGGATCCGAGTCTGCCCGAAGAAAGTGACGATGACGGTATCACCCTGTTTTAGCATCCTCTGAGAGGAATTTCATAGACAATAAGCGGGAGTTTTGTATGAGTATAAACGTGAGAAAAGAGGGCGTAAGGGCCATTATAACCGTGGATGATAAATCCCTTTCCCGGGAGACCGCGTCCGAACTGAAGGAGAAGGCTCTGGAAGTGATCGAATCAGGAACAACCCATTTGGATCTGGATCTGGCCAGGTCTCATTACATCGACAGTTCCGGTATTGGAAAACTCCTTTTTATTAATAAAAAGCTTCAGGGGCTCAGCGGCAAACTGACCATAAGCAGGGTAAACCCCACGCTGTATGAATTTCTTGATTCTCTGGCTATCACAAAAGTTATTGAGGTTGCCAATCCCTGATTTTCCATGAATACAGAATAAAACGGGGTAGGGCCGAATGTTATTTTCGAAATGGAAAAAACTGACCTGTTTTACCAGCTTGCGGGGGTATCGACCCAGATGGCAATGGACTCCCCGTCATCGATATTGGTAATTTTATGGGGCTTGGTCGAATCCAGAATGATACTGTCGCCCTCTTCCAGGATAAACTCTTTGGAATCCCATTCCACTTTCAGTTTTCCTTTCAGAACATATCCGCACTCTTCTCCCGCATGACTGTAATATTCACCGGTTGTGGAGTCCTTGGAAAACACATTATAAAGGAATTCCAGGCTGTGATTGCTGTATTGCGGTGTGAGGGAGTGAAATTTTACCCCGTTGTTTGTTTCCAGGATTCTTCTCTCGCTGGCTTTGACAACGGGTGATGCATCGGTTTCCTCCTGATCAAAAAACTTGCCGATCGGAGTTTTCAGGGTATCCGCAAGGGCGTAAAGGGTCTTCAATGAGGGATTCGCCTTGTTGTTTTCAATCTGGCTCAGAAGGCTTTTTGTTATGTTGGCTTTATCGGAAACTTCCTTGATTGTCAGTTTTTTAGACAGCCGTATTTTTTTAATATTTTCACCAATGTCCATTTTTTTCATCTCTCTAAGGCACAAATCCTAGCAGATACGTAATGGTTTGTAAACTATTTTACTCTGGGAGAGCTGTAATCCCCTGGCTGTTACCGAATTACTCCCCTCCTTTGACAGTGTCAGTACCCCAGATACTCCCGGATCCTGGGCAGAAACACCGGACCGTACTGCTCCAGTTTTGTATCTCCCACCCCTGAAACTCGTAAAAATCCGCTGTTGTCCACCGGTTTTATAACGCTCATTTCTTTCAGGGTCTTATCGGAGAAGATCACATAGGGGGGGACGTTTTTTTTCCGGGCCAGTTCTGTTCTTATCTCTTTCAGAATGTCAAAGAGGGTTTTGTCGTATCTGTTTGTACCGTTCAGGGGATTCTCATGATGCTCCGGAACCCTGGGCAGGATCTCGTCTCTTTTTACAATATAAAAGGGTTCTCTGCCAAAAAGGATGCTGCGTCCTTTTTCTGTCAGTTTCAGAGCATTGTAGGATTCCGGATCCTGATAGGCCGCTCCCTGGCTAAGGAGCTCTTCCACAATCCCCCGCCACCACTTTTTGCTTTTGTCCTTTCCTGCACCGTATGTTTTTATCTTGTCATGTCCTGTCTTGCGGATTTTTTCCGTATCCGCTCCCAGGACGATATCGATGATATGAGTCAAACCGAACCGCTCTTCTGTCCGTATCACAGCGGAAAGTATTTTCTGGGCATCCACGGACCCGTTGATTTTTTCCACCGAACCGGTACAGATATCGCAAAAGCCGCACTCCTTTCCGGCGGGTTCGTCAAAATACTCAAGAATCTGTTTCCGTCGGCAGACATTCACAGAGGCAAAGCTGGCCATTCTCTGGAGGTTTTTCCGGGCTTTTTCCTTTTCTTCAGGTTTTTCTATCTGATCTATAAAATACTGCTGCTTTACCAGATCACCTGCAGAATACAAAAGCAGACAGTGGGACTCCAGACCGTCTCTTCCGGCTCTTCCGGTTTCCTGATAGTATCCCTCCATGCTTTTGGGAAGATCCCCATGGACCACAAAACGGATATTGCTTTTGTCTATTCCCATGCCGAAGGCAATGGTCGCCACAATCACATCCGCTTCATCCCTGTTGAACATTTCCTGGTTTTCTTCTCTTTCCGCCTGGGAGAGCCCGGCGTGATAGGGGAGGGCTCTTATTCCCCTTTCTGCCAGATGAGCCGCGGTTTTCTCCACGTCTTTCCGGCTGGTCCGGTAGACTATCCCCGCCTGGCCCCTGTGGTCCATGATAAAAGCGGTAATCTGCTTGAGGACTTTCTCCTTTCTTTCCACCCGGTAAAAAAGTTCCTTTCTGTTAAAAGAGGCTCTGACAATAAAAGGGCTGCGCAGGTTCAGTATGCGGATGATATCACTCTGTACCTTCCGGGTGGCTGTGGCGGTAAATGCGGCTATGGGTACTTGGGTAAAGGACTTCCGTATTTGGGACAGGATCAGATAGTCCGGCCGGAAATCGTGGCCCCATTCGGAGAGGCAGTGAGCTTCATCAATCGCAAAGAACCGGACAGGCAGCTCTTTGAGTTTTTCCAGGTACCCCTCCAAAGCCAGTCTTTCCGGGGAAATATAGAGGAGCTTCAGCTCTCCTGCATAGAGCCTGGCATAGACCGATGAGGCTTCTTCCGCCTTCAGGGTGCTGTTGATATATGCAGCGGGAATCCCTGTTTCCCTGGCTGCGTCTACCTGATCTTTCATCAGGGCTATCAGAGGGCTTATGACAATGGTCAGCCCCTTCAGGCAAAGGGCGGGTATCTGATAACAGAGGGACTTCCCTCCTCCCGTGGGCATGGCGGCAAAGGTGTCTCTGCCGTCCAGTACGGCCTGGATGATCTCTTCCTGGTTGGGACGGAAAGCATCATACCCGAATTGTTTCTGCAGTATCGAATGGGGAGTCATATCATGCATTTGTAGTATCTTACAGAGATTTTTCTCCTGTTGCATCAAAAGAGGGCAGGATATTCAAAAAAAAAGCGGCCTGTTAAATCAGACCGCAAAGTTCAAAACAGAAAGAAATTTTATGCTATGGCTCTTTTTTTCTGAAGCGTATCGAACCCTACAGCAAAAATCAGAACCAGACCTTTTACAATCATCTGGGTGTAGTTGCTGATATTCAGCAGTACCATTCCGTTGGTCAGAACACCAATAATCAGAACACCGGCGATAACACCGGAAATTTTACCAAAACCGCCTGCAATGGATACACCACCCAGGACAACACAGGTAATGACATCAAACTCATAACCCAGACCGGCTGTGGGCTGAGCGGAGTTGGTTCGGGACAGCATGACAATACCGGCCAGTCCCGCAAAGAATCCGGAAAGGGCATAGATCAGATATTTAATGCGCCCCACTCTTATACCGGACAGTTCCGCGGCTTCTTCATTTCCTCCGACCGCATAAAAATAGCGACCGAAATAGGTTTTGTTCAGTATAATGGCTCCTACGGCAAAACAGACTGCCATGATGATTACCGGAACGGGGACCGGTCCGAGGTATCCCTGTCCGATTACTTTAAACCGGGGATCGAAACCGTAGATAGGGGTACCTCCGGAAATCAGATAGGCTGTACCGGCAAATACTGTCTGGGTTGCAAAGGTGGCAATAATGGCAGGGATTCCCACAGTGGAAATCAGAGCTCCGTTGATAACGCCGATGACCGTGGCCATAGCAACAGATACCAGAACCGCTTCGGTCATACCGAAGCCCAGATTTACCATCAGGTAGGCACAGACTACATTGACAATCGTGATGATTGATCCGATGGACAGGTCGATTCCGGCGATCAGGATAACAAAAGTCATACCGATCGATGCGATTCCGTACATGGAGACCTGTCTGGCCACGGTAAAAAGGTTGTTCATTGACAGAAATCTGGGGTTTGCTGATGTAAAGAAAACAACCAGCAGGAACAGTACCAGCCAGATTGCGCTCTTTTTTGCTTTATTTAAAATATTTTCCTTCATCTTTATGCTCCTATATCAAGAGTCCTGAACATCAGATGCCATTTTCAGGATCAGATGCTGTTCAAATTCTTCTTTTTTTAATTCACCGGTTATCCGTCCTTCACAGAACACAATAATCCTGTCGGACATGCCCATAAGTTCTTCCATTTCCGAAGAGATCAGAAGAACGGTTTTTCCTGTTTCCACAAGCCGGTTAATAAGCTTGTATATTTCAAACTTGGCACCCACATCGATCCCTCTGGTGGGTTCATCAAGGATGATCAGTTCCGAATTGGCAGCCAGCCATTTACCCAGAATGACTTTCTGCTGGTTACCTCCGCTGAGGTTTTTCACTTTCTGCTGAATTGTCGGTGTTTTTATCAGAAGTTCCTTCCGGTATTGTTCTGTGACATTGGCTTCTCTGCCTTCATCAATAAAGGAAAGTCTGGAAATTTTCTGATAGATGGGCATGTTGATATTATTTTTAACAGAGACTCCCAATAGAGCACCATGTCTTTTTCTGTCTTCAGGAACCAGGGCAATTCCCATATCAATGGCTTCACGGGGAGATCTCGGATTGATCTCTTTTCCTTTAAAGAAAAACTGGCCCTCTGTTTTATGAACAGCTCCGAATATCATCTGGGCCATTTCTGTCCTTCCGGCACCAACCAGGCCGCCCAAACCGAGGACTTCCCCTTTGTGGATCTGGAAGTTGATGTTGTGATTTCCGTTTCCCGTTACATTTTTGGCCTCAAAAATCACTTCGTTATTCAGGGCAATCGGGTCTCTGGCAGGGAAGGTGTCTTTCAATTCCCGTCCCACCATCAGCTGTATCAGTTCGTCCACGTTGCTCTCGGCTGTCTGGAGAGTGTCTATGTACTCCCCGTCTCTAAGAACAACAATCCGGCTGGAGAGCCTGAAAATCTCTTCCAGTCTGTGAGAAATATATATGATCGAAACACCTCTGGATTTTAAAAGGTCACAGACTTTGAACAGGCTCTGTACTTCTGCATTGGTCAGGGGCGCGGACGGCTCATCCATGATCAGCACTTTTGCATCCTGCTGAATGGCTTTGGCAATTTCGATCATCTGCTGGTAACCTACGGTAAGGTCGCCAACCAGTGCTTTCGGGTCTATCTTGATATTTAACTGAGCGAAGGCTTTCTCAGCCTCAGCTTCCATAGCCTTGCGGTCAATAAAAATCCCTTTTCTGATAGGGTCTCCCAGGAACAGGTTCTCAGCGGCGGAAAGCTCACTCACATTGTTGAATTCCTGGTAGATAATGGCTATTCCGTTTTCCTTGGCCAGCTGGGGAGTCATTTCCGAATGTTCCTGGCCATTGATGATTATCTTTCCGGATGTGGGAATCACAGCTCCGGAACAGGTCTTGATTAATGTGGACTTGCCTGCTCCGTTTTCTCCGATCAAGCCAAGAATTTCTCCCGGTTTTACCTGAAGAGTCACATTTTTCAGAGCTACAACTCCCGGATACTCTTTTCTAATATTTTTTAATTCCAATACATAGTCTTCGCTCATGGCTTTCCTTCCATAGATTCAGAAGAACCGTTGCGGCTGACCGCAACGGTGCATCTATAACGCCTAATAGATATATAAATCAGTTTTTATTTATAGTCGGCCAGGTACTCATCTGCATTGTCTGCATTGATTACCAAAAGGTTTCTGAAGATGTTCTGATCTGCGAAAGTTTCACCCATCATCAGTTTTTCGTAAAGAGCTACGACGGCCTGAGCAGTCTTCTTGTTGGATCCTTCGAATCCTACAGACGCTCTGGTCGCTTCTCCGTTTACAATCGCTTCCAGCTGCTGCTGAGTGGCATCGGCAGAAAAGATACCTACGTCAGAAGGAATCTTGCCGCCCAGTTTGGACATAAACGCTTCGTTGGCACCGATGTCACCACCGGCTCCGATAGAACATACAACTTTTACATCGGGATTAGCCTGGAAAATGGATTCCATGTTGGCCAGGCCGGTTGCTGCATCAAGAGCGGGCTGCTGGGCAACGACTTCGTATTTGCCTGCTGCATCTTTCAGACCGGCCAGGATTCCGTTTTCTCTTTCAAGAAGGATGGGAGTCTGGGGGTAGTTCATTATGGCAACCTGAGCTTTGTTGGAAGCAGAGTAGTTGGCATTGATAAACTCGGCAGCCGCGGTTCCGATTACGTGACCGAGCTGGGTATTGTCCAGAACCCAGTTAACATCAGTGTTGGTCATTTTGTCATCCCAGCACATAACTTTGATCCCCTGATCGCGGGCTGCTGCAAGATAATCTTCCAGAGCATTGGGGTCAGACGGGTGTACCATGATCAGGTCTACCTGGTTGGTAATGAAGTTTTCGATCTGCTGAATCTGTGTGGCAGAGTTATCTTTACAGCTCAGGATGGTGTAATCCCAGCCTTTCGCCTGCATCTCTTTTTCCACTTCACCGAAAACACCGGCCCAGTAGCTGTTTTCCAGAGACTGAATGGTAATTCCCACTTTCAGTGTATCCGAATCTTCACCCTGTCCATTGGCAAATACTGAGAAGCTCATGGCCAATGCCAGAACTAAAGTTAAAACCTTTTTCATCTTATTCTCCTCCGAATATTTTTTAATCAACAAATTAAAAATCAGTTTTTTTTCTGAAACTGCATTTTTAAATCTCACTTTTTACATAAATTGCCGGCTCTCTTATTCCCTTTCCAGTCTTTGAACAATCCCATAAAACCAATTTTCAGGAGGAAAACAAATCGTTTTGCTCTTTTATGAAAAAAAGCGGAATTACGACATGTTCTCCCCTTTTTCAGGGAGTCCGGAGTTCTCGATTCTTTTCAGGTGGATCCTGTGCCTGTAAAAACCGATGTGGCCGATACAATTTAATATTGTAGTTTTATAAAACTATTTTATGAAATACATGCTATTATTGAAAATCCGAGTTGTCAAGAAAAATATTTATAACTTTTATTTATGGTTAAATTCTTATAAAACCATGCAATAAATGTAGATAAAAAAATATTGATAAATAATTATTCCTTAAATTGCCGATTTTTTTCTTGACAAATAAAAGTGCTGACAATTATTGTATAGACAATTAAGTAAAGTCGTTTTATATAATTGATATTTTCAGGAAAGGAGATATATAAATGGGAATCATTGAAAAAATGAGACTGGATGGCAAGGCGTCATTTGTTACAGGAGGAGCCAGAGGTATCGGTAAACAGATAGCGATTGCCCTGGCAGAAGCCGGAAGCGATGTGGCAATTGTAGATATTGATATCGAAGAAGCGGAAAAAACCGCCGCTTGGATTGGTGATGAATTGGGGGTAAAAACCATGGCCATCAAAGCAGATGCGACAAAACAGGAAGATGTTGATGCCATGATGGATGCCATTATTTCCGAATTCGGAAAACTGGATGCAGCTTTCTGTAATGCTGGTATCTGTATGAATATTCCCTGTGAAGAGATGAATCTGGATCAGTGGAAAAAAGTCATGGATATAAACCTTACCGGAGTTTTTCTTACTGCTCAGGCTGCCGCAAAACAGATGCTGAAGCAGGGCTACGGCTCCATTATTAATACCGCATCCATGTCGGGGCATATCGTGAATGTCCCTCAGCCCCAGTGTTCCTATAATGCATCAAAAGCGGGGGTTATTCAGCTGACCAAATCCATGGCCGTGGAATTTGCCAAAAGGGGTGTTCGAGTCAACAGTATCAGCCCCGGATATATCGGGACGGAACTGACTCTGAATTCACCGGATCTGAAACCTCTTATTGCCAAATGGAATGAAATGGCGCCCATGGGGAGAATGGGAAAACCGGAAGAGCTTCAGTCTATTGCTGTCTATCTGGCTGGTGATACTAGTTCCTTTACCACAGGATCAGACTTTATTATTGATGGGGCATTTACCTGCTTTTAATGCTCCAGAACGTTCAGGCAGACCTTTATTCGGGAATGAACCGCTGAGGTCTGCCTTTTTTTTGCTCCGGTTATGGTGTCTGAAGGGAAGAGGGAACTTTTAATATTCCTGGAAATATGCTATTTTTCTGATTATCACATATTTAAGGTCGTTTCATAAATTCCCCTTGTGAAAGTTGAGAGGTTTTTAAAAATGTTGTTCCCCCCCAGGGGGCAGGGTTATGAAAAATGAAAAATATAACTGTTTCGGATATAAAGAAGAACAACCTCTCGCTGATTTACAATCTTATCTATACGTCGGGAAAAATTTCCAAGCAGGAAATTGCCTCCCAGCTCAACCTGAGCCTGCCTACGGTCACTCAGAAAATCGTAAAACTTGAAAATCAGGGCCTGGTTGTAAAGGAAGGGCATTTTGAATCTGCTGTGGGGCGGCGGGCGGTTGCCTATTCTGTCTGTTCCGATGCCCGTGTAGCCATCGGAGTCGGAATTTATCAGAAGCAGATCAGAATTCTCAGTGTGGATTTAAAAGGAGAGGTATGCGGTACCAGCCTGTTTGATATCTCCTTTGCCGATGACAGTTCCTATTACAAGGAGGTGTCCTACCGCATCAAGGATTTTATACTTGAACAGAACTATAGGATGGATCAGATTCTGGGTGTCGGTTTTGCCATACAGGGGCTCACTTCTGTAGATGGAAAAAAAATCATTTTTGGGGATACCCTGGGTTATACCGGCTTGGAAATTACAGCTTTTTCCCAATATCTGGGGTTTCCCTGTTCATTTTTTCATGATGCCAAATGCGCTGCCAAAACGGAACTCTGGTTTAACGAGGATATTTCCAATGCCCTGTACCTCTCTATCGGAAATCACCTGGGCGGCGCCATGATAGTGAGCGGTGAGATCCGCATGGGTGAGAATGGCCACTGCGGCGCTGCAGAGCATATGCAGCTGATTCCCGATGGCAGGCAGTGCTACTGCGGCGAAAAAGGTTGTATCGAAACCTACTGCTCTCTGAGTGCTCTTCTAAAAGAAAATGAGAATCTTACGGATTTTTTTGATAATCTCAGACAGGGAAATTCGGGATATCAGAGACGTTGGGATGAGTATCTGACATTCCTGGCATCGGCTCTCAGCAATCTGCATATTGTTCTGGATACCAGAGTGATTCTTGGAGGAGAGCTTTCCCATTACCTGACAGAGGATGATCTTGAAAAACTGCAGAGCATGACAAAACTCAAGTCTGTTTTTTCCGATAAAAACAGCTTTGTACAAATCAGTCATTATCCCCGGGATTCAGTGTCCGTAGGGGCTTCCCTCTATTATATTCAGGATTTTATCGATCAGATCTGATTCAGAACGTTAAATATGCTGATCAAAAAGTATCGGATTTCCATCGGGGTCTACAATGACAAAGCTTCCCGGCCCGCTTTCTCCATCAAGGGATTCCTGTTCTGTTTTTACCCCCGAGTCTTTAATATTTCTGTGGATATTTCTTATGTCCGAATAGTTATCCAGTTGCTCAGCCTGCTGATTCCACCCCGGATTAAAGGTCAGTATATTTTTTTCAAACATCCCTTCAAAAAGTCCAATCAAGGTATTGCTGTTTTTCATAATCAGATAGTGCTGCTCAATGCTGCCCGCAAAGACTGAAAATCCCAGCTTTTCATAAAAATTTTTCGAATCTCCCAGATTTTTTACTGAAAGGCTAATAGAAAATGCTCCTAATTCCATCTTGTAACTCCTCTTTTTCATAGTATAGAAGGGATAAAGGGTAAATAAAATGGATTTACTTAGGTCTTTATGGGATCTATAGTTAAAAGGTCATAAAAAAACAGATTTTTTTTGATATTTTCTACCTTTATGTCTAAAATGAAAACATCTGAATCAATAACCAAGAGGAGAGAGTTATGACATTGGACATTCAGTATCAAGAATCCTTTTCAAGAGGAAAGCTGCTTCTAAGAACCTTTTTCGGTTGGCTTTACATTGCCATTCCCCACCTGTTTCTGCTGACTTTTATAGGAATCTGGGCGGGGATTCTTCAGTTTCTGGCTTTCTGGGCGGTCCTGTTTACCGGCTCCTATCCGGAAAACTGGGTGAAATTTCTGGAGAAATACAACCGATGGAGCCTGAGAGTCAATGCGGCTTTAATGAATCTCACCGATGAGAATCCCTCTTTCGGCCTGGATGGAGAGAGTGAATCTGTCACTTTCGAGCTTCCCTATCCTTCTGAAGTAGGAAGAGTTGATGCCATTGTCAGGACCATCTTTGGTGTTATCTATGTGGGAATCCCCCATGGATTCTGCCTCGGTTTCAGAGCTCTCTGGGGTGCGATTCTTATGGGACTGGCCTGGTGGGTTGTCCTTTTTACAGGGAAATATCCTGCAGGATGGCATGCCTATAATGTGGGAACCATCCGCTGGTCAGCCAGAGTCAATCTGTATATCGGTCTTCTGGAAAAAGATTATCCTGCGTTTTCAGGAAAAGCCTGATAATGGAAGAACTCCGGAAGGATGCTGACGGGCAGGTTATCCTGCCCCAGCCGGATGAACTGCCGAAAAAAATCCGGGATGATGCCATGGGAGCCTATCTCATGATGTTCGCAGCCGCGGGGCTGGGGCTCCCTCTGCCGATTATCGGTATCATCGCAGCCGTGATCTATCATTTTACCAACAAGAACAAGAGCCGGTTTGTTGCCTTTCATTCCCTTCAGTCCCTGCTGTCCCAGCTTCCTGTCTCGTTGATGAACATCGGATTGGTCATCTGGTTCTTATCCAATATCTTCAGGGAAAACGGGGAGTTTACCGATTATTTCTGGTACTATCTGGCTTTTACTGCTTTCTGGAACCTGATCTATTTTATCTTTTCCCTCATAGGAGCCGTCAGAGCCTATCACGGAAGGTTTTACTATTTCTGGTTTATCGGGCCGATTGCCTTTGACAGATACTATGGATCAAGGGCCAAAAAAGATCCTGTCAGCTATACCAACACGCCGCCCCGACACTATAACTGACTATTCGGTTATGAAAAAAAGTTTGATTTTCGGCTTTATAAAAATCATTTCAGCCATTCTCTTTTCGGCTCTGTTTCTGGCCGGAGGAGTAGAACTTGTTCAAAGGTTTCACTCTCCGGACAAAACTGAGAAAAACCCTCCCCGGGAAGAACCGCGGTATAGCCGGATGGAGGAATTTCTGGGGGATCTCTCGTATCAGGCTCTTCTGGCTGAGTACCCCCTTATCGAAGATCCTCGGATTGAGGATTTCTTTTCCTTAATCCATCAAACCCTGACTGCCCATCATTTCGACCCTGATAAACGGCTGGAGCATCTGACGTATTACCTGGCTGATGACGGAAGAGTGAACGCTTTCGCTCTGCCGGCAGGGAAGATTGTTGTCACCAGGGGAATGATCCGTCAGGTAGAGAATACGGAAGAGCTGAGTAGTGTCATAGCCCATGAACTGGGTCATATCCAGCTCGGTCATGTCATGAAAAAACTGAAGGGAGAGATGGGGCTGGCTGTTCTGATTGCCATAGCTACAGGAGGCGAGGCGTCCGGAGCTGTTTCCAGGATCATCCAATCCCTGGTAAGCAGCAGGTATTCCAGAACTCTGGAAACCCGTGCTGATGAGTTTTCAGCCCGGATGCTCTTTGATGCCGGTTTGGATCCGCAGGAAATTGTCCGTTTTTTTCAGCGGATGGGAGGTGAGGGGAGAGAGTCCCATGTTCCTCCTGAAATCCTCTCCACCCATCCGGAAATGGAGAAAAGGATCAGTCATCTTCTGGAATATATGAAAGCTTTCCGCTTTTGGGGGAGGGCCCCGCAGACCCCTGCTCTTCCTGGAATAGAATCATTTCGGAAGATGCTCACGGATTTGGGGTATTAACACGATTATAACAATTTCAGGTTGACCTGTTGTGCGGCTTTTCAGGAACCGGTATATTGGATTTTTGATCCAGCATATAAGGAACTGCAAGTGAATCTGATACTGCAAATCTGGGGCGGAAGCTGCTACCTTCTCAATAAAATCCTTTTTTCTCTGGCTCAGAATAGGGAACACGAAAAAGCCAGGATCCTGAAAATCACCGGATGGATCATTTACATTCTGGGAGTTCCGGCCTGGGCTGTTATCCTCTTCCGGAAACATGACTGGATTGCAGGTTTCCTGGAGGTGGGAGGTCTGCCTTCCATGGTTTTCGGACTGGTTTCATCCATAAATCCTCATCACAGAGCGGGAAGATACTTCGATCACTTTGCCAGAATTGTTACAGTCCTGTTTATTCTTTTGGGAACGGGGTACAGCATCCTGGATTTCGGGGGGCTTAAAAGCCTTTCCCAGGGTTTGGAAATTCTCACCACCATCGGCTTTCTGGCGGGAAGTTACTATATGGCAAGGAATCACCCTGTCGGATGGTTTTTCTTTATGCTTATGAATGCCGGGATGGGGGCCCTTATGCTGATTCAGGGGCATCCTCTTTTGGCGCTTCAGCAGATGATATCCCTGCTGTTCGTTACTGCCGGCTGCAGGAAATCCCTAAAATCTTCCATGGCGGAAGAGCAGTTCATCTGATACAGTTGTAGTCATGACATCACAGGAGCTGAAAGAAAAGATAGGATCTCTGTGCGTATCCATGGGAGCCCCGCTCTGGGGCATTGCCGGTCTGAGTTCTCTGACCGACGCTCCTGAATCAGCCGATCCCTCCAGGCTGCTCCCTTCAGGCCGTTCGGTTGTCTCATTTGCCATACCTCTGGATCAGATAGCCCTGAAAAGGTATCTGGATAAAACCGACTGGCTGTCCCACTGCGGGGACAGGAAGCAGGTGGTCAGAAAGCTTTACAGATTGGGAGATACTCTGAAAGACTTCCTGGTCTCCCAGGGGTATGAAGCCCGGAACGTGGAAGTCAACAACAACTATCTTCCTGAGCCCGGTGCGGCTGATATCACTGAGATGACCGAATTCCTTCCGGATTTTTCTCACCGCTATGCCGCCGTTGCTGCGGGTGTGGGGCGCCTGGGCTGGAGCGGGAATCTTATGACTGAAGAGTATGGTTCTCTTGTGGAGCTGGGGAGTGTTTTGACCTCGGCAGTTATAGAGCCGGACTCTCCCATCCCCGATGAAAAACATCCCTGTGATAAATGCCGGATGTGCACTCTGGTCTGTCCTGTGGGAATGATCCCGTCAAAGGATTCACAGCAAGTCCGCATCGCTGGTATTACAGAAATCCTGGCCAGGAAAGGACCCAATACCTGCTGCTGGATAGGATGTACGGGCTACGAAGGCCGTTCCCATAAGGCGCAATGGTCAAACTGGAGTCCCTATCGGTTGAAACCCCCCCTGCCTGAAAAAAAAACCGACTGGGACAGGCTTTGCATTTCCCTGCAGAAACTTGATCCCCAGATGTCCGGGGAGGGGAGCAGTCTGAATGATTACAGGTCTGCCGTTTTTGATTCCGACTGGCTTTACAACACGGTCTGCGGATTCTGCAGGGGAGTCTGTTTTCCCCGGAAGCAGGAAAGAACCGGGCAGAAGAAAATAATAGTAAACTCAGGCCGTGCTGTATTGAAGAGCGACGGCAGCCACGGGATAGCCGGAAATGACAGCCTGGTGGTTGATACACCCTATGGTGTTCAGGTGGAAATCAACCGGAAAGACTGGCAATGCCCGGATCAGACTGAACTTTTCCGTGACGGGCTCTTTCCCCTGGACAGGGCGGTGGTTTCGTATCTGAAAAAATCCCTGTCTGATAAATTGGAAAAATAAGAGACTGCAGCTTTATAGGAGAAATACAAATGAAATTCTGCTGGACTACAATTTATGTGAAAGATATGGAGGAATCCCTGAAATTCTATCAGGATTTTCTGGGGCTCTCATTGAATAGCAGAACCAGTCCTGCCGAAGGTATGGAGCTGGCTTTTCTGGGGAAAGGCGACACCCAGGTGGAACTGATCAAAAGAGAGGGTATGCCGGACCCTGCATTTGGAAAGAGCATCTCCATGGGGTTTCAGGTAACATCACTGGATGAAACCATGGAGGAGCTGACCAGGAGGGGAATCCCCGTACTTGAGGGGCCGTTTCAGCCCGGACCGGGGATCCGTTTCCTCTATATTCATGATCCCAACGGTATGAAGATCCAGCTGGTGGAGTTTCTGAAAAACTGATTTTTATCTAGTCTTTCCCGAATGATCTTTTGTATACTGAATACTGAAAATAGGAGAGCCTAAGTATGATAAAACCCTTTGCCCGCACTCTTGTCCTGATTCTCTTGACTGCCGGTTTCTTTCCCTTGTCTGCCCAGTTCGGCGGAAGGCCGGGGGGGAATGGACTGATTGCTGTAGCAGGTGCTGCCAGTTCGGGCCGGATTATCACTGTAGGCGGCCGTTTGACTCCCTACCGGAAAATCGATCACTCCTTTAGTGTTGAAGGGTTTGTGGATACCATCCTGGTGTCTCCCGGTGAGAGGGTGAAAAAAGGAGATCCTCTGGTCCGCTTAACCAGAGAGGTAGTGGGAGAGACCTATCGTCCAGTGATCCTTGAGTCCCGAATCGACGGAATTGTTTCTGAAGTCCATGTTTACGAAAGCGAGCAGGTTTTCTCCGGAACCACGGGGGTCACAGTCCTGGACAACCGGTTTTTCCTTCTGGAAGCCAGTCTCAGCGACAGGGATGCCCAGGCCGTGAGAAAACTTGGTCCTCTTTCCGTCACAGGAGTTTCTCCAGAAGGAGATGAGTTTTCCGGAAAAATCCGGGAAATTACCACAGAGCCCGATTACGCAACTGGGCTCTTTACCCTGATTGTACAATTCCCGCCCTCTCCGGGATTATTCCTGGGAACTGTGCTCTTTGTAGATCTGCCGGTCGAGAAGCCTTCGGGTATCGCTATTGAAACTTCCGCTCTGGTTACAGAGGGAGGTGAAGATTATATATGGATTCTGAATGATTCAAGCACTCTTGAGAAAAGGTCCATAACAGCGGGTGCTGAATCGGAAGATAAAATTACGATTCTTCAGGGACTTTCCGCCGGAGAGCGCTATATCAGGCAGCCCGGGGGAATGGAAAAAGAGGGGATGTCTGTGAGAGACCTGGTACAGGCCAATATGGCCGGCGGCAGTCAGGGAGACAGATAATGCTGAATTTCATTTTCCGCAAGTCCACAGGCTTTTTTCTCCTGGTCCTGCTTCTGATCGCTGCGGGGATTATTGTTCTGATCCGACTGCCCGTCATGATGTATCCCCAGACCAGGCGGCCACAGGTGATGGTTCAGATCAGCCATCCCGGTATTTCTGCTGTAGACTTTCAGGATCAGTATGCCGAAACCATAGAAAACAGTCTTATGTCTCTGACCGATCTGGATCTGCTGGAAACCACCTACTCCACCGATTCCAGCCGCTTTGGAATGACCTTCAACTGGAATGTGGAAAGCGAAGAGGCCAGAACCGCAGTAGAGAATCTGATGGTTACCGTCAATGCCTCCCTGCCGTCGGTTATACAGGACTCCTACTCTGTGCGGTACTGGCAGGGAGAAAATGCCGGATACCTGGTTATGGGCCTGACCTCCGAATCCACCCCTTCGGAAGAGCTGTACTATATTCTGAAAAACAATATCGAACCCCGGCTTTTGAAAATACAGGGGCTGGAAGAGATCGGTTTTTACAACACCCGGCGTCTTGTGGCAGATATCAATCTGGAGCAGAAGAAGATGCTAGCCTACGGGATTACCATAAATGATGTGAATACGGCTCTCCAGTCAGGTTTCCTTCCCCAGCCTCTGGGATCTATGGATACCGGAGAGGAGAGGCTCAGTATCCGACTGCAGAGGAATGAAAGGAGCCTGGACAGCCTTTCCCGCCTGGAAATCAAACAGGTGGGCAGTTCCCGGGTAACCCTGGACGACATAGCGGAACTGGATATCCGCTATACCCTTCCTTCCCGGGTGTTTCTGGTGGAGGGCGTTCCTGCGGTCCAGCTGACTGCCACTCCCGAAGAAGGGGGGAACGTTAATGCCATGACCCGGGAGATTCAGGATATTCTGGAGCAGGGGAAGGTCAACGGCCTAATTCCCGATGATACAAGGTTCGCTCTGTATCTGGATCCTGCCAAATATATCAGCAAGTCCATTCAGAATGTTATTCAGGCGGCTCTGATAGGCGGTCTCCTGGCTGTGATGGTGGTTTTTCTGATCCTGGGAGAGTGGAAGAATACTCTTCTCATCACAGCATCACTTCCGGTTACCATTATTATGAGTTTCCTTTTTATGGGTATTTTCGGTGTTTCCATCAACCTCATCTCTCTGGGAGGGCTGGCACTGGCCGTGGGAATGATCGTGGATTCAACCATCGTGGTGATGGAAAATATCCATCGTCACCGGTTGGAGTCAGAGGGTTCAGGCAGGATCCTGAAGTGGAGAAAAATTGTTGTGGAGGCAGTCGGACAGGTCCGTTCTCCTGTCATCGCTTCAACCCTCACATCGGTACTGGTCTTCTTACCCATATCGTTTACAGCCCCTTTAACCAATGCTATCCTGGGAGATCAGGCCAGAACGGTGGTCTTTGCCCTTTTGGGGTCCCTGCTGGTTTCTCTGACCCTTGTACCGATCCTGGCGTTTTATACATTTCTGGGGCATCAGAAATCCGGAGAAAGAGCCGGGCGGCTTCAGAAACGGGATGAGAAAATTATCAGTGGACTGATAACCCTCTACCGGCGCAGCCTGGGATGGATTCTAAAAAGAAAACTCAGGGCGGCCCTGTTTCTGGTTTCCGCATTTGCTGTGCTGGTGATTTCTCTGATACAGGTCCTGCCGCGGATTCCCAGAGAGATAATCTCCACGCCCACTTCCGACCGGGTGGTCCTTTTTTTCAGAAACTCCGAAATCTCCGACCCGGAAGTCTACATGAATGAGATCATCCCCGGCATGAATGCCGAAATCGACGATGTCCTGGGCGATATGCTCTCCAGGCGGTTCACCAACCTTTCCGGGCGTTTTAACCAGACATTTCTGGACCTGAAAAGCTCGGATTATACAGAAGAAGCCATTGCCCGGCTCCAGGAGGTCTTTGTTTCCGAGGGAGACTGGTATTACAATATTATGGCCTGGGATCCCGCCGCTCTTCCGCTGCCCCGGAGCTTTGATTTTCAGATGAGCCTGTACGGACCGGATGCCCGGGAAAAAGTGGAGCTTCTCTCCTCCATACAGACGCTTCTGAACGAAGAGAATATTTTCCGGAGAACCTTCACGGAGCCCTCTTCTTCCATTACCCGGCAGCTGAACCTGACAACAAGGGAACAGACCATCAGCAGTTTTTCCGGAATATCCGAGACCTCACTGACCTCCTTGATCCGCAGGGTTCTGAATGGAACCTCAACAGTCACCTTAAGTGACGGTATGGAAGATGTTGATGTTTCCGCTTCCTATCCGGAGGATACCGTGAACTCCCGGCAGGAGCTGGAGGATTTTCTGATTCCCTGGGAGCAGCACTTTATCCCTCTGAAGCACTTCTTCAATTTCAGCGAAACCAGCGGGGTATCCCAGGTGTACAGTGAAAACGGAGAGCCCGCCTTCCGGATTTACGGTATGGCCGGTTTCAGTATCAGCGATGCCAAACGGCTGGAGATGCAGAGGCGGGCCCAAAACTATCTGGAAGAGAACCTGGTGCTGCCCGAAGGTTACAGCTATACCTTCGATAACCCCAGGATCGAGATGGACAGTGCTATCCGTTCCCTTTTTGTGGCTCTGGCTATCTCTATTGTTCTGATCTATCTGCTCCTGGCCTTTCAGTTCAACTCTCTGTGGATTCCTCTGGTTATCCTGATTACCATTCCTTTGGGATTTGTAGGTGTTGTGTTCAGTCTCTGGATTTTTAAGTCCACTCTCAATCTGAACTCCCTTCTGGGGACTATCCTTCTGGGAGGGATTGTCGTTAACAACGCTATTATAATGATTGACTTTTATCTGAAGTCCCGGCTGGAGTTCTCCGACTACAAAGACGCTCTTCTGTATGCCGCGGGAATCCGGTTTCAGCCGATTATCATTACCACCCTGACTACCATATTCGGAATGCTGCCTCTGGCGATCGGCCTGGGCGAGGGATCCAATATTCTGCAGCCCCTGGGAATTGCCGTTTCGGGAGGATTGCTGGTCTCTACCCTTTTCGCTTTGTATGCGGTGCCGTCCCTGCTGGTACTGACCCATAGCAATCGAAAATCCCATCACCATCGAGAGAGGGACTCACATGATGAATAAGCCTTATAATCTGTTAATCCTGCTGTTTGTTTTTTTCAGAGCTCCCCTGGTCGGAGAAACACCGGAAGGTGAGTTAGTGATAACTCTTGATGAGGCCTGGGGAAGGATGAATCAATACAGTCTGGAACTGGAAAGCCTTCGTACTGCCAGAGACCAGGCTATCCGGCAGATGGTTGCTCCCGATCAGTGGATCCCCTCTGTCAGTGCAGGGGCTTCTCTTAACAGGTCCAGTCCCTTAATCAGCGGAATCATCTCTTCTGGGGATAGCGGAAGAGAGGAGGCGGATTACTGGTCAGTCAGAGGTTCCCTGGATATGCAGCTCAGGATAGCTCCGGGGCTTTCTATCAGTGAAGAACTGGAAGTGGTGAATGCCAGGATTGCCGAATTGAAGCTGCTCGAAGGGGAATCATCACTCCGTTATGATTTAACGGTTCTCTACCATGAAATCCTGGCAGGAGAGAGAAACATCTCTTTTCAGAAAGAGAATATACACCTGGCAGAGGAAAGACTGAATCAGACTCAGGAACAGTTTGAAAAAGGTCTGATCTCGGATCTGGAGCTGCTGTCTGCTCAAATTGCTGCTGCAAGAGATCTTCCCGGACTACAGAAAGAGATAGCAGATCAGGAGAAACGGTATATCACTTTCAGCCGCTATATCGGACTGGACGGGTCTCACTCCATTGTTCTGTCACAGGAGGATGATTCGCTCATTTCCCTTCCATCGCTGAATGAGCTGATAGCTTCTCAACCTTTCGGGCCTGATATTGAAATCCTTGAGAATCAGCTCAGGATTGCCGAATTGACTCTGGAACTGACTGAAAAAGGAATGAACAATCCTGCTTTCGGTATGAGTTTCGGTTGGGGAACCAGTGTTAATCCGGCGTTTCAGAGGGAGTCCTGGACAAATGAGGAGTGGAGCGACAGCCTGGGGCTCGGTCTTTCACTGTCTCTTCCTCTGGATGGGCATATCAAAGGTTCTTCAGACCAGCTGAAACTGAAGGCATTGGAAGAGGATCTTCAGCTGGCACGCTTGAATCTGGAGGCAGCAAAGAGGCTCAGGATCGATGAAATCCGGAACCTCTACCTGGATCTGGAGATGAGCAGATCCAATATCGCTGTGGATGAGTTGAATGTTTCCCTGCTGGAACAGAGCCTGAAAAAAACGGAACTGAGCTATGAAAACGGAAAATCCTCTCTATCCGATCTGGAAGACAGCCGGCAGGAGTGGAAGGAGGCGGTTCTGACTCTGGAGGAGGAACGTCTGAATTTGAAATTGCTGGAGATTGAGATTATCTCACTGATTCACTGAAAACAGACAGGGAAAGCGGCCCGGTTTTCAGTTTACCGGGCCTATTCTCTCCCTACAAATCCAGAGCCAGAATATAGTCTTTCAGCTTTTCATTGGCAAACTGCAGATCCCTTTGCAGATTTGCCAGGCGGGTATTGTAGCTCTGGATCTCGTCTTCCTGGCTGCTTAGCTGCTCCTCATACTGTTTGTAGAGGTCCGAACGGCTTTCCAGTACCCGCATATTTTCCCTGACCCGGTTCTGATCCCGTTCGAGCCGGCTTATGCTGTTGTTGACCGAAGAGATCTGGGAACGGATCCTGTCGGCTTCCCTTTTCAGGCCGGAGAGTTCTTTCAGAGCGTTTTCCATGGAGGGGCTCAGGTTTTCCCATTCCAGGTAGTAGGCGTAATCCTGAAGGCTCATGTTGATCAGATTATACTGCCGGGAGGTTATGTACTCTTCTTTCACCCGAACCGGTTCTTTCCACTCGGAAAGGGTAAAGCGGTATTCCCCGTTAGTCTCCTCCTGGATCTCAGGGTGATCGGTCACCTTCCATCCTGCATCCTTTTTATGAATCAGAAGGAGCTCTTTCTCATCCCCTTCGATTCTGTACAGGGTTTCTCTGACAGTTTTATCGGTCCGGTAGAGAAGGCCGTCGGCCATTTTGAGGCTGACGATCCTCTGGGGTTCGGAGGTCGTGGTTTTCATAACTTCAACAGAACCGTGTACGGCATAGGTTAAAAGCCTTTCTGTTTCGGGAAGCATTTCCGGCAGGAGGGCGTCTCCCGCATAGTAGCGTCCTTCCAGCACTGTAGCCGGGCCTGCCGCCCAGTGTGCGGTGCCGCTGTTTTTCAGACGGATCCCCTTGAATACCAGATTGTAGGAGGGGTCATAAACTGCCAGGGCTGATCCGACATCCGGAGTCACAAGGATGGGTATCATGGCAGAAGAACGGGCTTCCACCGTGACAGGGGTAACCACATCATAACGGTAAAAGTTCCCCGAGCGGGTTCCTTCCGCTCTGGATGTCGCCGGAGCGGGAACATAGGGTTCCTCATAGTCATCCAGTTCATAGGCTCCACCGCCAAAATAATCTGCTGCCATCTCTTCTTCCGCAGCCATGGGCATGGCGGAGCGGTAGGACTTCTCCATGGCCATGGACGGTGCCGGTTCGGGAGCATAGCCCCTGTCGTATCCGGTTGCTCCTATGGGTGCCGAGGAGGCGATCTCAACCTGTTCCCTGTGAACATACCGGGGAGTGGACAGATCCATGGTAAAAGCGTTGGGGCTGCCTGCCACAAATCCCAGCTGTACATCCTCCCAGGGGGCATTCCCGGTATTTTGAACCAGGGCCCATCCTTCCAGACGGGGAGTCCCTTCCTGATCAACTGTTATCCTGTAGCTGGTTTTCCATAAGGGTACGGCCCGGATATAGCTTATCCTTACGGTCCTTTCTCCGGTTCCGGTACAGCTTATTTTTATCATTTTGGTGGATTTTACCCGGGACTGGGCTATCAGGGTCAGCGCACTGGCCAATTCCTCTCTCAGAACAGGGTCGTCATAACTGAGCCCATGGAGACTGGTTATATCAATTGATCTGATCCCTTCTTCGTTCAAAATGTTCAGAATCGTTTTGGGTTCATTTTCCCCGGGCATCACTTCCACGCTGAAAATTCTGCCTGCAAAGGCACCCTCCGCGGTGGTGACGGTAACCATTTCTCCCTGGGTTCTTAACAGGAAGTCCTTTATGGAAGGTGACCCTGACGGGTTGATCCTCATATCTCCCAGAGCGGAGCTTAGGGGGTCTCCTGTCGCAAAGGTAACCGCTTCCACAGTTCCGCCTCCCAGATCTTCCACCACAAGACTCTTCAGGATGTCATTGATATCCTTATGCTCTACCGGGAAAAAGAGTACCTCATTATCTGTTACTTCTGTTTCGTGTACCATGTGGGCCAGTCCGGCTGTATAAAGGGTCACCCTCGTTACAGGCAGAGAGCTTGCTGATGGAGAAGAGGTTTCCACTGTTCCTTCCCCGGCACTGACTGCAGGGAGACCGATCATGATGAGAAAAAAGAGTATGGCTGTGATTCTGTTCATACTCCAAGAATAGAGGATCAAAGGTGTCTTTGCTATCAGTTTTTATCTTTTCCCGATTACATATGACTCTCTGCCTCTAAACCCTCTCCCCCGTCCTCACGCCCAAAGGGAGAGGCCGGATGCATGCCTGTGCAACAAACGAAGTTTGTGACCAAGGGCTGGGGAGAGGGTTCAGAAGGAGTATTTTTATCATTAATAAATGTTTAACGAATTGAATTGGGCACATGCTTCAAATATCCAGAAATTTTTAAAAGACCTGAAAACGAAAACACTTTCACTAAAGGGGAGCCTCTTGACCTGATAGAAAAGCTTTTTTATGATGTCCCTACTCTGTGACTGACGCATGAAGGGGAGGATACCCCTGGGAAGCAGAGTCAAATCACCAAAGCCGCGCGTCTGGGCTGTATCCCGGATGTGGCAGGTCTTTTTTTACCTCTATCCGGGTGCTATTAATGAGGAGTTTATTATGGAACATCTCAAGAACCTGGATCCCCAGCTGGCAGATATGATTACTCAGGAAGAAAACCGCCAACGGGATAAAATTCGTCTTATTGCATCGGAAAATTATGTTTCCCATGCGGTTCTGGAAGCTTCCGGTACAGTTCTGACCAACAAATATTCCGAAGGGTACAGCGCCAGGCGTTACTACGAGGGCCAGCAGGTGATTGACCAGATCGAAGATCTGGCCATCGAAAGAGCAAAAGCCCTGTTCGGTGCGGACCATGCCAATGTTCAGCCCTATTCAGGATCTCCTGCCAACCTGGCTGTGTACCTGGCTTTTATGAACCCCGGCGAAACCGCCCTGGGGATGGAGCTTTCCCACGGGGGGCATCTGACTCACGGTTCTCCCGTCAGCTTTTCGGGAAAATATTTTAACGTGCTCCATTATGGACTGACTCCTGATGGGGACATTGACTATGAAGCCATGGAAAAAACCGCCAGAGAGAATAAACCGAAAATCATCATTGCCGGTCATTCCGCATTCCCCGGGATTCCCGACTGGCAGAGATTCAGAAATATCGCCGATGAAGTAGGGGCTATCCTTTGGGTGGATATGGCTCACTTTGCCGGACTGGTTGCAGGGGGCGCCCATCCCTCTCCCGTTCCTTTTGCAGATGTGGTTACAACCACCACCCATAAGAGTCTCAGAGGTCCCCGGGGGGGGATGATCCTCTGCAAGGAAGAGCATGCTAAAGCTATAGACAAGGCAGTCTTCCCCGGATGTCAGGGGGGGCCTCATAACCATACCACAGCCGCTATTGCCGCAGCCCTTCTGGAAGCTTCCCAGCCCGAGTT
This sequence comes from Oceanispirochaeta sp., assembly GCA_963677615.2. GTDB lineage: Bacteria > Spirochaetota > Spirochaetia > DSM-2461 > DSM-2461 > Oceanispirochaeta. The sequence continues at coordinate 40,897 of CAXXQW010000014.1, read as the reverse complement.
CAAAGAGTATGCCGCCCAGATTGTAAAAAATGCCCAGGCCCTGGCCCAGGCCCTGGCCGGATATGGATTCAACCTGGTTTCCGGGGGAACAAAAAACCATCTCATGCTGATAGACCTGAGAAATAAGAACATTACAGGCAAGCAGGCTGCCAAAGCCATGGACAGAGCCGGTATCGTCTGTAACTACAATACGGTTCCCTTTGACGATGCCAAGCCTTTCAACCCCAACGGTCTGCGAATGGGAACACCTGCGGTAACATCCCGGGGGATGAAAGAGGAAGAGATGAAGATAATTGCCGGTTTTATCAACAAAGCGGTGGAAAACTTTCAGAACGAAGAGGTTCTGGATGGTATAGCCCAGGAGGTAAAAGCCTTCTGTGCCGGCTTTGTTCCTCCCGGACTGGATTAATCCCATCCTCCCCCGGAAAAGATACCTATTGATTTCAGGGACCGGATTCTGCCATACCCAGGGTCCGGTTCCTTTCTGTTTTCTTTTCAGTTGTTTTTCCTCTGATAATTTGCCATAATTAATCTATTGCCTATGGATAATGCGACGCTTCTGGATACATTGGTCATCCTTCTGGGGATAAACACCGTTTTTACCTATACAATTGTGCAGGGACAGAAAAAGGAGAGAAATCTTTTCTGGAGACGTTCATCCTTTGTCCTTTTCGCCGGGTTTCTGCTCCTCCTTTTTCAGGGGAAATTACACCTTTTTATTTCTGTTCTGATAGCCAATTATCTGATCCTTACGGGTTTTTATATGCAGACCAGGGCTGCTGTCTATCAGGAATCCGGCAAATCCGGATTCGGAAAGCTCTTTTTTTCTCTTTTGACAGCTTTCTACTGGGTTCTTTTTCCCTATTTCACATTCTTCCATTTTGATACGTCCCTCCGGATCATGATTATTTCTCTGGCTCTTGTTATCATCTACAGCTACGGAGCTATGGAGCTGTATCAATACCGGAATAGGACGGTTGTCCGTTCTCCCTACACAACAGAGATCTACTATCTCTTTCTTTTTTCCATTATCTTCTACGCATTCAGGTTTATTCTGACACTATCGGGGTATGGAAGGGTCCTGTCTTTATTCGAGAGAAACATGGCTGTCAGCCTGAGCCTGATTTATCCCATCATCTTCAACATGATCTTTATGATCAGTATGAACATAGCCTATAGCAGGAGCCGGAATCATATTATTCTGCTGGAAAAGGATAAGCAGAAAGCCCTGTTTGATTTTTTAAATGATACGGCCAGGCATCTTGAACTGGATGAACTTTTTGAATCGATCAAGAGGATTCTGAATAATACAATGGGTGTTGATACGGCGGCAATTTTTCTGAAAAACTCCGATGGCACCCATTACTCCCTTGCCTATTCCTTTGATGTGCTGGATCTGCCAATGGAGCAGATTAAAACCCTGAAAAAAGGAGAAGGAGCCGCAGGAAAAGCCATAAGCGAAGACAGGGTTGTGGAAATGGAAATGAGTTCCTATCCCAATAAGGAGCTGGCGGATATTTATCTGAAAAAAGGCTGCAGGTATCTGATCAGTATCCCTTTGAAAAATCCTGATGGCATCATCGGGGCCATTACTGTTGCGTATACTGACAGGATGATTCCGGATCTTATGGACAGGGAATTCCTGTACTATCTGGGAGAGCAGATCGGGCTGGTGCTCCATAACGCCTACCTTTACAGGATCGTTTCACAAATGGCCATGAAAGATCCGCTGACGAACCTGTACAACAGACGCAGGATGATGGAGCTGCTGGAAACTGAAAGCAAAAGGGCCATCCGATACGGCACAGGTTTTGTCATTGTCATGATGGATCTTGATCATTTTAAATCCATCAATGATACGCTGGGGCATGAGTGCGGGGACGAGGTATTAAAGCATGTGAGCCGCCTGATTACCCGGGAGTGCCGTGATACAGACGTGGCTTCACGCTGGGGCGGGGAGGAATTCCTTCTGCTGATCCTGGAACCGGACCTTGATTCCGCCATAATGATTGCAGAGAGAATCCGGGATTCCCTGGAAAAAACCATGATTCCCTGTCTGAAGGGAAAAAACATAACAGGAAGTTTGGGATTGTCCCTTTTTCAGGGTGAGTTGTCACTCAGTAAAAACATTGCACTGGCTGATGAAGCACTCTACCGCGCCAAAGAGAACGGCCGGAACCGAATAGAAACAGCCTGAAGCGGATGATTCAAAAAGAGACGGCTCCTTCTCATTTACGTCAGGGACTCCCGGAGGTTACAGGCCTGCTGCTGAACTGGCTTTGATACAGGTCATAGTAAAATCCACGGGCTGCCATTAACTCCCTGTGAGTGCCCCGTTCCTTAATCTTTCCCTTATCCATAACCAGAATTGCGTCAGCGTTTTTTATGGTGGACAGGCGGTGGGCTATTACAAAGCTGGTCCGTCCTTCCATGAGCTTGAGCATTCCCTCCTGAATGTGTCTCTCCGTGCGGGTATCCACGCTGGAGGTGGCTTCATCCAGTATCAGAATGGAAGGATCCGACAGGATGGTCCTGGTAATGGCAATCAGCTGACGCTGTCCTTCCGACAGATCCGCACCGTTTTCCGAGATGACCGTTTCATATCCGTCGGGCATCCTGTGGATGAACTGATGGGCATTGGCCAGAGTGGCCGCCCTGATGATCTGTTCATCTGTGGCATCCAGCCGACTGTACCTGATATTGTCCTTTACGGTACCGGAAAAGAGGAATGTCTCCTGAAGGACGATTCCCAGGGCACGGCGGAGATCAGCTTTCCGGATTTTTCTGATATCCTTGCCGTCGATGGTGATAGAACCCTGATGAAAATCGTAAAAACGGGTCAGCAGATTGATGATGGTGGTTTTTCCCGCTCCTGTGGGGCCTACCAGCGCAATGGTCTGGCCTGGTTCTGCCTGGATATCGATTCCCTGAATGACGGGAACATCTTTTTCATAGCGGAAATGGAGGTCTTCGATAACGACCCGTCCCCTTACTCTCTCAAGCGGAAGGGCACCGGGAGCATCAGAGAATTCCGGTTCCTCATCCAAAATCTGGAAGACCCGTTCCGCTCCGGCTATGGCTGACTGAATGGTTGTATACAGCTGGGCTATCTGGTTCAGCGGGCGGGAAAACTGGCGAGAGTAGTTCAGAAATGCGGCAATGGTTCCCACTGAGACAATCCCGTACAGAGCCAGGACGCCTCCGGCAAAGGCGGTAACCCCGTAATTGATATTGTTCATCATGTTCATAAAGGGGCCCATCAATCCGGAGGTGATATTCGCTTTATGTGCAGCTTCCTTCATAAGACGGTTTTTTAAGGAGAAATCCTTGAGGATCTCCTGTTCCTTGGTAAAGGCTTTCACTTCCCGATGGCCCGAAATGGTCTCTTCGATAATGCCGTTCAGCTCGCCCAGGTACTTTTGTTTGGCTCTGAATCCTTTCCGGGTCATCCGGGCGATCTTTTTGGTAAAAAGGATGATCAAAGGGATTACGGTCAGGCAGATAAGCCCCAGCTGCCAGTTTATTGCCAGCATTACAGTTCCTGCGGCTATAATGCTCAAACCGGCTGAGAGAATTTCCAGAACTCCCGTGGAGAGCGTATTGCTGATGTTGTCTATGTCGTTGGTGAGGCGGCTCATCAGTTCGCCTGTGGAACGGGTATCGAAAAAACGGATAGTCAGATCCTGAAATTTCTGAAACACATCGTTTCTCAGGTTTTTCACCGCTTTCTGGGATATCTGTATGATCATTTTCTGCTGTACAAGAGTCAGTATAGCCGCTGCGGAATAGATCAGAACCATCAGAATAAGCAGATGTCCCAGGGAGGGGAAATCTACCTCACCTGCTATATAGTCATCCAGGGCTATTTTCATAAGGTACGGGCCGGTGATATTCAATGCCGTAACAACCAGGACGATTCCGGACGCTGAAAGGAGGGCCCTTCTGTTCTGTTTCAGATACTCCCAGAGCCTTTTCAGGGTCCCTTTGATATCTTTGGCTTTCTCTTTGGGACCTATCATTATTCTGTTGGGGCCGTGTCCTGCGGGGCCCAGCCTGGTTCCGGTTTTCTGAGGAATCTCCTTTCTGCTCATGATACGGCCTCCCCGTCGATCTGGGATTTGTATATTTCCCTGTAAAGACTGTTGGTTTTCAGCAGTTCCTCATGAGTCCCACAGCCGGAAATCATACCGTCTTCCAGTACAATGATCCTGTCCGCATCCATAATACTGGTGATGCGCTGGGCTATGATCAGGACCGTGGTATCCGCTGCTTTCTCTTTGAGGGCTGTCCGGATCCGTTTTTCCGTTGCCATATCTACAGCACTGGTGGCATCATCCAGGATCATCACAGGCGCCTTTTTGGAAAGAGCTCTGGCTATGGCTATCCTCTGTTTCTGACCTCCCGAAAGGTTTACACCCCGCTGGTTCACATTGGTATTGTATCCCTGGGGAAGCTCTTCAACAAAATCGGCTATATTCGCCATTCGGGCTGATTCTTTCATAAGCGTTTCCATCCCGGATTGCTCCGTTTGATGGTAGTGGTAGAGAATGTTCTCTCTGACAGATCCCGAAAAAAGGATGGTTTTCTGGGGAACCATGGCAATCTGCCGGCGCAGTCTATTTGTTTCATAGTTTCTGATATCGCACCCATCCAGGAGAATCTCTCCTGAATTGATGTTATAAAACCGGGGGATCAGCTTCATAAGGCTGGATTTTCCCGATCCGGTTGCTCCGATAAATGCGATGGTTTCTCCCGGTTCCACAGTAAAACTCAGGTTCCTTAAAACCGGGTCGCTCCCCTTGTTGTAGGCAAAGGTGACATTACGGAATTCTATTTTGCCTCTGTTTGCTGCCGGACAGGAAGGGGTTTCAGGTTCCCTAATATCCGGAACAGCCGCAAATACTTCCTGGATTCTTTCGGATGATGCCTGGGCCCTGGATAGCCTTATGATCATATGACTGAACATCATCAGGGAAAAAAGCAGCTGTCTCAGGTAGTTGATAAAAGCAATAAGTGCCCCGATTTTCAGGGCTCCCGTATCAATGAGTTTTGCTCCGAACCAGAGCGCTGCGATGATTCCTCCGTTCAGCAGCAGCTGCATGGCAGGGCTCATCGTCATGATTGTCCGGTTGGCTTTGATTGTCACACCGCTCAGCTCTTCATTGGCTTTCCGGAACTTCCGGGTTTCAAAATCTTCTTTTACAAAGGCTTTGACAAGACGTTTCCCCGCCAGGTTTTCCCTGAGGCGGGTATTGAGAACATCCATTTTTTCCTGAAGATGAAAAAACAGGGGGTAGGTTTTTTTTATCAGCACAGCCATCAACAGTACCAGCAGGGGGATCAGAAAAACAAAGAGTCCCGCCAGTTTCCGGCCGATGATGATAGACATGGTCAGGCTTCCCACAAAGAAAAGAGGGACCCGTACCATCATGCGCAGAACCATCATGGCCGCATCCTCCATCTGGGATACATCATTGGTCAGCCGGATAATGAGGTTCCCCGTTTCCAGTTTGTCCATGTTCTTGTGAGACAGGGACATGACTTTTGTAAACAGATCATTTCTCAGATCAGCGCCCACTCCTGTGGACGCCTGACTTGCCAGAATGGCAGATCCTGATCCTCCGATAAAAGCAATGAGCGAAAAGATCATCATACGGACACCCAGGTGAAGTACCAGAGACAGATCATGTGAGGCAATTCCCGTATCAACAATCTGAGCCATGGTGGCGGGGAGCATAAGATCCATAAAGACTTCCAGCAGCATCATAAGAGGAGCCGAAAGGGCGTAAAACCTGTATTTGCCTAGATATTGAAAAAGGGTCTTCATAGGATATTACTCCCCACCTTTGTGCATCCGGATCCTTTCCTGCAGCTGAATCTGTATCCTGCCCAGGAAATCACGGAGCTTCTCCTGTTCCTCCTCCGTAAAGGAGTGAAACATGGACTCGTCAGTTTTTATGAACAGTTCTTTTATCCTGTCGTGAATCGCCTGACCTTCTGGTGTCAGTGATATAAGAGTCTGCCTCTGGTCCTTTTCATCGGTATGACGCATGACAAATCCCTTCTTTTCCAGAGACTGAACCATCCGTGTCAGGGTGGAGGCCGAGATATTCATAATCCGGGCCAGACTGGTTTGGCTTATGGGGCCCTGTTTTTCATTCAGGGCGAAAAAAAGGCGGTGCTGCCCCCGGTATATACCGAAGGATTCAAGAATCATATGATGATATTTATGATACAGCCGGGCTGTATCTCCGAAGGTCATCCCCAGAGGATCCATTTTGTTCTCCTATTATTGGCAGGCGAATACTTCGTATGCGAACTGTTGTTATGCTAATTATGTAGGGAACAAAATCCTTTGTCAATAAGATTCACACAAAGGGAGGAGCGCATACAGAACTGTATACGCATAAGTCTCAGGAGAGCCGGCTTTTAAAATCCTCATAGCCGAAGTGTTTTACCAGTGTCAGTTCTGCAGTACTCGAGTCATACAGATACTGAGACGGCAGTCCCACACCGTTGAAAGTGGTAGTTTTTACCATGGAATAGTGAGCCATGTCGGTGAATATCAGTTTATCTCCCGGTTTCAGGGGGGTGTCGAAGCTGTAATCACCGATAACATCTCCCGCCAGGCAGGTAACGCCGCCCAACCGGTAGGTATGGTCTTTTTCTCCCGCTTCTGCTGCTCCTATGATTTCGGGTCGATAGGGCATTTCCAGTACATCCGGCATATGACAGCTGGCAGATGTATCCAGTATGGCCAGGTCCCCTCTGTTACGGTGAACATCAAGAACCGTGGTGACCAGATATCCCGTATTCAGAGCCCAGGCCTCTCCGGGTTCCAGGTAGATTTCGGTCTGATACCGCTGCTTTATCATTTTGATCAGATTCACCAGTTCAGCCCGGTCGTAATCGTCTCTGGTGATATGATGTCCGCCTCCCAGGTTGATCCATTTCAGTCCCTGAAGCTCGGATCCCAGGGATCTTTCCACGGCTGCCCAGGTTCTGACCAGAGCCCCTGAGTCTTTCTCGCAGAGGTTGTGGATATGAACCCCGTCGGCTTTTTTTAAAAATCCTTCCGGGAGTTCTTCCCTGATGGTTCCCAGGCGGGACATGGGAGCGGAAGGGTCATAGATGGCGGTGTCGGTCTCGGAATGGGAAGGATTATACCGGATCCCGCAGGACACTCTGCTGTGAAATTCCTCTCTGAGGTCCGCAAACATCTCCCACTGGGAAGGGGAGTTGAAAATCAGATGATCTGAAAGCTCCAGCAGGGTTCTCAGATTTCTCCGGCTGTAGGCAGGGCTGTAGCTATGCACCTCCAGATCCATTTCCTCTCTTCCCAGCCGGGCCTCATGAGGAGAGCTGGCGCATATTCCCGACAGGTAGGGACGGAGGAGGTCGAATGTGGAGAACATGGAAAATCCTTTGAGAGCCAGCAGCACTTTTGCACCGCTGGCATCGGCAAGGGATTTCATAATTTCCGCATTGTTTTTTAAAAGAGCCTTGTCCACCACAAAAGCGGGGCTCTCCAGGCGGTTAAGGTCTAGTCCTTTAAGGTGATCACGTTCCATGGGAGCCCGTATTCGCCTAAATCGTCCATAAAAGGATCGGGATCAAACTGTTCCATATTGAACACTCCCTTTCCCTTCCATTTTCCTTCCAGAATCATTTTTGCCCCGATCATGGCGGGGACTCCGGTGGTATAGCTGATTGCCTGACTCTGAACTTCCTCATAGGATTTCTCGTGGCTGCAGATGTTATAGACATATTTTTTCAGTTCTTCCCCGTCCTTCATTCCCTTGACGATACAGCCGATGCAGGTCTTTCCCTTGGTGAGAGGTCCCAGGCTTCCGGGGTCCGGCAGCAGGGCCTTGAGAAACTGAAGGGGTATAATCTCTTTGCCTTCAAACACCACAGGATCAATTCTTGTCATTCCCACATTCTGAAGCACTTCCAGATGTTTCAGATAGTTATCTCCGAAACTCATCCAGAACTGGGCTCTTTTCAGTGTGGGGAAGTTAAGGGTCAGGGATTCCAGCTCCTCATGGTACATTCTATAGATGTTGTAGGTTCCCACCCCTTCGGGGCAGGTATAGGATTTCTTCCGGCTCATGGCAGGAGTTTCCACAAACTCTCCCTCTTCCCAGTGCCGGCAGGGTGCCGTCACCTCACGGATATTGATTTCCGGGTTGAAGTTGGTGGCAAAGGGCTGACCGTGATCTCCTCCGTTGACATCAATAATGTCCAGCTCGTGAATTTCATCAAAGTAATGTTTTTTCAGGTAGGCTGTAAAAACATTGGTGACACCCGGGTCAAATCCGCTTCCCAGAAGCGCCATAAGACCCTTTTCCCTGAATCTGTCCTGATACTCCCACTGCCATTTGTATTCGAATCTGGCAGTTTCAGGAGGTTCGTAGTTGGCTGTATCCAGATAGTTGACTCCTGCATTCAGACAGGCGTCCATAATATGAAGATCCTGATAGGGAAGGGCTACATTAATAACCAGATCGGGCTTATGTTTTTTTAAAAGAGCCGTAAGCTCTTCCACATTATCAGCATCCACCTGCTCTGTGATGATCTCTCCATCAATCTGAGCGGCAATGGCATCGCATTTGCTTTTGGTCCGGCTGGCCAGGATGATTTCTCCGAAAACTTCGGGAACCTGGGCGCATTTGTGGGCTACCACACCTCCGACGCCTCCGGCGCCGATAATCATGACTTTGGACATAATCAGTAGTTCTCCCTTTCGTAATAGGTATAACCTCTCAGGCTGTTTTCAAATCCTGAAACAATATTCTGTCTCTGTCTGGGAGTAATCAGTCCCTCCTTGACAGCTTTTTCCGCTTTCCTTCTGTAACTGTCCAGAAGGGTTTTGGGGTCATATTCTACATAGCTTAATACATCCGCTACAGAATCTCCTTCCAGCTCTCTGGTTATTTCAAAAGTCTGGTCTTCATGGATCCGGATGCTGACCACATTGGTATCGCCAAACAGGTTATGCAGATCTCCCAGTGTCTCCTGATAGGCTCCCACCAGGAAAAATCCCAGGTAGTAGTCTTCATCGGGAGAAATATCATGCACCGGAAGGGTCTTTTCCAGCTCTTTCAGGCTTATGAATTTATCTATCTGGCCGTCGCAGTCACAGGTGATATCAGCCAGGATTGCTTTTCTCGAGGGCGCTTCGTTCAATCTTGTCAGGGGCATGACAGGAAAAATCTGATCAATAGCCCATACATCCGGGAGAGACTGAAAAAGGCTGAAATTGGCGTAGTAGATATCTGCCAGATTTTCTGAAAGATTTTCCAGACCTGTGGGAAGCCGTTTCATTTTATCCATCTGCTTCATGATTTTATGCAGTATGGTCAGATAGATGTTCTCTCCCAGAGATCTCTGGCGGAGGGTTATCTGGCCGTATTTAAAAAGTTGCTGCAGCTGGTCTCTGTAGAAGAGGGCGTCGTTAAAGCACTCCTGAAGATTTTTGCTGTTCATTTCCGTGAGGATGGTTTCCATGGCTATGATCTGATCGGGTGCATCCTCGGGCAGTTTATCGGGAAGAGGGACTGGTTCAAACCTCGTTACATCCAGAATATTCACCAGAAGGACCGAGTAATAGGCAACCGTTGCCCTTCCCGATTCAGACATTAAAACAGGATGGGGGACATTTTCCTCTTCGAAAACCGACATCAGAACTTCTACGATATCATAGGTATACTCATCCATGGAGTAGTTGCGGCTATGCATGTAGTTTGTTTGGGAGCCATCATAGTCTACAGCCAGACCGCCTCCCAGATCGAAGTGACCCATCGGGGCTCCTTCTGCTACCAGACCTCCGTACAGGCGGGCCGCTTCCAGGATGGACTGGCGGATATCCCGGATATTGGGTATCTGCGATCCCAGGTGAAAGTGGAGCAGTTTCAGAAAGTGGAGTTTTCCCCGGTCTTTCAGACGGTCCACAACCTGGATGATCTGGGTACTGGTCAGCCCGAAAAGGCTTCTGTCTCCGCCGGATTCGCTCCAGTGGCCTCCGGCTCTGGCGGAGATTTTGAAGCGGACTCCCAGGTAGGGATCAACACCCAGAGCTTCCGCCCTGCTGAGTATGAGGTCCAGTTCGCTGGGCATTTCCAGTACCAGGAATACTTTATATCCCATTCTGATAGCCTGCAGAGCCAGGTCTACAAACTCTTCATCTTTATAGCCGTTGCAGACAATGCAGGATTCCCGGTCTTCCAGGACTCCCAGGGCTGCAATCAGTTCAGCTTTACTGCCGGCTTCCAGTCCATGATGGTACCGGGCTCCAAACCTGGTAATTTCATGAAGAACCTGCTCCTGCTGATTGACTTTGATTGGAAAAACCCCTCTGTAACTGTTTTGGTATTTCAGTTCTTTTATGGCTTTCCCGAATGATTCATTGAGCCTGGTAATCTGGGAATCCAGGAAATTCTCTATTCGAAGCAGAACCGGCAGGTTCATTCCTCTTTCGGTGATTCCTGATATTATATCTTTAAAGGGGATGGTTATTTTTTTTCCATTCAGGGTTGTTTTAATACACAGATCACCCTCTTCACTGATTCCGTAATATCCGGCACCCCATTCGGGAATCCCGTACAGATCAGAAGATTTGTGCCTGTTCCAGCTGTTCCAGATATCCTTATCAGTCATGAAACAAACCTCCTCGCAATACAGACTATGTTAGCATCAAGGGTCCTGTGTCTGCGGTTTAACCGGTCATGCAAAAAAACATGAAAACAACAGGCCAATAGATCGTATATATTCCCATGTAAGTCAATATCTATTCAAGAAAAAAAGGAAAAATTAACCTTTTTGGGGATTGTTCTCTTCTGAAAAGGAAGGGGAAACAGATATTTCCGGCTTGAAGGCGGATTTTAATAGGAGTATCCTGAATCCTGATGAAACAGACAGATATCACGGGGAATTCCGCCGCTGTTCTGGCCGGGGGCAGGAGCAGGCGCTTCGGCCGGGACAAAGCTTTATGGTTCTATAAGGGAACCCCCCTGCTGGAACATATCCTCAATCAACTGGAAGAGATTTTCCCCAATATTCTGATTCTGTCCGGCAGCAGCGGAAAGTTCCGGGATTATCCGTATCCTGTTATTCCAGATATCTACAAAGATTCGGGTCCCCTGGGAGGTATCCATGCGGCTCTACTGACTGCCCGGAGCCCCTATGTTTTTATCACGGCCTGTGATATGCCGAATATCAGCCTTCCTCTGATCAGAAAAATGCAGGAAATCCTGGCTGTGGAAAAACCCGAGGCTGTTGTGGTCAGTCGGCAGGGGCGTATTGAGCCACTGCATGCCTTTTATGCGTCCCGAACCGCCGGAAAGGCGGAAGGATTTCTCAAATCAGGAAGGTTTGGTCTCAGTGCTTTTGCGGATTCCCTGGAGACTGTTTTTCTGGATGGGGAAGACATTCAGCATTTGTGTCAGGATGATCCGTTTGTCAATTTCAACTACCCGGAAGATGTAAGGTGAAAAATGTACAATGATTCTATGATTAATATTGGGAGGTATGATTATGTATAAAAAGAAGAAATATACAATAGATTCTATAAAGAACATACTCCTATCAAGGCCTCATAAAGAGATTATCCTCGATCTTAAGCGCTCAAAAGATGTTCCTGGAAATATAAAACTGTTCGCTATTCCTGAAGGAACCAAGCTTAATATTAAATAATATGCTATCCTCAATCTCATGACTGAAGCAGAAGAAAAAGAGTTCCTCCTGGAACTGGCCAATACAAAGATGCCCTTTGGAAAATATCAGGGACGCTATCTTATAGACCTGCCCGAAGCGTATGTGCTCTGGTTTAAAAGCAAGGGCTTTCCCAAAGGCAAGCTGGGAATGCAGATGGAAACACTTTTGGAAATCAAAGTCAATGGCCTTGAGGGACTGATCCGGCCTCTTATCAGAAGAAAATAAATCCTATAATCAGACATTCAGACTGTATACATCGTGTATGTCAAAGAGTTTTTTACAGGGTTTTTCTTGATAAAAAATCATGAATATGTGTCATTGATAACACTGTTTTCTCAAATTTCATAAATGTACTGCCTGATTTTCCCCGTCTCTTTTCCTTTCATTATTTTACATATTCTCTTTATTGTAAATTAACGGAATAGTTCTAATTTATTGTATTGTAGTACTATAATTTATAATTATCAAATGGAACATTCTTTTTCTCGATACATGATCTAAACTGTAATATTTGATGTATGGTTAATATTGGAAGTATACATATAGTATATAGACTGTATTAATTTGTTGTTGACAATATGAAAAAGTCGTACTGATAATATTCTTGGAATAAAAAAAAAGGAGTTTTCCAAATGCAGTTTTTCAAAAAATCAGTGATCTTTATGTTGGTTTTTGCCATGACAGCCATGCTGTTTGCCCAGGGGGATCAGGACAGTTCCACCGATCAGGCCGCTTCCTATCCTTCAAAAGCTATTCAGGTAATTGTTCCGGCCGGAGCCGGAGGGGATACAGACCTGAACGCCCGTCTTTTCAGCAAATATCTGGAGGAGGAACTCGGTCAGCCCGTTGTGGTTTCCAATGTGAGCGGAGGAAGCGGTACCGTAGCCATGCAGCAGGTCATGAACTCACCCGCAGACGGATACACTGTTATGTTTTTTCATGTAGGAGCCATGTTTCCCAAAATCGCCGGTATGGTGGATTACGGAATTGATGATTTTGCCATGTGCGGAATCGGTGTAATCGACAACACGACTGTTCTGGCTACACATAACGAAGCTCCCTACAAGAATATGAATGAGATGGTTTCCTATGCCAAGGCTCACCCGGGTGAAGTGGAATTCGGTATGGCTATCGGCGGTTATCCCCACATGATAGGAATTGCTCTGGAGCAGATTGCCGGTATTGATCTCAACCTGGTGGATATCGGGGGAAATGCTGCTAAAACCGTTGCTCTGAAAGGAAAAAAGACCGATGTTATCAATACCCAGTACGGTCTGACCAAGGATTATTTTGAATCCGGAGATTTTGTTTGTCTTGGCAGTACAAATGAGGAACGCAATCCTCTGATGCCTGCGGATATTCAGACCACCGGAGAACAGGGGTACCCCATGCTCTTCAATAAATTTTTCTGGTATGGAATGCCCAAGGGAACATCCGATACCATCGTGAATACCTTTTCCGAAGCTATGAAGAGAGTTGTTGAAAATCCTGAATATCAGGCTGAGGCCAAGAAAATCTATGTAACCCCCACATACATGGATCCTGTGGAAGCTTCCCTCTATGCGGCTGACACAAGAGATTTTCTGATGCAGTTCCAGGAACTCTTCCTGGCAGATTCCCAGAGATAATCTGCATCTGCATATGAAATATGAGGCGGACTGACCAGGTCCGCCTCTCATTGCTAATCAAGGAAAAATCAATTATGGAGAAATATCAAAAAATCCTGACCGGTTCGATTGCGGTTTCTATGGCCGTTCTATTGTACATACTGACATTTTCTGTCAAAAGTTTCGGTTCTATCGGTGTGGGACCCGAGTTTGTACCCCGAATCGTGGCGGTTATCCTTTTCGGTTTTGGAACATTTCTTATTTTCCAGTGGTTTCTGGAGAAAAAAATAGTATCTGATCCCGCAGAAAAGGTTGAAAAAGAACCTTTCCGGGTCAGGCCGTTTTTGCTGACGCTTCTTCTGTTATGCCTTTATGTTGCTCTGCTGCGTACTGTCGGTTTTATTATTATGTCCTGTGTTTATCTGTTTTTTCAGATGAATATTCTGGCGCCGGAAGGGCATAGAAAACCGATTGTTTTCGCTTTGGTTTCTGTTCTTACTTCCCTGGCCGCCTATTACCTTTTTGTCGGCTTCTTTCATATCATGATACCCGCGGGAATCCTCGGGTAATCCGGAGTTATTATGTTATTAACTGGTTTAGCAGCAATTTTCTCAATCAAAACTATTATCCTGATACTGATGGGTACTGTTATGGGGATCATTTTCGGAGCCATTCCGGGGATGACAGTTACCATGGGGGTCGCCCTTTTTCTTCCCATTACGTTTGGAATGGATCCCATAAACGGCATATCTCTTCTGATGGGACTGTATATCGGCGGAACATCAGGGGGGCTGATTTCCGCTATACTCCTGAATATCCCGGGTACTCCCGCATCCATCACGACCACCTTCGACGGACATCCCATGGCATCCAGAGGAGAGGCGGGAAAAGCCCTGGGAGTGGGAATCGTCTTCTCTTTCCTGGGCGGGATTTTCAGTCTTGTTATCCTGATGCTCATCGCCCCTTTACTGGCAGATGTGGCTCTGCAGTTCGGACCCTATGAGTACTTTTCCATTGCCGTGTTTTCGCTCACCATGATTTCAGGATTGTCCGGAGGTTCCATTGTTCTCGGTTTTATCAGCGCTATTCTGGGGATGATCGTCGGATTTATCGGTATCTCCCCCATTACGGCCTTTCCCCGTTTCACCTTCGGTTTTAATTCTCTGAATTCCGGGTTCAGTCTTCTGCCAGCCCTGATCGGTCTGTTTGCTGTTTCCCAGATATTGGAAACTGCGGAAAAGGGACTGAAAGATGAGCACCTCAGAGTCTCAAACTACTCTATCAAAGGGTTCGGATTTTCACTCCGGGAATTCAAATCCCAGATATTCAACTTCTTCCGCTCTTCCGTCATAGGTACCGGAATCGGTATCCTTCCCGGACTGGGCGGGAGTATCTGCAATATCGTGGCTTACGGAACCGCCCAGAAACAGTCCCGGCATCCGGAAAAATTCGGTACCGGTATTATCGACGGTATTGTCGCATCCGAATCTTCCAACAATGCTTCCACAGGGGGCGCCCTTGTTCCTCTGATGACCCTGGGAATTCCCGGAGACAACACCACCGCCATTATCCTGGCGGGATTTGTTATCCACGGCATCACCCCGGGGCCTCTGCTGTTCTCCACCGACGGCAATCTGGTCTACAGCATTTTCGCAGCCCTGATTGTGGCAAATGTATTCATGCTCTTTTCCGAGTTTATCGGTCTGCGGTTTTTTGTGCGGATACTGTCGGTTCCCAAGCATATCCTTCTACCTGTCATAGGTACCATGTGTGTTATCGGATCCTATGGTTTAAATAACAGGGTTTTTGATGTGGGTACCATGGTGGGATTCGGAGTATTGGGATATTTTCTGAAAAAACTGAAACTTCCCATACCGCCCCTGCTTCTGGGCTATATTCTCGGCCCGATTGTGGAAATCAATCTGAGAAGGGGGCTTATGAGAAGTAAAGGGGATTTTGCCCCATTTGTTACCGAGCCTATTTCAGGGGTCATCCTTTTTATCACAGCCATTGTCGTTACAATGACGGTGGTCGGTGAAATTAAAAAATACCAGCTCCGCTCAGGAGAGAAAAAAACAATCATAGCAAGTCAGGAAAAGTAATCCTTTTATCCTCCCGGTACGTTAAGTACCAGGAGGATCTGTTTACAAAATATCAGATTCAGTATTAATAATACCGCCACATAATATATACATATGAGAGGATCAGAGACAGCAGTGTCAGAGGCACTCCGTATGCCAGATATCCCTTGAAACTGAGGGGCACCTTATTCTTCTTGGCAAAACCGAACATGATTACGTTGGCGGACGCTCCCACCAGTGTGCCGTTTCCTCCCAGGCAGGATCCCAGAGCCAGGCTCCACCAGATCGGCTGAATGCTGTCGGGAGTTGTGGTAGTGCCGATGATTTTCACAATAGGAATGAAAGTGGCTACCAGAGGAATATTGTCCAGGATTCCTGAGAAAATCCCGGAGGCAAACAGGAGGGCCGTACTGGTTTTCATCAGATCCCCTTCTGTCATCTCCATCATTTTGTCGGCCATGGATTCAATCACTCCGGCGTATTCCAGGACTCCCACCATAATGAAAAGTCCCACAAAGAAGAGAATCGTATCCCATTCCACTTTTTTCAGCAGACTTTCCAGATCTTCATCGGCCCAGAGGATCAGAAGACAGGCTCCTGCCAGGGCGATCACACTGGGTTCTGTTTCCAGAAATCCATGCATCAGAAACCCGAGAATGACAAGGCCCAGAATGGTCAGGGATTTTTTCATCAGTTCCGGGTTGTTGATCATCCGGCTTTCATCCATCGAGAGAATCCGTTTTTTGTTTAAATCGGTAACCACCAGCTGTTTCCGGAATATGAATACCATCAAAAACATGGTGACAAGGGAGATTATGAGAATGGCAGGAGCTACATTGACAATAAAGTCCATAAAGCTCAATCCTGCGGCAGACCCTATCATAATATTGGGAGGATCTCCGATTAATGTGGCTGTTCCCCCGATATTGGAGGCAATAATCTCGGTAATAATAAAGGGCAGAGCGGCAATTTCCATCTGTGACGCCAACAGGAGTGTCACAGGGGATATTAGGAGAACTGTTGTCACATTATCCAGAAGGGCGGAAAAAACGGCTGTGATCAGAAACAGAACACCAAGAAAATAGATCGGGTTGGCTTTGACCATTTTGGCGCTTTTTATGGCGATATACTCAAAAACTCCGCTCTGTTCGGTAATCTTTACGATCATCATCATACCAATAAGAAGGAAGATGACATTCATATCGATATGTTCCACAGCTTCGTGGAAGGGGATGAAGTGAAATACCAGGTATAAAGACGCTCCCAGTATCACTGCTACGGCCTTGTTCATTTTTTCCATGATCAGCAGGGCGTAGACCACAGCAAATATTAAAATGGATATTATCATATGTATGGTCATCAGGGCCTCAGCATTTTATTAATAATTTCTTTGGGGTGAATTACGCCCACCAGCTCGTCTTTGTCGTTCAGTACAAGCAGATGGCGTCTGTTCCCTTTGATCATCATGAAAAAAATCTCCGGATAGGATATCTCTTCCCTGATCATGTAGGGCCGGTAGTCTCTGGTAAAATCTTTTATCAGAAGATCTTTTTCGTTTTTCCAGAAGTATTTGACCGGCTGGAAATCCTTCAGCATGGTCAGGTTGTGCAGGCTGTAGATATAATCGGGAAATCCCGCTTTCAGAAGGTCCACCAGGTCCAGAACTCCGCAGATTTTTCCCGAATCCTGTGAGAATACAGGCAGGAAATAGACATCGTGCCTTTTCATCTGATCCAGGGCTGCTGCCAGGGTGTCTGTGTCTTTTGCCCGGGGCCAGTGCCGGGCCAGGTCTCCCGCAGTGAGGGGGGCCGCCATGGAGGATCCTGAAGAACTGAACAGCTCCAGGAGTTCTCCCGAGGTTGTGCATCTGTCCACCTCGGCGGACTGTTTCATAATCAGTTTACCGATTCCCTGAAGGATTCCCAGATAAAGGTCGTCCTGTGATCCCGATGTAAGTATCGAAAAGATGTATTTCACTTCATTTCCGTCATCCAGTATCAGAGGTTTTCTGCATCGGATAAAAATCATGCAGAGGTCTTTTACCTCGGGACTGTGGTTGTGGGGGAGAATTGTTCCGTTCCCTATCCAGGTGGAGCTTAGCTGCTCCCTTTTTTCCAGGAGTTTGAGAATCTTTTCCTGCCCGATCCGGCATTCTTTTGCGAATTCCCTTGATAGAAATTCCAGGACATCCTGAAGAGAGGAGAATTCCCTGTCCAGGAAGACTCCCTCTTCTGTCAGATATTTACGAAAGTGCACAGCATTCCTCTCTTTCTTTGATTGGCATTACTTGAATTATCTGTTCGCAGGTAATTTCACCTACGGCTTTGTTTTCATGGTTTACTACGGGAATGGCTGACAGTCCGGATAGCATGAGTTTTTCCAAAACTTCAGGCAGGGTATTGTTCAAAGGCACAGCGGGTATATCTGTCCGTATAAGATCTTTCAGTGGAACGTGCTCCAGGATTTCCGAAAGATTGTCCATCTGATCTCTTCCAGTGAGGAGAAAGTAGGGGCTGAGGTATTCCAGAATATCCTTGAGAAGGACGGCGCCTTTGAGGGTCCCCTCATGATCGGTCAGATAGCAATGGTGAGTCTTCCCTCTGGTTTTCATAAGGGAGATCAATTCAGCGAAAGATGCGTCTATGTTCAGTACGGGCAGATCCCGGTCACTTAAAATTTCGGATACAAAAATATTTTTCATGGTTTAATTCCTCTTTATTTGAGATTTGTCCCTTTTCAGGGGATGTTTTTGTCGTGTCGGAAGGAGAAATTAAACGGGAGGTGCCTTGTTAAAAGGATGACTGTGGCTCAGGAGCAGGGAGGGAGTGAAAGAATTGTATTGTATGACCCTGCAGGATTTGCGCAGCCAGGTACAGCAGGAGAGTGTAAGAGAAGCAGGAGTAAAACTGTGATGAAGAGATTCCTCTTCTTCTCTCTCCTCGTCCTCTTCCGCCAGAAACTCCTGCATTTCCACAGGAGATTTTTCCGGCGTAAGATGGGATATATTTTTAACCCCGCTGCCTGAAAGGCTCCAGGGGAGAGTGCTGAGTGCTGTTTCCAGTGGTCCCGCCATAAGGAACGGAAGAGACAGGAAGATTGTCAGCAGGTATTTTTTCATAATTTCACTATAGAAAGCTCTCTCAAAAGAATCAAGAGTAAAAACTGTGATTTATGGACAATAAGGGACAATGGGGGACAATGAATCAGATTTGGTTGAGGCTTCCCTGTTCTTTCGGGATTTATTATACTGATTCCATGGATAATAACGGGAAAGAAAAGTGTGTCCTTTTTACCGGCAGCTCCATTATTGAGTACTGGACGGCCATGGAACAGGATCTGGCACCTCTTTCGGTCGTCAACCGGGGAATGGCCGGGGTTAGAATTTCCAAAATCCGGGCCCGTATAAAAGATTTTGTCCGGGAAACTCAGCCTGCGGCTGTCGTGGTTTATGCCGGTTCCAATGATCTTTCCGGTGAGAATCCCCCCAAGGCCGGTTATATACTGGGACAATTTGAAAAAATTGTGAATTTCTCCAGAGAGATTGTACCGGATATTTCCGTTATGTATATTTCCATTGCTCCCTCTTCGTCTCCCCTTCGGACACCGCATCAGCCCCTGATTGATGAGGCTAATCGTATTATCAGAGAGTATTGTGAATCCCTTCCCGGCCTGGGTTTTTGTGATATCCGGTCCGATCTGACGGAACCGGATGGAACTCCCCGGATGTCCTGTTTTCTGGAGGACGGGATTCATTTAACCCGGGAGGGGTATCAGGCTGTTTCGGGAACAGTGAAAAGGGCCGTTTCGGAGTTATTTTTATAACAGATTCTGTGAGATCCCGTTGTTGTTTCTCTCCGGAAGTTTCTGTCTTTCCTGTGTCCACACCAGGGAAGCCTCCACATTAACTGAGAATCTCTTTCAACTCCCTGCTTATTTTTTCGGCAGCTTCTTCTGGAGATATTTTATGTTTGATGCAGGCATTTATATGTTTTCCAAATATTTTTTCAAACTGCCTCTCTTTAAAGGATCCGTTATTCCCCCGGGGTACATACCTTTTCCGGCTGTTTTTAAAACTTTCCAGAGATTTTCCCAACCAGGGGTAAATGAGGTTCAATTCCGGTGAGTTGTATAGATAGTTGGAAGGATTTGCTCCTCCCAGAATCATATAGGGAACGGCAATATCTTTGCTTGAGATCCATTTGAGAAATTGAAACGCCGTGTTTTTGCGTTTGGATTCTGTATGAATTCCCAAAGACCATCCTCCCATAAGGGATATACCGCCAGGTAATGTTTCATATCCTATCCGTCCGACAATATTGGAATGCTGCCGGTCTGTAATGTAGGCGGCATGGGCAACGAACAGGATCATCATGGCAGAATCTCCCGATGCAAATATCTCAACCTGTTCATTCCACCAGAAATCCTGGGAACCTTCCTTGGCGTACTGATAGCTTTCTATGTAGTTTTTAATCCCATTGATGGCTTCCGGTTTGGTCAGTACAATTTCATCATTTGCATCAAAAACCTCTCCCTTGAATCCCCATATCCTGGGAAGGGTTTCACAGACCGCTCCTGAAGAGTCCCGCCCTCCCAGAGTGGTGCCGTATTGTGTAGGAGATTCCGGATTGAATTTTCTGGTGAAAAACCGGGCCACTGCGTTGAATTCACTCCAGTTGCGGGGAGGCCGGAGTTCTGTTCTGTACTTTTTGTAGTAACTGTTCTGAAGAGTTTTATCCTCAAAAAGGTCCTTCCGGTAGAACAGAAGCTGAGAGCCGAATATAAACGGAATGGAATAGTAGGAATTATTAAAAAGAGCATACTTTTCCAGAGCGCCAGGTATGTTCCTCTGTTTAAACCCTTCCACTTCATTAATATAGTCGTCAAGATTGAGTAAGGTACCGCTGTTTACATATTCTTCAGTCCAGGGCAGATCAACCTGGAGGATATCGAACTCCGAAGACTTCGAAGAATCAGAAGTGACCTCGTATAACTCGTCATAGTCAAACTGATGAATTTCTGCCTGACAGCCTTCCTTGTACTCAAAGTCCTTGATAATTGAGATCATGGCCTTGGAAATCTCGCCCTCCAGCATGGCGATTTTCAGTACATTTCTGTTGTGTATCTGGGATACAGCAGGTTTTGTTTCTTCAGGGTTTTCTGTGATTATATTGTTGATGAGAATTTTACGGGTTTCATGAAAAACAGGGTTCTCAAGATTCTCAAGAATCAGCTGAGCAGCCATCTCACCCGACTTTATGGATTGTCTGTATATGGATATTTTTTCTGTGGTGTTATTAATCCATGACTCATCACCCAACTCGATAATATGGGGTTGCAGGGTAAGGAAATTTCCTGTGAATTCCAATGCCTTTTTTGTACTTTGGTAAAGAGCGTTAGACGTGCAGATTACAACTTCAGGTATAAAAGAGGATTGAAATAACTCTATCGCTCCTCTGAAGCCGCTCTCCTTGTTGTTGTCGGTTTGAAATATATGGTTTGCCATTTCCTGTTTTTCCAGATTGCACTCTTTTGTAAAACCTCTGATACAATCCGCTTCGGAAGAGAATTCTGCCGGGCCGCAAATGAGAGCAAAACTGTTATGGCCTGTTTTTTTGTAACTTCTTATAACTTTCCGTATCGTTTCCTCATGATCAAATCCAATAAAATTGTATTTGTATCTATGGGCGGAAGAATGGGGTGTTATTTCTCTCTCAATGTAGCAGACAGGAACAGTTTCATTGATTCCCCGGATGGTTTCCAGTGTTGATTCCGGGTTGCTGGGACAGCATATAATGGCGTCTACACGCTGCTGCAGTACCATCTGGACAATATCTATTTCCTTTTTGGGGTTTTCATAGGATATGTACAAACTGACCAGATATCCGGCTTCGCAAAGAGACCGTTCAATACCGCTGTATATCAGGGAGTAGTGCTGATCCGTAATATTGGGGAGAATCACAGCGATGCTCATGGATTTGCTGGATTTCAGGCTCCTGGCAGCTGCTGTGGGAATATATCCCAGTTCCTTCACTGCTTTCTGAATTTTTTCGACCTTATCCGGACTGACATGGACTTTGCCGTTCAGGACATTGGATACGGTGCCATGAGAGACTCCGGCAAGTTTGGCTACATCTTTGATCGTAGGCATATCGGATCCTTTTGTTTTTTCTGTTGCAGAATTATTTTACAGTCAATTAAACAGTTTGTATATAAAACTTGACAACTGTTAAAAGGGGTGCTATTAATGATTTATCAATAAATTGGAACGTACCAAAATACGATTCAATAATCGATTCATTCTGGAGTGCACATGAACGGAAAAGACAAAATCCGTCAGGCATTAGATTTTCAGGAAGGGCCCGTGCCGGTTGATTTCGGAGGATTTCCGACCACAGGAATCCACAGTTCCATCGTCGAAGCACTGCGAGACTATTACGGCCTGGAAAAAAAGCCTGTAAAAATATTAGAGCCCTATCAAATGCTTGGTTATATCGATGATGATCTGAAAAACGTTATGGGAATTGATACGGAAATCATCTGGAGTCCCTATACCTTTTACGGGTTTAAAAACGAAAACTGGAAAGAGTGGAAAACGCCATGGGGGCAGGATGTCCTGGTTGCCGGGAATTTCAATGTCACTGTGAATGAGAAAGGAGACACCTTTATGTATCCCGAAGGGGATCTTGCAGTTCCTCCCAGTGCGGTTATGCCTGAGGGCGGGTACTTCTTTGATTCCATTGTAAGACAGAGCGAAATTGTTGAAGACAAACTGAATCCGGAGGACAACCTGGAAGAGTTCGGACCTGTTCCAGATGATGTTCTTGAGTACTATTCCCGCCGGATAGAGGAGTTGAAAGGATCGGATAAATTCATTGTTGCCAACCTGGGGGGAACGGCCATCGGCGATATCGCCTGCGTACCAGCTCCGGGGCTGAAAAATCCCAAAGGAATCAGAGATGTCACCGAATGGTACATCTCAACTTCCATCCGGCAGGATTATGTTCATCAGATATTTGAAAAACAGACAGAGATTGCTCTTGAAAATCTGAAAAAGATCTATGCTGTAACCGGGGACAATATCGGAGCGGCTTATATCTGCGGTACCGATTTTGGTACCCAGAACGGTCCTTTTTGTTCTCCCTCTTTGTTTGATGAACTTTACAAACCCTACTATTCCCGTATAAACGGCTGGATTCACGAGAACACTAAATGGAAAACATTCAAACACTCCTGCGGAGGAATTGAACCGTTTATCAACAGTATGATTGAAGCGGGATTTGATATTCTCAATCCTCTTCAGTTTTCGGCTCAGGGAATGGATCCGGATCTTATAAAAGAGAAATACGGTTCCCGGATCGCTTTCTGGGGCGGAGGGGTCGATACTCAGCATACTCTGCCTTTCGGATCAGCGGGTGATGTACGCAGGGAAGTCAGGGATCGTCTTGAAATCCTGGCCAGAGGAGGCGGTTTTGTTTTTAACGGCATCCATAATATCCAGGCTGAGACTCCTGTGGAGAATCTTGCCGCCATGATAGAAACCATTCAAGATTTTAATAAAGGAAGAGGTTGAAAATGAGTGAAAAACCGTCTGTGATAAAAAAACTGCTGGCCAGGAGAGAAGCATCTGTATTTATAGCTCTTGTGGTTTTGTGTATTGCCCTCTCTTTTTTAAGCCCCTATTTTCTCAGGCAGAGAAATATCTTTAGTGTGCTCAGGCAGATATCTGCCATTGCTATCATGGCTGTCGGTGAGGCTTTGATTATCATAACAGCCGGGATAGACCTTTCTGTAGGATCCATGCTGGGGCTGATGGGGGTTCTGACGGCAGTTATGACCGCATGGAATCTCCCGCCTGTGCTGGTTTTTCTTCTTGTGATCGGATGCGGAATCCTTTTGGGTTCCATCAACGGCCTTCTGATAACAAAGGTCAATATAACACCTTTTATTGTCACCATAGGGATGATGAATATAGCCCGGGGACTCTCTCTGCTGATTACCGGCGGGATGCCTATTCATATTGACAGCGGGATCAATTTTCTGGGCGGCGGATATATCGGCCCCATCCCGTTTTCCGTTTTGATTATGGCGCTCATAGCTGCGGGGGGAGTTGTATTCTCTGCTCAGACACTGCCCGGAAGAAATGTCTATGCTGTGGGGAATAATGACAGAGCTGCGGAGCTTTCAGGGGTTAGGGTTCACAGGGTCAAAATCATGGTATACGCCATAACAGGAGCCCTTTGTGCTCTGGCCGGAATTATTGTTTCGGGAACTCTGAATTCGGCAGATCCCAATTCAGGGAAAGGGTATGAAATGGATGTCATTGCTGCGGTTATTTTGGGAGGGACCAGTTTAAGCGGAGGTGAAGGAACCATTCAGGGAGTCATTATCGGGGCGGCTCTTATGGGGGTTCTCAGGAATGCTTTTGTGCTGCTGGGAATTTCTGCCTACCTGCAGATAGTGACTATAGGTGTGGTTATCATCGGTGCTGTAGCCATAGACAGCATAAAGACAATGCAAGCTACCCGCTGATGCGGGAGTTAAATAAACGGAGGAATCAAATGTTGAAAAAAATTATTACATTGGTGTTCGTATTGAGTTTTGTTACATCGCTGTTTGCCAACGGTGCTCAGGAGAGCAGTGCGGCTGCAGGTACGGCAGTAGTGCCGGAAGGCGGGCATGTGGAAGCCGTAGGCCCTGCTGATGAGGAGATCAGGATCGCTTTCCTGTCATTTCAGAATAATCCTTTCTGGTTTCCCATCAGAGACGGAGCCAAAGCTGCAGAAAAATATCTGAAGAACTTTAATGCTACTGTAGATTATATCGTCATGGGTGATGATCTTACGGCTGACCGGGTTATCTCTTCCATGGAAGTAGCCATTGCCAAAGAGTATGATGCCATAGCGGTTGTCCCCATTTTTGACGGTACGGAAATTGTAATTGATAAAGCCACCGATCTGGGAATTCCCGTTGCGTCTTTCATCGCTGCCGGATCCAAACCCAGCAAACAGCTCTTCTTCATTGGTCAGGATGCCTACAGCGCCGGTCAGCAGTGCGGCGAGCTCATTGAAAAATACACCGGAGGAGAAGGCCAGGTAGGTGTTATCACCGGATATTTCGGAGCTACCCAGCATGAACAGAGAATGAATGGCGCACTGGATTATCTGGCAAAAGTTCCGGGAATTGAAATTGTCGGAAAATATGAGAACAGAGATAAAGCGGAAGATGCCTATTCCCTGACCCAGGATATGATAACATCCAACCCGGATATCAAGGTTATCTATGTTACTGCAGGAGGTCCCTTCGGAGCGGCTAAAGCCGTTCAGGATCTGGGACTGACAGGAAAGGTGGGAGTTGTCTGCTACGATCATATCCCTGAGAACATCCAGTATGTCCGGTCAGGTGAAGTCATCGGTGCGATCGACCAGGATCCTTTTGGAGTCGGTTTTGATACTCCCGTATACCTCTTCAATTACCTTGTCGGTGGTGTAACGCCGGAAAAAACCATTGCAGTGAATCCCACAATGCTGACACCTGAAAATGTCAACAGTATCTATCCAGAATAATTAAAGTCAGGGGGCTTTCCTTTGAGGAAAGCCCTTTGTCTCAATCGGAGTAATAATGAGTGAAGTAATCCTAAAACTATGCAACATTAGAAAAGAATTTCCCGGGGTCATCGCCCTGGATAATGTGAATCTTTCGGTTCAGAAAGGAGAAGTCCATGCCATAGTCGGTGAAAACGGTGCAGGTAAATCTACACTGATGAATATCCTTTCCGGAACATATATGCCCAATCAGGGGCAAATATTTTTCAAATCCGAAGAAATCAGTTTCAGGGAACCCCGGGATAGCCAGGATGCCGGAATTGCCATGATTCATCAGGAGCTTTCGCTCTCTCCCTCACTCAGTATTTATGAAAATATCTTTGTGGGAAGATTGAAAAAAAACCGTTTAGGTCTGATTGATCGTCCCCGCATGATAAAAGAGAGCCTGATGCTGCTGGAGGAGCTTGGGATCAGAAACCTGGATCCTGCCATGCCTGTTCGGGATCTCAGTGTCTCGCAGCAGCAGCTGGTGGAAATTGCCAAGGCGATATCTCTTCAGTCTGATATTATTATAATGGACGAACCAACCAGTTCCCTGACAAACAATGAAACGGTTTATCTTTTTAAAATCATAGAAAAGTTGAAGCAGAAAGGTGTATCCATCCTTTTTATTTCTCACAGAATGGATGAGGTTTTCAATATATCCGATAAAATCACGGTTCTGAGAGATGGCAGATATATTGAATGCCTGGTAACAGGGGAAACAGATGAAAAAGAAATTGTTTCTCTTATGGTCGGACGTCCTCTGGATAAACAATTTCACCGGGAAAAACGGATTTTTATCGATCAGGATCCAATTCTTGAAGTCAAAAACCTCGCACTGGAGAATGCTTTCAGAGATATCAGTTTTCAACTTTTCAAAGGGGAAATTCTTGGATTGACAGGATTGGTAGGGGCCGGCAGGTCCGAACTGGTTCAGGCTATTTTCGGAGTGGATAGTCATCCTGAAGGTGAAATTTTTCTTGAGGGAAAGGCTGTTGGAATTTCCCATGTGGATGAAGCTATCGAATATGGAATAGGACTTATACCGGAAGGCCGGAAAATTCAGGGGATATTCAGAGATTTAACAGTCAGGGAGAATATTTCCATTACCAACCTTGCCGAACAGAAACGTTTTTTCATAAACAGAAAGAAAGAGAAGGATTTTGTGGATTCCTATATTCAGAAGCTGAGAATCAAAACTCCCGGTCCGGAACAGAAAATGAAATTCCTGAGCGGTGGAAATCAGCAGAAAGCAATTCTGGCCCGTTGGCTGGTAAACAACCCCAGGATATTAATCCTTGATGAACCCACCCATGGCATTGATGTGGGAGCCAAAGCGGAAATCTACGAACTCATGGATCAGCTGGCATCACAGGGTATGGCTATTTTATTAATTTCTTCCGAACTTCCCGAGATCCTGACCATGTCTGACAGGATTATGGTCATGTCTGAAGGTCGAATCAACGGCATTATACCGGGAGATGAAGCCTCGCAGGAAAAAATCATGGAACTGGCCATTCCCAGGAAAGGAGTTTGAATTGAAAAAGAAAGGAATTCTGAATTCAGGAGTCAATTCTGTACTGGGAGCTCTGCGGCATGGAGATCTGTTGGTAATAAGCGATGCGGGTCTGCCGGTTCCCGAGGGAATCCAGGTGATAGACCTGGCAATAGAAAAAGATTATCCCGAACTGGTGCGCATGCTGAAGCTGATCACAGAAGAGTTTATATATGAAAAAGTTGTGGTAGCGGCGGAACAGAAAGAAAATAACCCACTTTTGTATTCCAGTATAAGTTCCATTATTAAAAAGTGTCCCATTACATTGGAGAAGCATGAGGTCCTGTTAAAAGAACTCCTGCCGAAAGCCCGATTTGTGATCCGCACCGGATCTTTTGAACCCTGGGGTAATATTCTCCTCTGGTCTGGTTTAAATGCTCCGGTTTGGTTCAGTAAAAATGGAGTAAAGGTTCCCGAGTCCTATCAGAGAATACTGGAACAGTTCGAGGAACAGTGATGGAAAGGAAAATCGTCTTTTACAGAACAAAAGTGGAAAGAGATATGTTGAGATCACTGACTATCAGAAAAAATTTACCGGGATTGGTCCACTCATTGGGGGTTCTTCTGTTTTACTGTCTGACTACGGGGCTGAGCCTGTATTTTTATAGGGAAGGAATGTGGATTCCCATGGTCGGGGCATGCATCTTCCATGGTCTTTTCAGCAATTTTCTGGGTATGGAAGCAGCAGTACATGAACTGAGTCATAAAACTCCCTTTAAATCCCGCTGGCTGAATGAACTTTTTTACGGAATTTTTGCGTTTCTGACATGGAACAATCCTGTTCATTTCCGGGAGAGTCACAAAAAGCATCATCAGGTTACACTTCATCGGGGGCTCGACAAGGAAGCTGTTCTGGTTCCAGGCAAGCCGGGGCCGGCAGACTATCTGAGCTGGCTTTTTTTCGACTGGAAAAAGTTTAAAATGATAATGGGAGCGAATATTGCCTTTGTTCTGGGAAAGGATCAGCCTGATGTCTTCTCCTGGGATCCGCTTTTTAAGCGGGATGATCCGGGAAGAAAGCGAATGATCCTCTGGGCCAGATTCCAAATGGCAAGCCATCTGCTTCTTGTTGTTCTTTTTGCTGTAAATGGATTGTGGGTTTTGATATATACTGTAACTTTCAGTTATTTCTTTTTCACGGTTATTTCAAGATTCTGCGAAATTTCACAACACAGCGGAATGCCTTCGGATGTTCCCGACTGGCGTCTGACCTG
Organism: Oceanispirochaeta sp.; assembly: GCA_963677615.2. Taxonomy (GTDB): domain Bacteria; phylum Spirochaetota; class Spirochaetia; order DSM-2461; family DSM-2461; genus Oceanispirochaeta. The sequence goes on along the minus strand of CAXXQW010000014.1, from coordinate 13,141 downwards.
TCATACCATGAAGTTTAATCCTGTTATTTCATTTTTCTACTGGAATATGAACTATCATACGGAACATCACATGTATGCGGCAGTCCCATTTTACAATCTTTCCGCTCTTCATAGACTGATTCGTCATGACACTCCCCAACCGGTTAGGGGATACCTTGGAGGAGTAAGAAAAATTGTCAGTATTTTAAAAAAGCAGAGAGACAACCCCGGCTGGTATTATGAGCCGGAGCTTCCATAGAAAGGGCTACTCGGATTCCGGACCTCTCTAGTGCCCTCCCGAGCATCCTCCACCGCCCCCGCCAAACATATTTTTCGGATCCAGCCCAGCTTCTTCATAGAGAGAGTTTACCATCTTTTCTATTTTTGAAGGGGCAATATCCAGTTCTTCCAGAGTTATATAGAACTGATCTTCCCTTTCAAGGCCCAGTTCCTGAGCAAAATAGGCCGGATGGATCTGAAAAATCTGGATGATGTCTACCAGAGTATTATCCTTTTGGATCTTCTGAGGGCCCCACAGGAGCCGTTCCACCCTCTTTTCCAGGCCAGTCTCGGCTTTCCAGACAAAGTTCTTGGTCCAGGTGGTTATTCCCAGGACAACCAGGAATACGGCCAGAGTTCCAAATATGACAATTCCAGATGTGATATTTCGGGTTTTTCCTTTTATTTCGGGAGAGGAATAACTGAGAGTGTCCGAAACCGGACAGGTATTTACGCACTCTGCACAGTTGATGCATTCCGAGGATTTGACCTCTTCTACTGTTGAAACCGAAACTGCCATAGGGCAGGCCCTGTCGCAGTCTCCGCAATCGATGCAGCTTTCCGCATTTCTCCTGATCCGGATAAAACCGATTTTGGAAGGCAGTGCCAGAAATCCTCCCATGGGGCAGAGATACCGGCAGAAGGGCCTGTCTATGAACAGACCTCCCAGAAGGGACAGGCCGAGTATCAGGGTTCCGATCAGGTACTCCGAAAGGAGTTCGTCCGAACCGAGATGATGAAACGCCACCCAGGGGTCGTAGGGGCGGATGGCCAGGGTCAGGGTTTTCCATGCCAGGCCGAGAAACACGATCAGAACCAGGTATTTCAGATATCTCAGAATCCTGTCTGCTTTTGATGGAAGTTCAAATTTCTTTTTAAAGAGCTTCCTTCCTCCCAGGCCGAAGAGTTCCTGCAGAAACCCCAGTGGGCAGATGTTGCCGCAAAAGGAGCGGCGGAAGACCAGGGCTGTTACGATGGTTGTACCCAGAAGTATCACACTGCTCCAGGCTACCCGTTTTAATAGCCCTTGGTAACGGATCAGAGCCCAGGCGGATTCCAGACCGCCAAAAGGGCAGAAAGCATCGACGGCGGGGTAGATTTTTATGATCTGGTGCAGACGGCCCAGTACTGCCGTCAGTAGTAGTATCGCTGCCAGAATGGTCCAGCGGGACAGGCGGAAAAATGTGGTTCTTTTCATGATGGCTTATTGTACAGGAAATAGTTGCGCTGTAAAGTATTTTTTGTCAGACCACAGTTCTTCTGCCTGGGTGTCAATCCCAGATCCGGTTTACACCCAAACTATCAATAGCATTATCCCTGCTTAAAAGGGGGATAATCTCAATAATAGATTGAGATGCCAGCATCCGGTCAAAGGGATCCCTGTGATCACTTTCAAGAGATCCTGCCAGAAGGGAATGGGATGGTGTTATATTTAGTGGAAGAAAACTGTCCTCTTCCAGCCTCAATTGCCATTGAGGAATGATGGAATTGCCTATGGGAAGTTTACCCAGCCTGGTTTTGGTGGAAATTTCCCAGGCTGAAGCGGCACTGATAAAAACATCCACAGACTCGTTCTCTATCAGATGTAAAACCCGGGAGGAAAGCTTTTTTGGGGAAGACCACCACCATAGGAGTGTATGCGTATCAAGCAGAACCTTCTCTATTCCCATAAACCGAGTTCCTCCTCCGGCAGATCTTCAAAAAAAGAGGCGGGAATTTCGGCGGGATATCTTCCGGGAATCCGTTTTTTTTCCGGTTTCAGCGGCACCAGTCTGGCATAAGGCTTCCCGGCTTTGGCAATGATGATCTCCTCACCATTATGGACCTTTTCTACCAGAGAAGAAAAATGCGTTTTTGCTTCATGAATATTCATTTTTTTCATACCTATAAAATTAGTCCGAATAATGGACTAGGTCAAATTCTACTTAAATTTTGAGTTTGCCTTTCCAGCTTCCCCGTTTGATAACACTGATTTTTCCCTTTGATACAAGAGTTTTAATCACTTCCTCCAGATCATCAGGATCCCAATCATACAAAATTCCAAACTCAGGTGACTTATGATATTTTCCCTCTCTCAGAAAAGGACTGTGCCGGCCCAGAAGGAAGGAGCGGAACTGTTTTGCAGTAAAGCGCTTTCTGTACTTTTTAACAAAACTGAGGATAACATTTTCAAAAGGTCTCAGATCCTCTACTTCACCCCGGCACACATCGCAGCTCACACAGTCCTCGGGCTCAGCTTCCAGTATGGCCAACAGACTCTCCCGGCGGCAGCGTGTACTATCATCTGCAAAGGCTATCAGTTTTTCATACCGCTCCTGTAACTCTCTGCTGGGGTTATTCTGTTCCCTTTCTCTGTCTTCCGGATGATAGAGCAGTACTGCCCTGCAGGGATTCCTGTCCCTTCCGGCGCGGCCTGACTCCTGAAGGTAGGCTTCTACCGAAGAGGGCAGGGACAGGTGAATAACTGTGCGGATATTTCCTTTGTCCATCCCCAGCCCATAGGCACAGGTAGCCGTCATGATCCCGCTGGGTGAATGGAAAAACCACTCTTCCCGTGCTTTTCTCAAATCCGGGGAAAGGCCCGCATGGTAGTAGCGGATCTCCTTTTCATCCAGCCTTTCCCTCAGCTGAAAAGCCGTTTTTTCACAGCTCCTGCGGGTAGGACAGAAAACCAGAGCCGGCTTTTCCGCATGTTTTAAAACATCTGTCAGGCTTCGCATTCTGGAAAGGACAGGTTTTACGGCATAATGGATATTGGTTCTGTCCGGATTGGCTCTGACAAGATTGAAGGTTTTTTCTGCAAAAAGGTATGTCTGGATTTTTTCCAGGATTAAAGGAGAGGCTGTGGCGGTAAAGGCTGTCGTCTGGTCAATCTGCATTTTTTCAAAAGCTTCTCCCAGTTTCAGGCAGGAGGGACGGAAGGTCTCGCCCCATTCGGGAACTGTATGGGCTTCGTCTATGACCATGTGGGAAATTCTCAGAGGTATCAGCTTCTCCTGTACTTCCGGAAGGGTCAGCATCTCCGGGTTGGTCAGGAGCATCTGCACCTTTCCGGAATAAATCTTCTGCCAAAGCTCTTCTTTGTCCTTCCGGTTCATTCCACCTTTTAAAACCGCCCCTGTCATCCCGGCTTCTTTCACTCTTCTGAGCTGGTCGGCCATAAGGCCCAGAAGAGGGAAGACAACCACTGTCAGTCCTGGCAGAAGCAAAGCCGGGAGCATAAAACAGAGGCTCTTGCCCGCTCCCGTGGGGAGTAGAACAATCTGGTTGGGAGGGGCTTCTGCCGCTTCCTCTTCGGAAAAAACCCCTGCTTTCCGAAGGATATTGCTGATAACCAGCCTCTGATAGGGAAAGAGGTAGGTGATATGAAACATTTCCTGTGCTGTTCTGGTAATTAGATCGGGTGACGGTTCCATATGTATCTCTACCTGGAAAAATCCCGTCCTGCTTCAAATGATCCTGTTTTTATGGAGCATGGTTCTTTTCACTACAAAGTCAGGTTCCTCTCTTTGCAGAATCACATTTCCCTTTTTGCAAAGCTTGAGCGGCCTAGGATTTCACCGGGGAATGGTTCAGGGTTTTCACAATCTTCTGATAGAACATATTGTTCGGTACATGGGTCAGGTTTCCCTCATTATCACTGAGGATAACAAAAAAACCATTGATGTCCTTTACCTTGCCACTGATCCCGTCGGGAATGATCTCTATATAGTCGTCCACTTTGAAGGGACGGAAAAAGAAAAGAATCACTCCTGCGAAAATATTGCTCAGGATGCTCCATACAGCAAAAAAGCCGATGGCAATAAGACCAATGAATCCTGCCAGGGAAACCCAGGCGCTTTCAAAGGATACTCCCCATAAAATGATCAGGCTCATGATTGCCGCCATATGGAACGTTATGGTTTTGGTTTTATGCATTGCCAGATTGCGCGGCTGGGACATCCTGTTTTTCTGCACATAGCGGTCAATGCCCTTCTGGGCTATCTTCTGAAGGAGTAAATCCAGGAAAATTATTCCCAATGAAATAAATCCTTTGATAACAAAAGGTGTGCTGATTGTAATATTTTCAAACATAATATTTATTATACTAAATAAAATGCTTTGGTAAATATACTTTTTGATCGTTTTATTCTGTTTTGATGGGTATTTAACATTTAGAGGTATAAGTAATTTGTTCCCTGGATGAGTATCTCCGGATAGGATCATATCTATTATATAAAGATTATAATCCGTCCTTTCTGTCAGTAATGGGGTTGGCAGGAGGAGTCGCTGGTATGGTTCTATTTTTCCTTGTTGAAATCCAGATTCAAATTGGGATAAAGATGCCTGGCGCATTCGGGACAGAGACTGTGAGAAAACTGAACCTCCGAATGTTCATTAATGTATTTTTCTATGGGCTGCCAGTGGTTTTCGTCGTTACGGATTTTTTTGCATTTGGAGCAGACCGGCAGTAGCCCCGAGAGCATTTTGACGTTGTCCAGGGCGGTTTGCAGTTCTTCAATCAATCTGTTCCTTTCCATTTCAATCTCTTTTCTTTCGGTTATGTCCGTTAAAAAGAGGGTCAGGCCAATGATATTATCCTTTTCATCTGTTATAGGATTGTAGATATTCTGATAGAACCTTCTTTCAAGAGCAATATCGCCGTATTGCTCTTCCAGAAGAAAGGAGTCTCCCCCCAGTGCCCGGTCGAAATTCTCTTTTGCTTTCTGTCTGTCTTCTTCTGATCCGATGTAATCGAGCATGCTTTTTCCGATTTCTATATGGACTCCCCAGATAGCTTTCATTGTATTTTTATGATTTTTGTTAAAAGCGGTATAACGGTATTCCGTATCCAGAGCAAAAATAACGACATTCCTGGGACTCTCGATTATTCCAGACAGAATGGCATGTGACTTCTTCAGATCCTCAAGTATTTGTTTCTCTTCCATATCAGACTCTTTCACTGCTGATAAAAAGCAGCTCTCCTTTTTTTAAATATATCAGATAATTCTTCAATAACGGTTGTATTGTGTCTTATGAAAACAAATTTTGTCAAATAAGTTTTACTATTGTTAAGCCATTCTTAATTTTTTTAGCCGGATTATGCAGATCTGCTAACTGGGGAAAGCATCACGGAAAAAAATATTTTGGACCTTCAAATAGCATTGGCTTTCCTGAAGTGTTTCCCTTAATCTTTAAAAAGTAATGATTCTAACGCAACTACATAAGGAGCTGGTTTTATATCGATGAAAATCGGTTTTCCCCATATCCATCACTTGCGGTACAAACTGCTGATTTTCTATTGGCTCCTCTCTCTATTCATTCTTACCGCGTTCAGTCTTTTTGTCTATTTTTCCATTAAAGAGTCGGTGGAAAAAAACATTGATGACAGCCTTTCCATGCAGGTGGAATTGATTAAAAACAGCATTGAAACCAGTTATGAAGCGTCCATAAAGGCATTTTACAGAGCTACCGCCTATGCCAGTCTGGATGTGGTGAACACCTGTTATTCGAAATTCCTGAATCAGGAAATGACAGAAAGGGAAGCCCGGGATCTGGCCTGGAGCCTGTTGAAGGGGACAGGTCTTGGCCCCTCGGGCTATGTGACGGTACTCAACAGCCAGGGAATCATGATTTACCACCCCTTTCCCGAATATGCGGGGGCCGATTTAAGCGAAACCCGGCTGACCCAGTCTGTCATAGCCGGGAATGAAGCGTTTATAGAATACGACTGGGTGAATCCGGGTGATGAAACTCCCAGGGAAAAACTTCTATACAGTATCTATTTTGAACCCTGGGACTGGTATCTTAGCGTCACAGGGTACCGGGATGAGCTGACCGAACTGGTTACCCTGAGTGATTTTGAAGACAAGATCCTCTCAATACGCTTTGGAGAAACAGGCTATCCCATTGTAGTGGATATGGAGGGGACACTATTAATCCATCCGGAATACAAAGGCATTAATATGTATGACCGGCAGGACAGTATGGGGGATGTTGTAAGGCAATCTATCAGGGAGAAGAACGGTAGAATGGAATATCTGTGGAAAAATCCAGGGGATACTTCCTATAGGAAAAAGCTGACGATCTTTGCAGAAATCCCTCAATTCAGGATTATTCTGGCTGCTACTTCCTATAAATCCGAAATCATGAAGCCCCTGACAAATCTTAGAAGAATATTTTTGATTGCCGCAGTTATGTCATTGCTTTTTACCAGTATTATGACAATACTGATCAGCCGTACAATCACGAGTCCCATTGTGGAGCTGAAAAAAAAGATGAATGCCGCAGCCCAGGGGGATCTTTCCATCCGTTCCGAAATTGTTTCAACCGATGAAGTGGGAGAGATCGGTCTTCATTTCAACAATCTTATTTCTGCCCTGCAGAGGAACCATGAGGAACTGGAGAATACACAGAAAAAACTGATTCGGGAAGAGCGCTTTTCCAACATGGGCCGCCTTCTGGCCAGAATATCCCATCATCTTAATACACCTATCGGCAATGCCATGATGACAGGTTCCTACCTGGACGAAGAACTGAATAAATGCCAGGGGCTGATCAAAGAGAAAGTCTCCCATGATGAGGAGCTGGAAAGCCATCAGCAGAATGTCCGGGACGCTTATGAACTGATGCAGAGGTCTATTAACAGATCTGTGGATATTATCAAAAATTTCAAACTCCTCCAGCTTGATGCGGGAGAGAGAAGTCCTGTCAGAGCTGTAATGAAAGAATTTCTGGAGGTTCACTTCAGATCCCCCTGGAAGAACCGTTTTCCCGATTCTGTGAAAATTCACATCAATTGTGACGGGAATATCTCTTTGAAAACAGATTTCTCCTTGCTCCAGCTGGTACTGGATAAACTGGCTGAGAATTCTCTGATTCATGGATTCAGGAATAAACCCGGGGGGCTTGTTCAGGTTGACGTATCTTCAGTTCCCGGGGGGATCAGGCTTGTTTTTTCTGATGATGGAGACGGGATACCCGCCGAAATGGCAGACCGGGTTTTCGAACCTTTTTTCAGTCAAACCGGAAATTTTAACAATACCGGATTAGGATTGAATATTATCTATAATGTTCTGACAATGACTCTGGAGGGAACCATCCTCTACGTAGGCGACCGCTCAGGTTGCCGGTACAGTATTTTCCTTCCGGATCTCGAATAATTTGACCATAAAGGGGTTCAGGAGTTCTGACATGATCACGGCAGATCAAAGGTCCAGTTACAGGGGATTTCTCTGGCACGGTGTTTTTCTGGCATTGACAGTTACATTTACAGAGGTTAATACCGTTCTTCCCGCTCTGGTTATGCAGGTAGGCGGTTCAGATTTTCATGTAGGGATTATGACAACCATCATGATGGGATTTCCATTGGTTTCCCAACTCCTTTTTGCTCCTTTCATACAAAGCCTTAACAGGAAGAAAATTCCCTTGATCAGCGGGTTGTATGCAAGAATGACAGCTCTCTTCGGAATCGGGCTTTTACTGGGGTATGCCGAAAATCTCACAGCTGTCACGGTTCTTGTACTGATTTATGCCGGGTTAACTGTTTTTACCCTATCCGGAGCTTTTGCGGGAATCAGCTATGTTTCCTTAATCGGTTTATCTATTCCCGAATCCTTACGGCAGAAATTCTTTTTGAAAAAACAGGTCTTCTGGAGTCTGGGAGTTCTTGTCTCCGGTGTGTTGACCCGTTATGTTCTGACCGGTCTGAAAGGGACTCACCGGTATCAGGTTCTGTTCTTTCTGGCATCCCTTATGCTGGCTATCGGTTCAGCCGGTTTCTGGATGATCAGAGAACCTGATAACTCCCCGTCTGCCGGCCCTGCTCCCCGGTTGGGACAGATTCTCTCTTCAGTGGGAAATATTCTCAAAGAAGATAAAACGTTCCGGTCATACTGCATTATTGCCAATCTGCTGACTCTTTCGATCTCCTCTATTCCATTCTATGTCCCTTCCCTTGCAAGGCATTACTTGCTGGAGCCGAATTCTATCGGCACCATTGTTCTCCTTCAGATGAGCGGGATGGTTCTTTCCAACTTTCTTTGGCCAAGGATTATCTCTCCCCTGGGTTTTAAAGGGCTTCTTAAAATTCAGGCAGCCGGCAGTTTTCTGATCCCTCTGCTTCTTTCTCTCTTTCTGCTCCGGGAATCGGGATCCTGGGTCATTTATGGTATTTTTCCTTTGCTGGGTGCCCTGGCGGGGGCCCATAAAATGTCTGCAGAAGCCGTGCTGGTTCAGATCAGCCATAAAGACAAACGGGCTCTGTATTCAGGAATATACGGAGCTCTGAATCTTACAAGTGCCCTGGCTCCCCTGATCCTGGGAGTGCTGATCAAAGCCATTTCCTTTCTCTATCTCTTTCCTCTGGTGGGGATTGTCTCTGCCGCGGCCTATCCCCTTATCTCTTCCATGATCTGCCCTGTGGATGTCCGCAAGGCAAAAAGCGATATGATACAGAACCGCTGATCATAAATCAAAATACTATTTGCCATGTTTATTATTATCGGGTAAAATTACTCCCAAGATAAAAAACGGGAGACCTGTGTTGAAAAACCGGATACAACGATGAAAAAAATCTCAATGAGAGGAATCCTCATCCTGGGTATGCCGGGCCTTATTATTACTGTTGCCATAACTCTGATCCTATCCACCCATTTCTCCACAAAAAAGGTCTTTACCCGGCATGCCAGAAATATTATGCAGAATATTGCCTCTGCGACAATTGATAAATCCAGAAGCCATCTGAATCCCGCCCGTGATGCAGCCCTGTTAACCAGCGCTCTGGCCGTGAATAATATAGTCACGTCCAGTGATGTGTCTAAAATGGAAAACTATTTTTTTGAGCAGCTTCTTATCAATTCCCAGTTTTCCAATATCTATTATGGCACTGTAGACGGCCAGTTCATAATGGCTTCCAGAAGCGGGAACGGCAACTTTCTTTCCAAAAACATCTCTCTGGAGGGGGGGCAGAGGCGTGTCCGGTTTAAAGAGCTGGACCGCCGGTTTTCCGTAATCCGCGAATATGAGGATCTAAAAGATGATTATGATCCGAGAACCAGGCCCTGGTTTGAAAAAGCTGTGAACCAGCAGGAACTTATCTGGACCAATCCCTACATTTTCTACACTTCAAAAAATCCGGGGATAACCACGGCAAGCCCTGTATACGATTCCCTCGGGAATCTGCTGGGGGTTGTGGGAGTGGATATCGAGATATCAGATCTTTCGGATTTTATCTCCACCCTTCAGATCGGCCAGAACGGGAAAGCCTTTATTCTGGACAACACAGGTCAGGTGATCGCTTATCCGGATAAAACGAAGATCACTCATAAGGTCGGCTTGAGTGACAACCTGGAACTTGTAAACATAGCCGGTCTGGAAGATGATATCAGCATAGCCGCTTTTAACACGCTGGCCTCACTGGATTACGATTTTCATAACGGGGAAGATCTGTTCTTTACCTTTTCCTATCAGGGAGAAAACTATTATGCCATGTTTGACCATTTTGAAGTGTCATACTGGCCCTGGCTGATGGGAATCTACATACCGGAAAATGATTTTATGGGGCAGCTGAAAGAGAACAGGAATTTCAATATTGCCATGACGCTGCTTCTGGGGCTTGTTACCGGGCTGATCGGTTTTGTCATTACCGGATCCATACTGAAGTCTTTGAAAAAGCTGAGGATGGCAGCCCAGCAAGTGGGAAGCGGAGATCTTCAGAACAGGGTTTCCATCCAGACCAGCTACTCCGAGCTTGATGAAACCGCAGCGGTTTTTGAATATATGCGGAACAGCCTGGAAGAGTACTCCTCTCATATGGAATCTATGGTGAGAAGGCGAACCGAAGAGCTTGAAAAGAAAAACAGGGAGCTTGCTGAGGAGATATCCCAGCGGAAAAAAGCGGAAAAGGAGCTGATTTACGCAAGAAACCGGGCTGATGAATCCCGTCAGATTGCAGAATCCGCCAATAAAGCTAAAAATACCTTTCTTGCCAATATCTCCCATGAAATCAGAACACCCCTTTCGGGAATCATCGGATATGCCGAACTGATGAGTCAGGAAAATTCCCGGGAAGTAAATGACAAGTTCCGGGAAACGATTCTGAAAGAGTCGGAGAGGCTGATCGTTTTGATTAACCGTCTTCTGGATATTTCAAAAATCGAATCGGGTCAGATTCTTGTGGATAATAAGGTTTTCTCTCTTAAGGATGTCCTTGAAGCCGTATGGGGTGATGTCTCTCTGAGAATGGAAGAAAAAGGGCTAGAAAAAATCCTGGAGATCGACTCCTCTGTTCCCGATTCACTTCTGGGAGATCCCCATCTTCTGACCCAGATTCTGACAAATCTCCTTTCCAACAGCGTGAAATTCACCCATCAGGGATCAGTCTCCATGAAAATTACTTCTGAAGCTTCCGATGATAACAAAGTGGATCTCTTCTTTACCGTCCATGATACAGGCATAGGGATCCCTCCTGAAAAACAGGAAGAGATTTTCCGGATCTTTTATCAGGGAGACAGCTCCATCAGCAGAAGTTATGGAGGTTTCGGACTGGGATTATCTATCGTCAAGGAGCTGACCGAATTGATGGGCGGTACTGTTTCGGTAAACAGTTCTCACTTCAATGGCAGTACTTTTACAGTTTATCTTCCCTTTCTCAACTACAGGGAGACTGTTATTCCCGTATCCCATGACTTGGTTCAGAAAAGTCACAGAACCCAATTCAAAGGTTTGAAAATCCTCCTGGCAGAGGATTATCAGGTTAACCGGGATCTGATCAGGCACCATCTTGCCGATACAGGATGTGATCTTATGACAGCCCGGAACGGTCTGGAGGCTGTGGAGCTGTTCAGCAGAGAGAGTCCGGATATCATACTGATGGATATACAGATGCCCGGAATGGACGGGCTTGAAGCCACCAGGATGATCAGAAAGAAACAGGAGGGGCATACGGTGTGTATCATAGGAGTTACCGCCAATGCCTTTCCCGAAGATCTGAGAAAATACTGGAAAACCGGAATGAATGACTGTCTGGTAAAACCGTTTAGAAAGAAAGATCTTTTTGATAAAATCAAGCACTGGGAGAAGTTTTCCCGGATGAGTTTTACCGCCGGGGTAAACAGGGAACAGGACGACCACACTGTTTTTGATGATCAGACTCTTCTGGAACAGGTTGAGTATAACTATGAAATGGCGCAGATACTTCTGGAAGGATTCAGAAATGAGTCCAGCCGGTTCCTGCAGGACTATGGGGATCTGGAATCCCGGGGCCAGTTTGAAGAGATCCACAGGCATTCCCACTCCATGAAATCCGGTGCTCTGAATGTCGGAGCATTCCGGCTGGCCGAGGCAGCTAAAAAACTGGAAATGGCTGCTTTGGACAGGGAAAGCCTTTTTCTGAACGAGCTGGCAAACCAGCTACAAGCGGAGTTTCAGGTTTGGCTCGAGCAATGTGAAATCTGGGAGAAAACCCTGTTTGAATTACAGATAAAAGAGTAGAATAATCAATCGATCCGGGAGAAACATCTTGCAAAACATGAGAGGATATCTTTTAGAACATTCTCTGTATTACTTGTTCTTCTTTGGGGGTGTACCTCTCTTTATTCCCAAGCACATCATAATATCCTCATCCTCCTGTCCTATCACCCCGGTCATGAGTGGGAGGACAGTATCTATACGGCTCTTCTCAGGGAATTGAAAGAAAAAGCTCCCGGAACGGATCTTTACCTGGAGTATATGGATACAAAAAGGTTTACTCCGGAAAGTCAGACTAAGCCCCTGCTCGATCGACTTGAAAAATATGGAGATATGGATTTTTCCGCTGTTATTACAATTGATGATAACGCTTTGAATTTTGTTCTCAACCAGGGAAGAGGTCTATATGCAGGCATTCCACTGGTATTCTGCGGTGTCAACGGATTTGATGCGCTCAGGCAGAATCTGCCTTTGGAGGCAACAGGAGTCGTCAGCAGAATCAATCTTCAGGATACGGTATCCCTGGCTCTGGAGTTAAAGCCGATCTTACAGCTTTTTATGTGATTGCAGACAACACCGTGACGGGAGACGGGAACCGTATGATGATGGAGGAGCAGATCCGGCTTCTGCCTGAACAGATGAAATCATTGAGTTTTCAGTACATTCCCGATCATTTCAGTACAGAAGAATTCCTTTTATGGACCCAGACGCTTCCCAGGGAATCCGCTTTATTGATGACAAGCTGGTACAGAGATTCCCAGGGGGAGTATATAGGGGAAAAGGATCTCATTGCCCGTCTTCAGAGCCATACTTCAGTTCCTGTATTCAATATGCTTCACATACGCCCCGGACTTCTGGGAGGGAAAGTCACCACGGGAGCCGTTCAGGCCGGGATTGTTGCGGATATGGTTTCCCGTATCCTGACCGGGACTTCTCCGGCGGATATTCCGGTTATCCAGGAAGATACCAGCCGATATGTTGTTGACTACCAGAGAATGAAATACTGGGGATTCCCTATCTCCAGGCTGCCGGAAGAAACAGAACTGCTTAATGCTTCTCTTTTCTACAGGTACAGATATGCTGCCTATTCGATTATTTTTGTTTTTCTGCTGCTCCTGTTTCTCCTGTTTGCCTTTGGTTTTCTGAGTATGAAGCTGAGAAAGACCGGCAATGAAATGTCACTGCAGAAGAACGAGCTTTTTACAACCCTGAGCTCTATAGGAGACGGGGTTATCTCTACGGATAAAAAGGGGAAAATCACTTTTCTGAACCCTGTTGCGGAAAAGCTGACTGGATGGAGTCTGGAAGAAGCGTCAGGGAAAGATCTGGAAGAGGTATTCAGGATATACAACGCTTTTAACAGAAGGGTTGTATCCAATCCTGTATATAAGGTTCTCCGCACAGGAAAAACCGTGGAACTGGCAAATCATACTGT
>CAXXQW010000013.1:0-122119 GCA_963677615.2 Oceanispirochaeta sp. | reverse complement strand
AGGACTTTGCCTGATGTGTCGAACACAAAATGGGTTTCTTCCCCTGCTTTGTTTTCTTTTTTAACACGGTATCCGTCTATATCATACAGGTATGAGGCGGTGTTTTCCACCACATAATTAAATTAGCGATTATTTATAAAAAACTGTAGAGAATCAGTATGACCATCAAAAAGTATGTTTGAGACAATTGTCCAATCTATGGATTGGTCTTTCAGGAAGAGGGCCTTTGTTGACAACTCTTCCATTCTGGTATTATATTTAATACCAGATAGCATGAATGATAAAATTGTCATTGATACCAATGTAATATTCTCAGGATTAAATAGCAGGAATGGGAAGTCATTTTCATTACTGTCCAAAATCCCGGAGACTCTTTTTGATATTCAAATTTCTGTACCTTTAATCCTGGAATATGAATCCATACTTTTGAAACATACAGAATTTCTGGGATTGGATACAAATGATGTAAAAAAATTTCTGGATTATATATGTCACATTGGTCATGAGACGAGAATCTATTATTTATGGCGTCCCATTTTGAAAGACCCCTTTGATGATCATGTGCTTGAAGTTGCTGTTGCATCAAATAGTCAATTCATTATCACTCATAATATAAAAGATTTTGAAAAAGCAGAGGATTTTAATATATCCCCTATGACTCCAGGTCAGTATTTAGCTTTCAGGAGGTTTTAATGAGTACATTAAGTGTGAGGATACCGGATTCTCTCCATAATACTCTGAGAGAATTATCCAAAAAGGATCACGTTTCTATCAATCAGTTGATTGCCAGTGCGATAGCAGAAAAAGTTACAGCTCTTGAAACAGAGGAATATATAAACCAGAGAGGGCTTTCCGGGACCAAAGAGGGGTTTATGGAAGTTCTGGATAAAGTGAAAGACTTAGAACCGGATAAGACTGATTTATAATCTCAATAAATTATTAGTTCCTGAACATCCACTTCCCAATGGGACTGACCTCCTCCAGGACTATGACCTAGGCGCCGAATACATAGGGGGGGCCACCGCTTTGTTCTGTTTTCTGATGGACTATCTGTTTGAGAGATTACAATTTTATCGGTTTATAAACTATGAATTATATTTAAAAGACAAATCCGGATATTCTACTAAATAGAAGCCACTGGGACATAAAAAAAGCTAACTTACTGTTTTAACAGTAAATTAGCCTTCTATAATCGTGCCGGTGACCGGACTTGAACCGGTACGGGCAAATTGCCCACGAGATTTTAAGTCTCGGGTGTCTACCAATTCCACCACACCGGCGACACAAAACGTATATTATATATCTTTATGGTATTGGTCAATATTTTGCTGTAAAAAAGCATATTTCATATATGACCAGGTATGTTGCATTTTACGAAATGAAAAGGATTTAGATTGCTTCTCCCTTGACACCGATTCCGGGAAAAGCCTATAGTGATTATACAAAAAATTATCGATTTCCTTTCAAAGGAGTACATGATGACAAGTTATAAAGATCTTGGTTTATCAAATACGAAAGAAATGTTTAAAAAAGCTGTTGAAGGCGGATACGCCGTACCCGCATACAACTTCAACAACCTGGAACAGCTTCAGGCTATTATTCAGGCATGTGTGGAAACAAAATCACCTGTAATCCTGCAGGTATCCTCAGGCGCCAGAAAATACGCTAATGCAACTCTTCTGAGAAACATGGCTAAAGGGGCTGTAGAGTATGCAAAAGAGCTTGGTTATGAAATTCCCATTGCTCTTCACCTGGATCATGGCGATACCTTCGAGCTTTGTAAAGATTGTATCGACAACGGATTCTCTTCCGTAATGATTGATGGTTCTCATCACTCTTACGAAGAAAATGTTGCTCTTACAAAAAAAGTTGTAGAGTATGCCCACCAGTTTGATGTAACTGTTGAAGGAGAACTCGGTGTTCTTGCCGGTGTTGAAGACGATGTAGTTGCTGAAACTTCCACCTACACCAAACCTGAAGAAGTTGAAGATTTTGTAAAGAAAACCGGAGTTGATTCTCTGGCGATCTCCATCGGAACTTCTCATGGTGCCAACAAGTTCACTCCTGAGCAGTGTACCAAAAATGCTGATGGTATTCTTGTACCTCCTCCCCTTCGCTTCGACATCCTGGAAGAGATTGAAAAAAGAATCCCCGGATTCCCTATCGTTCTTCATGGATCTTCTTCTGTTCCCCAGGATCAGGTAGCAATCATCAATGCCAATGGTGGTAAACTGAAAGATGCTGTAGGTATTCCCGAAGAACAGCTGAGAAAAGCTGCCAAATCTGCGGTATGTAAAATCAACATCGATTCTGACGGTCGTCTGGCTATGACAGCAGCTATCAGAAAAGTGTTGACAGATAACCCCGGAGAATTTGACCCCAGAAAGTATCTTGGTCCTGCCAGAGACAATCTGAAAGCTATTTACAAACTGAAAAATGAAAATGTCCTCGGTTCTGCCGGTAAAGCCTGATTTTTCAGGATCGAACAATTAAAAAATATCATCCCTGCCTGATTAGGCAGGGATTTTTTATTGGATTATGAGTATGAACATATATATAAAGCAGGGAATGATTGACAGTCATTTTCATATTCTGGAAATGATCCGTAAAGGTCTATCCGTGAAGGAGCTTCTCAGCCAATTGAATATTGCCGGCATGGACTATCTTCTGGATGTCGGAGTAAATCTTGATGATTTTTCAGCCAGACTATCTCACCATGAGTTTTTCCCGGGACTCTATTTTGCAACTGGTATTCATCCCAATGTACCCAGAGAAGAATGGCCAGAGGATTTTCGTAAAAAATTGATGTCTCATGCAACACATGATCTTGTTAAAGCGGTCGGAGAAACCGGACTGGATTTTTATAGAACCAGCTCAAACCGCCATGACCAGTTGGAATTACTGGATGTTCATTATCAGATCTCACGAGAACTTGGTAAACCCATGATTTTTCATTGCAGGAATGCGGAAAAGGATTTGACTGAATGGATCTTAAATCATGAATTTCCCAGTGGTGCAGTTTTGCATTGTTTTCCTGGAGATGAACATTTGGGGAAAGCAGCTCTTTCCAAAGGTTTTATGATCTCGTTTGCAGGAAATTTCACCTACAAAAATGCCATAAATATCAGACAGGCAACAAATTGGTGCCCCCTTGAAAATCTATTGCTTGAAACGGATGCTCCCTATCTTGCTCCAGTCCCCAAAAGAGGAAAAGATAATCATTCCGGATATATCGGGCACACATATGAAGCGGTAGCCCTGGAATATAAAATTCCGATTGAGAATCTCGTAAAGATAGTCAGGGAAAATTTTCAGATATTCCTCGGTTTATAATATATTAAGAGGGCTGTTGCGGAAAAAATTCCGCAACAGCCCTCTTACAGAACCGTACGTACGGACCTCGTATACGGCTCCTGTCCAAAATCCCCCTATACAGGGACGATGATACCTGTTTCAACATGGTACATATTGAATAGACCAAGTTCATCAAACCACTTATTCGGCATAGACAAGCTTGACAACTGGCTGGATGAATTACACCAGTGATCCATCTTCATTTTCTTGAAAGAACCTAAGACACCTAATTGTCTTAGACGACGATGGAGCCTTCCCGGTTTCTTCCAGAGTTTTAACTGAATGGCACGCAGACGCCTTCTGACCCATTCCATCAGCGTTCTAAAAACGTTCCTACAGTTGGCAATTCGAAAATAATTGGCAAAACCCCTAAGAACAGGATTCAGCCTGCGAATTACCATTTCCAGATTCATTCCCTGATTCTTCTTAGTAAGGCTTTTAACCTTCCTTTTGAAGGCCGTGATCTTCTCTTCCTGCACTAACGTGAAGATACTGAAGATCTCAACACCCAGGTATTTAACACCACGAAAACTATGAGTAATGTGGGTTTTATCCCTGTTTACGGTCAGGAGCAAAGTATTTTCAAGATAATCAGTTGCCACATCCAGGGCATGTCCGGCTGATCGGCGGGTTTCACATAGAATGAGGATGTCATCGGTATACTGTAGTATACTCTGCCGGTCATCGCATTACCTTCTTCCTCTGTTCCATTCCAGCATACGTATGTTCGACGGAAGTCTCTGCGGTTTCTATCCAAACGGCAATATTCGCAAGGTTACCCACCATTGTCTGCCGAATCAGGTTCGCTTTCGCTATGAACCATTCACTTCCTATTGCTTCCTTCAGACCCCTCCGCTACCAGAGACGCCCTTGCAATTCGGATTATCTTCCCCCTGATCGGGGCGATGTCTTCTTCTTTCAGAAGACCGGGTTTGCCAGCTTCGCTGGGCAAACAAAAAGGGGCTCTTTATGAGCCCCCCTGTAATATTTCAAACTGAAATCACCATGAATCCAGTATATCATCCACATCCCGGCTGTCTTCTGCAAATAAGTCAGTTACAGCTCTCATATCATCAAGATAGAGATAATAAGTTCCATATGTTTCATCCAAATCGCAAAGGATGTTGAAACCCTGTATGGTTATACCCATTTTGTTATTGTAATGATAATCTCTCTGAATGATGGTCGGCGGAACAGAAACGGTAACTTTCTTCCATCCGACAAAGTTCATTTTACCCATATTGATATAAGCCACATTACCAAAATGATCAGCTATTTCAAGCTGAAGCACATGATTGGTGTTTCTTCCGGCTACCCAAACAGAAATGGTCTTTGTAATTCCTTCTATGGGAAGCGGTCTGACGGGTCTTACAGAAAAAGTACTCATGCCTCTTTTGTAAAAAGAAACTTTAGCACCAAGAACAAAGTCATCGGGCTCCTGAATACCAGCTGCGACTTCACCTTCAAGAGGTTCCTTGTCAAGAGGAGAGCCCTCAAATCTTCTCAACTGAATAATCCCTTCATCGGCTGCCATAATACCATACCATAATCCGGCATCTTCAAATTTGCTGACTGAGACTTCCTGCAGTTTCTGCTGAGCAGAATCGATACCAATCTGCGCGGCATTAGGATTTCCAGCATCCTGGGCGCTGATAGTCATACCGGTGAAAACTGATGCTATGATTAAACAGATTAAAAACTTTTTCATCGATTATTCTCCTTCGCCCCAGATTTCCTGAATTCTTTCAGGATCAGTCAAGCCAAAACCATCATAATAGGATTCATGCTTATCAGAAAGGACTTTTAAATGATCTAAATATACATAAAAATTATTTACGTTTTCTTCTGGATGAGTATAAACAACAATTTTAGTAAGTCTCAGGCCTTTGTATTCGGGCTGATAGACAACTGACTGTCTGATATAGTTGGGAATGTCCACGTACATATTTTTCCAACCGGAAAAATTAATGCTGCCGACAGCCCGTTTATTATCAGACGGGATAAGATCCAGACGGTAGGCAAGCCCCTGATAATCCATAAAATGCATTTCGATACTGTAATTGTAGCGGGATCCCCATACCCAGAGATCAACAGTTTTAACTCTTCCGGGCAAACCAATGGGCTTTGCTTCCCAATTATCACCTTCACCTACACCAGGAATAATTTCAATCTGGTTATACCCTTTTCTATCGAATCTGGAGTTAACACCAAGAACCTGTAAACTTTCGGGATTTTCAGGATTGGGACCAAAAAGGTCATCGGGCCATTCGTTCGGGACATACAGCATCCTGGGGTAACCTTCGGTAGAAAATTTACTCCCCATTACCTGCCATGTGATAGGACTTCCGTCTTCATGAACAGCAGAACCGTCATTGTCAAAACTATCAATAACAAAAGATTCAAGCTTAAGAGTTTTCTCATCTGCAAACAGTAAGCCTGCACCAAGAGTAACTAGCAGCAGTAAGCCTGAAAGCAACAGGCGGCCATGTCTCATTATAAACTCCTTATTTATAAACAAAGAAACCAAAAATATTTTTATTCAAAATGAATTATATTTCTCCAGGTATTTCGTGTCAAACCTTTTTTAGTTTTTATTGGCGTTTAAACAATAAACAGAAGAGGGAATATTCCGGGATCAGCGCTTCTTCAAAAGCGACTGAACACTTACGATTTCTCCACTCAAAGCACCCGAATTCATTAAAGCGCCAGCCTTCATCATCTTTTTGAAATCGGGTGTAATCATATATTTGATATTAGCCGGAAGAAGCGGATGATCCGGTCCGCTTAATATGCCGGTTACCATTGAACTATCCGGCCAGTGATCCAGAATATTTTTAAAATAGGGTTCGGCAACAACCATCAGATAGTACCGTTTATTTTCAAAATCGAATCTATTGAAAAAACTGAGTATACGCCCTTCAATATCTTCAGTATTACTGTCAAGAAACAGTATATGTTCAGCCGGAAAATCCTTTTCAGAATTCCAGCTGCCCATGAATGTTTTATAATCAGGATTTTCAGCAGGATTTCCATACATTATTATAACCGGCTCGATTTTATCTTCAAGGTATACTCTGGAAAGTAAATGGGCAGCCCTCTTCATGGCCTGCTCCCTGGTATTTATAATGTAGGAAAGATCCAAACTGTTCGAATTTCCTGTCAGGCTGATAAGAGTGCAGGGAATTTTTTTCTCTTTAAGGTCAGAAAGATACTGAAGGTACACAGGAGTTATAAGACAGGAGGAGATTCTTTTCTGGGCAATTATGATGTCAAACCAGCTTGAAAAATTCTTTCCCTCTTTTTCATAATTGCCATATACCGGGATTTTACCATGTAAAAAAAAATATATTCGGATTTGCATTTGAGATACAAAGTTAAAATCTGTGAGATTTTCCCAATGGGAGTCTACAAGTATGAGAGTTTTTTCATATGAGCAGGAAATACAAAGAGAAATGGCTCCTGCAAGAATCAAAAGACGAATTTTTTTCACAACATCCCAATTTATTCAGGCAATTTATTTCCCAGTTCCATATAGAACAGAACTAGGACTGAAAGCAGCAATGGTATAAGTATCAAATGAAATATCAGCAGTTTGTTCAACAGGAAGAACAGGGGGAGAAAATTAAAAACAAAAGGTAGAGCGACCAGGCCGCCCAAAAGATAAATTTTCTTTTTTCCTTTATAGGCAATGGCTCTGTTCAAAAGAGCAGATGCTGTTAAAAGCATCATCAGCCTGACAAGAGAGAGATAGATCAGTTCATAACTGGTCAGAGCATTTTCGGAGATGACATCGACAAAAGCGAAGAGAAAAAAATACCCAGTAAACAAACCGAGCATTTCCCTGATATAAAAAGCGCCATCATCCTTCGTACGGTAAAAAAGAAACAGAATGGCTGCAAATGGGAAATAGATAAACCCTTCCTTATTGAAGAAAGTAAAAAAATAGACTCCGGGAGCATTCCAGTTCAGCTGAAAATAAACATCGAAAGCCCAATACAGGAGCTGCATCGGCACTCCTATGACAAAACCCAGGAGGAATGGTTTAATGATATCCAGAATCCTGACATCCGACTTAACAAATTGTGATTGTACAGCCCAGTAGAAAACAGGCATAAAAGCTAGATAAAAAATGTTCATAATAAAATTTATTATTATCATGAAATAAAGGTTTACACAACATTAAGCCCCTATATAGACAGAAATGGTAAAATCCTCTATATTCCCTTGCGGTGAAGATAAAAAGAGGGTCCCTTCCCCTTTGACTCTTCAACGAGTACATGATATATTTTTTGAAAATTTGATTGCAGGGATACTATCTACAAAGATATATCCAAGGAGTTGTGTTGGCTGTTAAAGATTTGAGAATAAATGAGCAGATTAGGGTTAGGGAAGTCAGACTGATTGATGAAGAAGGCAATCAGAAAGGAATTGTACCTATCCGTGAAGCACTTGAGATGGCAAAAGAGGCCGGTGCAGATCTTGTTGAGGTTGCGCCCCAGTCCAAACCGCCTGTCTGTAAGATTCTCAACTATGGAAAATACAAGTTTGACCTTGATAAGAAAAACAGGGAACAAAAAAAGAAACAGAAACTTGTAAAGCTCAAAGAAGTGAGAATGCAGCCGAAGATTGAAAAGCACGACCTGGCTTTCAAGACAAAACATGTCCAGGAATTCCTGGATGATGGTAACAAAGTAAAAGTAACAATCCGGTTCCGCGGACGGGAAATGGCACATACCGAACTCGGGAAGGTTGTACTTGATAAATTAATTGAACTGCTTGAAGAAGGCTCATTCAACCTGGACTCCCCTCCCCGTATGGAAGGAAGGTTCATGTCTATGTTGCTGAGTCCGAAAACCAAGAAATAGTAGAGGTTTCAAATGCCGAAGATGAAAACCCGCAAAAGTGCGGCAAAACGGTTCAAGATGACAGGTACCGGTAAAGCCAAGTACAAAAAACAGGCTACCCGGCACATTTTGACCAAAAAGTCTGCGAAACGCAAAAGGAAACTCAGACATCCTGATGTAATCAGTCATACTGAGATTCCCAGACTGAAAAAATTATTACCCTACGGTTAAGGAAGGAATAAGTAATGCCCAGAGCGGTAGACGGAACAAAAAGAAAAGATCACAGGAAAAAAATCCTGAAACAGGCGAAAGGATACTGGGGAAGAAGAAGCAAACTTCACCGTGTAGCCAAAGATGCCGTTGTTAAAGCAGGACAGTATGCTTACAGAGACAGAAAAGTCCGGAAAAGAGACTTCAGACAGCTTTGGATTGCAAGAATTTCTGCAGCCTGTAGAGAACAGGGAATAACTTATTCCCGTTTTATCAACGGACTCAATAAAGCAGGAATCGAAATCAATAGAAAATCCCTGTCCAACATGGCTATTGAAGATCCCAAAGGCTTTTCTGCGCTTGTTGAAAAAGCTAAATCATCCTTAGGAGCATAATGTTATATGATTACTTTCGATCAGGTTCAGTTGCTGGAAAAAAAAGTTAGCGATGCAGTTCAATTAATCAAAAAGTTAAAAACTGAAAACAGGGAACTCAAGAATGAAAATGAAGTTCTTAAAGAACAGGTTTCTCAGCTTGAAGACCTCAAATCAGACCTTGCCAGCGAACAGGCCGTGATAGAAAAAGGAATCATTGATGCTCTTAATCAGTTTTCAGAACTTGAATCTGAAGATGAAACTGATGAACAGGAAGTCTTTGCTTCTGAAGTGATTTCCACTAGTGAAGAAACTGAAATTGCAGATTCGGATGAGACCGACTCAGAATTAAATGATGAAGAGGTAGAAGAAGAACAATCCCCCGTTGTTGATGAATCAGCTGCGGCCGAAGAGGAAAGTTCTGAAGATTCTGAATCAAGTGATATGTCAGGCAATCAATCGGAACAGTTGGAAATGAGTGCGGAAGATTCTTATGAAGAGAAAGAGATGGACTCTGATACAGAAGACGTCTCCCCTTCTGAGGAAACAGAAGATACTGAAAGTTCACCAGAAAGTGAACCGGCTCCTGAAGAGGAGCCGGCTAGTGAGGAAACCAAGGATTCCGGTTACCCCCAGAACCTTGAAATTTTCTGATTATGAAAGATGACCTGCTGAAAGTAAATATTTTGGGAGTTAATCTAACGCTGAAATCAGCTGATGATCAAACTCAATTGAAGCAGGTCATCTGGTTCTTGAATAAAAAAATTGAAGAAACCAGAGAAAAGCATAAATCTATAGATCAGTTAAAGCTTTCCATATTATCCAGCATCTATATTGTCGACGAGCTAATCAATCTTAAAAACAACCAGTACAGAAAGGTTTCTGATTCCAAAGATCCGGAGGCTCTTAATGTACAGGAAGAGATAGATCGGGCTTTTCAAAGGGTAATACAGGTATTGGATGAAACAGTAAATTAAAAATTACCTGCGGTGTTCGTGTTTATTGAGGGAATTTTCTCTTGCGACAAGTACAATCCAAGGGGTTCCTAAATGCTTTGAACGGAATTGCTATCCCTATTGAGGAGAAACAGGATGTTCAGGAACGGAATCCCACTTGAACATGAGAGTTCAAGAGGATGAACTCCCGAAGCGGCACTGCGGGTTTATTTTTTATTCGTCATCATCGATTGACTGTGCATTTAATTAGAAGTACTATTTTTTACATATGGCTATTGTTACAAATCAGGTTATATCAAATTTCTACTCAAAATTCTGTACCATCGATGTAACATTCAATAAAGATGTCAGTAAAATTACCGGCCTTCAGCCTAAAAAGGTCTTTTTGAAACTGAAAGAAGGTGCTAGATCCTGCATCCTGTATAGTTCAAGCATGGAGTCTGCAAGGGTTATTGCCAATATATCTGAAGCTTTTCTACAAGAGCTGAAAGACAGTGAAACCAACATCCCCTTGCGATTGAGCTTTTTAAGAGATGAATCACCCAAACCTGTAGAGCATAATTTTTTTATTCAGACGAGGTTGCATTCTTTTACAAAATTTTCAAAAGACAAATCTGAATTGTTTCTGCTTTCCCTGAATTTCTCCACCAAACCACCAGATGATCTGATTGAAATACTGGGTTTTTTGCTGGAAGCCAATATTAATGCAACAAAAAGAAAAGAAGAGAGAATCCTGATAACCTCCGAGAGTCTCAATGCACTTCACCTGGGTTCAAAAAATTGTGTTCTCACTATTGATAATATCCCCAGAAAAGGGATTCTCAGAGATCTTTCTTTTTCCGGCTGCAAGGTTATCATTCAGGGGAATGCCAAATTCCTTCTCAATAAAGATGTCTATGTTAAAATCATTACTGACAAACCGGAACAGATCACCATAAAAGGAAAGATTCTTCGTTTTGAAGAAGTACAGGGCCGCAGAGATTTGGTTGCTGTAGCTATTTTCTTCACATTGGAAGATTTACCTTTAGGCTACAAGATGATAATCAACAATTATCTTTTCTCTAAATAATTTTATTGGAGTATTATGAAATCCCCTAACCCCCTCGATTCAATTATTATGATATCTGTCCCTGAAAATTTTCAATTCAGCAGTTCCGATATCTCTCTTGACCCCTCCATACTTTTACCAGTAGAGATACCGTCAGGAATATCTCCGGAAGACTGGAATATGGAAGATTTAAGCTGGGAGATGATTCTTTCAGGGATGCTGAAACTCCTGGCTTACGATCCGGGCAATGAAAATAACGGATATTACAGAAATTTTATACTGCATGTAAAACCTGCGATTATCCAGGAGCTGACTCAGTCAGGGATAGTCAAAGCGCAAACCAAGGAATTTGATCTTGCGGAAGAGATATTCCGGGCTCTGATAGGCTTGGAACCTTTCAATTACCGGCACAGACTTAATCTAACAATATTGTTTGAAAATAGAGCCAATCATCTGGAACTTTTGGAAAAGAATGACGACTCCAGTTATTACAGAGACTTGGCGGAAGATTCCTATATGGAAATTATTGATCAGGGAGATTCACTCCCTGATATCTTTTTTAATGGCGCATGCTTTTTCTATAACAAACAGGATTTTGTAAAAGCATCAGAACTGGCAGATTCCTATCTGAAATTCGGTGATGATGAGGTAAAAATCGCCGAAGCCAAAAAGATTTTAAATGATTCAGATAATATAAAATCCCAAAACCAGTCCTATAATAAAGCCTACACATTAATCAGAAATGATCAGAACCAGGAAGGCCTTAAAGAAATAGATGATTTTTTAAACCATAATCCCGATGTATGGAATGCCTGGTTTATCAAAGGGTGGGCTCTGAGAAAAATGGAAAAATTTGAGGAAGCGCTACAGGCTTTTTCAAAAGCGAAAGAGCTCAATGGGGCTCAGCTGGACATTTACAATGAGTTAGCCATTTGTCATATAGAACTTAAACAGTATTCAGAGGCAGAATCCAGCCTGCATAGAGCATTTGAAATTGACCCTGAAAACCTTAAAGTGATTTCCAACATGGGAATTCTTTCATTAAAGCAGGGAAAAAATAAAGAAGCTGAAGGCTTTTTCCGCACTGTGCTGGATTTGGAGCCTGATGATCCGATTGCTCTGGAATATCTGAATTTTCTGAAAAACGACCAAAATAATTAAAGCGGCAGTTACGAATCCCGATAAATCGGTTTTTTTTAAAAAAACTTAATATTTTTTTCAAGTTTATCAGAACCTCCTGACGATAGAATTTTTAGAGGGATAAAATCCCTCGGGGCATGGATGCCCTCATAAAAAATTCATGGAGGAATTTATGATAATTAATCACAATTTGAGTGCAATGACTTCTCAGAGAAATCTGAACATTGCCTCCAACAGTACTGCTTCCAATATGGCAAAACTGTCTTCCGGTATGCGGATCAACAAAGCCGGTGATGACGCGTCTGGTCTTGCTGTTTCAGAAAAAATGCGGTCACAGATCAGAGGTTTGAATCAGGCTAGCAGAAACGCCGCAGACGGTATCTCTTTTATCCAGACAACTGAAGGTTTTCTGCAGGAAACGACAGATATCATTCAGAGAGTCCGGGAACTGGCAGTTCAGTCTTCCAATGGTATTTATACCGCAGAAGACAGAATGCAGATTCAGGTAGAGGTATCCCAGCTTGTTGACGAACTCGACAGAGTCGCATCTCATGCCCAGTTTAATGGAATGAACATGCTGACAGGAAGATTTGCTGCTGATAACGGATTTAATACTGTTACTGCCTCTATGTGGTTCCACATCGGCGCCAATATGGATCAGAGAGAGCAGGTTTATATCGGTACCATGACTGCCACAGCTCTTGGGCTCAGACAGATCGGTTCCGGTGAAATTATGTCCATCTCTACTCCAGAACAGTCAAACAGAAATATCGGTGTACTGGATGAAGCTCTGAAAACTGTCAATAAACAGAGAGCTGATCTGGGAGCCTATCAGAACAGACTGGAAATGGCGATCAAAGGCATTGACGTTGGTGCTGAAAATCTGCAGGCGTCTGAATCCAGAATAAGAGACCTGGATATGGCTAAAGAATCTGTTGATTTCACCAAGAACCAGATCCTCACTCAGGCCAGCAATGCCATGCTTGCTCAGGCTAACCAGAGGACACAATCTGTCTTGCAACTTCTCCAATAGCATAATATAATGTTAACTGATGTTCTTTGGTGATTTCACCAGAGAGCATCATTGGAGTTTTGTTCTTTGACATAACCTTCCGATGTAGGCACAGGACTGGGAGATTTTTCGATTTCTTACGGGAATCGGGAAATCTCCCTGTTCAGCTGTTCACAGGTTAAGCGACGCGATGATGCTAACCGATGGTCAGGTGCATACAGGTTTGAGGCATGGATGCCAATAACTTCGCTAGGAGGGTGATATGATAATAAATCACAACATGAGTGCCATTAATGCAAACAGGCAGCTCGGAGTTTCTCAGGCAGAAACAGCAGTAAATATGGAAAAGCTGTCTTCAGGACTGAGAATCAATAAAGCAGCAGATGATGCTTCTGGATTAGCAGTATCAGAGAAGATGAGATCTCAGATAAGAGGTCTTAATCAGGCTGAGAAAAATATTCAGAACGGAGTGTCCTTTATCCAGACAACCGAAGGTTATCTTCAGGAAACACAGGATATTCTTCATCGTGTAAGAGAATTGTCCGTACAGGCTTCCAACGGTATTTATACCGCAGAAGACAGAATGCAGATTCAGGTTGAAGTTTCTCAGCTTGTTGATGAAATGAACCGGATTGCTTCTCACGCACAGTTCAACGGAATGAATCTTCTTACAGGTCGGTTTGCAGAAAACTCTGTAACTGGTGATATCATGGCGCTTCAGGTAGGTGCCAATATGGATCAGAAAGAACAGATCTTTATTGGAACTATGACCGCAGAAGCTCTTGGTCTCCAGAATGAACAGGGTGGTGGCGGAATTGTTACCCTTTCATCTGTGGAAGAAGCTAACAGAACTATCGGTATCGTAGATGAAGCTCTGAAAACTGTTAATAAACAGAGAGCCGATCTTGGTGCTTACCAGAACAGATTTGAAATGGCAGCCAAAGGGATTGCTATTGCTTCTGAAAATATGCAGGCAGCTGAATCCAGGATTCGTGATGTAGACATGGCCTCTGAGGTCGTGGATTACACGAAAAATCAGATACTGAACCAGGCTGGTTCTTCAATGCTGGCTCAGGCCAATGTAAGAACTCAGTCAGTACTGCAGCTTCTCGGCTAAAAAATAGGGTAATATTTTAACTGGAAAAGAGATTTCTGGACGTTATCTTTTTTCAACATAGTTGCAGGGGGAGTTCGCGTCCTCCCCCTCCTCTATTTTACAGGGAGGTCTCAATGGATATTGGTCGTATTACCAATTCAGGACCGGTTAATATTGCTAAAGTTAATCAGCAGGCATCAAAAGCAAAACAACAGGTAGAGCTGGAACAGAAAAAAGTTAAATTATCCCATCCTGATATGAATGAAACTAAAAGAATTCTCAACGAATTAACTTCGAATACCAGGTTCAGTTATTCTGTGAATGAAAAGATTGACAGCTTTGTCGTCAAAATCATAGACAGAGATACCGATAAAGTAGTTAAGGAAATTCCATCACAGGAATTACAGAGGCTGCATGAAAACCTTAAGGAAGCAATCGGTATTTTTATTGATCAAATGGCTTAAAAATAATCGGGGATCGCATGGCTGACATCAGCATCCCCGGTTTAAACAGCAAATACAATACACAAGAACTCATTAAAGGTTTGATGGATGTTGAAAAAGTCAAACTGACTGAAATGGAGAATTCCATTACAGAATTGGAGGATGAGAAAAAGGTCTGGCAGGACCTTAACCGGAAAATCAGCAGTTTGAGAAGCTCATCCCGGACTCTTTTCGGTTTTGAAAACCCTTTTAATGAAAAAATAGTTGAATCTTCAAACGAAAGACTACTAACAGCTACAGCAACACGGGAGGCTACAAACCAGGAACTCTCATTTACAGTCATCAAAACTGCCCAGTCAGACAGGTTCATCTCTCCTTCTCTGGATGACAATTTAAGAGTCCCCGAGGGAACCTACTCTTTTTCCATAGGAGAAAAAGATTTTTCTCTTCGGTACAGGGGAGGGAAATTATCAGATTTCGGTGAACGGATAGAAAAGAAATCAGACGGACTATTAAATGTAACCGTTGTAAAAGATACATCTGATACTCAGGTAATCCTTTTTGAATCTCAAAAAACCGGAGAAGAGAATCGTTTGGCATTTAAAAATGACGCTCTTAGCTGGGCATTGGATACAGGGATTCTGGAACGGGCAAAAGCAGATTCCAGCACGGTTCAGTTTTCCAAAGAGTTAAATAATATTAATTACCAGAAGGATTCTATTCTCCTGGAGTCTGACAATTCTATCAAATTAAAGCCGGAGAGCCGAATTTCCATACCTTTAACAAACTCTATCCCTTTTGAAAGCGGAATGTTCCTTGAATATGAAATTTCTGTAACTGAACTGGACCCTGAAGAGAACCAGCCGCAGCCTCCTCCAGAACCCCTTCTTCCGGATGTTCCAGATGCAGCATTCAGGGGAGCTGTTGTGGAGAGCTTCAGCAGTTCCGCCAAGGTTCCTCAATGGCAGGCACCTCCCCTTCCTGAAGTAATGGTAGATTATCAGATCGGAACTCTTGCTTATCAGGATGGAGATTCTCCTCTTCCGGAAATTCATGACGGAACCTACACTGAAACAGTCAAGATTCCTCTCACAGGAACAGAAAACAGACTGGAAGAGATTATTCTTGAAAACAAAAACAATTTTAAAGAGATAACTATCTCAAATATGCGGATTACCGATCCCAGGACATCGAATGGCTATGTCCCTGTCAATTCTCTATCAACAGCCCAGAATGCTATTCTGGAATTCAGCGGTATTCAGGTGGAACGGGATACAAATAATATTGATGATCTTATTCCCGGAGTCACACTTGAGCTAAACAGAGCTGACCCTGATGAGGAAGTTGACATAACAGTCAAGCCCGATATAGAAAAGGCAAAGGATGAAATTATAAAATTTGTATATAACTACAATCAGACAATGACACAATTACTTATATTATCATCAGATAATTCCGATATTATAAATGAAATCGAGTATTTTTCTGATGAAGAGAGAGAGAAAGCATTTGAAGACCTTGGAACATTCCGCGGAGATATCACTTTGATGCAGATTAAAAACCGCTTGCAAAGGATAACAGCTTCTCCCTACAATACTTCTCTTGAACGGGAATTATCCATGCTTTCCCAGATAGGGATTTCAACAAATGCAACAGGCAGCGGCGGAAGCATCAATGCCAGCAAACTGAGAGGATATCTGGAAATAAATGAGGAACTTCTGGACAAATCCCTGCAGGAAAAGAGCCCTGCCATCAAGGAACTCTTCGGTATGGATACAGATGGAGATCTTGTCATTGACAGCGGAGCCGGATATGAGATGGACCGTTTTCTGAATCCCTATATTCAGACAGGAGGGATCCTGGCCAACAAGATTTCATTGATTGACAGCAATATTGACAGAACAAATGACGATATTGAGGATTACAAAGAGTATCTTTCTGATTATGAAAGCGACCTTAAAAGAAAATACGGGACTATGGAAAGCATGCTGAATCAGTTGGAATCCAGTTCCAGTGCCCTGGATGGTTTTACCAACCAGCAGAATAATAAGTAAGGAGATATAATTGAAAATTTATATAAACCAGGATGAAATCGATTTTTCTTTTGAAAATGAAAAGACTCTTGGTGATATTTACCATTCCATCGAATCCTGGCTGACTCCGCAAGGCTACAGCATCACTGAGATGCACCTTGATGGACAGGAGATACAGATAACCGATCCAGCAAACTGGAAAGATTCCCCCTTTTCGGGAAAGGAAGAGATTTTTTTTACGGCTCTTACCCTGTCGCAGCTTAAGGTTCAAAATCTTGAAACACTGCTCAGCTACACCGAAATGTTCATCCAATCCCTGAAAGAGGGAAACATAAAGTTACTGAACGATCTGCTGGATGAATATCAGTATATTGAAGGCAGTTTTGAACTTCTTCTGGATGATAATAATCAGGCAATAAAAAACCATATGGCGAACCTTCTGCAAAGCAATGGTTTTCTTCCTGAAAAAGAGAGGGATGAGCAGAATGTTATATCTGTTCTGGAAGGTTTTATTATGTTGGGTGCTGTTATCAAAGGGCGAATGGAAGAAATCACCGACCCTGTAAAATCCGGCAGCGAAACTTATGATACAATACAGGCAATGCTTCCTCAGATGGAAGAGGTTTCTCTGATGCTGCAGACTGGGAAAGACCGGGAAGCTATGGAAATTATTATCCGCTTTTCTGAATTGTTTCAAAAGCTTTTAAGGGTGTATACTAATATTCCCGAAAACCAAATTGAACAGAATCAGAAAGCAGAACTAAAAGAACATATTTCAGAAATGTCCAGAATACTCAAGGAACTGGCAGAAGCTTTTTCCAATGAAGACTCTGTCCTGCTGGGAGACCTGATGGAGTATGAAATCATGCCGAGGATGGAAGCGTTTCCCCGTTTTTTTGATTCAATATTAAAAGGTGATTAAATGATGCTCCTGATTTCTCTGTTACAGACGACTTCCCGATTCAAAGGGCAGCTTTTTACCCCTTCGGATCCCAAACAGAATTTTATTTTTCTCGGGGTTATGTTCGGGACGATGCTTCTTCTCATTATCGGAAACAAACTGAGCGAACAGAGCAATGGGAAAACAAAAAGATTCAGCAAACGGGCTTTTAGAAGAGAAGCTGCAAGGATAGGTCTTAACAAAAAGCAGACTTTTCTTTTGGAAGGTTTGGTTAAAACGTATCATGTAACCAAACCTTTTGCACTTTTAAGCAATACAAGAACTCTCAACAACACTTTGGGGCAGGCATTACGGGATATCAATCATATGGAAGCACCGCCTTCGATCATAGAAGAACGGAAACTGAATATTTACAGAATTAAACAACGGATAGAACGGGTTTATGCGGAATCTGTTCAGCTCACAGATACAAAGAAACTGAAGCTCAGCCAACCGATAACCTTCAAAATGCCTAATGGAAACCGCTACTCTTCTGTTGTTACCGCTAATTTGAAAGAGTTTTACTGCGCTAGAGTCCCTTTAAATAAAAACGGCACGGAAGTACGCTGGAACAAGGGATCCAAGGTTGACGTACTCATCTGGGGCGATGACGGTGAAGAGTATACTTTTTCCACCAAGGTTATCGGATACAATTCGGTAAAGGGCATTACCAGCGTTTTTCTGCAGCATTCAAACAAAATTAATCGATCCTATCAAAGAAAATTCAGACGGAAATCGATTAAACGTCCCTGTTATCTTTTTCCTATTCAGATACGAATTACCGGACATGGAAAAAAAGAAAGAAAAGAGGTTTTTGTTCTGAAAAACCAGGGAAGAATGGGAACTCTGACAGATTTATCTGCGGGGGGATGCGCACTGCAAACAACAAAACCTCTTAAAAAAGGCGAGTTGATCAAATTGAATTTTGAACCTATCAAAGGCAGCCCCGTTGTTACATACGGCAAGATTGTCGATTCGAGAACACAAAGCCGTATTTACACATCTCTGCATATAATGTTCACAAGAGCTTCCAGTAAAAACCTTAATAGAATCAATGAATATGTCTATGATTTTGAGTAGATTTAAACAATATGCATTATATTAATCCATGAATCAGGAATAAAGATGAAACTTCTTTCGATTATTGATCTCAAAAAAAAAGATACTCTCATTTATTACAGAAACCAGTATGAAGGGACAGCCTTGTTTTCTCTTGTTATGGATAAAAAAGCCAGTGTCAAATTTCAATCCACAGTTGAAATGCTTCCGACAGGACAAAGGGATGTAACAGTTGAATTACTTGAGCCGATAGATTATCCTTTGGTACCCATATTGAAAATTTTGAAGAGTCAGTTGCAAGAGATTGATCAGCAGGAAAAATAAATTTGTCTGAATTTATAAGTAAAAGTTCTACCGAAACGATACAAATCGGTTTTACCATTGGAAAAGAGTTGAAAAAAGGCGATATTATCTGCCTGGAAGGTGATCTTGGTTCCGGAAAAACAACTCTCACAAAAGGCATCGCTTCTGCCTTGGGAATTCAGGAAGAAGTGACCAGTCCTACCTATACCCTTATATCTGAATATTATGGAACACTTCCCTTATATCATATGGATCTTTATCGTATTGACAGTATAGAAGAATTTGAAATGCTGGGAGCCGAGGATCTATTGTACGGGGATGGAATCAGCATTATCGAATGGAGTGAGAGGATTCTGGAATACCTTCCTGAAGAAAGAAAAGTCATCCGGATCCATATCCTTGAAAATGGATCCCGTTCTATAACTTATCAGGAGAATCTTCCATGAAGAATGTGCTAGCCATTGATTCATCGACGACCCTACTCAGTATTTGTCTTAAAAAAGGTGAATCCTATTTTGAAGTAACTCTGGATTGCGGCCTGAAGCATTCTGAAAATCTTCTTGTACAGATAGATCATTTATTACAGACTGCATCGCTGACACCGTCTGATCTAGACCTGCTCGTGACTTCTCTGGGACCTGGTTCATTTACGGGCTTGAGAATTGCCATGGCAACAATAAAAGGTTTATCCACTGGATTGGAAATCCCTTATGTGGCGGTTCCTACTCTGGATTATCTGGCTTATGGACTGGACTTTTTTGACGGACCTGTTGTACCTGTTATTGATGCCAGGAAAAAAAGATATTACTGCTCGGTTTTTTTAAAAGGCAAAAGAATTACGACTGATTTAGACATACTTCCCGAAGAAATTGTATTACAATTAAAACAGTACGATAAAATTCTATTTACCGGACCGGACTGCATGACCTTACCATTAGACAGGAAATCCGGTGTTTTTTATGATAAAAATTACAAAATGGGGAAATCAAGACAAATGCTGGAACTGGGGTTACAGATATATGACAAGAATGGACCGGCCGATATTTCTACAGGACCTGTTTATTTAAGAAAAAGTGAAGCGGAAATAGCCATGTTTGGAGAATAGGAAATGGATGGACTTGATCCAGATTTAAGGGATGAATCAATAATTGATGAACCTGAAGTTCTTGAAGAGTTGGAAGAGATAGACACTCTGTCTCTGATAGAACAGAAACGCTCATATTTCTGGTCCTTATTTCCCGATTTGATAAATGAAGTTCCTGAAGATATTTTTGTATTGGAATGCGTTGAAAACTGGATTAGCCACAACAGCAACAGTACGATTCCTTTATGCCTGGTAGATCTTGATCTGCAGATCCGCTGGAAGAATGAAGCTTTTTTGCAAATTCTCAATTCCCCGGATGAAAATGAGAAATTATTTCTTCCCGAACTTTTCAATTTCAATGAATATAACTCCTCTACCTGGGAAATGAAAAATCATCTCGAAAAGAAATCCGGTTCATACTCCTGGGCTGGACGGATAAAACCTATTGGCAATAATGATTCCAATCTTTTTTTAAAAATTATGATTCAGCCGCTTGCATTCAAAAATGATCTTCCCTACTGTTATATCTGTACATGGGACATAATTACAAAGGAATTCAAAGATGTACTTCAAAATACCTTCCTAAGCCTTCTGGAAGCATCCAAACTAAAAGATAATGATACGGGTTTTCATATTGAACGTGTCAATTTCTACAGCAGAACAATGAGTCTGTATCTCAAAGGTACAGAAAATTATCCTGAGGTTGACGAAGCCTTCATTGAAAATATCAGTTTTCTTGCGGCCATGCACGATGTGGGGAAAATAGGCACACCCGACGATATTTTAAATAAGGAAGGTCCTCTTGAACCATGGGAAAGAAAAATTATGAATGAACACACAAAAAATGGCGCCTATATTTTAAGCACCTATCCCAATCCTATGGCCAGGGATATCGCTCTTTCCCATCATGAAAAATGGGACGGTACCGGGTACCCCTACGGAATTTTCGGAGAAATGATCCCTCTTGCAGCCAGGATTGTAGCTATTGCAGATGTTTATGATGCCCTTCGTTCAAAAAGGAGCTACAAAGAATCTTTTTCTCATGAAGTGGCTAAAGAGATAATCAGAGAAGGGAAAGGAAATCATTTTGACCCTGGACTGATCGACCTTTTTTTTACCATTGAAGATCAGTTCAATTCCATTTATATGCGATCAATGGACAGTTAATTCTTATTTTTAAAATCCGGAAAGGTAAAGTTGACCGGTATATCGGAAATCGATGCGGCAGCCTTGTTTTCTTCCTGGATTGCTTCGTAAACTTCCTGTCTGAAGACTTTGACATCATTAGGAGCATTTATTCCCAGCTTTACCTGATCACCTTTAATATCGACCACAGAGATTGTTATATTATCACCTATTACTATGCTTTCATCTTTTTTACGGGATAATATCAGCATACAGAGTCCTTTTGAGATGCCATTTCCTCTGCAATATTATGACGGGTTTTCCATTGGGAGTCGATAGAGATACACTGTTTTCCTGTTTTATTGAGTTTATTTATAAGAATCGGCCCCTGAAGGTTCGCTGTCATAGTCTGATTATCATCATGAAAGGAGACAATACTGAATACCAGGGCATTTTCAGAATCTTCCTTTTCCAGTTCCAGTGATTCAAGATCAGACTTCATAACCCTGGCTTTGTAATCGGGTCTGAAAATCGTAGGTTTTATCAGTACAAAAGCAACTTCCTCCATATCCAGAGACTGAAGCCAGTAAAACGGCTGCTGTCTGGCATCCATCAGCGCATACCGGTGGAAAGTTTCAAATCCGAAAAGTCCTGTGGGGAATGTAATGATCTGTCTGTTATCAATCTCTACAACCCCGTATGCTTTTGTTTTAATCTGCATTTTTTACCTCAAAAAATCCATTAATTTAGTATCCAGAATTCTGGAAGCCGACTGATATGCCGCTTTTTGTGTATATTCCAGCATTTTCAGATTGGTAATTGCCTCTGTCATATCAAGATCTGTCAATTTGGCATTCATTGAAACGACATTCATCCGTTCACTGTCCAATCTGGCGTAAGTATGCTCAAGCCGTTCTGTTCTGGCACCAAGGTCTGACATATTATAAAGAAGGTTATTCAGCGACTTATCAAGTGCTCCCAGGACTCTTCCACCGACGGAATCCTGATCACCTTTCAGAAGACTGTCTCTCATGGCAATCACAGTATCAAACAGGGAACCACCGCCTATAACCACATCGGAATGATAGTTCTGCGGAGGTCTAGAACCGGTTTCATTCAGAACACCCAGATCTTTTAATACCCGGCTTTCCTGAGGTTCATCCATCCATATTTGGTGCGGTACAGTTGTTTCCAGGGTGAGCGCATTCGTAACAGGATCAATAGACGCTTTTACAGCAAGATCGGAAGAATTTATTTTTCTGATGATGCCATGAATACTATCCCCTCTCATCAAAGGGATATTTTTTCCATCGATACTGATGCTGGTATCTTCGGGAACAACATATTCCAAGGCATCTCTTTGACTATAAAGGTATTGCTGTTCCGCCCAGAATACTTTATTTCCTGCAAAGTTGAGGTCGATCCTGGCATTTTCTGAAATATCAGTTTGATTAGCCACAATATTTCCACTGTACACAACATTGGTTACACCCGGCTTTTCCAATCCGGGAATCCGGCCTTCCATGGCAATAAATGGTTCATCCAGAGTATCGTTTCCTCCGAAAAGAGCTCTACCGTCTGCACTTTTTGCATTGGCTGCGGCTAACAGTTCGTCCAATAGCTCATTTACTTCGGCAGCCATGTAACCAAGGTCTTCTTTCGCATATGTTCCGTTACTGCCCTGGACAGCAAGTTCCCTCAACCTCTGTACGATCTGAACAGACTGATCCATTGAAGTCTCCGCCAGGGAGTACTCTCCTTTTGCATAGTCCATGTTGCGTACATACCGATCAAGATGAGTCACATGGGATGTGTATCTGCTAGAATGGGCAGCAGCAATGGGATCATCCCTGAGATTATTCAGCCTTCTGCTGCTGCCTATGCTGCTCTGCATTTCATTCATTCTGAAATCTCTCAGACGCATTTGATATTGAAGATCCGTATTCGGCATTCCTGAACTAATTCGTCTCATCTATCAAACTCCCATTCTGTTGATTATCGTATCCAGCATCTGGTTTATTTCATTCACAAACCGGGCGGCAGCATTATATCCGTGCTGGAACTTAATCATTTCTGCCATTTCTTCATCCATATTCACACCGGAAATGGAAGATTGAAAATCTTTGAGATCCTTCATAACCAGCTGCTGTGATTCATTTGCCTGCTGTGCCACTTCGCCTTTCAAGCCTATTTCTGCAATAGAGGTTGCAAAATAATCGTCAAAGGTATTGGACTGCCCGAGCATTACATTTTTATTGCGCAATGCAGCGATCTCCAGAGCGGCACTACCGTCACCGGGAAGAGCTTCCCGTCCGATAGAACCAAGCCCTGAGACAATAGCTGTAGGATCGGCTGTCATGGCTGGATTCACCTTAAGCCACCCTGAAGGATGGGCTAATGGAGCGACACTGTACCTGACTCCGCCCTCCCGGAGATTTAAAACGGCATCCTGCTGGTTCCAGTCATAGGCATTATCCTGACCTGATCCCTGAAGGATTCCTGTATAGCCCGCCAGGAACTGACCGGAATCTTCAATATGCCGGATAACAAAATCAGGGTTATTCATGTCGTCGGCATGGGTTGCCTTCATGGCGAAATGACCGTTTCGATCGATGAAAGCCTTGACTTCTGCCCCGGCATTATTGATACGGTCGACAATATCAGAGACACGGTCTGTGGGATAGTAGTTTATATCAACATTCCCCTGAGCTCCGGACAGAGTTATGGTACCCTGAAGTCCGGTTTGCTGTTCAGGATCCATGATATTCAGCCCATTAATTCTGAAAACATAAGAGTGATCGTATTCTCCATCGCCATTCAGATCGTAATTTCCGGCCAGATTATTTACAAACGGATATTCTGAGAAAAAATCCTGACCGGTTTGACCATTTGCGGAATAGGCTTCACGATGAATTTCATTAACCATATCCGTAAAATTAACGGTCATCATATCCAGATTCTGGATTTCCCCTCTCACATCATCATCACGCAATTCCAGAAGCGCTGCCAGTTTACCGTTTCTGATATCGATCTGTTCACCGGTTCTTTCCCAGACAATATCCACATGTCCTTCATTAAGAGGATTGGGTTCTGTTACGAGAAGATTCACCTGCTTTCCCTGAATCAGGTGCATACCCTGAGTGTGAATCAAAAACTCATCGGGATCACGGTTATCCACAGTGACATTCATATATCCGGAAAGTTTTTCTACCAGAAGGTCCCTTTTGTCCAGCAGATCATTGGGATTGTCATTAAGGGCCTGGCTTTTTTCAATCTGAACATTTAGTTTTGCTATATCCTGAAGCAGACTGTTTACCTCTCCTACAGAGACTTTGATATCATCATTCAGCATCACTCTGGTCTCTTTAAGCCGTGTATACCTGCTGTTGATGCCATCGATGAGTGATTCACTCCTTTTCAGTACGGCCTGCCGTGCCGCCATATCTTCTGGATGAACTGAAAGTTCCTGCCAGCTGTCCCAGAATTTATCCATAAGAGTTCTGACCGATGTATCATAGGGCTCATTGTAGATCTGCTCGACCATAAGAAGGTACTGATCCCGGGTTTCCCAATACCCTGTTTCATCGCCCTGAGCAAGAATTCTGTTTTCCAGCAAGGTATCCCGTATCCGTTCTACCATGGTGACATCAACACCCTGGCCGATCTGGCCGGGGCGCTCTTCCCTGTTCAGCTGGGGCATATAAATGGGATCTGTAGCAGAAAGCCTCACTCTCTGACGGCTGTATCCTTCTGTTGATGCGTTACTCATATTGTGACCGATGGTCTGTAAACCCTGAGTATGAGCCTGAAGACTCCTTTTCCCTAATTCAATTCCGCTGAAAGTAGAACCCATATCGTTACCTTACCTTAAAAATGCCTGTTTACCAGAAGAGGATTTGATCCTCCCGCCATGGTTGATCCATACCGATTGTATATTTTACCTTTCTGATCCGGAATAAGAATGTCCAGTACATCTTTCAGTGAGCCAGACTGGGATTCTGTATATTTCCCAATCCCCTTGATCCTGCCCTGCAAAGAGTATATAGATCTGCGAATATTCCTTTTCAAGTCATTTATTTCTCTGGCTTTATCCTGAGGGAATCTGCTTACGAGAAGTCCGAATGAACACTCATCAGGAAGATTCATCTCTTTTTTCAGTATAGCTACCATCAATTCCCGTTCATTATCAGAATCAGAAAGCTGTTCGGCCCGGATTTTCAGATTATGAAGAGATTTTTCCAGATTCTGCCAGTCTTTGGACACAACATAACGATGGACGTCCTCACAACCCTGATTATATGATCTGATGATATTCAATTCTGTTTCCAGAAGCTTAAGCAGTTTATCAATCATACGGTTCGATATCATCAAACAACACTCCTTCATTATATTTTCGGAGGATTCTGATGAGGAACTTAGTAAAATATTGGCAATTGAAATTTATCGGAAAGAATCCAGTTTTTTCAGATCATCCTTCAGGATTCTGTTTCCCGGAACGACGGTCAAAGCGTTGAGAATAATATTTTCCGCCTGATCCCACAGGGACTCTTCCAAAAGCGGGATTACCGAATTGTGTATTGAAACAGCATAATTATTTTCATAAACAGCAAGCAGACGCTGGAATTCCCTGTTGTCAAACAGTTGATTCCGGGCAGTTCTCAAAAAAACAAGACTATCCAGAAAACTGTTTTCCAGGGCAATTTTTTCTGCTTCTTTGGCATATAGATATATGAGCATTTCTTCAGCCCTTTTTTTTGTTAATACACCTTGATCTTCCAGTTCCAGGATACGATTGACTGTTTCGTTTTTGTACCCCTTTCTAATCAGGTCATCGACTTTCCTTTCTTCAATAAGAAAAGTAAGTTCTTCGGTAAGATTATCCGGTATATAAACTCCATAGGTCTGTAGTAACCTTTCTGCTTCCCCAGTCTCACCGTCATTCAAAACAGAACTGCACATGTTATAGATCAGCTGATATCTGGTTTCCACAAGGAAATCAGGCAGTTCGTATCCGGCGTATTCGACGGTATTAATCACAACAACACCGACTTCGTACTCTTTTTTCAGATTATGCCAGGCTGCGAGATTCTGAACCGAATCAAAATAGTCTTTCAATGCAGTTTCAGATCCGGTCAGTACCAAACGGTCTGCCGCAAGATTGAGAGCCTTTACAAACTCATTCCTTTTCTGATGTTCCACAATGCGGTTCTGTAAGATAAGCCCTGCCATGTCCCGGTCACTCTGTACATCCCTCTTGGCATAATCGCCGGGAGGAACATAGACAAAACCTGTTATATCTGTGAATTCCGAAGAAAATGCCCGTTTTGTTCCCGGGTCATATCCCCACAGGTTTGTTGTTTCAACATCTATCATCTGATTGCTGTTATTATCAAGAACCTGACAGAACGCATGATCTACCGCATGGATTCCGTGAACATCCAGTCCTGCGGCTCTGGCCAGCAGCATGTAAAGGACAGCCGAAGAGACACAATTGTAAGTGCCCGTGTCGAGAAGCCTATCCAACCTTGTCTGATACTCGTAGTACCTTTTCAAGGACGTTTCATGCATAAACCTGAGAACAAGATCACCCTCCGGCTGACTTTCATCCTTCCTTTTTTCTGCTTCCATAAAAGTTTCAAGCCCGCTTATCAGGTTCTCAATCCTGGAGTGATAGCGGCCGAATCTGTCCGGTTCACTTCCCGATGCTGTTAAAAGTAGATCAATAAAAACTTCAGTATCCAGCGGTTCGTCCTGAGAAAGAAACGGGAGATAAAGATTTTCAGTCTGATAAGGTACATTCCCATAACTTTGAAAGACACAGAAACATACTATCAATAAAGAGAGAGAGAAGCTTTTCAGAAAGGAACTTTTCTCTGGCCCGGGGCTTTTATATACATTTTTAAACATCATATTCCTCTTCAAGTATAGTGCGAAATCCCCCCTTATGTCCTTTCTTTCCTGATTAAATTTGATTATCCTAGTATCTATTAGTATATTGAAACTGACAAATGAAATGTATATATAGTATCAAGGAGATATATAATTTATGGAAAAGGATCTAGTTATCATTGGTGGCGGAATAGCCGGTTTAACAGCAGCTCAATATGGTGCCCGTTCAAATCTCAAGACCCTGGTGATTGAAGAGATGGCACCGGGAGGCCAGGCTCTACTGATTGCGGACCTCGAAAATTATCCCGGATTTCCTGAACCAGTTAACGGATTTCAGTTTTCCATGGATATGCATAAACAGGCTCAGAAATTCGGCGCCGAATTTATGACCGCTACAGTAAAGGGAATCACTAAAAAAGATAATTCCTTTATTGTGGAAACCTCTAAGGAATCTGTTCAGACAAAAACCATCATTATAGCAACCGGAGCCAAACACAGGCATCTGGAAATTCCGGGAGAAGAAGAATATTCAGGAAAGGGAGTTTCCTACTGTGCAACCTGTGATGGCCCTTTTTTCAAAAATAAAAAAATGCTGGTGGTAGGGGGTGGTGATGCCGCCTGCGATGAAGCAAACTACCTGGCCAACCTTACAGACAAAGTTGTTATGATTCACAGAAGGGATCGTTTCAGAGCACAGAAAGCTGTGGCTGACAAGGTGTTGAGGAACCCTAACATTGAAGTTCGATTCAATACAGTAGCAACAGAAATAAAGGGAGATGATACCAAAGTCAGAACTGTCACTTTTTCAAGAACCGATAAAGAAGAAGTTTATGAGGAAGAGTTTGATGCGGTATTTGTTTTTGTCGGTTCCATACCGCAAACCCAGCTAGTACCCGATCTTGAAAAAGATGAAGCCGGATATATTGTGACAGACGAACATATGCAGACATCTGAAAAAGGGATTTTTGCTGTAGGAGATGTGAGAGATACACCGTTCAGACAGCTTGTCGTAGCGGCATCAGATGGAGCCATTGCCGCCCACTTTGCTGCCAATTATATTGACGACCTTAAAGGAGAAGCCTATATTTAAACCTCAATCGCATAATTGAGGTTATTTGTGGCTTTTAGATTCAAATTTATTATACTCCTGCTATTCCAGGCAGGAGTATTTTTATATTCCCAGTCGGAAATCACGTTTCAGACCATCCTTCCAGATGAGAAACTTGCAGATCAGCTGATAGAACGTATGGATAATACGGAGCTGCTGGGCCAGATCCTGATGCTCGGATACATGGGGGAGACTGCCTCCGATACCATACTTCACTGGATCACAGAACATAAGATCGGCGGTATCAAGATATTCGGATGGAATGCCAACAACCTGGAGATTCTCTCTCAAACCATCGATACCATGCAGCGGAGTGCCTTAAATTCTCCTTTGGGAATTCCCTTGATCATTGCAACAGATCAGGAAGGAGGATGGGTCAGACATGTTAAAGGGGAAACATCCATCACACCGGGAAACCTGGCCCTGGGCGCATCAGGGATTCCCCATGATTCGTATATGACAGGTTTCAATATAGGAATGGAACTGAAAGCTCTGGGCATTAATATGAATTTTGCCCCCACTGTAGATGTGTATCTGAACCCCCTTGCCGATGTCATTGGGCCCCGGGCTTTTTCCAGCGATCCTGTTCAGACAGGGATTCTGGGAACCGCCTTCCTGAAAGGGCAGGATGCTGCCGGAGTCATCAGCACTGCCAAGCACTTTCCCGGACATGGAAATGCCGAAGAAGATTCCCACGGAACTCTCCCTGTTATTAATTCAACAAAAGAGTTTCTGGATAAAAATGATCTGGTCCCCTATAAAATGATGATCCAGGCGGGCCTCCCTGCCATCATGGCAGGTCATCTTGCCTATCCTTCTGTAACAGGCGATAAAACACCTGCATCTCTGAGCTCCCTGTTTCTCAAAGATATTTTACGGGATGAGTTGGGATATAAAGGTCTTATCATTACGGATGATCTGGTTATGCAGGGAGCCCATTACGGCGACATCACGCTACCTGAAGTTTGTGAACATGCGGTAAGAGCTGGTTGTGATTTTCTTCTTGTAAGCAGGAATCCCGAGAACCATGAAAAAATCTGGGACCATTTGAGCAGGCTGATGGAGGATCAGGCAGATTTCAGGTCCATGGTAAAACAGGCTGCCAGGAATGTGCTGCTTACAAAAATCCGGTACCTGAAACGGGACGACGCTGTTCCCTACTATCCAGGAGAGAACCCCCTGAATCTCCCGGTCCCGGCAGATGGCAGCAAGACGTTTTTTTTCAACCAGGCTATACGCAGTGCCACTCTTCTCAGACAGCACGCAATCCCCCTAAAAGAGGATTCCCGCGTATTGATTGCCGGTCTATTTTCCGATTTCAGAAATCAGGGTGAGAGATTTTTCCCGGATGCTGATATTTTCCGGATACCCTACTCTTTCGATACAGATGAGAAGTGGCAGATCATAGACAGGTTAAGAGAGTCCTCAGCTTTATACGATCATGTAATCTTCAGTCTGTCCCGTTATCAGGATCTGAGGATTCTGAAGGAGCTTGAAGATATGAAAGATAAAATCATCATTATCTCTTCTCTCACTCCTGTCTATTTAAATCAACTCGCCTGGGTCCGCGATGCGGTAGCCGTATATGGAACGGGCTGGGAGTCATTTGCAGCAGGTTTTGGAGCCATAAGAGGCGATTTTACCCCCACAGGACATTTAACGATTCCACTGGTAGAATAGAATCCAAAGTGATATTCTTGTAATAAGGAAAACATTGTCAGAACAGGAGCGAACTATGATAGACCGGATTTTAATGATTACCAGTGAAGCTGTACCTTTTGCCAAATCCGGCGGTTTAGCCGACATGGTCAGCGCTCTTTCCACGGCATTGGCCTATCAGGGCCGGGATGTAAGGATTCTGATGCCCCTTTACGGATTTCTGGATGATAAAGAACTGGAAGTGGTATCTTTAAACTATCCGGTACCTTTTTCCAATAGAGCGGAAAGAGCTTCACTGTTTGCCGGAAAGTTACCAGAATCAGATGTGCCGGTCTATTTTCTGAAATGTGACAAGTACTTCAACAGAACAGGAATATACGGGCCCACCCCTGCCTCTGCCTATCCTGATAATGGTTTAAGATACAGTTTTTTAAGCAGAGCGGCTCTTTTTCTTCCCAAAGAGCTGGATTGGGAACCTCAGGTATATCACAGCCACGACTGGCCTACAGGATTGAGTCCTCTCTATTTGAAAATGCTGAGAACCGAAGGA
This sequence comes from Oceanispirochaeta sp., assembly GCA_963677615.2. Taxonomy (GTDB): domain Bacteria; phylum Spirochaetota; class Spirochaetia; order DSM-2461; family DSM-2461; genus Oceanispirochaeta. The sequence goes on along the minus strand of CAXXQW010000013.1, from coordinate 91,892 downwards.
AAAAAACAGGGGGCTTCTGTTTTTACGATTCATAACATGGGATATCAGGGAGAGTTTTCGATCAGGGATATTCCCTGGGCAGGATTGTCACGGGAAGATCTTGACGAATTCAATCTTCTCGCTGAGGGAAAACTGAATTATCTGAAAACAGGAATTGATCATTGTGACATAATAACAACCGTTTCCCCAACCTATGCCAAGGAAATTCAGACAAAAGAGTACGGTCACGGTCTGGAAAAATCTCTCTCCAAAAGAAAAAAGAAACTGGAAGGAATCGTTAACGGCGTGGATTATTCCGAATGGAATCCCAGGGTTGATAAATATATCGAACCTTACAATTACTCACCGGAAACACCGGGGAACAAAAAAGAGCTGAAGAAAAAACTTCAGGAAGAATTCGGATTGCCCCTTTCTGACAGGGTGCCCGTTTTTGCCATGATCAGCAGATTGGTAGAACAGAAAGGGATTCAGGAACTGTGCCATCCTGAAACAGGAATATTAAGTCATTTCTGTATCAACAATGATGTTCAGGTGATCATCCTCGGAACCGGTGAAGAGTGGTGTGAAAAAGAACTGGAAACCCTTGCCAGGGAAATTCCAAACCTTTCAGTCCGCATTACCTACAACAACAAGCTTTCACACCTTATTGAAGCTGGAGCGGATTTTTTTATGATGCCCAGCCGCTATGAACCTTGCGGGCTGAATCAGCTCTATTCGCTGAAATACGGGACTCTCCCTATTGTCAGAAGAACAGGCGGCCTTGCAGATACAGTCACAGAGTCATCCAGGGCAAATCCTGTAGGGACAGGATTCCTTTTTGATGAAGTCTCACCCAAAGCTTTATTGAAAATTCTGGAGGAAGCTTGTACGGTCTGGTACAAGGATCCGGAACTGATAGAAAAAATGAAACGTAAAGCCATGGAGGAGGACTTTTCCTGGGGACCCTCCGCCAGTGAATATATCAAGGTTTACGAAAGAGCACTGAAAGAGAACTGATCTACTTCTCGATCCCGATTCTGGCCTGAACTCCCTTGGAAAAATAGTGTTTCACTTCATCCACTCTACTGACAAGATCGGCAGCTTCCATGATTTTCTCTGAAGCATATCGTCCTGTCAGTACCAGCTCCACATCATCAGGCTTATTACGCATAAGTTCCAAAACCTGATCTTCCGGAATCAATTCCAGATGTACAGCCACATTAATTTCTTCCATAATCACCAGATCATATTTTTGGGAAAGTACACCCTCTTTAATAGACATCCATCCCTTTTCAGCAGCTTTATAATCTTCCGGGCCAGGTTTTCTGTTGATAAAATGGGGTTCTCCGTACTGTTCTACCCTGAGTGTCTGATCTGTCTCCAGCAATCCTTCCATTTTTTGGAGCATTCTGATTTCGCTGTAATCCCCGTTTTTCAGAAACTGTCCTATAAATACGGATTTTCCGGCTCCCAAAGCTCTTAAGGCCAATCCTAAAGACGCGGTTGTTTTACCCTTGCCATTGCCTGTATAGATATGAATATAGGATTTCAAAAATAACTCCTTCCTTTTTTTTCACTTCTTGGTGTGATAATAAATTCATATACGGTTGATAATAAGCTTGTGCTTAAATGATAACATTTGTTTAACTACTGACTATATAAGAAGCTATTACTTGTTTTAAGATCTTAATTGCCATATAATAGCATGGAATTTTTTATTTTGGAGTATCCCATGCTGGATCCATCGTTGAAAAACCTTTTAATTGAAACTATCTCCCAGGCCATCAAAGCGAAAGAGATTGATGAGATAGGGAAAATGTTATCCAAAGGTTTTGATATTAATGAACTTTCCGGAAAACCATCCAATGTAACAATCCCCCCCCGCCTCTCTGCCACTATCCTTGTGGAATATATGGAAGAGAAAAAGAAAACAGCTGAGCTGATAAAACTCCTTGTAGAACTGGACAACAGTACCATTCATGGTAAAACACTCACAATAGAGGGAATAGACTATTTTCTGCAGCAGTTAACCTTGAATGATTATGTCTATGATATAAATAAAAGAAAAGTGCTTCCCCTGAAGGAAGATCCTCAGGAACTCCCTAACTGGGGAGCTCTCAAAGATGGAAAAAAATATGTAGTTACCGTTTTGAGCCTTGATATTGTCGGGAATTCGGAACTGGTAAAAAAACATGGTGTCAAAACCATGAAAAAAGTCTATACCCAGCTATGGAAGTTTCTCAGACATCACCTTTCCCATCACAACGGCCGGATTTGGAACTGGGCCGGCGACGGCGGTATTCTGGCGTTTGCCTTTAAAAACCATATCGAAAGAGCCGTCCTTTTTTCGTTTGAAGTTCAGCGTATGATTTCCATATTCAACATAGACTGGAATAATCCCATAGATGATCCTATCAAGCTGAGAATAGGAGTTCATACAGGAAAATTAATCTATCATATTGATTCGGGACAAATTGTTTCGGAAGTCATTAACCTGGCAGCTCATCTTGAAAAGCAGGCAGCCGAACCGGGATATATTTCTATAACGGATTCTGTTTTCAGAGAACTCCCCGGAAAGATACAGAAACTCTTTATCGATACTGGCCTATTTGAGGGAACCCAAACATATAAGACCAGGGATCAGCTGGATAACTTCTAATATTTCTCTTACCATTGACAAATAGGAGACTATGAAAAAAGGGAGAATCATATCAGTTGAAATCCGCTTTTATGAAGAACTGAATGATTTTCTCAAAAAATATCCTCCCAAGATGCCGATATCAATAAACTTTAAAGGGAACAGAACTGTTAAGGATCTGATTGAAAGCTTTGGTATTCCGCATACTGAAGTAGATTTAATCCTGGTGAATAGTATACCTGTTGATTTTGATTACAAACCAGACGACAAAGACCGGATCAGCGTTTATCCTGTGTTTGAATCCTTCAACATACAGGGATTGTCACCCCTGCGGACCCGGACTTTAAGAGAACCTTCTTTTGTTCTTGATGTTCACCTGGGTACCCTGTCCCGACGTTTGAGAATGCTGGGTTTTGATTCAAAATACAGGAATTCCTGTGATGATCCGGAACTGGCTGAGATATCCCGGACAGAGAACAGAATTCTTTTAACCTGCGACAGACAGTTATTAATGAGAAAAACTGTTGCAAGAGGGATCCTGATAAAAAGCAGATCTCCCCTGGAACAGACAGTACAGGTTTTAAACCGTATGGATTTATGGGACAGAATCTCTCTTTTTACCAGATGCCTCAAATGCAATGGCAAATTGAAAACTGTAAAAGTGGATCATCCGGATTTTCCTGCAATACAAACCCGTGTTCCCCCAGGTGTATCCACCTGGTGCAGAGAGTATGCAGAGTGCTGCCAATGTCATAAAATCTACTGGAAAGGGAGCCATTGGAAGACAATGCTCATGCAGTATCAGAAAATTTTACAATTGAAGAAAACAATCCCGAATTTATAGGTTATTCCGGAACCTGAACTTTTTGTTTCTTCGATCTTTACGCAAACAGGGATTCTTTTGTTAATATAATTCTGTAGAGGGTCTGATTAACAGGGACTTCGACACCCTTTTCTTTTGCCAGAGATATCAGTTTACCGCTAAACCATGGCGCTTCTGTTTTTCTGCCAGCTTCCATATCCTGCAGCATGGAGGTTTTTCCATGCGGCCCCAAACCATTAAGAATGGGATACCAGTTTGTAATATCCTCCTCTCTCAAGTCCACTCCGCACTTTCTGGCAACCATAACCGTTTCTTTCATTGCCGACTCCATGAGCTGCTTGAGAATCTCATTCCTCTGAAATTCTCCGTAGGTTGCTCCTGTAACAGCAGATACCTGATTGACACCGATATTGATCATCCATTTCCACCAGAGAGAACGGTGAATATCTTCGGGGATTTCATAATGAATATGCGTACTGTCCAGGAGCTGGCAAAGAGCCTGAAGAAAAGGGTTATCTTTGTCGTTTTTTTTATCTCCCAGCAGGAGTTTACCCCTGCTGGAGTATGTCAGCTGGTTGGAATCTCTTACCGCATCCATACCTACAGCAACAGAATAGAGAATGTGAGCATGAGGGAAGTGCCTTTCCAGAAATTCTTCGCTTTCAATGCCATTCAGAACTGACAGGATGATGCAATCCTGCTTTACAGCTTTCTTTAATAGTTCAAGGATCTGTTCCAAATGATGATTTTTAACGGCTACTATAATAAGATCAGGCAGAATATCCAACTGGTTGATATGTTTGACTGTGAAGTTTTCGGGAATATTATTTATAAGGAAATGCCCGTCCCTGATTTTGTCAAACCTTTTACCATCTGCAAGATAATACAGGTTATCACCCAACTGAAGTTTCAGAGCTTCTCCATAAAGGATCCCCAGAGCTCCGGCTCCAATGATCGCTACTGATTCAATTTTTCTGCTGCTCATACTCTATTCCTCCAATCTTCCATACAAAATCCTACCTTATTAATGTTAACGGCTAAACGGTGTATTGAAAATACATTTATTTGTTTATAGATTTTCTGTTTGAATTCTTTTCCTGCCTCCAGGTTTCAGCTCTGTTTACACCCGTTTTAAGGAGCATACATTGACTTGCCTTATTTTTTAAAGGAAGATGTTGCTGAATATACAGAGTCTTGTTTCCTAAATCTATTTAAAGAAGGAACAGAGAAATGAATCCTGAAATACATGAATTTTCGGAAAATCCAGCCATATTCCAGGGACCGGTCAGGCCGGTTCTTATAAAAATGAGTCTTCCCATACTGGCCGGTATGATTTTTCAGCTGTTTTACAATATGGTTGATACGTTTTTCATCAGCCGTATTGATTTGTCAAATCCCTCCTATGTGGGTGGGGTCGGTCTCATTTTCCCCTTGATTTTCCTCTTTATTGCTTTGGGAAATGGCCTTTCTATTGGAGTCAGTTCTCTTGTAGCCCGGGCTATTGGTGATAAAAATCATACGATTCTTGAAAAAACAGCCGAATCCGGTCTTTTTATTGGAGCTATCCTCTCGGTTTTCTCAATTTTGATAATAGCCCTGGGGGGAGACAAAATTGTCTATTTTCTGGGCGCCCGGGGAGAATACTATCTTCATGGATATGAGTACCTGATAAATCTTTTACCGGCAGCCCTTTTTATTTTTGCGGGAAGTGCCCTGATGGGCATCCTTCAGGGAGAAGGGAAAATGAAACATGTCATGAATTCCATGATACTGGGCACCATCGTAAACATTATCCTGGACCCTTTTTTCATATTTATCATGCATATGGATGTCAAGGGAGCGGCCCTTGCTACCGTAGCCGGACAGGGAATCAGTTTTTGTTATGTTTTGGCAGTTTTTCTGAAAAATGCTTCATCCATACAGATTGCCTGGAAAAAACAGAATATCAAACGTTCTGTAATTGGAAAAATTCTCGCCATTGGTTTACCCCAGGCCATGGGGATGATTCTTATGGCTGTCAGCTTTCTCTTCTTTAACAGACTGGTCGTAAGCATTGATCCTCTGGCATTGACAGCGTTCAGTCTGTTCGGCAGATTTGAGCAGCTTGTACTCATGCCTGGTTTTGCCCTGGGAGCCGGTGTCATAACGCTGGTAGGTCAGAACAGCGGAAGAGGGAACTTCGACCGCGTTAAAACAATTATGCAGACAAGCTGGCTTATCGGCGTTGCAGCGACTCTCCTGCTGGCAGCTCTTATGGTACTGGGTGCTAAATACATCTATCCTGTATTTTCTGAAATTCCTGAGGTAGTTAACTATGCGGTAAAACAGACCTACACTCTTGAATTCTTTTATGTGTTTGCTCTTTTGGGGATTGTTAACAGAAATTTCTTTCAAGCTGTAGGTTATCCGGTACCAGCTTTTATTCTCACACTGTTTCGCACTATCCTTCTCTCTTTACCCCTGGCCTATCTTCTTGTTAGGGAATGTCATTGGGGTATAGAGGGCGTGTGGTGGGGATTAAATTTCAGCGGTATGATAACAGCATCCACCAGCACAGCTGTCGTTTTATATATTATAAATCGTTTAAAAAAGGGAACCTTGTCTATCAGGAAAGTTTAAGTTTTTCCAGAAGATCAGGATAATCTTTCTGATACCTTGAAAAGGCTTCCTTTCCCGCAGGATTGAGAACATACTTGCCTCTTTCGATTCGATCGAACCATCCGTAGACGTTCCTCGAGAGGATCTGCTGCGTTTTTTCCGGGTTGGTGCCTTTTTTTTTCAATTCTCCGGGTGAAAGAGGTTCAAAAGAGGACTGGTTCAGGAAGAATGCGATTCTCAGGGCTTCCTGCTTATAGGCGGTAATTCTTTCTTTGCTGGTTGGAATTCCTCCTTTGTGGAATTCGGAATAGCGGCTGTTTATCTCCCGTAGTATATTCTGCTGTTTTTTCCGTCTCATCCTCTGTTCAAACTTCACAGGATGAAGAACGATTTCCACCCTGGTTTTTGTTTTTAAAAACCTCAGGAGGATCAACCCCACCTCCAAACGTTTCAAAAGGATTTTCAATCCTTTGTAATTGGGAAGAACCGATTTACCCGGCGGAATTGGTACAGCAATATAGACAGAATCACAGATTTCCTTCCTTCTGGCGGCCTGAATGAGAAGTGTGGTGGTTATCCTGGTTTTCAGTTCAATGATTACAACATCCTCACCTTTGACAGCAACCATGTCGCACTCATGAACTTCACCCTGAACTGTATAGTCCTGATTTTCCAGATATTTTTTCAGCGGAGTATAGAGATCTTCTTCTTTCAAAATCCTCTTCCTGTATTATATCTTTGATTCCCATGGGGAATCTTGAATGGATTTTATACCCTTTTCGATCTCCTTGGAACTGCTGATCTACCGAACTGGTACCATAACAGATAAAATAAACTTATCCCCTATTTTTACTGGTAATAGCATAGGAATTGCCTATACTTATAAAAACCGGTCCATGACAACCTGCATGAGTAAAATAAAACGTAAATCAGGTGTTATTTTATGAATGATCAAAAGCCTCCCGTTATATCCATTGAAAAAGAAAACTGCATCAACTGCCATAAATGCATAAGCGTTTGTCCGGTAAAATACTGTATTGACGGCTCAGGAGATACAGTGGATATTAACCACAATCTTTGTATAGGATGCGGTCACTGTATTGAGGCATGTGATCATAAAGCCAGATCGTGGCTAGATGATTTTGATGCCTTTACTGCAGCAGCCGAAAAGGGAGAAAAAACCGTTGCAGTCGTGGCTCCCGCTGTGGCGGCCAGCCTGCCGGAAACATGGCCGTATTTGCTGGGATACTTAAAAACTTTAGGAGTTGAAGCCTTTTTCGATGTCTCTCTGGGTGCAGAATTAACCGTAAAGTCCTATCTGAACTATGTTGAATCGGAGTCGCCTCAGAGCATCATTGCACAACCGTGTCCTGCTATAGTTTCGTATATAGAGTTATACCAGCCGGAACTGATTCCCTATCTTGCTCCCGCAGACAGCCCCATGGTTCACACCTTAAAAATGATAAAAGCCTACTGGAAAGAGTATGCTGGTCTAAAATCCCTTGTCATTTCTCCCTGCCTTGCCAAAAAAAGGGAATTTACGGATACAGGATATGGCGATTTTAATGTGACACTCCGGAGTATCCAGAACTGGCTGGAAAAAAGAAAGATTAATCTGAGAAAATTCAAACCCGAAGCTTTTACCGGTCCCGATGCAGAAAGGGCTGTTAGATTTTCTACCCCCGGAGGATTAATGCTCACCGCAGACAGAGATGCACCCGGAATTGCTCACAAAACAAAGAAGATAGAAGGAATGAGCATTTACGGCTACCTGAAAGATCTTCCGGCAGCCATAAAAGGAAAATACTCTCCTCTGCTCATTGACTGTCTGAACTGTGAAAACGGCTGCAACGGAGGGCCCGGGACCAGGCATCAGAAATCATCACAGGATCTGCTCTCCTCTCTTGTAGAAAAGAGGATAAAAATCATTTCGACCAAAAATAAAAGTGCCAGCAAAAGCGTGAATAAATCCATATCGGCATATTGGGATCCTCAATTGTATCTGCGTACCTATAAAGACAGATCCCATTTCAATAATATAACCATCCCAAACACAACACAGCTGGATGGGATTTACAAAGAAATGAAAAAAACCGAAAAAGCGGACTTTCTGAATTGCGCAGCCTGTGGCTATGGGAATTGTGAAGGTATGGCCATAGCAATATACAACGGTCTCAATAAAGTTGAAAACTGTCACCACTATATGCAGAAGGTCATACAGGAGGAAAAGAGCACTGTAACTGGTTTATACAGTCAGCTCCATGATAAGATTGCCAACTGTAATAGCCTGATTTCAGATATGAATAAAACAGTAGATCAGGTGAATGAGTCTGTGGAATCCCAGTCCTCAAGCCTTCAGGAATCTTCTGCGGCTGTAGAAGAAATGGTACGCTCTCTGGGAAACCTCTCCCGGATATCCCAAACCCGGCAGGAAGCCCTTATGCAGCTTGATGGATCGGTCAGAACGGGAGAGAGGGATCTCAAATATACTGTGGAGTCTATAAATGAAATAACCAATTCCATTTCAGGGATCGACAACCTCATCGTTTTGATTAGTGAAGTAGCTGATCAGACAAGTCTGTTATCTATGAATGCTGCCATAGAAGCGGCTCATGCGGGAGATGCGGGCAAGGGATTTGCTGTTGTGGCATCTGAAATAAAAAAACTGGCTGAATCTACTGAAAACAATGTTAAGGATGTAAGCAGCCTGATAGGTGAAATACTGATGAAAGTGCAGGAAACCTCAAAGGTTTCCGGCAAAACCGGTGAAAATATCGGACTGGTTCTGAAAGAAATTCAGAATATTTCCCATGCGCTTCATGAGTTTCTTGCCCATACGGAACAGATGTCTGTCGGAAACAGACAGGTAAATCAGGCTTTAAGCGAATTGAAAGAGAATAGCGGAAATGTGCTCAATGCTTCAGCCCTGATGAATGAATCCATTTTGATTCTGGAACAAAATCTTAAGGAAATTCACGATATTTCAGAAGCGAATATGGAACAGATAAGAAAATTATCAGGAAGTATCTGAAAAAATTGTTTGCAATTCATTATTTTGGCTTTCATAATTATTATCATAATACTAGTGATTTTTAGGAGATATTAAAATATGGCAAAAATAACATTACATGGAAACCCTGTAGAAACTTATGGAGATCTGCCCGCAGTCGGCAGTCAGGCGAAAGATTTTAAACTGGTGAAAACAGATTTATCCGATGTATCCCTGGCAGATTACAAAGGTAAAAGAGTTATTCTGAATATATTTCCCAGCCTGGATACATCAACCTGTGCCGCATCGGTCAGAAGATTTAACAAGGAAGCCTCTTCACTGGAAAATACGGAAGTCCTCTGTATTTCAGCCGATCTACCCTTTGCTCATGAAAGATTCTGCTCTACCGAAGGCCTGAAAGATGTACAGAACGCATCAGTATTCAGAAGCCCCGGATTCGGCAAGGATTACGGGGTGGTTTTCACATCCGGTCCTTTGACAGGTCTGCTCTCCCGGGCTGTGGTTGTGGTGGATGAGAGCGGGAAAGTCATCTATACCCAGCAGGTTCCGGAAATTGCGGATGAACCTGATTATGCATCGGCCCTGGCTGCATTGAAGTAAAACCAGTTACCAGATAAAAAGCCGCTCCTTTTTGAAAGAAGCGGCTTTTTTTATTCATCGACTCTGATAAGCATCAGATCAATTCGTAAGGGAGGCTGATCAAACTGAGGATCTCCTTTGATGAGATTGAGCAGGCTTGCCCTGTATTCATAACCGTCTATCTGTATGATCTTCTCATCTCCGGTTTTCAGTATCCATTCATTTTTTCCATCAAATATAATAATTGCATCATTGGTATTTAATGTGTTTCTATAGGCTAAAGACAATTCCGGGATTCTTCCTGGTTTAATCTGATCTCCCAAATATATTTCAAGATTCTGGTTTCTATAAAAATATACAGCTTCCACTGGTCCGTCAGGATATGGTCTGCTGAAAAAAATAAAACTATCAGATTTTCTAATTTTATCTATAGCTTCCGTATCCAGACTTTGAGAAAAACTAATCTTATACTCTTCTTCAGTACTCTGATCTTGAAAAAGAATATATGTATCATTAATGGTAAGTTCTGAGACCACCCCCAGTTTTTTTCCATCAAACAGGGATGAATCAAGCTCGATACTGGTCGGAACAAATGATTGGCACGATGCAGTGAAAATAGCAGAGAAAAAGAGTATTAGAGTTATATTTTTCATATTATTCCTTTAATTTCAGAAATTTTGGAATTTCTTCAACGATAACTTCCAGTTCTGCAGTATTAATACTGCTTCCATTTCTACTGGACAAATTATCAAAGTAAAAATATAGATTATCCCAGTCATTATAATCATGCAGATTAGATAAGGAGTAATCGTAGGAAGGATTAATATTATAGGATAAACCGCTATCGTTGGTATCTCCATCCAGATTCCAGTCAATGCCGCCGGAGCTGTCTCCTCCTAATCCATTTTTCTCAATCAAATATGATTCGTTCAAATCCGATAATTCCCCGTGGGAATAATCCATAATAAAAGTATCTGTATAAGGGCTGTTGGATAATAGCGAAAGAGAGCTGTAATAACCATAAATATCAAAACTATCATTTTCATAGTAATACCTATCTCCCTCGGAATTCCCAATAATAGGCAATCCCGAAAGTTGGTAGAGATAATTCATAATACTGAAATAATTCGGTTTATAATTGAGATTTTCATCACCACCATGAAGCAGTCCCAAAGTATGCCCGAACTCATGCATAATTGTAGATGCTTGAAAATTAGTGGAAACATTCACCATAGATGAATTATCATAGTTTAATCCCCAATATCCCAGGGTTATTAGAAAATCCACTCCCCTAATATATGAAACACCTGAGGAACCTCCCACAGGAGTACCATTTTGCTGAGGAGGCAATTGAGAAGATCCGAAAACTAAAAAATAGAAAAGAGCATTTCTGTCTGAGGGAAAATACAATTCCTTATATTGGTCAACATATACATATTCATAAGATTCATCAGCAGTATATTCGAGAGTAGCATAATCAATATAATTTGTTTTGATGGATTCCGAGAGATGTATAGAATAATTATAGGGTACGATATGAGACTCACCACTAAGATTATAGATTCCTGAATCAATGGCAGTTATGCCATCATATAAACCAGTTGTTCCCACATCGAAATGGATGGCAATATTATGGGGTTCAAAAGCTGCTACAACCTTATCCAGAGCTGCCTTTTGAAGAAGTAATCCGCCATCAGTTCCGGAATAATCCATGGTGGCTACATGAATAAAAATATCAGTAACTTGAGGCCTGGCTCCCCATTCATAGACAGGGAATCCCATGTAAGTGGCCCCTTCTGTTTCATATTCATCAGGGATTCCATCCTGATCATAGATATAATCATTGCCGGAACCCAAAAAGAATTCACAGCCTGTGAAAAACAGAAAAGAGAGAAGTAACAAGAGCGTATTTTTCATTCACAACCTGCCGCGATTTATACAGTCCCTTATAATATACCACTCTTATCAGGTATGGCAGACCCAAATCGGAGAGATTTGCGAAAACCTGTGATACCAATCAATTCAGGATTCCCGCATCGTGGGCATAATCGTAGGCTTCGGGATAATTTTCAAGCTCGTACATGGTCAGACTGTACAGGCGGAAACGATCCAGAGGATTGTCCTCTTTCATAAATTCCGCTTCCTCCAGGGCCAGATCATGATCCTCGTATACTCCTACGATTTCCTCATTTTCCTCTATAAAATAGAGCTTATCTATCATAAGGACCTCCTTTGTCAGAGCTGCCGTTATCACCGTCTACTTCAAATTTAGTCGAGAGAATTGAAAAGTCAAATGGCTTTGACGGTTGTTTTTGATTTATGTATTATATTCCTGAGGGAATACAGATATACCTCATGAAATCAGACATATAAATACATATATAAGGATAAGTTATGGATTTTTTTGATGTTATACAAAACAGGTTCAGCTACCGTAAGAAAATGGAATCTGCGGATGTTCCCCTGGAAGATCTGAAAAAAATGGTTCAGGCCGGTATAGATGCGCCCTCGGGCAAAAACTGCCAGACCACAGGATTTGTGATTATCCGTGACCCGGAAATTGTAAAATCCATACAGGACATGCCCCAGGCAAACGGTTCCATGGCTACAGCACCGGCCTATATTGCCTGTCATGTGGCAAAGAAACCGGAAGAGACCTATTTCGGAATGCATTTTGATATTGAAGACTGTGCTGCGGCTGTTGAAAATATATTATTGGCTGCTACAGCTCTGGGCTACGGCTCCGTATGGATAGACGGATGGCTCCGTATGGAGGACCGGGCCCGGACCATAGGGAAGATGATAGGTCTGGCAGATGACAGAATCATCAGGATACTGTTGCCCATAGGAAAAATGGCGGAACCCCAGAAAAGGCCTGTGAAGAAAAGCTTTGAGGAAAGGGTTAAAATCGTATAGTCTATCCCTCATTTTTTTCCGGGTTTTACCCTTCTGGTCGGCTCCGCCTCATAAGGATTTTCCGGCCAGTAGTGTTTGACATACCTGCCTCTGAGTTCCTTGCGGACCTGGGGGTAGGTATTCTCCCAGAAACTCTTCAGATCTTCTGTAACCTGTATGGGACGTCCGGCAGGGTTCAGAAGCCGGATAAGAAGCGGTGTGCTTTTTCCGATCAGAGGTGTCTCATTCATACCGAACATCTCCTGAATTTTCACATCAAGCGCCGGTTTTTCCGGATCACTGTAATCTAACCTCAACCGGCTCCCGGATGGCACAATTACCCGTTCCGGAACAGATTTTTCCAGAGTCTGCTGTTGTTCCCAACTCAAAAGACTCCGTAATCCTGCCTTCAGGGACCTTTCAAGGCGCCCTTTGCGGAGTAGAGGGATAAACCAGAGAGAGAGAGACTCAATCAGACCGGTTTCGCTGAAATCAGGCCACTCTTCCTCTTTCATAAAACGGCAGCGGTTGAGAAACTCCTGATCATCCCTGGTCCAGGGGAGAACTTTGAGTGTTCTTTTCTGAAACACTCTTTTCAGCTCTTCACTCACCATTTCAACAGGCGGGTCAGAACAGCGCTTTTCCTGAAGAAGAAGATCTCCCAGCTGAATATTCATACGGCTTTCCAGTCTGTTCTGTTTTTCATTCCAGTGTATGGAGAGTTTTTCCTCCAGGATCTCCCGGCATTCCCTTAAAATATCCTCCTTCTGAACAGGGCAGCTGAGGAAAATAGTGGGAACCTGTCCGGTCCCTCCTGTATCGAGAATGATCAGATACTCCTGAGATTGAAGAGGATCAGAATCTTTCAGAAAGGCATTCCCTCCCCCGGAAAGATGATACTCCAGGGGATTCCGAAGCATTCCGACCCTGTCGGGAAAAGCTTTTAACAGGAGAGGGCCCACCGATTCGGGTTGTATTTCTTCAGGATCGGGTTTTTCTTTCAGAAGCTTCTGCCAGAAAGCGATAATCCTTTTAACAAGGGGATTCTGATGATCCCTGCCGGTTTTTATCCTGTCAATTCTGGCCAGTATATCGGAAGAACTGCTGTGGTTCATCCAATCCCGCTCTGATAAAAGGGCAGCCAGCATACATGCGGTATGATGAGCATTTCTTCTCTCCCCTTCCAGAATCAAATGCGATAATCTGGGATGCAGCCCCAAGAAAGCCATAGACCGTCCGGCGGGGAGGATTCTTCCCTGATGATCCACAGCTTCCAGCATGGTCAGTAATCCCAGAGCCTGATGGTAATGCGCCTTCGGAGGCGGTTCCAGCCATTGCAAATCCGAATAGTCCCGGCACCCCCAGCTGAGGATCTCCAGAACCAGAGAGGAGAGATCTGCAGTGAGAATCTCGGGTTCTCTGAAGGGGACCAGAGAGCGATGTTCCTGTTCTGACCATAAGCGAATGCACAGTCCATCCGAGACTCTTCCGGCTCTCCCGGCTCTCTGATCTGCCGATGCCCGGGAGATTCTCCTGGTGGCCAGCTTTGTTAATCCCGAATGGCGATTGAACTCACTATGCCGTTCCCAGCCTGTATCAATCACAACCCGCACTCCCGGTATGGTCAGGCTGGTTTCTGCTATGGATGTGGCAAGAATGACTTTTCTTTTTCCTGAAGGTTTGAAAACCCGCTCCTGCTCTGCAAAACTGAGTCTTCCGTAAAGGGGCAGCACCTGATGGTTCAGGCCTTTCAGTATCGTATCCAGAAAATCGGCACTTTTACGGATCTCTCCTTCTCCCGGCAGAAAAACCAGAATATCCCCCGGAATTCTGTGCAGACTTTCAGAAACAGCCTGTCCTAATTCCTGATAGTCGATTCGCTGTCTTTCAGAATCTTTTCGGTACTCCACTTGAACGGGAAACATGCGTCCTTCTGACTCAAGATAGACTGACCGGGTAAATTTTTCTTCCAGAAGGCGTTTTTCCGGGGTAGCGCTCATTATAAAACAGGCCAGTTCAGGCCTGAGATTTTCCATAACATCCATTAGAAGAGCATAGGAGAGATCACTCAGGATATTCCTCTCGTGAAACTCATCCAGAATTACCGCGCCGATCCCCTTCAGCTCCGGATCTTCCTGAATCATCCTTATAAAAACGCCCTCCGTAACTATTTCTACTCTGGTATTAACAGAGACAGCGCCCTCTCCTCTCACCCGGTAACCTATGGTCTGTCCTGTTTTTTCCCCCATTCGGGAAGCCATATAGCCTGCCAGGGAACGGGCTGCCATCCTTCTGGGTTCCAGCATAACGATTTTGCCATTCATAAAATGTGAGTTTAAAAGGAACAAAGGAACAGCTGTAGATTTCCCCGCGCCGGGATCAGCCTGAATAACATACCGTCTGACCCCGTTTTTCCAGTGATCCGCAATGACGGGAAAGAGTTTTGATACAGGAAGAGAGTTCATTTTGTCTGGCAGGACGAGATCTTTCATGTTTCCACCTTACCGCAATGGCCGCCTTTATGCTACCTTCGGACTATATGAATCAGAAAGCCCTCGAAAGACGAATCAAAAAGCATATAATAGCGGGAAATCACCGTATCTATTTTTCTGTCATACCCGGTTTGGAAGAGCCTGCCATGCAGGAACTCTTACGGCTGGGCATTCAAGCTGAAAAGCTGAAGACTCCGGGAAGTCTGGAGGCGGACTGTACACTGGAAACCCTCTGGAAAACCCTCACAATGGCCAGAACTCCTGCCAGAGTCTATCTTCGCCTGCTGAGTTTCAAAGCAGAAGGCTTCCGGGAATTCCGGAACAAGACACATGATTTTCCCTGGGAACTCTATTTATCCGAAGGGTGTGAATACCGCCTGAGATTCTCTTTAACCCGCTGCCGTCTTCATGTGACGGACAATATTGGAAAATCCCTGAAAAGAAGCATATCCGAACGATTTGAAAAAATGGAAGGTACATCTCCCGTCCTGACAGACCCAAAACTATCCCGGGAAGAATCATCTGTCCAAACAATCCTGATCCGGGGAGAAGAGGACAGATTCCAGTTGAGCCTGGATGCCGGAGGAGGCCCTCTTTATGAAAGAGGCTACAGAAAATATATAAACGAAGCGCCTATACGGGAAACCCTGGCGGCATCCCTGCTGGAGATTCTTGCCGTTCAAAAGGATGAAATGCTCATGGATCCCATGTGCGGCAGCGGCACCTTTGCCCTGGAAGCCCTGGGATCCTCTTCCGGGATGCCTGCTTTTCCGGACAGGGAATTTCCCTTTCTTGACTGGCCTTCTTTTAAGCCCGCCCGTTTTGAATGGCATATGAATACGATTCTGGAAAAAGTAGCATCCCCCTGCAGGGTTCTTTCTTCGGATATTGATGAAAAAAGTCTCCAGGCTACCAGAGCCAACAGAAATCTCTTGATTGAGAAATGGCAGGGATCCCGTTATGACGTGGATATCAACAGAATAATGGATCATTGGGAAATACGCAGAGAGGACTTTTTTGCAAGCCTTCCCCATCCCGGGTTTAAAACCGCATTGATACTCAACCCGCCCTACGGCTTCCGTTTGAAACTTCAGGATCGTCTGGATTTTTTTCAGAGGCTTGGAAAAAAAATCCGTCAGGACTACAAGGACTGCCGATGGGGTATCATAGTGCCTGATCAGGAGAGCGAAAAAGCGATGGGACTCCACTGGGAGAAAAAATATATTTTTACCAACGGTGGATTAAAAGTGGCTTTTATTACAGGAAAATCCTGAAAATTACCGAACCCACTTGTCTTCCGAAAGAGGCTGATAGGATGCCATTTTTGCCAGGAGAGCCTGAGGATCCTCATCCACCAGAAGGGTCTTCCTGTGGCTATCCCTCATAAACCCTTCCTGTACGGAGTGATTCAGCAGCTCCGAGAGGGAGTCGTAGTACCCTTTGATATTAAGGAGAGCTACCGGTTTTTGATGAAATCCCAGCTGGGACCAGGTAAACGCCTCCAGAAGCTCCTCAAATGTACCAATCCCTCCGGGAAGTGCGATAAAACCGTCAGAAAGATCGTGCATGGCCTGTTTTCTGGCATGCATTCCCTCAACAACCCGGGTTTCGGCTCCCGGAAGAGCCGGCACTTTCTCATGGATGGCCTTAGGAATAATTCCTGTAACAGAACCTCCGGACTCAAGCACAGTTGACGCAAGCAGCCCCATGAGCCCCACATTCCCGCCGCCGTAAACAAGACGGAGATTTCTTTCAGCCAAGATTTTTCCCAGCATTTTGGTCTGTTCGGCATAAATTGCATCAAAACCTGTGCTGGAACCGCAGAAAACGCAAACACTATTCATAGAAACAGTATAGGATTATTATGGAAGAAACAAAAGCCATTGAAACTCTTTTCCCCTTTGGCATTTATTATCCCATACTGAGGAGAATTTCATGTTCCGTTACTGCCCCCGATGCGGCTTTGAAAGCCCCGATTTCCTGGAAAACAGAAAAATACACTGTTCTTCCTGCGGGTTCCTGTTTTATCAGAATACGGCAGCTGCTGTTGCGGTTCTTCTGGAATGCGGTGAAGAATATGTGATTATGAAAAGAGCCAGAGACCCGGGAAAAGGGATGCTTGATCTGCCCGGCGGATTCGTTGACCCTGACGAATCGGCAGAAGAAGCATGCCGGCGTGAAATAAAGGAAGAGCTGGGCGTGGATGTCTATAATCTCCGTTATATTACAAGTCATGGGAACACCTATCCCTATAAGGGCATAACATACAAAACCTGTGATCTCCTTTTTACGGGGGAATGCCGAACCAGAGAGTTTGTATTGCAGGAGCATGAGATCCAGGGTGTTGTTTTTATGAGAAAGGGAGAACTTCCCCTGGAAGATTTCGCTTTTGAATCCCTGAAAATTATGCTCAAAGAGCTATAATTCCAGGTCGACAATCCCCCGCATCCTCTGGTATGATCCATAAGACCCGGAGGGATTTGTTGATTTCATTAACTGAAAATATAAAACAGGAAATTCGCACAGCCTGCAGAGATATGTCCCAGGGAGAGATCAACAGGATGATGAAAAAAGGAATAGCCCCTTTTACTCTCCTGATTATCGGCTGTCAGACAGGTTCTGTACCTCTTATTGAACAGGCCCTCGAAGCAGGTGCGGATATCAACGGGAGAGACCATGAATCCTGGACTCCCCTTATGCATGCTTCCTACTACAATAATACCGAAGCAATCAGATGCCTTTTGAATCACAGGGTCCGTATTCACACAACCAGTGATATCGGAGAGTCCGCCGTGGGGATTGCCAGAACGGAAAGAAACCGGAAAGCCATTGAGACCTTCGAGACCAATCTGGAAAAGGTAAGACTCAAACATGCAGGGATTCTGATAGACGCTCTTATGATTATAGAACGGGAAAGAGGAAAACCCCGGGAGGATAGGGACAAAACCGCTTTGGCGCTATCCTGTATAGACAGAGGATACGTGTGGTGGATCGGCGAAGAACACCCGGAAAAAGTTCTGTCTCTCTTTAAAAAAGCCTGGCAGCTGGATCCCAGGGTCAGCGCTTTTCCCTATGCATCAATCCTTGCCTCTCAGGGGTACCAGGAAGAGTCCCTGGATGTGCTTGAAATGATTCAGATGAGAAAATGGTCAACCATTCACAGGGAAGGCATGATAGAATCAGGGCTGTTTCAGTGTCTGGAAGAGCATCCTCGCTGGAAGAGAATCATCAGCCGCTGGGAATCTCATCACTGATCCTCCAGACTGCGGTATATGTCTTCAATCTGCAACTGAATCTCCTTTACAGCAGCACAGGTTTTATCAGATGAAGGTGCCGTATTTTCCAGCATCAGGGTTAGCTCATTCAAAGAATTTTCCAAAGGCTCCAGTGACTCTCTCCATTCAGGATTCTCACCTGTCAGATTCATTTCCAGATCCTGAAACTGTGCATGAAGATCAGAGAAAAGCGCCGCCACATCGACAGGGGGGACTTCAGGCTCTGCGGCGGTATCCATCTCGATGGTTTCCACTTCTCCGGTTTTCTCCCTCTGAGCATAGTCCGGAATACTCTCTTTACAGGCTCCCGCAGAAAGCAGAAGAACCAACAGGACTCCTTTCACAACTTTCCCATTACTCATACAGATCATTTTCGGATCCTTTGGATATTTTTGCAATAAGCCTGGTTCTTCTATGCTGCAATTCCGCACGTTTTACAGGGTTCCTGACAGGAAGCTCTCTTAAAAGACGTTCCACAAGCTCCAAAGCCCGGGAGTAATCCTTTTCCCTGTGTTCCAGGTATTTTGCCATTTCCACTCCCGCAAAAAATCCCGGTCTTTTCCGGAGGACCGCCTCCCAGAGAGATACCGCCTTATCCCACTGGTTATTCCTTTTCCAGTAAACAGACAGATAGGCTTCCGCTCTGGGATCCCCTCTTTTCATAGCCTTTTCCATGATGCAGATTCCTTCGGGATCTCCTCTGTCCAGAAGGAATCGTCCCAGAGCGAACTGATCACCATAGGGATGGTTCTTCACCTTTCCGGCAATAAAACTCTCAAGAAACACTAGAAGTTCCGCCATACGGATGATATCGAGATAGTTGTGCTCAAAAACCTTCTCAAGAGACTGATGGTTTCTGTCTTTCTGAAAACGGAACCATATATCCGGGATCTCTGCTCCGGGAATATCTCCCACTCTGGGTTTATTCAGCAGAAATGTTTCCGTTGTGCCCAAACGGCAATCGGGAAGAGTCCTTCTGTATAGCTGCCTCACCGGATAAAGCAGGTCCAGTTGGGGACCGAACTGGAAGGGCATGCGGTTCATCAGGAACCGGGTTTGAAGCAGATGACTGTCATAGGTTTTACCATTGTAGGAGACAAACAGCTCTGTGTTCTGAAACTCCTCCCGAAGAAGGCTGAGCATTACAGACTCACCCGGATAATCCTGCAGAAAATACTGAGTAGTTAAAAAAGATCCATTCTTTACTCTTCCCAAACCAATAAGAAATGCGGTATTCCCGGCCCCCCCCGATAGTCCAGTTGTTTCTGTATCAAAAAAAAGCCATTTTTCCGGAGGGATTCCCCGGGGAGTCAGATAACCGGAACAACAAGCCCCGGCAAGGGGATCGGGTTCAGCAATCACTCTTTTCCAGACATGAGCATCCGCAGAAAGCCATCCCTCAGGAAGATCAGGTTTTTTCCCCTCATCTGTATTGAGAGAAAAATCTTCAGCTGTCGGTGTTTGTTTCCGAAGAGACTGAGCCTGTTTCAACCGGTTCAGTCGGGATGAAAGATCGGGCTTCATCTGGCGGACCTG
Organism: Oceanispirochaeta sp.; assembly: GCA_963677615.2. Classification (GTDB taxonomy): domain Bacteria; phylum Spirochaetota; class Spirochaetia; order DSM-2461; family DSM-2461; genus Oceanispirochaeta. The sequence goes on along the minus strand of CAXXQW010000013.1, from coordinate 72,067 downwards.
ACAGTTTCCAGCCAGATGGTCAGAAAATCTCTTGTGAGATGCCTGGGATTGGAATCAAACTGATCCTGCTGATCCACCGGCCCCACACAGGAGGGACATCCCTCTTTACAGGCGCAATCGCTTACCAGATCCAGACTGGCCTGAAATATGTCTTCCATCTTATCTGTAAAATTATCCGCAAGTCCAATACCTCCCGGATAGGTATCGTAGATAAAAATACCGGGGCATTCAAAATGCGGATCCCTCACTCTGCCGGAAACACCGATATCCGTGGACCGGCAGAGCAGAAACAGAGGTGCGGTATTCCGGATCAGCGTTGAAACCCGGGAAAGAACAGGTGCCTGCATCAGTTCTCCGATCATGGCAAAAGCATCCCCGGCGGGAGATCCCGATTTCAAAGAGAGAAAGACACTTCTGGTATGCATTTCCTCTTCCGGAAGAAAAATATCACCGTAACCGATGTTCTCATGGGTCCGGAATTTAATCTTTTTATATTTGGAGACTTCCGTACGAAGCAGAATATCGCAGTGCGTCAGAGTCTGTCCCCACCGGGAGGATTCTCCGTCCACTTCCAGAACTTTGATATCCGATTTCAAAATTGAATCTGTATAGTAGTTCACACTGGACTCTTCCACCATGCACAGATGGTTATCAAGATCCAGCTTTTTTACTATATACTGTTCTCCGCGGTGAAGATAAATGGCTTCATCGAAAATCAGTTCCCTGGCCGAATGGCTGTCCATCTCTCCGATCACATCATGACGGCCTTTGGTTGTATCTATGATGACTACATTTTCCGAAGCACCGGTTCTTAACGAGATTCTTTCGGATGGATAGGACCGGTCGGCCCAGTACCAGCTGTCTCCGGTAAATCTGAGAACGCCATTCTCTTCGAGGTACGATAAAAGAGAGGAAACATCCCCCGGAAACCCCTCTCCTTTTTTAAAGGGTATTTCAAAGGCAGCGCATTTCAGATGATCCAGAAGGATAAACAGATTGTCGGGATCCACGTATCCCGATTCGGGATTGGCCCCGAAAAAATATTCGGGAGTCTGAACAAGATACTGATCCACAGGAGAACTGGAGGCCACAAAGATGGCGAGTGAAAGGTCGCTTGTTCTACCGGCTCTCCCGGCCTGCTGCCAGGTAGAGGCGATAGACCCCGGAAAACCCGCCAGAACAGCAGCATCCAGACCACCGATATCGATTCCCAGTTCCAGAGCATTTGTAGAAACAACCCCCTGAATCTGTCCCTCTCTCAAACCTTTCTCTATTTTTCTCCGTTCTCCGGGCAGGTAGCCTCCCCTGTAGGATTCCACTTTCAACCGGTTGTTTTCATTATAAATATTACTGAGTCTTTTGTTGATATAGGAGGCTACCAGTTCCGTTTTTACCCGGGATCTGGTAAAGACAATGGTTTTTATGCCGGCTTTGAGCAGTCGGACTGCCATATCCTGAGATGTGTTGACCACACCCTTTCTGATTCCCTGAACAGCATCAACAAGGGGAGGATTATAAAAGATCAGATGTTTTTCACCCGAGGGAGCACCGTTTCTGTCAATCAGAGTCACAGGTTTTTCGATGATAGCCTGAGTCAGTTCACCCGGGTTACCTATGGTAGCGCTGCAGCAGATAAACTGGGGATCGCTGCCGTAAAAAGCGGCGATTCTTTTGAGTCTCCGCAAAAGATTTGTCATATGAGAACCGAATATCCCTCTGTAGGTATGCACTTCATCCAGAACTATGTACCGGAGTGATTTAAAAAAATCGATCCATTTGGGATGATTGGGGAGTATCCCCGAGTGCAGCATATCAGGATTGGAAATGATGATCCTTCCGGATTTTCTCGCTGAAATCCTCAGAGAACCGGGAGTATCTCCGTCATAGGTGCAAATTTTTACAGGAATAGCATCATCAAGAACTATGTCGTTCAGTGCTGATTGCTGATCCTGACTGAGAGCCTTGGTGGGAAACAGATAAAGAGCCCTGGACTCGTTCTCTTCCAGAAGTGTCCGCAGAACAGGAAGGTTATAACAGAGAGTCTTACCAGAAGCTGTTGGTGTAACCACACAGATATTCTCTCCCCTTTCAGCGGCTTCATAACAGGCAGCCTGATGGCTGTAAAGGGAAGTAATCCCTTTTTTTTCCAGTGATTGAACCACAACTTCCGGCAAAGTATCGGGAACCGGAACATACTCTCCCTGCCTGGGCGGGATGGTTTCCCACCGTGTGACGTTTTCCATAAAACGGAAATTGGTTTTTAAGTCGTCCAGATAACGGCGCATTTCACTCATAAGAAATACCTTAACATATTTTTAGTCTTCTTTCCTTCCCTGAAGTAAGCTTATAATAAGCGGAACTGGCAGATTTTAACATAATTTTCAAAAAACCTTGACCACTTGTAACAGTGAATTATAATGAAAATATAATAGATCCAGCATCAAATCATGATAGCAAGGGCTTAAAGATACGATACAATTTGAGTCCCCTGTTTACCACAAGGAGTAGCATATGGCAGAGATTCTCAGCGTTATTTTAGGGGGAGGCAAAGGTACCAGACTTTATCCTTTGACTAAGGAGCGGTCAAAGCCGGCAGTTCCTTTCGGAGGAAAATACAGACTGGTGGATATTCCCATCTCCAACTGCATCAATTCCAAGTTGAGAAATATTTATATCCTCACCCAGTTCAATACAGCATCCCTCCATTTTCACATCAGTTCTACTTACAGGTTTGATGCTTTTACCGGCGGGTTTGTGGAAATACTGGCGGCGGAACAGACTTTTGAGAGCAATGACTGGTATATGGGTACGGCAGATGCTGTTCGTCAGAACAGTTATCACTTTCATGCTCATGAACCGACTCACTATATCATTCTCTCTGGTGATCAGCTTTACAGAATGAATCTGAAACAGTTTTTTAATGAGCATATCCACAGTGGCGCAGAAATTACAATAGCAGCCACTCCAGTGACCAGAAAAGACGCGGACCAGCTGGGGATTCTTCAGCTGGATAAGCAGGGCAATATCAATCAGTTTCTGGAAAAACCGGGCCCCGACCTGAATATTGATGAATACAAAATCCCCAAATCCAGAAAACTGGAAGAGAATATTGCTGATGAAAAGGACTATCTGGCTTCCATGGGAATCTATATTTTCAATGCCTCTGCCATGGATAGAGGCCTGGATAACGATTTTACCGACTTCGGCAAGGAAGTAATTCCCATGATGATTGAGAAATCCCGTGTGAGAGCTCATATCTATAAAGGGTACTGGGAAGATATAGGAACTATCAGCAACTTTTTTGAATCCAATCTGGATCTGGCAAAACCCTGGCCGAAATTCAATCTCTATGATAAGGAAAACCCGATTTATACCCATAGAAGGGATTTGCCGGCCTCAAAGATCAATGCCTGTAATTTTCAAAGGGCATTGGCAACAGAAGGATCCATTATCAATGCCGATTCTGTAACAGATTCAATTGTCGGAGTCAGAAGCATTATCAATAAAGGGGCCAATCTGAGTGAAGTCTACTGCATGGGCGCCGACTATTATGAAAATGAACTGAATATTGATAAAAATAAAAACCTGAAGATTCCCAACCTCGGTATAGGAGCAGGATCCCAGATCCGTAGGACAATCATTGATAAAAATGTACGGATAGGTGAAAACTGCCGGATAGGTATGGATGATATTCCCATGGAGGATGTAGAAAAATCCACCCACTATATCAGAGATGGAATTATTATAATCCCCAAAAACACAATTATCTCCGATGGAACGGTGATTTGAGGAATCAGACTTTTAAAACCAGTTTGACCACAGTGAAAGACGGTATAGCCTGCTATACCGTCAAATGGTCCCCCTATATCCTTATGGACAAGTATCTCATACATAGGATTGTGCCCTCTGAAAAGGGTATTTTTCAGGTCTTTCAGAAAAATGACAGGCGTCTTGATCTGATTATGATGGACAAGGCTTTCTACGGAGGGCTGCGAAACCGTCTCAGAGAACTGATTGATCCGCTTTATATGGGGTACAACCCTTACAGGTACGAAATACAGGAGAGCAGTTGCTATCTACGCTATAGCCTCGTGAGCCTTCAGGATGATATGGATGATCTGCTGCATTTTTTTACTGGAATAGTCGGCACGGGCAGATACGACGATATCATGGTTGAAGAAAAGGAACTGCTGGAGGTGCGGAAAACCTTCTGACCAGGGTTTTCAGTATTCAATCTCCTTCCAAATACCGGCCAGGGCTTTTCTATCCGACTCAGCCAGATCCAACCTGTTTATCTCTGATTTACCAAACCAGCCGGTTTCTACATGCTCATTCAATGCCATGTTCTGATCTTCAAAAGAAACTCTGTAAACTTCCAGAAGAAAATTGTGCTGGTTATGGGAAAAACTGGTTGTTGTCACCAGGTCTCCGGTAGAAACATGGATCTCCAGTTCTTCAAGCCACTCTCTCTCCATTGCTTGTGACGGAGACTCGCCTTTTTCCAGTTTTCCGCCAGGGAGTTCCCATTTTCCACCCAGATCACCTCCGGGTTTTCTTTTTGCCAGAAAATACAATCCCTCTTTTTCAGCCAGGCCGGCAATAGATCTTTTCATTGACATCATCAATCAGAGGATAACTGCAGAAGGCACCAGGAAGTGAATGATCCCGATCAGGATTCCTGCGATACCGATCACATGCCCCCGGTCTTCCATAAGATCCACAAAACTTTTCATCCAGCTCCTGGTCTCTTCAAGGCTCCCGTAAAAAAAGGACATAATCATGAAAGAACCTGTCAGGATTCCGTACACTCCCGGTAAAATATCTCCTATGAAAACGATATCAGCCGGTGTAATTTTTAAAAGCAGGGTAAAAAGTGCTGACAAGGCAGTGAGGATTCCCAATACCAGTTTGAACTTCGGTTTCTGGAGCATGGCGTTGCATGGGGCGAATTCAATGATTTTTCCTTCCAGGAAAGAACCGCTCAGAACGAATCCGGACAAGATATGAGTTAAAACAACTAAAAAGTAAATTTGCATGGTCTCTGTTTTCCTCCAGAACAGTTTGCATTTATTTTGCACCCTGTGATTAAAATGATATTAAATAGAAAATTATCAGTCAACTTTTTTTATTGCTAATCCTTAAGAACTTTATATCCTGCCGTTTAAACTCCCTTTCTTATCCCCCCATTGTACTGAGATGACAACAGGGGTCTTCTCCGGAGAGTCCGGAATTCTGTATCTCAGGGTTCTGGGAGCATCCTTTGCGGGCGGAATCTCCTCCCAGGATGCAACTGATATATCTGCGGCAAATAACTCGATGAAAACGGTCTGATCCGGAAGACTCCCCTCAACCCTATTGCTGATATGAAGAGAAACAAGAATATCCTGCTGATCCCGTCTTAATTCCATTGTAAAAGTAAGGGAATCCACCCGATCTTTCATGTTTCTTTCAATCAGAAACGGCAGAATGATTCCTCCTATGACAAATAGAAAAAGGAGGTCAAAGAGCAGAATTTTGCTGAGTCCGTATCTCCGGGGACGCTGGCTTCTTCCATTGGTAAAACCGGAAAGTTCAACCCTTTCGGATCTTGAATACTGATAGTGCAGATCCTGATCCGTCATGGTTTCGGGAGCGTTGTTAATTCTCCGCATACTTTTCAGCTATTTTATCAGCCCTCCACCAGGAAACTCTTGCACCTTTTTCTTCATAAAAGATTCCTGCCAGGAGGCCAGAGGTATTCAGGAAGAGATTTTTATAAATGATGTCCTGGTCCTGAATGGTCAGAACCCTGTTTGTTTTAACAGCTCCGGTACTGTCCATAATGGTTAAATGGTAGCGTCCGTTATAATCGGAACCCATAAAATAGTGAAGTCCCCCTCTCACTGCGCCCAGATATTCATTGACCCCTTCTACACTTCTCTCCCCCAGTTCTACTTCAAAATGGGGAATTTCAAAAAACCCGGTGTATTCTCCCTCTACCAGATCAAGGGTATAAAGTCTGCCCAGCGCGGTACTCTCAGGAGTATCTTCCAAAGGGAAATAGGCTATTTTAAGATAGATCCTGGGAAATCGGGGATCTGGAGATATCTTTTCGATCTGACCATTCCCCCAGACTCCCTCACCGGGAACCGGAAGCTGATTATTACCTAGGAGAATTTTATATAAGAGAGAACCTTCCGGAGAAAACCAGTAAACCCTGTATTCATTTACCGACTGGGAAATAACAACAATATCACCATTATCAGTAATCTGAAGGTCTTTTACATAGGCAAAAGGGGTACCATTGATACCTTCCTGCCCCAGAAAATCAACATACTCCCCGTTTTCGTCAAAAATCAGAACCACTCTGTTATAAAGTGTATTTTCAGACTGGGAAACCACGCTTTCCTCTACCTGGTCAACCACATAGAGGCCTTTGTCACTGACAGCGATATGTTCAATATTTCTGAAATTCCATTTCCGGATTCTCAGAAGGGACTCTTTTTCATTGTCCTTGCTGACCATATGCGCCGGTTCAGGATTGGTTTGGGGATTATATATGAGGCTCAGCAGATCACCATAGGAGTTCATCTCTATAATCTTTCCCGTATGGCTGCTGGTGACAAAAATTCTGCCGTTTTGGATGAAAAGATCGCTGGAACCGGGAAGAAGCGAGCCGGATCTGTAAAAATATTCCAGCTCATCCGCCATAACTCCCATGGGAATGATAAATAGATCTTCCTTTTCCAGAACCTTGCTATCCTGTCTGCAGGATGCCAAAAGGAGAATCACTGTGCATAATAGAAGCGAAAATAGGCGTTTGATCATCTGGATTTCTCGACTCCTGTAACACCCTGGTCAGGCTGAAATAATCCTACACAGCTCTCTTTATAATGTCAATCTTGACGGCATCACAGAAAAGCCGTACATTTTAGCAATGGTAAATAAGATATTATCCCTTATTCTGGGTTCCAAGCAGGATAAGGATCTCAAACAGCTGCTTCCTATTCTTCACAGAATCAATGAAAAAGAAAAATGGGCCATGGAACTGGCAGATCACCGGTTTAAGGAACTCACCGGTGAATTCAAATCCCGGTTATCTGCCGGTGAAACTCTTGATGATATACTTCCCGAGGCTTTTGCCCTCTGCCGCGAAGCGGCCAGAAGAACATTGGGAGAGAGGCCCTATGATGTTCAGCTCCTGGGAGGGATTGTTCTTCATCAGGGAAAGATCATGGAAATGAAAACCGGTGAAGGAAAAACCCTTTCGAGTGTGGCCCCGGCCTACCTGAATGCTCTTTCCGGTAAAGGAGTTCATATTGTCACAGTCAATGACTACCTGGCTTCCCGTGATGCGGCATGGATGAAACCTGTCTACGATTATCTGGGCATAACCGTTGGTGTTATCCTTTCGGAAATGGATCCGGAAAGACGCCAGATTGAGTACAGCAGAGATATTACCTTCGGAACAAACAATGAGTTTGGTTTTGATTACCTCAGGGATAATATGCGGTGGAGCATTGATAAAAAGGCCCAGAAAAATCATCCCTACTGTATCATTGATGAAATAGACAGTATCCTCATTGATGAAGCCAGGACGCCCTTGATTATTTCCGGCCCGATTCAGGAGGATACCAGCAAATTTACTCATGTAAATCAACTGATTTCCTTTTTAAAAGAGTGCGAAAAAGATCCGGCTACTGGAGATTATCCGCCAGTGGATCCCATGACGGGAATACAACCCAAAGGGGATTACAAGCTGGATGAAAAAAGCAAAAAAGTTGTTTTTACCGATGAAGGTATGAATAACATCGAAAAGCTTCTTTTAAGCAGAAAACTTATTCAGGGCTCTCTGTTCGATGAAGAGAATTTTGAATATATCCACTATTTTACCCAGGCAATGAAAGCCCATCACCTGTTTCATAAAGATGTGGACTATGTAATCCAGGACGGCGGAGTCCAGATTGTAGATGAGTTTACCGGACGAGTTTTAACAGGCCGCCGGTATTCGGATGGACTTCATCAGGCCATTGAAGCCAAGGAAAATATAAGGATTGCCCAGAAAAACCGTACTCTGGCCAGCATAACTTTTCAGAACTTTTTCAGAATGTATGACAAAATTTCCGGGATGACCGGTACAGCCGAAACAGAAGCCAGGGAATTTGCCAGAATTTATGAACTGGATGTTGTGGTTATTCCAACAAACAGACCAGTTAACCGTGTGGATGCGGATGATGTCATCTATCTTAATGAAGAGTATAAATTCAACGCCATCTGCGATAAAATTCAGGAAGTTCATCAAAAGGGTCAGCCGATTCTGGTGGGAACCGTTTCTGTTGAAAAATCGGAAAAACTCTCGAGGATACTTAATAAAAGAGGCGTAAAACACGAGATTCTCAACGCCAAGAACCATCACAGGGAAGCTTTGATCATAGCAGAAGCCGGTGCAAAAGGATCCATCACCATAGCGACCAATATGGCTGGACGGGGAACAGACATCAAACTGGGGGGAAATCCCGAATTCCGCGCCAGAAAGAAAGCGGGACAGGACGCAACCGAAGAACAGATTGCTGAGTTGATCAAAGAAGAAACCGAAAAATGGCGGGCCCAGAATGAAGAGATCCGCCAGATAGGCGGCTTATATGTCATCGGGTCCGAGAGGCATGAATCCAGGCGGATCGACAATCAGCTGAGGGGCCGTTCCGGACGTCAGGGTGATCCCGGCTACAGTCAGTTCTACATCTCTCTGGATGATGATCTGATGAGACTGTTCGGAGGAGAAAACTTTAAGAATACCATGGCCCGTCTGGGTATGGAAGGTGATGAACCCCTCCATCATCCCCTGATCAACCGCTCTCTGGAAAGAGCCCAGAAAAGGGTGGAAGACAGAAACTATGAGATTAGAAAGCATCTTTTGGATTACGATGATGTTCTGAGCAAGCAAAGGAACTATATCTATTCCACCAGGGATGAAATTCTTACCTCTGAGGATCTTACCGGGAAAATCATAGAAACCGGAGAAGAGATTCTGACGATTCTACTGGAAGATTATAAAAATGATTCGCGCAAAGGTGTGGACGATGCCCTCCCCCGTCTTATGACAAGGCTCAAGGAAAACTTTAACTATTCACCGGAAGAGCAGTCAGTCAGTCTGACCGAAATCGACGAATCCGAATGGGAAACCACTCTTAAGAAATTCCTGAACGATGATATTGAAGAGAAAAAAAACCTTGTGGGCGTGGAACAGCTGAATCAGTTTATCCGTTTTGAATACCTGAAAAACCTGGATAACCGCTGGCAGGAACATCTTGAAAATCTTGAAGCCCTGAGAGAGGCTGTTTATCTGAGATCCTATGCCCAGAAGAATCCTCTTGTAGAATATAAAAACGAAGGGTTCCAGATATTCGATCAGCTGATAGATGATATTCAGATCGGCCTGGCCAGAAAGATATTCCGGGTTAAAGTTAAAAAAGCTCCTGCCAGAGACCGCTATCAGAGCACTGCCCGTCCCATACAGGCATCCCATAGCGCGGTCAACAGTTTTGCAGCAGGAAAATCCCGGGAACGCAGCGAAGCCAATGCACAGAAAATGCAGATTAGGCGGGCTACTCCCAAAGTGGGACGGAATGAACCCTGTCCCTGCGGTAGCGGTAAAAAATATAAAAACTGCTGCGGATCCTGATTTGGTTTAACAGGGCAAATAAAAAAGCGGTTCCAGAGGGGACCGCTTTTTTTGCAGAGAGGCTGTATCAGGCCCTCTTTCCTTAACGTGCTCTGACACACAGCAGCCGCAGGTTGCGGCCAGCTCTGAGGGCAGCGAGTTTTTTAATTGAAGGGTATACCAAAGGCTACACCGAGGCAGAATTCCCGGTTGGCATCCAGGGCATCTGTCATAATCGCATCAACCGCGAATTTATATTTGGACAGTTCGGGGATACTGGCGAAATCGATTCTGATTCCTGTATTGAATACCCCCCTGGAATCGGCATTCACACCGATATAAGCCTGATGTTGATAGGAAAAATTGGAAAAATCATTGATCCAGTGGATATATCCCTGAAAAGTCTTGGGGAAAAGCACCAGATCAAATCCCATTCCAAAATCAATGGCATCATTGGGGGCATTGTCTCCAAAACGTTTTCCCACAACAGCAGTTGTTTCTGCTGGCATGTTAAAAAATTCTCCTGGATAGGTCGCGGCCAGATAGATCTGGGTCATTCGATCCTCAACATCATTCTGCTGAAGCAGCTGATAGTTCCCGCCGATGGCAACAGCGGAACTCCCTTTAATGGGCAACTGCAGTTTTCCATGCAGAATCATATCTGAATTGCTCGAATCGGTTTGGGAATCGTAAGCGAATCCCACCTCTGCCATTTTCAGGAGACTGACTGAAGCTTTGGGAATATGGACAGAGTCTCCATCCACCATAATATTATGGTATCCCAGATCCAATCCGAAATCTGTACTTTTCTCCCAGCCTATCCTGCCGCTGGGTATGCTTACCAGACCGGTGGAACCGTTAAGAGACATGCCTTTCAGTGTGGCAGCTCCTGCATTCATCCCCAGTATCAGAATTAAAAGAGCGATTGATGCATTTTTGATATTTTTCATATACTATCCTCCAAAAAATAATATATCTTAATTATTCAAAAAAACACAGTGAATTATTCACGGTAAAAGATGAAAAAAAAATCCGCCCAAAGGACGGATTCATGTTTTCAATTCTGCTCACTCAAATTATTGAGAATCAACTTTCAGGCTCATACTGGATGATTTCCATAGGATCATCAGGGTAAGTCTGTGTGTTGTAAGTTGCAAATGCCCTAATCAGATTGAAAAGAGCCAGCATGGCAATAATAAAGAATACCAGTTTTCTCATCGTTGTCAAACCTCCTGGTGGATAACCTGTGGACAACCTGTTATTCAATCCTCTCTATCTTAGTGTAGATAGTCCAATGGATCAATACTTTTTTTGCCTTTAAAAAGCGAAAAATGGAGATGGGCCATCCGGGCGTAACCGGACATACCCAAAACTCCTATTATTTCACCCTGCAGGACTTTATCATTCTTTTCCACGACGCTCTTATCCAGATGGGCATAGAGGGTTCTGTAATTCCCGCCATGCTCAATGATAACATAGTTGCCGTAGGAGGAATTGAATCCCCTGGCAATGACTTTACCGTCCAGAGAAGCTCGAACAGGTTCTCCCAGATCTCCTTTGATATCAATACCGTTATGGAATGATTCAATCTGTGTTAATTCATCCTGAATATGTCCATAACCTTTAATAACAGTTCCCTGAACAGGATAAATGAATAACTCCCCCATATGACTGCGCAATTCCTGCTCAGGTAAAGATACCCCGGGCAGGAACAGTTCCTGTTCCGGCAGCAGTATGAAATTTCCCTCTCTCAGGGCAATATAGGGATTATAGTAAAGGAGATCCTTCATTTCGATTTGATAATGCTCAAGGATGCTTTCAAAGGTCTCATCTTTTTCGACTTTGTGAAGGATACCATCAATTTCGGGTATAAGCAGAACCTGCCCTTCTCCCATCTTTTTCACATTTTCAATTTTGTTGAGACTCAGAATTGTGCTGACAGAAATATGGTAATGCCGGGAAATCAAAGAAATGGTATCGCCTTTATTCAGGCGGTAGTTAAAGGAAGGGACCTCCCATAAGCGTGTTTTTTCCTGTTCTGATTCCGTGACTCCGGGCATTTGAAAATCTGCTTCCGCTTTCAGTGCTTTGATGACCGGAGCGCCCGAGGGAAGTTCCTGCTCTGTGAAATTCATATGATTCAGTCCGGTGATTCTGACAGGTTTCATAAATCTGTATGGCAGTTCTGTACCTGAAATCAGAAAAAAACAGATCATTCCCACAAGAAAGGGAAACCAGGAGCCCATTGCATGGATCAACTGGAAACTCCCGCAGGAGGCGGTTTTTTTTTCCAAAGAGATAAATTCCGTTTTTTTCTTTCTTCCGGCAGACTTTTTCAGTTCCTGCCTCTTTGTTGATACAACCATATTTCTCTATTGGAATATATCGACAAAAATGAGGGGGTGTATTAATATAACTTGTCCTATGATTCAAAAAATACTCTATCACTACGGTGGACCATTTGCCGTTATTATGATTACGGCATTTATCTGGTTCTCCTGGTTTGATATACTTCAGGTACAGGAAATCTCAATGGAACCGGTCCTGCATAACGGTCAGACGATTATAGTGAATAAAATGGCCTATAAAGGCCCTTTTTCCGATCCAAGATTACCCAATGTCAACGATATTGTCATTTTCAGATCACCGGGAGACAGAAGGCTTGTGGTTAAGCGTTGCAAGATGCTGCCGGGAGATAATATTCAAATCAATAATCAGGGATGGCTTGTTGTGCAGGGAGAAGAATTTTTTCTTACGGATTCACAGAAAGAACGGCTGACAACGACTCCGGTGATACCCGATGGTTATATTATGGTCCTTGGTGATAATCCCTTTCATTCCATCGACTCCAGAGATTATGGATTTGTGCCTATTGATACATTGGTGGGCAAAGTCATTAATCCTGCCGGCAGGATTGTTCATTGAGTTCACATGATTTAAACAGAAACCGATTCAGAATATTTCTCTTTGGTCTTTTTGGTATAACCCTGGCCCTGCTTATCCAGTATGGGTTTATAATGCTCAAGCCGGGAAACCGTTCGGTAAAAGATACACCTCGCTTTCCCACCATGGAGAGAGGAGCCATTTACGACCGGAACGGACGGCTTCTGGCTATACAGACAAGACTGGATTCTGTCACGGCCTGGATTCCGGAAATACAGGATAAGAAAACCACTGCAAAGATACTTTCAGAAACCCTGGATCTTGATGAAGAAGAACTCTATAACCGTTTTCAGGATCCTTCCCGGCAGGGCTTTGCCTATGTTAAACGCCTGATATCACCTACAGAATCCAAAAAAATAAGCCAGCTCCTGGAAGAAGGAGAACTGCCTGGTATTCATCTGGAAAAAGAGCATGGCAGAAACTATCCGGAAAAAGAGCTGGGCGCACATCTTGTAGGATACGTAGGAACAGACAATACCGGCCTGGAAGGGGTAGAATATACATTCAACCAGGTTCTTGCTCCCCCGTCCATTACAACAGGAGAAGAAAGTATCCTTTATGGAAATGATGTTTATCTAACCATCGATATCAATACTCAGTACATTACAGAAAAAATTGCCCGGAAAGCCTTTGAAGAAAATAATCCGGAAGGATTGATGATTCTGGTGATGGGAGCCAAAACAGGTGAATTCTACAGTATGGTATCCCTCCCGTCATTCGACCCCAACAGGTTTTCCTCCTTCTCGGAAAAAGAGCGGAACAATCTTCCTGTAACACTGACTTATGAACCCGGTTCTGTTATGAAAATCTTCTCGCTGGCCTCCTTTATGGAACTGGGAGGGGTCAGCCCTACCGATACCTTCGATACCAGAAACTCTTATAATCCGGAGATATTTAAAAAATATCATATTCCCCCCATTACCGATTTGGGCAATTATGGCATTTTGGATCCAACGGGGATTCTTGTACATTCCAGCAATGTGGGAACCGCTTTGGCATCTGATACGGTTTCAGCCACAGATCATTATAATATGCTGAAAAATTTCGGTTTTGGAAATAAAACCGGTATTCCTCTTCCCGGTGAATCCAACGGAATACTCAACAATCCCTCGGACTGGTCAGTCAGATCAAAGCCGACCATCGCTATCGGTCAGGAGATAGGAGTATCGGCTCTGCAGATGATTACAGCCGCAACAGTATTTACCAATGGCGGTGTTCTGCTGAAGCCTCAGATCATAGACAGGGTTATTGCTCCTGATGGCAGCATTCTCAAAGATTACGAACGGGAACCTGTCAGAGAGGTTGTTTCCCCGGAAGTAGCAGAAACAATCCTTCTTATGATGGAACAGGCGGTAGCCTCTCCCTATGGTACAGTAAGGAGGGCCCAGGTACCCGGCCTGAGGATTTCCGGAAAATCCGGTACAGCCCAAAGGATAGACCCCGAAACCGGGACATATTCGGATGAAGACTTTATGGCTTCCGTAATGGCGATATTTCCTACGGAAGATCCTGAATTGATCATCTATGTGATTATGCAGTATCCCAAAGGCCAGAGTTATTATGGGGGAAGAATTGCCTCTCCAATTGTAAAAGAGCTTGCACAGGCCCTTTCTCCCTATTACAACATTCCTATCGGGGGAAACCAGGTATTGGAACACAGCGGTTCTGTCAGGATTCCGGAAAATACATATAAGCCAATTGCAAACGAACTGCCCGACTTTACGGGAATGTCCAAGAGGGAAGTTATGTACGCCCTTGAAAACAGGGGTATTCCCGTGACAATAAAAGGTCAGGGCTGGGTTGTTTTTCAGTTTCCTCCTGCAGGAGCAGAAATTACAGAAGAAACTTCCCTGTATCTGGAATTTAAATGAATTTACTGAAATTGAATCTGGAAGAAATAAAGAACCGCTTCCCCGGATTGGAAAATCTCATTTTGAACGCTCCCGAAGGAACATGCGTGATAGAAGAAGCCCGGAACGGTTCATTGACCATGCGAAAGGACGGAATTCTCCTTCATTCCGGGTTTCATCCGGAAAAGGAAGCGGAAAAACTGATCAGCCGGGAGATTCTGGAATCGACAAGATACTGTCTTTTTTTCGGATTTGGACTGGGATATCATATAGAAGCATTCCACCGGAAGTTTCCACAAATTCCCTTCGGTATTATAGAACCGGATCCCGGACTATTCAAACAGGCTTTGAGCTGCCGGGATTTCACTTGCCTTATACGATCGGGAAAGATGAATCTCATGCTCGGTTCCGATCCCTCTCTGATACATTTACTTCTGGGCAATGTGAAAACTCTCAAGATTCAAACCTGTCTGCTCCGGTCTATCTATCAGACATCACAGGAGATCTATGATGCCCTTGAAAGAGCTGCCAGGGACTATATAGCCAAAAGAGAGATTAACACCAACACCCATAACAGGTTTAACCGGCTGTGGATAAGCAATATAACAAGAAATTCACCCCTGCTGGCAAAAGCTCCCGGAATATTTCATTTGAAAGACAGGTTTTCAAATGTTCCGGCTCTTCTTCTGGCTGCGGGTCCCGGACTGGACAGTATTACCGGAAACCTGGCAGAACTTCGAAAAAAGATGCTTCTGGTATGTGTCGATACTGCATTGAAAGCCCTTTTGACTAAAGGGATAGAGCCTGATTTTACAGTTTTGACAGATCCTCAGTACTGGAACACAAGACACCTGGACAGATGCGAACTGAAAAACTCTATTCTCATATCTGATGTGTCCTCCTACCCTACTGTTTTCCGTATCACAAAGGGACAGATTTTTTTCTGTTCCACTCCTTTTCCCCTAGGTCAGTACCTGGAAGAAAGAACCGAATTCAAGGGTAAGCTCAAATCCGGGGGATCTGTTGCTACAGCGGCCTGGGACCTCCTCCGCTTTATGGGAACCACAGAGATTTACTGCGCCGGTCTGGACCTGTCTTTTCCAGAAAAACAGACCCATTACAAAGGAAGTACTTTTGAACAGAGGGTTCATAATTTTTCCCACAGGTATGAAACTCTCGAAAATCATGGATGGCATGCCTTACATAGCGGATCACCCTTTAAGACAGAGAATTATCTGAATCAGAAAGTACTGACTGATCAGAGGATGAAAATCTACATATCCTGGTTTGAACAGCAAATGCGGGAAAATCCCGAAATCCTGACAAGTAATCTTTCTGACAAAGGGGTTAGGATTCACGGGATGCCTTTTTGCACGAAAGACCGCCTTTTCAAGCTTCCCGAAATCCGCAAGGAGCTGGATAAAATACTGTCAGACCTTAAAAAAATAACAGTACCCGTCAGCTCAGACAGAATTCCAGGAATCATAGACGATTTAATCGGCGAACTTCAGGATCTGTTCCATTTGACAGAACAGGGGAAACAGCTTTCTGAAGCCGGAAAAAATGGAACACTGGACATAGAGAATCTGAAAGAACTGGAGAAAGTAGATAAAGCCATCCTTTCTTCGGGAAATAAAGAGATCATTGGTTTTTTTATTCTTCCCCTCCTTGAAGATTTTCTAGCTGAATCGGAAATACAGCAAACCCCTGAAAAGATTATGGAACGGTCGGAAAAACTCTATAAGGATCTGAGTGTCAGCCTGAACTATCAGATCCGTCAGTTAGAAAAAGTAAAAAAAACAGTTTTTTCTTAAAGTAAACTCTCATAAAGCCGATCTTAATACTGTAACGCATTTATGTGTTCAACAGATTCATTTCCTTTTTTAAAGGAAAGCTATTTCAGGTCCGTAAGATTCAACGTCCAGACTTACGGACTTTTTTTTTTGCCCTTTGGAAAATAAGGCAAAAAAGGAAGAGAGAGATACAGAGATATAAGGGAGTAAATGAGCCCCGCGCCCAGGGTAAAAGAGAGAGCACCAAAGGGGTCTTTCAGTCCCCCTCCCGTTATTAAAAGGGGGAAAATTCCGGTAATAGTTGTTATCAGTGCCGCCAGTAGAGATGAAGAACGGCTCTCAACAGCAGCCTTTAATAACCGGCATGTAATTCTTTTTCCTTCCAGTCCGCTGAGAAGAACAATACCGTTATTAACTGAAATACCGATAATCATGATGAGAGCGAATACCACCGGAGTGGTGACGGGTATACTGAAAAATGAGAGAATCCCCAGAGGGAAGATTATTGCGCCCGGGACTTGCAGCAAAAGATAAAGAGCGATCCCGATGGATTCAAACACCAGAATGAGAAGTATCAGAATCAATAGCAAGGCCAGAATGATACAAACAAATATGGCCTTCAGATCATTCTGTGTTTCCCTCAATTCTCTTCCATGGTTTATACGGATCTGATCATTCCATTCCAGAGAGTCCAAAACCATTTCTACATCCTCGTAGAGAGATCCCTCTCTTTTTTCATCGTATTCGAGAGAAAGGGAGAGGCTCCGCTGTCCTCCCGCATGGGAAATCCCCCCTAGATCTATATGTTCTTCCATATGAACGATATCTTTCAGTAATCTGTATTCTCCTTTTTCATCAGTTATGGGTAAATTCAGGAGAGACTGTTTATCCGGGATTATATTATCATCCTTGAGGATTCTTACATCATAGGAGTACTGTCCCGGGACAGGAGCCTCCGGAGGCTGCCATTTGAGTCGAACCGGATGGTTTAAAAAATCTGAAATATCACGATATAGCTGTATGGGTGTGATTCCGTATAGAAATGCGCCTTTTTCCAGAGGTGTAAGATAGAATTGTGCTGGTCTTTTCTTAAAATGGAGAATTACACGCAGATCCGGAAACTGTATCTGGAGAATCTCTGCCAATTCCATAGTTTTCTTTTGAAGTATTTCCCTCTGGCTTGAGAAAAGAGTTAACGTATAGGACCTGGTTTCCTGTATTTCATGAAAAAAAAGATTTCCTCCGGATCTCAGATTCAACTGAACAATTCTCTCCCGTAACTGAGACTCCGATCCTTTTATTCCTTTTGACATTTTAATTCTGAAAACAGCTCTCTCCGGTTTATACTCACTGGTGAAATATTCAATACCATCATAAAAAATCAGCTCTTTTTCAAAGTACTCCAGAGATGTCATGACAAACTCTCTGGTAGTTCCCGAAGGGTATTCTATAAAAAAAGTCAGGTTATCATCATTCAGTACAACCTGGTCTCGATAGACAAGTTTTAAAGATGCTATTCCCAATACCCCTGTAAGGAGGAACAATACCAATGGGTAGCGGAATCTGTACTTTTCGATATATTCCGCTGCAAAACCGAATTTACGGAAGGAAATCTTCTGTTTTGTACGATCATCACTTATAAACCCGGGTAAAACAAGAAACAGATAAACAAGGGAGAAAATGAGAACCAGTGAAATACTCAGGATCATACCGCCAAAAAGTTCCCTGATCTGCTGCGGCGCAAAAACAAACACCGAAAAAACCAGCAGTGTGGACAATAGAGAGTAAAAAACCGGTTTTCGGCTTTGGATGAATCCGCACTCCAGAATGATGATTCCGGAATCAATGATAAGTCCAGTACCGACACAAAATCCGGACAACACCATAAGATCGATTTCTTTTTCCAGAAGAGTCAAAACAGCCATAGACGTCAGAATCGAAAAAGGTATACTAAAACCGATAGCCAAGGCTTTTCCCCACTGTTTTAAAAGAAGCCCCGTTACCAGAATGACTGCCAGTATCCCGGTTACAACCGCCCGTGCGGTTTTCCACAGGGATTCCTCGATAATTCTTCCCTGATTGTAGAGGATGCAGGAAGAGTCAAGACTTTCCGTAAAATTCTTCAGTTCCCGGCATAACAGAATGGTATTGGCATCACCAGACATTCTGATTCTGATAACAATACTCTTTTGCCCATTCACCCTGACTAAACTGGTTCTGGAAATATCTTGCCAGGAAGCCTCGAGAACATTATGAACAGACAAACCATTGTGCATAATCTGATGTTCAAAATCCTGCAGATTCCCGAATCGCAAATCTGAAGAAGCGCTACAGCCTGTATGGAAAGGTATGCTGACAATCATGTTTCTTCGGTTCAGTACCTCAGCAATATCAGATGTATTCAACCCGTAATGAATCAGTAATCCCCGGGATACCTGTAAAATTACATCTTTGGCTGGAGCTCCTGCTATCTCAACCTTTCCCACACCTTTAAAACTCTGTAAAGTTTTTTCAAGAGACTCTTTGCTGAATCCGGCTTTGGCCTTGTCCAGTTTAAAAACAAATACGGGAAGACTTTCGCTGTCGCTTCTGTAGATTTTCGGTATACCCGCACTGGGGGGAAAAGCATGAGAGGCCCGATCAACTGCACGGGAAACAGCCTGGTATGCTTCATTGAGATTGGTTTTTTCGTGAAATGTGAGTGTTATCAGGGATTTTTCATTTTCAGAAAAAGAGTGAATACTTTTTAAATTTCCCAGCCGGGTCATCTCTTCTTCCAGAGGATTGGTTATGATCTGTTCTACAGCTTCCTGGAAAAAGCCGGGAAAATCGGTTTCTATCGTAATAATCCGGCTTTTTCTTCCGGGGAAATGAGAAAATTGCGCTTTGGGAATGAAAAAAAATGAGACAAGAATAATCAGAAACACTATAAATAGTGACCGGGTATTCATTCAGTTCCGTCTTCCCGGTAAAAAGAGATGATGCAGTAAAGGGATGAAAACAAGGATAAGAGGAGTTCCTATAATCATACCGCCCATAACAGCTGCAGCCATTGCACCAGAAGGAAGTCCGGAAGCCAAGGATGATATCAGTACGGGGATCAGTGCGGCCAATGTGGTGAGTACTGTAGCCCATACTGACCGGAATCTCTGAACAGATTGCAGGAGAACCTTAGAGCTCTCTCCATTTCTGCAGTTATCCAGAATAAGAATACCACTGTTGACCACTGTGCCCTGCATGATCAGAATCCCGATGAAACCATACACATTCAGGGAATAACCGAAGAAAAAAAGGAAAACCAGACTACCTGTGAGAGACAGGGGAAGACAGGCCATAAGGATTCCGGCACTCCCTGCAGAACCGGATTGTATACCCAGTATCAGAAACATGAGAACCAATACGAAAAGATAAAGTTTCAGAAACTCAATGCTACCCGGTTCATCGGAACTTCCGCTAACGGCTCCTCTGTTAACTCTCACAAGGGATGCGGCTTCCCAGGTTTTTGTAAAATCTGCTATTTCCCCCAAAGGAATAAATCCATTCCCGGTTTGTATAAGGATCTCTTCCAGATCCCCTTCCCTTTTTCTGTAGGAATCATCAGCCCGCACTCTGACAGGTATTTTCTCCCTGCCGTAGGAAACATCCCCCGCAGATATGCCGCGGACTGCTGCACCGATGGTTTGCTGAAAATCTGATGCGGTTAATCCTGATGCATTCATTTCATACTGATCGGGAACAAATCTGAGAACAGGTTTCTCAGGAAGAGAGAGTACTTTTTCTGTATCTCCCAGAGCCGCTGATAAGGAATTCTGAGCCAGGCTGACCCGGAAATTCTCAAAGCCCCTCTCATTCAGAAACACTCTCAACTCTTCTAATAGTTCCGGTGCAGCCGGATTCTGATAGAAAAGTTCGAACCGGATTATATGAGGAGAATTCTCAGGTTCTGTTTTCTCTCGGAGTGAATCCCGGTCATAGCCTCCGGAAGAATACACATTTTGCGGATTCCAGTGCTCCAGAAAAAGCCGGCTGAGTTTTATACTCTCTTCTTCAATCCTTTTAAAAGACCAGTCACCTGGAAATACAACAGTACAGATCACTCGGTGTTCAGGGTTTTGCGGGAACAGTTCCAGGGGAAGTATTTTCAGAACCGCAGGTATGACCAGAAGGCAGAGAATAAAAAGGCCAATCCCGCCAGGATGGTTACTTTTCTTAAAATAGAATAAGTACAGCATCCAGCGTAAATAAAATCGCCTGAGGATTTTGAGGAATGCAGGCTCCGAACCGGCCGGTAATGGTCTATGCATAAACTTACTGAAAAGAGCAGGTGTCCAGAAAAGTGCTGTGAGGGCAGAGATAATAACCAGCATGGAAAGAGTCAGAATAAGGTCATGGAATAGAAGGGATATCAACCCCGGAAAGAAGAGAGGCGGAAGAAACACCAGTACCGTAGTTACTGTGGATGAGACCACTGCAGGACAGATTTTACTGACAGAGTCGTTTCCGGCGGCTTTGGCGGATACAGAGAGTTGTTCCAGCACGATAATGGAATTATCTACAATAAGTCCGATTCCAATAACCATTCCCAGTAGTGAAACAAGATTCAGTGAAATTCCACATAGGGAAAGAGGAAAAAACAGAAGGATCATTCCTGTTGGTATAGATAACGCTGTAATAATAGCAATCGGAATATTTCGGTAGATCAGAAATAATACCAGACAGGCAGAAGTCAGCCCCAGAATTAAGGAAAAAATGAGAGATCTGAGGGAACTGCGGATTCTTACAGAAGCATCATCAAGTACGGTTATTTTAAATAATGATTCAAATTCCCTGTTCAGACCGGGAAGGATTTTTTGTATTGCCGCCGTTGTCTGCAGAGTGCCGGAACCGCTGCTTTTGTACACGTCTATCCCCAGGGCAGGCATTCCCTGATACAAAAAAAGTGATGTAGGGTCATCAATACCATATGAGACAGCGGCGATATCTTTTATCTTTAACGAGGAGTCCGGTTCGGCCGGCAGCGATCCGATCTGTTCAGGTTGAGAAATCCCGGAGGACAGATGCAGGAGTCTTTCGGTTTTTCCATTGCTGATCCTGCCGGCCGGCTGATCAATCAGAAACTGTCCTATGAAAGAGGCCAGAGCCTCTATGGATTGCCCCAGACCATACAGCCGTTTCAAGTCCACATCAACATGAACTTCGGGTTTTCTGATCCCCAGGATTCTGATCAGTCCCACGGTTTTTTCACTTTTCAGCCGGGAGGTCAGTTCATACTTTAAGGGAATATAGAGTTTTTCCCACTGAACAGGACGTTCAGGAATACAGACCAGAGTCATGACAGGTTTATCTGACAGGTTATCGGTAAATACCACCGGTTTTTTAACACCATCCGGGAGAAAGGGATATATCCCGTCGACCGCTTCACGAACCTCCATGGCGGCCATTGACAGGGAACAGTCCCACTGGAAGTGAAGAGTTATGGAAGAGGTGCCGTTTTTGGATAGGGCTTCCATCCTCCGAAGGCCTTTTACACCGGAAAGTGCATTTTCCAGAGGGATAGTCACGATCTGCTGCATCTCTTCCGGGGGATACCCGGGAAAGTCTGCAACCACACGGATCACCGGTATCGGCATTTCCGGCAGTTCCTCCACCGGGAGATGAAAAAATGCTGTTCCTCCGAACAAGAGGCACCCGGCAAAGGCCATAAGAATTTTTACCGGATGTTCCCTGTAATATTCCAGAATGCTCATAATTGACTAACCGTAAGAGACCAGCTCTCTTCCAGGTGATTCTCTAGGGTATCCTTCAGGGCACTGTCTATTTTTATCTGCACAGTTCCTCCCAGGCCACTCCAGCTCACACCGGTCCTGACTCGTAAAACAGAAAGATCTTCACCGGGATTAGGAAAGGGAACCGGCGTATCAGTTTCATCCCATATGGAAACGGACTGAAAATCCCAGTCCACTACAGAAGAACTGATGCTCAAGGCATCCAGAAAGGATGTCAGATCAATCTCGGACAGAGATGATTTCTCTATGTAAAAATCCAGAATACCGTGCAAAGAATCTGATGCATTTAATAATCCGTTTAATACAAGGGTATGAAAAGCAGGATCAGGAAGAGTGGAATCCGGGCAGAAAACCACCCGTTCCACCGACAGAGGAGAACTCTTGGGACCATCTACCAGTATAACAAGTTTTTTATCATCTGAAGTGATCTCATAATATCCTCCATATTCCAGCGGCTCTGCAAAGGAAAGACGGAACCGGGAATATGCATCCTGCCACTCCAGATGGAAGTCCACAGCCGGTTTGATTTCCAAGACCTGTTCCTGCTCGTCAGGAGTTAAGGTTCTATTACAGGTCCCGATAAGAATCGTATCTTTTTCCAGCCCCAGGTTTATCCCCGAGTCCTCCCAAAGAAGAGCAGTACCGGAACCGTCAACTTCCAGAGAAAGCAGTTCCATATCCCCTTTCCCGTTTGTATAAAAAAGAAACTCCCTGTCCCGGGACAGAGAATTGTTCTCTTTATCCATCAGAGCGGTTGAAATGGTTATGGAATATTCACAATTCTCCCGGTAGTCCTCCAGAGGAGACAGAGTCACCTGAGAGTCATCGTCGTTCCATATGTACTGCATCAGAAGAGCGGGAGAGACACGGCATGCCTGATAAAAAGACAATCTGTCCACCGGTTCGGAGAAGCTGATATGGACAGTCTCTCTCAAAGTGGAAAAAACAGAAAAATCAGCAGGAGTCACAGCCGTTATTTCCGGCGGGTTCTGTTCCCGCCGTGTGGTGAAATCCAGATACCAGTCATTTAACAGAGAGTTACCCCAAATGTCTTCCCCTTCGCTTTTCACAGTTATCAGATAATCCCCAGCAGCAAGGAAATCCTCATAAGGAGTAAAGATCATAGTGTTTCCTTCCCAGTGAAATTGCCCTTCCAGGGGATCATTATCCCGGGTGAGCGAAAAGGCTCTCTGGGTGGAAATCTTCTCCATATCTGCGGAAAACGTGATGCTGATATCAGAAACAGAGTCCGGTTCTGCATACCCTCGGCCTGGAGAGGATGAGAGAATAACAGGAGGGTCCATATGCCCCAGATGATCAAAGAGATGACAACCTGTCCATGGGATGAGAAGAAGGAGAAAAGAAATTCCCGGCAGCTGTATTTTCATAAGCGGCTCCTGAACAGTTGTCCCACTGACCCGGCCATATAGCTTCCCTTTTGATTCCGTAACCCCTGAGGACCTCCGGGAATTTCAAACAGATAAAAGTGATCTCTGTCAGAGGAAGCATAGAAACCCGAATAGAGGATTGTCAGTGTATAATCGTTGATCCAGGAAAAAGATGCCTCCCGGGGATTTCCATCAGAACTGAATATTTCATAAAGATGGACTGTATCCTGAGCAGACTGCTTTTCCTGTTCAGTCTGAAATGGTTCTGAGAAAGTCAGTCTGAAAACCAGATCATAGGGAGACACAGCGTGCCCCGGAAGGTCGACAAATACGGAAGTATTGTATTCGGTCAATAGAATACCTGTGGAAATGCATTCCAGAGAGTCCAGTTTCATCTCGGGGATTCGAGGCGCAAATGCTGTCTGGAAATTCCCTTCCAAGGGTATTCCGGCCGTACTTTCAGCATCTTCTCCCACAAGAAATTCGTAGGTTTCATTCATAATCCAGCCATGGGCAGGGACAAATACAAAAGATCTGAGTCCCACCTGATAGAAATCCCCTGACAGCGAAGGAGATAGCCGGAATGCCTTTTCCACCGAATCTCCATCCATATCTTCTGAAAAATGGATCCTTAAAACATCCTGAAATTCCACATTATCCGTATCAGGATTCTTCAGGGGGAATCCGGCGGAATAATCATTTTCTGCGGTTCCTGCCAGCGTGACCCGGGGAATTCCCGTGCCGTCATTAATAGAAAAAGAACTCTCCCATACAGGATCTACGGCTGGTCTATCTATTTTTAAAGTGTACAAAGTCAGTTTATCCCATTGTTCACGGGGCAGCAGTGTGAGAGTATTTTCATAAAACCGAAAATCATACTGACCCGCGGGAGAAAGGCTGAGGTTTTTAATTATTTCTGCCTGATCGGGCATTCTATTGAAGGTTATAATTACGGGAGAAGAGGAGAAAACAGCAGCTCCCTGTACTGGTTCTACAGAAAGGACCCGAAGGGGGGTATAATCATCGGAGAGATAATAAAAGGGCAGAATCACATCCGCTTCCCTGGATTCTCCTTCTATGGAATCATAAAAGCCTCTAAACTCAAGTGTATATTCAATCCCGGGTGTAAAGGGTTGATCAACCAGAAGCTGTACAGTTCGTCCCTCCCATTGAAAAAAGATTTTACACCCTTCTGCGGCGCCTGTTATTCCCATAATCTGCTGAACAGAAAAGCAGTCCACTTCTTCTGGGAAAGTGACACTGACAGTATCATTCTCCCCCAGGATCTGCCAGGGTTCTGCAGGAGTGGTTACAAGTTTCTGATTCTGATTAATATCAAACAGACTGCAGTTAAAAAAAATCCATACCGCCTGGGTAAGCAAAATAAACCTGTCAGGTTTCACCGGACGTCCACCTCCATTCCATTTCGAAACCCCTCCCGGGGATTCAATACAACCAGGTCTCCCTCATCCAGTCCCGAAATGACCGGAACCATTCCGTTAACCTCCCTCTCAAGGGAAAGGCTTTTCTTGAAAATCCGGTTTTCCCTGATAAGAAAAGCAGAGTCCTCCCCTTCCTCATTCACAACCGCTTCCTCTGGAATCATCAAAGACAGTCCGGGAGCTGAAAGGGAAACACGGATCCTGACATACTGGCCAATTCTGAATAAGCCGTCTCTGTTATCCAAAAGAATATTTATTGAACCTGTTCGGGAATTTTCTTCCACCCAGGGGGACATCTTTTGTATTTGTCCTGTCCTGTTTTGCCTGGTTGTATCGGGAAAAACAGTCCCTTCCATTCCAGGAGAGAGGATAACAAGTTCTTTCTCGCTTACCCGGGCTTCTGCATAAACACTTTTTTCCGGAAAAATAAGATAAAGAGGTTTGTCTTCTGATGCCTTTTCCCCCTCTTCCATATATTTTTTTCCTATAATGCCGCTGACGGGAGAGTGAATGATTGACTCCTCACGATAGAGAGACAGAGATTCCATTCGGCTTCTGGCAGCTTCCAGTTCAGCCGCAGCGACATCAACCCTGGCCTGAAGCATCCTGGTATTGTAGTCAATAAACAGCTTTTTCATCTCTTTTTCATCCTGCGGTATAGCGTAACCGGCAGCCAGAAGATCCTCATCACGAAAACCGATCATTTTTACCGTCAGGGTGCTTTGAGCCTTCCTGAAGGCAAACTGTTTTTGCTGAGACTCCATTTCAATCGATTCCAGATCTTCCTGACTTATGCCGTCCAGTTCAAAGATCTGCTTTTTGTTCTCAAGAATCCGCTTTAGCCGGTCCCTATCCATTGCTGCTTTCTGAAGATCCAGGCGGGCTGATTCGATTTCCAGAAAACGGGCTTCCATGTCTCTTTTTCCTTCTTCCCACTGCTGAAGCGCAAGATTCCATTCCGTTTCTTTGATAAGAAGACCCGCCCGGGCTTCCCTTATCTGTATATCCAGTTTCCTGCAGTCAAGTTCCGCCAAAACGGAACCGGCTGATACCGTATCTCCTTCTTCAAAATACATATGTCTGATGATCTCGGATGCCATGGGATAAATCTCTGTTTTTTTGACATAGCGGATTGTTCCAAAAGTCTCTATGGAACGACTGTATTCCTGCCGGGTACACTCATAGGATTCCACAAGAGGCGCAGAGACAGAGATGTTCATTCCATCTTCTTCCGCTGCTGAGCGATCCCGGCCGCAGGAAAAGAAAAAAAGCGGAATAAACAGAAATACTGAATATAACAGATGATGCCTTATCATAGGATAAGTCCATTTTGCTGTAACGGTTCTGTCTGAAAACCACTGAGATTTTTCAAAGACTCTTCAATCCCGTAGAGAGTTACCAGGTTTTCAATCAGGGAGACTCTTTCATTGGAATACGCCAGTTCTGATTCTACGTATTCCAGCCTGGTAAGATCCCCCTGGGCAAGCTGAATTTCCAGAATCACAAGTTTTTCCTCCATAAGATCAAGTTTTTTCCTCTGAATAAGGATTTCCCGTCCCGATAGGGATAAACGTTCAGTAAGAGACTGTATCTGGAAATTGAGAGCTCTCTTCTGTTCCTCCATTTCCATCTCTTTCAGCATCAGATTATTCCGGGCAATCCGGAGATCCCCTAATCCATTCAGGTTTTCCACAAGATCAGCCGCTGCGGTTAAGGTTCTGTTATATTCATCCGGATTGGACTGGCCGGCCCTGAGACTCAGATCTGATGGCACCAGAGGAAGATCAAAACTGAACGTCAACCCCAGTGAGAAGGAGGGTTCAGACAAGGGAAAATCCCTGGCAGAGACGGAAAAGTCTCCCTGAGCTTCTATGACGGGCAACCAGAAGAGCCGGCTGTCTCTGACCTGCTCCCGTGCATGGATAACCTGATAATCCATAGCAAGCAATTCCCTATTGTTTATTTGCCCCAGGTTCTGCAATCTGGAGAGAAACCCTGGAACTTCCGATTGAGAATAGAGATCACCCCGATAGTTTTCATTCAAACGTCCCCTCAGCTCCGGAAGTTTTTCCCGAGGATAAAACAGCAATTGAGCCAGAGTATTCCGGCTTTCCACCAACTTCTGCCGGACTTGCTCCATTTCAATAGAAAAGCCGGCTGCTTCCAGTTCCAGTTCCAGACAGTCCAGACGGCGGGTTTCTCCCAGTTGGTACTCTTTTCGGGCAATTTCCAACTGACTCAGAATATTTGTATAGGATTTTTCTTTCAGATCCAGAATTTTCCGATACTTCAGAATCTCAACAAATGCCTGCATGACCTGAAATCGCAGATCCGCTCTTTCATCTTCCATAGTCAGGTTTTTCATGTGCAGATCCCGTTTCATTGTCCGTAAAGCGGACAGTTCCCTGCCGCCGCTGAACAGGAGCTGCTGAACTCCAAGATTGATATTTTTTACTCCCGAATCGGGGGCTCCCAGAGTTACCGATCTGTTTCCTGAATAGGTTAATTCCAATTCGGGAAGGAAATCCCGAATTTTCAATGCGATCTCCCGTTCGAGATTCTCCCTTTCCAACCTGCTGCGGGCCAGATCGGCATTTTGCGACTCTGCCAGACGAATAGCTTCGGCAAGCCCTAAAGAGCCGTTATCCGCCCATACCGTGGAAAGGAAAAACATAATAAAAAGTCCAGAACTCATTAGTGTATATTTCATCACAGCAGCTTGATCATCCCCTTTTCAATCTGTCTGTAAAGGTAGGTTGATGAAAAAAAACTGTCCTTTGATTCGGTACAGAAATAGTAGGTTCCCCAAATTTTTCCCGACTCATCCTGAACCACCAGTTTTAAAGAAAGAGTTTTCCATGGCTGATAATCTTTCAGATAGGAGAACTCCCGCAGATACAGAGCAACAAAAGCTTTTTTATCTGTTTTCAGGGGATTGTCCGTATTAAACCGGTTCAGTATATGACTAAGATTATCCGTACCGGTTTGCTGAATTTCCTTTTTGTAGAGATCAGTCTCTACCCATAGAACTCCGGGCACCAGAGTATAACTCTTTTTCTGTTTTTCCCATTCAGGGAAAACAGTAATCCGGCTTAACCGGGAAGGGATTATTTGCACAGAAGAACAACCTAATGCAGGTATTATCACTATTGTCAGGATCAGAAATCTTACCTGAGATGGAAAATTCAATTTCATTTTCTCTCCGTTCTTTCATAAGGCATATCACACCGGTTAACCCGGAATATCTATCCTTATGTGAGAAATTGTGATGCTGATTGAACACAGAAGTTTTTTTTTAAAAAAATAAAATTTGAATTTTTTCTGATTTTTCCGGAGTGAACAGAATAAAGGAGAAAGAAACATGAATAAAAATGGTATTCCCCTGATATGGATAGTATTATCACTGGCCCTCTCATCTTGTAGAACAACAACGGAAAAGGAGATGCGGAATTGGATTTTCGGGGAAGAAAGCCTCTCCAAGATGCAAATCCCCAAAGGAAGCATCCTTTCTAAAGACCGGATTCCCCCTGAAAATGGAGTTTTGACAATCAGCAATTTCGGACAGGTTTCCTGGTTAAATTCCATTCTGGGCAGATTTGATCTGCATGAGGAGTTGTCACTGGATGAGAAAAAAAAACTGTTGAACAATCTTTTTCAGAATATACCGGTCACCAGTGACCATAAAATTTTCAGGATGACGGCCCTGGGAGGCTTCTTTGAAAGCGGGGAAAATCTGGTTTTCTATTCGACTCTCTATTCACCCTCTCAATCCGCCCCTGAGGGATCCCGTTTTATTCTGGATATCAAGGCTAACTGCATTCTCACCGTTAATAGGGAGTCTGGTGAAACTGATATGACTGTTTTTAATAGTGCCATTTCTCCCTACCTCAACTGGTTCAGCAATGGTGTGATATTTCAGGAGGGAATGGTTGTCAAAACCATGGATTTATCCAATATAGAAACCTATGAGGATCTTAAAAACAATTCCGATTACATTTCACATATAAACCTGGCAGACAGGTATACCCGGGATGAACTAAAGGAAAATGATCTATCCATTCCCTGTCTGCTGATTTCGGCCCTGGAAGATCCCCAACTAAATAGAAAAGAAAAAGTCACTGCTGCCCTCAATATGTTCCAATATTACCTCTATAAGGAAGGTTTGGATCAGGCACTGACATATCTGGCTCTGGCTCTTAACCTGGGAGAAGAGTTAGAGAATGAGGATTTCAGACGGGTTCTGGATTATGAAGCTCCCCATATGTATGCCCTTATGAAATACTTGATTCAGAAAGGAAATGAAAATGGAACTGAAATAGCTGAAAATCAGGTATTGCAAAACTCGAAAAAATCGTAAATAGTATGTTTTATGAACAGAAACGTAACTTTACAGATGCTACTCGTCCTACTAGGTCTCCTAACTGAGTCCCAGAGGTCGATGTGTGTATATGTTTCTGCTTAAACAGTAAACAAAGCAATTTCAAAGGCCATGGGAATATCCTGTGGCCTTTTTTTATGTCCGGCTCCATAACCGGTCTGTAATGAATCCGGCCACAGCATTTCATAAGGCCTTCTGCAGCAGGAGGACAAAATGAAACGGATTGAAATTTTCGACACAACCCTTAGGGATGGAGAACAGGTTCCCGGAGCCAAGCTCTCAACCCGGGAGAAACTGGTTCTTGCCAGGCAGCTGGATAAGCTGGGTGTAGATGTAATAGAGGCAGGCTTTCCCGCATCCTCACCCGGAGACAGCGAAGCTGTCAGAAGGATTGCCCAGGAGATAAAAGGTCCTGTCGTAACAGGATTGGCCAGAACAGTAAAAAATGATATCGACACCCTCTGGGAGAGTGTGAAATACTCCGAACGCCCCCGGATACATATAGTTCTGGGCAGTTCGGATATCCATCTGAAAAATAAATTCAAGAAAGACAGAGAAGATATTCTGGAAATGGCCATCAGTGCCGTCCGCTATTCAGCCGGAAAATGTCCCGATGTGGAATACTCCCCCGAAGATGCAACCCGGAGCGATCCGGAATACCTGTTCAGGATTATCAGGGAAGTAATAAAGGCCGGGGCGACTGTGGTGAATATTGCGGATACCGTCGGCTGGGCCGTTCCGGAAGAGTTCGGCAGCCTGATCGGCCGGATCAGGAGAGAAGTACCGGAAATTGAAGGTATCAAACTCAGTGTCCACTGTCATAACGACTGCGGACTGGCAACTGCCAACACACTGGCTGCAGTAAAGAATGGAGCTGACCAGATAGAAGTCACCATGAACGGCATCGGAGAGAGGGCCGGAAATGCGGCACTGGAAGAAGCTGTCCTTATGATGGGAACCAGAAGCGATTACTACAGAGCGACCACAGGCATACAAACAAGACAACTTGTTCCCACCAGTCAGATGGTGCAGCAGCTAATGGGAATGCCGGTTCAGCCCCATAAGGCAATCGTCGGTAGTAATGCGTTCCGGCACTCCTCGGGAATTCATCAGGACGGGATACTCAAATCCCGTGAAAATTACGAAATCATTACCCCGGAGCAGGTTGGTGCTGTTCCCCATGAATTTATACTGACAGCCCGGTCCGGACGCCATGCGGTACGACATGTTCTGGATCAGGCGGGAATCGGGCTGGGTGAATCCGAGTTTGAACTGCTTTTCCAGAAATTTCTCCTTTTTGCTGATGAAAGGAAGGAAGTCAGGCTGGAGGAACTGCTGGGAATGATGTCATAAAATATACAAATCACCCCATTTCATTCATATCCTGTTTATATTTGCCCTGCATCTTCATAGATGTCCATTAAATGACAGAACTAACATAACCGGAGGTTGATATGAAAACAAAAGTGAAAGTGAATTATGTGGTAGATATGGGAATGCTCCTGGCTTTCCTGATATGCGGGTTAACAGGAATTCTGAAAATTCCCGAACTTGCGGTTCCTTTCAGCGATTCTTACTATATGGCAGCCACCCTGCTCCATGACTGGTCGGGAGTTGTGCTGGTTGCATTAGCCGGAGCCCACACACTGCTCCATGGCAGATGGCTGATCAAGATGACAAAGAAAATTTCTGAAAGCCGGAAGACCCGCCGATTCAGGGCGGCCCCCGGTGTATTGACTGTTCTTCTGACACTGCTCCTTTTGGGTGTGTTTTCCGGGGAACTCTCCGCCAGAAGCCGTCACAGTTACAATGCGACCATTCCCGACAGAATCGATTATGAGAATGCAGAACTGGCAGACGGAACCTACAGGGGGACAGCAGAAGGTTATGAACCGGGTATTACTGTGGATGTCACTGTTGAGGACGGAAAAATCGCGAATATTGAGTTTGTAAGCCATTCCGAAACAAGACGGTGGTTTTATATGGTAGTAAACAGAATCCCCGAAAGGATTCTGGGAAAACAGAGTACAGATGTAGATATTGTTTCAGGCGCAACAGCCAGCAGCCTGGGAATCATGTCTGCCGTGGAGGATGCCCTGCAACAGGCCGTGAAATAGGATCAGCCCCTGGCCTCAACACCGGTTGTATCCGGAAGGCAGCTTTTGAAACCGGTGGTATCCTAACGGATACCGCCGGAAATGTAGATATTCACACCGGTAACATAACTGGCATCGTCGCTCATCAGGTACATGACAGTACCGGGAATCTCCTCAATACTGCCGTAACGCCGCATGGGAACGGCCCCGATCATTTGTTTGGCCACCTCTTCCGGGTTGGTGGAAAAGTACTGGGTATTCGCTTTGGCCTGAAGCTCTACCTGCCTGTCCCACATAAATCCCGGCCCCATAAAAGCGGGAGAGATAGAGTTGACCCTGATCCCGTAGGGAGCCAGATCCTTGGAAGCGGACTGGGTAATTCCCACCACACCGAACTTGCTGGCTCCGTAAGCGATCATATTGGGCGGCCCTTCTACCCCGGCCATACTGGCGGTATTGACAATGGCTCCGAACCGGTTGGTCACCATATGCTCTGACACGTACCTGAGAACATTGAAAGCCCCGTTCAGATTAATCTCGATCACTTTTTTGAAATCCTCCGGATCGTATAGATGAACGGGTTTAAATTCTCCCTGATACCCGGCATTATTAAAGAGCATATCAATATTAAAGCCTTTTTTTTCAATGGCACCCACCATTTTTTTTACAGATCCCGGATCAGACACATCAGCTGTAAATGTTTCCACCTGGGCTCCGGTCTCCGCCAGGGACTCTGCCGCACTCTGAAGCTTTTTTTTCTGAATGTCCGTTAGAAATATTACAGCACCCGCCCGGGCAAACCTTCTGGCCACAGCCAGACCGATATCTCCGGCGCCTCCGGTTACAAGGATGGTTTTTCCTGTAAAATCCATTTTGAACCTCCTGCTGTTTCAAGTATAATACTCTCCCGGCCGGATTGGGAGGAAAACCCTTTTTTCTATTGTACTATACATGCGTGTAGTGATAAACTATAGGTATGAAAAAAACCATGGTACGCGCCACGGGCTTCGGATCGCCCGCAGAAGCCTATATAGACGATGAAGTAGACTGGAAGGAGATTCTCTTTCCCAAACCCCATGCCATGTATGTGTTCTCCGTGCAGGGAACGGGGCTGTCAGAACAGGGGATCCGGGAGGGGGACTATGTGATCATAGACAGCTCCTGCCGGCCGGGCCCCGGAAAGCTGGTGGTGGCGGTTCTGGAAGGTGAGTTCTGCCTGGGAAGGATCGAATACGGACGGAACGGCATGTCGGTCCGCTCGGGAAACGAATCCTTTCCTCTGAAAGAGGGAGAGGGGATCAGGATATTCGGCGTAGTGACCCGTCTGCTCAGGATGTTCCCCTCATGATCGGACTGGTGGACTGTAACAGCTTCTATGCATCCTGCGAGCGGATATTCCGGCCCGACCTGGCGGGCGTCCCCATTGTCGTCCTCTCCAATAATGACCACTGGCTGATCGCCCTGAGCAGCGAAGCCAAAGCGCTGGGCCTCAAACGGGGGCAGCGCTTCCGGGAGGCTCTTCCTGTGATCAGGGAACACAAGGTGGCCTACTTCAGTTCCAACTATTCTCTTTATCAGGATATCTCCCTGCGGGTTATGGAAACCCTCCGGGAGTTCTCTCCCCGGGTAGAGGTCTACTCCATAGACGAGGCTTTTATCGACCTGAAGGGCCAGAGGCCCCTGGAGGAGTATGGAGAGCTGATACGGAAACGGATACTGCAGCAGACTTTTATTCCCACCTCCATGGGCGTGGGGCCTACCAAGGCCCTGGCCAAGGTAGCCCAAAGGCTGGCAAAGCAGAATGGAAATATGCTGATCCTGGATACGCCGGAGAAGATCACCCGGGCCCGGAAGGAGACACCGGTAGACCAGATATGGGGCGTGGGCCGGGCCTTCGCAGAACAGCTGAAAAGCCGGGGAATAGAGAGCGCCGAAGATTTTATCCATATACCCGAATGGGAGATAAAAAAAAGGATGACCATTGTGGGATGGAGGCTTCAGAGGGAGCTGTCGGGTATCCCCATGAATGATATGAAACTGGCTCCGGATCCCCGGAAGGGAATTATCAGCGCCCGGCAGTTCGGAAATCCCGTGGAGGATCTCCCCACCCTGAAGGAAGCGATATCCAGCTACGCCGAAA
This sequence comes from Oceanispirochaeta sp., assembly GCA_963677615.2. Lineage (GTDB taxonomy): Bacteria > Spirochaetota > Spirochaetia > DSM-2461 > DSM-2461 > Oceanispirochaeta. Next base: position 38,611 of record CAXXQW010000013.1, on the reverse strand, counting down.
CAGCGGTTGCAAAGCTCCGGGAACAGGGATGCACCACCAGCCTGATCAACGTGACCCTGGAATCCTCCATGTTCCGGGGTGACGGTCTGAAAAGCGCCGCCCGGAAAGTTTCCCCCACAGACTATCTTCCCGAAATTGTCCGGACCGCATCAGAGCTCCTTGCCCGGCTGTACGAACCGGGGCTGACCTACTGGCGGACAACGATCCTCCTTTTCGGGATAGAGCCGGCAGCGGGTACACAGGGAGAGCTTTTTTTCAGCAGGGATCCCCGGGAAACGCGTATAATGGATACAGTAGACAGACTGAACAGAAAATTCGGCCGCCGGACGGTTCATCCGGCCGCCTGCGAGGCCACCTCCGACTGGGGAATGCGGAGAGAGCACCTCTCCCCCTGCTACACCACCCGCCTGCAGGAAGCCCCGGTCGCATGGGCGAGTAGGACGCATACTCGAGCAGTAAACGAAGTTTACGACCAGAGCAATGGAGCGAAGCGAAATGACCAGCCCCGGTTGCATGGGCGAGCAATGGAGCGAAGCGAAATGACCAGCCCCGGTTGCATGGGCGAGTAGGACGCATACTCGAGCAGTAAACGAAGTTTACGACCAGAGCAATGGAGCGCACGACCAGTCCCCCGGTCGCATGGGGACAATAAAGGATTGAGGGAAAATATGTGCTATTACTCGGGAGTTAAAAAAGAAACGGTAGAGCAGATTATTCATATGATGGATCTTGAAACAGGGAGCTATGAGTTCCCCTTCTATGATCAGATCTCGGCCATGGCCTCTCCCATATTTCCTGTTCTGAGTATGGATGCCCCAGGGAAACTGCAGCCCATGCACTGGCTGTTCACTCCCCCCTGGTTTAAAACCATGGACCAGTTGAAATCCCGGAAGATCTGGGCAGCCAATGTGCGGATTGAAGAAGCGGAACAGAAAAAGATGTATGCCCCCCGGATAGAATCGGGCCGTTGTATCGCTGTATTCTCACATTTCTGGGAGTGGCGGCACGAGGGTAAAAAAAAGATAAAGTACCGCATTGGCCTGGAAGGGGGATCACCCCTGCTCCTTCCGGGGCTCTATTCCAGGACAAGTCTGGATGGCGGAGACTGGATTTCTTTTGGAGTGTGTACGATGGATGCAAAGAATGCAATGCGCTACATCCACAACTCGGCGCTGAGACAGCCTGTGATTGTTGACCGGGAAACCGCCAGGTTCTGGCTGGACAGGGATGTCCCCTTTTCCGAGGCCAGGCAGGTTGTTATGGAAAAAGAACTATCCGGGGAATTTCTGACAGATCCTCCGGTATCATCTTCAACCGCCAGTGAAAACCTGAAAATGCAGAAAGAGTTGTTTTGACAGGGATGGCGGTGGACTTCAAATACAAAAAAACCGCCCTTCCGGACGGTTTTAAAGAGCCTTTCAGATAAAAGCCTACTGCAGCAACTGCAGAACGCTCTGACCTCTCTGGTTGGCCTGGGCAAGCATGGCATTGCTGGCCTGGCTGAGAATCTGGTTTTTGGTAAAATCAACAGACTCTTTCGCCATATCCAGGTCTCTGATGCGTGACTCGGAAGCCTGCAGGTTTTCCGCTCCCACGTCGATACCGCGGATCGCCATTTCCATTCTGTTCTGGTAGGCACCCAGATCGGCTCTCTGTTTGTTGATTGTCTTCAAAGCCTGATCCAGCACTCCGATATTCCTGTTGGACTGCTCGGGTGTAGAAAGAGACATGATCTCTCCCGTTCCCAACTGTCTCAGTCCCAGAGCATCAGAAGTCATGGTTCCAATATGAATTCTTTCTCTCTGATCCATATTGGCGCCGATATGAAGCCACATGGACGCAGTAACCGTGTTGGTTCCGGTTTCCGCAGCGAACCGGCCTGTCAGCATATTCATACCGTTGAACTGGGCGTGGGATGCCACCCTGTCCAGTTCGTCCACCAGCTGGGAGACTTCCACCTGAATCTGCATCCTGTCTTCTGAGGTATAAATACCATTGGAAGACTGTACTGCCAGTTCCCGGATTCTCTGTACAATGTCAGTGGTTTCCTGCAGGAACCCTTCCGCAGTCTGAATAAAAGAAATGCCATCAGAGGCGTTGCGGGATGCCTGCTGCAGTCCCCGTATCTGGGATCGCATCTTTTCAGATACAGCCAGACCGGAAGCATCATCTCCCGCTTTATTAATCCTCATACCGGAACTCAGTTTCGCCATGTTGCCTGCAGAGTTCGCTCCGGCAATTCCATTCTGTCTCTGTGCTGTCATAGCACTCAGGTTGTGATTGATAATCATCGATTATTCCTCCATGAATTTTGAAATTTTCCAGCATCCTTGCCGAAAATAAGCTTTCGCTACATGGGGAGTATCGGAACCGGGGAATCATAAACTTGAAATAAATAACGCATGTTTTTTTAAGGATATTTTTACCTGTTTTCCCTAACTTCCCACCCAGTCAGGAAAAAGGTTTTTAATCCCCGTTCAGGAAATTTTCCATGGAATTCCACAGGAGACGGAACTTCTTCCCAGGAAGTAAAAATTCCCGGCAGGTTCTCCTCCAGCATCCCCCTAAAATCTTTCCAGTCAAAGTTGGATGCATTCAGACAGAACAGGGCAGCACCTCCCGGTTTCAGCCATTTGTCCACTCTCCGGATCAATTTGGGATAATCTGTTTTAAAACTGAAACTGCTCCCCTGAAAAGGAGGGGGGTCCATAATGATCAGATCATAAAAGCCGTTCTGTCTTATTTTACCGAAAGATTTGAATATATCATGAGAGAAAAACCGGGCCTGTCTGGCACTGATATCGATCCCGTTCAATTCATGGTTTTCGGCGCCTATTTTCAGAGAGTTGCGATTCATATCCCAGTTGTCCACCCGTAAAGCCCCCGCATCAAGTGCCGTGACGGAAAAAGAACAGGTATAGGCAAAAAGATTGAGAACCTTTTTAATACCCTCCGTTTCTTTCAGGTATTGACGGATTCTTCTTCGCCCGTTGATCATATCGGGAAAGAAACCAATGTTCTGACCTCGCTGAGGATGAATCAGATACCAAAGATCCCTTTCTCTGATGCGGATCTGTTGCGGAACAGCACCCGAGACATAGACATCCCTGGAAGGACCATTTCCCCGTTCCTGTACCCTCAGGAAGTGACCGGGATAGATTTTTTCCAGCACTTCCACAAACCGGGAAAGGTCTTCAGGCAGTAATGGTTCATAGGTTACAACAAAAATCAGATGAGCCAGTCTGTCTATTATCAGGAATTCCAGATCCGGTAGATAACCGGCTGATCCCTGAAAGAGCTTCTGACAGGATTCAGGATCCGTAACAGGGTGATCTTTTAGATAAAGTTCCAGTTCTTTCCATTTATTCATGAACCTACTATGTCCTGAATATCAGGTGAAAGGCAAGAAAAAAACCCGCCTTTTCAGACGGGTTGAACGCATTTCTTTATGTATCAGTTTCCGGAAACTTCTTTGATGGAAGTGACCAGTCCGGCCAGGTCCTGGATATTCGAAGGCACAATAATCTTTGTAGCCTGTCCATCAGCCACTTTCGCCAAGGCTTCCAGGCTTTTAAGCTGGATAACCGCACCATCCACTTGAGCAGCTTTCAGCATGGAAAGACCCTTTGCTGTAGCCTGCTGCAGCTTCAGGATAGCTTCCGCCTCTCCTTCAGCTTCTCTGATGGCGGCTTCTTTTTTTGCTTCCGCTCTCAGAATAGCCGCCTGCTTTTCTGCCTCCGCATTCAGGATAGCGGATTCCTTGTTACCTTCCGCCACAAGAACGGCAGATTTTTTCTCACCTTCCGCTCTCAGGATGGCTTCCCGTCTTTCCCGTTCCGCTCTCATCTGCTTTTCCATGGCATCCTGAATATCAGGGGGAGGAAGGATGTTTTTCACTTCCACACGATTGACTTTTATACCCCAGGGATCTGTCGCTTCATCCAGAATGCTCCGCATTCTGGTATTGATCAGATCTCTGGATGTGAGTGTTTCATCCAGCTCCAGCTCACCGATGATATTTCTCAATGTTGTAGCTGTAAGATTCTCAATCGCACTGATAGGTCTGTCTACTCCATAGGTAAAAAGTTTTGCATCGGTAATCTGATAGTAGACAACCGTATCGATCTGCATGGTGACATTGTCTTTGGTAATAACTGGCTGAGGTTCAAAATCGATCACGTTCTCTTTTATGGAAACCTTATTGGAAACCTTATCAATCAGAGGAATCTTGACATGAAGCCCCACTTCCCAGGTTGTCTGATAGGCGCCAAGCCTTTCCAGTATAAAACACTGAGCCTGAGGTACGATTCTGATATTTTTAATCAGAATAATAAGAATAAAAAGCAAGAGGGCTATCACAAGCCAGGACTGTCCAAACATATAACTTCTCCTAATAGATTGGGGGACTTAATCATATCTAAGTCCTTTCTTCAATTATTTTCTATGAAATCCGGATTATCCAGGGAAATGATCCGGAAAATTCCGGTTGTTATTCAGAAACGGTTTCCACAAGGAGTGTGACACCTTCAATTTTTTTGATAAGGCATTCCGATCCTGTTTCCAGCTCTGCTTCAGGATTTTCGGGACGGGCTGTCCAGATCTGACCGCGCACCTTTACCTGACCGGGGTTCTCAAAACTTATGGGAGCCGTAACCTGCCCTTTCATACCCACAAGCCGATCCGAATTGGTTTTTTCCTTCCCCAGTTTCATCCTTTTCACGGCAACCGGCCGGGTAAAAATAAAAAGCCCGATGGACAGGATAAGGAACACAATGATCTGGGCGGTTACAGAAGGAATAAAAAATGCCAGAATCATGGAAACAAGTGCTGCAATTGCCAACCATATGGTTGTCAAACCCATGGTCAATCCCTCAATGATTGTCATCAGAACGGCTATGCCCAGCCAGATCCAGGGCATATTATTCAAAACATATAATGGTAAAGCTGTATTCATAGATTTTATATTACTACCTTAGTTCCCCATTATCCACGGGAAATATATATTTTTTACTAGACAATGGAGAAAGTGCATATATTTTTCCCGGTGTGAGCCGGAGATCTGACATTTCAAATGCAGTTCTGTAACGGGAAGGGAAAAAGACGCTTCGGATTCCTCCCAGAAAAAAAGAGACCAGATCAGGCAGACTCTGATGAGATCTTGGAACAAACCATGTATTGTAATCTTCAAGGTGGGCCAACCGGGCTGCACTTTCAACCGCTTCATTGAGCGTTCCGGTGTTATCTACCAATCCGTTTTCCCTGGCTTCACGGCCAGTCCATATACGTCCTTCCGCCAGGGGCTTCAGTTCTTCTACCGGGATATTTCGGTTTTCCGAGACAATCCGGAGAAACTGCTGATACGTACTTTCCACACCTGCCTGCAGTACCATTCTGGATGATTGATTCAGAGGCTGATCAGGCCGCATCTGTCCGGACATCCAGGTTGTCCCGACCCCGTCTCCGGTTATACCCAGCTGCTCTTCAAGGAAACGGTCTGTTTCAGGAACCATTGAAAAGACACCGATTGAACCGGTTATGGTACCGGGAGCGCTCCAAAGCTCATCAGATTCGCAGGCGATCCAGTATCCGCCGGAAGCTGTTATACCTCCCATGGAGACCACCAGAGTTATACCGCGATTCCGGATACGTTCCAGAGTTCTGCGCACCTCTTCTGCGGCATAGGCGCTCCCTCCCCCCGTATCCAGCCTGAGAACGATAGCTCTTACTGATTTATCCTGTTCGGCTGTTTCCAATTGACGTATCAGCGATGAGGAACCTATGGTCCAGCTGTTTCCTTCTCCCGAATGGATCTCTCCACCGGCAGTAACCACAGCTACGGTCTTTCCCTGGTTTACAAAAATTTTCCTCTTTCTCTCTTTCAGATAATCAAACCAGTAGACAAATCGGAATCCCCGGTTTTTACTGTCATAGCCGGTAACACGGATCATATCGGCGGAAAAAGTCTCCCAGGTTCCCCTAACATCCACCAAACCGCCGTCAATGGCAATCTCGGCTTCACTTTTCCCTGAAGAAACGGCCATTTCCGGATAGGAATTGATCCAGGATCTGAGATGGTCTTCTGCAACAGCTCTGCTGGCGGATAGCTTCTGGAGAACCTGTTCCCAAAGATTCCCGGTCCATCTGATATTATCTTTTTTTACACCTGCAGACATATGGTCATATAGGTAGGGTTCAACAAAGGATTTGAATTCCCCTGCCTGAAAAACAGTCATTTCCAGGTTCCATTTATCCATTCCTTTTCTGAAATAGGAGCGGTAAACACCAAATCCCGATAGCGTAACGGCTCCCATATCATCCAGATAGACCACATCAGCTTCAGATGCCAGATAATAGGCATACTGGTTATAGGAAGGTGCCCATGCGTAGATTCTCTTTCCGGCCTTTTTAAAATAATCCAGATCAGATGCCAGATCCTGAAGGACAGCCAGAGAAGCATACTCAACAAGAGAACAATCCAGAACCATACCGGTAATGCGCTCATCATCAGCAGCATAACGGATAGCCTGTCCCATCTCTATGGATGAGGTTTCCACAATTGTATTCAATAAGGGGGAAATCCGGGCGGGATAATCAGGAACTGTTATGGCATCAACTATCTGCCCCTGAGGCTGAAGATAGAACAAAGTGTTTTCACGGATTTTCAGCCTCTGGGGAAGAAAGGCAAGTACAGCAATAACCAGAAGAGACCAGAATACCAGATTGAGGATGATTCTCCTTATCATATCAAGGGATAAGCCGATGATGCGAAAAAAACCCTTCCGGGGTTTTTCTGTTTTATGATTCATGAATGCTCCTGTATTGTCTATTCAAATTTGAGTATAAAAGAGATCCCTTTTCAGGGCAAACAGCCTTTTAAAGGAAAATACAATCCTCTATCTTTCAATACCCCGGTATCCATAGCCCAGACAAATTGATTTTATTTCCGATTTAGGGAATAATAGCCTCAATCCCCACATTTGCATCTGAAATTTGCAGTTAAAATACAATTAGACGGAGGAAGGATTAATGTCCGAAATAGCGACAACACCAAAACTCGTGGAAAATACCTATAAAACTATCAAATCAAATCTGGAAGTGGTCAGAAATAGGCTGAACCGGCCATTGACCATGGCGGAAAAAGTTCTTTTCGGACATTTGAGAGATCCCGAAAATCAGGATCTTACCAGAGGGGAAAGCTTCCTCCTGCTCCAGCCCGACCGCGTAGCCATGCAGGATGCAACTGCCCAGATGGCGATTCTGCAGTTTATGCTCTCCGGAAGAGACGAAGCGGCTGTTCCCTCAACGGTTCACTGTGACCATCTGATCAGAGCCTATCATGGCAATGAGGAAGATCTTCCCAAAGCTCTGGAAGAAAATAAGGAAGTTTACGACTTCCTGTCTTCTGCCGCAAGCCGATACAACATCGGATTCTGGGAACCCGGAGCGGGTATCATCCATCAGATCGTACTGGAAAACTATGCTTTTCCCGGCGGCATGATGATTGGAACCGATTCTCATACTCCCAATGCGGGCGGCCTGGGTATGGTTGCCAGCGGTGTGGGCGGCGCCGATGCTTCGGATGTTATGGCCGGTCTGCCCTGGGAAGTCAAGAATCCCGGTATTGTGGGAGTCAAACTCACGGGCAGCCTGAAAGGCTGGTCTTCTCCCAAAGATGTGATTATTAAACTTCTGGAAATTCTGACGGTAAAAGGCGGAACCAATAGAATTATTGAATATTTCGGAGACGGATGCGCTTCTATCAGCTGTACCGGAAAAGCTACCATTACCAATATGGGAGCCGAACTGGGAGCGACCTGTTCCCTGTTTCCCTATGATGAGAAAATGAAAGCCTACCTTGGCAAAACCGGCCGGGAGGCTCTGGCTGTTCTGGCTGACAGCAATACTGATATTCTAGTGGCGGACAGTGAAGTTCTCTCTGATCCTTCCCGCTATTATGATGAAGTGATCGAAATCAACCTTTCCGAACTGGAACCTCAGCTGACCGGTCCCCACTCTCCCGATGCGGTTACCTCTCTTTCGGATATGAAGGAAAAAGCAAAAAAGGAAGGATGGCCCACAGATCTGACTGCCGCACTGATCGGAAGCTGTACCAACTCTTCCTATGAAGATATTGACCGGTCCGCGTCCATTATGAAACAGGCTCTCGCCAAAGGGATCAAGCCGGCTCTGAAACTTCAGATTTCTCCCGGCTCCCTTCTGGTAAAAGATACTATCCGGAGAGATGGTCAGATGGAAATTCTGGAAAAGGGAGGTGCCTCAATCCTCTCCAATGCCTGCGGTCCCTGTATAGGCCAGTGGCAGAGAGAAGATGTTCCCAAAGGGGTAAAAAACAGCATCGTCAACAGCTTTAACAGAAATTTCAAAGCCAGAAACGATGGAAATCCGGAAACCCTCTCTTTTATAGGAAGTCCCGAGATGGTGACCATTTTGGGAATTACAGGAAAACTGGATTTTAACCCCTATACGGATACTATGAAAACCGAATCCGGAGAAGAAGTGAAATTTGATATCCCCTCGGGAGAAGAACTTCCTGTGAGAGGGTTTATGGATAAAAAAGAGGGGTATCAGCAGCCCCAGGGCGCTTCGGTGCAGGTAAAAGTCAGCGAAACATCCGAAAGACTCCAGCTGCTCAAACCCTTCTCAGCCTGGGACGGCAAAGACTTTACCGACATGCCCCTTCTGTGCAAAGCCAAGGGGAAATGCACCACAGACCATATCAGCCCTGCCGGCCCCTGGCTCAGGTTCAGAGGTCATCTGGATAATATTTCAGACAATATGCTCACAGGAGCTACAAATGCTTTTACCGGAGAAACAGGAGCCGGTAAAAATCTACTGACCGGTAAAAACGGCATCAATTATTCTGATGTAGCCAGAGATTATAAAGCCAACGGCCTGCGCTGGATCATTGTGGGAGATGAGAATTACGGTGAAGGTTCCAGCCGGGAACACGCTGCCATGAGCCCCCGTCTTCTGGGATGTGCGGTTGTACTGACTAAAAGTTTTGCCCGTATTCACGAAACCAATCTGAAAAAACAGGGGATTCTGGCTCTGACTTTTAAAAATCCTGATGATTATGAAAAAATCCAGGAAGAAGACAGGATATCCGTGACCGGACTGGATAAACTGGCACCCGGGTCTACCATTGAGATAGTCCTGAACCATAAAGATGGGGATAAAGAAACCATCCAGGCAGTTCATACACTCAATGACGAACAGATCCGCTGGTTCAAATACGGATCTGCTCTGAATCTTCTGAGAGAAGAAGGCTAAAGACTGTATATCTGATTGAAATGCCGCTGCCGCGTAAAATGCTGCAGCGGCTTTTTTTTACTCATATTCCCGTCTCCTCCCTTTCCTTGTACAGACGCAATATTTTGCATCTTTTCATCTTTTTTTGAATCCCCTAATTTTAGATATTATATTTATATATATGACATATTTAATAATATACTATTCCCCTGGAGGCTTTAATGAATACGGAAGAGAAAATTCTCATTATTGAAGACGACAGTGAAATAGCCAGTGTGATTTCCATGAATGTAAAAGATCTGGGATATGTACCGGAAATTGCAGCAGACGGCCTTTCCGGACTGGAAACAGCAGTGAAAAACAGACACACCCTCATTATCCTGGATATTATGCTGCCCGGTCTGGAGGGAATGGAAGTCTGCCGGCGGATCAGAGAGAAAGATACCATTACACCGATCCTGATGCTTACAGCCAGAACTGAAGAGATCGACCGTGTCCTCGGGCTGGAAATCGGGGCAGATGACTATATGACAAAACCATTCAGTATCAGGGAGCTCTCTGCCAGAATTAAAGCCTTAATCAGACGCTCCCGGACTGTTCCCGCAAAAGAACAGGGCAATGACAGGGAACAGAAAAGGATAGACCGGTTGACCATGGATTTTTCCAATCGGAAAGTTCTCCTTGATGGCAGAGAGCTGGATCTTACTGTGAAGGAATATGAGCTGCTCAGTATTTTTATGAAACATCCCGGAAGAGCCTATTCCCGGGCAGATCTGTTAAATCTGGTATGGGGCTATCAGTTCGAAGGCTATGAACATACCGTCAATACTCACATCAACCGCCTGAGAAATAAAATAGAGCCGGATCCGGCAAATCCTGTCTATCTTAAAACAGTCTGGGGTATAGGTTACCGGTTTGCCGACCTGCCGGAGGTAAAAGCATGAAGCTTTTCAGATCTTTTTATGCCCGGATTTCTCTTCTCTTTCTGGTTTTAATTCTCCTTTTCGGTTCTGCCAGTCTGATAACAGCGTTCAATTCATCCCGGCATTTATTTGATGAGGTGGAGCAGCTCCTGAATAGGGAGTATGCTGCCAGCATAGCCCTGGAACTGGCTCCCATCCTGAAAGATGGCTACTCTGAAGAGAGTATCAAGGATGCCATTCACTATATGATGGTTCTCAATCCCATGGTGGAGATCTACCTGTTGAACAGGGAAGGTCAAATTCTCTCCTATTTTACCCATCCCAATGAAAAAATCATCAGGGACACCATTGAAACAAAAGCTCTTGATAGATTTATTGCATCCGACGGATTCGAAATTATTCAGGGTGATGATCCCCGTACGGCTGATGAAAAGAAACCATTCTCGGCGGCTCCCCTTGTGATGGGTAATCAATCCGGATACGTGTATGTGATTCTGAGAGGCCAGAGCTATGACCGCTCTCTGGAAATGGCCGGGGCAAACTACTATATCAGAACGGGATTCTATACTTTTCTGGCCGCTCTTTTTATCACCATACTTCTGGGTCTCCTCCTTTTCTCTCTCGTAACCAGAAGATTGCGTCAATTGTCCAGGGGGGTAAAAGCCTTTGAAAACGGCAATCTGGACTACAGAATTGCCATAAGAGGCAAAGATGAACTGAGTGAGCTGGGACACACATTTAACGAGATGGCCGGTACCATACAGAAAGGCATGGAGGATTTGAAACAGGCGGAAAAAGAGAGAACAGACCTGATGGCCAATATTTCTCATGATCTGAGAAGCCCTCTGACATCAATACGGGGGCATCTGGAAACCCTTTTTTTAAAGGAAAAGGAATTATCCGAACCAGAGAGAAAAAAGTTCCTGGAAATTATTTTGAAAAATGTCTCTTCCTTTCAGAAACTGGTGGAAGAACTTTTTGATCTGGCTCGGCTGGAGTCCAGGCAGTTCAATCTCACTATGGAAACCTTCTCTCTGGCTGAACTGGTACAGGATGTTGTCATGAAAATGCAGCCACTTTCGCAGAAAAAGAAGATTTCAATGGAATTTACCCCGGAAGGACTGACTCCTGTCAGTGGGGACATTGCACTTCTGGAGAGGGTTATTACGAATATCCTCCAGAACGCACTCTCCTATACTCCCGAAGGAGGAATTATCCGGCTGAAACTGCAGAAAAATCCCGATGGAATTCTGTTTACCATACAGGACACAGGACCGGGTATTCCCGAAAAGGATCTGCCTCATGTATTTGAGCGCTTCTACCGGGCTGATAAAAGCCGCACCCGCTCTTTGTCAGGTACAGGACTGGGACTCGCTATTGCCAGGGAAATTGTTCAGCGCCACAAAGGTTCTCTCTCAGCAGAAAATGCGCCCGACGGGGGCGCCAGAATATCCATGATTCTGCCTGACGGAGTTTAAGGATTGTTACAACTTCTGTGACAGTTTTGTGACATTTAAAGCTTACTTTTTAAAAACAGGAGGTAAGCATATGAAAATGTTTACAAAAGTTTTATTGATACTGATTCTGACTCTCCCTCTTGCAGCCGGCGGTCAGAAAGAGATGGATAAGGCTCCCATGGACAATGGGATGATGGAAAAGGAAGCCTCCGGAGACTCTCACACTGCTCCGGAAGGTTCCATGATGATGGCGACGTCTCCTGTTTCGGATTACATGGGAATGGAAGATGCCATGATGCTGGCGGAAGAAAAACCCACAGTTCTGTTCTTTTATGCCACCTGGTGCCCTACCTGTCAGGCGGCTATGAAAGAAATAGAAGCGGATCCCCACAGACTTGACGGTATAAATCTTCTGATCGTGGACTATGACAACTCGGATGATCTGCAGAAAAAGTACGGTGTCACTTACCAGCACACTTTTGTCAGGATTGCTCCCGACGGCAGCGCTCTGGACAAATGGAACGGAGGAGCTGTGGAGGATATCCTGATGCACACCGGTCTGGAGGAGATATAATATGCTGATACTTCCTTTTTTCGCATTCCTTTCGGGTATTGTGACAATTCTTTCTCCCTGCATACTGCCGGTTCTCCCCATAGTCCTGTCCGGAAGCGTGGGTGGAAAAAGGAAGCCCCTGGGGATTATCGCCGGATTCATCGGCAGTTTCTCGCTGTTCACACTCCTTCTGTCCTCCCTGGTCAGCTGGCTGGGGATTCCACCCAATGCGTTAAGATTTGTAGCTGTAATCATCATATCCCTGTTTGGTCTGACTCTGCTTTTGCCGGAACTGCAGAAAAAATACGAAATGTTCACGTCCGGTCTGATCAAACATCGCGATAATTCCCGGAAAAGCGGTTTTTCAGGAGGATTTGCCATCGGAGCCAGCCTGGGGTTGATCTGGACACCATGCGTGGGTCCCATACTGGCATCGGTTATTACACTGGCTGTAAGCCGTCAGGCCGACGGCGGGGCATTCCTTATAATGCTGGCCTATGCCGCAGGGACTTCAATTCCCATGCTGGGAATTATGAGCGGTGGCAGAAAGCTGATCAACCGTTTTCCCGGTCTTTCAGGAAATACGGCAAAAATCCAGAGAGGTTTCGGTGTGATCATGCTGACAGCGGCCCTTGCCATAGGATTCGGTTGGGACAGAAGATTCCAGACAAGTGTACTGGAAATTTTTCCCGGATACGGAGCAGGCCTGACCCGCCTTGAAAATACTGAAGCCGTGCAGAACGCCCTGAATACCCGAAGGGATCCGGGGGAATCCTCAGAACTGAATTGGAGTGAACCGCCGGAAAAGGGTCGCTTGGAATTTTACGGAAAAGCCCCAGATCTAATTGCCGCTGGTCCATGGTTCAACTCGGTTCCACTCACCATGGAGGAACTGAAAGGAAAAGTGGTTGTGGTGGATTTCTGGACGTACAGCTGTATCAATTGTGTCAGAACACTGCCCTATCTGAAAACCTGGTATGATACCTACAAGGATGATGGACTTGTGATTATCGGAGTCCATTCTCCGGAATTTGCTTTTGAAAGGGATCCCGGAAATGTGCAGAAAGCTATGCAGGATCTGAATGTCACCTGGCCAGTTGCGCTTGATAATGATTTCCGTCAATGGAGTTCCTATAATAACAGATTCTGGCCGGCCCACTATTTTATCGATGTTCAGGGAAATATCCGCTACTTCCATTTCGGGGAGGGAGAATACGAGACTGGAGAAGAGGTGATCCGAAAACTCCTGAAAGAGGGAGGCCTGGATGCAGGTGAAGCCAGCGGGGCTACCGATCCGGAGACTATGACTGGCCAGACTCCGGAAACCTATCTGGGCTACGGCAGAACGGAAGGATTTCTTTCGGGCGAGGCTGCGTACGCGGCAGACAAAGAGTTCTCCATACCCGGGATTCCCGGAAATGGAGAGTGGGGACTGGAAGGGCTCTGGACTTTCAGAAGAAATTATATCGAATCTTCAGCCCAAGGGTCTCTGGAACTGGGATTCAATGCAAAAGATGTATTTCTGGTTATTGAGCCCCTGGAAAAGTCCACCCGGATCAGGATTTTTCTGGACAACAGGGAAACAGGACAGATTGAACCGGACACGAGCCGGATGTATCAGCTGATTAAACTGGAGAAATCAGGATCACATCTGCTCCGCCTTGAGGTGGAAGGCAAGGTAAGGTTCTATGCCTTTACATTTGGATAAAAAGAAGACGAGGAGGTCTTATATGCAAAGATTCAAAGCAATTCTTATAAATGCACTTATAATAACTGCGTTTCTGATTCCCCTGAATGCGGGGGGACAGCAGGAGATGGTTGATTCCACTTTGCCCGGGGAGGAGACCATGAAAAGCAAAACACCGGTTCTGGCGGCGCTTCCTCCGGGAGTGGAAGCCGGATCATATGAGAAACCGGAGGAAAAGGTGCTCCGGAAGATTCTGTCGGAAGATCAGTACTATATCACCCAGGAGGAAGGAACCGAACGGGCCTTTATGAACGAATACTGGGATAATCACGAAGAAGGGATCTATGTGGATATAGTATCGGGAGAACCCCTTTTCAGTTCTACCGATAAATACGATTCCGGAACAGGATGGCCCAGCTTTACCCGGCCTCTGAATCAGGGGAATGTGACAGAGCACACCGACAGCTCCTTCGGGATGACACGGGTTGAAGTGAGAAGTTTTTACGCTGACTCCCATTTGGGTCATGTCTTTCCCGACGGCCCGGCTCCTACGGGTCTGCGCTACTGTATCAATTCGGCGTCCCTCCGGTTTATCCCGGTGGATGAGATGGCCGGGGAAGGATACGGAGAGTATCTGAGCCTTTTTCAGGACCAGCTGGAAACAGCTGTCCTTGCAGGGGGCTGTTTCTGGGGAGTGGAAGCGGTTTTCGAAGCTCTTGAAGGAGTGATGGATGCCAGATCCGGCTACTCCGGGGGGTCCCCGGATACGGCAAAATATATGGTAGTCGCGTCGGGTACAACAGGTCATGCGGAAGCGGTGGAAATCGTTTATGATCCCAGGGTCATTACATTCCGCACACTGCTGGAAGTGTTTTTCATGGTAGCTCACGATCCAACCCAGCTGAACTATCAGGGGCCTGATCACGGGACCCAGTACAGATCGGCAGTGTTCTACAATAGTGAAGAACAGAAAAAAATAACGGAAGAGATGATTGATCTGCTGGAAAGCCAGAAAGTCTATCAAGATGAAATTGTCACAGAAATCTCACCACTGGACGCATTCTATCCGGCGGAAGAGTATCATCAGGATTTTATGAAACTCAACCCCGGACATCCCTATATCGTCAGATGGGATGCTCCCAAGCTGCAACACCTGGCATCAGCCTATCCGGATCTCATATCTGAATAGTCTTATCTCCCCTCTTTCAAGATCTTTCACTAGAAGAGTTTTGAAGGGGGGATTTTTTTGGGGTACTCTCAACCATTTTCACTGTATTTGAGAGTAACCTCTTCTCCTTTGATATAAACACAGGGAAGCCCCAGTGCAAGGGAGAGTTCTTCCCCGGTTTTTTCAGCTTCTTCATTTTCCGGAACTTTTTTTATGCTCAGCTCATTAAACCTGATGTCATCATGAAGAAGGACAAATTCCCGGAAGACTTTTCTCCGGGCCAGTCCGGTCCGTTCCTGCACCAGCCGTATATCCCGTATTCCCCCGAAACTTGAGAGAGGTACACTCTCTTCATACCTCTTCCACAGAGATCGGAACTGTACTTTTACTTCCCGGGAGGAGAGAATCACTTTTTCCCTGAAAAACTCCAGCGACCCCAGATAAAACAGCCCGAGACCGAGAACCATAGGAAATACCAGATAAGGATTGACTTTCCCACCAATAGACATAATAAACTGCATTCCCATTGATATTACAAGAATAACCCCTAGCAGGCAGAGAATAAATCCCAGCAGATAATTCCCTCTGGCCGTAGATTCAGAAACTGCCTGAGAAGATGGTATCCGGGGAGGATGCCACTCACTGGACTTCATTTTCCGGAGCTTTTTCATAATTTTTTTATGCTTTCTCCTCTCCATTCTGGGGGCCGTAAGCCCCATGAGAAGAAGAACCGCCCCTGCCGCAGCCATGGCAATACCGGCAATGAGAGAGTTCTTTTTTGCACTAGCCGCTTCGGAAGGGAAATTATTCAGAGGATATTCCTCTTCTCCCTTCACAAGATAAAGAGGGATCATATCGCCTTTCTTCCAGCTTATATTTTCATCCCAGGAGACCACTTGGGCAGAAAGCTCACTGCCCTGCCAGCTGTAGTTGACCTGAGCGTAGGTATTCACATTGATCGGTATATTGGCGTGTTCCGGATTGGTTGTATCCAGAGGAATATGTTCAAATCCCAGAGGCCGGGATTTTTCCACTTTTAAATCGGTAATTGTTCCCTGTATTTCGATAATTTCCGGTGCCTCCAGGTACATAAGTGTTCCCATGTAGAGTCCTCCGAAAAGGAAGAGCACCCCTATCATGCGGAATGCCCTGTCTACGGATGCTGTGATGCTTTTGCCGGTCATTTTCTCCCCTTTTTACTTCTTAACTGCTTTTATTATAAAGAAAGTCCCCGGAATATGCTGAACTCCAGGGACTTTTTTTTACATTTGAAGAAAAAAATTGTGGATAGAATCATCTCCGGTCAGTTCGGGATGAAAACTGGCAGCCAGGCAGTTGTGCTGTTTGAGCAGAACAGGAGAATCGTCATGCTCGCATAGGATCTCCACATCCTTGCCCCAGTCCACCACTTTGGGGGCTCTGATAAAGAGTCCGGGAAATCTTCCGTTCTCCCATATCAGGGTATCCTCAAAGCTCTCCACCTGCCGCCCGTAGGCGTTCCTCTCCACTGTCATATCCATGGCAGATAGGCAGGGTTGATCACTTCCGCGAACCCGGTCCGAGAGGAGGATCAGTCCGGCGCAGGTTCCGAAGACAGGCATCCCCTGGTTAATTTTGTTTTTCAACGGATCAAAAAGACCAAACCGCTTCAAAAGACGGTACATCACGGAACTCTCCCCTCCCGGCAGGATCAGCCGGTCCACTCCGGAAAGGTCTTCGGGGGTTCTGACCAGCCCGGCAGGCTCCCCCAGCCTTGTGAGCATCAGCCGGTGGGCTTCATAGCCCCCCTGCAACGCCAGAACTCCGGTCATACCTACCAGCCCCTGCCGGCTATGCGGAGTTCCGGTGCCAGCTCGTCCATACCGATCCCCGTCATGGGGGCTCCCAGACAGCGGGAGATTTCCGCCAGCTTTGCAGGATCATCATAGAAGGTGACGGCGTCCACAATCGCCCGGGCCCGCTTTTCCGGGTTTTCCGATTTAAAAACACCAGACCCCACAAAAACAGCCTCCGCCCCCAGGGAAACCATCAGGGCTGCATCCGCCGGAGTGGCCACGCCCCCGGCGGAAAAATTGGGAACCGGCAGTTTTCCCGTACGGGCAACCTCAAGGATAAGATCAAAGGGTGCTCCCATATCCTTTGCTTCAGTCATAAGAGTTTCCATGGGCATTCCCTGTATCCGGGCCATATCCTCTTTCAGGGTCCGCACATGCCGCACGGCTTCCACGATATCGCCGGTACCCGCTTCCCCTTTGGTGCGAATCATGGCGGCCCCTTCTCCAATTCTGCGGAGGGCTTCTCCCAGATTCCGGCAGCCGCAGACAAAGGGCACTTTGAAGTCCTCTTTATAGATATGGTACCGGTCATCCGCCGGGGTGAGAACCTCTGACTCGTCGATAAAATCCACTGCCAGGGCTTCCAGTATCCGGGCTTCTGTGATGTGGCCGATCCGGCACTTGGCCATCACCGGGATGGTGACCGCTTTCTGTATTTTTTCTATCAGGTCCGGATCGGACATCCTGGCAACCCCGCCGTCCTTTCGGATATCCGCCGGGACACGTTCCAGGGCCATCACGGCGGCGGCTCCGGCTTCCTCGGCAATCTTTGCCTGATCGGGGGTCACCACGTCCATAATGACGCCCCCTTTCAGCATTTCCGCCAGGCCCACCTTGCTCTTCCATGTGGATGTCTGCTTTTCAGACCAGAGTTGTTTGTTCACTGAATTCTCCCTTCCCCACAGTATAAAAGTAGATAATTGTTGCTGTACTTAGATTCTTGACGAACCGGCAGCGGAGATTAGCTCAGGATGCATAAGCGAGCAGCAAACGAAGTTTGCGACCAGCTTCTCTACATGAGCAGCCCGTGCAGGAAAGAAGCGACAGTACAGTGACAAGGATCACTTTTACCTCGGGTCAATTCAGGTTGATTCGCCTTATTTCTTCCAGGCCCAGGAGGACAAGTTCCGGTACGATCTGATGGAATATTCCGAATGGTTCATAAAGATCCGCATGGGCTCCGGTGGCAATCACCAGGGAATCGGCCCCGTCAAAGCACTCTCGGTTCATCCGGCGGATCAGCTCTTTCAGCATTCCCAGGGTTCCGAAAAAGAGCCCCCCCTGAATGCCGCTCACCGCATCCCGTCCGCAGACCTTTTTCACCGGCTGAATTTCCACAACAGGCAGCCGGGCGGTTCTTTCCGCCAGGGCTTCCATGGCAATGTCCAGCCCGGGAATCAGAGTACCACCCAGGTATTCACCCTTTGCGCTGACGGCGCAGAGGCTGGTGGCAGTTCCGAAGTCTACAATGATGATGTCTTTTCCGGGATGAATTTTTACCGCGGCCACTGCATTGGCGATCAGGTCGGCACCCAATTCCTGATGATTGGTATACTTGACCTGCAGTCCGCTTTTCACTCCCGCCCTGAGGGTCAGAGCCTCCAGAGAAAAGTACTTGCTGCTGCACCTCTCCATCACCGTATTCAGCTCGGGTACAACCGAACAGAACACAAAAGCATCGATCTGAGCCCTATCCACTTTGATGGCTGTCAGCCACTGGAGCAGAAAGAGTCCCAGTTCGTCTTCGGTGAGTCCTTTTGAGGTATCCTTATGAAATGTCGAGAGGATCCGGCCTTCCGCCAGCACCCCTCCGAAGATCCGGGCGCTGCCCGCATCGAGTGTCAGAGTCATCAGATCCTGTCCTCCTGAAGAATCAAGTCTGAATTGTATATGATTAGTTTTTTACCGCCGGTACCGTTCATACGAATCGACCCGGCTAAGGTGATTTTAGCCCCTGCGTGGCCTGCTGGTCAATGTGATATTCAGGTAGTTTAATCAGGTAAATCTGAAAGATCGAGAGGGGTTGATGGAAGTTCTGGATAAAGTTAAAGATTTAGAGAAGGAAAATCAATCCAAATAGACATCCTTTCGATGCCCTACAATTATAACGAGTATTACAATCTCGTGGTCAATAATATCGCAGATGATCCTGTAATCCCCGACACGGTATCTCCACAGACCTTTTTTATCACCCACAAGAGCTTTTCCTTTGGTTTGCGGGTTTTCCAGTGTGGCAACCTCATCTTCAAGATAATCAAGGATCTTTGACTGCCACTTTTTATCTATCTTTCTAAGCTGCTTCCTGGCTGTTGCCGTAAAATCAACGTTCCAGGCCAAGTTCTTTTCTCACATCGTCAATTGAAGTACGGGGTTCTTCCTTTTCCAGAACGGCAAGGGCCAACAGGTAATCTTCCCTTTCTTCCAGGTAGTTGTTTATGGCTTCTTTTACATAATAGCTTTTGCTCCGGCCGGTTTCTTTTGCCAGGCGGGACAATTTTTCTTCAACAGACGAATCAAGACGTACTGCCAACATTTCAGGCCTCCTTGTGTATAACAAGTATAACATTATAAGTAAAAGCAATCAATTCAGCTACCAACCGAACCAGCATCAGCAAGTGAACAGAATGCCATCTTATCGGAAGCGAAGCATGAGCTTACTATAAGATGTATTCTGTTTAGCGACTCCCGGAGCGGGCTTGCGGGTTTTCAGCCGGGAAAACTCTTCCGGCGAAAGAATAAAATTCTGTCATAACAAGAATGTTGCTGCAGATTTCCCTTCGGTCACAGCAGAACAATGGTGTTATGAATAATTAAATTCTTAATTATCGTTGTAAGAAAAATAATAAGAATAAGATACCACCATATAAAAATGAAGCAAGTCCAGCAATAATCTGAATATTTCCTATAATATAAGTAGCTTTTTTTAGCTTCTCCTGTTCTTTTTTTTTGAGATCCGGTCTATTGAGTTCAATATCTTTTATACGAGATTTAATTAAAAAGATTCCTACACCTAAAAAAAGAATCCCTGTAATAGTAAATACTAATGCATCAATCATTTTAGTAATTTCTCTCTATCTATATTATTAATACTTTGTGCTACATCAACACTAAGTGGTCTAATTGTATTTTTCACATCATCATATACCGTTTGTTTGTTCATTCCCACGTACCTAGTCAAACCATAAGCCGCTAAAGTTGCTGAATATTTAAATAATTCACCTGCAGCTGCAGCCGATGTACCTACTGTTTCAGCGGAAGTAGTAGCTCCAAGAACAAATGAACCAGCAATACCTACTCCACCAAGAACCATCATTGCTGTTCCTTGATTTTTATTTTTTTGAATTGCCGCTTGGTACTCTTTTGAACTAATGACATCATTGTATTGTTGTATTGACTCTGATAGATTTGCAGACGCTCCAGAAATGATGAAACGGTTTCCATTTACATCAATAATTTCTAATGAAGAACCTTCTGGTACTATTATATTTGAATCAGCAGGAACTAAAGACCCAAAATCAAGATTTTCTCCAATAAACTGTTCCTGATTTTCATAGTCTAATTTTATGGCGCCACCAGTTTCATCATAATAGTCAATTATCCATGGGCCTTCAGGTGATATTATACTCTTTGATGAATCTTCATCTTTATCCTGATTATTGCTTCCACCATCGTCATCATCATCTTTCTCTATAGGCCGTTTTGAATCCGAATCATATTCACCAGATTCTTCGCTGGATAATCCAAAGATCATCCCTGTCGGGTCTATGTATTTAATAGGATTATTAGATGTGTAGATGTACCAATTTGAGCCGTCTCTCGCGGGGTCTTCAGTGATAAATCTCCCCGTGTTTGCATCATACCACCTGGCATTATAGTAATAATCACCCTCTCCCCCTAAATCGTTGTAAAAAGGAGATCTGCAAGGAGGTGTTGAAACTGGAAGTTCACGGGTAGCAACCATAATCTGTTAATAAACTATCATTTACCTATCTTACGGGCAAGCGCTTTTCTATTCTTCTCTTTCTGCTTCAAGCTGTCCCGAACCAGATTCTCAAGAGAATCAAGATAGGAATCGGTCACCTCGGCGAAATGGAAATTCTCCCTGGGATGGAACTGCCGGTAGGATCCCTTGATGTTCTCTTCGCTCTGCCGGGAATACACTACAGTGGTTTCCACCGATTCATGCCCCAGAAGCTCCTGAACATAGCGGATCTCCGCCCCGTGGGCCAACAGATGGGAAGCGCAGCCGTGCCGGAGGGAATGAGGGCTTAAGCCCTTTCGATAAAGACCGGAACGCTCCAATAATAGTTTAAACCGCTTGTTGATCCCTCCGTGAGTAAACCGGTAGCCTCCGGAAAGGATAAGAGGCCGGTGGGATGCCTTCACGCCTTCCAGATACTTGTCCAGAAACCAGGCGGCCGCCTTGGTGACGGGAACCCGGCGGTCCTTGGAAAACTTGCTCTGATGGATCCACAATAATCTGCTGGCCGGATCGTAGTCTTTTACATCCAAATGGGCCGCTTCGGAAGAGCGGAGCCCGGAAGAATAGATCAGCTCGAAAAGGGCTCTGTCCCGGAGCCCCAGGGGCTGGTGAATATCGATTGAATCCAGAAACTGGCAAGTCTCTTTTTCGCTCAAGACTTCTCTAATCCTTTCGCTCCGTTTCCCGAATCGAACTGTCTCCGCCGGTGATGAAAGGACCAGGTTGTTTTCATACAAACAGAGGTAGAACTTCTTCACAGAGGTGAAAATACTCATTCTCGTTGAATCCTTGTAGCCTCTTCCCCTCTCTCCGGGATGATCCTGCAGCCAGGAAAGGAAGGAGACAATATCGCTCCTTTTCACATCCCGGATGTCTCTTGCGGCAGTTTCATCCAGAAAGGTAAAGAAGGGGGTAAGCTGGGCCTTCTTTGTCCGGACGGTTCCCTCTTTAAATCCCTGCGCTTTCAGGTATCCGGCGAAAAGGGAAAGGGCTTTCTGCCTTGAGAGCCTTTTCACTTTCTCTTTCTCAACTGCCTGGGATGGTGGCGGTCCAGCTGCTCCTTTACCTCTTTCACATCCACCTTGGTGTAGATCTCGGTGTTTCCGATGGCCCGGTGTCCCAGGATCTGCTGAATCTGTCTAAGGGGACAGCCTTGCTTCAAAAGATGGTAGCCCAGGCAGTGCCGGAGGCCGTGGGCGGTCAGAAAGGGAATCCCAACTTCCCGGCAGGCCTCTTTCAGATCCCGGTTGAAAGCCTTCCCCAGTTCATCGGAGGAAGAGCCGAATAAGCGGGTTTTGTTGCTCTTTCCGGTCAGGATCTCATCCCGGACGCTCAGAAACCTCCTCAGCACACTGGCGGCGTAATCATTCAGGTAAACTTTGCGGTCGAATCCTCCCTTGCCGGAAATGACTGTAATCTCTTTCCTTTCCAGGTTCACCTTTCCCTCCTGAAGGTCTGCTGCCTCGCTGATCCGGAGGCCTGAAGCGTAAAGCAGCTCGGCCAGGACATGGGTCAGGTACCGCCTTTTCCGGTCTTTCAGCCCTTTAATAGAGTTGAAGTCAATCAAATGAGAGAGGAGCCGGGCCAGCTCTTTCTCAGAGGGCAAATCCCGGGGAATGATCCTTTCTCCCCGGGGTGGTTTGACGGCGGTAAAGGGATCGGAAACAAGCTTTCCCGAATCCCGCATCCACCGGCTGAAGGAACTGGCTGCCTGACGGTAGGAAGCCAGAGTGTTGACCCTGTAGTCCTCTCCGTTTTCGGTTCCCCGTTCCGTCAGGTAGGCCATGTAGCCCCCTGGCCGCCCGGATATCCGTCTGATCGGCGGTGAGTCCTTCTTCTTCCAGATAGGCCAGGAAATGGGGAACCCGGCTGTGGGCGTTCCGGAGGGCCTGGGGGGAAGCTCCCAGGGCTTTTTTCTCTTCCAGATAGCTGTCCAGCAGGGTTTGATGGTCTTTATGTATGTTCATGCTCTGTCTCATTCCGGGATTTTGTACCCACTTTCGCCTAAATCCTTACCTGATTTAACATTAGGCTGAATAGTCGGCCTGTACCCGGTTTCCCCACTTTCTTCTAAGCTTAGAAATGATAAGGATTTACGTTTCTCAGTCATTTTGTCCCCGCTTCGTACCCAGTTTCCCCGGTGAGGGAATCACCGAGTCGTCGAAGAGAACCAGGTCAGAATCTGCAGACAGACCGTAACGCCTGGTCATGCCCCGGCCCGATCCCTTGCACCGGATGTATTCGTACTCCGTCAGAAGTCTCATGTTCTTTTTAATCAGCTCATGAGAGAATCCGGAGACTTCCCTGATCTCCCGTTGGGTTACCCAGATATCGGTAATGAAAAGACCGTCCTTCTCCGCCTTGCTTTGGAGAAGCCCCCGGAGCTCTTCATACAGAATGACAGCCGAACGGGGTAAAGTCGTCAAAGTGGAAGATAAAAGGGTCTTCATGATCCGGTAGGCAACCTTGTAATCCTCCAGGTCACACTCTATGTAATGCTTCCCCTGATCATTCTTCTCCTCTTTCTGGTACTGCCGGAGAAAGCACACGCAGGCAATTAGATCCACAAACCGTTCATGATCCCGCCGGCTCCGCATCATGGAGGAAGGAAAATCCAGCTCTCCGGCGAAAGGATTAACAATCACCCGGTTCTTCAAAAGCCTTTGGGCTGCCTGGTGGGTCTTAATAATCTCGGGAACAAGCTCCTCTTTCCTTTTGTAGGCTTCCAGGGTGTACTTCTCCCTCTGCCTCCGGTGGATCTCCCTGGTCTGCTCCCGGCTCTCGTCGGTGTTCACCACAAAGCAGCGGGAAGCGTTCTCCGGGTTGATCTCTGTACTGGTTGAGGACATCACGGCAGACACAACCACCTTCTTCCTCACCAGCTTGCTGGTCATCCGTCCGGTCTTCTCGTCCTTGGTGGTCACCAATCGGGAGAGCTCTTTTCCGGATAACATTTCCCGCATCTGATGATCGACGCTCTCCGAGTGGACCGCCTCTCCCATGACCAGAAACTTATGCAATAATGCTTCATCGGGAAGGTAGTTCAGGGCCTGGTCGGATAGGCTGGTCATGGAAATCACATCCTCTTCGGGCATCAGCTTTTTTACCGTATCGATCAGAAAGCTTTTCCCGGCGGCGGACTGAGAGATCACGATCACACTCACCGGGTCGGCCATCAGACGGGAGGAAGCGGCCAGGTACATAAGGATCTTGTTTTCCTCCTCTCCCACATAACCCAGGGCTTCCGTGTCCTGGATGATCCTGTCGAAAAGATCCGGATCGGATAAAAGGGAGAGGCCTGCGGCCTCTTCCTCAGGGGTCAAAGACCCCTTCTTTAAACCTGTATCCGAAAGGGCCCGTTCCGACTCTTCCTCTAAATAGTCCAGGATATCCAGTAAATCCTTTTCTATCCTGGCGGATTCTTCGCCGAAACGACGGGCTACGGCAACAGAAAAAAGGGTTCGGCTCCGGGCGGAGAAGAGATCCACATTGTCGATAAACTTAACAGAGTCGTCCTCCGGTTTCTGACAGCGGACATTCACTTTCAGGGAACTGACGAATCCTTCCTTTACACCGATGATCCGGTAATCCAGAGAGGAGCAATGAAAGAGGTACTTACCATCGGATCTTACCGCAAAGGGTTTCTCTTTCGGTTTTGGGATCTTGAGTGGAGCAGTTTCTATGAGTTTCAGGACATTTTCTTTTTTAAGATGGGTCAGCGACTCGTTCCAGTCTTTTTCCGGAGGGAAAATGGTTCTCACCGAGTAGCCGGTCTTCAGCAGTTCTTTTGCGGTGCCTTCTACTGCCTCCCGGCCCGGATTGTCACTGTCGAAGGCAAGGATAACCTCCTTTGTACGGTTCTCTTTCAAGGCTTCCATGAGGTGGCTGGTCACTCCGTTAGTGCCGTAGATACAACTGACGTTTTCAAGGCCCATAACCATCAGCGAAAAGGCATCGATCACGCTTTCAGTCAGGATCATCCGATCGGGGTACACCCTGAATGCCTGGTGATTGAACAGGCCCCGGTGGGGCCCTTTCAAATAAAGGTGTTTCACCTTGGAACGGTCATTAACTTTCCGGCCATAGAAACCGGTGGTTTTTCCATCGGAAGAATAGAGGGGAAAGACAATGCAGTTTCGGAAGGTTTCAAGGTTCTTTTCCGTAAAGAGGCCCGCCTCTTTCAGCTCCTGAAACTGAGTCTCTGAGAGTTTGTTCTTCAAATCTCCGGGGCAGTAGCCAACTTTTAATCTTCCCAGGAGTTCAGGAGCATAGATTCCCCGTTTTTTCAGGTAGGCGGCTGCTTCCGGATAAGAAGAAAGCTGACGGTGATAGTAATCCGCCACATCTTCCATGCCCCCCAGGGGGCTCTCAGAAATTATAGGGGAATCTTTCTTTTCCGTGATAGTCTTTGAAGGCTTCGCCTCCTTCGACTTTAAGTTTGTATCCCCTGATCCTTTCAAAATAGAAAGAGCTTCCCGGAATTCCACTCCCTGGTGTTTCATTACGAAGTCAAATATATCCCCACCGGCACCGCAGCCGAAACAGTGAAAAAGCCCTTTGCTCTGATCCACCGACAAAGAAGGGTTCTTGTCCTCATGAAAGGGGCACAATCCCATCCATGAGGAACCTTTCTTCTCCAATGCAATACCGTAGGAGGTAATGACGCTGACGATATCGGTTTGTGACTTGATCCGGTCTTTCTCGAATTCATCCAGCAGGGAAGCCCCCTTCAAGGGACTCCTGCCTTTCAGCTTTGAACTCGTCATGAGCCGCACCGGGACAACATCTCATCCCCCAAGGCCCTCACTTCCTCCGACGGCCTTTTCCACTGGTTTCCGGACAGCTCCACCAGCCCCTTCCTCTCGGCAATGGCTTCCTCGATCCGGATCGAACGGCTGATGACCGTATCAAAGCAGGTTTCCCCGAAAAAAACGGTCAGCTGTTCTTTTAGCTCCCGGCCTATCAGGGTTACCGGGTTGTAGCTGTTCAGCACTACCCCCAGAGGATAAAGAGAGGGGTTCAGGCTTCTTCTGATCTTCTCCATGGTTTCCAGCAGGTCAGAAGCTCCCTGCAGGGCGTATTGGCTGGCAGTAATGGGCATTACCAAGTGATCTGCTGCAGCCAGGGCGTTGCCGGTTAGGATTCCCAGGGACGGCGGGGTATCCAGGAGGATAAAATCATAGACTTCAAACTCCTCCCGCTCAAACAGTTCCTTGAATTTAAGGTAACCGTCAAACTCTCCGATCAGCTGTTTCTCCAATAAGCTGAGATAGATAGAGCCGGAAAGGATATCCAACCGGTCAGAAACCGGCTTTATCTCGATGGTTTCTTCTGTGATAGCCTCGTACAGTCCTTTCCCCGGCTGGTCAAAAAAGCTTTTGGAAAGGTTGCCCTGGCTGTCGCAGTCTACCAGAAGGGTTTTAAGCCCTTTATCATGGGCCAGGTAACAGCCCAGTTCTCTTGTCATAGTGGTTTTGCCGACCCCGCCTTTCTGGTTGGTGAACACGATCTTAGTCATTAAGAGCCTCCTCGTCCTTCTTCCAGATCAGGTTTCGGATGACTTCCAGAGTCTCGGGGATCTTGTCCAAAGGAGTCCGGCAGGTGCCTAAAAAGAGCTTCCGGTCTACGGTAATGTTCTCTCCTTCCAGAGTGAAAACCATTTCCTGGGCTCCCAGGGTTCCCATGCTCAGGGAAACGTCGACCAGCCGGTGGTGCTGATCCAAAAGGTAGGCCACTTCGGCCAGGTTGGATGTAATAAGGCGGTCCGTCATCGATGGCCCCCTTTGACTCCCTTCCGGTAATCCCGCTTGGCGTTGTTGGCGTAGTTGTTAATCTCTCCGTAACAGCGGCGGAACAAAGCAAGGTTTACATCCGCTTCGCTCCGGAGGAACTCTCCCTGTAGATGGGGGATGTTCTCTCCGTCGAAGAAGAAATCACAGATAAGGTCTCTTGTGGCGTTCCCTTCCAGGGTGCGGCAGGTGATCTGGTGGGGAGGTATCCCACGGGTTAGGTAATAGGCGGCCTCGTAAAGGTCGCTGGTGCGGATTTCCATTTCCGGCTCCTTAAGAAGGAGCAGAACGGCATTTGCGGGGAAGATGAATTGTGGTAGAATAGTTGGTGCATGGAGTTCTACTCCTATGTTGTTTTAAGCCTGTTTCCCGAAAGTCGCCAAACGCTCGGAAACGGGCTTTTTTCTTGCCTACGGCAAGGTTCTCAAAAGTATGTCAAGTACCTTTAGTTGAATTCATTATGATACATCATGTATCCTTCGTCAAGTAAAGGATTACAATAGAATCATGCCGCAGGTTCCTAAGAAACAATTACCCCCTCTTGAGATCAGTGATAAAAAGACAGGTGAGATTATCGCAAAAATCAGAAAGCAAAGGGGCATGACACAGGCTGAATTGGCTGAAAAGATAGGTATTACTCGTGTGGCTCTATCTGCTTATGAAAACGGAAGAGTTCGGTTATATGATGAAATGCTAGCCCGGTTTGCACTGGCTCTGGATGTATCATCTGATATCTTGTTGGGATTCCAAAAGGACCAGAAACTAACAAAAGATACGAACCTCAAAACCGTTAAGCGGATCAATGAGATTGAAAACCTTCCTCCTGCAAAAAGAAAATCCCTCCTGGATATCATCGATACTTACCTGAAAGCAAACCAATAAAGCTTTACAACCATATTTAAATGATCTATCGTTCTATTATTGAAGAGTACGGAGGTCTTAAATATGGGAAAGAAAAAGGTAACCGGCAAATCAGCTGCCAGCAGCGCATCCAAAACATTGAAAAGCGGATCAACAGGAAAGAAATCAAAAACTGCAGCGGGAAGCGCATTATCCCAAAGGAAAGCGCCAAAGAAAGTAACATCAGCCAAGGCGGCTTCTGCAGCCTCCAAAACTCTAAAAGATGGAAGAACAAGCAAGGCATCTAAATCCGCTGCCGGATCAGCTCTCTCCCAAAGACAAAAAAAGAAATAGAAAGTACTCACCTCTAGCAAGGATATAAAAATGACGTTAATACATACTCAGCAATTCTCATTCGAAGATAAAAACTATGAAATCCGGGTATTCAGTTCTGGTTGGGAAATATCCATCCGAGTATTTGAAGGAGAGAAACCAGCAAATGGATATACCTATGCGGTGTCCCTGCCAACGGCCTTCGATCTGGAAAAAATATATAACACTGACGCTGTTAAAGCATTAATAGACAAAGCTGAAAGTGATATAAGGTCCAAGCTCTGGGAGAAGTACGTAACTGCATATATAGATCAGTTAACAACAACAGAAGAAGAGCAAATGGGATGCTTGAAATGTACCAGCCGGAATATTGCTTCAAGTAAAGTAGACGGCAGAAAAATGTTCGAATGTCTGGATTGTCAAAATATCTGGTATGAACAAAGATCTTCAACAAATGGCCCCTGTTCAATTATTGATACGATTACAGATGGTGTTTCAGAAAATGGCTCTCATGAGATTGATACAGAGATCCTATTAAACGGAGTATTCAGCCCTTTCATGAGTGACTTAAAGCTCCCATTTGACGACCAGTTAAGGAACTGGGCTAATCAGAATAAGCTTCAATATGATGAATTCACCAAAAATACTGAAAACGGGATGAGACCTTACACCAGGTTCTGGAGATGAATAGAAATCATCTCCGCCTCAAAGATAAGGCAATTCATTCATAAAGTTCCGTGGATCTGAGTAAAACCACTATTTTTGTGTGTACAATTTCCGTACAACGTTGTAACATTATAGTTGAAGGAGAACGAGATGGTACACACAAAATCAAGTAGAATCGAAATCCGGACCAGCGAAGAAGCAAAAAGTCTGATTGAAAAAGCCGCCAGTATATCCGGTGAAACCATATCTTCCTATATTCTCAGCAAATCCTTATCCTCTGCCAGAAAAGATGTCGAGCAGATGGAAACTATAACCGTCACTAACCAAGACCGGGATATGTTTTTCTCCCTGCTTTCCGATCCTCCCGAACCTAATGAAGCATTGAAAAATCTCTTCAAATAGACGTGCTGATATTTACTGACTATTAAAAGATGAAGATACTCCCAATAAGCAAAAACATTAAGAAGAAAGAATTCGATTGCGGTATCGAAGATCTCAACCGCTACCTCAGGCAGTTTGCTATTCCCAACGATAAGAAGAACGTCGGCAAAACGTTCATAGCGGTAGATGACGCTGATCCTCTACAACCAGTTGGTTATTACACTGTCAGTATGGCTCAGATCCGTTTTGAGGAATTACCGGAGGATGTCAGAAAAGGACTGCCGAAATATCCGATTCCTGCGATGCGGATAGGCAAGCTGGCTGTAGATACAAGTTCCCAGGGAAGAAGGATCGGCGCATTTCTATTGAAGGACGCTTTTCTACGGGCAGTGAAAATCTCGTCGGAAGTAGCACTTCACTTTGTAGTCGTTGATGCTCTGAATGAAAATGCAAAAGCATTTTACCTGAAATATGGTTTTATTCCACTCGGCAGCGACTCTCTGACACTCGTCATAGCACTGAAGACAATCGAAAAAGCTATCAACGAATAAAACGTGAAGGCCCGTACCGGAAGACAGAAAAAACTCGATGCCAAAATTCTTTTCCTAATTTCCCTAGCAAGAAATATGCACATGAGAGTAAACCCAACTCTACCAAGAGAAGCAGGACTCTAGGATCTTTCAAAGATTCCGGATATTCACGAATCATCAATAAAAACTCTTTTCTAATAGGAAAAACGCGAAAGCTGATTAATGATAAGAGAATAGAAATCAGAATTAGTTCAACCAGAGCAGGAAGAAAGGGCCAATCAATAATTCGTTTGTACTTTTTCATGATTTAAATGTATATCATCGATTACAAATTACAATAATCTTCTTTCGATCAAATTTTCATTCATTTACGGTAGAAAGTGCTTCCACCAGGCCGTTTCCCCGTGTGGAAGTTCCGCTCCGGCCGTCCCTGCCCTCCGCCGACAGAATAGCGGTTATAGTCAGCTTCCCGGCATCCTGCCTGCTGTCCGCTTCGCCCTATAACCGATACTCTGTCGACTTCCACACTGAGTATTAGGAACCGTGCTGGATCGCTGACCTTTAGGGCTTTTCCCAATACTGACGGTCTTCCAGCTGAGAGCAAGTGAACAGAATGCCATCTTATCGGAAGCGAAGCATGAGCTTACTATAAGATGTATTCTGTTTAGCGACTCCCGGAGCGGGCTTGCGGGTTACTGCCGGAAAAACTTCATTTCCAAACCGGAACTTTTTCACCGGCGAAAATAAAAATCCAGTCATAACAAGGGCGCTGCACCTGACCGTTTTACCTGTTCCGGAACGGATTGTTCAGCAGTTGGGCAGGTGAGCTCATGGTTATGAATTTATTTTATACTTTTATATCTTTTATATGTAAATCCTTGATCATCTTCAATATAAAATGAATAGCCTTTATCTTCAAATCTAACGATTCCATTCAAAGATGAACTACTGATATCTTGAAATGTATCAATAATCAAATCATTTTCTTCAAAATGTACAATATACCGAATATTTATATCATAAAGTTTTTTTTCTTTATGCCATGGATGGTTAACAGATTTTAATAAATTAAGAAGGTTGGATTTGTCCTCTATTGAAAGGATTGAACCATTGGAATTAAATGTTTCTTTATAACTAATTTCTGGATTTATATCCTCTAGATCAAATATCAATTGGTCAAATTTATTTTGTACAGATATAGTTTTGAAACTACCAAAATGGTACATTGAATAAATTGCTAAAAAGAATAAGACGATGAATATTGATTTCTTACTAACTTTATTCATAGAAATACCTTAATTCATAATCAAATTCTCCAATTGCTATACCCAAATCAGTAGAACCTCCTGCAAATGTATTTACAGACGAGCCCTTCCAATCTCCACCTTCAAAATATGAAACACTTACTACTCCGACACCAACGCTTATTGAAGAAAAAGGACCTTCGTAACTCATTGCAACTTCTTGAGGAGTTGTACCCGATGGAAATTCAGCAGATGTTTCAAAAATTGGGTTTCCAACTGTATTTGTACTTAAGCCCAACTGAGCATATGTGCCGCCTTTATTTGTTTGAGTAATATTATATGAAGCATTAAAAGTTTCTCCAGTGACTGTATTAGTGAAAGTGAAATCGCCAGTTCCTGAAGCAACTGCCATTCCAGAACCTGTCACCACAAAAGCTGCACCAGAAATAAATTCTTGACCTGTTACTATCCATTCTTCCATAATAATTTCCTGTACCGCTTCAGGAAATTCAGTCCCCGGAGTAACTGGTTCAGGTATTTGTGATTCAAGATCTTCTAGTTTTGGATCATCCTTCTTTTTATTATCATCCCCATTATCATTGTCTTCTTTACCCTGATTACCATTCCCATCATCAGTTGGTGTCTCGGGAGTAGGATCATCTGCAGGAGACTCTTCATTATCAGGTTCTGGTCCATCACCAGCCTGAGGTCCTTCTTCAGGTCTTAACCCTGTTGGGTCTATGAATTTCAAAGGATTGTTAGAAGTATAAACATACCAGTTTTGCCCATCCCGAGCAGGGTCTTCAGTTATGAATCTACCTGTCTCCGCATCATACCACCTTGCATTATAGTAATAATCACCCTCTCCCCCTAAATCGTTGTAAAAAGGAGATCTGCAAGGAGGTGTTGAAACTGGAAGTTCACGGGTAGCAACCATAATCTGTTAATAAACTATCATTTACCTATCTTACGGGCAAGCGCTTTTCTATTCTTCTCTTTCTGCTTCAAGCTGTCCCGAACCAGATTCTCAAGAGAATCAAGATAGGAATCGGTCACCTCGGCGAAATGGAAATTCTCCCTGGGATGGAACTGCCGGTAGGATCCCTTGATGTTCTCTTCG
This sequence comes from Oceanispirochaeta sp., assembly GCA_963677615.2. GTDB lineage: Bacteria > Spirochaetota > Spirochaetia > DSM-2461 > DSM-2461 > Oceanispirochaeta. Next base: position 6,833 of record CAXXQW010000013.1, on the reverse strand, counting down.
CTCTGCCGGGAATACACTACAGTGGTTTCCACCGATTCATGCCCCAGAAGCTCCTGAACATAGCGGATCTCCGCCCCGTGGGCCAACAGATGGGAAGCGCAGCCGTGCCGGAGGGAATGAGGGCTTAAGCCCTTTCGATAAAGACCGGAACGCTCCAATAATAGTTTAAACCGCTTGTTGATCCCTCCGTGAGTAAACCGGTAGCCTCCGGAAAGGATAAGAGGCCGGTGGGATGCCTTCACGCCTTCCAGATACTTGTCCAGAAACCAGGCGGCCGCCTTGGTGACGGGAACCCGGCGGTCCTTGGAAAACTTGCTCTGATGGATCCACAATAATCTGCTGGCCGGATCGTAGTCTTTTACATCCAAATGGGCCGCTTCGGAAGAGCGGAGCCCGGAAGAATAGATCAGCTCGAAAAGGGCTCTGTCCCGGAGCCCCAGGGGCTGGTGAATATCGATTGAATCCAGAAACTGGCAAGTCTCTTTTTCGCTCAAGACTTCTCTAATCCTTTCGCTCCGTTTCCCGAATCGAACTGTCTCCGCCGGTGATGAAAGGACCAGGTTGTTTTCATACAAACAGAGGTAGAACTTCTTCACAGAGGTGAAAATACTCATTCTCGTTGAATCCTTGTAGCCTCTTCCCCTCTCTCCGGGATGATCCTGCAGCCAGGAAAGGAAGGAGACAATATCGCTCCTTTTCACATCCCGGATGTCTCTTGCGGCAGTTTCATCCAGAAAGGTAAAGAAGGGGGTAAGCTGGGCCTTCTTTGTCCGGACGGTTCCCTCTTTAAATCCCTGCGCTTTCAGGTATCCGGCGAAAAGGGAAAGGGCTTTCTGCCTTGAGAGCCTTTTCACTTTCTCTTTCTCAACTGCCTGGGATGGTGGCGGTCCAGCTGCTCCTTTACCTCTTTCACATCCACCTTGGTGTAGATCTCGGTGTTTCCGATGGCCCGGTGTCCCAGGATCTGCTGAATCTGTCTAAGGGGACAGCCTTGCTTCAAAAGATGGTAGCCCAGGCAGTGCCGGAGGCCGTGGGCGGTCAGAAAGGGAATCCCAACTTCCCGGCAGGCCTCTTTCAGATCCCGGTTGAAAGCCTTCCCCAGTTCATCGGAGGAAGAGCCGAATAAGCGGGTTTTGTTGCTCTTTCCGGTCAGGATCTCATCCCGGACGCTCAGAAACCTCCTCAGCACACTGGCGGCGTAATCATTCAGGTAAACTTTGCGGTCGAATCCTCCCTTGCCGGAAATGACTGTAATCTCTTTCCTTTCCAGGTTGAGATTCTCTTCCTGAAGGTCCGATGCCTCGCTGATCCGGAGGCCCGAAGCATAGAGGAGTTCAGCCAGCACATGGGTCAGATACCGCCTTTTCCGGGCTTTCAGTCCTTTTACGGTAGAGAACTCCGTAAGATGAGAAAGAAGCCGGGCCAGCTCCTTTTCGGTTGGCAGATCCCGGGGAATGATCCTTTCTCCCCGGGGAGCTTTGACGGCTGTAAAGGGATCGGAAACAAGCTTCCCCGAATCCCGCATCCACCGGCTGAAGGAACTGGCTGCCTGACGGTAGGAAGTCAGAGTGTTTACCCTGTAGTCCTCTCCGTTTTCGGTTCCCCGTTCCGTCAGGTATGCCATGAAGCCCCTGGCCGTCCGGATATCCGTCTGATCAGCGGTGAGTCCTTCCTCTTCCAGATAGGCCAGGAAATGGGGAATCCGGCTGTGGGCGTTCCGGAGGGCCTGGGAAGAAGCTCCTAGGGCTTTTTTCTCTTCCAGATAGCTGTCCAGCAGGGTTTGATGGTCTTTATGTATGTTCATGCTCTGTCTCATTCCGGGATTTTGTACCCACTTTCGCCTAAATCCTTACCTGATTTAACATTAGGCTGAATAGTCGGCCTGTACCCCAGTTTCCCCACTTTCTTCTAAGCTTAGAAATGATAAGGATTTACGTTTCTCAGTCATTTTGTCCCCGCTTCGTACCCAGTTTCCCCGGTGAGGGAATCACCGAGTCGTCGAAGAGAACCAGGTCAGAATCTGCAGACAGACCGTAACGCCTGGTCATGCCCCGGCCCGATCCCTTGCACCGGATGTATTCGTACTCCGTCAGAAGTCTCATGTTCTTTTTAATCAGCTCATGAGAGAATCCGGAGACTTCCCTGATCTCCCGTTGGGTTACCCAGATATCGGTAATGAAAAGACCGTCCTTCTCCGCCTTGCTTTGGAGAAGCCCCCGGAGCTCTTCATACAGAATGACAGCCGAACGGGGTAAAGTCGTCAAAGTGGAAGATAAAAGGGTCTTCATGATCCGGTAGGCAACCTTGTAATCCTCCAGGTCACACTCTATGTAATGCTTCCCCTGATCATTCTTCTCCTCTTTCTGGTACTGCCGGAGAAAGCACACGCAGGCAATTAGATCCACAAACCGTTCATGATCCCGCCGGCTCCGCATCATGGAGGAAGGAAAATCCAGCTCTCCGGCGAAAGGATTAACAATCACCCGGTTCTTCAAAAGCCTTTGGGCTGCCTGGTGGGTCTTAATAATCTCGGGAACAAGCTCCTCTTTCTTTTGTAGGCTTCCAGGGTGTACTTCTCCCTCTGCCTCCGGTGGATCTCCCTGGTCTGCTCCCGGCTCTCGTCGGTGTTCACCACAAAGCAGCGGGAAGCGTTCTCCGGGTTGATCTCTGTACTGGTTGAGGACATCACGGCAGACACAACCACCTTCTTCCTCACCAGCTTGCTGGTCATCCGTCCGGTCTTCTCGTCCTTGGTGGTCACCAATCGGGAGAGCTCTTTTCCGGATAACATTTCCCGCATCTGATGATCGACGCTCTCCGAGTGGACCGCCTCTCCCATGACCAGAAACTTATGCAATAATGCTTCATCGGGAAGGTAGTTCAGGGCCTGGTCGGATAGGCTGGTCATGGAAATCACATCCTCTTCGGGCATCAGCTTTTTTACCGTATCGATCAGAAAGCTTTTCCCGGCGGCGGACTGAGAGATCACGATCACACTCACCGGGTCGGCCATCAGACGGGAGGAAGCGGCCAGGTACATAAGGATCTTGTTTTCCTCCTCTCCCACATAACCCAGGGCTTCCGTGTCCTGGATGATCCTGTCGAAAAGATCCGGATCGGATAAAAGGGAGAGGCCTGCGGCCTCTTCCTCAGGGGTCAAAGACCCCTTCTTTAAACCTGTATCCGAAAGGGCCCGTTCCGACTCTTCCTCTAAATAGTCCAGGATATCCAGTAAATCCTTTTCTATCCTGGCGGATTCTTCGCCGAAACGACGGGCTACGGCAACAGAAAAAAGGGTTCGGCTCCGGGCGGAGAAGAGATCCACATTATCTATGAATTTTACAGAATCATCCTCCGGTTTCTGACAGCGGACATTCACCTTCAGGGAACTGACGAATCCTTCCTTTACCCCGATAATCCGGTAAGTCCAGAGAAGAACAGTGAAAGAGGTACTTGCCCTCTGACCGTGACCGCAAAGGGCTTCTCTTTTGGTTTTGGGGTCTTGCAGAGGGGCGGCATCTATGAGTTTCAGGACATTTTCTTTTTTAAGATGGGTCAGCGACTCATTCCAGTCTTTTTCCGAAGGGAAAATAGTTCTCACCGAGTAGCCGGATTTTAAGCAGTTCTTTCTGCAGTTTTTTCTGCGGCCTCTTTCGGCCCGGTTTATCATTATCGAAGGCAAGCGAGAACCACTTCTTTTGTGCGGTTATCTTTCAAAGCTTCTAAAAGGTGATTGGTCACCCCGTTAGTGCCGTAGAGAGCAGGACTGATGTTCTCGCAGGCCCAAAACCATCAGCGAAAAGGCATCAATCACGCTTTCGGTCAGGATCATCCGATCCGGATAAACCTTGAATGCCTGGTGGTTGAACAGGCCCCGGTGGGGCCCTTTCAAATAAAGATGTTTCACCTTGGAACGGTCATTAACTTTCCGGCCATAGAAACCGGTGGCTTTTCCATCGGAAGAATAGAGAGGAAAGACGATGCAGTTCCGGAAGGTTTCAAGGTTCTTTTCCGTAAAGAGGCCCGCCTCTTTCAGCTCCTGAAACTGGGTCTCTGAAAGTTTGTTCTTTCAGGTCTCCGGGGCAGTAGCCGACTTTCAGCCTTCCCAGGAGCTCAGGAGCATAGATTCCCCGTTTTTTCAGGTATGCGGTAGCTTCCGGATAGGACGAAAGCTGCCGATGATAGTAATCCGCCACATCTTCCAAGCCCCCCAGGGGGCTCTTAGCAATTACAGAGGAATCTTTCTTTTCGGTGATAGTCTTTGAAGGCTTCGCCTCCTTCGACTTTAAGTTTGTATCCCCTGATCCTTTCAGAATAGAAAGAGCCTCCCGGAATTCCACTCCCTGGTGTTTCATTACGAAGTCAAATATATCCCCACCGGCCCCGCAGCCGAAACAGTGAAATAGCCCCTTGGATTGATCCACAGACAAAGAAGGATTCTTGTCCTCATGAAAGGGACACAATCCCATAAAGGAAGAACCTTTCTTTTCCAATGAAATACCGTAGGAGGTAATCACGCTGACAATATCGGTCTGAGACTTGATCCTGTCCTTTTCAAACTCATCCAGCAGGGAAGCCCCCTTCAGGGGACTCCGTCCTTTCAGTTTTGAAGAAGTCATAGACCGCACCGGGACAACAGTTCATTCCCCAGGGCCCTCACTTCCTCTGCGGGCCTTTTCCATTGGTTCCCGGACAGCTCCACCAGGCCTTTCCTCTCGGCAATGGCCTCTTCGATCCGGATAGACCGGCTGATCACCGTATCAAAACAGGTGTCTCCGAAGAATCCGGTCAATTCGGCTTTCAGTTCCCGGCCTATCAGGGTAACCGGGTTGTAGCTGTTCAGGACTACCCCCAGAGGATAAAGAGAGGGGTTCAGGCTTCTTCTGATCTTCTCCATGGTTTCCAGCAGGTCAGAAGCTCCCTGCAGGGCGTACTGACTCGCGGTAATGGGCATGACAAGGTGATCGGCTGCAGCCAAGGCGTTGCCGGTGAGGATTCCCAGAGACGGCGGAGTGTCCAGGAGGATAAAATCATAGGATTCAAACTCTTCCCGTTCGAACAGCTCCTTGAATTTAAGATAGCCGTCAAACTCTCCGATCAGCTGTTTTTCCAGAAGACTGAGGTAGATGGAACCAGACAGTATCTCTAAATTATCACTAATCCTATGAAAGTTGATTTCATCTTCGGTTACTGCCTCGTACAGTCCTTTCCCCGGCTGATCAAAAAAGCTTTTGGAAAGGTTGCCCTGGCTGTCGCAGTCGACCAGAAGGGTCCTCAGGCCTTTATCATGGGCCAAGTAACAGCCCAGCTCTCTTGTCATAGTAGTTTTGCCGACCCCGCCTTTCTGGTTGGTGAACACGATCTTAGTCATTAAGAGCCTCCTCGTCCCTTCCAGATCAGGTTTCGGATGACTTCCAGAGTCTCGGGGATCTTGTCCAAAGGAGTCCGGCAGGTCCCTAAAAAGAGCTTCCGGTCTACGGTAATGTTGGCTCCTTCCAGAGTGAAAACCATTTCCTGGGCTCCCAGGGTTCCCATGCTCAGGGAAACGTCGACCAGCCGGTGGTGCTGATCCAAAAGGTAGGCCACTTCGGCCAGGTTGGATGTAATAAGGCGGTCCGTCATCGATGGCCCCCTTTGACTCCCTTCCGGTAATCCCGCTTGGCGTTGTTGGCGTAGTTGTTAATCTCTCCGTAACAGCGGCGGAACAAAGCAAGGTTTACATCCGCTTCGCTCCGAAGGAACTGTCCCTGTAGATGGGGGATGTTCTCTCCGTCGAAAAAGAAGTCACAGATAATGTCTCTTGTGGCGTTGCCGGTCCAGGGTCCCGGCAGGTGATCTGGTGAGGAGGTAACACCTTGTGTTAGGTAATAGGCGGCCTCGTACAGGTCGCTGGTGCGGATTTCCATTTCTTTACTCCAGGTAAGAAGGAGCAGAACGGCATTTGCGGGGAAGGTAAATTGTGATAGAATTGTTGGTGCATGGAGTTCTACTCCTATGTTGTTTTAAGCCTGTTTCCCGAAAGTCGCCAAACGCTCGGAAACGGGCTTTTTTCTTGCCTACGGCAAGGTTCTCAAAAGTATGTCAAGTACCTTTAGTTGAATTCATTATGATACATCATGTATCCTTCGTCAAGTAAAGGATTACAATAGAATCATGCCGCAGGTTCCTAAGAAACAATTACCCCCTCTTGAGATCAGTGATAAAAAGACAGGTGAGATTATCGCAAAAATCAGAAAGCAAAGGGGCATGACACAGGCTGAATTGGCTGAAAAGATAGGTATTACTCGTGTGGCTCTATCTGCTTATGAAAACGGAAGAGTTCGGTTATATGATATCTTGTTGGGATTCCAAAAGGACCAGAAACTAACAAAAGATACGAACCTCAAAACCGTTAAGCGGATCAATGAGATTGAAAACCTTCCTCCTGCAAAAAGAAAATCCCTCCTGGATATCATCGATACTTACCTGAAAGCAAACCAATAAAGCTTTACAACCATATTTAAATGATCTATCGTTCTATTATTGAAGAGTACGGAGGTCTTAAATATGGGAAAGAAAAAGGTAACCGGCAAATCAGCTGCCAGCAGCGCATCCAAAACATTGAAAAGCGGATCAACAGGAAAGAAATCAAAAACTGCAGCGGGAAGCGCATTATCCCAAAGGAAAGCGCCAAAGAAAGTAACATCAGCCAAGGCGGCTTCTGCAGCCTCCAAAACTCTAAAAGATGGAAGAACAAGCAAGGCATCTAAATCCGCTGCCGGATCAGCTCTCTCCCAAAGACAAAAAAAGAAATAGAAAGTACTCACCTCTAGCAAGGATATAAAAATGACGTT
>CAXXQW010000012.1:0-111103 GCA_963677615.2 Oceanispirochaeta sp. | reverse complement strand
GGCGGATCAGCAGCAGCTGACTGAAAAATACAAAGAACTTCTCGGTGGTGCTGTTATCAACCACAGGAGAACAGAGAATGGTCCTGCATCAGCTGACAAGAGGACAGCAGGGCAAGGATGTCTTTTGGGGAGAGAAAAATCAGAGAGAGTTCTATCTCAGCCAACTGGCCAGAATCAGAGAGTTTGCCGATGGTGTGCATTCGGGAAAAATCAAAGGATCCACCGGAAAACCTTTTAATACGGTTGTACAGATTGGTATCGGAGGCTCAGATCTGGGCCCGAGAGCTCTTTATATCGCATTGGAGAATATATGCTCTCCTCTTATGAAGGCCCGTTTTATCTCCAATGTCGATCCTGACGATGCCAATGCTGTTCTGGCGGAACTGGATCTGGAAACATCCCTTTTCATTCTGGTTTCCAAAAGCGGAACAACCCAGGAAACCCTGGCAAACCGGAACTTTGTGATTGAAAAATCCAAGCAGGCCGGCATAAAGGGATTTAATCCATCCGCCCATATGATTGCCGTAACAAGTGAAACCAGCCCTCTTGCAGGATCATCGGATGTGCTGGATTCTTTTTATATGGATGATTTTATCGGCGGTCGCTACTCCTCCACCAGTGCTGTGGGTGGTGCCGTACTATCCCTGGCTTTCGGTCCTGATGTATTTCAGGAAATTCTCGATGGTGCTGCCGAAGCAGATAAAATGGCCCTTGAAAGTGATATCAGAAAAAATGCCGCTTTAATGGATGCCCTGATCGGGGTTTATGAAAGGAACATCCTGGGATTTCCCACTACTGCAGTTCTGCCCTACAGCCAGGCCCTCTCCCGTTTTCCGGCACATTTGCAGCAAATGGATATGGAAAGCAATGGTAAATCCGTAAACCGGGAAGGGAAACCCATCTCTTACCCGACAGGGCCTGTGATTTTTGGAGAACCCGGTACCAATGGTCAACACTCCTTCTACCAGCTTCTCCATCAGGGAACCGATATCATTCCCCTTCAGTTTGTGGGTTTTCATAAAGCCCAGATCAATTCCGACCTGGATTTTGAAGGCTCCACAAGCCAGCAGAAACTGAAAGCCAACCTGGCCGCCCAGATTGTCGCTTTCGCCAAAGGCAGGAATGACGAGAATCCCAATAAAACCTTTACCGGAGAGAGACCTTCTTCGGTTATCCTGGGAGATCAGCTGACACCCAAAGCTCTGGGAGCCCTCCTGGCGCACTTTGAAAACAAGGTGATGTTTCAGGGATTTACCTGGAATGTTAACTCTTTTGATCAGGAGGGAGTTCAGCTTGGAAAAGTCCTGGCAGGTCAGGTGCTGGCCGGTGGCGACAGCATGGATCCTGTGCTAAAAGCCTATTCTGAGATTCTGGGAATCTGATTTTTTCCTTTACAAGGGGAAATATGTGGGGTATTAATGGTATACAATCATTAATGCCTCACTTCATTTACTTTCTGACATTTTCCTACAAAAAACAATGAATACCAGGCAAACCAGTGTCAGATGAACAAAATATGTTTTAAACAGAAAAAACTTCTTCTCTTTTTACCTCTGCTATTTGTGATTTCAAGCGTTTTATATCCTCAGGAAACAGCCAGGAATGTGCTTGTTATCCATTCATACCATCAGGGGCTGGAATGGACCGATAATGTATCCCGGGGAATCCAGGATGTTCTTTTCAACCTGGATGAAGATATAGAGATCTATTACGAATATCTTGATACCAAAAGGAACCCGGGAGAAGAGTATTTTCAGAAGATTTCCCGTTTTGAACTGGAAAAAACCCAGATGGCGGAACTGCAGTTTGAAGCCATTATCGTTTCTGACAATAACGCTCTCAGATTTATGACCGATACGGGGTATGAACTATTTCCAGATGTGCCCGTGGTTTTCTGCGGTGTCAACGATTTCAGAATTACCATGCTCAAAGGCCACAGCAATATAACAGGTGTAGCTGAAATGGTGGATTATACTTCAACCATCGCAATTATGAAAAAGTTTCATCCCCAGGCAGACAAGATCATGATTGTTCTGGATAAGACACCTACCGGACAGGCCATAGAACGGGAACTTCTTCAGATTCTTCCTCTTTTTAAAGATACCTTTGAATTTGAATTCTACAGGGATTTTGCTCTTCAGGAGGTAGAGGAAAAACTGAATGCCATGGATTCCCGGACTCTCATCTACCTGCTGGCATTCAATAAAGATAAAAATAACGTTTTTATTTCCTATTCGGATCTGATTAAAATTTTTTACAAGCATTCCCATATACCGATTTACGGTTCATGGGATATGTTTTTTGGTGACGGGATTGTGGGGGGCATGATTACATCAGCTTACCTGCAGGGCTATGAAGCTGCAGAAATGGTAACAGACATTCTCAATGGCGTGAAAATCATGGATATTCCTATTATTTACCAGGATTCCAATAAGTTTATGTTCGACTATAGAGAACTGGAACGTTTCGGGATCAGCCTGAAAGAACTTCCGGAAGATTCCCTTGTCATAAACCGGGATGAAACCACTTTACTCGAGAAGTACAAATATCTGATTTTTGCCATGATATTTCTCCTGTTAAACGGGATCGTCCTTCTGATTGCCTTCAATATGAAGCATCTGAAAGAAAAAAAGAGAATCCAGGAGGAACTGCACGCACTGGGCGAATTGGTTCCCATCTGCTCCCATTGTAAAAAAATCCGGGATGATACGGGATACTGGAATAATATTGAAGCGTTTCTGAACAGCCATTCCAACTTCAGCTTCAGCCACGGACTCTGCCCTGACTGCGTAAGAGAACTCTATCCGGATCTGAGCAGTAAAATTCTGAAAACAGAAAAAGAAAGAGAATAATCCTTCAGTCTTTCCAGGGAAATATGGTTCCCTTCAAAGTCCTTTTACCGATCTTCTCTTTTTCATCCCTTAAAAGGGCAGTCCAGGGAATCTTTTTCCTGTTTTCCTGAGGGTTCTCCTCCAGATAGTCATACTTCAGCATCAGAAGCTTCATAGCGCTTTCCAGGAGAATCAGGATGCCGCCTATTCCGGGCAGAATAAGAGCCAGAAGGACAGATAGCACAGAATTGAACAAAACTCCCAAAAGAAGAAGAAACGCTGTTCCGGCATTGTCAAAAAGCAGTATGAAACACTTTTTCAGGATGATGGGAATCTCCCTGTTCAGGGTGTTGAGAACAGGAAAAAAGAATACTGAGGCATTGGCGGCGATAAAGGTGATCCAGAAAAGGATAGCTGCACCGAAAAGGCCCATCAGATTTCCCAGACGCCCGTAAAAAGAAAAACCCGTATAGCAGATAAAAAGAAAAGCCAGGATCAGAACTCCGAAGATAAGGCTCTGTTTGGCGTTCAGTTTGACATAGCCGAACAGGTCTTTCAGCTCGGAGGGTTCATAATAAACAAGATCCTTTATATACCGGGAAGCTCCGCCTGCAAAAAGAAAAATCAGGAGAAGTCCCAGTATCAGGCTGATGATGCTCAAAAAGGGAAAGGATGAGAGTGCTTTGGGAAGGAATACCGGAATACTTGCAAGACCGATCATAATCAGATTTACCAGAAGCACCCGTCCCATATTATCCCAGGTATCCCAAAAGGCTTTTTTCAACAGAAATCCTATCAATCGTCTCCCCCTACAGCCCTTTCATGGACAGGGCAATTCTCTTTCTTTTTATATCAACAGAAAGCACACGGACCTGTACTTTCTGTCCCACTTTCACGATATCCGATGGATCTTTGACAAATCTGTCTGCCAGTTCGGAAATATGAACCAGACCATCCTGATGAACCCCCACATCCACAAAAGCTCCGAAGGCGGTTACATTGGTGACAATCCCGGGGAGTACCATCTCTTCGGCCAGATCTTCCGGTTTTTCCACACCCCGGGCATATTCGAAAACGCTGAAACTCTCTCTGGGGTCCCGGCCGGGCTGGCTGAGTTCGTCCAGAATGTCTTTCAGAGTTTCCTTACCGCAATCTTCACTCAGATAATCCTGAAGTTTTATCCCTTTGAGAGTATCCGGGCTCTGGGTCAACTCTGCCGCCTCAACCCCGAGATCACGGGCGATTCTCCCAACCAGAGCATACCGCTCCGGATGGATGCCTGTATTGTCCAGAGGCTCGCTTCCCCCCCGTATCCTGAGGAATCCCGAAGCCTGTTCATAGGCTTTATTACCGATCCCGGGAACTTTCAATAGCTCTTTTCTGTTTTTAAAAGGACCATGTTCCTCTCGGTAGGAGACAATAGCAGAAGCGGTTTTCTTATTTAAACCGGAAACATAGGAAAGGAGCTGTGCACTGGCGGTATTGAGTTCGACACCCACGGCATTTACACAATTGACCACAACAGAGTCCAGGGCTTCTTTCAGGGATTTCTGATCTACATCATGCTGATACTGCCCCACTCCAATAGCACAGGGATCGATTTTTACCAGTTCCGCCAGAGGGTCCATCAACCGGCGCCCAATGGATACAGCACCGCGGACGGTAACATCATGATGAGGGAACTCCTCTCTGGCAACTTCCGAAGCAGAGTAAACCGAGGCACCACTCTCATTGACCATAACCACCGGAATATTCTGAAGGCATTTCAGATTTCGGCAGAAACCGAGGATTTCCCGTCCACCGGTTCCGTTCCCCGCAGCGACCGCCTGGATCCTATATTTTTCTTTAAGCTCACAGATTTTCCGTTCTGCCTCTTTCATTTTTTTGTGAGGTTCCAGAGGATAGATAACATCGTGGTGAAGAAGATCTCCCTGCGGGCTTAGACAGACAATCTTGCACCCCGTACGCAATCCCGGATCAATAGCAAGAACCGATTTCTGCCCGAGAGGAGCATCCATCAGGAGCTCTTTCAGATTTTCAGAAAAAATCCGGATAGCTTCCAGATCGGCTTTCTCTTTCAGGCTTTTTCTGGTTTCTGTTTCCAGTGAAGGAGCCAGAAGTCTTTTATATGCATCACAGAGAACCTCTTCCACCAGAGACTTCCATCGGGACGCTTCCAGGGGGTTCTCTCTTTCCAGCCTTGTCAGAGCTTCCTCCTCAAGAGGACGTATTTTAACTTTCAGAATGCCTTCATTCATACCCCGGTACATGGCCAGGATCCGATGGGAGGGAATCCGTTCCACACTTTCATCCCATTCAAAGTAGTCCCGGTATTTCTGACCTTCCTCTTCTTTGCCTTTTACCAGAACAGACCTGAATCTTGATTTTTGAGAAAACAGCCTTCTGAGTGACTCCCGTATACGGGGGCTTTCGTTAACTTCTTCGGCCAGAATGTCTTTTGCTCCCTGAAGCGCATCTTCCCAGCTGGAGGCCTGACCTTCCCGGCCGTACCAGTCGGATGGATTCAGTTTTTCGAGAGGGATATTATTTTTTATTTTCTGTGCCAGCGGCTCCAGTCCCAGTTCACGGGCAGCGGTTCCTCTGGTTTTTTTCTTTGGTTTATAGGGAAGATAGAGATCCTCCAGAACTGCGGGATCCTCCGCATTCCGGATCTCCTTTTTCAATTCTTCCGTCAGCTTCCCTTGGGATTCAATGGTTTTGAGAATCGTGGATTTGCGTTTTTCCAGCTCTTCGATTCTTGCGGCATGGGTGAGAACATCCTGTATCCGGACTTCATCCAGGTTCCCAGTTCTCTCTTTGCGGTAACGGGCCATAAAAGGAACGGTAGCGCCTTCCGAGGCCATAAGAAGGATTTCCTGTACAGCTTTTCTGTTCAGGTTCAGGTTTCTGCTAATCTTTTCTGCTGTATTCATACTGGTACCTCAAGTATATCAGTTTTACCGATTCCATTGAAGAGAAATATCCTCTCCCTCATCCCTGATCAGCAGGGTTTCACTCCAGCGGCTGTTCCCTTCGGCAAAGCGGGAACGGATCCGGAAATAGAGCTCTTCCGAATCGATTGTTTCAATTCTGAAAGCTGTTTCCATGGTTGTCCAGTTCTTTAAGGAAGAATTGAACTGCGGAGAATCTGCTGTTTCTATTTCGTAGGATTGGGCACCGTTCACACTCTCCCATTCAAGAATAAGCGGAAGATGAGCCACTGGTGATTCAATCAGAATTTTAGGCCGTGCCATATACAGAGGCTCGGTTTCCGGGGGGTGAGGTTCCCGCTCTGTTTGGCAGGAGATTGAAAAGAATAAGGGAACAAGATAAACCAAAAGGAAAATTACATTTTTTTTCATTGTGTCAATATACTTTTATACTCTAATATTTTATTTCGTCGGATAATATAGTCGGATTGTCCGGGACTGTAAAGGTCTGACCTGAATGACAATTTTTCGATTCAGCTTGACAGGCAATAGTTGTAAACGTAAGGTAGAATTTAGATACTTGAAAACCCTTAAGGAGAAATGAATGAAAAAACTGTCGATTCTTTTTACAGTTCTTCTGACTCTACTTATCGTTTCCTGTAATAAACAGAAAACGGAAGAAGCCGCAGCACCGGCCGAAGCAGCACCGGCAGCGGTTGAAGAAAAAATGTCAATTACCATGGTCACCGATGTTGGTGGTGTGAATGACCAGTCTTTCAACCAGTCAGCATGGGAAGGACTTCAGAGAGTGGGAAAAGAGCTTGGTGTGAATGTTTCCTACAAAGAATCCAAACAGAATGCCGATTATGCCCCCAATATGGAAAACGCTCTTGACGGCGAAAACGATCTTATCTGGGGAATCGGTTTTATGATGGCAGATGCCATTATGGAAGCCGCCAAGGCCAATCCTGATCAGTATTATGCGATTATCGACAACGCCTGGGAAGATACCCCCCCGAACCTTGTGGGCGTTACATTTGAAGCCGAACAGTGTTCCTACCTGGTAGGATACATAGCCGGTAAAATGACCCAGACCGGAACTGTCGGATTTATTGGCGGTATTGAGTTTTTCCTGATTCAGGAGTTTGAATATGGTTTCAAGGCCGGTGTTAAACAGGCTGGTTCAGAAATAAAGATTCTAACCCAGTATGCTGAATCCTTTACGGATGCCGCAAAGGGAAAAAGTATTGCCAATAGTATGTACCAGCAGGGTGCGGATATTATCTTTCATGCAGCTGGCGGTGTAGGAAACGGACTGATCGAAGCCGCCAAGGAACAGGGGAAATGGGCTATTGGTGTAGACCGCGACCAGAACGATCTTGCTCCGGACAATGTACTGACATCTGCCATGAAACGGGTTGATAATGGTATCTACAACCTCTCCAAGGATCTGGTGGAAGGGAATTTCCCCGGAGGACAGACTGTATCCTATGGTCTGGCTGAAGGCGGTGTAGGTATTGCTCCTACCAGTTCCAAACACGTTCCTGCTGAAATCCTGGCTGAAGTGGAAAAACTGGAAAAGATGATTATCGATGGGAAATTCGTTGTTCCCAATACCAAGGAAACCTACGAAGCTTATACTCCTGTAGAACTTTAGAACCAGCAGGATACTTAACTTATATAAATGATTTTATGGGGCGGTTGAAATTTTTCACCGTCCCTCTCCTTAATCCTCTTCCATAGGGAGAGGAGACAAATGAAAAAATAACCCCCCTCGCCCTCTGGGAGAGGGGATATTAAGGGGTAAGGGTCGGGTTAATAGAATCAGACACTTTTAACAACTCCTTTTATAATCATCCGGAGGGGCTCTTTGAATAATTACGATTTAAACCGGATCGTGGTTGATATGAAAGGGATCACCCAGAAGTTCGGAACTCTTGTTGCCAATGACAATATAGACCTGACTGTACACAAAGGGGAAGTTCATGCCCTGCTGGGAGAAAACGGCGCCGGCAAAACCACTTTGGTCAATTCATTGTACGGTCTTTATCATCCGACTTCCGGTGATATTTATATCAACGGCGAAAAAGTCATCATGGACAATCCCAATGTGGCTATCCAGCACGGGATCGGAATGGTGCATCAGCACTTTATGCTGGTAAAACCTTTTACGGTTGTCCAGAATATCATACTGGGCAGAGAAACCCACAAGTACGGTATACTGGATATGAAGAAGGCCACCGAAGAGGTTATGTCCCTTTCCAGACAGTACGGCCTAACTGTGGATCCCAATGCCTGTATACAGGATATAACAGTGGGTATGCAGCAGAGGGTGGAAATCCTCAAAACCCTGTACAGAGGTGCGGACATTCTGATTCTGGATGAACCTACTGCTGTACTGACCCCTCAGGAAATTCTGGATCTGATCCAGATAATCAACAACCTGACAGAACAGGGAAAAACAGTCATAATTATTACCCATAAACTGAAAGAGATAAAAGATGTCGCCGACTTCTGTACCATTATCCGCCGGGGAAAGCGGATTGATACGGTAAAAGTTTCTGAGGTAAGCGAATCGGATCTGGCGTCCATGATGGTGGGTCGCGAAGTCAGCTTCAAAGTGGAAAAAGAAGAGAAATCTCCCGGAGATACCGTTTTGGAGATCACAGATCTTCATGTAAACGACAACCGGAATATTCCAGCCCTGCGGGGATTGAACCTTACTGTCCGCAAGGGAGAAATCCTCGGAATAGCCGGGGTAGACGGAAACGGACAGAACGAACTGGAAGAGACTCTTATCGGAATCAGAAAAGCTGTTTCCGGTTCGGTAAAAGTGGACGGCAAAGAGATTCTGGGATTGACACCCCGGGAAATTCTGGACCACAAAGTCTCCACTATCCCTTCGGACCGACAGAAAATGGGGCTTGTTCTGGATTACACCATTGCCGAAAATATCATTCTTGAAAACTATCAGAAAGAGCCTTTTTCCAAACGGGGATGGCTCAAATTTGATGCCATAAAAGAGTATGCCCGGAATCTTGTAACACAATTCGATGTACGGCCAGCTGATGAAAACTACCGTTCCGGATCCCTCTCCGGCGGAAATCAGCAGAAGGTCATTATTGCCCGGGAGATTTCCAATAATCCGGATCTTCTTATTGCGGTCCAGCCCACAAGAGGTCTGGATGTGGGAGCCATCGAGTATGTTCACAAAGCCCTGGTAGCCCAAAGGGACAAGGGGAAGGCCGTTTTACTCATATCCCTCGAACTGGATGAGGTCATCAATGTGTCCGACAGGATTGCTGTCATCTATGAAGGCGCTATTGCCGGAGAGATGGATGCACGGGAGGCTGATGAAAATGAAATCGGTCTGATGATGGCAGGAGGAAAGAAGCATGTCTGACAGAAAACAACTTACTGATTCTCCCGTCTTTATTACCCTAGTATCCATTGTCCTGGGACTTCTGGTGGGAGCCATTGTGCTTTTGATAATCGGATACAATCCTATCGAAGCCTACAAGGTAATCCTGATTGGAATATTCAGCAAACCCAAGTACATGTCCTGGACGGTGATATACGCCACACCGATTATTCTGACAGGTTTATCCGTGGCTTTTGCTTTCAAAACCGGTCTTTTCAATATCGGGGCAGAGGGTCAGTTTATCGTGGGTGCCCTCACAGCCGCTATCACCGGATATTTTATCCACCTGCCTGCGATCCTCCACATTCCCCTGGTTATAATCCTGAGTATGACAGCCGGAGCCCTCTGGGGAAGTATTTCAGGATTCCTCAAGGCCAAATACGGAGTTAACGAGGTCATATCCACCATCATGCTCAACTGGATTGCCCTCTATCTGAACAATTTTCTGGTTCTCCACGAAAAGATCAAGAGGGAAGGCTCTGAAGCAACCAACAAGGTACTGGGCTCAGCCCAGATTATCTTTGCCAATGTTTGGAAAAACTCCGAAGCGGGTATTGCCTGGAGAAAAACCCATCCCTTTTTCGGAGACATCCTGAGGACTCCTGCTAACGGAGGCTTCCTGATTGCCCTTGCGGCGGCTGTTATTGTACTGATTATTCTGAATAGAACCACCCTGGGATACAGTCTGAAAGCGGTAGGTTACAACAGGGACGCCGCCGAGTTCGGAGGGATCAACGTTCCCCGCAATATGATAAGCGCCATGGCAATCGCGGGAGCTCTTTCCGGGTTGGCAGGGGCTGTCCAGATTGTCGGATTCACACGGGAAGCTTCGGCTCTCTCCGCTTCGGAGGGGTTTGGATTCGAAGGGATATCAGTTGCCCTGATCGGTGCGAATCATCCTATCGGGTGCATCCTTGCAGGTCTTTTATACGGAGCTTTGAAATACGGAGGATCTAAAATCCAGCCGGCTATCGGTGCCCCCTATGAAATCATCAGCATCATCATGGGTATGATTGTTCTGTTTATTGCCATGCCCAAACTGATCAAAACAGTAAAACTGAAAAAAAAGGAGGATAAGTGATGATACTGGAAAGCATCGCTTTTATTCTCGGTACGACTTTAATGTACGCCACCCCCCTGATCTACACCTCACTGGGAGGAACCATTTCGGAAAATTCCGGTGTGGTTAATATCGGACTGGAAGGCATTATGTTCATGGGCGCCTTTATCGCTGCCGCTGTAGGCTACTATGCCCACAGCGGATGGATAGGCTTTCTGGCGGCAGGAGCCGTGGGAGGACTATTCGGCCTTCTCCACGCAGTGGCCTGTATCACCTTTACGGCTGACCAGGTGGTATCGGGTATTGCCATCAACTTTCTGGGGCCTGGATTTGCTCTGCTTCTGAGCCGTATCATGTTCGACGGCGCTGCCATGACCCTCCCCCTTCCCCTGGATGAGAAGATAAGCCGCCCTTTGAACGGTCTGTTTCAGCAGAACTCATTTTTTGATGTGATTTTCAACCGCTATTCAACGGTCTACCTTGCTTTTATTCTGGTTTTCCTCATGTGGTTTCTTCTTTACAAAACCCGTCTGGGACTGAGAATACGTGCTGTAGGGGAACACCCAGAAGCAGCAGAAACTCTGGGTATCAATGCCTATAAAATCCGGTATCTGGCTGTTACTCTTTCAGGTGTATTTGCCGGTCTGGGTGGAGCTGCCGTCAGCGTGGCGATTGTCTCCCAGTTCAGGGTCACCCTGATTTCCGGTCAGGGATTTATTGCACTGGCCGCCATGATATTTGGAAAGTGGAAGCCCCAGGGAGCCATGTGGGCCTGTCTTCTCTTCGGACTTGCCCAGGGTATTGTTATTTTTATGCCCCGAACCGGACTGGAAATATCTTCCCAACTGCTGAGTATGCTGCCCTATGTTCTGACTCTTATCCTTCTGGTTCTGTTTGTCGGAAAGTCAGTGGCACCTTCTGCGGACGGTCAGAAGTTTGAGAGAAACTAAACCTTTCCCGGACCAGTCCCTTTCAACCTCCCCGCAGGGGAGGTTTTTTTGTGCCGTCATTCAAGCCTGGTGTCTTTATGTGCTCCTGTTCCGTCATCTTTGATAAATGATATTAACGGCTTTTGGCCCCCTCTTCGCAACTTGACTCCTTCAGTATCGGTCATGAAAAAGGACATATCGGCATCTGTCATTCTGTAATGTATCTGACTTTGCTTGTGGCTGTGATTGTAGTAAAACCTGTAGCATTATCTCTTTTTATGGTCTGTTTAAAAGGAGATATGATAAGACTCTGGAGAGAGAGATTCTGTTCTGTTTCATAGTTTTTGATAATCTGGTTCATTTTAAATCCGACGCTTCTTATCATGGCATCTTCATTATATCTAAGCTGGTAGGTTGTGTACCGGATTATCAGAATAACAGCTTTTTCTTCTTCTGTAATAATGTAGCTGGTAAAGGGATCGTATACCTGAAATGCAGACGTTTCCTGACGGGTAGAAGAACAGCTTAGAATTGCCATAATCAGAATCATATAAGATAAAAGTTTTTTTCTCATATTTCCCACCTGCCTTGAATTATAAACCATTCCCCTGTTTTTTTCTTTTTGTATAAATGCAGCTCTTTTGATCACTGTTTTTGTATGTCAGAGCAGTTGAATGCAGAGATCAGCCTCACGTTTTTTCATACATTTATGTAGATTAATAACGTAATATTGCCAATATATGCGAAAAATCTGCAGTAACATAACAGATTGATTGACCTCTTCTATCTGTACTGTTTAGGGTAAAGAGAAATCTTAAGTTGCTCCTTATCTTTTCTTTTTACGGAATCCCCTGGGGATTTCCCGGCAGACCTTCACAAAACATGGCAAATTCGTTATTTTGTATTAAAATCATATTATCTTACTTTTAGAGCATATTAATAATAAAAGAGTTGGCATTCTTATCTGTTCTATTCCAAGCAAAATACTATGATTTCACAAAGAGAGAAAAAGATATGTAAATATATTCATATTATATTGCATTCAAAACTGCTTTTTATCTCTTAAACCGGGTTTACATTTTATATGTAATCTATAAATATACAATTTAAGATTTTGTTTCGAGAAATCAGGGGTATTGGATATCCCGGGATTTCCAAATGGGGAGAAGTAACATGATCAATGATAGAGATGTAGGTTTGGATTTGGATTTGAGCGATGATAAGGTGCAGGATCGTTTTATACGGTACATAAACCTTAAGTTGACTTCATTGGGGCTGCCTATTTTCAAAAATGTTGATCATCAGGATATAGATATTGCCCATGATCTTATTTCGAAATTCCGGGAAAGAAACAAATTATTCTCAGAGTACCTTTGTCCCGTAGACAACAGAATTCAAAAATTCCTTACCCGGTATCTGGAAGACCTGGAGCTGGACAAGGTTCCGCGTCTTCCATCCAACACATTCGTTCTGGACAAGTACGGTATAGCCAGAACATTGAGTCTTGCTCCTGACAAGGATGAGTTTATTACAGATATCGTTTCGACCCACAGGGTAAAGCAGGGTATCCTTAATAATCCCAAAAACGATAGAAGAACCACAAAAGGGTCATTTCATGTTGCCGAAGGTGGCCTGGATATTCCGTTTGATAAAAAAGCTGTTCCCAAGATTACCTTTGCCCGCCTGCTGGAAAAAGCTTTCCAGCCCCCGTCGGATCTTATGGAATTACCCTTTACATCCTCACAGGATGAAAAAGCCCGAACATTTGTAAGCCTTCTTTTAAAACCGACGATCTGCCCGGAAGTTCCCGGTGTCATCGAAGAAAAAGTTATGGAAATCCGCTTTTTTGCACCCGGAAACCTGGTAAGCAATCTTGATTTTGTGGAATCGATCTTCGGAAACGCGGGAGACCCCAATCTCTATGAAAATGATTCCGCTCTGGATCCGGAACACTGGTCCGGACATACCGGTTGCGTTATCCTGGCGCCCCATATCCTGGGAATGAATAAAAAAGAGCTGGGCCTCCCCTATTATGATGATGCCACGCCCCGACAGAAAAAAGACGGCATGTGCTGGAAACAGGAAAACGAGAAATACAACAACGGCGTTCCCTTTAAGCTTACCTGCCGGACAGAAGAAGGTATAATCGTTACCCTTATTGCCGACAACTACTTCGGTTACTCCAAGAAAGAGGTAAAAACACAAATCAGCTATGCCACAAATCTTATGGGGCTGGCAGAAGAGGAACATGCCGGAGGAGCTCTGGCATTTCCCCGGTACAATCAGGGAAGCTATTTTATCGGCGATAGTAACCTCAAATCCAGGGGACACAGTTTTGAACAGGTACTGGAAATTATGGGGGACCAGGTTGTTCTCCGACCCGAAGGCTATGCTGTGGATAAGAAGTATCCTTCCATTATCTACCTGCCCGAAAATGCCACCATGGAGATTGAAGACCAGTACGCCAAGTGGACAGATCAGAAAGGGGTTCAGCAAAAGTTGAGAATCCTGCCGGAAAATACCTATATCCATCCTACCGGCTACAAACTGCATATTGAAAAACATCCCCAGACTCCTGCCTGGAGAATTGTCGGAACCGTTGCAGAGGGAACACTCTGCCACAAACCCTGTACCGTATCGGGTGGTGGAAAATCGGAAATATCCAAATCCCTGTGGGATGCCATTCAGTTCGGTCCGGTGTTTATCAACGATTTTAACAATGACATGGAACAGGTGGAAGCGATCATCAGCAAGGATTTCGGCGACCGGTTTCTGGTTCCCCGGAAAGATCATCATTCCCGGCCTATTCTGAGTGATAAACGTTCCCTGGGATCTGTCATAAAACTTTTAACCCCTTCTGAAGAGAATACAAAAGAATTCAATGAGTGGTTAAGGTCCATCCCTAACTACATAAAAGCAGTGGTTTACTACGTAAAAAGGTTTTATAATCCCGAATGGGGTGGAAACTGGAAAGATTACTTCAGTGTGGATGTTGTAAATGGCGAGCTGGGCAAACAGCTTATGTTCCAGAAAAGGCCTCTTTCCGGTCAGTACCTGAGGGTGGGATTGCGACAGGACGGCTCTGGGTGGGTTTTCAAGCTGCGGAATGACTTTATGCCCGCCGAAAAGGTACAGTGGGAAGACGACATCTCTGCCTCTGTGGTTGTACCTGCAGATCAGATAAAAAACCTGAATCCCTCGTATACCAACAAGAGCATCAAGTTCACAAAGAATGTGGAAAGCCGATTTTTCCAGCGGCCCGACGATGCCATCAAAAGGGGATATGACAAGCAGGCTGAAGCTGACCTGGCCTCCAAAAACAATTTTGTCTGCAACTTTCAGCCCCTGGATTCACAGGATGCCAAAGAAATCTATGAACAGACCATCTCTTTTTATGAATATACCGACCCTATGAAAAAAATGATTGAAGAGGTATTTGAATCCGAAAAGCCTCAGTACTTCTGTTCATCTTCGCACCCCAGGATCGTGAACGGTTCGGTCACCAAGAATCCCCGTTATCTCCAGACCAGACCAGATCTGGAAGACCCCAAAAAGCTCTACCTTGCAGAACTGGGCATCAGGCTTTACCGGAAGATTCCCTTCAACCAGCCCGTTCCCATTCCCGTTAACAGCGTGCTCCCGGGAAGACGGAACAATCCGGTTGACCATGAAGCGGGCATAAGACCTCTGGCAGTCTACGGTCCCATCCATTATCAGGAGCTGCCCGAACTCTTTATGGATTTTACCTGCAGCCTCACAGGTAAATCTCCCTCTACCACAGGAGCGGGAACAGAAGGCGCTCTGACAAAGGGGCCTTTTAACGCTCTGGTAGCCACGACAGATCTTAACAGCGCTCTTCTTTCTTTTATCCTGACCGGTTACAACGCCTTCAGCTCAGCAGCAGGTCATATCGGACACAAGTTCAAAATGGACCATGACGTCAGTCTTTTTATACCTGAACTGTGGTGCAGGTTGAGCGAACAGGAAAGGGATCCAAAGAAAATGATTGCCGAAGGCTCTCTGGAAAAAGTGGAGGATTTCAAACACAATGGGAAAAAAATCCTGGCCAGCCGCCTGGGATACAGAATTACAAGAAAGTTTACCACCCATTACATGGGAAGAATGTTCGATACACCGGAAATCATTTTCAAGGATGAAATGCTCCAGCCGGAAAAACAGAATCTTGACGATTATGTGGACGGTATCAACAATATTGTGGAAACGCATGAAAAAGTGGCCAAATCCTACCTTGAAGACGGCAGCGTAGAAAGAGCCGTTCCCCCGCTCAAAGCCCTGCTCTATATAATGGCGGAAGGAAGTTATGAGGGAAAAGGAATTGAAGACCCGGAAATAAGAAAACTTTTTGACAGGGATTATGTCATCCAGTCCGACTGGTACAGGGAGAGACTGGATAGTCAGCAAAAAAGAATGATTGCCCTGTACGAAAAGCATAAAGCTTCTTTAGAAAGGTTTGTTGCAGCCCCCAAGCAGACTGAAGAATCCCTGAAACTGGAAATCCAGAACAGACTGGATTATACCAACAAGAAACTGGACTACTTTAAAAGTGAAGCCTACAGAGAATCCCTGGTGGGCACCATCGGGGTGGATCCTAAGTTCTGAATTTAAATAAATCCCTTAAGAGCCCTGTTTTTCAGGGCTCTCTTTTTATCATTTTCCTCAATAGGATTTCTCTCAGGCCTGCCTGTCCTGTCCGTAAAGGGACAGGATATTCCTGACCGGCACATCTCCCTGAATATAGTGTGCGGAAGCACAGATATAACCACCGCCCTTTCCCAGGGTTTTACAGAGGTAGGAGATTTCCTTCTCCACATCCTCCACGCTGCCGTACGGCAGCGTCTCCTGAAGGTCACCTCCTCCGTGAAAACAAAGTCTGTCACCGTATGTTTTTTTGATAAAAGCCATATCCATTCCTTTAGCACGGGGCTGAAGGGGATTGAGAACATCAATATCCAGTTCTTCGATAAAAGCCGGGATCAGATCCACAACGGATCCACAGGAATGGTACATCAGTTTAACATCATACTGTCTGATGACCCTGTTGAGTTTCTGGTGAAAAGGAAGGATATACTTCCTCCACATATCAGGAGACATCATCAATCCATCCTGAACAGCGATATCGTCATAGGTATAAACCATGTCCACCAGATGCTCTGCTTTTCCCATCAGAGCTTTGAAATTGTCAATAAACCTCTGGGTATAGCAGTCCATGATGGTACAGACAAGTGAGGGATTTTCATAGAGTCCCATCAGGAATCTGTCCAATCCGTACAAACCCCAGGCAGATTCAAAGATTCCCCCTATATCGTACCTGATATGACAGGGAGCCTTTCGATTGGCTCTTTTCACTTTAGTTTCAAAACTATCCCAGTCCCACCAGCTGCTATTTGGCCATTTTTCCCACTGTTCCACCTCAGCGGGGGTCTTCATATCAGCCAGAGGAAATCCTGCATACTCTTCATACCGGGAATAGCCGTTATCCACGATTTTCCGGAGGGAGCCCCAGATACTGTAAAAGGTACCATCAGCATTTTTCTCAGGTTCCGGCCCGATATAATCGGGAGAGATGATCCTGCAGTCCACACCCAGAAGATCCATCAGATCATGGCCGCTTTCTATCTGAAAAAAATCCATAAGAGAAGACCAGGTTTCAGGTACCCCCCAGAAATCAAAGGGGACACGATCTGTTTCTTTGTGATCCAGGGTAAGACGAACTCTCTCCCGGGGGGAGAGATCATCTTTCTCAGGAGAACCGTAGGTTCTTTGAAACCAGGACTTTGCTTCTTCGGGGGAACAACTATTCCAGTCAGGTCTATTTTTCAAGAAAACTCACTCCTTCTGTCATGGAGGATACGCCGAAATACTCTGTCAGAGAAGCCGCCAGATCAGTAAAGCTGCTTCTGATACCGACGGAGCCGGCCCTTCCCCCTTTCTGATACCATAAAAGGGGAACATGTTCTCTGGTATGATCCGAACCTTTGAAGGCGGGATCACAGCCATGATCGCCTGTAATAACCAGGACATCTCCTTCTTCCATGGATTCCATCAGAGAAGGCAGGGCTTCATCAATGGCAGAAACCGCATCGGCATAGCCCTGAATATCCCTTCTGTGGCCATATATCATATCTGTATCCACCAGGTTGACAAATACGAACTCTTTTCCCTCTGCTTTCTGAGAGAGAATTTTGACGGTTCTCTCCATACAGGCGGGGTTACCCGCGTCATGAAAGCTCTCGGTTATACCGGATTCGTTGAAAATCGATCCGATTTTTCCTACAGCGATGGTTTTTACTCCCTGTTTCTGCAGATGATCCAGAATGGAATCTCCCGGAAGGGCTATGCTGTAATCATGACGATCCCTGGTTCTGTAGAACTTACCGGGCAGTCCTGCAAAGGGACGCGCGATGACACGTCCCACAGCTAAAGGATCACAGAGTTTCCTGGCTATTTCACACATTCTGTAAAGCTCTTCGATAGAGTACCTGTCCATATGAACAGCTATCTGAAAGACAGAATCAGCAGAGGTATAACAGATGGGGTATCCCGTTGTCAGATGCTCCTCACCCAACTCTTCTATAATAACAGTACCGCTGGCTGCTTTGTTACCCAGAATCCCGCCGCAGCCTGTTTCCCTGATAAAAGCATCCACCAGATCGTTCGGAAAAGAGGGATACTCTTTGGGAAACTGATGGAAAGGCTTATCCAGCAGGATTCCCGCCATTTCCCAGTGTCCTGTTGTGGTATCCTTACCGGGGGATTTTTCGGCCATAACGCCGTATAGAGAAGAAGGCTCTTTTACCGCTTCACAACCGGGAAGCGGGTTGCCCAGCAGTTCAGAAGCATTCCCCAGGCCCAGGGCTTTCATATTCGGCCAGAGAGGGCCTTTTATATGCTCACAGATATGCAATGCTGTATTGGATCCTCCATCGCCATATGCAGCAGCATCGGGAAGTTCTCCGATACCAAAACTGTCAATAACCAGAACTGTTGCCCGCATGGTCACCTCCCTGTACAATGGCAATACCTGCGCTGGCCCCCAGACGGTCAGCTCCCGCTTCGATCATGGCTAAAGCGGTTTCTCTATCCCGGATTCCCCCGGCGGCTTTTACCTGCAGGGCGGGTACGGTTTTTTTCATGAGCGCCACGTCTTCCACGGTGGCCCCGGAAGGACCGAATCCTGTGGATGTTTTCACAAAATCCGCCCCGGCTTCTTCAGCAAGGAGGCAGGCTTTGGCAATTTCCTCTTTGGTCAGATAACAGTTTTCCAGAATGACTTTGACAGCAGCAGAACCGGAGGCCTCTGTCACAGCCCTGATATCTTTCCGGACATAATCATAATCTCCGGCTTTCATTTTGCCTACATTGATAACCATATCTACCTCGTCGGCACCATCTTTCACAGCCTGTGCCGTTTCGGCTGCTTTCATTTCTGCCGTCATGGCGCCCAGGGGAAATCCCACAACCACACAGGTCATAACATCCGAACCTTTCAGCTTTTCCGATACCATTCTGGCATAGCAGCCATTAACACAAACCGAAGCAAAATCGTGTTCCAGTGCTTCATTACAGATTTTTTCAATTTCCTGTGGAGTCGCTGCAGCTTTAAGAAGGGTATGATCAATATATTTCGACAGATTCTTTTCCATAAGAGACCTCTTTCCATTTGATAGATATGTCAGACTATTTCCAATCTATAACAATTGTATATCGGGATTTACAGAGAAACAAGAAGTGATAAAACAGGTATGACCTATCCCCCCTCTCCAGGAAAGAAAAAGGAATGTTCCTATGCCAATTACAGAAAAGCAGGGGGGATAGGTAATGTACAGCAAACAGGAAGCTCAGGAAATAGTGAAGACGCGATTTTTCGCGTCTTTACTGGGGATTTTATAGGATAGGGATTATTCGGGATCCTGAACGGACAGGATAGCCAGGCCGCCCAGAGAGGTTTCCCGGTAGGTGCTCATCAGATCGCGTCCCGTACGGGTCATGGTTTCCACTGCTTCATCAAACTGGATTTTATGGGAACCATCGCCTAAAAGGGCGAATTCCGCATTGGCAATAGCCCGGCTGGCTCCCATGACGTTCCGTTCAATACAGGGGATCTGAACCAGGCCGAAAATAGGATCGCATGTGAGCCCCAGATGGTGTTCCAGAGCCATTTCCGCAGCATACTCCACTTGCCGGGGGGTTCCTCCCATCATCTGTGCTGCAGCTCCAGCGGCCATGGCACTGGCAACGCCGACTTCGCCCTGACACCCCACTTCGGCACCCGAGATGGAACCATTTGTCCTGACTACATTTCCCAGCAAACCTGCTGTTGCCAGAGCCCTGATCTGGTCTGTTTCACTCAAATCAAAAACTTCTTTCATGGATCTGAGAACCGCAGGAAGAACACCGCAGGCTCCGCAGGTGGGAGCAGTTACGACAATCCCGCCGGAAGCGTTCATTTCAGAAACAGCCAGAGCATAGGAAAAAAGTCTGGCCGATGTGGATAGAGGCTTTTTCAGCATACCGGCTCGTTTATGGTACATACTGGCTTTTCGGCTTAACCCCAAACGTCCGGGAAGAACCCCTTCGGTTTCCAGCCCTTCCTGCATGGTAGCCATCATCCTGTCCAGAACAGCTTTCAGAAATTCCCGGATATCTGAACCTTCCTGTTCATACACGTACTCCCAGAGGGTGATTCCCGATTTATTGCAGTATTTGAGAATCTCTTTCATGTTCTTATGAGGGTAAATGGACTCAGCCCCCTGAACACCGGAATCTCCGGACACTCTGATTGATCCGCCCCCTACACTGTAACCTTCCCATGTTCCCAAAAGGGATGTCCCTTTCCAGGCTTCCATCTTCAGACCGTTGGGATGTTCAGGCATCTCTTCTTCCGGAAACCAGAAGAATTCCACCCTGTCTTCTCCCAGGGTTTCCCTGATAATATGATCGGTGAGATGCCCTTTGCCCGTAGCCGCAAGGCTTCCGAATAAACTGACCCTGAATATGTCCGCTCCGGGATGCTGTATCAGAAAAGCGGCAGCCGCTTTCTGAGGCCCCATGGTATGACTGCTGGAAGGCCCGTTTCCTACTTTATAAAAACTTTTCAAAGAATCCATGGTTTTCTCCCGTTTTTACCAATTTAAGGAACGGCCGTTGTCCTGTAAGCATTGCTGCAGGTACTCCCGGTTCAGATCAAGTTCGACTGAAAGCTTTTTAAAAAGATCACTGCTTACCAGATTCTGCTCTACATAAAGAAACAGTAGGGCTTTCTCAGCCAGGCAGGGGACTTTCAAAGAGTTCAGAATCACCGAGGTATGACTGTAGTCATCTTGCTCCTGACTTTCTGCAGCAATACTGCTGAAAAGAGCGCTTTTGCGGATATCCTGATTCAGACAGGACAGTTCCCTCTTAAGCAGATCGGAATTTCCCGATGCCGCAGCCTCCCCCAGGGGCTTGAGAGTAAAATAGGTATACTCTTTGCCGGGAAGAAAATGATGTTTATCGCAACGGGTGCAGTAGTTAGGCTCCAGGGGATCATCTTTCTGTCGGTCTCCTCCTATAATAATAAGAGGATCAAAATAAAGAGCAGGACACTCCTGCCCTTTGACTCTGTAGTATCTGTAGGTATAAAAAGAATCGGTTATACAGTCCGGATGCTCGCAATAGGCGGTCAAGGGAAAAACATCCGTAGCTGTTTCTATCAAAAGCCTTGCGGTAGAGTTGAAAATATCTCTTCTGAAGTTGAGAATCAGGGTCGGATAGACAAAAACCAGCCCCTTTTTCCCTGAAGCATTTTTAATCACATAGGCCATACGCTCATCAAAGAAAGAAGCTTCATCAATAATCCAGGTTCCCATTTCGGGAAAATCCTCAATAAGTTTTTCCAGATCAAAGGAGTTCCGTATTTTGGCTATCTGTTTTCCAAGCCTCTCATACCCGCCCCTGTAGGCCAGTGCGTCTTCGGGATACTCTTCAAAGCGTTTTTCATCCAGGGCGGATCGTACAAAGAAGACATTCCTTCTGTCTGCCGCTCCGGTTTTTGTCTGCTCTTCCACAAGGGCGGATTTTTCCAGAGTGACCCGGGCATCCCTCCAGATTCTGGCAGAGTATTCAGTTTTGCCAGACCCCATGGGCCCTATCACGAGGATCCGCCGGGCCGGCCTGGTAAAGTCAAAATGGTTAAACGAGTGGTGGACCTGAATGGCCGGGAATCCCAGACTTTTCAAAAAATCTCCGGAATCCTGTACAGGCAGATCATCCTTCATGTATCCTTCCTCTGATAAAAGTATTTTCTATTCAGTAAATCCTAAGTTCATAGGGGTTGTGATACTACCCCCAGAACAGAAAGATTTCAATATATTAAATTGAAGTCCGCATTTAACCGATTATACAATAAGGACACCTGAATTCGAGAAGGAAAAGATGAAAAGATTACACATAACCGGCATACTAGCTTTATTATCCCTCCTGCTGCTCCCCTTAGGATGCGCATCCGCACCGGAAGACGAGCCAGTAACTGTTGAAGAGAAGCCCCAGAATGAAGAACCCCGGGCTGCAAGCCTCCATTCCATGGTTGCCAACAAAGACCAGTCGGGTCTGGAAGAACTCTTTAAGGTGGATGTGGATGTCAATGAGAGGGATGAGAAAGGCCAGACTCCGCTTCATGTGGCATCAGCAGCCGGCAATACAGCCATCATGCAGCTATTACTGATGCAGAAAGCTGACCCAAACAGCAGGGACAATGAAGGAAAGACACCCCTGCATCTGGCTATTGCCAATAACCACAGCGATGCGGCAGCCCTTCTGGCAGACTATAAAGCTGATATTTATGTAGCGGATAACAATAATCTGACCAGCGCTGAAGCCGCCTTCAATAGCGGGATGGATTATATGAAAGCCATCTACAGAGAAGAAAATGTCAATTCAGGATCGGTATCAGCCGGAACCCTTGTCCATCTTGCCGCTAAAGCGGGATACGCCAAGGCTGCAGAACTATTAATCAGCCTGGGAGCCGATATCAATAAAAAGAACCGGGACGGCTACCTGCCGATTGACCTGGCTCTGGACAATAGGAACAGTTTGGAAAAAGCCAGAACTGCTTCGGTACTGATTAAAGCCGGTTCCTACCAGGGCAGGGATCAGGATTTTCATTATACTTTTATCCTGTTCAACCAGAGTGATATCAACGCCAGATTTGAATTTGGGCAAACAGCCTTGCATATAGCTTCAGAACGGGGACATGAAGGTATGGTCAGGCTGCTTCTGGAAATGGGAGCAGATACAGCAGCAAGAGACAAACCGGGGAACACTCCTCTTCACAGCGCGGTCAGGGGAGGTTATAAAAATATTGTTTCCTACCTGATAAAGGCCGGATCTGACGTGAATGCCACCGATTACAACAGCAATGTTCCCCTTCATATGGCTCTCACACTGAATAACAATCTGGAAATTCTTCAGATGCTTCTGGAAGCCGGAGCCGACGTGAATGCCAAAAACAGCTTTGGCAATACCCCTCTTCATCTTACGGTAACCCTGAACAGGGAGAGAACTCTGGCAGAACTTCTTCTCCAGTATGGAGCTACTGTTGAAAGCCGGAACAAAAGAGGAAATACCCCGCTCTATGAAGCAGTAGATAAAGCCAATTCAGAAATTGCCCTCCTCCTGCTGGAACGGGGTGCAGATATTTTTGCCAGAAACAAAGAAGGCACCACCCCCTTATCTATGGCTATCCGGAAAGGGGTGAGCGTCCTATCCTGGTTTATGAATGCCGAAAATGTCAATTCTCAGGATAACGAAGGGAACAGTCCCCTTCATTTGGCAGTCATGATGAATGCCCCTATGGATGTATTCCGGTATTTGCTCGAACAGGGTGCAGAAATCGATAGCAGAAACCTGTCCGGAGAAACACCCCTGCATCTGGCGGTGGAACAGGAGAATCTGGAACTTACCTCCCTTTTCCAGGTCAACGGCGGAGATTTCTATGTGGAAAACAATACAGGAGAAACACCTTTGACCATGGCATTTAATAAAGGGGCAGACTTTGTGGACTCATTCCTGCTTGATACAACTTTGGAAAATGCTGATGCTCTTCACTACACTCCTCTCTTTCACGCTGTACTCTGGGAAAAACCCGAGATTGTCAAAGTGCTTCTCAACAGAGGAGCCGCATTAAACAAAAAAAGTCTGATCGGCTCCACTCCCCTACATGAAGCCGTCAAAACCGGGAATCTGGAAGTCACAGGGATTCTGCTTCGGGCCGGAGCTGATATTGATGCGGTAGACAATCAGGGAAATACCCCACTTCATGAAATCGTCTACTGGAACTCCCTGGATCTGGCAGAACTCCTGATCTCCGCCGGTGCGGATATCAACAAGAAAAACCTGGAAGGACGATCCGCTTTTTATGAATCTGTCCTTTCCGGCGATTTTGAAATGACCAGCTACCTTATAAAAAAAGGCGCCAATATTGATACCAGGGATAATACCGGCAAAACCCCGCTCTTTGATACGATCATTGAAGGGAACAGCTCTTTGATGGAACTTCTGATCAGCCAGGGAGGATCCATACAGAAGAGGGATAATCAGGGGAATACCCCTCTTCATGTAGCCGTAATAGTTGACAACAGACAGGCTGTTCAGTATCTGTTCGATCTGAACGCTGATATTTTTGCCAGGAATAAACAGGACACCTCTCCGCTTATGCTGGTAATCCGGAAAGGTAATGATGCGGTAGACTGGTTTGTAACTCCCCGCAATATCAATACCATGGATAATAACGGGAACACTCCTCTTCATGTAGCTGCCGAGATGAAAGCCCCTGTGAGTACGTTACAGCTGCTTCTGGATAAGGGGGCGGAAATTGATGCCAGAAATAACCGGGGAGAAACACCTTATGATCTGGCAGTCAACGTCAAATACGAAGCAGCTCTGGATGTATTAAAGCCCTGATAAGGAAAAGACATAGAGGTAATCATGGAAAAGCCCCGGAACAGGTCCTTCCGGGGGCTTTTCTCAGCTTTTTCAATGCATTATGAAATTTCCCTTTTCTTATCCAGAGCGATATAAATAAAAAATGGATAAGAAAAGGAATCGTGATAAAGTTATTTACCTAAATAAACCGCAGCATCCTCTGCGGCAAACCGGCCTGAATTAACTGCCCATCCCTGACAGGAGCCGGCACTGATAACAACATCGTATGAGTCACCATAGATACCATTGCCATCTGTTCCGGCCGCATACAGACCGGGAATAATCGTCCCTTCCTTGCTGATAACCTGAGCCTTCTCATTGATCTTTAAACCACCGACTGTGGTAAAATATCCCAGTTTCAGATCAAAAGCGTACCAAGGGCCCGAAGCCATAGGCTGCAGGAACTGAGCAGCTTTGCCGAAATCCGCATCTTCACCAGATTCGCAATAGGTATTGTATTGTTCCATTGTGGCTTTCAGAGTCTCTTTATTGACATTCATCATATCGGCCAGTTCGTCCAGGGTTTCAGCTATCAGAATCCCTTTATGACCATTTTTCAGCTGGGCATCGATCTGATCATACAAATCAGTCAGTTTTGCTCCGGGCAGTGTGTAGGCACCGGCTCCGGCAATACAACCTTCTTCCACAAAAGTATCCAGACTGGCTTTATCCAGAATGCTGAATACCCGTTTCTGGGTTTTCATGGCATTGCCGAAAAACGAGAAGTTTTGGCCGGCCACACTCTCATCGCTGAACCTGACACCATCCTGATTAACACAGACCATTGTGGGCTGAAAAGAAGAAGCCGCAAAAAGATGATTACCAAAAGGCACACCTTTCAGATTGCCTCCGTAAAACATGGCTGTTCCCAAATAGTAGGTATCCGCTCCGGCGCTGATTCCCATGTTGATACCGTCTCCTGTTCTCCCCGGAACACCCATCTGAAGTGTGTAATCTGAATCCACCCCTACGTACTTCTCCATCATTTCAGGATTGTCCGAGTAACCTCCTGTAGCAAGGATTACTACAGGGGCTTCTATTGCCAACTTTTTTCCTTCAGAAGTTTCCGCAATGATACCTTTTACTTTCCCTTCTTCCATGACCAGCTGTTTGCCTGGAGTACTAACAAGAAGGTTCACTCCTGCATCCAGAGCGGCCTGATGCATGGTATGAATGTACCCTTCTCCAAGACCATCAAAAATATGCCAGGTCTGAACAGAGTCTCCCATGCTGATGACACCCATAAATTTCACACCGATTTCCTCAAGCCAATCAATGGAAGCTGCAGATTCGTCGAAGAATCTGCTCAGGATTTTACTATCAGACAGCCAGTGATTGTATTCCTGTACTCTTCTGAATAAATCGACTTTATCGATTTCAATCCCCGCTTCCTGTTGAAAATGCGAATCTACCGCAAACATCCCTTCAGCCATGAGAGTTGTTCCTCCCACGAAAGAATTTTTTTCCAGAAGGATAACATCCATCCCCAGGTGAGCCGCTTTGATTGCTGCAGAAAGACCGGCTCCACCGGCCCCTACAACAACCACATCTGCTGTCATATCAGGCCTACCCAATTTGACAGCTGTTTCAAGACTTTGCTTTTGACTGCAGGATCCTAGCATTAACAATGCAGCCAGAGTGAGAATACTCAGCAAGGTTACTCTTTGAACCATCCTATTCATTTGTGTTTCTCCTTATGTTTTTTCGATAATAATTTATCTAAATATGTTTAATGTATATCAGTATTCCTGGTGTATGAAAAATTAATTATTCCGTTTAAATAATCGTATTTTCCGATCAATCCTATGGAAATACCAAGAAATCCCTGTATAATAGATAATTATTTATCGTTAAAAGGATCACAATGGATACTCATAAACTGCAATGTTTTCTAAGATTGGCAGAAGAACTCCATTTTTCCAGAGCTGCCGAAAAGCAGTGCATGGCTCAATCCACTATGAGTCAGCAAATCAGGAATCTGGAAGAAGAAGTAGGAACCCCGCTTTTTATCAGAAATAATCGGAAAGTGGAACTGACCCAGGCAGGCTCCTATCTTAAAAAAGAATTTTTCCTCCTTTTAAACCAGTATGATGCTGTGATAAGGGAAGCAAGACGGATTGCGGGAGAAGGGGAAAATAAACTCACCATCGGATACCACGGCCCTTTTAACTGGATCTATCTTTCTTCCATTTTTCAGAGTTTTAAATCATCCCAGCCTCATATTAAACTCTCTCTTATGATGGAAAACTGGGGAGATATTCTTGACAAAGTAAAAAACAAGGAGATTGATTTGGGCTTTCTGGAAGGTTCCGAGCTGGATGATGCGGGAAAAATAATTGAAAGCCGCTTCCTTTTCAGAGACTATATCTGTTTCGCTCTTCATAAATCCCATCCTCTGGCGGTCAGACCATTTCTTAAAGAGAAAGATATTCAGAACGAACCTCTGGTTATGGTGGATATTTCCATTGGCAGACGCAGTATAGAGATGATTCACCAGAGACTGATCAAGGGAGGAATTGATATCCGCAAGGGAACGCTGATGAAAAATTTTGAAAGCTGCATGGCCATGGTTACCACGGGTGTCGCCATATCTCCTATGCCCCGGTCATTCAAGCAGGAGAATCAGGATGAGATTGTATTTATCGATTATCATACCGAAGATGCTTTTGTGGATATCCATATGGCCTGGTTAAAAGGGAATTCCAGTGCATCCCTGAAAGCCTTCATAGATCATATCCGGCAATAAGCACCCGTTGTTTCTTCTTGGATACAATAAGAAAACGGTATAATAGCCGGTATCTACGCCGGCTTTGCCATTTTTTTCAATCAGGGAATTCGCCAGGGAAGAACTCCTTTTTCATAAAATAATATTAATTATTATTTCATTATTCTTAATATTGTTCATTTTATATCGAGTTTAAAAACAATGAATCTTTTTTTATGTTCTATTTTTTCCGTATATTTTTTTTACCATCAGGTAGAATAAAAACGTTTGCCCGATGAATTATCCTATGATATTATTTTTTTTATTACTTTTTCATCCACAACTGCATTGCTTTTAACCTTCCATGAAAGATGAATAACTGAAGATTAATCATATTAAATATAAATTTAACAGAGGTTAATAATGAAAGCAGAGCACATTAATCCTTTTTTAAATTCCACTTTGAATGTTTTTGAAAGTATGCTGGGATCCCAACCTCAGGTAGGCCAGAAATCCCTGATGAAAAATTTTTATACTCATCGATGGGATATTTCCGGTGTGATTGGTATTACCGGCACAGCAGATGGCGTAATTGCCATCCGCCTGACCCATAAACTGGTTGAGAAAATTCTGGAAAAATCGGAAATCGTCTGCAGCGGTCCGGAAGAAACGGCGGAGATCATCAACGGAATGGTAGGAGAGATCATTAATATGATTGCCGGAAATGCTCTGGGTGAAATTACCAGATTTGACCTGGATATTACTGTACCCTTTGTGGTTCAGGGAGACAACCACTCCATCGGCTGGCCAAGGAACAACCCCATTATTGCTATCCCCTTCATAACAAACTATGGTCCTTTTGAAGTGAATGTGAGCTTAAGGGACAACTTTTATAATGCAGTCAACAGTTTGCCATTGATGTCGGCACAACTGAATTTTTAAGATTCATAGTTCTTTCTATCAGAAGATTCTTCAACAGGAGATTTCAAGCTGACGGGTTTATGCCCCGCCTTAAGAAAAGGCTTAACATGGGACCAGTCCAAACCCATACGGACATAAACAGCCCGAACCCCCAAAGGGCCGATATCAGCAATATTCCGCTCTTCATCGTCAAAAAAGACCATATTTTCATAGGCCAGGCCGCTTCTTTTTTTCAGACTCCTGAAATGAGGGAGCTTCGGACCGGGATAAATCTCTTTGTACTGAAACAGATGATCCACCTCCAGGAGCTTCAGCAGCTGATCCGCCCAGGATGGTTCGTGGGTTCGCGACGCGGCAGCCAGCTGATGTCCCTGTCTGGTAAGAGTATTCAGTATGGCAGCCACATCGGGGTACAGAACAATATGCCTGCCTGAGCGGTCCAACACTTTTCCGTTCTCTTTCCTGTAGGGAGGATGTGTACAGTCGCACCAGGTTCCTCCGCAGTCCCAGAGGGTAAAGTCCAGATCAAAAACAAATAACATACTTCAATAAGCCTCAGATGTTAAAAATCATCATAAAAAAATGAAGTCAGTAAAATTATTCATCCACATCCAGAAGAGAGTTGTAGAATTTTCTGTAATCTGTCTCATTATCCTTGATAAATTTGATCGCCGACCGGGGATGTTCATTCAGTTTTCCTGTCAGCATATAGGGAATATCATAGCCCCAGTGCATCTCTTTTTTCAAAGGAACAATATACTCTTCGATAAACTTCAAAAGGTCTTCCATATGATATTTGGGGTTTTTCAGAAACCCCATGAGAAGTTCCAGAGGACAGTTTCCGGCTCCTCTTCCCAGGCCGGAGATGGTGGCATCCAGGTAGCTGGTTCCCAGAATCAGGGATTCGATGGTATTGGCATAAGCCAGCTGCTGGTTGTTATGGGCATGGATACCGATTTTCTGTGATTTTCCCTTCTCGGCAAAGTCCAGGTACTTCTGGGTCAGTTTTTTGATAGACTCGGAGTAATAGGTTCCGAAACTGTCCACCACATAAACCACGTCGGCACTGGATTGCATAATGATCTCAAGAGCTTCGTCCAAAAGGGTATCACTGACCTTGGAAATAGCCATGAGATTCAAAGTGGTTTCATAACCTTTCTGATGGGCATCTTCCAGAATTTCAAGAGCCGCAGGAATCTGGTGAATATAAGTTGCCACACGGACCATATCGATCACACTCTCTTCCCGTGGTTTGATATTGTGGGTGAATGTTCGTCCCACATCAGCCATAACAGCAATTTTCAGATTGGTATCGTTAGTTCCTACAATCCTTCTGATATCCTCTTCTTCACAGAAGTTCCAGGGGCCATACTCCTCGGGGCTCATAACCTCTTTATCCACGATCTTTCCGATTTCCATATAGTCCACACCTATTTTTACACAGGTGTCATAAACGGCTTTTACAAACTCGTCCTTAAAATGAAAATTGTTTACAAGGCCTCCATCCCGGATTGTACAATCCAGGATTTTTATATCCGGCCGGTAGGTCAGCCAAGTCCCTTTGTGTCCGAAGTGATCCTGAATCTCTTTATCTGCCATATTCCCCGCATTCTCCCTTCTGAAATCGGATAATCCATTCTGTTCCATCTTCATTTCAGAAACGGAATCTGAATTATCGATATATTAGCTATATTAATTCATTGATATTCAAAGAATAATTCTATCGAAATTGCATTGGAATATGATTCTACAGATAGAATCAATATGGAACAAGTCTCAGGGAGAGGAAATTGCCAAGAATTGTAAAAAAAACCCGGGGTTCCCTTAGACGATGGAGAGAGAGAAAAGGTTCCCCCGGGAAAGGAAGTTTTATACTTTCCGGCCCGCAACGTAAAGGGCGTAGCCGTTGGTATCAATATTATCAGGATTTCCCTCAAAAGAGCTTATCCATGAGTCAGCAGTAAGAACCCAGATGCTGGTTTCATCCAAAATTATAGAGACAGAGCCAGCTTGCCCTTCGGGATTCACGGAACCGGAAAACCGGGAATGGTTTTTCAGAGTTATATTCGCACAGGATATCTCATCCACCAGGATATTACCCTTAAGAATCTGATTGACTGCTTCGAAATCGCAGTCAGCTCCGTTACTGCCGATCTTTCCCCAACCGTTACGCGCATCATTGCCGGCCACCTTGAGCACAGTGGCATTGGAAAGGGTCAAATCCACATTTTCCAGATACAAGGAACTGCTGGTATTGGTGATATAGAACATATCCCCCGAGTTGGATTTCAAGGTTCCACCTTTCATGGTAAACGAACCTTTTCCCTGGGCGGCATCGCCGGACATGCTCTGGTAGATCATCACATTTTGCAGATTTTCCACGTTTTCTTTCTGCATATTCCCGGTTACATCGCAGTTTTCCAGATGAACCGAGTTCTTTCCTTCCACCACAATGGCTTCAGAGGATGTGGATGTAAGGACCGCATTGGATACCGAGATTTCAGCAGTGCTGTAGACAGCGGGAGAACCCGTTCCATGAGAGATAAAGGTACCACCGGCAACAGTCAGTACTCCACCACCCCTATCGGTTCTCAGAGGAGCAGATGAATCGCCCCAGGTTTCGATATCAGAATCGCGAACCTCCATGGTACCGCCGCCTGTTACCATCACACCTCCGGAGCTGTTTCCGCTGGTTCTGATGGTTGTATCAGAGACCCTCACAATAGTTCCCTCTCCGTAGGAGAAGATTCCGTTTCCGCCTTGTGTACTGCTGAAAACCTGAGAATCCTGAAGTGTAACATCCGCACCATCAAGGGCCAGGAACGCGGCATTGCTGCCATAAAAGTTGGATGATTCGCCGGCTCCCGCCTCTCCTGCTGTTTTGGAAATTGTTAAATTCCTCAGAGTGATTGATCTATTTCCCTGAACCCTCAATGCATTTTCCCTATCGTTACTGGAAGAGAACTCTCTATCAGCAAGATCTTCTTCCACCAAAAAGGCGTATTCACCATGATCTGGTTCTTCCATCACTCCCTGGGGCATTCCACCAGGCGTAAAACCTTCAGGGGGAGAGCCATCCGGAGGCGCCCCGGGACCTGCCATACCTTCAGGGGGAGGTCCGGGAGGCCTGTTTCCACCTGGCATTTCTGGCAGCTCCATTCCCCTTTCCATGGCAACCGGATCTCCGGCGCTATCTGATGTATTGGTTTTTTCCCAGCGTGAAGCACAGGAAAATATAACAGAGACTAGTGACGCGAAAAAAATTGCAGATATAAGAGTCATTGGAATTCTGCTTTTCATTTTCTGGAAAGACTCTTTTTTCATAGTATTTCATCTCCTGGATCAATCTCTATTCAAGTTGATGAAAAAAGTATATAAAAATTTTCCAGGCACATGGTTAAGTTCCAGTAAAAGAGATGTAAACTATGTAAAATAGATAAGCTTTTCTGCTGACATTTTTTTTTCAGTCCTTAAAATCGGGAATTTCATCGGAGATAATATCCCGAACGAAGGTGGAGAGCACCTGAAGGGCATTGGCGTTCATTCCCCCTTCAGGGATAATTATATCAGCATAACGCTTTGTGGGCTCGATAAACTCGAAATGGCCGGGACGAACCACATCCAGATACTGTTTGATCACCGATTCCTGGGTTCTTCCCCGCTCATTCACATCCCTCTGCAGACGGCGGATAAAACGGATATCATCGGGAGTATCCACAAAGATTTTCAGATCCATCAGATCCCGGATCGGCTTTTCTGCAAAAACCATAATTCCCTCGAATATTATCACTTTATGAGGTTCCACCCTTATGGTTTCGTCCATCCTTCTGTGATGGACAAAATCATACTGGGGCATATCAATGGCTTTTCCGTTTTTCAGATCCATCAGATGCTTATACATTAGCTCCTTGTCAAACGCATTGGGATGGTCAAAGTTGAAGTCGGTAATATTCCTGTTGGTTATGAATTCGGCAGACCGGTAGTAATTGTCCTGAGGGATAAAGACAAAATCCGAAATGCTTTCGGATATTTTTCTTACGATCGTGGTTTTACCCGATCCGGATCCTCCCGTTATGCCAATCAGTACCGGTGCCTCTCTCATCACTCCCCTTCCTCAGCCTTTTTTTCTTCGATCTGCATTTCCAGATCCGCCAGTTTCACCTGCATGGACTGAATGCTTTTTTCCAGCCGTTTTTTCTGGGATTCCAACCGTTTCAATGTCATAACCGGTTCCGGTTTTTCCTTACGGATAGCCTGTTTTACCTGATCCTGACTCAGACCTTCCTTAAAGGCCTGTTCCAGTTCTTTTCTTTTCTGGGGTTCCTTGACTCCCGCGACGATTTTCATGTTTTCATAGCCGATCTCGGGGTCTACATCCATGGCAAAAACTTTCATAATAGACTTGGCAGAGTTCCGGTTCATCCCCAGAGCCCTGTCTACATAATCTTCAAAAATCGCATGTTTCTGCTGACAAAGGTCCAGCGCCTGGATCAGAAGCTTTCCAAAGTCCTTCATAACTTTCCCGTTCACAGAAAGATATTTGTCACGGATTTCCTGAGTAAGATCACGAAAACGGGGGTCTTCTTCAAATACATTGATATAGATCCCCTTCTCTTCCGCCACTTTCAAAAGGTTATGAAAAATATCCCAGAAAAGGATAGTATGCGACCTCATGGTCACTTCCCCTTCATGACGGGTAAACTGAATATGATGGGCAAACTCATGGATCGCCGTATAGATGAGAGCGTTATCATCGGTAAAATTTTTATTGTGGATTATAATTTCCTGCTTTTCAGGATGATAAAGCCCATCCACTTTCTTACTGTTTTTACCGGAAAAAACTACGGAAAAATCGACCACTTCCGAATCAATCTGTAACAGCTTTTCTTTTACTTGGTCCTGATTCATTTTCGTCCTATTCTTTTCATTGGAATTTTGTCATTACTCTAATAGGTAGGGCACGATTTGTCCAGATATCTGGAAACCTTCAGAACTCCTGTGATAGGATCAGGGCATGAATTTGATATCTGTTGACAAGCTGACCATTTCCAAAGGGGGAAGAACCCTCATAGAGGATGCTTCCTTTGGTATAGACGAAGGCGATAAGATCGCTTTGATAGGAACAAACGGTTCCGGAAAATCCAGCCTTATCCGGGTTTTAACAGGAAAAGACCATCCTGACGGAGGAAATGTCTCCACCAATAACACACTCTATCTCAGTCAGGTGGAACAGCACCCTTCGTTTCTGGAAAACGAAACGATCATGGATTTTATCTTCCGGGATGGCACCCCCCAGATGAAACTGGTCAGACAGTATGAAACCATTGCTTCCCGCATGGAATCAGGCGACTCATCGGATGAAGTGCTGGACGCCTTTCATGATCTGACCGAACAGATGGAAAAACAGGGTACCTGGGAGCTGGAAAGCCGCATTAAATCCCTCCTTTCCGAACTGAATCTGAAAGAATTTGATGCTCCCATGAACTCTCTTTCAGGAGGGATGGTGAAAAAAGCCGCTATTGTCAGAGCCCTGGCACAGGATTTCAACCTTCTGATTCTTGATGAGCCTACCAACCACCTGGATATCCCTACCATAGAGTGGCTTCAGGAGTATTTGAACAAAATGGATCAGGCTGTGATACTGGTCACTCACGACAGGTATTTTCTTGAAAAGATCTGCGGACGGATCATAGAGATTGATGACCAGACCATCTATCAGTATAAAGGCAATTACAGCCAGTATCTGGAACAGAAAGCTGTCAGGCAGAATATCGAAGAGAGGAGCCAGGCCCGGATCGAATCGATCCTGCGAAAGGAACTCAAATGGATTATGAGAGGCCCCAGAGCCCGAACCGGAAAGGATAAACTGAGAACAGCCAATTTCTATAATCTGATGGATCAGCAGGTGACAGACCAGGTGGCCAGCGCTGAATTCTCCTCCTCCTACCGGAGACTGGGAAAAAAAATCCTCCATTTGAAAAAAATCGAGTTTTCCTATGGTGAGAAAAAAGTTATCAATCCCTTTACCTATCAGTTCCGCAGCGGAGAAAGGATAGGCCTGATCGGACCTAACGGTTCAGGAAAAACAACCTTTCTGAATCTCATCAGTGACAGGCTCCAGCCTGATACGGGGAGTATCGACCGGGGAATCAACACCCATTTCGGCTACTTCGACCAGACAGGAACCGTTCTGGAGGGAGAACAGAAAGTCATCGACTACCTGACTGAATATGCCGAAACCATAACTCTGGCTGACGGGTCCCGGTTAAGTCCTTCCCAACTGCTGGACAGGTTCCTCTTTCCGAAGTCACTGTATTACACGCCCATCAAGGATATTTCCGGAGGAGAACGCCGCAGGCTCTATCTTATCAGAATTCTCCTTACCAATCCGAACTTCCTCCTGTTTGATGAGCCCACCAATGATCTGGATCTTCAGACCCTGACCATGCTGGAAGAGTATCTTCAGGATTTTCCCGGATGTGTTGTACTGGTATCTCATGACAGATATTTTCTCGACAGAGTCACAGACTTTCAGTTTGTATTTGACGGGAATGGCAATATCAGCGGCTATGCAGGGAACTATTCTGATTACAAATCCGCCGAAGAAGAGGAAAGATCCAGAGAAAAGGTGGAATCAAAACAGAAAAATGAGTCAAAGCAGAAAATCCGTACCGAAAGGCCCCGAACCATGTCCTTTAAAGAGAAGAAAGAGTTTGAATCTCTGGAAGAGGCGATCATGATGCTGGAAAAAGAGATAGAAGATCTGGAAGGCATGTTCAGTACCGGGGATTTTTCTGGCGGGGACAGCGGCGAACAGGTCCGCCTTTACAATGATAAAAAGGCGGAACTGGAAAAAAAGTATGCCCGCTGGGAGGAGCTGGGCGCTTTGGATCAGAACTGAGAAAGAAAGCTCCTCCCCTTCAGGATCATCCAGTCCCGGGCCTGTTGGAAAATGTTTCCCAGGGGGATATCTTCTCCTGCCACCAGGGGAATCTCATCCAGGAGGACCGTGCCCAGATAGTAACGGACCGTACCGATCTTCTGATCAGCCCTGACCGGAGCTGTGAGTGATGCGGGAAGTTCAATTCTCATATAAACCCCTTCAATTTCCCGGCTGTTCAGAAAAGCATGGGGAACCTGCATCATTTGAGGAATCAGGTATTTCACGGCGCCTTTCCAGAGCCTTAGTTCCTTAATATCAGGCTGGGCCAGCTCCCGCTTTTCGTAATTCTCATAACCATAATCCAGAAGCAATGCCGCTTCTTCGGCCCTTCTTACAATCCCGTCCAGGTAGGAGTCGGTCTGAACACCCATAATGACTGAAATCAACCGGATCCCCTCCCGCTGTGCAGTTCCGGTAAAATTAAAACCGGCTTCATCGATATACCCGGTTTTCAATCCGTCGATGCCTTCATATTCTCCCAGCAGCCGGTTGGTATTGGTCTTTTTCCGGGGGACCTGAATCTGAAAGGTTCTGTCTTCCGGCAGATTCTCCGGCAGAGGATACATCATAAACGGAACCGAATGAAGCTCTGTCAGAGCCTCGGGATAATCCCTGATATAATTTCTGGCCAGAACAGCATACTCACGGGCCGTGACCAGATTCAATTCGCTCCAGCCGTCGGGATCGACAAAAAAAGTTTCGGTCAGCCCCAGAGCGTGGGCTTTTTCATTCATCTTTTTCACAAAAGCCCCTACACCCGGACCAATCAGATCTGCCAGGGCATAGGCTGCATCGTTTCCGGATGCCACGGCCAGTCCTTTCATCAGGTCCAGAACAGAAACCTGCTGGCCCTCTTCCAGAAGCATCAGGGAGGAACGGGTGGGACGGGAAAAAGAGGATCCTTTTTCGTCTATGGTAATGATCTGATTTTTTTCCAGAATCCCCGCACTGACCGCATCGTATGCCAGGTAGAGGGTCATCACTTTTGCCATTGAGGCCGGTGGAATGGGAGTATCCGCATTTTTCTCAAACAGGGTCCGTCCTGTCTGGAATTCCATCAAAACCGCCGAACGGGCAATGAGCTGTCCGTCCGGTGTATTCTGAGAAAAACCAGACCAGAGAAAAAGTAATAAGAGAGTGATTGTTGAAAATGTTTTTTTAAAGATTCTCATGCCTATCCTATGCTATTCAGATGGACTTTCAATGCCTTTATCATGGAAAGCTGATCTTCCATTGCTGCGGTTTCCCTGATACTGTGCATGCTCCAGATGGGGTTTCCCACATCCACGGCGGGGATGCCCAGGCGGGCTGCCGCTATGGGTCCCAGAGACCGCCCCCCCCTGATGTCCGACCGGTTCAGATAGGTTTGACAGGGAACGTCCGCCTCCCGGCAGAACTCCTTAAAACGGGCAGCCGTTGCCCCGGTAGTGGCATAGTTCCAATTGGCATTGAATTTAACAACCGGCCCCTTGTTCAGATAGGGAGAATAGGTTTCATCATAGATTTCCAGGTAGTTGGGGTGAATCGCGTGAGCCTGATCCGCAGATACCATAAATGATCCCGCGGCGGAACGCATATAATCCTCCCTGTTTCCCCCGGCTGACATAACAATCCTCTCCAGAATTTGCTCCAGATAGGTAGAGTCCGCCCCATGAGGAGTAAGGCTCCCCATCTCTTCGTTGTCAAAAAGAGCAGCAACCGTAACGGATTTCTGCCCTTTCGTTTCTACCATGGCGCTCAGGGCGGCATGACACATGCCCAGGTTATCAATCCTGCCAGAGGTAAAGTAGTGCCCTTCCCAGCCGGTTTGGACGGCTCCTTCGGCATCACAAACCAGAAGATCTGCATCAATAATGGAATCGGGAGAAATACCGATTTCCTCTGCCATGAGCTGATACAGGTGGGTAACAGATTCATCCCCGGCTTCTCCTATTACAAGAGAAAGGTGTTTATGGGGGTTGTATTCCACCTTTTTGTTAACATCCCTGTTCAGATGAATAGGAGGATTGGGAATCATAAAAGGGGCACCCGCTTTTCTGTACAGCCTGGATTCAATCCCTTGAGAGCTGCGCACCAGAAGACGCCCCGCCAGGGTGAGCTTTCTATCCAGCCATGTAGAGAGGATAGGCCCTCCCAGCACTTCCAGACCGGCTTTCCACACTCCTGCCGACTCTTTCAGGGTGTCACCTTTAACCCGGAATCCCGGACTGTCCGTATGGGCGGTAATAATCCGG
The DNA here is from genome assembly GCA_963677615.2 of Oceanispirochaeta sp. Classification (GTDB taxonomy): domain Bacteria; phylum Spirochaetota; class Spirochaetia; order DSM-2461; family DSM-2461; genus Oceanispirochaeta. The sequence continues at coordinate 74,149 of CAXXQW010000012.1, read as the reverse complement.
AAACCGTATGAGCCGGGTTTGAAACTGCCGGTATGAAAGGCAATGAGGCTGCTCCCGTTCCTGATAATATAGTACCCCTGTCCGGACTTTAAATTCCAGGAAGAGGTTTCATCAAGCTGGGAATATCCTGCTTTTTCCAGGATACCGGCTGCCTTTGCAGCTCCGTGGTAGGGAGTCACAGAGGCATCCAGAAAATCAAAAAGAGACTCTTGTAAATTCTCAGCCATAAAAATGTACTAGTCCCTGCGTCCCATAATCCTGAGGATAAACAGGAACATATTGATAAAGTCCAGATAGAGTTTTAAAGCTCCCAGGACAGACAGTTTTACAAAAGTGGCTTCATCGGCCCTGTGACTCATGTTTCGGCTCATGTTTCTGATCATCTGGGTATCGTATGCGGTGAGACCGGTAAAAAGGATAACACCCACATAAGAGATGATGTAATCCATTCCCGAACTTCTGAGAAACATATTAATCAAAGATGCCACAATCAATCCGATAAGCCCCATAAACAGATAGTGCCCCAGACCTGAGAGGTCCCGTTTTGTGGTAACCGCATATAGGCTCATAGCTCCAAACAGGGTAGCTGTCGCAAAAAAAGCGTTGTAAACAGTTCCCAGTCCGTATACCAGAAAGATACTGGAGAGGTTGATACCGTTTAAAGCAGCATAAACACCAAAACTGATAACAGCCGATCTTACCGACATCTGCATGATTCTGGCTGAAATTCTGAATACCAGAAAAAGCTCGGCGATAATCAGTGCAAACATAAGCATGGGATTTCTTACAAGCTGATAAAAAAGGGCGGTACCCACAAAACCCCTGGCTACTACAGCAGTCAGAAACAGTCCGGCGGTCATCCAGAGATATACGTTTTTAAGAATGGTCCGTTCCTGAACCATTACCTGGGAACGGTAGTTCATATAAGCATCACTCATAATCAAAACTCCTATTTCAATAGAATCTGATGCACTTCAAGCACCCTCTCTGCAGAGGATGCAGAATCTGCATTACATGCACTTCAAATATACTCATAAATATAAAAAAAGCAAAGTACGCTCAGGTTTCACTATAGATAATGGAATTTTGGTTGACAGTTTTTCCGTTTTTCGTGATAATAATGCCAGTGTTTCTATTCATAAGAACACCAGGAGAAAATGATGAAAACAACTTTTATGAAAATCACAGCTCTTTTATTCATCTCTGTGATGATTATCACCGGATGCAGCAAATCCGAAGAACCGGCTGCCGGGGCTGCAGGAAACGCAGCAGAAGTTCCCGCAAAAGCAGAACCGCTTAAAATCGGCATCACGAAAATTGTAGCCCACCCCGCTCTGGATGCTCTGGAACAGGGTGCAGTGGAAGTGATCAAGGCAACGTATCCAGATGCGGTATTCGATCTTCAGAATGCCAACGGCGATATGTCTACAGCTACCTCCATTGCCCAGAAATTCAAAGCCGACAAGGTTGATCTGGCCATAGGCATTGCCACCCCCACGGCCCAGGCTCTGGCCAATACGATAAAAGAGACTCCCGTACTGTATTCGGCTGTTACAGATCCCGTAGATGCAGGACTGGTGGACAGCTATGATCAGGGAGGTGCCAATGTTACAGGTATCTCGGATATGACACCTGTAAAAGATCAGATAGAATTGCTGGCGTCTCTAACAGAAATCAAGACTCTGGGACATATCTATACTTCCAGTGAAGCGAATGCAGTACGTCTGGCAGAAATGGCGGAAGAAGCCTGTAAGGAACTGGGTATCGAGTTTGTGGGAACTACCGTTTCCAACTCAGCCGAAGTCAAACAGGCGACTCAGACCATAATCGATAAAGTGGATGGTATTTATATCAGTACTGACAACACTGTGGTTTCAGCTCTTGCCGCCGTAGCCGATGTTGCCACCAGAGCAGGAAAACCCATTATGTCTGCAGACCCCAGTTCCGGTATAGACAATGAAATCCTGATTGCCTGGGGATTTGACTATTATAAAATGGGAAAAGCTGCTGGCCGTATGGCTGTGGAAGTACTGCAGGGTAAAAAAACCAGCGATATTCCCACCAGGTTCATGACCAGCGTAGATGATATAGATCTTCTGGTGAATCTGGACATTGCAGCTCAGTTGGGTATCACGATTCCTGCAGATCTTGTATCCAAAGCTGCTACGGTCATTGAAAACGGAGAGATTAGGACTCAGTAAGTTTTCCAGTTTGTGCAGAGGTATAGACCTACAGGCTTTTTGCTGAGTATGGGCTTCTGGTTCTGGTCTGGTACAGTACGGTACGTTATGGTATGGTCTGGTAAGGTATGGGCAATTCATGAATTGCCCTTACTTCCGGTTAGCCCTTACTTCCGGTTAGCCCCTAGTTGTTCCAGGATACCTTTTCTGCTTCTCTGGATGGACTTTCCTGGTCGGTTCAAGCCCAGTTGTTCTTGCTGCAGTAGACTCTGCACTATAAGGGACTGTTTTATATCGCTCTTTCTGAAGATCTTGATAAAGCTTCGGTCAGAACGCTGGAAGACAGTCCCTTTTTTATGTATGATGTACGGGCTTAAAGGCTTAGGTAAAAAAAGAAAAAGGACTTTATATGATTGAAGGTATTTTAGTTGAAGGGCTGATTTACGGGATTCTGGCTTTGGGAGTTTTTATCACTTTCCGGATTCTGGACTTTCCGGACCTGACTGTGGACGGTAGCTTTCCCATGGGTGCTGTGATCACCGGAAGCTGTCTGACTGCAGGGATTAATCCCCTTTTAACCATTCTTATAGCATTTGGAGGGGGCTGCCTGGCCGGTATGGTCACAGCTATGATTCACAATAAACTGAAAGTTCCCAATCTTCTGGCGGGAATACTGACTATGACTATGCTTTATTCAGTGAATATCAGGATATTGGGCAACAGAGCCAACCTGCCGCTGATGAAAACCCGAACGATCATTACGGATGTCATGGGAATAACCGAATCTTTCATGAGTTTCAGCTCCTCCCTGCTGCTCTTTTTTGTAATTGTTTTTTTCCTGATAAAAATCCTGCTGGATCTGTTTTTTCTCACAGATATGGGTCTTTCCCTGGGAGCCATGGGCAACAACGAGCAGATGATTATCACCCTGGGCGTGAATCCTGAGGTGATGAAGCTTATCGGCGTAGGTCTTTCCAATGGTCTGGTTGCGGTGGCAGGTTCCCTAGCAGCTCAGTACCAGGGGTTTGCGGATGTCAATCTGGGACAGGGAATTGTTGTCCAGGGACTGGCAATGGTTATGCTGGGAGAATTCATACTCACATCCAGCCGGATACAAATCCTGACAGTACGAGTTCTGCTGGGAGCTATCCTGTTCAAGGCAATTATGTATTTTGGCCGTTATTACGGATACTATATCCATCTCACACCCAATGATTTGAAACTGATAACAGGACTTCTTATTATTTTTTCTCTCTACCTTTCCCGTTTTAAAAATACCAATATCAGACAGCTTATTGCTGCAACAGCGGGAGGAAAGAAGAGATGATTCAGCTGAAAGATATAAATATGATTTTCGGAGAGGGAACTCCCAATAGAAACCATGTTTTAAAGGACGTCAACCTGAATGTAAAGCAGGGAGACTTTATCACCATTGTCGGCTCCAACGGCGCAGGCAAGACTACCTTATATAATGCTGTTTCCGGCCATTATCCGGTAACATCAGGTCAGGTTCTGTTCAACGAAACAGATGTAACCAGAATGCCTGAGTTTAAACGTTCTGAATTTATAGGGAGGATCTTTCAGAATCCTCTTCTGGGTACTGCGGGAAATATGTCGATAGAAGACAATATGGTGATCGCTTCCTACAAAGGCATGAAGAAAATCCGCAGAACCCTCAACAAAAAAAAGCGGGAACAGTTCAAGGATCTCCTTGTTCAGCTGGAAATGAACCTGGAAAACCGCCTGAAGAATAATGTTGCTCTTCTTTCAGGCGGTCAGAGACAGGCTCTGACTCTTCTGATGATGGTCATGTCCCGCCCTCAGCTGATACTTCTGGATGAACACACGGCAGCTCTGGACCCCAGAAATGCGGCTAAGGTAATGGAACTGACTTTTAAGTTTATCAATGAGTATAATCTGACAGCCATGATGATCACTCATAACATGCAGCATGCCATAGATTTCGGCAACCGCTTGATTATGATGGATAAGGGTGAGATTATAATGGATATTTCCGGAGACGAAAAGAAAGAACTGACCGTTCAGAAACTGGTGGATAAATTCCATGAAATCCGTAAGGAAGAGTTTCTGAACGACGAAGCTCTGCTGTCTTAAATAAAGAATTTTTTAACAGGAATATACCAGTATCAAAAAACCGGAACAGCAGCATTCCAGCGGCTGTTTAAAAGATACCCGTATATTCAGGAGGAATGGAATGTCAAAAAAAGTTGTTTTAGCCAATGATCACGGTGCAGTGGAACTGAAGGAAGAGATCAAATCCTTTCTGGAAAGCGAAGGATATGAGGTTAATGACCTGGGTGTGGCTGCCGAAGAAGCTGCAGATTATCCCGATCAGGCAGAAAAAGCCTGTCGTGAGTATCTGAAAGGCGGTTATGAGTTTGGTATTGTTTTCTGCGGAACCGGTATCGGGATTTCCATGGCAGCTAACAAAATTGACGGGATCCGATGCGCTCTCCCCCAGAATGCATTTGCAGCGGAGATGGCGAAAGTGCATAACAATGCCAACTTCCTCTCTTTCGGAGGAAGGATTGACTATGCTGATAGCGTAAAAGATATGGTAAAAACATTTATGGATCATGATTTTGAAGGCGGCCGTCATGAACGCCGGGTGGAAAAGATCATGAATCTGGAAAAATAAGATTTTTATCAGATAACAAATCCCCGAATATCGGGGATTTTTTTTGGGAAAAGCAAATGGGGAAAGGTCATTTAATGATTGAACTCTCGTTAAAACGTCCCTCTCCTCCTCGATCCTCCTCTCCTCAGGTTGCATAGGCGAGTCGGTTGCATACTCGAGCAATAAACGAAGTTTATGTCCAGAGCAGGAAGCTCGCTTCCGACCAGTCCAGAGGGAGACGGGGATGTTTGAATTTTTTATTAATTGTTATGAGATGGCGGTTTCCAGGGCCAGCTGCATCATCTGGGTGAAGGTGTTTTGGCGTTCTTCAGAGGAGGTGGCTTCTCCTGTCACCAGGCTGTCGCTGACTGTAAGGATCGTCAGAGCCTGAATGCCTTTTTTGGCGGCTATGGTGTAAAGGGCGGCAGCTTCCATCTCTACGGCCAGAACTCCGTGGCGGGACCAGATTTTCCACTCTTCCGGATCGTCATTATAGAAGATATCCGTGGAGAGTATATTACCCGCATGAAAAGGGAGATCCAATTTTTTTGCCGCTTCCACTGCCTTTGAAAATAATTCATAACTGGCCGTCGGGGCAAAAGTCATTCCCTTGAATGTTACATTATTGATACAGCTGTCTGTGGAGGCACTCATGCCCAGAATAATATCCCGGATTTTCACACTCTCGTGAAGAGCACCGCAGGAGCCAATCCGCATAATCCGTTTGGCCCCGTAATCCTTGATCAGTTCATTTACATAGATACTGATGGAGGGTACTCCCATTCCGCTTCCCTGAACAGAAACTTTTTTTCCTTTATAGGTACCAGTAAACCCATACATACCGCGGACTTCTGAATAGCACACGGCATTTTCCAGAAAGTTGTCTGCTATAAATTTTGCTCTGAGGGGATCTCCGGGCATCAGGACGGTATCTGCAATGTCCCCGGGTTCAGCTCCTATATGTATACTCATTGATTCTCTCCTTATGGCAGGTTTCCGTTATCATTGTTTTTTCATATCGGTATAAATTCAATATAAATGATAGAGTCTGATTTTAAAAGAAAAAACCCCTGAAATGCCTGGTCAGACTTCCCGGTATGCCGATACAGTTTCCCTTGCCTTTTGCTTGACAGAGAACCTGTTTTTCATTAATCTTCATCCAGTATGGTCGACTAGCTCATTTGGATAGAGCGCTTCCCTCCGGAGGAAGAGGTGGTGGGTTCGAATCCCGCGTCGATCAAACAAAGGCTTTATGGTGCACACCCATAAAGCCTTTTTTTGTGTTCACAGGTATTGATTTATTCTTAAGTTAATGGTTATTTCAGATAGTTTGTTTTTGTGAGGTTTGCATGAATTGCAGAGTTGGCTGCGCAGCCTGTTGTATCGAAATATCCATCAGTTCACCCATTCCCGGAATGCCCCATGGGAAACCAGCCGGAGCTCGATGCCCAAATCTGAATAAGGAGAATCAATGCAATATTCATAATTCTGATCTGTATCCGGAAGTCTGCAGAAGCTATTCTGCGACTCAGGAACTATGCGGTCATACCACTTCTGAGGCAATTGAGAATCTGAAGAATCTGGAAGTTTTAACCTGTCCCTGAAAGACCAGCTCCTGTTGACCCGAAAAAACAGAACAACCCTGTAAAAAAACTATTTACTTATCTTATCTTCTGAGAAATAATCCAAAGTATAAATGAACATGAATCTTCCCTTTATTTTTCATTGAAAGGCAGGAATCTTATTGTGGATTATATTAATAAACTTATCCGTAAAACCACAGCAAAACAAGTCTGGATAACATTGATTGCTGCTGCCATTCCGGCTGCTGCTTTATATTCCATGGGATTCGGGTTGATAAAGCTTAATGGGGATGCGGTTATGGATCCTCTGTTTTTTTATAATCAGAAAATCTTTTTTACCAACCTGGAGATTCAGGGGGAATCAGGGCGTATTTCCTATCTGCTGCTTCATTTGATCGATTATGCTTTTATTTCTCAATTTTATAAATTGCTTTTCTATTTTTTGTATTTGCCCCAGAAATCCAGAAACTATGTATGCAAGGGATTTTTTTTGATACCTTTCCTTTCAGCCTTGATGGATGCTCTGGAAAATATACTGATAGATTTTTCCATACTGATCTTTCCGGCAAAAATTCCAGTATTGGGTAATATTTCCGGCTACTGCACTATGCTGAAATTTTCAGGAATATATATTACTTTTCTTTTGCTCATGTATATCCTGATTCGAAGATGTATCAGTTTTTGGAATAAAACCAGAAGTTAATTTTCAACTTTCAAACCAAAGCCCGCAAGCCATTCAAAAGCTTCATCCTCACAGGAGAAGGACTTGACAGGAAAACGGGTTTTCCCTTTATCGATACGGTTAATGGTATACTCTTTATATCCTTCTTCCATAAGAACAGCTCTTCCCAGCTGACCTCTTTTCTGGGACCAGTCGGAAATTGTTGAAAAATAGTCCATTGCTTCAGGTGTCCCGCCAACCAGTCTATTCAGGTCGGAAAGAACACCGAATTGTTCGATATGATTTTCTTGTATCAAGTTTTGATAGGCTTTAAAGAATTGTTTTGCCCCTTCCAGGTTCCAGCTATTGTAAAATCTCATAACTACAATTTCACCTTTCAGAGACAGTTCATATTCACCATGTGGATCAAAAGGCACTTATTCCATATTCCTGATTAATTGATTAATTTTTAACGAGAAATATTTTACCTCTTTGTATTGTTTGGTCAAGCCATACTGAACTTATCTTATGAAAGTTTCATTATTCATACGCATTCAAAACTGTAATGATTCCTAAGAGAATTGCACAAAAATACCGGAACTCCCCTGAGCGAAGTTCCGGTAACTGAAAATTACCGGTCTACCCGCGCTCCCCCGCCGCCGACAATCTTTTCCACTTCCGCCAGAGATGCCATGGTGGTATCTCCGGGGGTAGTCATTGCCAGGGCTCCGTGGGCCGCACCGTAGTTGACAGCTTTATCGGCATCATTATATTTCATAAATCCATAGATTAGTCCTGAAGCAAAACTGTCACCCCCTCCCACTCTGTCCAGGATTTCCAGATTCGGTCTGTGCACCGCTTCATAAATAGTACCGTCATACCAGGAAATGGCACCCCAGTCATTTACGGTTGCGGTCTTCACTCCCCTGAGGGTTGTTGCGGTGGCTTTAAAATTGGGATACTCAGCAATAGCTTTATTGATCATTTTTTTGAAATTTTCCGTTTCCAGATCGGTCAGATTGTCATCAGTTCCTTCCACCTGAAAACCAAGACATGCGGTAAAATCCTCTTCATTTCCAATCATGACATCCACATAGCGGGCTATCTCTCTGTTCACTTCCTGAGCTTTTTCCTCCCCGCCGATGGCTTTCCAGAGTGAGGGACGGTAGTTCAGATCATAGGAGATAATGGTTCCGTGTTTTTTAGCCGCTTTCATGGCTTCGATGACCACACCGGGAGTGGTTTCGGAAAGGGCGGCAAAGATGCCTCCCGTATGAAACCATCTGACCCCCTGGGAAAAAATTCCCTCCCAATCGATATCTCCCTCTTTGAGCTGTGAAACTGCGGTATGACCTCTGTCGGAACAGCCCACAGCGCCGCGTATGCCGAATCCCCTTTCGGTAAAGTTCAGACCGTTGCGGGTTTCTCTGCCGCATCCATCATATTTTACCCATTTGATATAGCTTGTATCAACACCGCCCTGAAGAATCAGATCTTCCACCAGACGTCCCACAGGATTGTCCGCAAAAGCTGTTACCACAGCAGCCCGCATACCGAAACAGCGCCGGAGACCTCTGGCAACATTGTACTCACCTCCTCCTTCCCAGGCGGTGAAATGACGTGTTGTATGGATCCTTCCTTCTCCCGGATCCAGTCTCAGCATGACTTCTCCCAGAGACAGGATATCATATCGGCACTCTTCAGCCGGTTTTATTGTCAATTTACTCATTTCTCGATTCTCCCGATCCTAATATTTTGAAGCCAGTTCCACGGCTTCCTTTACTATGGTTTCGATTTTATCCCAGTTTCCCGCTTCAATATCAGCGGCTTTTCCTACCCATGTACCACCGGCACAGGGAATCTGGGGTATAGAAAGGTAATCCCCCAGATTTCCGGTATTGACGCCACCGGTTGGCATAATATGAATTCCCAGGTGTTTATAGGGAGCAATGATATTGGAAAGCATTTTTGTCCCGCCCATAGCTTCTGCAGGGAAAAATTTAACCATTCTGATACCAAACTGCATAATCTGCTCCAGCTCGGAGGGGGTGCAGAATCCGGGGAAAAAGGGGTATTCGGATTTGATAGCTTCTTCTACGACTACCGGGTTCAGCCCAGGAGAAACTGCAAACTTTGCTCCCGCATCAAATGCTCTGTGCAGATCCTGAATATTCAGAACAGTACCGGCTCCCAGAACAAGTTCGGGGAACAGCCGGGCCGCTTCTTTAATTATCCCTTCTGCTGCTTTGGTCCTGAAAGTAATCTCTGCAGCTTTCAGACCGCAGTTGTTCAGAACCTCACACATTTTAACCCCGTCTTCCACTTTTTCTATGGCCAGAACAGGAACCACTTTCACTCTTCCCAATGCCTGGACAACGGCATCGCACTTCTGCTGATATGAACTCACCTGAAACTCCTTTCCTTCAGTTTATATTGCTGGTCTCAATTATCAATAACAATATTTTTTGAAACAGTGTTTTAAAAACAGAAATCATTATACATAGCTCAATCCTTGAAAGCAAGGGCGTAATACGCTTTTTCTTTATTTCAACTGATTCTTCACAGCTGTCATATTCAGGACAAGGGAATGTTAATTGTTTTATGTGAAGAATTTTAAGAAATTATCCTGTATGCCGGAGTTCCGATTTATGACAGATAGGATTTATAAAAAATAAAAACCGGCAGGGCCGGTTTGTTTATACAGATGTTTACATCAAGTATCTGATACGGGAAAATCCTTTGATTAATTCGGATAAAATCACCTCAATAAATATCAACTCTTCTGAAGCAGCTCCCGGCAGCGACTGAGAAACAGATCCACCGATGTTTTTTCAGTAGCCCAGGATGTGATCAGCCTAACAGCTGAAAAACCTTTCTCTGCTTTTTCCCAGATATAAAACTGAAACTCCTCCAGGAGTTTTTCAATAACCTTATCCGGAAGGATGGGAAAAATCTGATTACTGGGAGAATCCACCAGAAAGGGGCATCCCAGGGTTTTCAATCCCTCTGCCAGATACTGGGCCATTTCATTGGCATGCCCTGCCAGATCGAAATAGAGGTTATCTTTGAAAAGTTCCCGGAACTGTATGCCTGTGACCCATCCTTTTGCCAGAAGAGCCCCCCGCTGTTTAACCAGAAAACGAAATTCTTCCTTAAGATCATGATTGACAATGACCAGAGCTTCTCCGAAGAGAGCCCCGTTTTTTGTACCGCCGATAAAAAAGGCATCGGCGTACCGGGCCATATCTTTCAGAGTCGGAGCTCCCTCTCCTGATGTCATAGCCGCTCCAAGACGCGCACCATCCACATACAGGATAAGTCCCTGTTCCCGGCAAAACCGGCTGAGCGCCTCCATTTCCTTTACGGAATAGACAGTGCCAACTTCCGTGGTATTGGAAATATAGACAAGTTTGGGTTTAACCATATGTTCAAAATGATGATAAACCAGAACCGGCTTTATCATTTCGGGAGCCAGTTTCCCGTCCCTGGAAGGAATTGTGACAACTTTATGGCCCGTAGCCTCAATGGCTCCGGTTTCATGAGTACTGATATGTCCCGAATCAGCAGCGATACAGGCTTCATGAGGCCGCAGAAAGGAACTGATCACTAATAGATTGGTTTGAGTTCCTCCGGATATCAGATGAACATCGAAATCCTCTGATCCGATTCTCTTCTTCAGGTTTTCATGAAATGCCTTTGTATGCCGGTCAAGACCGTATCCTTCTTCCTGAAAGGCATTGTTTTCAGTAATCGCTTTTAATATATCCGGGTGTGCCCCTTCGCTGTAGTCGTTTTTAAAACTGATCATGTCTGCTCCTTGAAGATTCAATTGTACCGATTCAGCCATGCTGTGAGGATTTCCATGTATTCCCCGGGTTTTTCCTGATGGGGAAGGTGCCCCGCCCGGGGTATGACCTGGATTTCTGAACCGGGAATCCGGGAGCGCATTTTTTCAGCAGCCTCTACTGAGATAATTCTGTCTTCTCCGCCCCATATCATAAGAACAGGAATATCCTTTTTTGAAAGAGCATCCCGGAACCTGTCAGATTTTCCAAGCCATCGGGAAAACCGGCGCAGAATGGAAAAATACGCGTGCCTCTGCCGATTATCCGACACCCTTTCGCAGACCCGTCTGTAAAGAAAATCCCGATCCTCTTCCGGCAGGGCATCAAGATCGGCATAATAAGGTTTTAAGGTATTGTAAGCTTCCACAGGCTTGTTTTTCAGTCTGCTGTATAGATATTCACCAATAAGGGGTGTCATAAAAAGGAAATTGAAAATACTGAATTTCTGCTTCTGGGGAATAATAACACCATCGGTCAGAACCTGACTGATCATTTTCCCCTTATAGAAAAGGCCTGTGTACTGAATAAGCATGGCCCCCAGGGAGCTTCCGATAAAATGGGCTTCTTCAATTTCCATCGCTTCAAGGAATTCCAAGAGGGAGTCCTTCAGAAAATCCATGGTATATTTTCCTGAAGGTTTGCCGCTCCGGCCGAATCCAGGCAGATCCGGTACAATAACCCTGTAGTTCCGGCTCAAGGGCGTAAATATATGCCTCCATGTCTCCGATTCATCGGCAAGTCCGTGGAGCAGAAGACAGACTGGTTTCTCCGAAGGACCGGAATCCAGATAAAAAATATCCAGCCTGGCTTTACACAGATGAATTGTACCCGCAAAGGGGCTGAGACTTTCCCATAAAATCATACTTTGTTCCGTTTATTCAGATGAGAGTACTCACTGTCTTTCAGAATAAGGTGTTCGTAAATAAGTTCCTGTGAAATATAATTCAATAGCATAATAGGATCCACTTCCTTCTGATGAAAGAGATCTATCAGCCCTTTGAACTGACTGATCAGCCGGTTATGCTCGCTTACATGGGTATCAAGCCCCTGGTAATTCATACTATTCAGGATCTGCTCTTCTGCTCTGAAGTGCTCGATTACCCGCTCCAGCATCTCATCCATTGCGGATTCCAGGTACTGGCTGTCCGATTGTTTTAACACAGAGTCCACAACTCTGTTGGACTGCTGAAAGAGCTCCTGATGTCTGATATCGATATCGTCTATCCCCGCAGAATACTGATGTTTCCATTCCATGCGGAGCGCATTTCCCGGATCCGGGTTGGAAAAATCCACCTGATCCATATCATCGGGAGAAAGAACCGCAAGATTTCTTCCTGAATCTTTGGCATGATAGAGCGCATTATCCGCCCGGTTGAACCACTCTCTGAAATCCTCGCTTTTTCTATAGGAACTGATCCCGATACTGACAGTAACATCTGATAGTTCCTCCAGGTCGGACGTTTCAATATGATTTCTGATTTTTTCTGCCAGCACAAGGGCGTTTACAGCATTCGTATCGGTTGCCAGAACAAGAAATTCCTCACCTCCCCATCGGGCGAAGTTGTCCGTTTTCCTACAGATCTTTTTAATGATCCCCCCAATAGACTGAAGCACTTTGTCTCCGTAATCATGGCCGTAACTGTCATTAATCCTCTTAAAATGGTCGAGGTCCAGAATCAGGAGCGAAACAGGAGTGTTAAAACGGTTGCGCCTGTGCATGGCATTCAGGATGATAGGCTCTATGGCTCTCCTGTTCATCAGCCCCGTCAGAGTATCAGTCATGGAAAGGTTATTGAGTTTGGCATTTTCAAAACAGAGTGTCCGGTTCTCATCTTCTGCTTTGTGCAAAGCTTTGCGGAGAGAACCGATTCTGAATGCCAGAAACCCTATGGTTCCGGCCAGGACGGTAAATACTACGATAAAAAAAGCAGTCAACAGAATACCCTTTGCGTTTTCTCTTTATACCCTCTGTATATATGACGGATAAGAGAAATAATGATTTTTCTTATTATAGAGAAAAACAGGGGTTTGGTAAAATTAATTCTACATGGCACCTTCGATTTGAGTTTTCAGATCCCTGACTCCTCCGGCAAGGGGATGATCATCTCCCAAAAGAGAGAGGCACCTGTTCAGGGATTCCACAGTTTTTTCATTTAATCCGTACCCGCTGTAGATTTTAGCCATCAGAAGATAGATTTCACTTTGCTGTTCCACAATGGCGGCCGCCTTTTCCAGCATAACCAGACCATCAGAGATATCCCCCTGTTCTATAAACGCCAGTCCCAGGAGAAAAATAAGACCGGGATCTCTGGAGGAGAAAGAGATGGTCTTATTGAGAATACCGATAGCCTTTTCCGTTTCCTTTTCGGATATATATATCCTGCACAACACTTTTGCACTATCCGCATCCAGGCAATCCTGAAAAATAAGCTGGTTCCATACATCAATAGCCTTTTCGGTTTTCCCTGAATAAAAAAGGATGCGTCCATACAGGTTCCAGGCTTCAGGATAGAGATTTCCTGAACAGTAGAGTCCTTCCAGAACCTCCTCAGATCTCTGTAAGTCTCCCCTAACATAAAACTGCATAGCCTGCTGATACTGATGCTGCTGATCAACATCCGGAAGCTCACCCTTCACGGAACAGCCGAAAGATGTGAGAACCGCAAGAAAAGCCATACCGATGATTTTTTCAATTTTTCCATATGCCATATATCACCCAATGGCTGAAAATATGACAGGAATTCATTTTTTTTATTTTTTTTTGAATCAAAGGGTAATTTCCTTCAGTTGAATATAAATAAACAGACTCTTGATGAGGTTTTTTTATGTTCAACCGAACCATTTCTCTGATACTCCTTCTGGCGATTTGCCCATTACCTGTAAAAGCTGAACAAACAGAGCAGATGTTCTACCCTCAGGGGACAAATATTGACACTCTCACAGAGATGACAAGAGAGCTCTCCCGGAACCTGGGGCAACCGGATCTGGCGCTTCTCCTTGATAAACTGGCGTCTCTTGAAAAAGAATATCTTTTTGAAACTCAGGATGGTTCAATTCAGTTTGACCTTCAGAATGATCCCCTTCTCAGGAGTACAGATCCTTACGAAATAAAAAGGGATAAATCAGCTTTTGAAAATGAAGTGAGAACACTGCAGAATCAGATTCTGTACAAATGGGAAAGCGAAGCCAATGAAATAAAGCAGCAGATTCTTCAAAGAGATAACACGAGGGACAAAGAAAAACTGGAGAGGAGTATTTCTGCGGAAATCAGAAAATACAGAGACCTTATAAACTTCGAAACAGATAAACTGATCTGCTACAGCCTGGACAGGTTTTCCTGCCTCAGAGAGAAAGACAATTATTCGCTGAAGCAAAAAAGCGACAACACCTCTGCAAGCTCCCTGGCAGAATCATACATGAATCAGATGAAAGATGAACTTGAGGCGGCACAGGCGGCTCTAAAAAAGGATTTACCAGATTCCCGGATCGTTCAGACAGAATACGCCTCACTGGATTCTGAGGATTGGGAAAAAAGTTTTGACAGGGAGCTTGAAAATGGCCTTGCCCTGTGGGAGAAGGCGGAAAAAGAGTTTATAACCCAGAGAATCCAATGGGAACTGAATCTGGAAAAACAGTATAAAGAGACAGAAGAAGCCTGGGATGAAGCCTTTGGAGAGCTTTCGCAAGCAAGGAAAAGGTGGATTCAGGAAATGCAGCAGCTGTTTCAGCAGGGTCTTTTGCAATGGGAGATCCGTGAGGAAGAGTCATATGACAACTTTCTGACTCTTTCTGATGAACTGGAAACCGCCGCGATAGAGCAGGAGGAAATATTTCTGAAAAAGGTCTGTGAAGCTATTGGTGTTTTCAGAGAAAGTCTCAGCTACCTGAAATCTGCCGAAAAGAATATTCAGTATTATGACGAAAAGATTCAGGAATTGAACTTGCAGATTACAGAATGCAGCAACCTTATAGGAAATATGGAAGAAAGGATCTCCCATATGCCGTCTTTTCTTCAAGTGTTGTTTGAGAATCTTCTGCAGGAAGAGAAGAACCTTCGGGATTCTCTTGTTTCAGAGAAAGGGACTTTTCAGCAGGAACAGAATAGCTGGATCAATATAAAAACCGGATTTGAAACTCAGATGATCCAGTCAGAACAGTTACTGATAACTCTCCAGGCAGAGGCTTCCGGTTATGATCCTGCTGTCTCTTATATATCGATAGATCAGGAAACAGAACGTATGCGGAACATTGCCGATTCACTGCTCCGACAGGTTGAAATATCGGAAAAGGTTCTTGAATATGCCTCCATGGATTCGTCACAGAGACCCACAGATGCAGAAACTCAATTACAGCATTCTGCAGCGTTACAAGAACTGGAAAACAGCGAACAACAGTACCGGGACTCTCTGGAAGAACTGCAGAGGCTCGGTGATGAGATATCCCTCTGGCAAAACAGTATGGAAACGGACGAAGCCCTTTTCCAGGAGATTATGGACAATATGGATAAAGCCAGAGAATCATACGACCTGGCTCTGGAATTATTCCGGAACCAGGATACATCCCTCCTGGATAGCGCCATATCACAACTTAATGCTCAGCTTGACCAATGGTACCATGGAACAGAGTCAGAACCGCCAGGCCGGGAAGAATTATATTTCAGCTACATCCATGCCGGTCAGAACGATTGGATTCAGCAGCGGGAACAGGCGGCACAGTCTCTGTTAAGAGATTTGAAAGGTGAGGAAACCCTGACAGATTCCGATGACTTCCAGGATTTTACAGAATTGACGCAAAAAGCGGAGGCTCTGGAATTGCTGGATCCCACATTAGCGCAAAATCTGCAGGAATGGCAGGCTCAGCTGGATGGGGCAGGATTATCAACGGGAGATAGTGCCTATACGGTACTATCAGACCTCTTCGGGACTGCAGTTCAGAACAGTCTTGATCTGGATTCGGCCATTCATGATCTTATACGGGATAACCGGTTTAATCTGCTTGTTAATACAAAGCTTCAAAATTACCTGACCTCACAGGCACCCGCTGAGGAGACCCTTGAAGTTCTTAACCGGGCGCAGCAGGCCGCCCAAAACAGTTTGCTTCTGGAGAAATCGGAAATACTCGAAACAATTCTGCAGGAGCTGGTAAGCGGCCCACCCTATCCATCTTCCTATAAAGATTTCATCTTATCTTTATCAGGAGCAGGTTTTGCTCCTGATGCCGCATCGCTTGATGCTCTGGGAAGCCTCAGGGAACTTCTTAACAAGAGAGTAACCGGAGTTCTGGATCAGGAAACTTTTCTGGAGGAGATTCAGAAGGTTCCCTACTCCGTCCAATGGTACTCTCTTCTGAATGGGGAAGATTCTCCCGGTCTGCCTGATTTATCCTACCTTGATCTTTTCGTTCAGGAAAAAGAAAATGATTTGCTCGCGGCCCAGGCCGAACTGTATGTTTACAGGTTTAGCCGTCATTTACTTATTCTCCCGGATGCAGTTCTTGATCCGCGGGGAATCCCACTCAGTACCAGACTGAAAGATCTCACCTCAATGACAGAGATTCAGGATCTTTATCAGGATTTTTATAAAGATTCTTTCCTCCCCCCCTTTATTCTCTCTTTGACAGAAAAATACCTCCATGCCTATTTCGCAGAGCTATGGACAAACCCCGATACGGAAGACTATATAGATGACTTTCAGGACACCGAATATGGAAATTTTCTAACAAAACTGAAAGATTATCATTCCGGATCTGAAGATATGACTTATGAAGCAGACTTTATGCTTTCCCGGATTCAGGAAGCAGAATCATTAATAGACGGAACCACAGCTGTACAGGATCAGGAGGAAAGTTTCCATGATTATGCCGACAGGATTATCTCAATGGCTTCTATCATGGAAAACAGCAGGAATGAAGCTGAACAACTCTCCATGGAAAAAGAGATTCTTTCCCTTTCACTCTCGGAATACAAGACCAGTGTGATAGATATCAGATTTGAAGAGTATAGAACCTGGAATGAAAAATTCATCAGGAAATCCGGTAACCTGAATGAATCAAGAACCCGATATCAGAATCTGCTGAAAGACTACCTGGACCAGAAACAGATAATGAATGATTCTTATGCACGCTACAGGGAATCCCGGCTCAATTTGCAGCTGGCTACGGAAATCCTGGATTATGCAGCCTGTCCCTATGAATCAGCCTCAATGGGGATTGACCGTATTTATGAGCAGAGAAGAAATGACCTGGAAAAGGCAGAAAAAGCTCTCACTCTCCTGGAAGAAATACAAAGCCGGAATAAAACGTATCTTGCCCCCGATACAGAGTGGCAGAAAAAGATTGAAGAGCTCTGCCTTACCCTTGAAACCCGGAATCTTCTGGAAACAGTCAATGAGACAATGTCTGGTGATCTGGATGATCTGATTCAGCTGCGTGACAATGGTTTGAAAAACCTCTCAGACATTCTTACGTCCGCATTTGTAGAAAATTCCGGTATGAATGCCATTATATCTCTTGGCAAGGAACTCCCGGATGGGAACATAACCGATTGTACCCGATACGATAACAGCCAACTGGATCAGTACTTTCAGCAATCTGATATGGAAGAGAGATTCACCAGGGATGCCTTTCTCTGGCTGAGTGAAATACAGAACAAGGGAGCTCAGAAGCTCCTGACCATTTTTACATTTGCCTACTATCATGAGTTTGGAGGGGAAGTCAATCTTTTCAGCAATCCACAGCATCAGAACCTGCTGGATACCAGGGGGAATTACTTTAACAAAGCGAATATCGGATATGAAGCGGATATGAGTCTGTATCAGGCAGGCGGCTACACAGATGATCAGATAAGCCGTGTACTTCATGATATGAACGGTAATACCACTCGTGTTTTTATTACTCCCGAAACCTGGCTAAAAGAAAATACCCGGACTTTCCGGGACAAAATCCGCAGCAATGCCGAGATCAATAACCTGTACTGCTTTTTCAAGATTCTTATGAACAAGGGATTGCTCATGGATGAGATGGAAAAAAGCATGTCCATGGAACTTTCCAACCTGGCCTGGAGTTATCTGGATGGAATAGCAAGGGAAGAACAGGATGATGAAAGAAATCTCTTCGGCAATCTCAATAATCTGGGAAAATCCATCAAATCAAAAAGAGATACTATCAATGCCATCAAGGATAACGGCGGGTTTGACGGTACATCCAAAAGGCAAATGCTGCTGAATCTTTCCATTCAGCATATAGATGAAACGAACAGGATACAGGGCTACCTGAACCAGATGAAAAGCTTAATGAATAAAGGAACCGTTTCTTTTCAATCTCTCATACAGGATATATCTCAAATCAGCGGTTCTGATCCGGATCAGGGGAAAACGCAGATCATACAGGAGATCTTTCAATCTCATACCGGGACATTTTCTGATAACTCTGATGCATTGGAAACGCTGGCTGCCTATTTAAAAGAAGGAGAAAAACAAAAACTGAAGGAGATCTCACTTCTCGAAAAAGACCTGAATGGAAACCGTACTCTGATCAGGGAGCAGATGGAAGAGGCTTTCCAAAATGGAGATTTGGATGAGTATGCCAAATCAGCGTCCCTTCTTTTTGAAAATCCCTCGTTTCTTCCTGTCCAAAGCCGTATTTTTCAGGAGAAATGCCTATTATCTGCAAACAGTTACTCTCCAGAAGGTCAACAGAATATCCTTGAAACC
Source organism: Oceanispirochaeta sp. (assembly GCA_963677615.2). Classification (GTDB taxonomy): domain Bacteria; phylum Spirochaetota; class Spirochaetia; order DSM-2461; family DSM-2461; genus Oceanispirochaeta. Next base: position 55,533 of record CAXXQW010000012.1, on the reverse strand, counting down.
TACGCATTAACATTAGGAAGCCTTTTCAGAGAAAGATTGGAAGCAGTAAAAAATCAGAAATACGATGAGTGGCACAGGGAATTGTCTTACCTTCTGAAACAAAAAGAGGAATGGCGCATCCGGGTTCAGGAACAGATACAGGAAGGGATGACTGAATGGAAAAACACAACGGAAAGGATGATAACCCGGAGGGAAGGATGGAGACAGAAGTTCCTCAAAGAGTACAGGTACAAAGAGGATCTCTGGCAGCTCAGATACAGCCAGTTCAACCGGGATAAAGAGGATTGGATAACAGACTGTTCTCTCCAGGCAATGCAGAACGGAGTCAATTCCATAAAACCGGATTCGGACACAGAGGCTCAGAGACTGATAAACCATACCAGATTCTTTCTGATACCAGAGATAACCGGAAGTACTCTTTCCGTTTCGAGTATCCTTTCGGATGCTATGGATGGAAATACTCTGGAAAGAATTATCGATTCTGTCACGTCCCAATCCCAGAGGATTCCCACAGGGAATGCAATCTTCTCGGCCGTTATACCGGATCTGGATTTTTCCTCAAAGAAAAATGAGACTATTTTAAGTGAACAGAGAAGATTGAAAGATGAGTTTAAAAAAGGGCTGTCCCTTATACAGGCAATTCAGATGACCCAGGTTATGGATGAGACCTCTGAAATGGTGGAAAAAACGATCAGAGAAGCTAATGAGTCAGTGGATCATTCCATTGAAGACACTCTTGTGGAGAATGGTTACTACCGCAGGGGAAAGGGTTTTTTCCGCCAGGTAATTATCGACAGCAGTTATTATGGCGGCAATGAAATAGAAACCCAAAGCATAGATGAATACAGGTATTATACTGCTCCCGGCTTCGATCACGGGGTGGACCTTTCCCTTCAAAGCCTGGAACATCTGAGCGGAACACTTATTCAGGCAAGGATCGAAAGGGCCCGGGAAAATCTGATGCACTATCTCAACCTCATTTTCGGAAATGAAGAGGTTTCACAGTCCAGTCCCGCAGATCTGGATGCTTCATTCCTTGAACATATAGAAGAGATGCAGACAGCTTTTGAATCTTCCGCCCAGTACAATACGGCCTATGAAGATCAGGAAGGAAACTGGCATGATCAGGGAAAACATACGGATATCCAAGGTCTATTCAATTTCTATCTGGGTTATGCTCCCGAGATGGACAAGGATGATCCGGAAACGGTAGAGACAGAAGGATATGGAGAAATGGGACGCATTTTCGGAGATTTTCAGATACATCAGGCCAGAATGTACAGGGGATTTTCTCTGGTAGATATGCCCGGATACAACAAGAAACTCTGGGATGATGATGCAGATAATGACGGGGAGTCGGATTCTCTCTTAGGAGCCCCCTCGATGAGAAGCCTCACTGATATCGCCATGAATGTAGCGATATCCGCGGTGCTGGGTCCCGGAGTAGGCAATCTTATTCTCAGTACAGCCCTGAACCTTCTGGACGATGCCCTCTTCACGGCCCTTGATGTGGACAGCGGCTATCAGCAGGGCCATGATGCCTGGAGCAATTTGGGTAAGAAGACTGCCGTGACAGCCCTTACCACCACAACCGGCTCCTTGGCGGGAAATCTTGATGCTTATACGGTTATGACAGATTCTCTGGGCAGTTCCACTGCTGAAGTAATTACCGACATAAGTACGGCAGCGGCACTAACCGGGGTGAACTCATACGGAACAGCTGCCATAAACAGTATAGAAAGCGACTGGTCCTTTAACGAGAAAAACTTCTTTGAAATGACCAGCTGGGAAAATACAGAATCTTCATTCCTGAGCAGCATGGCCGCAGCCGGAATGGGATCGTATATAGATATATCCTCCTTTGGATTTATTAATACCATGAAAGAGAATGCTGATGATTTGAGCGGATTGATGCAAGGCTTGACCTCAACGGGTGTGGAATATGCCATGACCGGAGCAACCACACTGAATGTTTTCAATATGGGCATATTCGGAATGGAAGGGAAAAACGGACTTGTCAATACGGGCCTGTTGGAGATGAACCTGGGAAGCGATGAATCCCTTTTTACTCTGGGAACCGGTGGAACAGATGTCAGCCTGGGGACTCTCAATTCTGCTCTTCAGGGGATGGAAATATTTCAAAGAAACCGCGAAATCAATCAAATTGACTTGGGGAGGAAAGAATCCATTGCCATGCGTACACTCATTTCCGCAGAGATGGATGAAACAGAAGCATTCTATAATGATATTCTGAATAGGAATATATCGTTTACTTATATAAAAGATAAAGGTTATACTGGAAAAACTGTTATGAACGAGGACGAAACCAAATCCATCGAACTGGACCTAAACAACTTAAGTGCGCTGGACCTGTCTATCCTGCTTACTCATGAAGCCTTCAGGGATGGTATTGTTTCAGAAAAAGAACAGCAGGAGCTGGAAACGATAGATGCTGTCACCTCCCATATGGAAATTTCCAATATTCTGATGCACACCTACGGAGCCTCAAACCTGAATGTGGATAATACAAAAGAAGCGGATATTTATGAATACTACAAACAGGGGCAGATAGACGGCAAATCTCTGGCCGAATACGCCCTGGGAAATTACAACTCCCGGGAAGATTTCTGGATGCTGACCAATGATGGACAGATTGTGTGGGATGGCAAACAGGGTTTATATGATGAGGATGGTAATCTCATAGAAGTGGCCATGGATGAAAAGGGAAATCATATTGGATTCAGTCAATCCCTTTTGGAGTACATGGGAGAAAAGAGTGCCATTTCCTTTCTGCATGATAGAGGAATCGAAACTTCGGGGATGTCAAAAGCTGAACTGGCTTATGCATTAATGACCAGTTCCGGTGCGGAATGGGATGGATCAATGTATATCCCCTCTTCTGTTCCTGGTGGACAGGGTTATAATTCCGTAACTCTGGAAGAACGGTTAACTTTTCCTGCGTCTGATGATGTTTTGGAACAGGTTGCCTTAAGAGACTCCATCATATCTGATCTGGGTACTTACCAGGCAGCATTATTGGCCGGTCTACCAGCAACGGAACTTGGTAAAATGTATAACCAGCTTGTTTTAAAAATGGGAGAGTATAATGCTCAATATGCCCTGGAAGGAATCGGCATGGCACCGGAAGGTAGAATCACTCAGCAGTTCAAAGAAAACCAGTATAGAATGGAAGTAATGAAAGACGGTGAAACTCAATATCTTACCTATACCCATCCAGGTATTGATATTACCAATTCAGAAGGGATTTATTCTCCTGGATTTTCTATACCAGGACCTGATAAGCATAAATATGCTATTGGTTTGGGAATTATAGGAACAACTGCAAACTATCTCTATGAGCATATGAATCCCTCAGATGTTGCAGATGCTATAGAAAGGCAATTATTTTTACCTGGTGAAAGAATTATGGATTTTCCTGTTCAGAATTATCCTGCTGATGGCGGAGGAAGCGGGACTCATGGACATTTTGAAGTATCACTGTACGACCAGAACAATGGATGGGGATTTGGGGATCCAACTTCTTATATGAATAATTATAATTGGAATGATCCATCAATTTTTTCAGGATATTATGAAAAAATTAGACACAATTCACAAGGTAATGAATATTGGTTTAAAAATATAAATCTATCATGGTACGAATGGGAACCATGGTATAACCAATATTAAATGGAATAGGAAGGATTATTTTGAAGAGAATTGCTTTGATTTTTTTTAGTATATTTATACTTTTTAATACCTACACAATTGATTTATCAGGATCATACATTCTTGAATTAGGACGATCTTGGCATTTTGAAATTATTACACTGAAAAAAATCAATGGTAATTATTTATTTATATATGATGCACCGACAAAAGATGGTTTTGAATCATATTCTTCATATCAGATTGGAAAATGGGATGGAGAACAGATTGTTTTTGAAAATATAGACACAATATATGCTATAAAACCTCAAAAAGATGGAACACTTCACTACTATGCTATTAAAGATCCTTATGAATTCCCAGGAAAAGATTTTCGTCCTATAACAGAGGATGATTTGGAAAAAATAATAGCACTGGAATGAACTTTCCAGTAATCATAAGATAAAATTAACTCTAGATTGAATTTGTTGTATTAAAAAAAATAAGAGGATGAACTTGAGTTCTATAACAGAACAACCTGAAGACTCAAGCTTCAAGGAAATTTCCCTGGAACTGAGTTTTACTGCAATGATAAATGAAGTATTACAAGAATCCCAGAAAGGAAAAGATGATGATTTTTTTCTCAAACACAACCCTTCCAAACTCATAAATATTTTCTAGAAAAAGTTAAAAAATTTAAATTTATTGAATCACCATCGACTTCTGCTCAGTTAATAAAAATGCAAAACAAATTTATTCATTTGGAGGAAAAAATGAAAAACTATTTATTACTTATTGGGATATCTATAATGCTTTTCTCATGCTCCACATTACAATTAAGTGAAGAAAACAAGCAATTTGAATCTGATACTGGAGCAAGTATTCTCTACTCTTTAAGGGGTCTTCAATCTCTGGAATCGACATATAACTATGATCCTAACTATTCAATGATGAAAAAACTGGTTGAAGAAGGAAATGTAACACTAATAAGCAGTGATTCAGGAAAAGAAAGAGCCTTTATAGAAAAAGATAAAATGGGAAATTATACCATATCAATAGATAATGTTTTTTCATACTATTATTATGATTATGCAACAAAAATGGCATATTTAACTGCTATTTTAGCTACTGCAGCCAAAATGGAAATCATCACATCAGAATCACAGAATAATGAACTACTAAAACAAAGATTTTATGAAATAATTGATATGTATAAAAAATATTATACAACTGTTTCATTTGCAGGAGACACATGGTTCACAGATAAAAAAATGATCGTTGATGGAAATTATATCTATTAATTAAAACAATCCTTGGTATCGGAATTGACCTGGGAAAGAGGGTTCAGGAACACACCCCGCTCAAAGCCAGCTTCAAGGACAAATACCGGGTCTCCTCAGAATCAGACCGGGAAGTCAGCACCACAGGAACCTTCAATCCTGCCAGTATTCCCGCGTTCCGGCACCCCGGTGTTATGGAAAAAGCCTTATACACCCCATTGGCCGAGTTGAGCTCTGGAAACAGCAGGATATCCGGATGCCCCGCCAATTGACTCTCAATCCCCTTAACAGACGCCGCTTCGGACGAAAAGGCCGCATCCAGTGCCATCGGGCCTTCAACCACGGCATTCCCCCACTCCATAGTGCTGAGAGCCTGGGCATCCAGAGTACTCTGGATTTTGGGATTCACCTTCTCCACCGGGGCTATGCAGATAATTCCAGGGGAGGAAATTCCCAGATTATGAGCTAATGCAATAGCATTATTCAAAATTATTTTTTTCTGCTCCAGATCAGGCGCAATATTTATCGCCGCATCGGTTAAAAAAAATGGACGGGGCAGCCCGGGATGATCAAACAGACTGATATGACTGATAAGACCACCCGGGAGGATCAGCTTCCTCTCTTTATTCAGAAGAGCTTTTGTAAATGTCGAGGTATGAACCAGTCCCTTCATCACAACATCAACCTCACCGGCCGATGCCATCCCGGCTGCCATGAAGGACGCCTCTTCGTCGTTATCCGCGACCCTGAAATCCACCCCGTCCAGGGATATATGCATTTTATCCGCTTTAGCGGTAATCGCCTCTCTGCTGCCTATTAAGACAAATTCGGCAATGTTCTCTTTCAAAGCCTTATCCATGGCAGCCAGGGAATCTTCGTGATCCGCCCTGACAATAGCCACACGCCCGGTTATTCCGGGTTTTAACAGTTCCTGAAATGTCACGGGCCATACTCCTGTATCAGTCTGTTTCCTGTCAGTGCTGCCAGGGCATTCTCCGCCAGAGCCTCCATTTCCCGTTCTCCGGGAATCACATACACCGGAGCCAGAAAGGAGATTTTCCGATCCAGATCCCTGACAAGTTTGCCGAATCGGGCCAGACCGCCTGTCAGAATAATAGCATCCACCTCCCCCTCCAGAGTGGCTCCATGCTTGGCGATTTCCTGGGAAAGCTGAAAAACCAATGCCTCATAAACAGCCGCGGTTTTTGCATCACCCTGCAGAACAAGGTTTTCAAAAGCTACCATATCTTTAGATCCGCAGTAAGCAAAGACGCCCCCCTTGCCGGTAATTTTCTTTTTTACCTCTTCCCGGCTAAACCGCCCGGATAAAACCAGCTCCGCCAGCTGCCATGCGGGAACCCCACCGCTCCTCTCCGGAGAGAAAGGGCCATCTCCATCAAGTCCGTTATTTACATCGATAACCCGTCCCTTCCGGTGCGCACCAACCGTGACTCCTCCACCCATATGACAAACGATCAGATTCATCTCTTCATAGGATTTCCCCAGCCTTTCCGCCAGGTTCCTTCCTACAGATTTCTGATTGAGTGCATGAAAAATACTCCTTCTCTCAATCTCCGGAATGCCCGATAACCTAGCTTGGGGAAGCAATTCATCCACAACAACAGGATCGGCAATGAAGGCTTCACAATGGCCTGTCCGGTTTTTCTGCTCCCTGGCGACCCGGCTGGCCAGAATGGCCCCCAGATTACTGGCATGTTCTCCGTACCGGGCATTTCTCAGATCATCAATCATGGTGTCATTGACTCTGTAAACACCGCCTGACAAAGGCTTTAAAAGCCCTCCCCGCCCTATAACAGCATCCAGGCTGCTATTCATATCCTCCAGAAGCTCTTTCACCAGGGAAAATCTGTAATCTTCCTGCCCGGCAATAGACGAAAAGGAATTAAGATCCTCTGCCCTATGGGATATTTCCAGGGCCTTGATTTCTTTCCGGTTATAAAAAAGTGCCAGTTTGGTTGAGGTGGAGCCGGGATTAATAGCCAGAATACTAAATTTGAGCGGCATTATTTCTGTATTTCCTTCTTATAGTATTCCAGTGCCTTATCAATCATCCTGTTATTCAGATCTATCGAATCCTTGCGTTTGACGCTTCCCGGAAGAATCCTTCTCAAAACCTCCTCATCGGCAACTTTCGAGAGTTTCAGATAGATTGTCAGCATAATTATGTTTGCCGTTGCCAGAATACCGCTCTCCCGGGCCATTTCCGATGCGGGAATATAGTATACACTGACATCATTCCTCTCAACTCTCTCTTTTACAAGAGTTGAGTTAACAAGAATGACTCCTCCCGGAGTGACATCTTCCTGAAAGGAAAGAAGTGACGGTGTATTCAGGGCTATGAGAACATTCGGTTTATCCACCACAGGTGAGCCTATGGGATGAGGAGAAACGATGACGCTGGCATTTGCCTTTCCCCCGCGCATTTCCGGTCCGTACGAAGGCAGCCAGGTTGTATTAAAACCTTCGGCAATGGCCATATTAGCCAGCAGAATTCCCGCAGATAGGACTCCTTGCCCACCAAAACCGGCAATTTTCACCCGTTGTTCCCCAATATCCATATCCCTGTGCAGATTGGGAAGAGAGCCCCCTTCCTGCAGAAGTTCAACAAGTTCCTTATCTTCCAGATAGGGCAGAGAATCATCCGGCGGGGACGGCTTTTCACTGTCATCCCGGAAATTTCTGACAGGGTAAAGGGGCTCCAGATTTTCCTGCATCCACTTTCTGGCTTGTACCGGATCCATTTTCCAGTTAATCGGACAGGGTGAGAGGATTTCCACAAAAGAGAAGCCCTTCTTTTCCATCTGGTTTTCCAGAGCTTTTTTAAAAACTTTCCGGGCTTTCAGCACTTTGGCAGGAGTGGAAAATGAGACCCTTTCTATAAAAACCGGTGTTTTCAGGGCTGCCATAACTTCCGCCATGCCTATGGGATGTCCATCCCTCCCTCCGGAACGTCCCAGGGGCGTGGTGAGAGTCTTCTGACCTTCCAGGGTTGTAGGAGCCATCTGTCCGCCGGTCATTCCGTAAATGGCATTATTGATAAAAAAGACCGTCATATTTTCGCCCCTGTTGGCGGCATGGATGATTTCGGCAGTTCCTATCGCAGCCAGATCACCGTCTCCCTGATAAGAGATCAGAATGGCATCCTTGCGGGTTCTGCGGATTCCCGTACCCACTGCGGGCGCCCTTCCATGGGCACATTGTATATTGCCCGTATCCATATAGTAGTAGGCAAAAACAGAACATCCTACAGGAGAGAGGAAGATGGACCTGTCCTGTATTCCCAGTTCCACCAGAAGTTCGGCAATCAGTTTATGGGCCGTACCATGCCCGCATCCCGGGCAGTAATGGGTTGTTTTCTGACCAGGTCCTTTCCTTTCAAAAGTATCGTAAAAGGCTTTCGGTTTTTCATGAACGATCATGCCGGACCTCCCGTCTGTGTCTTCACAACCTTATGGACAATCTCTTCTACAGAAGGAATCATACCACCCAGCCACTGATAACGTTCTACAGGAGCTTGTCCTCGGACAATCCGCTCCACATCATCTGCCAACTGGCCGTTTGACATTTCTGCGGCGATGACAGTTTCACACTGAGAAGAAAGTTCCCTTAACCGTGCTTCCGGGAAGGGGTAGAGGGTTTTCGGTCTCAAAAGCCCCGCCTTGATCCCTTTATTCCTCAACTCCATTACGGCAGAATGGGTGATTCTGGAAGTAATGCCATAGGCAACAAAAAGAATTCGGGCATCCTGGCATTCAATCTCTTCCCACAAACAGGATTCCTTTGCCATCCGTTCATATTTCTGCTGCAATTGCCAGTTATGATCACTCTGGAGCTGGGGATCCATCAGAATGGAAGTGACAAGATTTTCCCGGCTCTCTTTATCTCCGTAAAGAGCCCAATCCTTCCTTTTTCCATGCCTTACCTTTCCGGGGAGCTGTACCGGTTCCATCATCTGGCCAATATACGCATCTGAGAGAACCATAACTGTAATTCTATAGGTATCGGCCAGTTCAAAAGCCATATAGGTAAGATCACACATTTCCTGAACCGAATTGGGAGCCAGAACCATATTCCTGTAATTGCCATGGCCTCCCCCTTTTACTGTTATATTGTAATCACTCTGCTCCGGCCAGATATTACCCAGTCCGGGGCCGGCTCTCTGCACATCCACTACCACACAGGGAAGTTCGGCACCCGCAATATAGGAGAGTCCTTCCGCCATCAAAGATAATCCCGGTCCGGATGAGGCAGTCATGACACGGGCACCCGCCCCGGCAGCTCCGTAGAGCATATTGATAACTGAAACTTCTGATTCGGCCTGGAGAAAACACCTTCCCGATTTTGTAAAATAAAGGGCTGCCGCATGAGCTATCTCACTGGCGGGAGTTATGGGATAACCGAAAAAATGGGTTGCACCGCCCATTAAAGCCCCATGAATAACAGCTTCATTTCCTTTCATCAAGCGTTTGATTTTTTCAGCCATCGGAATCCTCTCCTTCATGAACAGTTATGGCTCCCGGTTCCGGACAGACATAAAAACAGATACCGCAGGCTGTACATTTATCCGGTTTGGATATCGCATACTGATAACCCAGTTTGTTGATATCAGATCCTATGGAGAGGCAGTGATTGGGGCAGGCGTTTACGCAAACCCTGCAGCCCTTGCATAAATCCGCAGTAATTTCAGAACGGTTCATTCCAGTCCTCCAAAAAGATCTTCCGTCCCTTCTCCGAAAAAGTTTATTCCGCTGATGGATTCGGAAAGTTCATGAGGAATCGTACTGATATCCAGGGTATGACCGGGGCAACCCAGGCTGGCGCAAACGGTGACTTTTCCGGAACCGCTGGGTAAATAGAGGCTCAATCCCTTATGAGAGCCGCAACCCTGTTCATGACAGACATACTCTTCAAGGAGAGGGATATGACAGTAGGGGCAAAATCCTTCCAGCATGGTTCCATCGGCGCATTCGGGAAGAAAACTGAACAGCTTGGCATGACTTCCCCAGAAAGCATCGATAAAGGCAAGACCTTTTATCCCGTTTACCTGAAGTTCCAGTTTTATGGAAGGTTCCCCATGGATATGAACGCTGTCTACCAAAAGGTTATGCCCTCTTGGACAGAACACCGATTCCACCAGAAGGAACTCCTTATCGTTCCGCTTCACCAGCCGCAAACCCCTGGGAATCACAGTCCGGAATTCTTCTGGAATCGCATTGGATATTAATTCCATATCACCCTCCCAATTTGTTTTTATTCTGATTATACCAAGCCCTTTCTTCCTGAAATTTTAATTCCTCCCTTATCAACAAGTCAAACCTAAATACAAGAAACAGAGTTTTAAGCCATTTAAAGGCTTTTTCTTATAATTTCCGAATTTGTTTTTCTGAATAATAACAAAATGAAGAATGAAGATTGAGTCAATATAATGTGAAGATTATAGAGTATATGTAGAGATCCGGGTTTTTAGTACAGGTTTTGTTGACCTCTTCTGATGTTCTGAAATACTATGAGACTGTAATACAAAATATTGGATGGGAAGATCCATAAATTTTGAATAATTGTTAAAAAGTAGTTATTCAAAAATACATTTAAAAGGCCCGTGGTTTAAACTGCGGGCCATTATTTTTATAAAAAAAAAGACCGGCGTCAAAGTGATTTTCCTTACGCCGGTTTTTTATCTTTCCAGAAAAAAGATTATTTTACAAGAAATCTGAAAAACCTCTTCTTTCCGGCTTTCAGAACAATTTCCTTTTCTCCGTCTTCCTCAACAACAAATTTCCCGTCGATCACAGCATCAACATCCGCAATTTTTTCACCATTGATAGCCGCTCCATTCTGGCTGACCAGACGCCGGGCTTCACTTTTGGATGAACAGAGACCCGATTTCACATAGAGATCCATTATATTGATCCCTTCTTCGAGCTCGGAATAAGCGATCTCAGCGGAAGGCATCCCGGACTTATCCTGAACGCCGCCGGCACTGAAGGCGGCTTTTGCTCCTTCCATGGCTTTCTTAGCTTCTTCCTCCCCATGAATGATTTTTGTCAGTTCATAGGCAAGAACTTCTTTTGCCTTGTTGATATCCTGGCCTTCCAGAGCTCCCAGACGTTTGCACTCCTCAGTGGGCAGGAACGTATACAGAAGGAGGAATTTTTCCACATCCGCATCAGCGACGTTTCTCCAGTACTGAAAAAAGTCATAAACAGAAGTCATATCAGGATCCAGAAAAATGGCCCCTTTCTCGGTTTTACCCATTTTCTTCCCGTCAGACCGGGTAACAAGGGGAAAGGTAAGACCAATGGCTTCTCCCCCTTCCACACGCCGGATCAGTTCCATACCGGCAACGATATTTCCCCACTGATCATCACCGCCGATCTGAAGGATACAGTTTTCTCTTCTGTACAGCTCAAGAAAGTCGTAGGACTGAAGAAGCTGATAGTTAAATTCAATAAAGGAAAGGCCCTTTTCCAGACGTTTCTTATAGGATTCAAAGGTGAGCATTCTGTTAACAGAAAAGTGCTTTCCTATATCTCTGAGGAATTCGATATAGTTAAGAGGTGCCAGCCAGTCGGCATTATCTACCAGTTTGGCTTTATCCCCGTCGAATTTTATAAAATTGGAAATCTGAACTTTCAGTTTTTCCGCGTTGGCTTTGATCTGATCTATGGTCAGCATCTTACGCATATCAGTTTTTCCAGAAGGATCTCCGATACGTGCTGTACCGCCGCCCACCAGAATAATAGGCAGATGTCCGGCTTCCTGAAGATGATGCATCGCAAAAAGAGGAACCATATGCCCCACATGCATGGAGGGCCCGGTAGGATCGACACCGACGTATATCCTGACAGGTCCCTCATCCAGTTTTTTATTCAGCAGATCCTCATCTGTACACTGTTTGAAAAATCCCCGTTCCTTCAGGACGGCCAATGCCTTGTTCATAATACATTTTCTCCATTAGTCATAAATCGTTAAAGGATTGTACCTGAAAGGGGTTTTTATGACAAGAAGAGAGATGTTTCGAAGCAGGAGAGGATTTTTTCCAGTTATGATTTAATATGGGAAATCAGGATTTGGAACAACAAACCGGGATGGAGTGTATAGAGGCTCTGGAAAAGAATAGTAAAACAGATGCAAGGAATAAACCCTCTCCCCCTGCCCTCAGGGAATTTCCAGAAAAAGAAAGAGAGAAATCTGTATCCACCGCACTAAAAGATAATTATTCTAAAGCTAAAGATAACACAAATTTCAGGCATAACCCCTCTCCCTGATATGAACCCCCTGGGAGAGGGGTTAGAATCAGAAGAGGATTTCTAATTAAACTCTCAGGCCGGAAGAAATCTTCCAGCTGTGAAATAAACTTCGTTTATTGCTCAAGTATGCAACCGACTTGCCTATACCTACTTCACGGAGGGGCCGGGGGAGAGGGTTTAGAACCAGAATCAAAGCTGTAAATTTCAAACAGACACTTCAGTGATTCAACAAGCTCAATCTCACCTGTAAAAATCCCTAAAAAGCTGTATACTAAAGATAAGGAAAAAGTAATGCATAAAAGACAAACAATTCAATGGATTTTATTTTCAATAATTATACTGCCCACGGCCCTGAATATCTCATGTAAGAACTCTGGGGCTTCTCTCTGGGATGAGGATTCGGAAACCTATGTGGTGACCGACGCAACCCACCCCTATGCGGTAGCTGTAGACGACAGCACTGAAGATACCCAGTTTTTTGCAGACGTTCAGGCAGATCCCAAAGACCTTTATATCGGAGTTTTTAACAACTCCGCAAGCACAATCGACCTACCCGGAGTCAATACGCTGGATTTTGGTATATCATCAGATCAAACTAATCAAAAAGTTTTTAATTCTACAGAATATAACTTCAACCTAATGAAAAACATGTCAAAGATTGATTCTTCTTATGGTATATCCCCTTCATTTGCTACCATACCAGCAGACCCTGATGAAACAATTGGACAGCAGGAAATTTTCGAAGATGCTGAATACAATTCCAGCGGAAATATTATTAAATATGAATATATAACTAGGCTTAGAAAAATTGTTCCTGTAACTAGTCCAATAGAAAAAACATTAAACATCTGGGTTGAAGAAACTTACTGGGATAACAATGATATAACTCAAACAATTGTTGATTCTGTTGCAAATAAATTTCTTATAGAAGGAACTAACAATGATATTTTCGATTGGGTATATAACATATTTGGTGAAGAATGGAGCAATACTATATACACATTTGAGGATTCAAATTACGGGTTAATTGATACAATACCTGGCTATAATGAAATAAACATAGTCATAGCTGATATCCATGATAATGGCACAAGCGATGGTGTTTTGGGATTTTTCTGGTCAAAGGATAATTTTGAAGAGACTTCAGAAACTGATACTATTTATAGCTTTCTAGATTATTCAAATGAGAGAATAATATTTTACATAGAGGCCAATTTCTTATCAGATGCCGAATATTTTGATGAGACAATCTCAACCTTAGCCCATGAGTTTCAGCATATGATCAACTTTTATCAGACTTTTGTTTTAAATGGATTGTATCAGGATACCTGGCTAAATGAGCTCCTTTCCATGGCTACTGAGGACCTATTATCATCCTATGATAAACTGAATATCAATGGACCAAAGGGGTTCAATACTACCAATGGGACAGCACCAGCTGAATCCAGCAGTATAGACCAGGGCCGTATCCCCTATTTTAATCAGTACCCCACAACGTCCTACTTTTACTGGAATAACAATGCGGGGCTCTATGAGGTTTTGAAATACTACTCCCTCAACTATGTCTACGGGGCTTATCTGATGAGGAATTTCGGCGGTCCGGAAGTATTGAAAAAGTTGTACAGTGCGGAAACCAGTGCGGATCTTCCTGCAGCCCTGAATTTCGGATCCAACGATCAGGATGCGACGGAACTGACAGTACCTTATGCCAATGCGGCCATCATGCTCTCAGACAGAACCGATGCTCCTGATTACATGAAGTTCAACAATGACGGATGGTTTACCTATTCCTACAACGGGGAAACCTACCGGCTCAGTTCCATCAACTTTCACAGCTACGACACCCCCTTTAAGGTGTACACTCCCGCAGAAGCCGCATCCCTGGGATCACTTCAGCCCTACAGCTTTCTGTTTATCAGGGAGATGGAAGATATTTCAGGGCGCTACAGAATCGGCATAGATTCTCCTGCCAGTGAAGCGGATACTCTGGAACTGCTTTTACGATAGTATGAAAAAACTGCATTTCCTGACAACTGCCGTGATACTCCTTTGCTTTGCCAGCTTTCAGCTGGCAGGGTCAGGATCTCCGGAAAAGTATACAGGTGAGTTTATTGAAGGAGTACTGTCACTGACTGGGAATGAACCCCATACCGAAATGATCCTGCGTACTTCCGACAGGATTGTTTATAAATTGAAAGGTCAGAATATTACAGAACTGAAAAAAGAGGGATTGGGAAAAAAGGTCCGCCTCTATGGAGAAACCCAGCAAACTTCGGAAGGAACATTCGGACCTCAGGTATTTATTGTTACCCACTGGCAATTCCTGTAAAAGCCTTATAAAAAAATAAGCCTCCTGACTGGTTAACAACACAGGTCAGGAGACAGGAAGAAATTATTTATCTTTCTGAACACAACAGAAAGTTAAATGCTATTTAACTATACTAGTATTTGATTGAATTGACAACCTCATACATAGCAATAATATTTTTCGGGGGAATTCCCGGAAGCATGTTGTGGATGGGAGTGAATACAAAACCGCCGTCTTTCATGAAGATCTCACAGTTTCGTTTAACCGCATCGCGAACAGACTGCTCATCCCCAAATGCCAGAAGGTTCTGGGTATCCACACCGCCTCCCCAGAAAACCAGATCTTTTCCAAACTCATTTTTCAGTTCCTGGGGATCCATATGATCACACTGGGTCTGAACAGGGTTTAGAATATCCAGTCCCGCTTCTATCAGATGGGGAATAATATCTCTGATGGAACCGCAGCTGTGGATAAAGGTTTTCAGATTGGAGTTTTTATGGACATAATCAAACACCGCTTTGTGATAGGGGAAGATAATTTCCCTGTACATATCAGGAGAGATCAGAGGAGCATTCTGCATTCCCAGATCATCTGACATAATCAGAACGTCCGCATAACCGTCTACAGCTTTCAGATACTTATCCAGAGTTTCATAGTGTCTTTCCAGCATTTTGTCATAGAGCTTTTTCACTTCATCCGGTTCTGAGTACATCTTCATGAAAAGCTCGTCATTTCTGTAGAGCCACTGGGAAGGTTCAAAAACGATATTGCTGTAATTGGCTGTAATACAGTAATCGGTCTCTTCATAAAGCTTTTTGGCTGCTTTGTTTACCTGATCATAAAAGTCCGGTTCTTTGCTGTGCTGAAACATGGGATCAGTCATATAAAACCAGCTGATTTTTTTCAGAGCGTCTTCCAGGTTATCAAAATTGTCTCGGGACTGACCAAAATAGGGATAGATCTGCTGATCAAAATAGAAAGCCCCGTCTACCATGGAAGCGGTCACATCACCGTCATCATCCAGGACAACCCACTCCTTTCCATGCTGTTCCAGTTTCAGCCAGCCGGGAAATTTTGCTTTGGATCCATCGGGAAGAACCCAGTCCTGCCACTCTTCATCGTTATAGGCAAATGTCCGGGCCAGATCCACAACGTCAATCTGAAACTTGTCCAGATACCACTGTTCGGGCTGGGCCAGCTGCTGACTCACATCGTAAATCCGTGTATCACCTTCGGTAATTCCCAGATGCTTTTTTATATCGTTATAGAGCATGGCACTGATACCTGAAGAGTGCATTCCTCCCGCATCAATGGCAATTTTATCTGCCTCTTTATGATTTAAAATAGCCCTCATCCGTTCTCTTCGTGTCATAGAAACCCTCCTCTTTTTATGTCCTCAAGCGTTGTTAAAGCTTTTTGAATATCTTTAGATTTATGAAAATATTATCACCCCTTTTGTAATTTGTCAACTTTATTTGCTTTTTATTACCCATCACTATTTTTTTTATGTATATCATTACATTTAAATATTTTATTTCTGATAAACATTATTACCATTATCATTTTTCCGCAATTTTTTCTTGCAATTAAAACTGAAATACGATATAGATATTTCTTAAAGGAAAGACCATTGCCACAAAAGATCGGACACAAACAATCCTCAATCAGAAAACACAACAGGCAGAGAGTTCTGGATATTATCCGGTCCTGTGAATCCATTACGATTCCCCAGCTATCAAAAGAAATTCACCTGAGCAAAACTACTGTCATTAAAATTATAGAACATCTCCAATCGGAGAATCTCATTATCAATATGGGAAAAGACATGTCCGTGGAAGACAGAGGCAAAAGACCGGAACTTTACAAATTCAACCAGGATTTCGGTTATGTAATCAGTATTACCATTTTTGGAACCTATATTCTGGCAGGTTTGTACAACGCAGAGGGAACCATATTCTACAAGGAAAAAACCAGCATTCACTCCAATGAAAACCTGGAATCAGTGATTGCCATTATTGTAAAGTTTATCCAGTCATGGCAGGATCCGGAGGCATTGCCGAACAGGAATCTTTCCAGACTGCTTGGTATTGTCCTGGCATCCACCGGGGTAACCGATACATCACAGGGCGTCTGTTTTACTGCATCCCTTTTTACATCCTGGCCTACCAATGCCCCCATAAAAGAGATGATTACCCGGGAAGTGGATCTGAAAGCACCCTTTTATATAGACAACTACAACAGATATTTTGCCTTTGCAGAACAGCAGTTCGGAGGATTCAAAGAGTACTCCAATCTGGTAGATATTGTTGCCAACCATGACGGGTTGGGAAGCGGTGTGATTATAAACAATAAAATTCTCAGAGGAAAAAAGTACCTGTCAGGCGAAGTGGGCCATATGATTCTGAACCCGGACTTCCCCGAACTCTGCACCTGCGGAGGCAGAGGATGTTTCCATCAGTTAATCAATGTGGAAAACCTCCTGAACCAGGTGGAGCCGGCAAGAACACGCCGTCCGGATTCTCATCTTTTTACAATTACAGACAGACCTTTGACTATTCATGATATATTTGAATCAGCAGACAGGGAAGATGTATTGGCAAGAGAGATACTGAACAGTGTTATAAAGTGGTTTGCCATTGGCATCCAGAACATCAGCCTGTTTTTCAATCCCGATGTGATCATTATCTCAGGGACATACAGCCAGGGAGGGACCTATTTCCTGGAAACCCTCCGTAAAGAGGTGGAAAAAGTCAGCCTGGTTCGAATGGACAAGGAAATTCGCATAGAATATTCCACCCTGGACGAGGAAGCTCCCTTAAGAGGAGCCGCCTGTTATGTTATTGAGGATTATTTTTCCAAGGTTCAGGATTACTAAAATCGCGTTTGTACAAATTTCCATCTAAAGGGAAATGGGCAGGGCTATAAAAAAAGGCGCATATACGAATTATGCGCCTTTAATTTTTGGGGTTAATAGACGCGGTAAATCGCATCTTTAACAGCCTTGTCTGAAATCAGGCTCTCTTGTAATTTTTGATTTCCTGTCTCAAACGGGCAGCCAGTTCGGCTCTGGGAACACGGATCTGCTCCATGGAATCTCTGAACCGTACAGTCACATCGTTGTTGTCCTTGCTGTCGTAGTCTACGGTAACACAGAAGGGAGTACCGATTTCGTCCTGACGTCTGTATCTTCGGCCAATAGCGCCGCTTTGATCGTAGAAAGTGGCAAAATCCTCAGAGAGCTCTTTCTGAATATCCTTTGCCAGTTCAGCCAGTCCGTCTTTTTTCACCAGAGGCAGAACCGCAACCTTGATGGGAGCCACATTGGGATGGAGGTGGAGGACGGTTCTCACATCGGGTTTTCCGTTTTTATCTTCTCCGATAGTTTCTTCATGATACGCATCCATCAGACAAACCAGTACGCTTCTGGTCAAACCGGCAGAGGTTTCGATAACATAGGGGATATAGCGCTCATTGGTCTGGGGATCCAGGTAGTTGATCTCTTTTCCGCAGTATTCACTGTGTCTTCCCAGGTCGAAGTCTGTTCTGTTATGGATACCTTCCTGCTCTTCCCAGCCGAAGGGATATTGATATTCCACATCGTAGGCATCTTTGGCGTAGTGGGCCAGTTCTCCTTCCCCGTGCTGATGAAAGTGAAGGTTTTCGGGAAGTATACCCAGTTGTTCCACATAATATTTCATTCTCTGCTCTTTCCAGTACTCAAACCACTCATCATCCGTACCGGGTTTGACAAAGAACTGCATTTCCATCTGTTCGAATTCGCAGGTTCTGAAAATAAAGTTTTTGGTTGTAATTTCGTTTCTGAAGGCTTTTCCCACCTGGGCGATTCCAAAGGGAATCTGTACCCGGCTGGTATCTACGACATTCTTGAAGTTAACAAAAATTCCCTGAGCTGTTTCAGGTCTCAGGTACACCACGGATCCGGAATCCTGAACCGGACCAAGGTGTGTGGTAAACATCAGGTTGAACTGACGGGGTTCTGTCAGTTCTCCGCCGCATTCGGGACACTGTTTATTATCAATATTCTCCTGGGGGAGTTTATCCTCTCTGAACCGGGTTTTACACTGTTTACAGTCTACCAGAGGATCAGAAAAGTTTTCTACATGACCGGAAGCTTCCCAGGTACGGGGATGCATCATGATAGCCGCATCCAGTCCTACAATATTATCCTGAAGACGGGTCATTTCTTTCCACCAGATCTCCTGGATATTCTTTTTCAGCTCCACTCCCAGGGGGCCGTAATCCCAGGTTGCGGATAGTCCGCCATAAATTTCACTGGAGGGATACACAAATCCCCGGCGTTTAGCCAGAGATACGATCTTCTCCATGGACGCTCCGAATTTATTACAAATCTGATTCGCTTTTTTCTCTTTAGCCATATCTTATGCAGTCTCCTTCTGAATTTGTTCGCTTAATGCTTTGATGCGGGCTGCCGCTTTATCCACTCCCAAAAGGCGAATGGATTCAAACAGGGGCGGTGAAATCCTGGTGCCGGTAACGGCTACCCTCAGGGGCTGCAGGATCTGTCCCATTTTGATTCCCAGTTCTTCCGCTTTGTTATAAAAAAGCTGTTCATTCTCTTCGTCGCTGCGCTGTTCAAACCCTTCCAGCAGGGAATAACAGGCCTCCAGGATAGCCGGGACAGCCGCCAGTTCCATCTTTTTGGGAAGCGCATCTGCTGTGGTATAGGATTCAATTTCCTGATAGAGAAACCGGACCATTTCCGATACATCCGTGGTAAACTTCATCCTTTCCTGGATCAGAGGCAGGGCGCCGTCAAAGATATTCAGCTCCCGTTGGGTAGGCGGATTCGAAATAATACCGTCTTTCTGAAGAATGGGCAGAAGAAGTTCTTTCAGAGACTCGGGAGATCTTTGGCGAATATACTGTCCGTTGAACCACTCCAGTTTCTTATAATCGAATACAGCCGGGGCTTTATTCAGTTTTTCCAGGGTAAAGAGCTTTTCCAGGTCTTCCCGGGTGAAGAACTCTCTGGAATCATCGTAGGACCAGCCCAAAAGGGAAATATAGTTGGTAATCGCCTCGGGCAGGTAGCCGCCCAGGCGGAAATCTCTCAAGGAGGTGGCGCCGTGACGCTTGGAAAGCTTGGAACCGTCTTTTCCCATAACCAGAGGGAGGTGGCAGTATTTGGGAGGTTCCCAGCCGAAAGCCTGATATAAAAGGACATGAAGAGGCCCTGAGGGGATCCATTCCTGGGCTCTCATGATATGTGTGATTCCCATCAGATGATCATCAATCACATTGGCCAGATGGTATGTGGGGAACCCATCGGTTTTTACAATAACCGGATCGGGATTCACATCGCTGTTCTTTCTGGTGATGTCTCCCATAATCTCGTCATGAAAGGTGGTTTTTCCATCCAGGGGAACCTTAAGGCGGATAACACAGGGTTCTCCCGACTCTTTCCGTTTCAGGGCTTCTGCCGGGTCCAGATCACGGCAATGCCTGTCATAGCCCTGAATTTTCGATTTATTCTTTTTCTGTTCCTCTCTGACCGCATCCAGTCTTTCGGGGGTACAGAAACAGTAGTAGGCTTTACCATCTTTCAGGAGTTTTTCGGCATACTCCTGATAGATATCAAATCTCTGGGACTGTACATAAGGTCCGAAGTCGCCTTTACCGGGCCCTTCGTCCCACTGGATACCCAACCATTCCAGGGTATCGTACAGATCCTGCAGGGATTCATCGTTGTAGCGTTCCCTGTCGGTATCTTCAATTCTCAGAATGAATTTTCCGCCCTGGGACCGGGCAAAAAAATAGTTAAAAAGCGCCGTTCTTACACCACCGATATGCTGCAGCCCGGTGGGAGACGGTGCATAACGAACACGCACTGACATGATATATCCTTCAGTATTGACAGAATTTCTTGGATGATTATAGCTGTTTAAATCCGCTATGACCAGAGGGAAAGATCGTGATATTCCGGGTCTCTTTTTTATCTGCCGAATGATCCCTCCCTGTAAGGACTATCTGAACTGAGGGGGTTTGTCTCCCGGTTTAAATCCTTTTTCAAAAATATGTTCAGGAGGAAATCCCAGTCTTGAGTTGCTGTCCAGAGCGCTGATGGCATCCATGTCCTGATCTGTCAGTTTGAAATCGAAGATTTCCGAATTGGATTCCATCCTCACAGGATTTACTGATTTGGGAATGGCAATAATCCCTCTTTGATGATGCCATCTTAAAGTAATCTGTACCGGATTCTTGTCATATTTTTTACCCAGCTCTTTCAGAAGAGGCATATCCATCACCTGGCCTTTCATTATGGGAGACCAGGCTTCGACCCTGATATTACGGCTGTTGCAGTAGCTGATCAGATCATTCTGCTGAAGTCCCGGGTGCAGTTCCACCTGATTGACAGCCGGCACGATGTCGCTGTTCTGAATCAGATCCTCCAGATATTCGGGAGTATAATTGCAAACTCCGATAGCCCTTATAACTCCTTCTTTGTAGAGCTTCTCCATAGCCTTCCATGATTCGGCGGCAAGTGGTCTGGGCCAGTGTATGAGATAGAGGTCAAGATAATCGGTATGCAAAGCTTTCAGAGAGTCTTCAAAGGACTTCATGGTTTTGTCATATCCCAGATCATCCATCCAGACCTTGGTGGTCAAAAAGAAATTTTCTCTGGGCAATCCGCTATCCCGGACAGCCTGGCCAACACCCTTCTCATTTTTGTAATAGGAAGCTGTATCAATATGCCGGTACCCTACACGGATAGCAGCACTGACAGCTTCTTCGGCAGAGGCATTATCTATTGTAAAAGTACCGTAACCCAAACAGGGTATACCTACTCCGTTATTTAAAGTAAAGGTCTTATCCAATCCCATCTTTTCTCTACTCCTTTCGATTTGAAATGTTTCAAACACTTGCTGTTTATTCTTTTCTTACATGGATACAGCCTGTTTGTCTGCCCCCAAAACCGAAAAGTAAAAAAAAATACCGCCGGAACACCCGGCGGCATCTTTATTAAGTCAATGGGAAACGATCAGTTTCCGGCAGGATTCTGACTGATCAGATTATCGACCTCAGCCTGAAGCGCCTGGGACTGTTCTACTGTGGAATCCAGAGAAACGCTTTCGTTTTCAGTGTATTTGATACTGGCATCCAGAACATCGATTCTGTAGCTGTTTTTGTTCATCTGAACATTATTGGCACTGATATAGCGTCTATTCAGTTCGATCTCTTTTTCATGGTCAGCAATCTGCTGTATAAGCTCATCAGTCTTTTTTTCCAGGGCATAGCGCTGTTTTCTGTTTTCGCTGATCTGACCGTTCAGTTTGCTCTTCAGTTCTGCATCGCTGACGCTCTGAAACAGAGTATAGAGTTCACCTGCCTGTTTCTTTACTTTTGACATGGTAATGGCAATTTCCCGAACCAGAGCTTCCATGTCTACAATTTCAGCTTCAAGCTGATCAATTTCACTCTGCATAACGTCATTTTCGGCAGCCATATCACTGTTTTTCTTGGTAAGGGATTCGATCTCTTTCTGAGCTTCAGGGATGTCTACTTGAAAGGGAGTAATTCTGGCAGCAAAAAGGCTTCCTGAAAGAAGGACAAGAGAGGCAAGTATTAAAATTGTTTTTTTCATTTAATAGCTCCTTATGGAATTGAGATGGTGTGATTCAAAAAAAAAATCATAAAGTAAGATACTTTATGATTCCCGCAAATTAAAGTGTTTTTTCAGTGTTTTTCTCTTCACATTAAACCTGATATTTTTGCTAAAGATTTTTATACTTTTTTATGACTTGTTACTGCTTATAATGGAGGAAGAATTTTTCCAGTCTTTCCGCAACAAGGGAGAGAACTTCCAGATCCGGAAGGAAAACCATTCTGAAATGATCCGGATCTTTCCAGTTGAATCCCGTGCCCTGAACCAGAAGGGTTCTGGTTTCAGTCAGAATATCATAAATGAGTTTTTCATCGTTTCTGATATGGAATTTTTTTGTATCCACTTTTGGAAACATATAAAGGGCACCCTTCGGTTTGACACATGAAATACCGGGTATATCAATAAGTTTTTCATAAAAGAAATCTCTCTGGCTGCACAGACGTCCTCCCGGCTTTACCAGATCGTTGATACTCTGGTATCCCCCCAGAGCGGTCTGTATGCCCAGCTGGGCAGGAACATTGCTGCAGAGCCGCATATTCGAAAGGATATCCAATCCTTCTATGTAATCCGTAGCATTTTTTTTATCGCCACTGAGGATCATCCAGCCCGCCCGGAAACCAGCGGCCCTGTAGGATTTGGACAGGCCGTTAAAGGTAACAATCAGGATATCATCTGCCAGAGCTCCCATGGGGATATGTTTAGCATCATCGTAAACAATTTTGTCATAGATCTCATCAGCAAAGACAATCAAACCGTTTTTTCTGGCCAGCTCCAGAATGGATTCCAGAATCTCTGTAGGATAAACGCTTCCAGTGGGGTTATTTGGATTAATAACAACAATTCCTTTGGTTTTATCGTTGATCTTGCTTTCTATATCCCTGATATCAGGGAGCCAGCCGGACTGTTCGTCACAGAGGTAATGGACGGCATTTCCTCCGGCCAGAACAGATGCAGCGGTCCACAGAGGATAATCGGGCATGGGGATCAGGATTTCATCGCCATTGTTCAGGAGTCCCTGCATGGCTATGGAAATCAGCTCGCTCACACCGTTTCCCAGGTAGATATCCTCAATGTCTACCCCCTGAATTCCCAGGCGCTGGCACTCATGCATGACGGCTTTCCTGGCGGAAAAGACTCCTTTTGAATCGCTGTACCCCTGAGCGTCTGCCAGATTGCAGATAATATCATGCCGGATTTCATCGGGAGCATCAAAACCGAAAGCCGCAGGGTTTCCCGTATTCAATTTAAGGATTCTGTACCCTTCCTCTTCCAGTCTCACCGCCTCTTTCAGGACAGGTCCTCTGATATCGTAACAGACATTGTCCAGTTTATGAGATTTTCTGATACATTTCATTTTTCTGGATTCTCCTATTCTCCGGTACCGTACATCCAGTTCAGACTATCGTCCAGAATACTGGAAAGGAGCATAACCGTAACATTACTGCTTTTGGTCTTGTTTAAAACCCTGGAAAGGCTTTCCCGTGTAGGGAATCTCCTGACAAAGCCTTCCCTGTCAGACGAAAGATCCTCCCCTTCGGAAAGACTCTGTACCGCTGTGTTATATAGATAGAGAGAGAGGAGCTGAAGAACCGGATCCTTCTCCTGACGGGAGAGATCCCTGAGATAGGATTCGGCTTCGGCCAGCTCCTGTCCGGAAAGGAGAAGAAAAGCATAGCACCATCTCAGCCAGGGATCTTTTTTTCCTGAGGGAAGATTCAGGCACTCCTGAAAAAAGGCTTTCCCTTCCACCAGATTCTGGTTTAAAAGATAGGGAATACCCAGGTTAACTCCGTACACGCCCAGAAGCGCCTGCTTTTTATCACGGACCTCTTTTTCCAGACGGATAATCTTATCCAGATTGGAAACAGTGAGGGCTGTATTGATCATCATCTTTACATTTCTATGGGTCATTCTGCCTTTTTCGTAGATTTCTTCTTCCAGATAAGCCGTCAAACCGGGCCAATCCTCCTTCTCCAAAAGAGAAAAGAGCTTCCAGTTTATAATGAAATACCCGTCAAGGACCGATATAAATAATAGGAAAATAATAGCGAGAAACCAGTTTTCTCCCCAGAAAATCATCGTATATTCGCTTCCGAGAACAAAAAGAGGCATAAGAGCGATAAAGAGAAAAGAAAACAGGATTATTCCGTTGAACAGGAAAAAAATGGTTTTAAATTTCATCGTAGTTGCTCCTATAATGGAAGTAGTGTAAATTATATCCATTACGGGGTCAACTCAGGACAGA
Organism: Oceanispirochaeta sp.; assembly: GCA_963677615.2. GTDB lineage: Bacteria > Spirochaetota > Spirochaetia > DSM-2461 > DSM-2461 > Oceanispirochaeta. Next base: position 31,136 of record CAXXQW010000012.1, on the reverse strand, counting down.
AGAAGGAGAGCAATGAACAGGATTGAGACAAAAAGTCTGAAAGTGGGAATGTACTTTGAAGCACCCGTTTTTCTGGACGAAAACTACATATTACTGACACCGGACATACCTGTTACTGACGCACTGATTAAAAACCTCCAGTCCTGGGGATTTCAAGAGCTATCCACAGAAGGCTCTCCTGTAGGCAGGGAAGCGCCCGCCAAATCTGCTGTGAATGTGGTTAAGGGAGCCACCCTTGATCAGGATATAAAAGACAAGGAAGGCTTGGGCCGGGCCCAGACTTTTTATGATGAGATAACCCAATCTGCAGAAAAGATTCTCGGTCGCCTGAAAGAGGATAGCATCCTAAATGTCAGTATCATTACCGAGGAAGTAAAGAAAGCAATTACGATGATACGGGAGGATGGAAAGTATATCCTCCGGTTTCAGGAAATAAAATTCAATGAGAAACAGGATTACAACCTGCTCCACTCTGTCAGATCCATGATCCTTTCACTGGCCATCGGTGAAAGGATGAAAATGCCCAATCACAAACTGATTGAACTGGGTATAGCCTCATTGCTGCATGAAGTCGGCATGCTGCAGATTCCCAGTAAGATATATCAGAAGGAAGGGGCTCTTTCTGACGCGGAGAAAAAGGTCATTAACGCTCACACCGTTCTGGGCTTCCGTTCCCTCAGGGAGTTTTCTCTTCCCAGGGATGTTCTTTTGGGAATATTGGAGCATCATGAGCGGACTGACGGCTCCGGGTATCCCCAGGGGCTGGACAGTACCAAAATATCCCGGTTTGGCAAGATTATTGCCGTCGCCTGCTCCTACGACGCCCAGATATCCCACAGGCCTTTCCGGTCCAGCAGAGATGCCCATACCAGCCTGACAGGCATGCTGAAAGAGATGAGGTCCCACTACGATGAAGAAGTCATGAAAGCCTTGCTGAGTCTTCTTTCCATCTATCCCATTGGAAGTTATGTGGTTCTGGAAAACGGGTATACCGGCGTAGTTGTCGAAACCGATCCTGACAATTTCCGTTATCCCACACTCAAACTCCTTCTTGATGCCAATGGACACAGACTGAAGGAACAGCCGGTAGTTCAAACCAGGGATGAACAGGGATTCAGAATTACAACCGTTCTCAGTACCAGTGATATACAGGAAATCCGGAAGAAGATTCAGGGAGAACCTTGACAGAATCGCCTGGCGGTATTATTTTTTCTTTCCCGGAATTAATCCATTTCAGAGAGAAATATTTTGTCATTCACCAGTAGTATTCACAGCAGATTGAAAGAGTATATTCAGGCCGTAAAAGAGTCTGAAAGACAGAAAATATTTGAAGAACTCATTCGGACCCTTCCCAGTCCCCAATTTGTAACGGATTGTGATTTTATTCCACAGGACCATAAACTGAAACAGGAAGCCTGGATAGTATTTGATGCTTTTGAAGCCGTGACCAACGGGATGTTTTCTTTTGAACTCTCCCGACAGCTGGATGAAATAGAAGGCCGTTCCCTCATGTATCCATGGGCAGTCCTTACAAAAGCGGTGGAGGCTTTCTATCAGGGTGATCCGGAAAAAAGTTATTCCCTTCTGGGAACCCTTCCCGAAACAGCCGCTCCCTATGTATTCAGAGAGTTCTTCATCACACTTCTTGAAAAGGGGAGTACTCCGGAGGTATGGGAAAAACTGAAAAAAACCGTTCTTGACGACTCAAAAGAGCTGCACAGCAGCCTGGAACAGTTAATTGAAGCTGCTCAGGCGGGTATGGAAGACCTCATGCTGGAAACAGCTGGCATGATCATCCGGGATATCCGGAAGGACCATCCTGAAAAAGCGGCGGAAATTCTGATCTGGACCTTTCAGAAACTTCAGGAATCAGACATCCTCCCGGATAAGGCCGCACATAAAGCCCAGCAGCTTTTTGGAGAAACCGAAGGCCTCAGGCTGACAGCACTGGCAACCCTTTCCTACGATCAGGACAGAAGCCTTATTTACTGGCTCCTTTCGCTTCAGTCCTACCTGAAAAGCAGGGAAACCCTGAAAAGTGATGTGAAAGCCTATCTCCGTATTATCCGGGATGTGGCCGAAACAGTGACCCTGGAGTTTGAACTGACAGAAGAGTACCTTTCCCTTTTGGGAACCCATGCGAAAAGCCTTATCAACAGTTTGAATCATCTCTACCCGGAAGTCACCGAGGGAATCCGCTATGACTCACTGGATAGGACATCAGAAATTATTCCCCTGCTTCAGGGACTGGCAGGAGATGAACCGGCCCAGCCCCAGCCGGTACATAAAAAAACCATGCAGAACAGTACAGCACCGGTACAGCTTGAATTATTCGCGTTTTAAGGAACTGTTATGAATACCCTCGATTTGATCAATTTAACTATAGATCCCTGGAAACTGCTGGGAGTTCCCTACGAAGCAGATGATAAAGAAATTGAAAAAGCCTGGGAGAACCTATCCCATGGTCACAGGAAAAATGATACGATCCGCCAGGCCTACCAGCTTATTTCGACCCAAGAAAACAGAGCTCAGTTCCGGCTTCTCTCTCCGCGCCGCTGTGACATTGATCCCGGAGTTCTGATTAACGAGATTCCTCCGAAACCTGTCTATTCGGGTCCGGGAATCTGGTATAAATCCCTGTCAGCCCGCCTTAAAGAAGAGGAGGGGGATTAGGCCTGTCTCCGGGTAGTTCTCAAACAGACCATATGATAGACTGTGGCCGGTGTTGTTATAATAATGAAGGAGCAGATCTTGATTACCAGAGAAAGTTTGAGCAGCGATGATATACGGAAAATGGAAGAAGCAGGTGTGGATATTGATCTCTCCCTTTCCATACTCAATAGCTATAATGCAGGAACAATCGGAAAAACACCACCGGTGAAACCGAAGGGAATTCCTGAAATCGACGGCCGGCGTATACTGGACCTCACCTCTTCGAAAACCTTTGCCTTTACCTCCTCCGGGATTGCGGAGTTTTTAAAAAAATTTCCCGGGTTTTTGTCTCTTCCGGAACTGAAAGAAGGCAAAGAGGATCTCATCCTGTCTGAAACGGATCTTGTCAGAATCGGAGAGAAACTTCTCCCCTACCTTTCCTATGGATTCCTTAACGGCGGGTCTGCCACCTCATATGCTGACGTGAAAAAAAACAGGAGTTTCCACCAGGAACTCTATAATCTCTATGAAGAGACCTTTACGGAACTGAGCAGGATGGCAAAAGGCAAACCCAAAGGGGTGACTCCCGCTTTTATTCAGCCCGACGGTACTCCCGGCCCCTCCTATATGGAAATGAAGCTCAGGTCGATCCTGCTCAGCTCATCAAGAGGATCCTGTAAAATTCCCTTTTTCCAAATGACAAGTGTCTCCAATAACCGGGAAATCCGGGAAGCCCTGGAAACCTACAGAGAAAGCCCCTGGCTCAAAAATCTGGCAGACAGAATTGACCATCCGGTCTGGGAGGGATTCACCGGAATACAGCCCATGATTACTGCATTTTCCCATAGTAAAAATGGGAAAAAAAAGACAATTTTCAGAGGCACAGACCCACAGAATCCTTCCATTCTGGCACTGCCCGGCGGTCATGGCCAGTGTTTCCGGGTGTTGAAAGACACATTTCAGAAGCTCCATGACAGAGGAATCCGTTATGTGAGCCTGGGAAATATCGATAACCTGGGATACACACCCGACCCTCTCTCACTGGCGATCCTGGCACTAAAAGGAAGCCCCGGGGGATTCGATTTTTCTTTTAAAACAGCCGTAGATGTAAAGGGAGGGGTTCTGATCATCGACCAGAAAGACAGACTCAACTGCGTAGATCTGGGAGTGGGGATCACTCACGAGGAGGTGGAAACCATGGAAAAAGAGGGTGCCAGCATCCTTTTCAACTGCGCCACCGGTCTTTTTGATCTTACCTGGCTTCTGGACAATGCGGACAGGATTATGCGGGAACTCCCTACCAGATTCAGCGATCAGAGCAAAGACGCGGGAGACTACTCCCAGGCTGAACAGGTAACCTGGGAGGTGATCGGGATGATTGAAAATCCCCTTATTTTCGGTATCAATAAATACAGGAGATTCCTGGCGGCAAAAATGCTCTTGGAAAATATGCTGACATCCGGACTGAAACTGGATTCACCTGATTTTCCCGGAGGTGTCAAAGGTGAATTGGGCAAAACCGCCGGAAAGCTCCATGAGGGTCTTCAATTTCTTTTAACCCATGTGTATGATCTTGTTCTGAAAGACAACAGATGGCAGCCCCGTGAATCTGTTGAGAATTAAAAAACAAGGAAAAAATAGTGAAAAAATGTCCATTGAATTTTGAAAAAGCCGGAGGCCTGATTCCTGTTATTGTTCAGGACTTCACCACCGGGGAAATTCTTATGCAGGCCTATATCAACCTGGAAGCCTGGAATGAATCTGTCGAAACAGGCCGGGGAGTATATTACTCCAGAAGCCGTCAGAAACTCTGGCGGAAAGGAGAGTCCTCCGGCAACTACCAGATATTGAAAGAGATCCGTATAGATTGTGATAACGATTCGGTTATTTTCAAGGTGGAACAAATCGGAGGCGCCGCCTGCCATACAGGTCACCGGAGCTGCTACTACAGAGTCTGGCAGGAAGGCGAACTGGTAACACAGGGCGAACCGCTTTTTAATCCTGATGAAATTTACAAAAAGAAATAATTCATGAAAAGGGAATATCAGACTCTCCTGACACAGGCTGAAGCCCGTTACAAAGAGAATAAAAAGTTCTTTCAAAAACTGAAAAAAATGAAAAGCGGACAGGTGGACTCCCTTATGAGAGAGCTGCATGATCAGGTATTTCTGGAAATTGACTGCCTGGAATGCGCCAACTGCTGCCGGGGGACAGGCCCTCTACTCAGAGAAAGGGATATTTCCCGTCTGGCGAAAACTCTGCGGCTCCGGCCCGGAGAATTTGTGGAAACCTATCTGAAAATTGATGAGGAACAGGACTTTGTATTCCAGTCTCTCCCCTGCCCGTTTCTGGGTTCCGATAACTACTGCAGTGTCTATGAAGACCGCCCTGGAGCCTGCCGGGATTACCCTCACACAGATCATATGTCTTTTAAAAAATACACCTCTCAAATGCTCCGGAACACGCTGGTCTGTCCGGGAGTTTATCTTGTATTTGAGAAGATGAAAGATAAAATCAGCGGTTGATCCGGCTGTTCAGCTTTTTGTAAGTCCGGTTTCACATCCCGTCTACCATCCTTTGCAGGCAGATATACAGTGAGAGCTTTTAATTTGTAAAATAATCCCCCTGAAGGGAATTATTAGTACTATAATATTCTATATAACCCAGGAATTTTAAAAAAAATCATGACAGATCAACAAGGGAAATCACTGCTGTTTGTCTGTAATTTTTTTTAAAAACGACTGTAATAAAAAAGTTTGAGATAAAAATGACAGAAAGCCATAAGGATATCAAGAACCGGATACTCGATACATTGCTGGAAGCGGATCATGACGGGTTCTTCTCCCTGATGAATCAGATCTCTGATAAAGATAGACATAGCCTTGAAATTGAAGAACTTCTCACTCATGTTCTGGATAAAATCGGTTCCCTGTGGGAAGAGGGATCCGTTTCTCTGGCCCAGATTTATATTGCCGGCAATATTGTTGAGGAATATGTAGATGAAAGATTCCAGACCAGAAGCATCGAGGATTCACATGTGGGATTTATCACTCTGCTGGATCATCACATTTTAGGTCTTAAAATTGTCAGCTCCTATCTGAATTTCAAAAAAATTCCCCATCAGCTCCTGGGCTTCGGCCTCGAACCGGAAGAAGTGATAAGCAAATTGCAGGGAAGCAATATAAAAGTACTCCTGATATCCACCCTGATGTATCCATCTGCCCTGAAGGTTAAGGAGCTTAAGCAGTTGATGGATCGTTCCGGTCTGGATCACATAAAAATTGTTGTGGGAGGAGCTCCGTTCAGACTGGACAGCACGTTGTGCCGGGAAGTTGGTGCTGATGGATATGCAAAAAATGCGCAATCCACATACGATATGGTTCTCAAGTATCTGAATGTCAGCAAAGAGAAGGTATAACTATGAATTCCATGGAAAGGACACTTCAGTCCCTGCAGCATAAAAGCCCCGATAGGGTGCCGCTCTTTTTACTGTTTTCCCATTATGGGGCCAAACATCTGAACAGGGGAATAAAAGAGTATTTCCATGATACTGATGCTGTTGTCAGAGCCCAGATTGAATTGCAGAGGAAATTCTCATCAGATTGTTATTACACATTTCAGTACGCAGCTTTAGAAACAGAAGCCATGGGCGGAGAAGTCCGGTTTTTTGATGAAGCCCCTCCGAATGCGGGCCCTCCCATTCTTAAAAGCAGAGATCAGTTAAGGGATCTTGCCGTTCCCGACATGACAGCCGAACCTCTGAAGCGGATTCTCAGCATAACCGGGGAACTACATCATCACAGCCGGGGAGAGATACCGATCATAGGCGTGGTGATGTCACCCTTTTCTCTGCCGGTCATGCAGATGGGATTTGAGGAGTATATTAAAGTACTATACAGAGACCCTGACTTTTTTGAAGAACTGATGGCTTTTAATGCGGAATTCTGCGCCGGGTGGGCAAATGCACAATTAGAAGCCGGCGCCACAGCCATCTGTTATTTTAATCCTCTTGCATCAAGAGAAATCATCGAAGCCCCCCTTTACAATCGGACCGGTAAAAGAGCCGATCTTGAAACAACCGGAAAAATCAAAGGGCCCGTTGCCTTTCATCTGGCCTCCGGCATTTCAGAACCATCGGTTGAGGATGTTATAGCCACAGGAAGCGCTGTTATCGGTGTGAGCTCCCGGGACAATCTGAAACTCTTAAAAAAGGAAACTCTCAACAGGATAACCATTCTGGGGAATATCAATGCCCTGGACCTTGTCCATGCGGATCCTTCCAAAATCGATTCCACCGTAAAGGAGATTATCCACAGTGCCGGCCGCAGCGGCGGGCTCATACTGTCGGAGAATCATGGTGAAATCCCCTGGCAGGCCAGAGAGGAAAACCTTTTTCAGATATCAGAATCTGTTAAATCCTTCTCAATAAGCCGGCATAATGGGTGATTTAACAGTATTTGTCTGCACCAATTACCTGCGGGAATATAGAAGCAGCCTGAACAGTCTGGGGTATAAGGATCTTTTGATTGAATCATTCCCCTGTTATTGTCAGAAAGAAAGCAAATCCTTAAAAATTGACTGGTCTGTTTTTTCCGGAGATGCCGGTCTTGTCTGCTCAAAAAACTGTGTCCCCCACAATTACGAAGATCTGAAAGATTCCATGGTGATTCATAAAAACGACTTCTGCCAGGAGCATCTTATTGATCAGTCCCATTACAACAGCCTGATCAGGGACGGCTCCTATCTGGTAACATACGACTGGATAGTCAACTGGGAAAACAGGATTAGCGAAATGGGCTTCACCCGGGAAACTGTTAACTTATTATTCAAAAACTGGTGTAAAAAAATCATATTGATCAGCTCAGAGAAAGATGAGTTCATGCTTGAGAAGCTTTCCGAATTATCCGAACTGGTATCGCTGCCCGGTGAAGTCAGGTTTGTGAACCTGAAAAGAACAGAAGGGATCCTGGAAAACCTCTATTTGAAATGGAAGCTGAAAAAGGAAAAAGAGTTATATAAAAACGAAAAATATATCTTGCGCCAACGCGTTGCCGAAGCAGAAACCATGAGGAATTTGCTTGAGGACATTGTAAAGGAAACAACCCTGCAAGGATTCAAATCCATAACCGGAAAGATTCTGGAGTTACTGTTCGGTATTCAGAATGTGGAATTCCATATTCATGAGAATCATGATTTCAACAGCACTGCTGATTTCACAGAAGATCTCAATACATGGAACCTGGAAAATGACCGGCTGATTCTGAACTTCTGTTCCTCTGACAGGATATTGGGAAAATGCGTTATTCAAGGCCTCCTTTTTCCGGAGATGCTCCCCCGATATAGATCTCTTATCACAAGTATAAACCACCTGCTGTCCATGGCACTCCTGAATATCCTGGACAGGGAGAGGATCAAATATACAGAGAAAGTACTGAAAGAGACTTTTGATATCTACTCTTTTGGAATCGCACTGATTGATAAAAAGGAAAAGGTTCTTCTCTGGAATACAAAATTTGAAGAGATCTTAGCAAAGACCTCTTTTGACTTTCATTCCGGATCTATCATGACGATTGTAAAGGACAGCTTCACAATTCTCGGAGATATGATTGCCAAAGCCAAAGAATCCATGGAACAGCAGAGCGCAAACCAGGAAGTATCCTTTATTGTGAACAACCGGACAGTCTATTTGGAACCGGCCGTTTTTCCCATAATAGAACATGGTGTATATACAGGAAGTATGGTGATTCTGAAAGATATAACCATTGAAAAGAGCAATTTTGAAAATAAACTGAAAATAGAAAGGCTTAAGGGCTTATCGGTTGTGGGAGCCGGAATCGCTCATGAGTTCAATAATATTCTTACAAGCGTCTATGGTTTTATGGACCTGGCAAAATATACCGATGATATTGAAAAAATTCATTCCTATCTTGAGAAATCCTCTCTCTCCATCACGAAGGTGAAGGAATTAACCGGCCGCCTTATTTCAATCACCGAAGGGGGAATCCTGCAGAAAAAGAAAACAGGAATCCATGAACTGATAAATAACGTTTTGCAATTTTTGACTTTTAAGGAGCGCTCCTATCTCAATATCATGATAGAACAGGGGATTCCTGAAGCGATGATTGATATGGATAAAATCACATCAGCCATACTGAATATATTAAGAAACGCTTTTACATCCCTTGGCAATTCAACGGAAAACCCGCCGGAAGTTATTATTCATGCATCATGCATGGACAATGATGTTTTACTGAACAATTCCAGAACCCTGAGGATTTCCATTTCCGATAACGGAAAAGGGATTTCCAGACATGACCAGGATAAAATCTTCGATCCCCTGTTCACCACGGATGTGAACAGGCAGGGCCTGGGCCTTACCATAGCCCAGGCGGTTGTGAATAAGCATAAAGGTATACTGTCTTTTTCCTCCGAACCTGCCAGGTTGACAACTTTTACGATCATACTTCCCATGGAGTAATCGTCAACTGCAGAGCATATAAAAACGGCACCTCTCCAAGAGGTGCCAATAGAAAAACCTGTCCGGCCTTGTCCCGTTTATAATGACCATCAGGACTCTTTGTAGGGATTGATCTTATCAAAATTGCCGAAGGGGCTGGATTCTTCTCCGCCTGAATGATAAATCCTGACTTCAAAATGCAGATGAGGTCCTGTCGACCGTCCTGAATTGCCTATCTGCCCCAGAAAATCCCCCTGCTTCACTTCTTCTCCGGGTTCCAGAGCAACCGGATCGGCCATATGGGCATAAAAGGTTGACCATGACAAGGCTCCGGGAAACTGTTGTAGAATTTCCTCATTGAGAGGGTGCTGAACTTCCACATGCCATCCGTACACATAATCAAACCCCGAATCCAGAATGGTTCCGCTGCAGGAAGAGACAATATCCCCGGGAATGGATTCATCCCTGATAATATCATTGGTTCTGGAAATTCTGATAATATTATCCAGATTGATAATATCCACCGCATGATGAGGTTTGACGCCTCCGTATCCAAGGGGAGAAAGACGCCTTTCAATATAACCGCTGGAAATCATAAAGCTGGAGGAGGGATCCTTGCCCTCTTCCGTTTTGACAGGAAGGCTCATCCCTGAAAAAACGGGTTCAAAATTTCCCATGGAAAGATAATTATCCCGATCCGTAGCCATCAGAGTCTCAGCCTGGGCGTTATTTTCAGGCAGACGGGACATCTGAAAAACCATCTCTCCGTAGGTTTCCGCTTCATCCACTCTATCGGCCAGATAAAGGTAGGCATTTTTTCTGGAACTGCTGGAACGGGGAAACTGGGATGCCAGCCATCGCAGATTCATGGCCGTCTGCTTTCTGTTAAAAAGGAATGCTTCCTGCTCATGGAACACTTCCGCTTTCAGACCGTCCAGCTCGGCATTGACCCTGGCCAGCTGACTGGTCAGCCCTTCAATGGAACTGGTGCTGATTTCAGATGAGATCTGAATGGACTGGTTCAGGGTATAAACAGTTTTTAGCATTCTCCCGTACTGCATGGTGCTGATAAATACTGTAAGAAAAAGACCGGCCATGATAAGTCCGGCGGCTGCCAAGGTAAAAACCCTGGAATTTTTTTTCTGCATGATGCCGTGAATCGAACCGACCGCCTGGGGTTGAACCGGTACAGGAATTTCAAATCTGCCGGTTTGTTTATGAAGAACCCCTTCCAGACGATCCAGAAGATCCAGCAGTTCCAGGTCGATCATATCTCCGGTTACGGCCATGCTGTTCTTGTCGGCTTTTAATAGATTCCATTGATCCGGATCTTCAGAAAAAAGCCAATGCCTGTGAGTGTAATGTTCCCTGTCCGCCGGTATGATCTGCTCATCGATCAGGATCTTCCTGTCGGGCAGTGCGGTCAGAGAGAGCGCATAGGTGCAGGTTTCGCCGTTTAGCATTTTCTGATTCTTTTTTCTTGTGTGAAAGTTTTCACGTTTTCCCAGAATAAGGAAGACGGTTCGGCAAACCCTTTCTGCTACGGAATTTGTACTGTTTGAAATTTCCGCTGTACTCATAAACTCCTATTCCTTGATTATTGCGGAACAAAGAATAAAATTTTTTCTCCGTTATCATCAAGATTGGAGAAGTACAAAAATAAATATTTCCTGTTAAAAAAAAGAATAAAACAGATTTCCCCGTGATTCAACCTTACAATTTCAAGAGAAAAATCACGGGAACTTCACAGTTTGATCAAAGGGAATTGTAAGCGGATTTCAGAAGTTCCCCTGTTGTTTCCATGGAAATGCAGGGATCGGTAATGGAAACACCGTACATCAACTCGGAAAGTGTTCCACTGATGTTCTGACTCCCTTCGTGAAGGTTGCTTTCCAGCATGAATCCCACGATGGAATCCCGTCCTCTGCGTCTCTGATCAAGGATAGAGTTCAGAACCCGTTCCTGTCTGTAATACTTTTTTCCCGAATTGGCATGGCTGCAGTCAACAAGGACAACAGGATTCAGCCCTTCTTTCAGAAGATCTTCTTCGGCATCCTCAATTTTTTCCTCGTAATAGTTGGGGCCGTTTTTCCCTCCTCTCAGGATGGGATGGCCGGTCTTATTGCCTTTGGTATTGAGAACACAGGTCTGCCCCTTTTTGTCTATCCCGATAAAACTGTGAGGATGCATGGCCGACTTTATGCCGTTAATGGCCACATCAAGGCTGCCGTCGGTTCCGTTTTTAAAACCCACCGGCATGGATAATCCGCTTGTCAGTTCTCTATGGGTCTGTGATTCTGTCGTACGGGCACCAATGGCCGCCCAGGAAATCAGATCGGAAATATACTGAGGTACAATGGGATCCAGGATCTCTGATCCGGCGGGCAGACCGAGGGAATTTATATCCAGAAGGAGTTTCCGGGCTTTTCTCAGCCCCTCCTCCAGTTTATAGGAACCATCCAGTTCAGGATCAAGGATCAAGCCTCTCCAGCCCAGAGCCGTCCGGGGTTTTTCAAAATAGACACGCATTATAATATAAAGTTTATCACTATAGAGATCACGCAGTTTTTTCAACTCTCTGGCATAATCCATCGCAGCATCAGGATCGTGTATGGAACAGGGGCCGACAATTGCCAGCATCCTCTTATCTTTCTTTTCAAGAATGTTTGTAATCTCTTTCCGGTAATTGACGATGGAGTGTTTCAGAGTATCATCAACGGGTAACTCCTCTTTCAGTATCTCCGGGGTTACCAGGGGTAATATGGAAGATATGTTAACATCATTCAATTTTTCCATTATAAATATAGCTCCTCTCAAGGCCCCCTTGATAAAAATCAAGGGAGACTGTAGAAAATAACATGGTACAAATTGATAAAAATAGCAATAGTGCCCGACTTGTCAGTCGGTAATCCGGAGCGTCCTGTGAAGAATTTTTATTTCCTACTAACACTGTCCCTGCTTTTCCTCTTTTCGTGCAGCACTACCGGTTCAGGAGGTGACAAGACACACCAGGATGCCCTCTCTGTGTCCTCATCATCCGCAGCAGAAAGATCCGGCTCAAATCTCAACGCGGAAACAAAAGACCTTTTAAAGGAAGAATCTGTAAAAAATCAGGCTCTTGAAATCATATCTGCCATGACGCTGGATGAAAAAATCGGCCAGCTCTTCTTCCTGGCCATGAGACACACATCACAGGGACGGCCGGCGCTCCGGATGGACGATTACCTGCAGAAATACATAAACCGGTATAAACCGGGCGGGATTATCCTTTTCTCCATCAATTTTGAAGATCCGGAACAAACCAGATCACTGATTCAGGATCTTCAGACGGTCAGCACATACCCTCTTTTCATCAGTACAGATGAAGAAGGAGGAAAAGTTTCCCGTCTGGGTAAAGTCAGTACCATGAATGTGGTATCCCTTCCTCCCGCAGCAGAGCTCGCCCGCATGGGAGACGAAGCTCTGGTTGAAAAGGCGGCATCCATTCTGGCACAGGACCTGAAAGATCTGGGATTCAATATGGATATGGCCCCTGTGGCAGACATAAGCCGGCACCGTTCTCCCGATATTATAGGAACCAGATCCTTCGGGAGTGATCCGGAACAGACAGGCAATCTTGTGGCATCAGCCGTAAGGGGATTTCAAAACAACAGGATAGGCAGCGTTCTCAAACACTTCCCCGGTCATGGCTATGTCACGGGAGATACCCATACAGGGATGGTAAAAGCAAAAGGTAGTAAAGAGGAGTTTGAAACAGTCGATTTCATTCCTTTTATAAAGGGAATCCAGGCGGGAGCGGATTTTATCATGACGGCCCATATTCAGGTACCGGCCCTTACCGGAAATAACGAGCCGGCCTCTCTGTCCCGGACAGTTCAGACAGAGCTTCTCAGAAACACCCTGAACTACAAGGGAATCATCATTACCGATGCCATGGATATGGGGGCCATTTCCCGTTACTGGTCACCGGGAGAAGCTGCCCTGAAATCCTTTTTAGCCGGTACGGATATTATTTTAATGCCCTCCAGTATTCCCGAAGCCCAGGAATCCCTGAAAAATGCCTATACGAAAGGTATAATTTCTGAAGAACGGCTGAATTCATCGCTTTTGCGTATCATTTCCACGAAAATCCGGTACGGCCTGTTTGAGGAATCACCAGTATTTATAGAGAGAATTTCACCTGAAACAAAAGCAGCAAACCATCAGGACCTGAGAAATGCCCTAAATTTGACTATGAAATGAGCAAATTCTGCAACTAATCTTATAAACATAATCAAAATTAACCACAAAATACCGGATTTTCCCAACTATTTCTTATTGACCCGTAAAATAATATTAACTAATATGGATGAATCTATATGTCATGGAGGCATTATGAACAAAAAACAATGTACTGCCGCCGAAAAAATGATTGAGATACTCCAGCAGCAGGGTGTGGAATACATCTTCGGACTTCCCGGAGGAAATGCCATCCCCATTTACGATGCACTGGCTCAATCAACAATGAAACTGGTACTGACAAGGCACGAACAGGGTGCTACCCATATGGCTGACGGATATGCCAGAACTACAGGGAAACCCGGTGTTGTGCTGGTAACATCCGGTCCGGGCGCTACCAATACTCTCACCGGAATTATGACGGCTATGATGGATTCGGTACCGATGATTGTTATCTGCGGACAGCAGCTTACAACAAACCTCGGCCTCGACACTTTTCAGGAAGCCGATGTATCGGGCATGTCCTATCCTATTGTCAAACACTCATTCCTGGTGAAAGATCCTGAAGAACTTCCTTCTATCGTTAACCAGGCATTTTATATTTCCAGTACCGGACGTCCCGGTCCTGTTATTATCGATATTCCCAAAAATGTATCCAGCGCCATGATACCGCAGGATACTTCCGGAGAATTCTCACTCCCCGGCTACAACCCCGTCAGGGAAATTAATCAGGAGAGTGTAAAAACCGCGGCAGCCATGATTTCCGAAGCTCAAAGACCCATACTGATGGTAGGTCATGGCGCTGTCATCTCCGGAGCGTTCAAGGAAGTCCAGTCTCTGGTAGAGAAAATGCAGATTCCCGTGGTCAATACCATGCTGGGAAAAGGCTGCTTCCCCGAAAGCCACGATCTGAACCTGGGCATGCCTGGAATGCACGGTACGGCCTATGCCAATAAAGCCCTCTGCGAAGCAGACCTGATCGTTTCGGTCGGAGCCAGATGGGATGACAGGATTGCGGGAAATCCCGAACTTTTCTGCCCCCAGGCAAAGAAGATTCATATAGACATTGATCCGGTTGAGATTAATAAAACCGTACAGGTTGACTGCTCCATCGTTGGAGATGCCAAAACAGTACTGGATTCCCTGTACGGCTATGTGGAAAAAGGCAATACCCAGAGATGGGTAAAGCAGATCAAACGTCTGAAACGGGAATTTCCCCTGAAATACAAAAAAGAGGGAAAACTAAGAGCTCAGCATGTCATTGAAGAAATGTACAAGCTGACCGGCGGCGAAGCCATTGTGACAACCGATGTGGGACAGCATCAGATGTGGGCTGCCCAGTTTTTCAAGACAGAAAAAAGCCGCTACTGGGTGTCTTCAGGAGGAGCCGGAACCATGGGATTCGGTTTTCCAGCCGCTATCGGCGCTCAGCTGGCCCATCCGGACAAGGTGGTAGTGGCTGTTGTGGGAGACGGAGGATTTCAGATGACCCTTCCGGAGCTCTCTACAGCTGTCAACGAGAAACTGCCTATCAAGATCCTTCTAATTAATAATAATTACCTGGGAATGGTAAGACAGTGGCAGCATATGTTCTATGAAAACCGTCTTTCCGGAGTGGATCTGGAAGGAAATCCGGACTTTGTTAAACTGGCCACTGCATACGGCATGAAAGGATTCCGGGTAAAACGAAGCGCCGATGTAAGGAAAGTGCTGAATGCGGCCCTGGCCTACAATGACGGCCCCTGCATCATCGATGCGGAAGTGGAACAGCATGACAATGTATTTCCCATGGTTCCCTCGGGAGCCACTTTGGACAAGATGCTGCTGACAATGCCCCGGAAAAAACTGGATAAACCTACGGGAGGAACCTGATGAGCGAAGTACAGGGTAAGCACAATATCAGTTTATATGTAGAAAACAAGCCCGGAGTGACCATCAGGATCGCACTGGTTTTTGCCAGAAGAGGCTATAACATCGAAAGCTTTGTGGGCTCTCCTTCTCAGGATCCCCGGTATTCCAGAATCAATATTGAGGCCACCGGAGATTCCCGGACCCTCCATCTGATGCTGGAGCAGCTGAACAGGCTGGTGGATGTCATCCATGCCCGTGAATATTCGGATGAAGATGTGATTCAGAAGGAACTGGCTCTGATTAAGGTGCATTGCTCAAGCGATTCCCGCACAGAGATCCTTCAGATCGCCGATGCGTTCAAGTGTCGGAATGTGGATATCAGCGATACCACGATGACCTTTCAGGTAACGGGAAGTTCATCAAAAATAGACGCTGTGAGAAAAATGCTGGATAAGTTCGGCATTCTGGAAGTGGTGAGAACCGGAAAGGTATTGATTGCCAGAGGGGAAGAGGAAACCTCCTGGTAGTCGGCTGTTCCGGCTTACAGATAATTAGAATAGTTTAAAACGGTTTCTATCTCAAACTGAAGCTGCTTTTCGGATTCAGGCCCGGAAAGCAGCTTCTTTTTTTCCTTCAACCAGCGCCTGAAAAACGCCGAGAATATAGTGTCAGAGTGTTTTTAAGGAGGCACTGATTAATATGAAGAAATTGACAACCCTGCTTCTGATGGCAACCCTTTCCCTGACAATCCCGGCCCAGGAGGAGTATGGCACACTGAGCGGAAGCTACACTCTCTATGACAGCCAGGATTATCAGCCGGTGTATATAAACAGCGATGGCGGATGGATCGACATCGGTCAGGTCTATTCGGAAGAAGTAAAAAACCTGCTTCCTCCCCCTGCCGGAACCCTGAGAAAATGGCGTTTGAAAACCACCTACATAGATGAATCTCCCCAGGGCCAGAGTACTCTGCAGATCAAACTGAGACAGTCCGGAGAATCCAGCCCTGTATTTACCCTCCCCTGGACAGAACAGGGATCCCGTTGGCAGGAGAAAAACAGCAACTGGTACATTCCCTACAGTTCGGACGGCCGCCTTCTGGACAAGAATGCAACGCTCTGTGTCCGCCTGATCGCCCCCCCCCGTTCTTCCAGTCCGGGAAAGGTCTACAAGATAGAGCTGGAAGCCTGGGATTTCACAGACAGTTCTCTGGAGGCATCCGACACAAAACCGGAAATCCGTATGGCATTCTCTTCTCCCGCAGCTCTGATGAGCCCGGACCCGGCCCGGACAGCCTCCCCGCCCCTCCAAGAGGGGGAAACCAGAGAAAAAGCCCTGGCCTTTTCGCTGGAATTCGTCCGGTACAACATAGAGGGCAACTTGCCGGGATTCTATAAATCCCTGGACGATCAGATCCATATTCTCAACACGGGGCTGAACCAGTCAAAATACCGTGTGGCGCCCCCTGCATCCGACCTGGCAGGCTATACAGTAGCCGATTACAAAGAGAGCTATCGATACCATCTGTACAGTTACAAGGAGTATGCGGCCCTCTTCCCGGACTGGATAAACTCTTCCAGAAACTGGGTCCCTGATGAAAACTGCTACCTTTTTCTGGGAACAGAAGTGAAATTCGGCCGGGAAGATTTTATGAAAGGCCAGAACCTGGTCTTTATGGTGGAATTTGTAGAAGGAGAATGGAAGATTACCGGGATTCCCGAGTAGAGGATTCCTCTTCCGGTTCGGGCCAGAACCGGGAGGGATTATCTGGAAGCTCCAAAGAGACTCTTCCCATAATACCGTCTCTCAGCTCTTTGAGGATCAGCCTAGATGATCGTTCATAATCCACATCCCCGCCGCTGATCAGAAGTCCTCTGTTTTTCCCTATCTGCCGTATAAGTTCATCAGGTTCGGGAGAATCGGCACTATCATCCCAATTCAGCTTGTACCGTTTTTTAATCAGATCAGGATACTGCCCCTGTCAGATACCCCACACAGGCATAGGCAATATCGTCCAGATGGAGAATGGCATCACGGATAGATCCCAGCGAAGCCAGCTTCATGCCCACAATCTGATCTTCAAACTTATGCCAGAGAAGCCCCGGTGTATCGAAAATCTGCAGTTCCCGGCTGACCGGGACTCTCTGCATGTCTTTGGTTACTCCCGGCTGATTCGCGGCCTGAGCTTTCTTTTTCCCTGCCAGAGTATTGATGACAGTTGATTTACCCACATTGGGAATACCCACTATCATTGCTTTTACGGGCCTCCGGTTGATCCACTTTTTTTCGCGGCACAGCTTTCGGCACTCTCCGGGAACACTCTTCAGGCTCTTGGCATTTTTAGAGTTCACCGACAGGGCTGCGGTATTACCGGAAGACTGAAAATACCGGATCCACTGTTCTGTAACGGACGGATCCGCCAGATCGGCCTTATTGAGAAGGATCAAACGGGGTTTACCTTCGGTTAATTCATCCAGAAGGGGGTTTCTGCTTGCCAGAGGAGCTCTTGCATCCAGGATTTCTATAACCATGTCCACCTTTTTCAGATTCTCTTTGATGATTTTTTTTGTCTTGGTCATATGACCGGGAAACCACTGAATGGCCATGAAATCCTCTCTGCTTTTTCCTGATGTAATTTCAGCTTCCCTGATAACCGGAAAATCCCGGGAAAACCAAAGTGCCCCCTTCCAGCCGGTAGTGAAGCAATCATACAGGATGTGGGTGAAATTATTTTGAAAGAATGATAAACTATGGAATATATTTTGACTATCCGGAGGGGCCTATCTTTTCTGAAAATCTGATTAACCTGATTCAAGAGCAGGACGGAAGGGTTTTTATTCAGACCCATAACTTTCCGGATCCCGATGCCGTTTGCGCGGCATACGGCTTAAAAGAGCTATTGGAACACAGAGGCATTCATACGGAAATTATCTATGATGGAGAGCTTCAGAGAGACTCTCTGATCCGTATGATAGCCCTTCTTCAGATACCCCTTTATCACTGGAAACAATACACTCTGACAGAATCCGACAGGATCATTATCGTAGACGGCTGCAAAGGGAACTCCAATGTGGAGGATTTGACGGGCCGGGAGATCGCCGTGATCGATCATCATAAAAGCAAAACCACAGAAGATGTCCTTTTGGCAGATATCAGACCTGAATACGGATCCTGCTCAACAATCATCAGTGAATACTACAGGGAACAGAATCTGGAGCCCTCCGGATCCGCCGCTTCGGCCATGCTTATCGGGCTGGCCAGAGATACGGATCTTTACACCCGGGGAATGACAGAGATGGATCTAGATGCCTTTCAGCACCTGTTCCGCTATGCAGATAAAAATGTGGTTAACGATATTCTGAGAAACAATATTCAGCTATCGGATCTGAAATACTTTCAGTCGGTTATTCAGGAGATCCGCTATCATAAAGGGATTGCTTTCTGCTATCTTCCTGACGGCTGCGCCCAAAACCTTTTAGGGATTCTGGGAGACTTTATCCTTTCAGTGAATGAAGTGCATTTTGTTTGCCTTTTTGCCAGAAACAAAGATATGATCAATATTTCCTTTCGGAACAACTGGCCCGACCGTCATGCCACCCGGATTCTTAAACAGTTTCTCCAGGACAAAGGCCGCGGCGGGGGGCATAAAGAGATGGCAGGAGGTCAGATGTTTGAAAACACCACTCCCGACCCGGAAGGATGGTATCGGGAACTGATAAAACTGATCAGCTGATCCTGCACGCCTCCATCCTCTGTTTCAGAGCGTCTCTGGTTTTTTCGGCTTTTCCGTCATTAACAATTATTCCGCTTTCCAGAAGATCAAGGCAGTCATAGTATATGTCCCACCCCTCTTTTTCCCTGATCCAGGCAGACCGGACAGTACCGGGATTTTCCCTGTTTTCAACAAAACAGCCGAGTCTTCCCGCAGCCAGGCTTAAAAGAGTTTCCCTGTGATCCTTCTCGCTGATAACTTTCAGAATCAGCCTGAGAAAAATCATGGTAAAGGGATAGGGAGTGATAAAACAGCCTGTAAAGGGATCCAGCTCCTCTTTAACTGCCTTGATTCCCCCCGGAAGAATCTGCCCGTAGTAACTGAAATAGAGCTGCCTCAGCAGATCACCCACCCAGGTACCCAGTTTTGCCGCTTCGATAGCATCACCGGCAAAAGCCTCTTTGTCGTGACGCATCATCAAGCCTGCTTCATGGACATAACGCAACAGAGGTGCTTCTTCCGCTTCTCCCGGTCTGCCGAGCAGAACGGAAAGGATATACCCCTGATCCTCTGCTCTTCCGATAAAAGTAGGAGTAAAAGGACGATATTTTCTGAGAGCTTCGCACAGGATTCCGTTGGTTCCCCCCGTCACATGCACCCTGCTGAGGCACTCTTCTTTTCCGTCGGGATGATCGGGAAAATCCGGCTCTCCGTAGCGGGTCATCATTTCCCCTCTGGTAGAAACCGCCATGACTTTCTGTTTTTCAAAGATCCTGTTTTCCCCTGTTCTCACGCTTCCTTCTCCGGGCAGAGGCACATCGGGAGTAAATATCCCCCGGGAGATATCTTTTTCGTTTACCAGAGCCCCGGCGATCATTCCCAAGAATACATCCCTTCCCCGGGAATCCTGTGCTGTGGCTCCCCATAGAGGAGTACTTAAATGCTGAAATGCCGTTTTTCCGGTCTGCTCCTCCAGTTCTTTCTGGGGAAAGACCTGATCCAGATCTATCTTGAAGGTACCCTTGATCTTTCTGTCCATAACCAGAGACCACAGAGGCGCTATGGCTTTAAGAAAACTGTAATGCCTCCCGTAACGGCCATCCACACCGAAGACTTTTTCCATAAGGGTATCTGCTTGGGGTAAATCCGAGAGTTCTGCCAGTTTCTTCACAAGGAAAACCGTATCTTCTTCGGTAAACAGATACACTTTCAACCCCTCGGGAGTTCCGGCTTTTTTCAGCTCCGAAGAGAGGTAGGTATGCGCCAGATCCTTGAGGCCCTCATGAGTGACCGACAAGGAGAGGATCACTGTCATTTGAGCATCCGGTGCGGCATGGCCTTTTTCTTTTTCATACCGAAGGGCCTCGGAAAGGCCTTTCAGGCCGTAAATCATCTCGTTTGCCTGTGTATCCACCCCCATAAGGATGGATGATCAAACCAGAATTTCTGCTCTTCACAGGCTACAGAACGGGCTCTTTCACTCATCTGGTCAGTTAATCTCGGATAGTATTTCTCGGGGGGAACAGTTAATAGCACGTTGGAAGTGAAAATAATCTCCTCGGAAGGATTCTGGATGGGATCAGGATTCAAAGACCGGATCTTTAAGGTTCGCCGCTTCCTGATAGCCTCAATCTGGTCGTCCGGATTGCCTCCCGCAAAAAGGAATTCGGGAAAGAAAAAATTGAGCAGGGCTTCTTCCTTTTCCTCTTGAGTAAGGTGAGATGAGTTCCTGAGAAGATTTTCCATCCGTGTCTGATATTCCGGATCAGATTCCGTGAGAGAGTCCCACTCTTTCTGAATCATGCCGGCGGCTTTTTCAAGAAAGGTTACATTCTTTGACTCCTCTCCCATCAGGATATTCAGAAACTTACGGATTTCCCTGTCCGAGTGATTGTCTTCTGCAGGTTGATCCTGAAATTCTTCTATTTCCGGAAGGGTATTGAAAACATACTGCCAAAACTCTTTCTGCTCAAACATGGAAATCTCCTTGGGATTAATGATCTGCGGTGAGGCGGGAATGGGAAATGCTGTCATTCCGGGAGCAGACCGTATAGGGGATGGACCCACCATAGATCTTGCCAACCTCATCCCGTACCTTCTCTACTGTATTATTTTTTTCTGATAAATGACAGAGAAATATTTTTTTCAGCCTCTTCTCATCCCTTGAGTCAAGACGACTCATGAATGCCGCTGCATCCAGGTTGGAAAGATGCCCCTGAGGAGAAAGGATCCTTTTTTTCAGAAATTGCGGATATGGCCCCTTGTGAAGGAGTTCGGGAGAATAATTGGATTCCAGAAAAAGGTAATCAGAGGAAGCAGCAAGATCTTCCATTTGCGGAGTAATGCAGCCCGTATCGGTGATAAGGGTAAAAACCGTAGAGCCCAGAGAAAAATGGAATCCAACGGAACAGGGCGCATCGTGGGAAGTCTCGAAAGCCCGGAAGAGGAGATTCCCGAAGGAGTACTCTTTTCCGGGAGTAATATCCAGGCGGTGAAGCCCCTCTTTTTTCAGATACTGTTCCACCGGCATATCACCGTGAGTGACAACTGGGATTCCCAGATCACGGCTAAGCTGTTCCACCCCTTTGAAATGATCACTGTGAATATGGGTAAGAAAAATAAAAGCAAGCTTGCGGGACTGAAAACCCAGAGACTTCATGCGCCGGAGGAATTCGCTGCGGGAGAATCCGTTATCTATGAGAATGGAAAAGTCACCGTATTCAAAAACATAGGCATTGGCCGAGGAGCCGCTCCCCAGTACGCCAAACCGCAAAAGTTCTTTTTCAGTCTGCAAGCCAGCTTTTCCAGACATCAGGATTATATCCAACCGTAACTTTTCCCTCGCAGCGTACAACAGGAGTCCTGATCAGCTCGGGGTTTTCCAGAAGTTCCTCCTGCGGATCAAATTCCATATAGGCGAATTTCTTTTTATACAGGGGAGCCTCTTTGTCAACCAGTTCATCTTCCCCGATTTTACCAAGAATATTGGCAAGCTCCCCTTTACTGAGGCCTTTTTCCTTTAAATCCAGGGTATGAAATTTGATCCCCCGGTCCTGAAAAAAGCGGTGTGCCTTGCGGGTATCCTTGCATTTTTTTGGTTCCGATAATCTGAATATTCATTAAAGATGTCCTTTCCTGTTTTTTCTTTAAGGGGGATTATGGGAAAATCAGGAAGTTTTGTAAATCCGCAGCACCCACTTTACCCGTTATAAAGGCTCCTCTATAATACCCCGTATGCCCAGAAAAAATACCGCGGTTGTGATTTCCGCTCTATTCATATTTCTCTTCCATTCTTTTCTATCGGCCCAGCAGGACGAAGAAACCTATTCTCCCAGAAAAGTGACCTACCTGCCCGAATACAGGCTGCAGCAGATGTTCCCCGCCGATGTAAGCGGAAATCTGCCCTGGTACGATATGAACCCTTTTCCCCGGTTTGAAAACCCTTACTACAACAAAAAGAGGATTCTGCCCACAGACTACCGGCAGGCCAGAGGTGAGTATCTTTTGGGTAATTTTGATGAGTTTATCTATTTTACGGTTGGTTTTTCCCAGGGGGATGCCCTGGATTTCGACGCAAAAGACCGTGAAAACATGCTCTATCTGAGCCGTATCCCGGCGATGTACAAAACGCAGATGAGCCTCTGCCTATCCGGATCCTCCCAGGAAATTCTTCCCTGGGTAAGAGATGAAGAGCAGCTGATAAAAACAGTGGAAACCATTCAGGACACTCTTAAAAAATACAATCTTTCGGGCATTGATCTGGACTGGGAATTTCCCCGCAACGATGAAGAGAAAGAGATCCACCTGGCTTTTATAAGAGAACTGAAGCTTATGACTCAGGCAACCGGAAAAACCCTCTCCATGGCGGTGAGCCGCTACAGGCTGCTGAAAGAAGAGGTTTACTCACTGCCCGATACCATCCATCTGATGGCCTATGACTTTTACGGTCGTCATTCTACCTGGGAAGGTACCCTGGAAGCGGTGGAATATATGATGGCCCGTTTCGCCATTCCTCCGGAAAAGATTCTGCTGGGACTCCCTTTTTACGGACGCATTTTTGACGGATATTCGCCGGATTACTGGAAGAAGAGTCAAAGTTATTTTGAAATTGTCAGAGACTACGCTCCCGGTCCTGATTCGGATGAAGCGGGAGGATACTTTTTCAACGGACCAGATACGGTCAGGAAAAAACTCAACATTGCGGCGGAACATACCCTTTCGGGGATTTTCATATGGGAAATCGGTCAGGATATATTTACAGGGGCTTCTTTAAGCCGGGTAATTCTGGATTACCCGGGCTGAAAGATCACATTCAATAATATTGGCTTATCAGAATTTTTCCATGGCCCCGCTCCCTTAAAGAAGCTTCAGACAATCCCTCTTCAATATCTGAGAGAAGGTATCGACCGGTTACAATTTTTCTTGCATCAATCCGTTGATTTGCCATTAAACTGAGCACAGATGGGAATATTCCGCTGCCGGCATGTCCAAGAGAACCAATGATTTTGGCATTTTTCCTCAACACCGGAAGCATATCAAATTGCACATCCTTTCCGCCTACTCCCAATTGAACAATCCTTGATCCGTCTCCCATACATTTAATGATTTCTGGGTATACTTTGTCATAATTCCCTGTTGCTTCAACTATCATGCCAGCACCCATACCATCTGTGTGTTCCAGAACAAAATCGCCGGCACTGGTACCCTGTTTTTTCATTTCGTAAGGATTCACGACATAGTCAGCACCAATATTTTCTGCCAAATGATCTCTATGAGGATTGGTATTGAAAATAAAAATCTGACCAGCTCCGAAAGCTCTTGCCAGTTCCGCAGATACAAGTCCTATAGGCCCTGCGCCGAATATTACAACATCACAGCCTGGTTTGAGGCCGCCTGCATTAATGACCATACCGCTGTATGCCACACTAACAGGCTCAGCCAGGGCACCTGCTTCAAATGCAGCCAATTTGTCTCCCAAAGCTTCTGCAATATGATTAATATTACAACAAAACTTCTCTGGAACAACTATATATTCTGCAAACCCGCCATCTGACGATAATCCCGCTTCTTCCAGGTTTTCGCACTGGTTAAAAAGTCCTTTTCTGCAGGAACGGCAGGTTCCGCACCAATGCATCTGCTCGACAGCAATGATATCGCCGACAGATACTGATTTGACCTCACTGCCTATTTCTACGACCTCACCAGAGAACTCATGTCCCAGTATCACTGGAAGTTTCAGGTGGGAGGCATATGCTGAATAACCGGCATCATTAGATTGAACCGCATGCACATCAGTACCACAGATCCCGCAGGCTCCCACTCTGAGAAGTACAGAATTCTTTCCTGGCTTTGGTGTGGGCACATCTTTCAGTCCCTTACGGATATTATTCCAGACAAGATCGGATCTGAAAGCCCTTTTTTCATCCAGCTCCTTTTGCGATATTTTATATGAACTTTGAGGAGACCAATCTGCTTCCAGAAGAAATGCTTTCATTCTATGCCCCCATAATTCATATAGTCAACTTTAACTGGTTTTCCTGTTTTAAAGGATTCCGTAGCAGCTTTTGCAATCAGTACAGAATATAAGCCATCTTTTCCACCGCAGGGGACATCCTTATCATTAGCAATTGCCTCGAAAAACTCTTTGATCTCTATTCCGTAGGCTCCCATATACCGTTCCAAAAAGAAATTGAGAGGTTTTTCGGAGACGACTCCCTCTTTCCCGTAGAACCGGCAATTCGATGGAGAATCATTATAATCCATAAGGCAACCCTCTGACCCCAGGACTTCCACCCTTTGATCATGCCCGTACACAGCCTGTCTGCTGTTGTCGATTAAACCTAAAGCGCCGTTTTTGAATTTTAAAAGGACAGCGGCTGTATCCACATCACCTGCTTCACAGATTCTGGGATCTACCAGACAAGACCCATATGCAGAGACTTCCTCGACTTCTACTCCCATAAGATAACGTGCCATATCAAAGTCATGTATCATACAATCGATATAGATCCCTCCTGACACTTCAATATAGCTGATAGGCGGCGGCGAAGGATCTCTTGAAGTAATTTTTTAATACTTGAGGTGTTCCAACCTTACCATCCTGAATATCCTGATATACCTTACGATGGTTATGATCAAAACGCCTTTGAAAGCCAATCTGGAATTTTACATCGGCTTTTTTTACTTCATCAAGAACTTCCAGAATTCTATTGGGATCCAGATCCAGGGGTTTTTCACAAAATACATGCTTTCCTGCCTGAGCTGCCTGGATAATATAGTCAGCATGTGTAGAGGTTGCTGAACAGATAAGGACAACTTCAATTTCCGGATCATTCATGATACTATCTGCATCTTTATAAATATTTACTATACCGAGTTCCGAATCCAGGCTTGTAATTGATCATCCATGTTTATATCGGACACGGCCTTGATCTCAGCTTCTTTTACATTATTACAGATACTCAGCATATGTACTTTTCCGATCCTGCCGGCACCTATGATTCCCACTTTAATTTTTTTCATGGACAATCTCCTTATCAATTCTGTTTGGCTTTCATATCCAGCATCACAGCCAGAATTATGACCGTACCAATGACGATCTGCTGTATATATGATGAAACATCCGCAAGGTTGAGACCGTTCCGAAGAACTCCCATGATCAATGCTCCAATCAGTGATCCCTGTATTTTCCCTTCACCGCCTCTCTGACTGGTACCACCAATCGTTACTGCCGCAATGGCATCCAACTCATAATTGATTCCTGCAATGGGCTGGGCGGAATTCAGGCGTCCCGCAAGAATTATGGATGCAATAGCTGCTGTAAGACCATTAATGCTATACAGAATAATCTTGAACTTATCGATATTAATTCCTGATAACCTGGTAGCTTCCTCATTCCCTCCGATAGCATAGGCATTTCTTCCAATCTTAGTAAACTTAAGTACATACCAAGCAATAAAATAAAGGACTATAGTGATAATAATCTGAGAAGGGATTCCCAGAAACCGTCCTTCCCCAAACCATCTGAAAGCATCAGAAAAGCCGGAAATTGAACGCCCACCAGTCCAGACAAGGGCAAAGCCTCTAGCGATGCTCATCATTCCCAGTGTGGCAATAAAGGGAGGGATATTCCCTTTGGCAATTACCACGCCATTAACAACACCGCAGAGAACCCCAACGGCCAAACCTATCAAGATAGCCACGATCATAGGAAATCCATTCTGCAGGGCACTTCCCAAAACAACTCCGGAAAAAGCCACAATTGAACCAACTGATAAATCAATGCCTGCAGATAAAATAACAAAAGTCATCCCTATTGCTATGATGGCATTGATAGAAGACTGGGTTATTACATTAAGGAGATTTGCTGAAGAGAGAAAAACCGGTTCAATCACCGTAATAACAAGGCAGAGGAGCAAGAGAGCAGAAACTGTTGCGAGATCTCTGCTGTTGTATTTAAAGAACTGGATGACTCCCAATTGATTTGAAACCTGAACATCTTTCATTTTTATTTATTTTCCTCCTGTCGCTAATGCCATGATCTTTTCCTGGGTAAATTCTTCTCTTAATAATTCTCCGGTAATACGGCCTCCGCACATGACATAGATTCTGTCGCTCATTCCTATAATTTCAGGTAATTCTGATGAGATCATAATCACAGCATTTCCCTGGCTGGTTAAATTGTTTATGATTTTGTAGATTTCCACTTTTGCTCCTACATCGATCCCTCTTGTAGGCTCATCAAAAATGACAATATGTGAATCGCTGGCAAGCCATTTTGCCAAAACAACTTTCTGCTGATTGCCGCCACTGAGAAATTTCACTTTTTGATTCACTGAAGGCGTTTTTATATCAAGTTCCTTTACAAGCTTATTGGCTATTATTGACTCTTTTTTGAGATTAAACCAAATTTCCCCTTTATATTATTCTGACTTGCCAGAGTTATGTTTTTTTGAGATCCCAGTTGTAATACCAACCCTTGCTGTTTTCTATCTTCTGTCAGAAAGCCGATTTTGTGAGAAATTGCATCCTTGGCAGATCGGATTTTCACCTCTTTCCCGTCAATATATATCCTGCCGGAATCAAAAGAATCTGCCCCGAAAACTGCTCTCATAACTTCTGTTCTTCCTGCTCCCATCAGACCGGAAAAACCCACGACCTCTCCGGCTCTCACTTGAAAGGAGATATCCTGAAGCTTATTTTTTGATTGATTGAGTTTTTCTACTCTCAACCTTTCTCTGCCCGGCTCATATATCTCTTTGGGAAATTTCTGCTCCAGGGTTCTTCCAACCATCATCCTGATAAGTTCAGACATGGACGTATTCTGAACCTTTACTGTATTGACATACTTCCCATCTCTCAAAATCGTCACCCGATCACCGATTTTCATAAGTTCTTCCATTCTGTGAGAGATATAAATGATACAGACGCCCTCGTCTCTAAGGCGTCTGATTGTTGCAAATAATTGTTCTATCTCTGTATTTGTCAGAGCTGCGGTCGGTTCATCCATAACGATAATTTTTGATTTGAAAGAAAGAGCTTTTGCAATTTCAACCATCTGCTGCTTTGCAATTCCGAGACTTTTAACAATCTGAGTGGGTGAAATATCAACATGCAAAGATTTCAGGATTTTATCTGCTTCCTGATTCATTTTTTCCCAGTCTATATGAAAACCGATCTGGGGAGCCCTTCCCAGAAATATATTTTCTGAAACTGATAGATGGGGAACAAGGTTTAATTCCTGAAAAATCATATTTACCCCTTTTTCCTGAGCATCTTTTACATTCTGTACCAGATAGGGTTCTCCATCGACGGTGATTGTACCGGAAGTCTGATTATAGACTCCTGATAATATTTTGGTTAATGTGCTTTTACCTGCCCCATTTTCTCCCAGCAGGATATGAACTTCACCAGCCTCTGCTTCAAAATTGACACAGTCCAATGCAAGCACACCTGGAAACTGTTTTGTGATATTATTCATCACAACCATTCTATTGCTCAAAATAGTACACTCCTGACAGTTCAAAAAATTACCCTCCTCAAGGAGGGCAATTTCATTGATTCAACTATTTAATAAGTTCAACTTTTGTAGGTATTGATTCTGGGATTGTTTCACCTGCCAATAGTTTCAAGGCGCTTTCAACAGCAATCCTGCCCATTTCAGAAGGATACTGCGCAACAGTTCCTACCATTGTTCCTTCTTTAATGGCTTTTATGGCATCATCCTGTGCATCAAAACCGATAACCATAATGTCTCCTGTCTTTCCTGCCTGATCTATCGCTTCCACAGCACCAAGAGCCATCAGGTCATTGGCTGCAAAAACAGCTTCGATTTCTGGATGGGCAGTCAGCATGTTTTGAAAAACATCAAATCCTTTATTCCTTTCCCACTGTGCTGTCTGAGAAGAGACAATATTGATGGCGGTTTTATTGATTTCATCGATAAAGCCTCCGCACCGGGCATCACTGGTTTCATGACCGGAAATCCCTTCGATTACCGCTACATTCCCTTTTCCCTGTAGCTTGTCAATAACGTACTGAGCAGCTATCTGACCTCCCATATAGTTATCAGAACCAATAAAAGTAGCAGGCTTCAGTCCTGCAGCTGCTGCTGATTCCGGATTCAGTTTGGTATCGATAATAATCACAGGGATATCCGCATCCTGAGCCTTTTTCACAGCAGAAACAATCTCCTTCGATCCTGAGGGCACTAGAAGAATAGCATCCACCTTTTTAATCACCAGGTTTTCGACAATCTGCATCTGCTTCTCTACATCAATTTCTCTTTCTGCTGCCTGGACAATCAATTCAACTCCGGCGGCATCAGCAGCCTTCTGTGCTCCTGCTGCCATGTCAACATAATAGGGATTAGACATTGTCTTCGGAACAAGAGCTATTGTTGTTTCTCCCCGTCATCGGCCTGTCCTCCAGCGACCAGGAATGTTACCGGTAACATTAATAAAACAATAATTCCAAGAATCCTTTTTCTCATAAACTCCTCCTGTTTATGTACAATATTTACAAACAGCGGCAACTGTTTATATGCTTCTACATGTATCTCGGATGATCAGCTTTGTTGGGAATATTTCTGGATAATTTCATTATTATTTGAATTTTTAATTTTATCGATGACAATCTTTGCACAGAGTTCTCCTATACCGATTTTATCCTGTGCCAGGGTTGTCAGTTTTACTCTGTGAAGTTTGGCAGGATAAACATCATCAATTCCAATGACAGAGATATCTTCAGGAACTCTGTACCCCAGTTCCTCTACGGCTTCAATGGCTCCGAGTGCAATAATAGTCATTAAAAGCCATTATACCTGTAGGATGAGGTTTAGTTCTTTCAAAAAGCTTTCGTGTTAACTCATACCCTATCCTTTCGTGAATATTATAATCATCCTGTTCAAAACTGATAGGGATAAGTCCATTATGCTTCATTGCGTACTCATAACCTTCGTAACGAAGTTCCCTGGTAATAGCATTTTCTTCATGGCCTACAAACGCAATATTTCTATGCCCAGATTTAATTAAATATTCGGTTCCATCATATGCAGCCTGATAGGAATCACTGACAACATGACTGAACCCCGGGATTTTTGCCATAAAAACTACAGGACTTTTGCTGGAGAAATATTTTGTTATATGGGAGATATCATTAGATACGGGAGAAACAATGACACCTCCTACCCGGAGACAGGAAAGTTCCTCTATATATTTTTTTTCTTTTTTTAAATCCCTATCGGTATCACATAGTATCAGATTAAAGCCCATACTTCCTGCATAGTTCTTAATGCCTTTAGCAACCTCAGCATAAAAAGGATTCATAATATCAGGAATTACCATACCGATGGTATTGGACTTATGGGTTGCCAGATTTTTAGCCAGATTATTCGGAATATAACCTACTTGTTTTGAGATTTTGAGGATTTTCTTTTTTGTGCTCTCTTTTACCAAGGGACTGTCGGCAAGAGCTCTGGCTACAGTAACATGCGATACCTGAGCCATCTTTGCAATATCTCGAATAGTGAATTATTTCCCGAATTCATAAGAGATTGGTAACATTTCTATCTGTCAATTTTTTTTAAATTTTATTTACCTTTAATCAATCATATTTAAATTTATATTTGCAGAAACTTCTTTAAGCCTGGTGATTCTGGATTACAGGGATAAAGGACGGGGAGAAATCCGCCCCTACCAGATATTTCATGGATCCTGATGATTATTTGGGAGTGGCTGGAATTGTAATTCTTTCACGGCAATTGGGACAAAGGCCTCTTCTGAAGCTTTTTTCCGCATCAATACTCAGCTGCTTTCCACACTTAGGACATGAAAATACTTTAATACTTTTCTCTCTCATAAAATTCTCCTTGCATTTTAAATTATTATGCCAACCCGAACACTCTGAACACTGCTTTATGGGCAGATAAAAGGAACAAGCCTCTTTTTCATCCTTTATAGGAAGAACACTTCTTCAGAGAAGACAGATAACCGTCTGTTTATGGGGAAAACGAATAGGATGGGCAACAATGGCATAAAAAATCATTAACGTTATTTAGAATACTAACTATCGATTTTTCTGTCAAGAACCGGATAATTCTTATATTCACTGCAAAATTTGATATATACCGTATTTATTTATAATATTATATTTTGAATTATAAATATATAGATTTTAGTTAAGAGGTAATATATGTACACAGGCGAAGGCTTTGTTGATTCCGAACTGGGTGATGTGGACGTGATTCATCACAATGGACTTTTTCATCTTTTTCATCTTGTTCTGCCGAACCATGATTATATAGCCCATGCGGTTAGTAACGACGGCTTTCTCTGGCGCAGAGTAAAAAACCCCCTTTTTATCGGAGAACCGGGCGACTGGGATGACGATATGCTCTGGACCATGCATATAACTCCGGACCCTGATGGTCCGGCTTCCTTCAGAATGTTTTATACCGGACTGAGCCGGAGGGAACGGGGCAGGATACAAAGGATAGGACTGGCCCGCTCCAACGACCTTTATCACTGGGAAAAGGTTTCCTCATCCAATTATCCCCTATCCATTACGGGGCCTCACTATGAAGAATCTGTTTCGGAAGGGAGACACTGGGTAAGCTGCAGAGACCCGTTTTTTTATATGGATCAGGAAAACAGGCTTCTGCTGGTGAATGCCAGAGTGCCATTCGGCCCCAAAATCCGCAGAGGCTGCGTAGGAATAGCCAGAGAAGTGGCACCGGATGAGTTCAGA